>DATGIZ010000043.1:0-291710 GCA_035295465.1 Binatia bacterium | reverse complement strand
TCCGCCGAACGGGCTGGAGCAAAGCCACCGTTCACCGTGCCCTTGTCGTGCTCCGGCGTGCCGGCGTGCTCATTTTCGTTCGCGCCGCGGCACAGCACCATCCGCCCATCTATCGGATCGACGTCGCCGCACTGGAGCGGCTGACGCGGGCCGCGCCGCAGCAGAAGATCGGATACGGACCCAGGGGTGTCGAAGAGAGACCCCTGGTGGGCGCCAGGGGTGGCGGCGTGACACCCCTGCAACCGTGTCAGGGGTCTCAATGGGACGGCCAGGGGTCTCCCTCTGAGAGCCCAGAGGTGTCGGACAGAGACCCAATCCGTCAGGAACCGTTAGAAGAACCGTTAGAGGCTCGCCAACGACGGCTGCCTGCTAAGCAGGTCGCGATCGAGTCGCATTGTGCCCCGCGGCGCCCACCAGCCATCGACGTCGAGTGGCCAGAGGACTTTGTGCTGACGGCGGACCTTGCTCACATCGCACGCAAATACGGCTGCGAGAACCCTGATCTGGCCTTCGAAGATTTTCACCAGCACTCGATCGCCAAGGGGACCACCCACAAGAACTGGCCGGCGGCGTGGCGAAGGTGGTGCATGCATCATGGCCACTTCGGCTGTCCCTGCCAGCGCAACGGAGGCCAGCATGGGCGGACCGGGCCTCGCTACCCCGAAAGCACGCTGGATCAACTCCGCGAGAAGGACCGTGCCACGGCAGCATCGGCTGGGCGCAAGGAGGAAACGTGAGGGCTGATCAACTTCCCAGCGATACCAACGCGGAGCAGGCGCTGCTGGGTCTCATCATGCAGGACGCCCGCCTTCTTGACCAGGAGGAACTGACCGAGGCCCTCTTTCACGACCCGGTATTGCGGCAGGCGTTCGGCATCCTGAGTCGCCTCCACGTCGACGGACAGCCCATCAGCTCGATCCTCGCAAGCGACGCCTTCCGCAACGCGGACCTCGGTTCGGGTAACACGCTAGCGAGAGACCTGCTCGACGTATCGTTCGGCGCGACCGCGAGGATCGTGGTCCCGCACCTGCGTGCCTACGCGCGGCGGCGTGAGACGTGGCGACTCGGTGACGTGCTCCAGCGGATCGCCGCCGCTCCCAATGAGGGAGATCGCGAGGCGCTGGAGACCGTCATCGACAAGCTGACGGCCCTGTTGGTCGATCAGCCGCTCGCGAGCAATATCGTGCGCGCCCGCGAGTACCTTCCCGAGTACCTCGCTGACCTCGAACTGCACGGCACGCGCCAGGGGCTCCCAATGGGATTCACCGACCTCGACCGGATGCTGGGCGGGGTCCAGCCCGGCGAGCTGCTGGTCGTGGCGGGACGGCCGTCGATCGGGAAGAGCGCGTTCGCGCATCAGGTGATCGGCACCGTCGCCGGCGCTGGCAAGCACGTGCTCCTCGTCACCCCCGAAATGGGTCGTCGCCAGGTGCTCTGTCGCATGCTCTGCCAGATCGGCCACATCGACAGTGACGATCTCCTGCGGGCACCGACGCTGAGTGAAAAGACCTGGACCCAGTTGTTGTTGGCGGAGCCCCGTCTCCCCGACTTCGCGATCTATGACGCAGCATGTACGAGCGCCGAGGTACGAGCCGTCTCGCGGCAAGTGCATGCGCGCCGGCCGCTCGATCTTCTGGTGGTGGACCACGTGGGGTGGCTCAGCGACCAGACCCGGTCTGGCGAGTCCTACGCCGTTACCGTGGGCCGGAAAACGAAGGCGCTCAAGGCGATCGGTCGGACTCTGGGCTGCGGCGTCGTCGTGCTTTCGCAGCTCAACCGGCAAAGTGAGCAGGGCGAGACGATGCGGCGCCCCGGGCTCGCGGACCTTCGCGACTCGGGGGAGATCGAGCAGGACGCCGACGGCGTCATCCTCCTCCATCGCGAGACCCGGGAGGCCCGGGAGGCGGAAGCGATCGTCGCGAAGGCGCGCAATGGACCCACGGGCCTGTGCAAGCTGGTCTGGGAACCGCACACCACGCGTTTTCTCGCTCGCGCGTTCCCCAGAGACGCGGAGGAAGGGCAGACCTGATGTCGTCTCGGAAGAAGGCCATCGCCTGGCGTGCGGAAGCGATGCGCGCCCTGCTGGCCTCCGTTCCTCCCGGGGGGCACATACCTATGCTCCGCGCACGACCGGGACCGCATCCGGCCAGGTGCCGTCGAGGGCGCTGCCACGCCCCGCTCGGTGTGCTCTGTAGCGAATGCGCGCGGGTGTGCCCCTCTTGTGGCGAAAATAGCCGGGTTCCTGGCGGCCGATGCGACCTCTGTCTGGCCGCCGCCAACAAGGTTCTTAGTTCGGAAGCACTGGCGAAGGGTCGGGGACGCGCGTGACGCACCGAGGTGGTACCCGCGGCCTTGCGACGCCGATCCTGCAGCGCACGACGTTCGAGTCGAGTCGGCTTCTCGAGTTTTTCACGGAGAAGGACCTGCAGATGCAGATCGGCCACGCGAAGGCGCTCTGGCCGATCGCCCTGCTGAAGGAAGCGATCGACAACGCCCTGGATGCCTGCGAGTCCGCAAGCATCGCCCCCGAGGTCACCGTGGCGATCGAGGCCGACGCCATCCGGGTGCGCGACAATGGCCCTGGCCTTCCGCGCGCGACCCTTGAGCGCTCCCTCGACTACGCCGTCCGCGTCTCCGACAAGGCCTTCTATGTGAGCCCGACGCGCGGCCAGCTCGGCAACGCGCTCAAATGCATCTACGCGGCCCCGTACGTTCTCGACGGCACGGAGGGGCGCGTCGAGATCACGACCGGGGGGACGACCTACACCATCACCGTCCGGTTGGACCGCCTGGCACAACGGCCCGTGCTCGAGCTGATCTCTTCTCCCGACAGCCATGTAAAAACCGGGACAGAAGTCGTCATGCGCTGGCCGGAAGTAGCTAGCTCATTCGCCACCGGCAGCCTTGGATCTTACACGCCCAATGGGACACTCCTGCGCTTCCAGCAGCCTGAGCACCTGATCCAGTGCTATGCGGCGTTCAACCCGCACCTGGCGATTAGCTACTGTCACCAGCAGGGGCGCGCGGCCAGCAAGGGGCGGGTCAACCCGACGGCGCCGGCGTGGCGGAAGTGGCAGCCGAACCATCCGACGTCGCCCCACTGGTACACGCCCGAGCGGTTCCGGGCGCTGCTCGCGGCATACATCACGGCCGACCGGCACAACGGCCGGAGTCGGACCGTGCGCGAGGTGGTCGCTGAGTTCGCCGGCCTCTCCGGCACGGCGAAGCAGAAGGCCGTCACGGGATCGGTGGGACTCACGGGGGCGCGCCTTGAGGACCTCGTCGTCGACGGCGACCTCGACATGGGCAAGCTGACGGCGCTCCTGCGGAGCATGCAGGCGGTGTCGCGACCGGTAAAGCCGGCCGCGCTCGGCGTGATCGGCGAGCGCCACCTCCGGGCCCACCTCGTCGAAAGCTGGAACGTGACCGAGGAGTCCTTCCGGTACGCAAAGCAGCTCGGCACAACGGCCCATGGCCTCCCGTTCGTCGTCGAGACTGCATTCGGTGTCCGCCAAGACGACGCCCCCCGCCAGGTGCTGAGCGGCGTCAACTTCTCGCCCTTGATCGATGCCGAGACGTTCCGCTTCGTGATGGGGCTCCTCGGCAGCCAGCGCATCGACGCCCACGATCCGGTCGTGCTCGTCGTGCACCTCGCGAATCCCCGCGTCCGGTTCTCCGATCGCGGCAAGAGTGTGCTCGCCCTCGAGGACGAGGACGACGATGACCAAGACGCCGAGGAAGACGTCGCGCTGGAGCGCCTCGAGAATGACGACGGTTCCCAGGAGACGGAAGAGGACGTCCCGTGACCCGAACCATCCAGCAGGCGATCGAAGCAACTGTCCGGGGCGTCCTCCCGAAGACCTGGAAGCGGGCGAAGCGCCGCGCCGACCGCCAGGACCGGCTCCGGGCGCACGACCTGGGGCGCTTCCGCTATCCGCCGGCGAACGCGGTCTCGCTCCGAGACGCCGCGTTCCGCTTCATGGAGCCGGCGTACCTGAAGGCCTCGGCGAACGGGACGCTGCCCGCGAACGCGCGGCAGATCATGTACGCGGCCCGTCCCCTCGTGATCGCCTACTTGAACAAGCACGGCTGCGAAAAGACGTGCTGGGGCGACTCGGCCTACTTCACGCAGACGGTCCTGCCCAACTACGTGGACAGCCATCCCGAGGCCGCCACGTGGGACGTCGTCTACGACGCGCGCGGACACTTCGCCGAGCCGCACACCCGCCGCCGGATCGACCTCGGGACACTCGCCGTGCGCTCCTATCTCACGCAGTGGCAGCGTGCGCCGGAGAATCGGCCAGGGCGCCTCCATCGAGCCTATCCCACCTATGGCCCCGCGCATCGGTATCGTGCAGTCCTCTTCATCGAGAAGGAGGGGTTCGCGCCGCTCTTCCGTCAGGTCCAGTTGGCCGAGCGCTATGACCTGGCGATCATGTCGACGAAGGGCATGTCCGTGACCGCGGCCCGGCAGCTCGTCGAGGCACTGTCCGAGCGAGAGGTCTCGATCTTCGTCCTCCGCGACTTCGACAAAGCCGGGTTCTCGATCGTCCACACCTTGCGGTCGGATACCCGGCGCTATGCGTTTGCCAGCACGCCGAACGTGATCGACCTCGGGCTGCGGCTCGAGGACGTGCAGACGCTCAGGCTCGACAGCGAGCCGGTCGAGTACCGGGGGACGACGGACCCGCGCGAGAATCTCCGCCAGTGCGGTGCCAGCGAGGCAGAGTGCGACTTCCTCGTGCGCGAGCAGGGTCGCCATCAGTGGGCCGGTGAGCGCGTCGAGCTCAACGCCATGACCTCTGATCAGCTCGTGGCCTGGATCGAGCAGAAGCTCCGCGCCCACGGCGTGGCGAAGCTCGTGCCGGAGCGGCACGTGCTGGAGCAAGCGTACCGGCGCGCGCGGCGCCTCGCCCCGATCCAAGACATGCTCGACGCGCTCTCCGAGCACGACGAGACCGCGGAGCGAATCGCCGTGCCCGCGAATCTCGACAAGGCGATCGCGACGCTTTTGGAGCGGACGCCGCACCTCTCGTGGGACCGCGCCGTTTGGCGTCTCGCTCGCGAAGCGCTGAGCAACCGGGCGACATGAGCGACCAACCCGCCATCGATCTCGCTGCGTTGCTCCCGTCGATTGAGGCAATCGACGCCCTGCCCGCGGAGCAGCTCCCCCGCTTCGTCGCGCAGCTCGGTGCCTTGGCGCTGCGGGCGGCGAGCCGGATGGCGGCTCCGTCGATTCTTTCGGTGACTGGAGACCGCATGCTCACCGTTGAAGAGGCGGCGGCGCGCATCGGGATGTCGAAGGACTGGCTCTATCGGCACAAAGCGAAGCTGCCGTTCGCGCGCCGGATCGGGCGTAAGGTGCTGTTCGACGAGGCCGGACTGACGCGGTGGCTGACGACGCGCACACGTTGAACCGCATGCGTAACAGGGCGTAGAGATTGCCACCCATGTCGGCGTCGAAGGAGATGCAACGTCCCCCCGCGTCCCATGGCCGTCCGTGTAGACGACGGCCCGCACCGAGCGGCTCGCGGCATCATTGGGGGCTGGCAGCGCTCGCTGCCGTCTTGCCGTGCCCCGAGGAGGAAAGCCAATGACGCTCCGAGGACAGGGCCACCTGTACCGACGCGGCCAGGTCTGGTGGCTCGGCTACTATCATCGCGGCCGCTACATCCGGGAGTCGCTCAAGACGACGGACGCGAAGAAGGCCGAGCGGCTCCGGCAACGGAAACTCAAACTCGTCAACACACCGCACTTCGTCACACCAGAACAAGAGAAGCTCACGTTCGACGACTTGGCCGAACTCCTACGAACAGACTACCGGCTGAACGGCCGGCGGTCCCTCGGTCACGTCGAGCGTCACATCCGCCGGCTCGGCGAGGCATTCGCCTGCGACCGTGCCCTCAGCATCACGCCCGACCGCATCGCAGCCTACACCGCAGCGCGGCTGGGCCGCGGGGTCGCCCCGGCGACTGTCAACCGCGAACTCGCCGCGCTTCGGCGGATGTTCTCACTGGCAGTGAAGACCGGGCAGATCCTCGCCAGGCCTCCCATCACGCTCTTGACCGAGGACAACGCTCGCGAGGGCTTCGCCGAGCCGGCCGAGTTCGAAGCGGTCGCCGCCCATCTGCCCCCTGCATACGCGGACGCCGCCCGCTTTGCTTACCTCACCGGCTGGCGGAAAACGGAAGTCCGCACGCTGGAGTGGCGGGATATCACCCTCGACCGTCAAGGTGGCACAGTAGTAGGCGGCGTCATTCGTCTACGTCGTAGCCACAGCAAGACGAAGCAAGGCCGCACCCTAGTGCTCCGTGGCGCCCTTCTGGACCTCGCCCGTACCCGCGTCGCGCTCCGTCGCCTCGATTGCCCTTACGTCTTCCACACCGACGGTCGCCGGCTCGGGGATCTTCAGCGGGCCTGGCGCCGGGCAGCGGCCCGGGCGGGCATCGCTGGCCGCTTCATCCACGACCTCCGACGCTCCGCTGTGCGCAACATGGTTCGCGCCGGCGTCCCCGAGCGTGTGGCGATGGCCATCTCCGGCCACAAGACACGCTCTGTCTTCGACCGCTACAACATCGTGAGCGAGGCCGATCTCGCGGAGGCGGCCGAGCGCGTGACCACCTACGTGACTACTGCTCCGAGGAGCGCGCCCGTCGCCCCACTACACCGCGAACACGCACAGTTCGCGCACACTCAGGCGCCCAAGGCGACTACGACGCGGAGCTAACCGTGTGACTTTTCGAGTGGCCAGGGTCGGAATCGAACCAACGACACCGTGATTTTCAGTCACGTGCTCTACCAACTGAGCTACCTGGCCGGGGCGGGGTGTAGGCTTACCGGCTTCCCGGCGGACCGTCAAACACGGCGCGCCGCGGCAACCGCGCGCCTTGACCTCCCTCGGAGGCGGGCGAATACTGGCGCACGAGGGGAGGTGACCGTGCGCACCCCGACGGACCAGCCGCCGCTCTGTGCGTTCTGCGACGGGACGGGGATGTGGCCCGATCCCGAAAGCGACGCGTCGCTGCCCGACCCCTGCCCGCTCTGCAACGGCCGCGGGCGGCGCCTTCCGCCTCCGCCGCCCGCCGCGAGCCCCGGCGACCGGCTCCCGCTCGTCCGGCTGCTCGCCGCGCTCCCGGAGCTCAGCGGCGAGGAGCGCCAGCGCCTCTACGAGGAGCTCTACCGGCGGTGGGACTGCCGCATCTATCGCACCTAGCTGGCGCGGGCCGCGTTCACGCCGCAGCGCGGCGAACGACCCTTCCGCAAAATCGTTGACAACGCGAAGCGCTTCGGAGTAGTGCGCCGCGTACCGGTCGGTACACGACGTGACTTCGCAGGCCAACACCGCGCGCGCTGCCGCCGACGCCGAGGACGTCCGCGCCCGCATCCTCGACGCCGCCGAGGAGGTCTTCGCGGCCCGCGGCTTCGCGGCGGCGACGACGCGCGAGATCGGCACCCGCGCCGGGGTGGGGAAGCGCATGCTGTTCTACTACTTCCCCAGCAAGGCGAGCGTGTACGACGCCGTGCTCACTCGCGCGGTCATGGGGCTCGCGATGATCCACGCGCGCTTCCGCGAGGAGCCGGGCCCCGTCGGCGTCGCCGACGCGATCGAGGGGCTCACGCACTTCGCCGCCGCCAACCTCGGCGCGCTCAAGCTCCTCGTGCGCGAGATCATGGACGGGGGCCCGCACCTGGCCGACATCGCCGACCACCACCTGCGCCCGCTGTTCGCCGCCGCGGCGGCCGAGGTCGAGCGCAACGTGGCCGACGGCGTCTTCCGCCCGAGCGATCCCATGCACGTGCTCCTCAACGTGGGCGGGCTCACGCTCTTCTATTTCCTCAACGTGCCGCTGCTCGAGCGGCTCTGGGATCGCGATCCGCTCTCGCCTGCCGCGCTCGCCGAGCGCGCCGCGGCGGCGCGCGATTGTCTCTTGTACGGGCTGGTGGGCAGAGCCGGCCCGAGGAGGGTCATGCCGTGAGATCGACTCCCGTCGCCGTCTCGCTCCTCGCCGCCGCGCTCGGCGCGTCGGGCGCGCTCGCCGGCCCGACGCGCTCGAGCCACATCGCGGTCGCGCCCGACGGGCACGTGTTCGTCGTCAACCCCGACTCGAACTCGGTCGCCCGCCTCGAGTTCAACGCGATGCACGTGGGCACGCTCACCCACGAGCAGCACGTGGGGTCGTGCACCCCCTCGTCGACGTTCGACCAGTGCTATCCGCGCACGGTCGCGGTCGGCGGAACGTACGTCTACACCGCCAACCAGAGCGACGACAGCGTGTCGCGCTTCGACCAGGCCGACCTCGGCAACGCGAAGACGGTCGGCGAGGACGTGCTCGGCACCGGCTGCAACCCCTACGGGGTCGCGGCGACGCCCGCCGGCGACCGCGTGCTCGTCTCCTGCCAGGGCACGAGCCAGCTCCTCCTCTTCGACGCCGGTCTCTCGCTCCAGAACCGGGTCGCGCTCCCCTGGCCGAACGCCCGAGCGATCGCGGTCGCGAGCGACGGCCGCACGGCCTACGTCACCCACTACCTCACCGAGGAGCCCTCGAGCGACGCGCACGTGAGCAAGGTCGACCTGACCAACGCCTCCGTTGCGGCGGTCTTCGCCATCCCGGCCGACACCACGACCTGCGAGACGCAGAACTCCGGCCAGGGCCCGCTCAACGAGGTCTCCGCGATCGCGCTCGTGCCCGACGGCGCGCCGGCCGAGGTGGCGGGCCAGCTCTGGGTCGGCGGCGAGCAGGAGAACAATCTCAGCAAGGGCATGTTCAAGCGCGAGCCGACGCTCGCCAACCAGCCTGGCGCGGCGATGTTCCCCTGGCTCACGTTCACGCCGTTTCCCACCCGCGACGCCTTCAACCGCAACATCATGAAGGCGTCGTTCCACGACATCATCCGCCTCGGCATCTACAAGCTCGACGCCGGCGACGGCCACAAGATCGGCAAGATCGACATCGACGAGGCCACCGAGACCAGCGACATCCAGTTCTCGCTCGACGGCACCGCAGCCTACGTCGTCGACCAGGGCTTCAACAGCTACCACATCTTCAACACGGTGAAGGGCCAGCGGGCGAACGACGTGACCACGATCTTCAACCCGCCGTCGAGCTTCGGCCCGGGCGGCGCCGACCCCTCCCATCCGTGCGTGCCCGACGCGCTCGACTCGGTCACCAGCGAGCGGCCGTTCCTGATGGCGCCCGAGGCGCAGATCGTGATCGAGGTGGGCAAGGTCGACCCCTTCGACGCCGGCTTGCACACCGTGAAGACCGGCGTCGACTTCGACACGGTCAACTACATGACCAACGGCACCTCGCGCATGCGCGCGGTCCCCGACGGCATCGGCACGGGCCCGATGGGCGCCGCCCTCTCGCCCGACGGCACCACCGTGTACGTGGCGAACTTCCTCTCGCGCAACGTCGTGCCGGTGGCGGCGGCGACGGCGAGCGACCACACGAACCTCGTGTGCTCGAACCAGCCGTCGGTGCACTGCGGCACCGACGCCGACTGCACGGGCAGCGTCGGCTTCTGCAATCACCCGGGCGGCGCGGCGTGCACGAAGGACGCCGACTGCGGCTCGAACCCGCCCTGCGTGCAGAGCGCGCACTGCGTCCCGCTCGTGCTCGGCCCGCCGGTGTGGAGCATCACGGGCGACCTCACGTTGGACCCGACGGTCGACCCGCTGCCGCCGGCGCTGCTCGACGGGAAGATCCTCTTCGACACCGCCGCGCGCGACGCGAGCGTCCCCAACGGGATCGGCCTCGACCAGGGGGCGCCGCTCTTCAACGCGCCGCAGCTCACCTGCGCCAACGCGCCGGCGACCCCTTGCCTGACGGGAGGCACGCAGTGCGGCGCGTGCAAGAACAACACCGCACAGCTCTGCACCAGCGACGCGCAGTGCCCGGGCTCGACCTGCGTGGCCCAGCTCAAGGTGTGCGCGAACGACGCCGGGGTCGCCTGCACCGCCGACGCGGACTGCCCGGGAAGCACCTGCGAGACCGCGTGCAGCGTGGGCCAGAACGTGCCCGGCGCGCTGGTGAGCACGTCGCACGACGCCTCCTACGTCACCTGCCAGAGCTGCCACTCGGACTTCGGCGGCCAGGACGGGCGCACGTGGGACTTCTCGCAGCTCGGGGTCTCGCTGCGCAACACGATGGACCTCCGCGGCCGCCCCGGCTTCGCCCCCGGCACCTGCGACAGTGGGCCCAACCAGGGTGAGCCGTGCACGTTCGACGCCGCGTGCGGCGACGGCCACTTCTGCAAGGCCAATCCGCAGAACATCCCGCCCAACGTCACCGGCACCGACCGCGACCGCTACTTCAACCCGATGCAGACCGTGCACTGGAACGGCGACCGCGACGAGGTCGAGGACTTCGAGCACACGTTCCGCACGCTCATGGGCGCCGGCGACTGCGACGGGGCGGAGGACACGGCCACCTGCGAGGGCGCGCTCGTCCAGCGCAGCTCGCTCACCTCGACGGATCCGGTCGACGTCAACGGCGACGAGTGTGCCCCCAACCGCAACCTACGCGGCCCGCACACCGGCAAGATCGCCGGCATCCGCCTCACGCACATGGCCGACTTCGTCTACTCGCTCACGAGCTTCGTGAAGAACCCGAACCCGACGACCGACGCCACCGAGCGCGGTCGCCAGCTCTTCAACGCCCAGCAGACGCAGTGTACCACCTGCCACGTAGGCGGGCCGCCCGGGAAGCAGTACTTCACCGACAAGAAGCCGCTCCAGCAGCTCGACGACCCCACGCAGTGCGGCGGGCCGGACAAGAACAACCCGTTCCTGCGGCACAACGTCGGCACCGCGAACCTCTTCGACAAGACCGACCCCTACGCGATCGCGCTGCGGGACAACAACTTCGACAACTCCCGCATCCCGCTTCCCGGCCACCGGGGCCCGCTCACCGACTATCTCACGCCGGTGCTCGTCGACGTGTGGAACACGGCGCCCTACCTTCACGACGGCAGCGCGCACACCCTGCTCGACGTCGTGCGTCCCTGCGACGACACGCTCGACGACTGCCTCCAGCCCGGGCGCGGGCGCAACGTCAGCGGGCAGCACGGCGTGACCGCGATCCTCACGCCCACGCAGTTGAACGATCTCGTCGCCTTCCAGAAGGCCCTCACCACCGACACGGTGGTGGGCGGCACGCAGACGCAGATCCTCGCCGGCACGCTCACGCTCTCCCGCGTGGTCCTCACCTTCCCGCGCCCGGGCAAGCACGGGAAGGCGCCCCGGCCGGGGGCCCGTGGCAGCCTGATCGCGCAGGGCGTGATCAAGAGCCCGCCGGGCGCGACCGTCGACCCGACGGCGGGCGTGGGCGTGCAGCTCGCCACGCCGGGCGGCGAGCAGATGAACGTCATCGCCGCGAACCTCGCCATGAAGGGTCACGGCCACCTGCGCGGACGCGCTCCCGCTGCCGGCGGGGTCCTCGCGCTTGTCCTCGACCGGCGCGCGGGCGGCTACCGGTTCACGCTCACCGGCAAGCGCCTCGACCTCTCGACGCTCGACACGGGCAACCGCGATCTCACGGTGGCCCTCGTGATCGGCGGGACCAACTTCGTCCAGAACCGCAACCTCGCGGGCAAGCGCAACGTGTTCAAGATCCCGCGGAAGAAGAAGGGCAAGAAGGCGTGACGCCGGTGTCACCGAGGAGGCAGACCATGCAGAAGAGTGCGCTCGCGCTCGGCTCCTTGCTCGCGGCCCTGTCGGTTGGCCCAGCCGCCCAGGGCGCCACGAGCGGCACGTGCACGATCTCGAACGTGGGACCGAGAGTCGAGGCGGGCGGGCCGGGCCCCCTCGCGCTGCCCCCCTTCGGCGGCGCCGACGGCTTTGCCATGCCGGTCACCTTCGACGAGACGACCGGCGCCTTCTCGATGAATCAGGCCGCGTGGGCGGCCGCCTTCCCGAACGGCGTCGGCAACGACACGGGCTTTGGCGGCAACGCGACCGAGATCCTCTCGATGCCGCAGGCGGTCACCGTGACGGGCACGATCGACTCCGCCGGCGACATCACGCTGCCCGGCTTCCCGCTCACGCTCGGCACCGCGTTCTGCCCCCCGCCGAACAACTCCTATCCGATCGTGGCGAACTTCGACTCGGCGCCCCAGTTCCTGACGCTCGGCCCGGCGCCGGTGGAGGTGCAAGGAGCGGCGCTGAACTTCACGACGGGGCAGGTGAGCCTCAAGGGGGCCGGCCTCATCCCCGGGACCTGTGCCACCGGTCCCATCATCACCAGCGTCACGATGACGTGCACGCTCGCACCGATCCCCGATCGGACGAAGCTCCCGGCGCCGCCGACGCTGACGAAGGTCAGCGGCTCCGGCAGGATCGGCAAGCCGCTTCCGGCCACGCAACCGAGCAAGCCGGCCAAGGGCGACGTCCTCTCGCTCGCCGCGCAGCTCTCGCCCGGGGGCATGTCCTTCGACTTCACCGCCAACGTCTTCCTGTCACTCACCGGCTCGAACGGAAAGGCGCTGGTCACCGTCGAGATTCCCGCGGGGAGCCTGTCGCCGAAGGGCAAGGGCTACCAGGTCGTCGACTCGAGCGGCACCGTGATCGCCGTCCTCGCCGGCCAGAAGGCGAACGGTGCGGTCCTTGCCACGACCGGCGGCACCGTCCGCTTCAAGCGAGGCAAGAAGGGCTTCGCGCTCCAGGCCCACCTCCAGGGCCTCGACCTGAGCACGCTCAGCGGCGCGGGCCAGATGGCCGTCGCCGTCGGGCCCTACACGGCCACGGCGCCGTTCACTGCGACTGGCAAGGGGAAGAGCCGCCGGCTCCGCTAGACGAGCCGCTGCCGCTGAGCCACGCCCACTGGCTCGTGTCGACGGCGCACGCGCCGGTGAGGCGCACGCGCCGGGACTGCAGCGCGTCGAGCCCGCCGGGACGGACCATCTCGGCGCCGTTGAAGCCGTCGTCGAGCCCGACGACGATCGCCACCGGCAGGCACGCGTCGCTCTGGAACACGAGCTGCGAGAGGTCGACGCCCTTGAGCCCGAAGCTCACCTGGTAGCGCATCGGCGTGAGCATCTTCAGCCGCAGGCTCGTGATCCCGCGCGGCTGGCCGCGCGGACCCTTGTACACGAAGAGCGTCCCGTGGCGCTTCACCTTGACGGCGCCGGGTGGGATGACGAATGCGTTCTGGTCGCCGCCGAGCGAGATCGTGATCTGCTCGGCGGCCGGCGCGATCCCGCTCGAGATCGGCGAGAGGTCCCACTCCCAGTTGGCCGCCGTGATCGTGGTGTTGCCGTCACGGCGGTTGAACGGGCCGACGGCGGGTCGCAGCCGGAGACAGCCGTGATACTTGGGCGGCTGCGCCCGCGCCGCACTCCCGGCGGCGGCGAGCACGAGCAACGCGGCGGCGACGTGGCGCGACATGGATCGCATCCTAGCCCCGCCGCGCTCGCGCGCGCAATGCGACTTCAGGGCGCCGCGAGCCTGGTCCCCCGGCGGCTCGCGCGAAACGCGTGCTCGCCGCGGCCGAGCACGCCGCCCGTCGCGTAGGTGACGTCCACCGTGACGCGGCCGGCCGGTCCCGCGGGCAGCGCCGGCCCGGGGAGCCGGAGGACGAGCGCGTAGGTGAGCACGGGCTTGCGGCGCACGAGCCGCGCGGTGATCCGCGTGCCCCCGTCGGCGCTCTGGCCCAGGAACAGGCGCTTGCCGTGCGGGGTGAGGCCCGCGGGCAGGTCGGCGGTCGCGATTGTCGCGCCGCCCGCGCTCACGCGTACGATCGTCGGGTGGCCGGCGAAGTCCGGGTCGGCGGGGGGCTGGAAGGTCACGCGCAGCTTCGCGACCTTCGCCGTGATCGTGCCGGCCACGGCGGTGGTCGTCGGCGTCGACGCGAACTGGTCGAGATCGGGCTCGGGGGTGAGCTGGCCGGCGAGCCGCAGCACGATCGCCGGCAGCGCGCTCGCCGGGAGGACCGCCACCATCGTGAAGCGCCCTTGGTCGTCGATCGGCGCGCCCTCGGCGACGACGTCGCCCGCCGCCGCAAGCCCCGTGGTGAAGGCCGGCTGGCTCGTCACGCTGACGCCCCCGTTCACCTCCACGCCGAGCGGCACCGCCGCCGCGAGGTCGCCGCTGTCGAACAGCGTCGCCACGAACACCGGCGGAAACGAGAGGCTCCCCGCGAGATCGCCCGAGAACGCGTGCGCGGGCGGCGGCGACGGCACGCAGCTCGCCGCGTCGCTCGGCATCGTCCCCGGGCAGAACTGGAACGTCGCGGTCTTGGCGCGCGTGTCGTACGCAACGAGCAACCCGTCGGCCGCGCCGACCGGGGCCACCGTGCCGGCGGCACCGGTCGCGGGCTCGGTGAAATCGATCGGGTCGAGCGTGCAGGCGCTCGGCAGCACCGGCACGCTGTGCGCGTAGGCGGGCCCGGTGGCGAGCAGGACGAGGAGCGAGACGAGACGCATCGTTGACCTCCCGGCTAGTCGATGGGCGGCAGCGCGCTCACGTCGCAGCCCCCACCCGGGGCGGCGTCGTAGGACGCCCCAGCAAGCGCGCAGACCTCGTCGTAGGCCGGGACGCCCGCGGTCAGGTTCGCCGGCACGCAGCGGCCCGTGAGGCCCGCGCCCGCGCAGTCGGCGGCGCTCGTGCACGGGATCGACGGTCCGCCGCCCGGCGCGCCGATCGCGCGCCCCGGGGGCACGCCCGGCTCCACCTCGCAGCCGAGCCGCACGGCCGTGGTCACCCCGTTGTCGTGCCAGCAGAAGTAGTGCAGCCGCTGGCCGGCGGCGACCGGCAGTGGGTCGGCGGCGAAGCCGGGGTCGGTGTAGTCGACGGCGCCGAAGCGCGTGGTGCGCCCGGGCTCGTACGGGTCGCTGAACCCGCGCGCGGGCGGGATCACGGCGCCGTCGGGTCCGAGGAGGTCGACGCCGAAGAACCGGCCGCGCTGGTGGAAGTGGCCGCTCAGAAACAGCACGCAGGCGTCGGCCGCTGGTGCCCACGCGTCGGGCGGCGCGCCGAGCGCGCGCGTCGACGCCTCGGTGGAGCGGGTCGTGCCCGGCGGCACCTCGAGGCCGAGCTCGGCGCCGTCGGCGAGCAGCGGGGCCGCCCAGCGCCGCACCGTGTGCCGGCGCGGCCCGTGGAGCAGGACGCGCGTCGACCCGACGCGGGTGCGGGTGCCGCTGTTCACCCACTCGGCGTCGAGAAGAATGCCAACGCCCGCCGGAATGCCGCCCGGCTCGTCGGGGACGGCCGGCAGGCGCAGCGCCACCCCGCGCGGCAGCACGCCCGCCGATATCCGGCTCGCGCCCGCGGCGAACACCTGGCGGTGATCCAGATCCACGGGCCCGAGGTCGAGGCAGCCGCGGCTCTGCACCACCTGCCCCGGCGACCACTCGCCGAGCCGCGCGCCCGTGTACACGTAGACGAGGAAGTGTCGCGGCGCGAAGTCCCGGCGCACGCCCTGGTGGACGATCTCCCAGCGCGCGACGTCGAGCGGCGCCGTGCGCGCGAGCCGCACGAACACGCAGGCCTCGACGTTGCCGCCGGGCGGGACGGCGAGCCGCGGGAAGCGGAGCCGCTGCGTCGGCGACGCGCCCGCAGGCGCCACGAGCAGCAGACAGGCGAGCAAGGCGGGGGGGAGGCAGCGCATCGGGCGGCGGGATCAGAGCACAGCCGCCGCCGGCGTGTCGATACGCGCCCCGTCGCTGGCGCCCGAGCGCGCTTCCCGCTAACCACCCCCGTACGTCGCGCGCGGCCCACATCGGCATCCCCGCCCTCCTCCTCTGCTCGGGCGCGGCTGCGCTCGCCGACGAGGTGCTCTGGGCGCGGGACTTCGCGCTGCTCTACGGCGCCACCGCCACGGGCACGGCGGTGGTGCTCGCCGCGTACTTCGGCGGCCTCGCGCTGGGCAGCCTGCTGGGTGGCTGGCTGGGTGAGCGGACGCGGGGCCTGCGCGCGTGGGCCGCTCTCGAGGGCGCCGTGGCGCTCTCCGTGCTGGGCTACCTCGCGCTCCGCCCCGGGCTCCCCGCCGCCGCCGCGTGGGCCGCCCGGGCGCCGCTACCCGGCGCCCGCGTGCTCCTCGCCTTCGGCGTCCTCCTGCTGCCGACGACGCTCCTCGGCGCGACGCTTCCGGCCGCAGCCGCCACGCTCGCGCCGGGCGACGGCCCCGGGGCGGGCCGGCTCTACGCCTGGAACACGCTCGGCGGCGCGCTCGGGGCGCTCGCCGCGGGCACGCTGCTCGTGCGCGCGCTCGGCGTGCGCGGGGCCTTCGCGGCGGCGGCGGCGGTCGACCTCGCGGTCGGCGCGGGTGCGGTCGCGCTCGACCGCCGGCCCCGCCTGCCCCTCCCTCCCGCTGCGGCGGCCGTCACCGGCCCCGCGCGGCCGCGCGCCGCGATGCTGACCGCCGTTGCCACCGGCGGGGGCGGGCTCGCCGCCGAGGTGCTCTGGACGCGGGGGCTCGCAGGCGTGCTCAGCAGCAGCGTCTACAGCATCGCGATCGTGCTCGCCGCCGTCCTGCTGGGCCTCGTCGTCGGCGCCGCGCTCGCCGTCCGCTGGCTTGGGCGGCCCGGCGCCGTCGCGCCGCGGCTTGCCGCCGTCGAGGTCGGCATCGCGCTCGCGGTAGCGGCCTCGCTGCTGGCGCTACGCGCGCTGCCCGGCGCGAGCCTCGTGCTCATCCGCGGGCTCGCGGTCACCGGTCCCGGCGCGGGCCTCGCCGTCGAGGCGGCGCTCGCGCTCGCGGTCGTGCTCCTGCCCGCGACCCTCCTCGGCGCGGCCTTTCCGCTCACGCTCGCGCTCGCCGGCGTGGGCTCTCCACCGGCGGCGCTCGGCCGCGTGCTCGCTGCCAACACGCTCGGCGGCATCGCCGGCGCCCTCGGCGGCGCATTCGTCCTCCTGCCCGCGCTCGGGCTCGGCGGCGGGCTGCTCGTCGTGGCGACGGTCGCGCTCGCGGTCGGCGCGGGCCTCGCCGCGCGTCCCGTGGCGTACGCCGCCGCCGTCGCCGTGGGCGCGCTCGCGCTCGCGGCGCCGCCGCTGCGCCTGCCCTGGCGCGCGCCCACGGCCGAGCGGCTCCTCTTCTACCGCGACGGCGCCGCGGCGACCGTGACCGTCACCGAGGACGCGCGCGGGCTCCGCCGGCTGCGCGTCAACGGCCAGTACTCGCTCGGCGGCGGGGACGGCCTGCTCCTCGAGGCGCGCGAGGCGCACCTGCCGCTGCTCCTCCATCGGTCGCCCGCGCGCATGCTCGCCCTCGGCGTCGGCACCGCCGACACGATCGGCGCGGCGGTCGCGCACCCGGGTCTCGTCGTCGACGGCGTCGAGCTGGTGCCCGAGGTGCTCGCGGCCGCCCGCCTCTTCGCCGCCCAGAACCGCGGCGCCCTCGACGACCCGCGCGCGCACCTCGTCGTCGACGACGCGCGCAGCTTCCTTCTCGCCAGCGACGCGCGCTGGGACGTGATCCTCTCCGACCTGTTCCTGCCGTGGACGGCCGGGACCGCCACGCTCTACACGGTCGATTTCTACCGCAGCGGCCTCGCCCACCTGCGCCCGGGCGGCCTCTACTGCCAGTGGCTGCCGCTGCATCAGCTCGCGGTCGCCGACCTCGAGGCGATCGTCGCGAGCTTCGCCACCGCCTTTCCGCACGTCCAGCTCTGGGTCGCCTACCACCGCACAGCGACGCCGCTGGCCGCGCTCGTGGGCTCGGCCGACGCGCTGCGCCCGGATGCGGCGGCGATCGACGCGCGGCTCGCCGCGGGCGACCTCGCTCGTGCGGCGGGCGCCGCCGGCCTCGCCGACGCGAGCGACCTCGCCCCGCTCTACGTGACCGACGGTCGCCACCTGCGCGTCGCGACCGCGGGCGTGCCGCCGCTCACCGACGACCGGCCCCGCCTCGAGTTCACCGCGCCTGCGGCGTACTTCCACCAGCAGGATCTCGCCCGGGCGGCGCTCGCCTGGGTCGCCGCCCGGCTCGACCCCGCGCCCTCGCCGCTCGATCCGCGTGCGGGCTTCGCGGTGCGCGCGGCGCTGCTCGGCGCGCAGCTCGCGCTGCTCGCCGGCGACCGGCCCGGCGAGCTGGCCGCCTACGCCGACGCGTTCGCGGCGGCGCCCGCGCTGCGCGCGCCGCGCGCGGCGCTGGGTGCGATCGCCGCCGAGCGCCGTGCCGCCGGCGACGCGGCCACGGCGCGGCGGATCGCGGCGCTCCTGGGGGCGGGCGGGTGAAAGCCGCGGCCGCCGTCCTCGGCGCCGTCCTCGCGTGCGGCTGCGGCGGCGGCACGGCCCCCGGAGGAGGCGGCACCACGACCACCACGGTCGCCGCCGAGGGCCGCCTCGGGCTCCACGACCACACGCCCCACCACGGCGGCGTCGTCGGCATGGTGGGGGCGATCCACCTAGAGGCGGTCGCCACCGCCGACGGCCGCGTGCGCGTCTACCTCACGGACTTCTGGCGGCGCCCGCTGCCGCTTGCCGGCGTCACCGGCACGGTCCGGCTCGATCTGCCCGGTGGTGACCGGACGCTCGCGCTCGCCGCCGGCCCCGACGCGCTCGAGGCGCGCACGGCGCCGCTTGGTGCCGCCGAGGTGCTCGCCCACGTGCACCTCTCGCGCGACGGGGCGCCCGTCGAGATGAGCTTCGTGCTGCCGGTAGGCTCCGGCGCCCGGGCCGCGGCGGGGGTTCCCACCGGCTGCGCCTCCCCGCCCGCGGGGGCGCCCGCAGCCCTGCGCTGCACGCTCGCCTTCGCGCACGCGGTGACCGCGCTCGCGGCCGCGCCCGACGGCACCACCGCGTTCGTCGCCCAGGTCGACGACGGCGTGAGCGCCTGGAGCCTGCCGGCAGCCACGCTGCTCGCTGGATTCGCCGCGCCGCCGCCGATCGCGATGCCGGCCGCCGAGCCCCCGCACGCCGACGCGGTGAACGCGCTCGCGGTGCGTCCCGACGGGGGTGCCGTCGCGGTGACGCACGAAAATCGCATCGTGCTCTACGCCGCGTCCGGCGCGCTCCTGCGCGCGCTGCCGCCGCTCGTCGGCGCCGTGCGCGCGGTCGCGTGGTCAGGCGACGGCGCGCGGCTCGTGGCGACGGCCTTCTACGACCGCGCCGCGCACGTGCTCGCCGCCGAGGACGGCCGCGAGCTGCGCCGCGTCGCGCTCGGGGCCGAGGGCGCCGCGGTCGCGGTCGGCCCCGACGGGCGGCGCGCCGCGATCGGCACCGAAGCCGGGGACGTCGTGCTCTTCGACCTCGACGACGACACCTGGCCGCGCCGTCTCACGGCCGGGACACACGCCGTCCAGGCGCTCGCGTTCGCCGGCGCTCACCTCGTCGCGGGCGGCGACGACGGCGTGCTGCGGGTGTGGGATGCCGGCGAGGCACGACTCCTGCGCGAGATCCCGACCGGCGCGCCGGTGCGCTGCCTCGCCGTCGCGCCCGGCGGCGGGCGCGTCGCCGCGGCGGGGCTCGCCCGCGCGATCGGGGTCTACGACGTCGCGGAAGGCGGCGCCGCGGTCGCGACGCTGCCGTGGCTGCGCGCGCAGACGCTCGCGCTCGTCTGGGCCGGCGACACGATCCTCGCGGGCGATGCGGACGGCGTGGTGGCGCTCTGGAGCGCCGACCTCAGCCCGCGTCGCTCAAGCGGAAGCGGATCGGCACCGTGACGCGGCTCTCGATGGGTGTTCCGCCGCGGCTGGCCGGCACGAAGCGCCAGCGGCTGCGCACGGTCGAGACCGCGGATTCGTCGAGCGGCGGATGGCCGGAGGAGCGGACGATGCGCACCTCCTCGGCCCGGCCGTCCGGCGCCACCAGCACCTCGAGGAGCACGAGGCCCTCCATGCCGAGCCGCCGCGCGATCAGCGGATAGGGCGGCGGCGGGTTCTCGCCGTAGGCGACACGTGCGACGCCAGCGCCGTCACCGCTCCCCTCCCCCGTACCGTGCCCGCCGCCGCTCCCGCCGCCGCTGCCGCCCGTCGCGTCCCCGCTGCCTCCGCTCGCCGGACCGGGCGGGACGGCGGCCGGAGCAGGCGTCGCGCGTGCGGCGAGCCGCGTCGGGGCGGGGCGCGTCGGGGCGGGGCGCGGCGGCGGGGGATGACGCCTCGGGGTGCGCGGTAGGGGCACGGGCGCCGGCGTCTCGGCGGGCGGCGCGGCGCCGAGGGATGGCGAGGCATCGCCCCCGCGCCCGCCGCCGCCTCCTCCCGGCGGCCCCAGCAGCGCCACCGGAATCACCGTGAGCGGCGGCGCGGGGCGCGCCGGGACCAGCAGCGCCGCCGCGATCGCGAGACCGTGAAGCAGCGCAGAGAGGGCGAGGCACGTCCCGAGGCGGCCCGAGCCGGTCCGCAGCGGAGCCGGGGCGCCCGGCGCCCCGGCTCCCGCGGTCACTTCTTGCGCGGGGTCAGGTCGAGGTCGGGCGGTGGCGTGGCCGGCAGCTTCCACTTGATGTACGGCTTGTCGCGCAGCTCGTGGTAGGCGTTCGCCGACTCGATCGCCTTGTGGAAGAGCGCGTCGAAGGCGGCGAAGTCCTCCCGCGCGATCGCGTCCTCGAGCGGCTTCCAGCTCTCGGCGAGGAATTGGTTCAGGTTCTCCTCGTACTTGGGGCGGGTGAAGGCGCCGAGCTCCATGAGCCCCTTCACCTCCTTCAGCTGGAACTTCGCCAGCGGCCAGTTCCCGGCCTTGGCCGCGTAATACAGCTTCCAGGTGCGGATCCCGATATCGGGCATGATCCGTCCGAGGCCCGGCTGGACGACCGCAATATCCTCGAGGCTCATCTCGCGGTGCCCGGACCAGACGGTCACGTCCTTGAGCGTCTTCTCGTCGGCCATGCCGTGACTCCTCCGTCGAAGCTCGCGCGCGCCGCGCGCGGCCGGCCGAGCCTTAGTCGAAGGCTCCCGAAGGCGCAAGGGCGGCCGGCGAGAGCCGCCGCGAGCGCGAGCCCGAGGCCAGCGGCCTGCGCGAGCGTGAGCACGCCCCCCGGCAGCGGGTCGAACGCAGCCGGGTCACGCAGCGCGTCGAGCGCGGCGCGTACCAGGCCGAAGCCGAGGCAGCCGAGCCGGGCGACGGCGCCGGGCGGCCCCTCGAGCGCGAGGAGCAGCGCGACCAGACCCAGGTCGGCCGCGGCGGAGTAGAGCTGCAGCGGATGACGCGGGGGCGGGCCGAGCTCCGGGAAGAGCACGCCCCAGGGCAAGTCGGTCGGTCGGCCCAGGCAACAGCCGCCGAGGAAGCAGCCCACGCGCCCGATGCCGAGCGCGAGCAGCGCGCCGGGAACGAGCGCGTCGAGCATCGGCGCGAGAGGCTCTCGGGCGAGCCGGGCGGCGCCCCAAGCGGCGACGAGGCCCATGGCGACCCCGCCCATCGAGGAGAGCCCCCCGGACCAGAAGCCCCGCCGGCCGCCATGCACCGCCCAGAAGAGCGCGTGCGCCCCCACGAGCGTGGCGGCGGCGACCAACGCCGCGGCGAGCAGCGCGGGCCCGCGTCGCGGCGCCCGGGCTGCGGCGACGGCGCCGCCCGCGGCGACCCCGGCCGCGATCGCGAGCCCGTGGGTCGCGAACACGACGCGCGTCCCGGCGACGGCGAAGGCGAGCTGCGGCAGCATTGCGAGGCCATCGCTGCAAGCGCCGCGCCCGCCGCGCGGCCGCCGCGGCGGACGACGCGGGCCGCCCGCCGCAACGGCACGTTGCGCGCCGTGCTGCATTCGGCATCGCGTCCGATCCGATGACCACCGGGCAGTGGCTTCCCGGGCGCGAGACGGTCACGGTCTACCGCGTGGTCTGCTGGTACTGACCGCCCAGCGGGCCGGCTCACCCTTTCTTCGCCGCCGCGGCTGCCGCCGCCTTGAGCGCGGGCGTGGCCGGAATGCCGGGGACGTTCAGGTGCTCGCCGAAGGCCGCGTCGAAGTTCTTCGCGATCTCCTCCGGCGTCCAGCCGCCCTCCTTGTACATCGCGGCGAGCGGCTTGGGCGTCTGGAAGAGCGTGTAGGCGTAGCCGCGGCGGCCGAAGACCTGCCCGTTCACGTGCGCGGCTTGCGGCGAGGCCAAGAAGGCGACGATCGGCCCGTTCAAATCCGGGTTCATCTCCGCGGGCACCGGACGGCCCTCCATGCCCGGGATCGAGCCGACCATGCGGGTCATGCCCGCCGGCGCGAGCGCGTTCGCCGTGATGCTGTACTTCCCTTCGGCGTTGCCCCTCATGTGCTCGACGGCGATCACGAAGGTGAGGCCCATCAGGCCGGCCTTGGCCGCGCCGTAGTTGGCCTGGCCGAAGTTGCCGCGCAGCCCGGCCGACGACACGATGTTGACGATGCGCCCGTAGCCCTGCTCCTTCATCACCGGCAGCGCGTGCCGGCAGCAGTTCCAGCCGCCGTAGAGGTGGACCTTCAGCACCGCGTCGAAGTCCTCGGGCGTCATGTTGGCGAGGCTCTTGTCGCGCACGATGCCGGCGTTGTTGACGAGCACGTCGCAGCGCCCCCACTTGTCGAGCGCGGTCTTGACGATGCGCCCCGCGCTCTCGAACTCGGCGACGCTGTCGTAGCTCGGCACGCCTTCGCTGCCGAGCGCGGCGATCTCCTTGCAGACCTGCGCCGCGGGATCCTCGGCCGTGCCCCGCCCGGCCAGGTCGCAGCCGACGTCGTTCACCACGACCTTCGCCCCCTCCCGCGCCAGCGCGAGCGCGATCCCCCGGCCGATCCCCCGGCCCGAGCCGGTGACGACCGCGACCTTGCCTTCGAGCATGGTTCCCATGGGCCGACGGCGGTAACACGCGCTGCGCCGGGGTGTCAACGAATCGATCGATCGTCCGATTGTTTTGCGGCCGCGGCGCGTGTAGACGACGCGAGACAGCCGTGATCCACGACGCCGCGCACGTCCCGAGCGCCGGCTCCGGCGCCTACCCGCTGCGGCCGGGCAACCGCGTGCGCCCACTCATCGACGGCGAGCCCGCGCTCGGCCGGATCGCCGAGGCGGTCGAGGCCGCGCGTCGCAGCGTTTGGGTCACGGTCGCGTTCATCGAGCGCACGGCCCGGCTGCCGGGTCGTCGAGGCACGGTCTTCGATCTGCTCGACCGCGCCGCCGCCCGCGGCCTCGACGTGCGCGTGCTCTTCTGGCACGAGCCCGAGCTGGACGCGATCCTCCCCGGCTCGCACCACTTCCCCGCGCGGGCATCCGAGCGCGCCTGGCTCGCGGCACGCGCGGCGCGGCTGCGAGCTCGCTGGGACCACGTTCCCGACTTCTGCCACCACCAGAAGAGCTGGATCGTCGACGCGGGCACGCCGGACGAGGTCGCGTTCGTGGGCGGCATCAACCTCGAGCAGAGCTCGTTCGTGCCCCCCGGCCATCCGCCGCCCACCGAGGGCGAGACCGTCCACGACCTCTACCTCGAGATCCGCGGCCCGGCGGCCACCGACGTCCACCACAACTTCGTCCAGCGCTGGAACGAGGCGAGCGAGCGGGAGCGGCCCTGCGGCGCGTGGCCGGAGCCTGCCGTGGTCGACGACCTGCCGTTCCCCAGCCGCCTCTCGGCTCCCGCGGGCGACGTGCCCGTGCAGATCACGCGCACCGTCCGCGCCGCATGCTATACCCGCGACGTGCCGACCCCCGGGGGGACGGCGTTCCCGATCGCCGGCGGTGAGCGCAGCGTGCACGAGCAGTACGTGGCGGCGATCGCCGCGGCGCGGCGCACGCTCTACTTCGAGCAGCAGTTCCTCGCCTCGGTCGACGTGCTCGCGGGCATCACCCAGGCGCTCGACCGCGGCGTCGAGGTCGTGTTCCTGCTGCCCGGGGCGCCCATGGCGGAGGTGCGGCGCGCGCGCGACGATCCCCGCTATGCGGCGTTCTTCGCCCACCTCGCGACCTTCCGCGAGCGCGAGAACTTCACGCTCGCCGGGCTCGTCGGCACCGGCGCCGGCGGGCGCCAGCAGGACGTCTACGTGCACGCCAAGACGCTCCTCGTCGACGACGCCTGGGTGACGATCGGCTCGGCCAACACCGCACAGCGCTCCTTCACCGGCGACACGGAGCTGAACGCGTCCCTCTGGCATGCGGCGACCGCGCGCGCCCTGCGGGTCGAGCTGCTGCGCGAGCACCTGGCGCTCGACACGGCCGACCTGGACGACCGCGCCGCGCTCCGCTATTTCCGCGCGATCGCGCTCGCCAACCGCGCGCGCCGGGCGCGGGGCGAGCAGCTCGCGGGCCTCGCGGTCGCCCTCGATCCCGCTACCTACGCCACGTGACCCGCGGCGGCCGGCTCTGGTAAGGAGCCGGGGCGATGGCCCTCCTCCTGGGCGACGTGCTCCGCCGGCACGCCCGCCACCGCGGGACGAAGATCGCCTACGTGATCGGCCCGCACCGGCTCACCTACGCCGCTTTCGACGCGCTCGCGAACCGGCTCGCGCACGCGCTGCGCGGCCTCGGCGTCGCTCACGGCGACCGCGTGGCGACGCTCGCGTCGACCCGCGTCGAGTACCCGGCGATCTACTTCGCCTGCGCGCGGCTCGGCGCCGTCCACGTCCCGCTCAACGTCCGCTGGCGCGCCGGGGAGGTGCGCTACGCGCTCGCGCAGTCCGAGGCGAGCGTGTGCCTGGTCGCCGCCGAGCACGCCGACCTCGTCCATGAGCTCCGCCCCGAGCTGCCGGCGCTGCGCCACGTGATCGCGCTCGACGGCGGCGCCCCCGGCAGCTTCCAGCGGCTCACGGCCACGGCCGCCGACACGGAGCCGGCGCCCGAGCCGCGCTTGGACGAGCGCGACCCGCACGTGATGCTCTACACGAGCGGCACCACCGGCGACCCGAAGGGCGCGCTCCTCTCGCACCGCACCTACGTGCTCCAGGCCGCGCAGTCGCAAGCCGGCTTGGGCCTCGGCGAGGACGACGTCGGGCTTTGCATGTTCCCGATGTTCCACATGGGCGGCTGGGCCATGCCGCTCGGCTACTGGGCGAGCGGCGGCACCGTGGTGCTGATGGAGAAGGCCCAACCGGGAGAGATCCTGCGCACGGTCGCGCGCGAGCGCGCCACCTACCTCTACCTGATCCCGACGCTGTGGAACGCGGTGCTGGCGCTCCCGGAGCTCGGGACGACCGACCTCTCGTCGCTGCGCGCGCTCGGCAGCGGCACCGCCGCGATGACCGCGGCGCAGGTGCACGCGATCGTCGACGGCTGCCGCAACCCGAGCCTGCACGTGCTCTACGGCCAGACCGAGGCCGGCCCGGTGGCCGCGCTGCGCCCGCGCGACGTGCTGCGCAAGCCGACCAGCGTCGGGCGGCCCGCCGTCGGCGTCGAGGTGCGGCTCGTCGACGCCGAGGACCGCGACGTCCCGGCGGGCGTCGCCGGCGAGATCGTCTGCCGCAGCGAGTTCACCATGCTCGGCTACTGGCGCATGCCCGAAGCGAGCGCGCAGGCGCTCCGCGGCGGGTGGCTCCACACCGGCGACCTCGGTGTCTTCGACGAGGAGGGCTTCCTCCACGTCGCGGGACGGCTCAAGGAGCTGATCAAGTGCGGCGGGGAGAACGTGTTCCCCGCCGAGGTCGAGCGCTGCCTCCTCGAGCACCCGGCGATCGCCGAGGCCGCGGTGCTCGGCGTCCCCGATCCGGACTGGGGCGAAATCGTGGCGGCCGCGGTCGTGCCGCGCGCGGGCGCGGCGCTCACGGAGCAGGAGGTCGTGGCTCACGTGCGCGCGCGGCTCGCCGGCTACAAGAAGCCGCGGCTCGTCCGCATCCTCGATGAGCTGCCGCGCACCGCGTCCACCCGTCAGGTGCAGAAGACCGTGCTGCGCGAGCTCTGGACACCCGGCGGGCAAGCCGGATGATGGCGGCGGCATGCAGGATCGGCTGATCTTCCTGATCGGCGCGCCGCGGTCGGGCACCACGTTGCTCGCCCGCATGCTCGGCGCGCACTCGCTGATCTACCAGCGCGCCGAGCCCCACCTGATCACGCCGATCGCCCACCTCGGCTACTGGGGCAAGGTGCAGAAGGCGCCCTACGATCCGCAGAACGTCGAGCAGGCGATCCACGAGTTCGTCGCCGAGCTGCCGCGCGGCGAGGACGACTACCTCGACGCGCTGCGCGCCTACACCGACACGATGTACGGCCGCATGATGGGCCGCGCGCCCGGCAAGCGGCTGTTCCTCGACAAGACGCCCGCCTACGCGCTCGTGCTGCCGTTCCTGCTCCGCCTCTATCCCCGGGCGCGCTACGTGGTGCTCACGCGCCATCCGCTGGCCGTGCTCTCCTCGTACGTCGACTCGTTCTTCGACGGCGACTACGCGGTGGCCGTGAGCCACAACCCGATCCTCGCGCGCTACGTCCCCGCGCTGGCGACGATGTTGCGCGAGCGGCCGGTGCCCTTCGTCCACGTGCGCTACGAGGAGCTGGTGCGCGAGCCCGAGGCGCACGTGCGGCGCGTCTGCGAGCACCTGGGCGTCCCCTTCGAGGCCGGGATGATCGCCTACGGGGAGCAGGGCGAGGCGCCGAAGGGCCTCGGCGATCCCACCGGCGTCGACCGCCACACGAGGCCGGTGACGACCTCGGTGAGCCGCTGGGCGGCGAAGATCGCCAACGACCCCCAGGCGCTCGCGCTCGTCTCGCGGCTCCTCGACGAGCTCGACCCCGCCGACCTCGAGATCCTCGGCTATCCGCGTCCGGCAATCGTCGCCCAGCTCCAGGCCGCACATGGAGCGCCGGTCCCGATCGACCGCGCGGGGCCGCTGCGCTATCGCCTCGAGCGCAAACTGCTCGTGGCACTGCGCCGGGACATCCACCGCAACGCGCTCGGGCGCGCCCTCAAGCGGCTCCGCTTCGCGCTCGACGTGGTGCTGCGGGAGTGAAGGGATGACGCCCCGGCACGCGCACTGCTAGATACACATGCCCACACCCACGCCCCCGCGCATCCCTCCCGCCGCCGTGCAACGTGCGCTGCAACGTCGCGTTGCGCTCGTTGCGACCGTGGCGCTGCTCGCCGCCGGGACGTCGCGGGCGGCCGTGCCCCGGGACGCCGTCCCCGGGGAGGTCTGCGCCGACGCGATGCGGATCGAGTCCATGGTCCTGGCGTTCGCGCCGCGCGATCCGGACGCCTTGGACGAGCTGCTGCACGCGCAGCTCGACCCGACCTCCGCGCGTTACCATGATTGGATCACCCCCGCAGCGTTCGGCGATCGCTTCGGCGCCCCGGCCGAGGCGTACGGCGAGGCCGTGGCCTGGCTCCGGGCGCGCGGCTTCGAGGGCGTGCACTCCTGGCCCGGGCGGCTCGGCGTCTCGTTCGACGGCAGCGCCGGAGCGGTGCGCCGCGCGTTCCACACCGCGCTGCGCGAGTACACCTGGCGCGGCGCGCGCCATCACGCGCCGGTGAGCCCCCCGCTGCTGCCCGCCTTCGGCGCCACCAAGCCGTCGGCGGTGCTCGGCCTCGACTCGTTCGCCGCGCCCCGTCCGCGCGCGCGGCGCGGCGGCGCCACGTTCCTCGCCCCGGCCGACGTCGCCACCGCCTACGACCTCGCTTCCGCCTACGCGGCCGGGGCGCGCGGGCTCGGGGCGAGCGTCGCGGTGGTGGCGGGGAGCGACTTCGCCGAGGAGGACGTGGCGCTCTTCCGCAGCTCCTTCGGGCTGCCGCCGTCGCCGGTGGTCAAGCATTTCGTTTCGAGCAACCCGGGGGCGGGCGACTCCGGCGCGCTCATCGAGGCCCTGCTCGATACGCAGTGGGCCGGCGCGATCGCCCCCGACGCCACGGTGGTCGCCGTGATCGGCCACGGTGATCTCGGCAGCGCCGTGAACGAGGCGCTCGCGGCGGCGGTCAACGGCGACGTGGCGCCGGTGGTGAACCTGAGCTTCGACGTCTGCGAGCCCGACGCCGGCCGGCAGACCGCCGCATTCTACGACGCGCTCTTCCGCCAGGCGGCGGCGCAGGGGCAGTCGGTGCTGGTGGCGGCCGGCGACGAGGGCGCGGCCGACTGCGCGCCCCAGTCGCCGCAGCCGGCCGTCAACGCGCTCGCCGCGTCGTCGTGGGTCACGGCCGTGGGCGGCACGATCGTCGATCCGCTGTTCGACGCGGCCGGCAACGCCACCGGCTACGGGAGCGAGACCGTCTGGAACGACGGCAGCGGCGCCACGGGCGGGGGGCGGAGCGTGTTCTTCGCCAAGCCGAGCTGGCAGACGGGGCCGGGCGTGCCGGCCGACGGCGCACGCGACCTGCCCGACGTCGCCTTCGCGGCGAGCCCGACCGACCCGGGGTTCGCGGTCGCCGTCGGCGGGCGGGGCCTGGTCTTCGGCGGCACGAGCGTCAGCGCCCCGATCTGGGCGGGCATGGCCGCGCTGCTCGTGGCGAGGCAGGGGGGGCCGCTCGGCCTGCTCAACCCCGAGCTCTATCGTCTCGGTGCCGCGCAGGCGCAGGGAGGTCCCGCCGTGTTCCACGACGTCACGACCGGGACCAACGCCACGGGTGCGACGCCGGGCTTCGCCGCCGGACCGGGCTTCGACCTCGCCACCGGCTGGGGGTCGTTCGACGGCGCCGCGCTTCTCGACGCCTTCGCCGCGCCCGCGCGTCCCTGCCAGGCCGACGCCGCCTGTGCCGCCGCCGATCCCTGCACGATCGGCCGGTGCGTCGCGCAACGCTGCACCTGGAGCCGCGCGCCCGACGGCTCGCCGTGCGGCACGAACCTCTGCGTGGTCTCGACGTGCCAGGCCGGTTCGTGCGTCGAGGCGACGGCGCTCGGGTGCGACGACGGCGATCCCTGCACGGCGGATCTCTGCTCTCCGGGGAACGGCTGCACCCGAGCCGCGGCCCGGGGCGGCGACGCCGCGGCCTGCGTGCTGTCGGCGGCCGACAGCGCGGCGTTGTGTGCCGAAGGCGCAATCCCGGCCGGGATCGCCCGCCGGCTGCGCCAGGCGAACAAGCTGCTGCTGCGCACGGAGGCGGTGCGGCCGCGCCGGGCACGGCGGTTCGTCAAGCGGGCGCGCCAGCGCCTCCGGCAGGCCGCGCGTGCCGTCACCCGCAGCCGCACGCTCGCGCCGAGCTGCGCGGCCTCGTTGCAGCGGGGCCTCGCCACCGGCATCAGCAACGCTACCCACCTCCTCCACCTCCTGTGAAGACGAGCCTTCACCGAGTGTCCGCGCGGCTCACGTCGGCGCCGGGATTCCCGTGGCAGCGAGGACTGCTGCGCTACGGCGTGTTCGTGAGGAGCGAGACGCAGGACACGGCACCGGGGCCGCCCAGGTTGTGGGCGAGGCCGATACGGGCCCCCTTCACCTGCCGCTCGCCGGCGACGCCGCGCAACTGCGTCGTCACCTCGGCGATCATGCGCACGCCGGTGGCGCCCACCGGGTGGCCGAAAGACTTGAGGCCCCCGGACGGGTTCACCGGCTTCTCGCCGCCGAGCGAGGCGCGACCCTCCTCGACGAATCGCGCCCCCTCCCCGCGCGGGCAGAAGCCGAGGTCCTCGTAGTTGAGGATCTCCGTGATCGTGAAGCAGTCGTGCACCTCGGCGAAGTCGACGTCGCGCGGGGTCACACCCGCCTGGGCGTAGGCTTGCTCCGCGGCGCGCACGGTCGCCTCGAAGCCGACGAAACCGAGGCTCGGCTTGTAGTAAGGCTGGCCGGTGACCACCGCGAGCCCGATGCCGAGCGGCCAAACGGGGACGCCGCGGAAGGCCCGGGCGACGTCGGGGCGGCAGACCACCACCGCCGCCGCGCCGTCGGTGGTCGGACAGCAGTCGAAGAGGCCGAGCGGGCTGTAGATCATCGGCGCGCGCAGCACGGTTTCCTCGTCCACCTCCATGCGTAGATGCGCCTTCGGGCTCTTGAGCCCGTGGCGGTGGTTCTTGACCGCCACCGCCGCGAGCGAGCGCTTGGTCGCGCCGTACTGCTTCATGTAGCGGTTCGCCGAAAGCGCGAAGACGTGCGGTGCGCGCTCGCCGTAGTCGATCACCGGGTGGCTGCGGGCCGGCCGCGCCATGCCCCCGTCGCGCATCTTCTCGAACCCTGCCGCGAGCACGACGTCGTAAAGCCCCGCCGCCACCGCCGCACAGGCGTTGCGGAAGGCGTCCATGCCCGAGGCGCAGTAGTTCTGCACCCGCGTGATCGGGCGGCCGTAGAGCTTGAGCGCGTCGGCGAGCACGTCACCCGCGAACGGCGAGGCGACGGTGCCGACCCATGCGGCCTCGAGCCGGTCGCGCTCGCAGCCGGCGTCCGCCAGCGCCTCCTCGACCGCCTCGCAGAGGAGGTCCTCGGCGTCACGGTCGTACAGCTCGCCGAAACGCGAGCACCCGACCCCGACGACGGCGACCTTGCGGCGCAACGCGATCGACACCGGGACCGCTTACCCCGGCGCGGCGGCGCGACGCAACCCGCGCGTCACTGCACGCTGTCGAACGTATCGGTCGCGAGCAGCCCCGTGTTGTGGCTCGTCACCGGGAGGCCGACCAGGACGTTGGTCGTCATCGAGATCGTGTCCGAGCCCACCAGCACCCAGGTGGTTCCGTCCGCCGACACGTAGCCGCTGAGCGTGGTTCCGCTGCGCACGATCTTCACCCAGTACGGCGCCGTCACCCCCGGGCCGGCCGTGTGCGTGGTCTGCCCGCCGGCGGTCGTCCGCCGCTGGAAGGCGGTCCCGTTGCCCGGTGTCACGATCATCATGGCGTGGGCGGAACCGGCGGTGAGGTCCTGGCGGATCATCACGCCGGCCTTCGCCCACGGGTCGGTGTTCTGTTGGGTGACGACCCGCGCGACGAGCTGGCCGTCGCCCGCCAACGGCTTGTAGACGAAGTGGAAGGCGTCGGCACTCCCCCAGATGTCCGCGCCCGAGCCGCTCTCGGTGTACACGCCGCTCGCGTAGGAGCCACCGCCGGCGAGGCCGACGGCACCCACGTCCTGCTGCTGCCACGGCGACGGTAGCGGTTGCCCGCTCACGGTGATGCCGACCGTGGCCGAGGCCGTGACGAGCCCGAGGTTGTCGGTCGCGATCGCCACCAGCGAGTAGCTGCCGGCGGGCACGGCGCTCCAGGTCGCGCCGTAGGGGCTCGTCGTGGACGATCCGACGAGCGTACCGTTCGAGTAGAAATCGACCCGGGCCACCGACCCGTCGCTGTCCGAGGCCGTGGCGGCAAGCGCGATGGTCGCCGGCGCGGTGAACGCCGCTCCGGCGGTGGGCGCGGTGAGGCTCACGGTCGGGGGCGCGTCCGCGGTGATCGCCACGTTGTCGAAGGTGTCGGTGCCGAGCACGGTGTTGTTGTGGCTCGTCACCGCGAGCCCCACGTAGACGGTGCCGCTCATCGGGACCGAGTCGCTGCCGACGAAGGTCCAGGCGACCCCATCGGGCGACACGTAGCCCGTGAGCGTATTCCCGCTGCGCGCGAGCTTCACCCAGTACGGCGCCGTCGCCGCCGGCCCGGCCGTGTGCGTCGTCTGGCCGCCGGCGGTCGGCCGCCGCTGGAAGGCCGTGCCGTTGCCCGGCGTCACGATCATCATGGCGTCTGCGGAGCCGGCGGTGAGATCCTGGCGGATCATCACGCCCGCTTTCGCCCACGGATCCGTGTTCTGCTGCGTCGCCACGCGCGCCACGATCACTCCGTTCCCCGTGAACGGCTGGTAGGCGAAGTGGAAGGCGTCGGCGCTGCCCCAGATGTCCGCGCCCGAACCGGCGACCGTGAACGTCCCCCCCGCGATGCCGAGGCTTCCCGGTACGCCGACGCTGCCGATGTCGCCGTGCTGCCAGGCGCTCGGGACGGTGGTGGTGGTCGTCGTCGTGGTGGTCGTCGTGGTCGTGGGAACAATCGTCGTCGTGGTGCTGGTCGTCGTCGTGGTGGTCGAGGTCGTCGTGGTGGTCGAGGTCGTCGTGGTGGTCGTGGGAACAGTGGTCGTCGTGGTGCTGGTCGTCGTCGTGGTGCTGGTCGTCGTCGTGGTGGTTGCCCCGCCCATGGCGACCGCGACGCCGTCGAACGTCGCCGTGCTGCTCACGCTGTTGTTGTGGCTCGTCACCGGCAGCCCCACATAGACGTTGGCCGGCATCACGATCGTGTCGCTGCCGACGAGCGTCCACGTGCTGCCGTCGGGCGACACGTAGCCACTGAGTGTGCTCCCGCTGCGCACGAGCTTCACCCAGTAGGGCACCGTCACCGACGGGCCGGCGGTGTGCGTGGTCTGCCCCCCGGCAGTCGTGCGCCGCTGGAACGCCGTGCCGTTGCCCGGCGTCACGATCATCATCGCGTGCGCGGAGCCCGGGGTGAGATCCTGGCGGATCATCACGCCCGCCTTCGCCCACGGATCCGTGTTCTGCTGCGTCGCCACGCGCGCGACGACCTGCCCGTCGCCCGCGAGCGTCTGGTAGACGAAGTGGAAGGCGTCGGCGCTGCCCCAGATGTCCGCGCCCGAGCCGGCGACCGTGAAGGTCGCCCCCGCGTAGCTGGCGCTCCCGGCGACGCCCACGCTCCCGACGTCGGCGTCGAGCCAGGGCACCGGCAGCGGAACGCCGGTCACCGTGATCGACACGGGGCTCGAGGTCGTCGCGAGCCCGGCGTTGTCGGTCGCCACCGCCGTGAGCGTATAGGTCCCCGCCCCCACGTTGCTCCACGTGATCGTGTACTGCCCCGCCTGCCCGGACGTCGCCGAGCCGATCAGCGTCGGCCCGGCGTAGAAGTCGACGCGGGCGATCGTGCCGTCGCTGTCGGCCGCCGACGCCGTCACGGTGATCGACGCAGGCGACGTGAAGGACGCGCCCGCCGTGGGCTGCACGATGCCGACCGTCGGCGGGATGTCCGCGGGCGCCCCGCTCACCGCGACGTTGTCGAACGTCGCGGTGCTGGTGAGCGCGTTGTTGTGGCTGGTGACGGGAAGGCCGACGTACACCGTGCCCGAGAGGGCGATCGTGTCGCTGCCGACGGGCGTCCAGGTGATCCCGTCGGCGGACACGGAGCCGCTGAGCGTGCTCCCGCTGCGCACGAGCTTCACCCAGTACGGAGCAATCACCGACGGGCCGGCCGTGTGCGTAGTCTGCCCCCCGGCGGTCGTGCGCCGCTGGAACGCCGCGCCGTTGCCCGGCGTCACGATCATCATCGCGTGCGCGGAGCCCGGGGTGAGGTCCTGGCGGATCATCACGCCCGCCTTCGCCCACGGATCCGTGCCCTGCTGAGTCGCGACGCGTGCCACGATCTGCCCGTCGCCCGCGAGCGTCTGATACGCGAAGTGGAACGCGTCCGCCGTCCCCCAGATGTCCGCGCCCGAGCCCGTCACCAGGAAGGTCCCGTTGGCGTAGCCGGCGGAGCCGGGCAGCCCGACGCTGCCGATGTCCTGGTGCGACCAGGGGCTCGGCAGCGGCAGCGTCGTGGTCGTGGTCGACGTGGTCGTGGTGGTGCTCGTGGTCGCGCCCGGACCGCTCGGGGTGTTCAGCAGCACCGTGACGTTGTCCGAGTCCCAGTTCGCGGTGGCGAGGTCCTCGAGGCCGTCGCGGTTGAAGTCCGCGATCGTGACCGAGAACGGCGTGAGGCCGACCGTGTAGACCGCCGGGGGTCCGAAGGTGCCGTCACCGTTGCCGAGCAGCACGTTGACGACGTTGCCGCCCGGCTGGCAGCACACGGGGTAGCTGCCCGCCGTGATCGTGGCGACCAGGTCCGGAATGCCGTCGCCGTTCAAGTCGCCGATCCCCACCCCTTTCGGCACGGGCCCCACCGGGTAGCTCACCGCCGGCTGGAACGTGCCGTCGCCGTTGCCGAGCAGCACGCTCACGGTGTTGCTGCTGTCGTTGACGACGGCGACGTCGAGCGTGCCGTTGCGATCCAGGTCCGCCGAGCGCAGCGAGTGCGGCCCATTCCCGACCGGATAGTTCACCGGCGCCCGGAACGTGCCGTCGCCGTTGCCGATGAGGATGCTCACGTCGGCGCTGGAGTGGTTGGCGACCGCGAGGTCGAGCCGCCCGTCGCCGTTGAAGTCGCGGGCCACGATCGAGTGCGGGGCCGAGTCCGCCGCGTAGTTCACCGCGGGCCGGAAGGTGCCGTCGCCGTTGCCGAGCAGCACGCTGATCACGCTGCCGCCCCAGCAGGCGACCGCGAGGTCCGCCTTCCCGTCGCCGTTCAAGTCACCGACCGCCACCTCGTGCGCATCGGTGCACGTCGGGTAGTCGGTATTGGCCCCGAACGTGCCGTTCCCCGCGCCGAGCAGCACGCTCACGCTGCTGCCCTCCTGGTTCGCGCTCACCAGGTCGAGGTTGCCGTCGCCGTTGAAGTCCCCGGTCGCCACCGCCTTCGGTCCCGAGCCCACGGCGTAGCTCACGCCGGGGAGGAAGGTCCCGTCGCCGTTGCCGAGGAAGACGGTCACGTTCGAGGTGCCGTGGTTGGCGGCGACGAGGTCGACGATGCCGTCCTTGTTGAGGTCGGCATTCGAGACCCCATGCGTCTCCGTTCCCGCGGCATAGCCGGCGGCCGGAGCCGAGTAGAGCGTGGGCGGGGTGGTCGTGTAGGTCGCCGTCCAGGTCGCGGCGCCGGAGGCGACCACGTCGTGGCTCGCCGCGCCGCCGTCGGACCAGCCCGCGAAGTAGTAGGGCGTGCCGCCCGACGTCTGCACGAGGGGCGCGCTGATGGAGTCGGTCGACCCGACGATCTCGGTGGCGGTGAACGGCGTGACCGCGGTCGCGGCGTCGACGCTCAGCGCGAGACCCGACGGGACCGACTGGAAGGACAGGGCGGCCGTGTTCGGGTAGAGCAGCACCGTCTGCGTGGCGGTGAGCCCCAGCGAATCCGTCGCGGTGAGGGTCAGCTCGAGGTACGACGGATAGGCGTGATCGGGGGCCGCGAACGTGCCGCTCGCCACCCCGTTGAACGTCTGGATCGGGTGCGTGTGGCAGTTCGACGGGCAGTGGTGCATGATGAGCGACCACGTGAGCGCCGAGGGCGGCAGCACGCCGTCCTGCGGGTCGGTCGCCGAGCCCGAGAAGGCGATCACGTCGCCGACGCTCCACGTCGTCGACGCCGCCGGTGACGTGATCGTCGCCGTCGGGGGGATCTGGCCGGCGTGGATGGTGACCGCCTTCGTGCCCGTCGCGCCCAGCGGGTCCGTCACGCGGAGCTGGACGAGGTAGTTGCCGGTGGTCGTGTACGTGAAGGACGGCATGGCGAGCGTCGAGTCGCCGAACGCGCCGTCGCCGTTAAGGTCCCAGGAGTACGCGATCGGGTCGCCGTCCGGGTCGTAGGAGCCCGAGCCGTCGAAGTGCACCGTGAGCGGGAGCGGCCCGCTGGTCACGTCCGTGGCGATCACCGCGATCGGCGGCTGGTTCTGGCTGAAGGACTGGATGCGCCGGATCGTCCCGCCGTTGAAGTCGGCGTAGAAGAGGTCTCCGCCGGGGCCGATCTGGAGATCGACGGGGCCGGAGGCCCCGGCGTCGAACGTCACGAGGTTGCCCGGGTCCGGCTCCCCGTTCGTCCCCGGCAACATGGCCCAGATGCAGTTGCGCGAGTAGTCGCTGAAGAAGAGCGCCCCGTCGTAGTTCGCGGGATAGCTGCCCCCCGTGTAGAAGGCCATGCCCGAGATCGACGAGCTGCCGATCGGGCAGCTCTCGCCGGGCACCAGCGTCGAGGAATGGTTGTAGTCGTAGTACGGCGAGGTCACCGCGCCCGGGTTGTTGTAGAGGTTGGAGCACACCGTGAGCCCCGTCGACTGCCAGCTCGGCTGCGGCCCCGGCCCCTCGTAGCAGGGCCAGCCGAAGTTCACGACGCTCTGCCCGGGGTTCGGGATGCGGTCGATCTCCTCCCAGGTGTTCCATCCGACGTCGCCGATCCAGAGGTCGTTGCTGCCCGGCCGGACCGTGAAGCGGAACGGGTTGCGCAGGCCGGCCGCGATGATCCGGTCGGCGCCCGGCACGGGAGAGCCGCTCAGCGGATTGTTCGGCATCGCCGCGCCGGTCGTGGGGTCGACACGGAGGATCTTGCCCGAGTAGGCCGCCATCCCGTAGCCGGCGAGCCCCAGGTTCTGGCTCCGCAGCGACCCGCCCTGCGCGGTCGGCGGAACCTCCGTTCCGCCCGTGCCGGCGGGGGGATCGCCGCAGGGATTGAGCGGGCTCCCGAACTGCCCGTAGTCCACCGTGTTGAAGTTCGACCCCTCGCCGGCGCTCACGTAGAGCGCCCCGTCGGCGCCGAAGTTCATGGTGCCGATCGAGTGGCTCGGGAACTGCTGGCACCAGTTCTCGATCAGCACCTGCTCCGCACCGGTCGCGACGCTGCCGCTCGCCTGCAGGCGGGAGAGGCGGCCGGCCACGACGCAGCCGTTGGTGGTCGGGCCCGGCGGGGTCGGGCAAGCGTCGTTCCACAGCGGCGGCGTCCCGCCGATCGGCGCGTCGAGGGTGTAGAGCACGTAGACGTAGGGGTCCGTCGGGAACGTGGGCGGCAGGGCGAGGCCGAGGAGCCCGCGGTCCCAGTAGTCGTCCACGTTGAGCGAGAGGTCGGCGAAGATCGTCGGCGTGGTGGCGGTGAGGCTCGAGAAGACCTTGATGAGGCCGCTCTTCTCGGCGACGAAGATGCGCCCGTCGGCGGCGAACCGCACGGCGGTCGGCTGGGTGAGCCCGGCGAACACCACCGACTCCTGGAATCCCGACGGCAGCGTGCCCGCGGCGACCGGCCGCCCGGCGAGCAGCGGGGCGAGCAGAACGATCGGGAGAACGGACCGGATCGGGCGCGGCGCACGGGACATACCTTCGGGGCTCCTTCGTCGGGACTGGCCCAATCCCGCTACATAGCAAGTGCTCAAGGGCGGAAGGCCGGGTCGCAGCTATAGCACCTTCGACGCGCGGCGAGGAAGGGGGGTACGCGCTTAGTCGAGCTCGTACTGGGTACGCCAGTCGACGTCGTCGGTGAGGGGGGGCTGGTCGGCCTTGCGAAGGAGGAAAGAGCCGACCACCAGCGCGTCCATCTCGGTGCGCCGGAAGCAGCGGTAGGCATCCGCCGGGGTGCACACGATGGGCTCGCCGCGGACGTTGAAGCTCGTGTTGACGAGCACGGGGCAGCCCGTGAGGGCGTGGAAGCGGGTGAGCAGCGCATGGTAGCGGGGGTTGGTCTCGCGGTGCACGGTCTGGATGCGCGCAGAGTAGTCGACGTGGGTGACCGCGGGGATGGTCGAGCGCGGCACGTTGAGCTTCTCGATCCCGAAGAGCTGCTGTTGGGCCGGCGTCATCGCGATGCGATGCTCGCGGCGCACCGGGGCCACCAGCAGCATGTAGGGCGAATCGGTGTCGAGCTCGAACCATTCGCCCACGTGCTCGCGCAGCACGCTCGGGGCGAACGGCCGGAAGCTCTCGCGGTACTTGATCTTGAGGTTCATCACCGCCTGCATGCGCGGGGACCGCGGGTCCCCCAGGATGCTGCGCGCGCCCAGCGCCCGGGGACCGAACTCCATGCGCCCCTGCACCCAGCCCACCACCTGCTCCTCGGCAAGCAGCGCCGCCGTGCGCTCGAGCAACGCATCGGGCGCAAGCCGCGTGTAGACCGCCCCCGCCGCATCGAGCGCCGCCTGGATCTCGGCGTCCGAGAAGGCAGGGCCGAGGTAGGACCCCTGCATGCCGTCGCCCGTCGCGGGGACCTCGCGCGGGGCGCCGAGCACCTTGTGGTGGATCGCCAGCGCCACCCCGAGCGCCCCCCCGGCGTCGCCCGCCGCCGGCTGGATCCACAGCCGCGCGAACGGCCCCTCGCGCAGCAGCCGCCCGTTACCCACGCAGTTGAGCGCCACCCCGCCCGCCAGACAGAGGTTCGGGAGCCCCGTCTCCCGCTGCACGTGGCGCGCCATGCGCAGCATGATCTCCTCGGTGACCACCTGGATCGAGGCCGCGAGGTCCATCTCGCGCTGCGTGACCGGGGACTCGGGTTTCCGCGGCGGGCCACCGAAGAGGCGGTCGAAGGCCCCGTTGGTCATCGTGAGCCCGTGCAGGTAGTTGAAGTAGCGCATGTCGAGCTTGAAGGAGCCGTCCTCCTTCAGCCGCACGAGCTTCTCGAAGATCAGGTCGACGTACCGAGGCGCGCCGTACGGGGCAAGGCCCATCACCTTGTACTCCCCGGAGTTCACCTTGAAACCGGTGTAGTACGTGAACGCCGAGTAGAGCATGCCGAGCGAGTGCGGGTAGTGCAGCTCGGCGAGCAGCTCGAGCTCGCGCCCCCGCCCCGTACCGTAGCTCGACGTCGCCCACTCGCCGACCCCATCCATGGTGAGCACCGCGGCCTCGGCGAAGGGCGACGGGTAGAAGGCGCTGGCGGCATGCGATTCGTGGTGCTCAGCGAACAGCACCTCGCCGTCGAAGCCGTCGAGCTGGCGCACGATCAGGTCGCGGGTGAAGAGCTTGTCCTTGAGCCACACGGGCATCGCGGTGAGGAAGGAGCGGAGCCCGCGGGGGGCGACGCCGAGATACTGCTCGAGCAGCCGCTCGAACTTCCGCAACGGCTTGTCGTAGAAGCCCACGTAGTCGAGATCGGCGGCGCTGAGCCCGCCGGCCGCCAGGCAGTAGGCCACCGCGTGACGCGGGAAGCTCGCGTCGTGCTTCTTGCGCGTGAACCGCTCCTCCTGCGCGGCGGCGACGATGGTACCGTCGCGGACGAGGCAGGCCGCGGAGTCGTGGTAGAAGGCCGAGATGCCGAGGATGGTCGCCATGGCCGGCGCCCTCAGAACTGGTGGCGATAGGCCGCCGGGTCTGCCACCGCGGGTGGGCGGCGCACCCAGGCCGAGCCGCCCGCGCCGTCGAGGCGGCGATCGAGCGGGTCGCGGAAGCGCCGCAGTACCCAGCCGAGCGGCGTGACGACCACGTAGAAGAGCACGCCGAGGATGAGCCGTGTGTTCACCCAGCCGAGCGCCTCGGCCAGCCGCATCCACGCCCGTTCCACGGGGGCAAGGAGCGCGGGGGCGAGCAGCCCCGGGGCGAGCAGCAGCGCGCCGAGCGTCCAGAGGACCCGCGGCGGCACGACGTGCCCGCGCCACCAGCTCACCGTGCCGAGCACGAGGAAGGCCCCGCCGACGGTGAGGCCGAACTTCCGCAGCTCGCGGGGGGTCCGGGCAGCCATGGTGGGGGCGCGGCTCAGAAGATCGTGTAGATGAAGGGCGCGACCGCCGAGCCCTGGGTGAGCACGATGAGCGCGCCGAAGAGCAGCAGGACGAGCATGATCGGGCCGAGCCACCACTTCTTGCGCACCCGCATGAACGCCCACACCTCGGACAGCAAGGACACCCGGGACGACGTCGGCATGAGAAACCCCCGGCAGGGAGTCTCCGGGCGTTTCGGCCGGCTGTCAAGCAGGCTTCGCCCGCGCTGGTGCATCCCGGGCGCCGCGTGCTTTCATCGCCACGAAGGGGGAAGCGCCATGACGGAGGCGACCACGGCCGGCGACCAGGGACTGCGCATGCCGCTCGAGGAGGCGATGACCACGCAGCGGGCCATTCGCAGGCTGCGCCCGGATCCCGTCGACGACGCGCTCGTCCTGCGGCTGATCGCCCTCGCGCTCAAGGCGCCGACGGGCAGCAACGCGCAGAACTGGCAGTTCGTGATCGTCAAGGATCCGGCCGTGAAGGCGCGGCTCGCCGCGCTCAACCGCCGGGCGTGGCGGCTCTACGGCGGGATCGGCCGCTGGCTTGCACGCGACGATCCGCCGATGCAGCGGATCATCCAGGCCGTGCAGTGGCAGGCGGACCACTTCGAGGAGATCCCCGTGCTCGTGGTGGCGTGCCTGCGCGGGGTGATCCCGCCGCTGCCGCGCGTCGCGGCCGCGAGCGCCTACGGCTCGATCTTCCCCTCGGTGCAGAACCTGCTGCTCGCGGCGCGCGCCGTGGGCCTCGGCGCGGCGCTCATCACGCTACCGCTTTGGAGCACGTTCCTCGCCCGCCGCGCGCTCGGGCTGCCGTGGACGGTCACGCCCTGCGCGGTGGTACCGCTCGGCTGGCCGCGCGGACGCTACGGGCCGACGACGCGCCGGCCGGTCGGCGAGGTGGTGCACGTCGACCGCTGGGGCAACCAGCCCTTCCGCGGGTGAAGCGGCGGGTCAGGAACGCAGGGGGCGGAAGAAGGCGCGGATGTCCTCGGCCAGCGCTCGCGGCTCCTCCATCGCGGCGAAGTGCCCGCCCGAGGGCATCACGCTCCAGCGCCGCACGTCGTAGGCCCGTTCCGCCCAGCGTCGCGGCGGCTTGATGATCTCGCCGGGAAAGATCGCGCACCCCGTGGGCACGTCGACGCGCAGCCCGCTCGGCGGGAACTTGCCGGCGTGCACGGCCTCGAAGTAGAGGCGGCACGAAGACGTCGCGGTCTCGGTGACCCAGTAGAGCATGACGTTGGTCAGCAGCTCGTCCTTGGTGAAGCGCCGCTCGACGTCGCCGCCACAGTCGCTCCAGGTGCGGAACTTCTCGACGATCCAGGCGGCGAGCCCGGCCGGCGAGTCGTTGAGCGCGTAGCCGAGCGTCTGCGGCTTCGTCCCCTGGATGCGCTGGTAGCCGGTCTCCTCCTCGAGGAACTGCTGGAGCTGCATGAGCGGAATCAGCTCCTCCTGGGTGAGGCCGTCGGCGGGGTTCGCCGGATCCGGCGGGAGCGCGACCACCATGTTGAGGTGGATGCCGACGACCGCGCTCGCGTGCCGGGCGCCGAGGTAGGTGCTCACCATCGCCCCCCAGTCGCCGCCCTGCGCGCCGAAGCGGGCGTAGCCGAGAAGCGCCATCAGCTCGGCCCAGAGCGCCGCGATGCGCTCGGGGTCCATCCCGGGGGTCGACGGCCGCTCGGAGAACGCGTAGCCCGGCATGGACGGGGCGACCACGTCGAAGGCGTCAGCCGGATCGCCGCCGTGGCCTCCGGGGTCCGTCAGCAACGGGATGATCTTCGTGAACTCCGCGACCGAGCCGGGCCAGCCGTGGGTCACGACCAGCGGCAGGGGCTTCGGCCCCACGCCGCGCTCGTGGACGAAGTGGATGCCGAGGCCGCCCACGCGCGCCCGGAAGTGGTGCAGGCGGTTCAGCCGCGCCTCCTCGGCGCGCCAGTCGTAGCCGTCGCGCCAGTATGCGACCAGCTCGCGCAGGAACGCGAGGTCGGTGCCGTAGCGCCACCTCGACCCCGCGATCTCGTCGGGGAAGCGCGTGCGCGCCAACCGCGCGCGCAGATCGACGAGCATGTCGTCGGGCACCGCGATGCGGAAGGGCTCGATCTGCATGCGGGACTTCTACGCTGCGTGGGTGCGCCCCTACAACAGGCGCAGCTGGACGCCGGCGCCCGCCGGGCGGCGAAACGCGGCGGTGGAGAGCGGCGGCAGAGGCCGGTCGAGGCCGTGCTTGCGGGCGGCAGCGGCGAAGAGCGAAGCGATCTGCGCGGCGTACTCGCCTTGGCCGGATTTGCGCCGGCCGAAGGTCGAGTCCGAGACCCGCCCGCCGCGCGTGTCGCGGATACGGGCGAGGACGCGGGCTCGGCGCTCGGGGTAGTTCTCCTCGAGCCAGCGCTCGAACAGCGCGTCGACGGGCTTCGGGAGGCGGAGCAGCACCCACGAGGCGCTCGTCGCTCCGGCGTCGCGCGCGGCGGCAAGGAGGCGCGGGATCTCGGCGTCGTTCAGCCCCGGAACCACCGGCCCGATCATCGCCCCGACGGGAACTTTGGCGCGTGCGAGCGCCGCCATCGCCTCGAGCCGCCGCTCGGGCGCGGCGGCCCGCGGCTCCATGCGCCGCACCAGCTCGGGGTCGAGGCTCGTCACCGACACGAAGACGTGCGCAGCACCGTGGGTCGCGAGCGCCCCGAGGAGGTCGGCGTCGCGGGCGACCAGCGCCGATTTGGTCACCACGCCCACCGGGTTGCGGAACTCGACGAACACCTCGAGGCAGCGGCGCGTGAGGCGCAGCCGTCGCTCGACGGGCTGGTAGCAGTCGGTGTTGCCCGAGAGCGCGACCACCTGCGGCTGCCAGCGGCGCGCGAGGAAGGTCTCGCGCAGGAGGGCGGGCGCGTCGTCCTTCACCATGATCCGGCGCTCGAAGTCGAGGCCGGCGTTGAAGCCGAGGTACTCGTGCGTCGGCCGGGCGTAGCAGTAGACGCACCCATGCTCGCAGCCGCGGTACGGGTTCAGGCTGAACCGGAAGCCGACGTCGGGGCTGTCGTTCTCGGCGAGCACCGTGCGGCTCGTGTCGCGGTGAAAGACCGTCGGCGAGCCGCTTCCCGCGTCCTCGATCTCCGCCGGGTCGAGCTCGACGTGGAGCGGCTCGTAGCGGTTCGGCGGCGCGGCGGTCGTGCCGCGGCCGCAAAGCGGGGGACCGGCCATCTTCGCCTCATCTTCGCCCCGCCGGTGCGGCACGCGCAAGGGGGGCGGTCGAGCCCCGGCGTCAGGGGCGCTTGAGCACCTTGAGCGGATAGGGGCCGAGGAAGTGGTCCTCGACCCACGCGCGCGTCCCGGCCGGCTCGACGTACCAGTCGGTCGGGCACATGGTGAGCACCTCGACGAGGGAGAAGCCGCGGCCCGCGAGCTGGGCCGCGACCGCTTCGTCGAGGCACTGCCGCGTCCAGCGGATCGCGGCCGGGGTGTGCATCGCGCCGCGCGCGACGTAGGCGGTACCGTCGATCTGCGCGATCAGGTCGGCGATCTTGATCGGCCAGCCGTGCTGCTCGGCGACGCGCCCGGTCGCCATCGTGGTCTTGGTCCGCTGGCCGAGCACGCTGGTCGCGGTCATGTGGCCGCCGGTTTCGCCGAACACGCCGTTGTTGAGCAGCACCGCCGTGATCTTCTCGCCGCGTGCGGCCGCGTGGATCACTTCCTGCAGCCCCTCGTTCACCATGTCGCCGTCGCCCTGGAGCGTGAACACGAAGCGGTCGGGCAGCGCGCGCTTGGCGCCGGTCGCCACCGACGGCGCGCGGCCGTGCAGCGCCTGCACGACGTCGAGGTCGACGATGCCCGGAAACGCGGTGTAGCAGCCGATCCCGCACACCATGATCGTCCGGTCGCGGAGCGCGCGCTCTTCGATCACCTCGAGCAGGGTGCGCAGAGCGAGCGGCTCGCCGCAGCCCGGGCAGAGGGAATGCTGCGTCGAGAGGAAGAGCGGCGGTTTCCCCGCGACCTTCTCGAGCGCGCTCATGCCGCCGCACGCCCGTGGTAGACTGCCGTGATGCGCTCGACGATGCTCGTCGGCTCGAGCGCCGGGCCCACGCCGAAGCCCGAGTGGTCGTGGCTGATGCCGCCGATCGGCACGACCGGCGCGCGGCCGAGGACCGCGAGGCGCACGTCCTCGATCATCTGCCCCGCGTTCAGCTCGAAGACGGCGAGCGCGCGCACGTGCCCGGCGGCCTCGGCCAGCGCCGCCTCCGGAAACGGCCAGAGGGTGATCGGCCGGACCCACCCCACCTTGAGCCCGCGCTCGCGGCAGACCCGGACCGCGTACTTGACGAACCGCGCGGGCGATCCGAACGCGACCGCCACCACCTCGGCGTCGTCGAGCATCCCCACCTCCACCCGGGCTTCGGCCCCCGCGATGCGCGGGTACTTGGCGGCGATCGCCGGGTAGTGGCTCGACGGATCGAGGTCGAGCTTCGCGGGCGAGCCGAGCGGCGTCACGTTGTGCGCCCCGCGGCCGCGAGCGCCCGTGGCCGCCCACGCCTTCGGCGGCAGGCCGGCCGTGTCCCGCGCGCGGAAGACCACCGGCTCGGCGGTGTGGCCGAGGACGAAGTCACCGAGCACGCAGGCGGGGTTGCGCCACCGGTCGGCGAGGTGGAAGGCGTCCATGACGAGGTCGACCGCCTCCTGCACGGTCGAGGGCGCGAGCACGATGTGGCGGTAGTCGCCGTGCCCGCCGCCACGGGTCGCCTGGAAGTAGTCTCCCTGGCCCCGCATCATGTTCACCACGACCATCGGGATCTGCGCGTAGGCGAGCTCGGCCAGGCTCTCCTGCATGAGGCTGATGCCCTGCCCGGTCGACGCGGTCATCGCCCGGACGCCGCAGGCCGCCGCGCCCCACACCATGCCGACCGCCTCGAGCTCGCTCTCGGCGTTCATGCACACGCCGCCGACCTGCGGGAGCCGGTGCGACATGTACTCGAGGATCTCCGTCGACGGCGTGATCGGATAGCCCGCGTAGAAGCGACACCCGGCCTGGACCGCCGCCTCGGCGATCGCGTGGCTGCCCTCCATGAGCGCCGGCGTCATGCAGCCTCGCCCCGATAGACCTCGAAGCAGAAGTCGGGGCAGATCTTCCAGCACAGCTCGCAGCCCGTGCAGCCCTCGCGCAGCGTCGGGTAGCGGTAGCCGAGGTGGTTGACCTCGTCCGCCGTCATGGCGAGCACGCGCGGCGGGCAGACGTCGATGCAGAGCGCGCATCCCTTGCACGTCTCGACGTCGATGGTGACCGTCGCCGGCTGCCGCGCCATGCTCCTTTCACCGCTAACACGCGCCGTTCGCGAGGGTCAATGCGCGCCCACGTGCGCGGCGCCGCGCGCGAGACAGCGGCGGTCGCGCTCGACGTGCGCGCGGCGATGCGCGGGGACGACGACGTCGAGCGCGGCGGCGAGCGAGTCGCCGGCGACCAGCCCGGTCGCCGCGGCGAACGCGCCGAGCGCGACCATGCTCGCCCCCATCGGCTCGCCCAGCTCCTCGGCGAGGGCGGTCGCGGGCACATTCAGGAGACGTACGCCGTCCCACGCCGGGGGCGCCGTCACCAGGCTCGAGTTCACCACCAGCACGCCGCCGCGCTCGGCCTTGCGCGCGAGCGCCGGGAGCCCCGCTCCGTGCATGGCGAGCACGCCCCACGCTCTCGGCGGGATCGGCGGGGTGACGATCTCCGCGTCGGCGACCACCACCGTGGACTCGCTCGTGCCGCCGCGGATCATCCCCTGGAAGACGCCGAAGGTCATCACCTGCCGGCCCTCGGCGATCGCGGCCTGCGCCAGCAGCCTCGCGACGAGCTGGATGCCCTGCCCGCCGATGCCGGTCATGATGACCGCGCGCTCCACGGCTGGCGGGTAGCACCGCCCCGACGGCGCCGTCAAAGGCGTCAGGCCGCGTCGGCCGCGGCCGACGCCTCGGGGCCCGGGAGGCTCACCGTGAAGGTCGATCCCACACCCGGCGTGCTCTCGAGCGTCACCGTGCCGCCGAGCTGCTCGGCGAAACGGCGCACGATGTACAGCCCGAGCCCGGCGCCGCCGTAGCGACGCGAGTCGGAGCCGTCGGCCTGTCGGAACATCTCGAAGATCGCCTCACGATCCTCGGGCCGGATGCCGATGCCCGTGTCCTCGACATCGACGACGAGCCGCCCCGCGGCGATCCGACAGCGCGCCCGCACGTGCCCGCGCGCGGTGAACTTGCACGCATTGCCGACGAGGTTGCGCAGCAGCACGCTCAGCTTGCGCGGGTCGGTGCGCACCACGACGTCCGCGACGGGTTCGATCCACTCGAGGGCGACGGCGGCGGCGCGCGGCAACCGCGCGCAGCCCGCGCCCAGCTCGCGCCAGAACGCCGGCAGCGCGACCGGCTCGAGCCGCACCTCGTCGCGGTGCGCCTCGAGCTTGCCGATCTCGAGCGTGCTCTCGACCAGCGCCAGGAGGTCCCGCCCCGCGGCCTCGATCCGATCCACGCAGTCCGCGACCGACAGCACCGGGTTCGCGAGCGCGTCGCGCGCCATGTCGGCGTAGCCGAGGATGACGTTGAGCGGCGTGCGCAGCTCGTGCGAGACCGTCGACACGAACTCGCTCTTGAGCTGGCTCGCCCGCTGCAGGTCGGTGATGAGCCGCGTGGTGCGCAGCGCGAGGCTCGCCTGGCCCGCCAATCCCTGGGCGAGCCGGCGCTCGGCCTCGCCGAACGGCACGTCGGCCGCGCGGCCCGCGCCGAGGATGCCGAGGGCCTCGCCCCCGTAGCGCAGACAGACGTAGAGCGCGTGGCGGATCCCATACTCCCGGAGCATCGTCACCAGCGGGCTCTCGGGAGCGTCGGCCGGGAATGCGACGAGCCCGCGCTCGAACACGAGGCGCGCCGCGCCGAACTCCTCGGGCACGTCGATGCCGACCCACGCCGGGTCGGCGCGCTCTCCGCGGATCGCGGAGACGCGCACCGTGCGCCGCGCCGGATCGCGGAGCGCGACGAACGCCCAGCCGACGCCGAGCATCCCCACGGCGTGGTCGAGGACGACGCGGATCGCCTCGGCGGGATCGGTCTGCCGCGCCAGCTCGCGCGCGAGCGACAGGAGCTGCTCCTCCTGCCACGCGCGTTCGAAGATGGCCCGGCGGCTGCCCTCGAACACCGCCGCCCCGATCACCGAAAGCGGCACGATACCGACCAAGATCACCGTCGCACACACCTGGAGCCGCGTCGCGATGCCCCCGATCGCCCAGACGTAGCACCCGAGCCCGTAGAGGCACGCGATCCCCTGTGGCCACGGTCCCCACGGGAAGACCAGCGTCGACATCAGGGTGAGCACGCAGACGTAGAGCGGCACGAGAGAGGCGTCCTGGGGGAGCGCTTGCCAGTTGATCGCGGCCGTCGAGATCAGCAGCAGCACGAACGCGAGCGCGATCGACACCGCGCGCCGCGCGCAGGCACGCGCCCGGCTGGCGGCGATCCCGCCGACGGCGACCGCCAGCACCGGGAGGACGAGCGGCAGCCGGACCGACGCGGTCCCCGGCTCGGCCACCACGCTGGCGAGCGCGATCACCACCGTGACCGCCAGGATCAGCAGGCTGGCGATCCGGATGCGCGCGAGCAGCACGGCGTCGCGATCCGCTCGGTAGGCAGCGCCCCACGGGGTGGGCTCGGGCATCGCACCGCGCAGAAGCAAGGCTCGCGCCATGTCGGCTGCCGGCGCGCAGCCGCTGCCCGGCGCCCGCCGCGGCGCAAAAGTGACGCTCGCCGTCCCCTTTTAGTGGCAGTCGAGCTTGGCCGGCGCGCCCGTGCAGCGGGGCCGCGGGCCGCCCGGGGGGTTCCAGGCGATCCCGGCGCACTCGCCCGGGAGGCCGAGGACGATCGCGGTCGTGACCTGCTGCACGGCGGGCAGCGCAACCGAGGCCTTCGCCTTGCCCTTCACCGAGACCGCGAGGAGGCCGTTCTGCTTCGCCGAGAGGTCACGCACGACGGCGCCGGTGATGCCGCCGCGGCTCCCGGTCCGGTCGGTGAACGTCCAGCGCGTGTGCGCGGCGTTCACCTTCCATCCGGTGCCGCCGGGCAGGGTCACGTCGATCCCCCCGGGACCGGCCGCCGCCCTCACGGCCACCCGGATGCCGTTCACCGACGGGTCGATTCCCTGCCAGGGCTTGGGGATGAGCGCACGACCCGTCAGGTGGAGCGCAAACGGCGCCGCGCGCATACCGAGGGCAGCCTTCGTGAGCGGGATGCCGCTCGCGCACACCGGCGCGTTCACGCACTGGCAGCCGCGACACACCTCGCCCGCGCCGCACTGGGCATCGGCCTCGCACTGCTCGGTGCCGCAGACGATCCCGTCGCCGCACACCGGCGTCGAGAGCGCGCAGCGGCACTGTACGCAATGCGTGCACGGGTCGGTGCACGCGAGCCCCGGCTCGCCGCACTGCTCGCCCGGGTCGGCGACGCCGTTGCCGCAGGAGAGGAGCTGGAGCTCGTAGGCACCCACGTCGAAGCCGGCGCCGACCGGTCGCGGGTTGCCGTCGAGGTCGTACGGTGGCGCGCTCACGGCGCTGCCGGCGTCGACCGCGGGCGCGCCCGCGAGCAGATGGAAGTCGACGCCGGGGTTCACGAAGAGCGCCGCCGGCGTCGCGACGAACGACCCTTGGTCGTGGCCGAGCGCCTGCCACGCCGCGAGGTCGATCACCGTGTTGCCTCCGTCGTCGCTGAAACGGTCGACGACCGCGTTGTGGTCGCTCGTGAAGCCGGGGAGGCTCGAGGCGTCGATCGTGATCGCGCCGTGGAAGGGATGGTCGTTCCACAGGATGTTGTTGCGGACCGTGTCGTTCGTCGAGCCCGTGTTGACGTTCACGGCCCAGCGGCCGTCGGATGCCACGAGGATCGTGTTGTTGATCACCAGGTCGTTGCTCGAGCCACCCGACGCGTCGATCCGGTAGAGGCTGATGCCACTCGCGTGGCTCTCGTAGATCAGGTTGTCCTGGACGACGCTGTCCTGGACGCCGTCCATGTTGATGCCCGAGCCGCCCCCGACCCCGTTGGCATAGACGACGTTGCGTTCGACGAGCGCGCCCGTGATGACGCCCGCGCCGCCCTGGCTCACGTCGCCGTTCATGTGGATGCCGGCGGCGTAGTTGTCGTGGACGAGGTTGCCGCGCACGACGGGATCCACGCACGTGTTCGAGACGTAGATGCCGTGCTGGGTCTGGGAGTGGTGCGCCTCGTTGCCCTCCACGGTGAAGTGGTCGGCGAAGCCGGTGAAGATCCCCCAAGTGCCGTTGTAGCCCGTGTGGCAGTTGCGCACGGTGACGAACGGCGACACGGCCACCCGGATGCCCGCGCGGGTCCGGCCGTTCACCGTGAAGCCGTCGATCACGACGTAGCCGGAGCCCTCCACGTTGATGCCGTCGGGGGTGTCGGGGTTGTCGGCAGTGATCTGCACACCCGGGCTCGCGGCGACGAACGTGATCGGGGCGCCTGCCGCGCCCGCGCGACGCAGGTCGAAGCCCTGGTAGGATCCGTCGGCCACGTGCACCGTGTCTCCGGGGTTCACCAGCCCGGCTGCGTGACCGAGCGTCGCCCAGGCGGTCGCCGGTGAGAGCCCGTCGGCGGCGTCGTTGCCGGCGTTCGAGACCCAGTAGTCGGCTGCGCCCGCGCCGCGGGCGAGCGCGAGCCCGAGCACCACCGCGAGCCACCGCATCCCGCCGGCCATTCTACCCCGACCCCGGGGCGGGCGCCTGCCCGCGGGTGCCGGCGAGTCCACCCACGCGTCGGCTACGGCATCGCCACGACGCAGATGCCGCACGCCTGGGGCGCCCCCCCGATGTTGTGGCTGAGCGCGACGGCCGCGTTCTTCACCTGGCGGCGCTCGGCCTTGCCCTGGAGCTGCTTGTAGTTCTCGTAGATCATGCGCACACCGGTAGCTCCGGTGGGATGCCCGAAGGTCTTGAGCCCACCGTCGGTGTTGACCGGCAGCTCGCCGCCCAAGGCGAACGTCCCGCTCGCGATGTGCTCCTTGGCCGAGCCCTTCTCGCAGAACCCGAGGTCCTCGTAGGCGAGCAGCTCGGTGAGCGTGAAGCAGTCGTGAACCTGCGCGACGTCGATCTCCTTCCGGGGATCGGCGATGCCCGCCTGCGCGTAGACCTGCTTGGCCGCCATCTCGGTGGCGCGCCAGCGCAGGAAGTCGAAGCTCGGGTCCTCCTGGGGGCTCGGGGAGAGCGCGATGGCGATCGCGCGCACGAGCACCGGATCGTCGCGGAAGCGCCGCGCCAGCTCGCGGCGGGTGAGGATCGCCGCGGCGGCGCCGTCGGACTGCGCCGCGCAGTCGTAGAGCCCGAAGGGCCACGAGATGATGCGCGCCTTCAGGACGTCCTCGACGGTGATCTCCCGCTTGAGCATGGACTTGGGCGCGAGCGTGCCGTTGTGGTGGTTCTTGACCGCGATCCGGGCCAGGTCCTCGCGGCCCGCGCCGTAGGTCTCGAAGTACTGCGCGGCGCAGAGCGAGAACCAGCCCGCCGGCGTCGCCGGCAGGCCACGCACGCCGGTGACCGCCACGCTCGGTCCCGAAACCCCACGGTCCTTCGGCTTGTCGAAGCCGACGACCAGCACCGTGTCGTACATGCCGCACGCGACGGCGAACACCCCGTAGCGGAAGGCGTCGGTCCCCGTCGCGCAGTAGTTCACCACCATGCTCACGGGCCGGTCGTACAGCTTGAGCGCGTCGGCGACCTCGGCGGTGCCCTTCGACGGGTACTGCGCCCCGCAGAAGACGGCCTCGATCTGCCTCTGCGGCTCCTCGATACCGGCGTCCTCGTAGGCCTCGTACGCGGCCTCGACGATCATGTCCTGCGGATCCTTGTCCCAGTTCTCGCCGAACTTGCAGCAGCCCATGCCGACGATGGCGACCTTGTCCCGAATGGCGTCGTGGGTCACGTGTCTTCTGCTCCCTTTTCAGCGAACCGGCGTCGACTTCCAGAAGTAGTTGGGCGTCCCGCCGGCCTCGTGGATCTTGCGGAAGGTCATCTCGACGGGCATGCCGAGCTTCACCTCGCGCGGGCTCACGTCGGTCATCTGCACGTAGAGCCGCGCGCCCTCGACGTCGACGATCCCGGCCACGAGCGGCGGGTTCGGGCTGCCGGCGAAGTTGTCGAAGGTGAAGCTCTTGACGGTCCCGATCTTGTCCGAGAGCCGCACGGCCTCGAACTCGTCGCGGGCGTAACAGGTGAAGCACACGCGCTGGCGCGGGAACTGCGCCTGGGCGCAGCGCCGGCAGCGCTGGCCGAGGAGGCTCACGTCGCTGTCGCGGTCGCGGAAGTGTTTGGTCGCCGACAGGCCGGCGCCGGCACGGCGGTCGTGCTCGGTGGCGAGGAGCTGGCGGAAGCGGAGGTACATGTCGTAGCTCGGCAGCTCGGCGCGGCGCGCGAGGTGCCACGAGACCCCGCGGCGCCCTTCGAGCCGCTCGACGCGCGGCGTGGTCTCGAGCACCAGCGCCTCGGCGCCGTCGCCGTAGCTCACGACGAGGATGCGCTCGCCCGCTTTCGCCTGCTCCAGCGCCGCGGCGAGCAGCAGGGGCACGAGCGCCGCGCCGGCGTTCCCGACCTTGCCGAACAGCGCGTCCTGCACCCGCGTGGCATCGAAGCCGAGCTCGCGCGCGACCAGGGCGTGGCTGCGCGCGTCGGGGCCGAAGAGCACGACGCGGGCAAAGGCCTCCGGGCGCAGACCCGTCGCCGCGAACAGCCGCTGCACGACCTCGCGGACGTTGGCGCGGTAGCCGTGGTCGACCACGAAGCGGTCCTCCCACGCGTGCACGAACGGGTCGCCCTCGGTGCGCCAAACGTCGATGATCTCGTCGGCGACCTGATGGGCCGCCTCGAACCGCACCGCGACGTCGTCCGCGCCGAGCAGGAACGCCGCCGCCCCGTCGCCGAGGCTCGCCTCGAGCGGCGTGCGCGGCGCCGCCATGCGGGTCTCCCCCGCGACCACGAGCACGCGCCGCGCCGAGCCGGCACGGATCGCGTCGGCGCCGGCGCGCAGCGCGTTCGTGCCCGCGCGGAGCGAGTCGCCGAGATCTGCCGTGCGCACGTCGCGGCGGAGGTCGAGGGCCTTGGCGACGATCGCCGCCCCCTGCTTCTCCTTGAACGGGTAGGACGTGGACGCAAAGAGCACCGCGTCGACGCTCGCGCGATCGATCCCGCGCAGGCAGTCGACCGCGGCGGCGACCGCCATCGTGACCCCGTCCTCGTCCCAGTTCGCGACGGCCTTCTCCGGCCCGCCGCCGCCCTTGCCGCCGCCGATCGCCGCCAGCGGCAGCCGCAGCATCGGCACGTAGGCGCCGTACGAGGTGATTCCGACCATTCGCCCTCCCCGGGCGTACTACGACCCGGCTCCCGAAACTGCAAGCGACCGAGGCGCTCAGCCCCAGAGCCACCAGGCGCCGGTCGTCAGCACGTACGTGGCGAGGAGCGCGTTGGTGACCGCGTGCGCGAGCACCGCGTCGGCGAGCTCTCCGCGACGATACCAGGTGAGCGCGTAGAGCATGCCCACGAGCGTCCCGGCCACCCACGCGTCGTGCATGGCCCCGAACAGCGCGGACGAAACGAGGAACGACAGCCAGGTGAAGGTGCCCGCGGGCACGTGCTCGAAGTCCGCGGCCACGAGGCGCCGCGTGAGGTAGCCGCGAAACGCGAGCTCCTCGGCGAGCGGCACGGTGATCACGGCCCCCGCGATGCGCAACGCCAGCCAGAGCGCGCCGGCGGCGCCCGGCAGGCCCGCGAGCCCGGCCTGCCAGCTCGCCGTCGCGGTCGCGAGGTCCGCGGGCCGGGGGGCGAGCACCAGCCAGAGCACGAACCCGACGGCGCCCGCGGCGGCCGCGACCCACGACCACGTCCAGCGTAGCTCGCGGTAGGCGCGCCGGAAGGCGAAGAGCACGGCCGCCGCGACCAGCACGCGCGCCGGGTAGAGTAGGTCGAAGCCGCCCGCCGAGAACGCCGCCGTCACCCCCGCCGTGGCGACGATCGCCAGCAGCGGCGCGAGGTGAGCCGCGGTCGCGTTGCCGCCCGAGGCCTCCGTGGCAGGCGCGGCCGCGATGAATCGCCAACGTCGGGCGACGGCGACCATGCCGAGCGCCACGCCGCAGAAGAGGAGCGCGCCGGCGTTGTGGTGGAAGCCACCCACCGCCACCTCCGGCGACACCCACGTTCCCATCGCGACGAGCGCCGCGATGCGCAGCGCGTTGGCGACCCAGACGACGACCGTGCCGATGGGCAGCAGCACGAACGCCTGCGGGAAGCGGAGCGTGCGGCGGAAGAGCCAGAGGTAGCCGAGCACGAACACCCAGATGAGCCCGATGCCCTGATAGCCGGAGCACGGCGGCCGCACCGCGACCAGGAACGACGGGCTGCCGACGACGTATTCTCCCGGGATCGCCACCAGCTCGGGCATGACCCACCGCAGGAGCCCGTGCACCACCCAGAACGTCATCGCGCCGAGCGAGGACCACCACGAGTCGGTGACCTGCCCGGCGAGCCACGCGCCCGCGCCCACCGCAGCGCCTGCGAAGAGGACGGCGGGGGCGCGGCGCACCATCGCAACCACGAGCGAAGCCGGGACCAGCGCTTCGCCCCACAGCGCGAGCGTCGCGGCGCCCACGGCGGCCCAGGCCGCGATCCACAGCCCCGGGTACGCCCGCGCTGCGAACCCGCCGCCGAACAGCACCGCCGTCAACCAGGCGAAGAGGGCGAAGGCCACGAGGTGGCCGGCGAGGAACGGCCACCAGCGGCGCGCGGGACGCAGCACGTCGAGTGCGTCGGGCAGCAGGTCCCAGACCCAAGCGCTGCCGACGAGCAGCACGGCCGCGGCCACGGACGTCGCGAGCGGGACGACGATCCCCGCGTGGCCGAGCAGGCCGGCCCACCATTGCCCACCCGCCAGCAGCGGCTGAGCGTCGTACGCGGTGCACAGGAAGAGCGCCTCGACGGCCAACAGGACGCCGAGCAGCGCCCAGCGCAGCAGCGGCAGCCGCCCGCCGCCTCGGACGGCGTCACGGGCGATCGACGCGGTCACGGTAGCGGCCGGGCCGCCCTCAGCGACACCGTCTCCGATCGGTGAGCACGAGCACGCCACCGGCGAGGATCACGAGCGCGCTGCGCAGTGCGCCCGGGTCGATCTCCGGCGTCGACCGCGGCTCCGGCCAGAGGACGGGATGCGGGAAGTGCGGCGGGCGGCCCCACTGGCGGGCCCACGCGGGCGACGCCGACGCGACCGCGACGGCAGCGAGCACGGCCCCTCCGGTGAGAATCCGAGAGAGCCACGACGCTCGGCGAAACCTTCGGACGCCTTCTGCGACCTTCCGCGACATGGCTGCAGCGTGCCGCGCATCCCGGTGCGAGTCAAGAAGCTTTCTCGCCTTTCGACACACGTGCGCCGCGCTGTCGATGTCAGCCGCCATGCGGATCGCGACTCCGCATCGCGGCACACATGGCGGGCGCCTTGAGGCTCGCCCCCGCGCGGCGCGTCTGTGTCAGCGCGGGCGCCGACGGTCGGTGAGCATGAGCACGCCCCCGACGACGATGACCAAGGCGCCGCGGAGCGCCCCCGGATCGACCTCCGGCGTCGCGTGCGGTCCCGGCACCACCGGCTCCCGAACCGGCCACCAGCCCGGCCCGAACGGGAAGGGACGCCGCGCCCATACCTCTGCAGCAAACATGAGAGAAATAACCGCAGCAACGGCGGCGACCCGATACGGACTCCACCTCGATCGCCTCATGGATCCCCCTCGGCCCAATCGGCCTGTCCCAGTTTCACCCCGCCGCGGGCGGGCGTCAAGGGGCTCAGCGCCCCTTGAAGGCCGGCGGGCGCTTCTCCATGAAGGACCGGATACCCTCGCGCATGTCCTCGCTGTTGGCGACTAGAGCCTGGGTGAACGCCTCCTCGGCGAAGCAGGTGTCGAGGTCGGAGGCCGGCGCGCGGTTAAGGAGCCGCTTGGAGAGCCCGAGGGCGAAGGTGGGCCCCTGCGCCAGCCGCCGCGCCCACTCGCGCGCGCTCTGCTCGAGATCGGCCGCCGGGACGACCTTGTTGACGAGCCCCAGGCGCTCGGCCTCGGCCGCCGGCAGGTCGTCGCCGAAGAAGACCAGCTCCTTCGCCTTGCGCAGCCCGACCTGGCGGGCGAGCAGGAACGCCCCCCCGGCGTCGAGCGCGATGCCCCGGCGCACGAAGACCTCGATGAAGCGGGCGTCGTCGGCCGCGAGCACGAGGTCGCAGGCGTACGCGAGGTGCGCGCCGAGCCCCGCCGCCACGCCGCCCACCGCCGCCAGCGTCGGCTTCTCGAGCTCCCAGAGCGTCCGGATCACCCGCTGGCTCGGCCGCATCGCGTCGCGCGTGGCGCCGGGGTGGGGCGGGCCCGCCTGTCCGGTCGCCGCCCGCGACCCCGAGAGGTCGGCCCCGGTGCAGAAGGCCTTGCCCGCGCCGGTGAGCACGACGGCGCGGATCGCGGGGTCCTCCCCGCAGCGCGCGAGCGCGGCGAGGTAGGCCTCGCGCATCTCGGCGTTCATCGCATTGCGGGCCTCCGGGCGGTTGAGCACGATCCACCCGACCCCCTCCTCCACCGTGAAGATCAGCGTCTGCGTCTCGGCCATCGGATGCCCCTCCTACTGCGGCAGGTTGAAGGCGCGGCGCGCGTTCTCTTCGAAAAAGCGCCGGCGGACGTCGGGCGAGAGCCCGAGCGCGTCGATCTCCCCCAGCACCCGCTCCCACGACAAGAGCGGGTAGTCGGTCGCGAAGCAGACCTTGTCCTTGCCGAAGGTCTTCATGAAGTGCACGAAGGCGGGCGGGTAGTGCTTGGGAGCGTGCGCCGAGGTGTCGATCCACACGTTGCGGTGCTTCCACGCCACGGCGATCATCTCCTCGGTCCACGGCCAGCCGATGTGGCCGCAAACGATGCGCAGCTCGGGGAAGTCGAGCGCCACCTCGTCGATGTAGAGGGGCCGGCCGGTCTCCGACGGGAAGAGGGGGCCGGTGTGGCCGACCTGGGTCTGGAAGGCGACGCCCAGCTCGGCCGCCTTGGCATAGAGCGGATAGTATGCCCGGTCGGTCGGCGGCTTGCGCCACATGAAGGGCTCGATACGCAGGCACACGAAGCCGCAGTTGCGCACGTAGTGATCGAGCTCGCGCACCGCCTTCATGATGTGGCGCGGGTCGGCGTGGTACTGCCCGTAGAGGCGTCCCGGGAAGCGGTTCTGCGCCTTCGCAACCGCCTCGTTGTCCCCCGCGATCAGCGCCACGTCGACGCCGGCGGCGTCCATCGCGTCGATCATCTTCGCCGGGTCGGTGCCGCCGTGGAAGACGTCGAGCATGCCGTAGTTCCGGAACACGTTCTCGCCTTCGGGGTTCACCCCGGGCGGAGTCGGGCTGATGTACTGCGTCCAGACGTCGATGATCGCCATGCTCATCCCCTGGGCAAGCCCAGCACGCGCTGGGCGATGATGTTGCGCTGGACCTCCGAGGTGCCCGCGTAGATGCCCGCGGCGCGCGACCAGAGGTACTCGTACTGCCAGCGGCCGCCGTCGATGGCACGCGTCCCGCCGCGGTCGATGGCGGCGTACGGGCCCTCGAGCGCGATGGCGATCTCCTTCATGCGCATGTCGAGCTCGCTCCAGACGAGCTTGAGGCACGAGCCCTCGGGCCCGGGCCGGCCGGTGCGCATCACCGCGCTCACCTGCTTGTAGGTGAGCAGCCGCAGGATCTCGGTCTCGATCCCGAGCTGCGCCAGCGCTTGGCGGACGCGCGGGTCCGCGGCGGCTTCGCGCCGGCGGGCGAGCGCCGTCACCTCGCGGAGCTCACCGGCGAGGCGGGCATGCGGGGCGGCACCGCCGCGCTCGTGGGCGAGCGTCGTGATCGCGATCGTCCAGCCCTGGTTGACGGCGCCGACCACGTTCTCCCGCGGCACGGGCACGTCGTCGAAGAAGACCTCGTTGAACCACGCGACGCCGGTCATCTCGACGAGCGGGCGGATGGTGATCCCGGGCGTCCGCATGTCGAGCAGCAGGAACGTGAGCCCCTTGTGCTTGGCCGCCTGCGGATCGGTGCGCACGAGCAGGATGCACCAGTCGGCGAAGCGGGCGTAGCTCGTCCAGATCTTCTGGCCGGTGACGCGGAAGACGTCGCCGTGCAGCTCCGCCCGCGTGCGGCAGGCGGCCAGGTCGGAGCCGGCGTTGGGCTCCGAGAATCCCTGGCACCACACCTCCTCGCCGGAGAGGATCGACGGAAGGAAGCGCCGCCGCTGCGCGTCGGTGCCGTGGTGGATGAGGGTCGGGCCGACGAGCCCCGGGCCGACGCCGATGTCGATCAGGTTCGGGGCGCCGGCGCGTGTATACTCCTCGGCGAAAAGCAGCTGCTCGATCGCCGTCGCGCCCCGGCCGCCGTACGCGCGCGGCCAGTGCAGCCCGGCCCAGCCCCCGTCGAAGAGCCGCCGCTGCCACCAGCGGGCGAAGCGCACGCGCTCGGCGGGCTCCTCCGGCCGCCCGTGGTCGGGGCCTCGCCACCCCGGGGGCAGGTTGGCGCGGAGCCACTCGCGCACCTCCCGGCAGAAGCTCCGCTCCGCGTCGCTGAGGTGGAAATCCAGCGTCGGCCCCGCGCCCGGCCTCACTTCCCGAAGCGGCTGAGCGTCGCGTAGTCGAAGAAGCTCGGCTCGAGCGGGATACGCCGGTCGTTGGGCGGGGTCGCTCCGGGGCCGTCGATGCCCGAGACCGTGGCGCGATCCGCCTTGAAGTTCTCGGAGAGCTGCACGCTCATGGTCGAGCCCCACCAGCGCTCGGTGTCGGTGAAGGGGAAGGTAGCGAAGCCGAGCACCTCGTAGTCGTTCAGCAGATCGTTCTGCCAGGAGAACTTCCGGTTCCACGCACCCTGCCAGGTCGTGTCGTCGATCCAGAGCTCGAGCTTCCCGTAGAGGTAGTACTTGTCCTTCGGCACGCCCTCGATCACCCAGAAGCGCCGCTTGGCCATGCCGGCGGCGACCGGCGCCCACGGTACGCCCTTCCAGTCCTTCACCATGAAGCCCACGGCGCGGCTGTTGTTGGTCGAGACCGTGCGCCAGCCGCCTCCCGGCAGGGGCTGGCGCACCACCTTCCCGGCGATGCTGTCCGGATCGACGAAGCGGTACGCGTCGTGCTTGCCCACGACCTTCCACACGAAGTCCTCGGGCTTGCCGTCGAAGAAGGGACCGTCGTCCTGGCTCTGGTCGGAGCCGAGGAAGCCGTCGGAGCGGTTGGCGGGCGAGACGGCGCGCACGCGCCGGAGCGCCGGCACGTAGGCCCAGCTCATGTCGCGCTTGGTCGGGTCCTTGAAGCGGTAGCCGAGCGACGCCGTGCCCTGGAGGTCCGCCGGCGAGGTCGTGACCGCGAGAAACTGGAACAGGTAGTTGTCGGGGTTGGTCGCGGGGGCGTACCGCCGCGGCTGCCCCTCGTAGTAGAGGAAGTAGACGTCCTGGACCGACGCGCGGTCGACGCCGCTGCGGCTCACCCACGTGAGCTGCGTGAGGTTGTGGCTGTTCCCGCCGGCGTAATACGCGTAGTCCATGTTCCAGAGGATCTTCGTGCCCGCGTCCGGATCGTCCTCGCCGACCTGCGGGAAGGGCAGCCCCTGAAGGTAGTCGGGGCGCTTCCCGGTCGCCGAATCGACGGGGGTCTTGGTCGCGGGATCGAGGGTGACGTGGTCGGCGTTGCGCTTGGTCGCCTCCTTGAAGGAATCGTCCCACTCGAAGCGCGAGCTCGGGAAGTCGACCGTCACGTTGCGATAGTCGCCCTTCTTGAAGTGGTTGAAGATCTCGGGCGGCAGGAGGTCCTTCGCCTCGTCCGCGCTGCTCTCGTCGAGCATCGTGCCCGGCTTGAGCTCGGCCCCCGCCGGCCGCGCGCCGGCGAGCGCCAGCACGACCGCCGCCCCCAACGCGGTCCTCCACTTGGCCATCGACACCGTCCTCCCCGGGATGCCCGCCGCGCGCCGCTGCTCACGGCCCGGCCGCGTGCATCTCGGCAGCGCGGGCCTCGGCCGCCGCCTCGGCCCGGATGCGTTCCCGCCGTTCCTCGGCGTACTTGATCGCGAAGCTCGGCTTGAAGAGCGAGACCATCGGCGGGATGAACATGAGCGCGCCCATCAGATGGAACGCGAGCAGCAGGACGAGCAGCAGGGCCATCTGGGCCTGGAACTTCATCGGGAAGAACACCCAGAAGATGATGCTCGCGGTCAGCGACACGCCCGTGAAGAGCACGGTCTTCCCCGTGGTCTCGAACGTGCGCCGGATCGCGACGTCGAAGCCTTCTCCGGCCGACAGCTCTTCCACGATCCGGGACAGCACGTAGTAGCCGTAGTCGATGCCGATACCGATGCCGACGGCGGCCACGGGCAGCGAGTTGATGTTCATGTCGATGCCGAGGAGATACATCACCGCCTCGGAGAGCGGCTGCGCCACCAGCGACGGCAGCATCACGATCAGCGCGCCGATCACCGACACGTACGTCGCGTAGCTCAGCAGGAACACCACGACGAGGATCAGCAGCAGGTTCACACGGTAGGACCACTCCACCTCCTCGTTCACCGCGGCGAGGATGCCGATCAGCCCGCCCGCGAGCCGGTAGCGGACGCGCTGCGCCTCCCCGCCGTGCTCGGCGATGTACTGCTTCGCCCGCGCGATCGAATTCTCGATCGTGTCGTGCGTGTAGTCCTTGTAGAAGACCTGGATGGTCGCGTTCGCGTAGTTGGCGTCGAAGAAGCGGTCCATCTCGCCGCGTCGCGTGCCCGACGTGAGCAGGAAGAAGAGCTGGCTCACGTGGTCGTTGCGCGTCGGCAGGATCTCCCACTTCGGATCGCCCTCGTGGAAGGTGCGGAAGATCTTCTTGAGCAGCGAGGCCGCCGTGACCGTGCCGCCGACCTCCGGGCGCTCGGCCATGTAGCGGGCGAACAGGTCGAGGTTGTTGAGCGTGTCGGCGTGCTCGATCGCGCCGTCGCGCTGCAGGCACTGCTGCTTGCCGCAGGTCTCGGGGCTCTCGGGCCGGCAACGGACGCACGCGTCGCCCACACACGGCTTCCCGTCGACCGCGCAGTATGCGGCGCCCTCCGCGATGATCACGAGCTGGCTCGCGCCGACGAACTTCTCGTTCACCTTGCGGAAGGCGACGTTGTAGGGATGGTCCGCGTAGAGCAGCGCGGCGCCGGGCGTCGTATCGCCGATCCGCAGCTGATGCTGGAAGTAGAGCCCGAAGCCGAGCAGCACCACCAGCGTCGCCGCCATCGCCACCCGCCGCCAGCCGAGCGCCATCCAGATGAGGGCACGTTCGATCACCCCGTAGAGCCGGGTGCAGCTGCTGCCGAGAGCGTCGATGGCGACGCTCACGCCGCGCCCCACGTGCGCATAGCCCGGCACCACGACGCCGCACGCGTCGAGCAGGCCGCAGACCAGCACCCCGGCCAGCACCTTCTCGATCGAGCCGACGTCCATCCTCCACCCGGCGAGGTGCGGCGCATAACCGTAGAGCACGACCAGCCAGGCGACCGCGGTGAGCATCAGCCAGGCCATGAACCGCTCGAGCGCGCCCTTCCCCGAGGCCTGCTCCTCCGGCGGCGGCGTGAACGACAGGATGATGGGGTGGAGCGTGACCACGCTCACGAAGATCGAGATGATCCAGAACGAGCACAGGATGGCGAGCTTCTGGATGATCGGGATGCGCGCGACGAGGAGCGTGAGCACCGCCAGGCCGTCGGCGAGCAGCGAGACCATCGCCGGCGCGTAGATCTCCGTGTAGGACTTGACGATCGCCTGGTCCTTGTCGCGCAGGCGATGGTACTCCTCGTGGTAGCGCTCCATCGACTGCACCGAGTGCGAGTGCGCCCGGGCCGAGATGAGCAGCGGGATCACGAGCACGAGCGGGTCGAGGTTGAGGCCCCAGAGCCCCCCGAAGCCGAGCCCCCACACCGCCGACAGGGCGCCGCTGAACGCCGGGATCACCACGCCCTGCCAGCTCCGGAACTCGATCCAGAGGATGAGCAGGATCATGACGATCGACGCCGCGAGCACGCCGACCATCTTCGGCATGATCTCCATGAAGTACGCGTAGAGGATCGGCGGGCCGCTCACGTAGATGGTCGTGTTGGCGTCCGACTCGCGCTTCACGATCTCCTGGATCTTCGCCCACATCGTCGGGAGGTCGAAGTACTCCTCCCAGAAGCCCGCGGTGATCAGCGTGGCTTTGTCGTCGTCGGAGACGAAGAACCCGTGGACGCCCTCGGTCGTGTAGACCTTGAGCTTCAAGAACTCGAGGTCGTCCTTGTTCTCCGGGACGCGCGGGTACATGAGCGGCACGACCTTGATCCCGGAGCCCGCGGTGAGCGTGGTCTTCACCTTCGGATGCGTGATCGACAGCACCTGATCGCCGTTCACACCCGGGATGTCGTGCAGGAGGGCCAGCGTGATGCGGTCGACCTTCTGCACGGTGGCCGGATCGTCGAAGATCGTGCCGTTCTTCACCTCGACCACGATCAGCACCGTGTTCGCCGTGCCGAACATGTTCCGGTACTGCTGATAGAGCCGGATGTAGGGATGGTTCGGCGGATACAGGTCGAAAAAGTTCGTGAACACGTGCATCCGGAACCACATCGAGGCGGCCAGCCCGACGGTGAGCAGGCCGACCACGATCGACACGAGCAGCCGGTGCCGCAGCAGGAAGTAGAGGTAGGCTTCGATCGCCTTACGCGAGAGCATCGGCCGTCCCGTGCTACGGCGTCGCCGCCGCGGTCGCGGGCGCCCCGTCCGGCAGCGTCACCTGCCCGCGGTCGAACCGCACGGCGAACCCCTCGGCGCCGATGGCGATGCCCTCGGTGCCGGGCACCAGGCTCACGTCGCGCATCCAGGCGAGCCCCCGGCTCGACGGCAGCTCGAGCCGCCGCCAGCTCTGCCCGGCGTCGGTGCTCACCAGCACGGTGCCCGTGTCGCCCACGACGACGCCGTACTCCCCCAGCACGCGCACGGCGTACAGGCCCGGGTTGCTCATCGCCTCGAGGAAGCCGAACTCGTCGAGGCTCTCGGCCTGCACCTTGCCGCGCTGCACGGCCCAGGACCGGCCACCGTCGCGCGTGTGCAGCAAAAGCCCGTCGATGCCCACCGCCCAGCCCTCGTCCGGCGTGACGAAGTCGAGGCCGAAGAGGGTCTTCTCGGTGCCCGCGGCGCGCTTCTCCCAGGTCGCGCCGCCGTCGGCGGTGGCGAGCACGGTGCCGAACTCGCCGCACACGTACCCGTGCTCGGCGTCCGGGAACGACACGTCGTAGAGCACGACGTCCTCGCCGAGCGAGCGATCCTCCCAATGCTCGCCGCCATCGTGGGTGACCGTCCGCGCGCCCCAGTCGCCCACCGCCCAGGCGGTGCGGACGTCGAGCGCCTGCACCTTGAAGAGGTGCTTTTCCGGCGGGATGGGGCTCCGCTGCGGCTTCCAGCTCGCGCCGCCGTCGACGGTGCGCAAGATGATCGCCGACTTCCCGACCGCCCACCCGTGCTGGGGGTCCGCGAAGTCGACGCTGAACAGCGGGTTGCGCGTCCCGCTCTCGCGCGTCTCCCAGGTCTGGCCGGCGTTGGTCGTGTGGTAGATCGAGCCGAACGTCCCCACCGCCCAGGCCTCGGAGGCGCTGAGCGCCTTCACCCCGTAGAGGTTGTCGCGCACGAGCGCCGCGCGGGCGATCGCCGGCGCCAGCAGCCCGAGCAGGAGGTACACGCCGGCGCGGCGCCCGGGACCCGACATCCCGGCGGCCATACCGAGTTGCGTGCGAGGCTGTCAATAGAACGACGCGTCAGCATGGCCGTCGCGCCGCGCTTGACGCGCCGAGGAGGCGTCCGCCATGAGAAGGAGGCCGGCATGCTCCGTCCCACACACCCCGCCGCGCTCGCCGACGCGTACCGGCGCGCGGGTCTGTGGCGCGGCGAGACGGTCTGGCAGGCCTTCGCGGCGACCGCGGCGGCGGCGGGCGCCCGCACCGCGGTCGTCGACGGCGCCACGCGCACGTCGTGGGCGGCGCTCGCCGCCGCGGCCGAGCGCGTCGCGGGCGGTCTCGCCGCGCTCGGGGTCGGCGCGGGCGACGTGGTCGCGGTGCAGCTCCCGAACCGCGTCGAGACGCTGGTCGCGCTGCTCGCCGCCGCGCGCCTCGGCGCCGTCCTCAATCCCGTGCTGCCGATCCTGCGGCGGCGCGACCTCGGCTTCGTCCTGCGCGCGAGCGGGGCGCGCGTGCTGATCGTCCCCGGCCGTTACCGCGACGCGGACCACCGCGCGCTCGCCGCCGCGCTGCGCCCCGAGCTGCCGGCCCTCGAGCACGTCGTGGTGGTGCGCGACGAGCCCGGCCCGGGCGCGCGTGCCTGGGCCGAGCTCGCCGCCGCGGCCCCGCCGGCCCTCCCTCCGCCGCACGACGCCGCCGCGATCGCGCTTCTCATCTACACCTCGGGCACCACCGCGGAGCCCAAGGGGGTGCTGCACAGCCACGACACGCTGCTCGCCGAGGCGCGCAGCCTCGAAGCGGTCCACACCCTCTCCGCCGACGACGTCGTGCTCATGCCCTCGCCGCTCACGCACGTCTCGGGCCTGGTGCACGCGCTGCTGGTGCCCGCCGTGCTCGGTACCACCGCCGTGCTCATGGAACGCTGGGAGCCCGGGGCGGCCCTCGCGCTGATCGCGCGGGAGCGGGTCACCTACATGGTGGGCGCGCCCACGTTCCTGCGCGACCTGGCCCTCCACCCCGCGCTCGCCGCGCACGACGTCCGCAGCCTGCGGCTCTTCTCCTGCGGCGGCGCCGACGTCGACCCGGCCCTCGTGCGCGAGGCGGCGGCGCGGCTCGGGTGCATCGCGAAGCGCGTCTACGGCTCGACCGAGTTCCCCACGATCACGACGACCGGCCCCGGCGATCCACCCGAGCGCCGCATCGAGACCGAGGGCCGCCCGATCGGCGCCGCCGAGATCCGCCTGGTCGACGACGACGGACACGCCGTGCCCGCGGGCGCCGAGGGGGACATCCTCGCGCGCGGACCCGAATGCTTCCTCGGCTATCACGATCCCGCGCACAACGCGGACGCCTTCACGCCCGACGGTTGGTTCCGTACGGAGGATCTCGGCGTGCTCGACGCGGCCGGGTACCTGCGCATCACCGGCCGGCGCAAGGACATCATCATCCGCAAGGGCGAGAACGTGAGCGCGCGCGAGATCGAGGCGCTGCTCGCCGAGCATCCGGCGACGCTCGAGGTGGCGGTCGTCGGTGTGCCCGACCCGGCCTGCGGCGAGATCGCCTGCGCGGTGATCCGGCCCCGTGCCGGCGCGACCGCGCCCACGCTCGCCGAGCTGGCGGACTACCTCGCCGGGCGCGGGCTCTCGCGCCGCAAGCTGCCCGAGCGCCTCGCGCTGGTGGAGGACTTCCCGCGCACGGCGAGCGGCAAGATCCTCAAGCGCGCGTTGCGCGCCCGGCTCGCCGGAGGCGGCGCCCCGTGACCGACGACCTCGCCGCCGCGCTCTGCGCCGTCGCCCGCCGGCGCACGCTGCGGCTCACGGCGCGCGGCCGGCGCACGGGCGCCCCGCGGGCGGTGACCGTGTGGTTCGTCGTCGAGGGGGAGACGATCTTCCTCGCCACGCTCGACGCCCGGCGCAACTGGGTGCGCAACGCGCGCAAGACGCCGGCCGTGGAGCTCGAGATCGGGGCGCTGCGGCTGCGCGGCCGGTTCGCGCCGATCGTCGAACCGGCTCTCGACGCGCACGTGCGGGCGCTGGTCGCCCGCAAGTACCTCGCGGCACGGGTCGGCGCGTGGCTCGGCTTCCAGGCCGACGCCACCTTCCGCGTCGATCGCCTGGAGCGCGCGGCCTGAAGATTGCGCTTGCCGCCGCCCCGGAGCCGGAGGTACAGGACGGACATGCCCCGCGGCCACTAGCATGCGCCCCGCGGCTCTCGCTCTGGTCCTGCTCCTCGCGGCGCCTGCAGCCGCGACCGGGCTCCCGAGCTGGCCCGCCTATGCCGGGGGGCCGCGCCGCCTCTTCTTCAACCCGGCCGAGAGCATCATCACGGCCGCGAACGTCGCCGGCCTGCGGGTCAAGTGGACGTTCCCGACGGGTGCGATCGTGACCGCGTCGCCGGCGGTGGTGACCCTCGACCTGCCCGGCGAGGGTCGCACGCCGACCGCCTTCATCGCCTCGTGGGACGACGGCCTTTACGCGCTGCGCGTGCGCGACGGCACCGCCCTCTGGCGGTTCGCCATGGCCGATCAGCCCGGGGCCGCGTACCCGGACGCGTCCTCGGCCGCGGTGGAGACCGTCGACGGCCGCGCGCGGGTGTTCGTCGGCAGCGGGGAGAGCCTCCATGCGGTCGATGCGATCACCGGCAGCGAGGTCTGGCGCTTCGACGCGGGCACGGGCTGCCGCACCCCGCCCGGCGACTGCGGGTTCGGCGGTCTCGCCCCGGAGACGAACGAGATCGAATCCTCGCCGATCGTCGCCGGAGGCGAGGTCCTCTTCGGCATGGACATCAACGAGAACGGCATCGACGGCAAGGGCGGCTTCTTCGCCCTCGACGTCCACGACGGCCGTCTGCTCTGGTACTTCGACGTCGAGACCGGCGCGACGTGCCGGACCTTGCCCGGCGACGTGGTGCACCGCTTCGACGGCTACCACTCGGAGAGCGACCTGGGCCTCCCCGCGGGCTTCTTCGCCACCCGGCCCGGCTGCGACTTCGACCGCACCACCAGCGGCTGCGGGGGCGTGTGGTCGTCGGCGAGCGTCGACCTCGTGCGGGGGCTCCTCTTCTTCGGCACGTCGGCCTGCGAGCAGGGCACCAACACCGCGCCCTACGAGGAGGCGATCGTCGCGCTGGGCCTCGACGGCACGCCGGCCTGGCGCTGGAAGCCGCGCCCGTCCGATCCCGCAGACCTCGACTTCGGCGCGGCGCCCAACCTGTTCACGATCACCGCGGGCGGCGCCGCGCACGACGTCGTCGGCGAGGGCGGGAAGGACGGCACCTACTACGCGATCGACCGCGACGGGGTGAACGCGGTCACGGGCGCGCGCTGGGACGATCCGGATCCGTCGGCGCTGCCCTACTGGCGCACGAAGGTGGTGCCGGGCGACGGGCAGGGGGGCATCATCGCAACCGCCGCGGTCGACGAGGCGGCCCGGCGCGTCTACTTCAGCACCGCCCCCGGCGTCGACCTCCTGAACCCGCAGCGCCCGACCGTCCACGCCCTCGACGCCGACACGGGGGCGATCGTCTGGGAGAACACGGCCGAGCCGAACGCCGACGCGAGCTACGCCCCGACGAGCGCGATCCCGGGCGTGGTCTTCGTCGGCAAGGACCTGGGCGGGGCGCTGCGCGCGTACGACGCGCGGACCGGCGCCCTGCTCGCGAGCGTCCCCGTCGGCTTCACGCTCGCGTCGGCGCCCGCGGTCGTGGACGGCACGGCGATCCTCGGCGGCGGGGCGGGCGAGCGCACCGGGGACCCGTCCGACCCGGCCGACGCCGCGGCGCACGTGCCCCAGCCCGTGACCGCGCTCTGCGCCGCGGGCACGCCGGGGTGCGACCCCGCGCCCGGCGACCGCTGCGACGCGGGCGGCAGCGCGCCCGCCGATGCGCGGGCGCTCGCCGCCGTGCGCGCGGCCGCCGAGACCGCGTGCCCGTGCGCGGCCTTCGACGGCGCCCCCGGCCGCCGGCATCCCGACTACGTCCGCTGCGCGCGGCGCGCGCTCGACCGCGCGGTTGCCGCCGGCCAGCTCCGCCCCCGCTGCCGGGCGAGCGCCGAGCACGCCCTGGTGCAGTCGACCTGCGGCCGGCCGGGAGCGGTCGTCTGCTGCGAGACCCGCCCCGACGTCCGTTGCCTCGTCGTCCCCGCGGCCGCGTGCGCGCCGAGCGGTGCGCGGGAGCGCACGAGCTGCGCGCCCGCGGCGTCCTGCGCCGCGACGACGTGTCTCGCCGCGGGCGTCTGCGCGGCGGGGAGCTAGCCCGAAGACCACGAGAGAGGAGCCTCGAACCATGCGCACGTCGATCCGATCCACAACCTGCGCCCTGCTCGGCGCGCTGCTCGCCGGCGTCGGCCTCGCCGCGCAGGCGGCGCCCAAGTCGGCGAACGCCCGCGTCCTCGTCTATTGGGATCAGAACGAGGAGGAGGACGTCCTCGTGGCGGGCCAGGTGAAGCAGCTCGTCCCGCCCTACGACCCGAACGGCCAGATGTGCATCTTTCCCGATCACTCGGGTCGCTTCGTCACGGGCTACAACCCGACGCTGCCCTCGCAGGACAACCCGGGGAGCCTAAAGCCGCTCATGAACCCGCCGGTCGGCGAGGCGGTGTGGGACCGGCACGGGAGCTTCACCGGCCAGACGATCTACGTCCCCGGGCCGTACACCCTCCCCGGCTCGACCATCGGCGGCGACATCCCGCCGGACTCCGCCGCGGGCGGCTTCGAGAACGGCGCCTACAACAATAACGGCACGTTCACCGGCTGCGCCTTCGATCACGAGGGGCACCTCTTCGCGGCCGACATCGGGACCGCTCAGGGCCAGATCCCGGTGCCCGACGACGGCCGAATCATCGAGTGGTTCCCGCCCGACTACACGCAGTACTGCATCATCTACGGCCCGGACACGGGCGGCGTCGGCCCGCACCACGTCGACGGCTCGGGCGGGTTGCGCGACCCGGGAACGCTCGCGGTGCGTCACGGCGACCTCTACGTGCCCGAGACGGGCGCCGGGCGCGTGCTGCGCTTCCGCCACCGCTCCTTCCCGCGCCGGGCCGCGGACTGCGGCCCCGACGGGCTGCTGGCGCCGAAGGCGCAGTTCGACGTGCTCCTCCACGGGACGCCGGCCTTCCCCATCGGGATCGCCTGGGACCCGCGCGCGCACGCCTGGGCGGTGAGCAACGTGATCGGCACTCCGGCGGTCGCCTGGTTCAACGACGACGGGACGCCGCACCCGGCCAAGGGCCCCGTGCCCGCGGGGCCGTACAATCCCTTCGGCATCGCGGTGGCGCCGAGCGGCGATCTCTACTTCGTCGACATCCACGTCGTCTGCGACGCGAGCGGCTGCGGCCCCGCGGACAACGGCGGCGGGGTCTTCGCGGTCACCTTCGCACGCGGCGTCCCCTCGACACCGCAGCGGATCGCCGGCGGGCTCAACTTCCCGACCAGCGTCACCGTCTGTCGCGGGCGTGACTGCCCGACGCCGCCGTGACGGGCGTCAGGCGACCGGCCCCAGGCGCACGCGCGCGTCGACGGCAATCGCGCCGCGGCCGGGCGGCAGGACCTTCACCGGGTTGAGATCGAGCTCCCGCAGCTCGGGGAGCACCTCGACGAGCGCCGACACGCGCTGGATCACCCCGACGAGCGCCGCCCGGTCGCCCGGCGGGCTGCCGCGGTAGCCGTCGAGGAGCCGCGCCGCGCGCAGCCGGCCCACCATTTCGGCCGCGTCGACGTCCGTCACCGGCGTGAGGTGGTGGGCGACGTCGCGCAGCAGCTCGACGAGCACGCCCCCGAGCCCACAGACCACCAGCGGACCGAAGGTCGGGTCGGTGGTGACCCCGACCAGCGCCTCGACGCCGCCTGCCACCTCGCGCTGGAGGAGCACGCGCTCGAGGCGGCGGCCCGCGGCGGCGATCCGCTCGGTGAGCGCCTCCACCGCCCGCGCCACCGCCGCGGCCGAATCGAGCCCGAGGATCACGCCGCCCACGTCGCTCTTGTGGACGAGGCCGGGCGCCACCGCCTTGGCCACGAGCGGGTAGCCGAGCCGCTCGGCGGTCGCGACGGCGTCGGCGGGCGCCGCGACCTCCATCGCCGCGAACTCGATCCCCGCGGCCCGCAGCACCGTGCGGACGTCGTCGGGCTCGAGCCAGCGGGGCTCCGCGGCGCCCGCGAGCGCGCGGTCGGCAACCGCCCGCACGGCGGCGCGCGCGAACGGCGGGAGCACGAGCGGCGTGCCCTGCGGGCGACGCCGCCACCGGCCGTAGCGCTCGGCGGCGGCCAGCGCCTGCGCCGCGTTCTCGGGAAAGCTGTACGAGGGCAGCGCGCCGCGCGGGCCGGCGGCGAGCGCCGGCGGCGCGCCGCGCGCCGACATGAACACGGTGAGCACGGGCTTCTCGGCGGGCACGGCCCCCGCCCCGCGCGCGATGGCCGCGGCGATCTCCTCGGGCTGCGTGACCAGCGGCGGCACGTAGAGCACGACCAGCGCGTCCACGTTCGCGTCCCCGCCCACGGCGCCGATCGCGCGCACGTACTGCTCCGGCGTGGCCGAGGCGATCATGTCGACGGGGTTGGCGAGCCCGGCGGCGGCCGGCAGGAAGCCGCGCAGCGCGGCGACCGTCGCCGCGTCGAGCGGCGGCAGCACGAGGCCGCGCGCCTCGCACGCGTCGGCGAGCAGGATCGCGGGGCCGCCGGCGTTGGTCACCACCCCGACGCGCGCGCCCGGGGGTACGGGCTGCGTCGAGAGCAACGCGGCCACGTCGAACAGCTCCTCGAGCGTGGTCGTGCGGATCACGCCCGCCTGCTCGAAGCAGGCGTCGACCGCGATGTCGAGGCTGGCGAGCGCCGCGGAGTGGCTCGACGCCGCGCGCGTGCCCGCCGCCGAGCGGCCCGACTTGACGGCGACGATCGGCTTGCGCCGCGCCACCGCCGGGGCGATGCGCGCGAACTTGCGCGGGTTGCCGAAGCTCTCGAGGTAGAGAACGATGACTCCCGTCTGCGGGTCGTCGGCCCAGTAGGAGAGCAGGTCGTTGCCCGAGACGTCGGCCTTGTTGCCGACCGAGACGAAGGAGGAGATGCCGACGTTCAGGCTCCGCACCTGATCGAGAATCGCCAGCCCGAGCGCGCCGCTCTGCGAGAGCATCGCGATGTTGCCCGCCGGCGGGAAGGACGGCGCGAACGTGGCGTTGAGCGAGACGTCGGGCGCGGTGTTGAGCACGCCCATGCAGTTGGGGCCCACGAGCCGCATCCCGGACGCACGCACGAGCGCCGTGAGCCGCCGCTCGGCCTCGCGCCCCGCGGCCGACGCCTCGGCGAAGCCCGCGGAGATCACGACGACGCCGCGCACGCCGGCCGCGGCGCAGTCGGCCACCACGCCCTCCACCGCCGCCGCGGGCACGGCGATCACGGCGAGGTCGACCGGCGCGCCGATGGCTCGCACGCTCGGGTACACGGTCTCCCCGTCGAGCGCGCGGGCGTTGGGGTTGACGGCATAGACGGGCCCGCGGAAGCCGCAGCCGCGCAGGTTCGCGAAGAGCGCCGCGCCGATCGTGCCCGGCCGGCGCGACGCGCCGACGACCGCGACCGAACGCGGGGCGAGGATCGGGCGCACGCTCTCGGCCGCCGCCTGGCGCTCGCGGCGGTCGTGCACCGCGAGAAAGTCCGGCGTCTCGGCGGTCGGGAACGAGACGTGGAAGACCCCGCCCTCGAGCGCGCGGCGGACCGAGAAGCCGCTCTCCGCGAACACGTCGAGCATGCGGTTGTTCTCGCCGAGCACCTCGGCCTCGAACTCGGTGATGCCGCGCTCGCGCGCGAGCGCGGCGAGGTGCTCGAGGAGCAGCGTGCCGATGCCGCGCCCCTGATGCTCGTCGAGGACCGCGAACGCGACCTCGGCGCGGCCCGGGGCGGAGACCATCCAGCGCCCTACGCCGATGATGCGCTCCGCGTCGCCCTGGCCGAGCGTTGCCACCAGCGCCGCGGCGTTGGTGAAGTCGAGGCGCGTGAACTCGTCGATCTCCGCGTCGGTGAGCCGCTTCTTCGCGCGGAAGAACCGGAAGTAGACGGACTGCGGCGAGAGGCGCGCGAAGTGCTCGGCGAGCCGGGTGCGGTCGTCGGGGCGGAGCGCCCGCACGTGAACCGAGCCGCCGTCGCGGAGCACGGCGTCGACGGCGTAGCGGCGCGCGTCGGTGGGCACGCGGGAAAGCTTAGCCGAGCCGCGGCTTCATCCGCCAGCGCACCAGCGCGAGCATCACCGCGAAGAAGAGCCCCAGCATGAGCGTGGGGACCACCACCTGCCCGAATCCCGCGCCGCGCTCGATGATCCGCCGCGACGCGATCTGGTACCAGCGCAGCGGGAAGAGACCGCCCAGCTCGCGCACGCCGTGCGGCATGAGCTGATAGGGGAGCCCGACGCCCGAGAGCACGAACGACGGGAGGATGAAGAACGTCGAGAGGAAAACCGCCTGCGCCGAGGTGCGCGCGAACGTCGACACGAGCACGCCCACGGACAGCGACGCCAGCACGAAGGGGAGCGTCACCGCGAAGAGCGCGAGCCAGCTCCCCGCCGGCCAGAACCCGTAGCAGAGCCCGCTGCCGACGAGCGCCACGAGCAGCAGCCCGTAGGCCACCGCGACCGCGGGCAGCAGCTTGCCGAGCACGATCTCGAGCGCGGACGTCGGCAGCGAGAGCACGAACTCGTACGTGCCCATCTCGCGCTCGCCCACGAGGGACGCGCCCGTGAGCGAGAGGGAGATGTTCGTCAGCAGCATGCCGGCGATGGTGGCGAGGAAGAAGTCGCGGTCGCGCAGCGTCGGGTTGAACCAGAAGCGCTGGCGCACGTCGATCGCGCCGGCACGCCCCGGCGGACCGTCGGGTGGCGCCGCCGGCGGCTCCCGCCGCACGGCGAACGCCGCCGCGACCTGCGCGACGTAGCCGCCGACGCGTGCGGCGGCCAGCGGGTCGCTGCCGTCGAGCAGGAGCTGGACGCGCGGGTGGCCGCGCTCGGCGTCGCGGCGGAAGCTGCCGGGGACGATTAGCACCGCGAGCAGCGACTGGCGGCGGAGCAGCGCTCGCGCCTCGGCGTATCCGGCCACGCGGCGCGGCGGCAGGAAGTACCCGGTCGACTGCACGTCCTCGACGAGCCGCCGCGAGAGCGCGGTCTGGCTGCGGTCGATCACCGCCCAGGGCACGTTCGCCGGCTGGTTCGAGATCACCCCGCCGTAGAGCCCGAGCATGATCACCGGCTGTACCAGCAGCGCCATGAGGAAGGCCCGGTCGTGCAGCATGACGCGCGCCTCGCGGTAGGCGACCGCGAGCACGTTCTGCCGGAAGCGGCTCACGGCCGCCGCCCCATGGTGCGCAGCGCGAGCCCGATCAGCACGACGCCGAAGCCGAGCAACGCCAGCAGCTCGGGCCAGAGCGTCGTCAACCCCTCGGCCCGCAGGTAGATGCCGCGCGTCACCGCGATGTAGTGGGTGGCCGGGAAGAGGGTCGTCGCCCACTGGAACGGGATCGGCATGCTCCGGATCGGGAAGATGAAGCCGCTCAGCTGCACCAGCGGGACGCTCACCAGCACGGTCTTCTGGACCGCCTCGTTCGCGGTCTCCGAGGTGGCGGAAATGAGGAGCCCGGCCGCGAGCGAGATCGACACGTAGTAGGCGGAGACGCCGACGAACAGCAGCACGCTGCCCTGCGGCCACACGCCGAGCACGACCCCCGCGACGACCACCATCAGCACCACGTCGAGCGTGAAGATCGCCCCCATCGGCAGCACCTTGCCGAGGAGGATCTCGACCGACGTCGCGGGCGTCACCTGGAGCTGCTCGAAGGTCCCGCCCAGGCGCTCGTTCACGATCGAGACCGCCGTGATGAGGATGGTGAGGAACGAGAGCACGAACCCGAAGGTCCCCGCCACCATGAAGGGCTTCCCGTCCAGCGTCGGGTTGAAGAGCGCGCGCTCCGCCACCGTGACCCCGTCCCCGGCCCGCGGCGCGCCCGGGCGCGCGAGCGTGGCGCCGGCGGCTTCGACGAGCGCCTGGAGATAGCCCTCGGCGTTGCCCGCGAGGACCGCCTCGGCGCCGTCGTAGACGAGCTGGACCTGCGGCCGGTCCGCGCCGCGCGCCCGGGCGCGGTCGAAGTCGGGTGGGACCACGAGCGCCGCGCTCACCGCGCCGCCGACGAGCGCGCGCTCGAGGGCCGCACGCGTCACGACGCGCCGGGGCACGAAGGTGCCCTGGGCGGCCAGATCGGCGATGAGCCGCCGGCTCGCGGGGGTGTCGCTCGCGTCGAGCACCGCGAGCGGCAGCCCCTTCACCTCGGTGGAGAGCACGAAGCCGAACGCCAGCAGGGCGACCAGCGGCACGGCGACGAGGATCGTGATCGTGAACGGGTCGCGCAGCGTCGCCCGCCCTTCGCGGACGAGCAGCGTCCGCAGCCGCCGCCACCTCACGCGCGCCCTCCGGCCGCGGGCGCGAGCACGTTGCGGAAGACGTCGGTCATCGCCGGCTGCTCGATCCCGACGCGCGCCTCGGGGTGGCGTGCGACGAGCTGCGCCAGCGTCTCGAGCAGCCGGGGGGCGAGCTCCGGGCTGTCGACGCGCAGGCCCTCCGCGCTCTCCTCGACCGCGTGCCCGCCGGCGGCGAGCACCGCGCGGGCGGCGGCGCGCGCCGCCGCGGGCAGCGCCACCGCGATCCGGTAGCCGGCGGAGAAGCGGCGCCGGAGCGCCTCGGGCGGGGCGTCGGCGACCAGCCGCCCGCCGTCGATGAAGCTCACCCAGTCGCAGTAGTCGGCCTCCTCGAGGAAGTGGGTGGTGACGAACACGGTGACGCCCGCGGCGGCCTCTTCCTGGATGAGCTCCCAGAAGAGCGCGCGGCTGTGGAGGTCCACGCCGGCGGTGGGCTCGTCGAGGAAGAGGAGGCGGGGACGATGGAGCGTCGCGAGCGCGAGCCCGGCGCGCTGGCGGAGGCCGCCCGGCAGGTCCTCCGGGCGCTCCGCCTCCGCCTCGCCGAGCGCGAAGCGCTCGCGCAGCACGCCCCAGCGCCACTCGAGCTCGCCGCCCGCGAGCCCGTAGAGCCCGGCGTAGAACTCGACGTTCTCGCGCAGCGAGAGCCCCTGGTAGAGGCTCACCCGCTGCCCCATGTAGCCGATCCGGTCGCGCACCCGGCGGGGATGGCGGATCACGTCGATCCCGTCGACGAGGATGCTACCCGCCGTCGGCCGGAGCAGCCCGATCAGCATGCGGATGGTCGTGCTCTTCCCCGAGCCGTTGGCGCCGAGAAAGGCGTGGATCGTCCCCGGGGCGACGGCGATGTCGAGGGCGTCGACGGCGGTGAACGCCCCGAACCGCCGCGTGAGCCCTTGGGTGCGAATGATGGGGTCGCTCACGCGCTCCCTCGTGCGCCGAGCTCCTGCGCGAGCGCGAGCAGGGTCGACTCCATGTCGAGCGGCGTCCGCTCAACGAAGCGGACGCCCCCCGCGGGCAGCGCGGCCAGGTCGGCGAGCACGCGACGCTCGTCCGGCGCACGCGCCGTCGACACCGTGACGCGGGCGCAGCGTCCCGCCGCGCGCGCGCCCTGCGCGTACTCGAGCCCGCGGGCCGCCCGCGCGATCGCGCGCGGGTCGTCGCCCCAGGCGCGGTAGAGGGCGAAGGGCACGCGGGCGCGCAGCTCGGCGGGGGTCCCGGCGGCCACCACTCGCCCGGCGTCGAGGTACACGAGGCGGTCGCAGGCGGCCGCCTCGTCGACGTAGCTCGTGCTCAGCACCACGAGCGCCTGCTCGCGCGCGCGTTCGAGCATCGACCAGATCTCGCCGCGCGCGAGCACGTCCACGCCGGCCGTCGGCTCGTCGAGCACGAGCAGCGCCGGCTCGGGGAGCAGCGCGCAGACCACCGCGAGCTTCTGCTTCATGCCGCCCGAGAGCGCCGCCGCGGGCCGGTCGACGAACGCGTCGAGCCCGGTGCGCGCGAGCAGGACCTCCGCGCGGGCGGCGAACGCCTCGGGCGCGAGACGATGCAGCCGGGCGATGAAGCGCAGGCTCTCCCCGACGGTGAGATCGCGGTGGAGGCCGAACGCCTGCGGCACGTAGCCCACGCGGCTCTTGAGGTCGCTCACGTCCCCGGCGAGGTCGTGGCCGAGGACCACCGCCTCGGCGGCCTCGACCTCGAGCAACCCGGCCAGCGCGCGGAGCAGCGTCGTCTTGCCCGCCCCATCCGGCCCCACGACACCGACGATCTGCCGGCCGTCGAGGTCCAGGTCGACGCCGGCGAGCGCGGGCCGGCGGCCGAAGCGCTTGGCAAGGCCGCGCAGCCGGATCGCGGCGCCGCTCACGCACCGCCTCCGCCCGCCACGAGGTACACGTCGCCTTCCGTGCCCGGCTGGAAGCGCTCGACGCCCTCGAGGATGCGCACCTTCGCACGATAGACCTGCCCGAGGCGGTCGCTGCGCGTCTCGATCTTCTCGGGGGTGAAGTTCGCCTCGTCGGCGACGAAGCTGACCTCGCCCGGCACTCGGCGGCCGGGCTCGCTGTCGAGCTCGATCTCCACCCGCTGGCCCACTCGCAGGCGGTCGCGGTCGGCGACCGGCACGTAGATCTGCACGTACTTGTCCTTCGGGTCGATGACGGCGGCGATCGCGGTTCCCGGCTGCGCCAGCTCGCCCGGCCAGATGAGCTGGGTCTGCACCACGGTCGGCACCGCCGGGGCATGGATCACGTACTTCGCGTGGGTGACGTTCAGCTCCTCGAGCTGGCGCAGCGCCAGCTCGCGCTTCTCCTCGAGGCTCGCGAGCTCCTGGCGCGCGACGGTGAGGTTGCGCTCCTCGGCGGCCGTGCGGGCGAGCAGCTCGCGGGCGCGCGCGAGCGCGCTCCGCGCCTGGTCGCGGGCGGCGCGCCGGTCGTCGAGATCCTGGGGGGTGCTCGCCCCGTTCTTCACGAGGTCCCGCTCGCGGGCGAAGGTCCGCTCGGCGAGCTCCGCGGCGGCTGTCGCCTGCCCCACGTCGGCCCGGCGCGCCCCGAGGTCGCGCTGCCACGTCGCCTCGATCAGCGGGATGCGCTCGCGCTGGGTGGCGATGTCGGCCTCGAGGACCCGGATCTCCTGCTCCTTGGCGCGGATCTGGCTCTCGACGTCCGCGTCGTCGAGGCGCGCGAGCACCGCGCCGGCGGGCACCGCGTCGCCCTCGGCGAATGCCACCTCGACGACACGGCCCGCCACCTCGCTGCGCACCACGCGCTCCTCGCCCTCGACGAACCCCGTGTAGTGGGGCGGCGTGCGCAGCGCGCGGCGGTGGACCAGCGCCGCGGCGAGCACGACGGCGACGGCGATCACGACGGCGACGGCTCGGCGCGGCATGCGTTCACCTCTGCGCGGGCACCACCGCGTCGAGCGGCAGGCCCATGAGCTGCTGGAGCTCCGCGCGGCGCGTGTGCGCCTCGTAGAGCGCGCTGGCGAGCGTGGCGCGCTGGCGCGAGAGCAGCGCCTCGGCGTCGAGCACGTCCTCGCTCTGCGCCCGGCCGACCGCGAACTGCTGGCGCCGGATGCGCAAGTTCTCCTCGGCCTGGCCCACGGCCGCCTCCGCCGTCGCGAGCGCGGCGAGGCGCTCCTCGGCGGCTTGTTGGACGTCGCGCACCGACGCCTCGATCTCGCGCATGTCGCGCTCGAGGTCGATCCGGTTGCGGTCGGCGGCGATGCGGGCCGCGGCGATCTCCGCCTCGCGTCGCCCGTCCGTGCCGAGGTCCCAGGTGAAGCCGACGAAGCCCGAGCCGATGCGCTGCGGCTGCAGGATCGTCTCGGTGCTGTAGTCGATGGCCCCGCCGGCTGCGAGGCGGGGCAGCCGCCCGCGTGCCAGCGAGCGCGCCGTCTCCTCGAGGCGCTGCTGCTCCTCGACCAGGGAGACCAGCACGGGGTTGTTCACGTAGGCCGCCCGCAGCGCGTCGTCCACCGGCGGCACGTCCGGGCGCTCCCGCACGTCGACCACCTCGGTCGGCGCGTTCACGTCGAGGCCGCACGCCTGATTGAGCGCCCGGCGCGCCTGGTCGATCGCCAGCCGGCGGCGCAGCAGCTCCTGCTCGGCGTTGCGCAGCGTCACCTCGACCACGAGGAGCTCGTTCTTGGTGAGCCGGCCGCCGTCGAAGCGCGCCTTGGCCGTGGCGAGCTGCTCGCGGTCGACGCCGACGGTCTGCTCGGTCACCGCCCGCAGGCGTTCGGCCTCGAGCAGCGCGTAGTACGCACGGATCGCGGCGACCTCCTGGTCGAGCGTCGTCGCCCACAGCCGCGCGCGCTCGCCGCGATAGCCCGCCTGCGCGGCGCCGAGGGCATGGCGCAGCTCGCCGGAGAGGTCGAGGGGCAGCGTGAGCGTGCCGTTGAAGTCCGCCACCTCTTCCTCGCGCACGGTGACCACGGGCGGCACCACCCCGCGGGGCAGCAGGCCGGGCGGGAAGGCGACGCTCGTGGTCTGTGGGTCGGTGTAGCGCGTGTAGCGGCCGGCCCCGGTGACGTCCGGGAGCAGCCGCCCGCGCGCTTCCGCCACCTGCTCGCGGGCGGCGTCGAGGTCGCGACGCGCGGCGGCGATGCGGCGGTTGCCGCGCGCCGCGAGCGCGAGGGCCGTCGCCAGGTCGAGCGGCGCCGCCGCCACGGCGGGCCTGCCCTCGCCCAGATCGACCCCGGCCGCGGCGGCGCGGGCGGCGATCTCGGCGGTCCGCTGCGCGGGTGTCCAGCCCCCGTCGCCCTCGGGCCGCGTGAAGCGGGCGATGGAGCCGCAGCCGGCGAGCGCCGCCCCGAGCAGAATCGCGCCGGCCCGCTCAGCGCGCACGGCCCCTCCGGCCCACGACGCGCGCCATGCCGCCGAGGGAGAACGCGGTGACGTGCGCGGCCACGTCGGCGGCGAAGTCGCGTGGATAGCGCCGCTGGCCCCGCATGAGCAGGAGCGCGGGCATGGTGGCCCGGTAGAAGTACGCCTGCGCGACGACGCTGAGGGCGCAGCGCCGCAGCACGTCGCCCGCGAGGCCGGGCTCGAGCCGCGCGATGATCGCTTCGAGCTCTTCCAGGCGGGGGCGTATGAACTCGTCGACGATCACCGGCAGCGCCTCGGTGGGATCGGACATCTCGCGCAGCACGAGCGCGCCGTGACGGCTCGGCGGCGGGCCGATCAGCAGGTCGAGCATCGCGCGCACGCGGGCGTGGAGGAGGCGCACGAGCTCCGCGCGCGAAAGGCGCGGGCCGGCCGGCCCCGGCGCCTCCGCGCCGCGGCGGCGCAGCAGCGCGCGCACCTCGGCGAACTGCGCGCGCAGGACCTCGAGGTAGAGCGCCTTCTTCGAGCCGTAGTGGTAGTTGCCGGCGGCGACGTTCACGCGCGCGCGCGCGGCGATGTCGCGGATCTTCGTGCCGTGGTACCCGCGCTCGGCGAACAGCTCGCCGGCCGCCGCCAGGAGCCGCGCCCGCGTGTCCCTATTGCTCCCCACCAACAGACGTTTAAAACGTCTGTTTCACAGATACAAGCAGCCCCCGGGGGCCCCGCTCTCAGATCACGCCGTCGCGCCGCAGGGCCGCCAGCTCCTCGGCGCCGAGCCCGAGCAGCCGGCCGTAGACGTCGTCGTTGTCGGCCCCGAGGCGCGGGGCGCCGCGCCGGATCGCGCCGGGCGTGCGCGAGAAGCGGGGATAGACGCCTTGCATGCGCACAGGCCCGATCGCGGGATCGTCGACCACGACGATGTCCCCGCGCGCGGCGACGTGCGGATCGGCGAAGATGTCGGCCACGGAGTACGCGACGCCGAAGGGCACCTCGTGCGCGGCGAGGATCGCCTCGACCTCCGCCGCCGTGCGCTCCTTCACCCACGCGGCGACCACGCCGTTGATCGCCTCCCCGTGCTCGGCGCGCCGCGCCATCGTCGTGAAGCGCGGGTCGGCGAGCAGGTCCTCGCGCCCCATGGCCCGGCAGAGCCGTGGGAAGAGGCCGTCGCCCGCCGCGACGATGCACACCCACTTGCCGTCCTTCGTCTCCCAGTTGTCGAGCGGGGCGGAGTTCCTGAGCCGGTTGCCCTCGCGCTCGCGCACCACCCCGAGCCGGTCGTAGGTGGCGAGCGTGTGCTCCATGATGCGCAGGATCGACTCGTAGAGCGCCAGGTCGACCCACTGCCCGCGCGGCGGCGCGCCGGTCGTGCGCGCGCGGCGGTCGCGCTCGTAGACCGCGGCGAGGATCGCGAACGCGTTGAACACGCCCGTGAGGTAGTCGGACACGATCAGGCCGGGACGCACCGGTGGGCGGTCCGGATAGCCGGTGAGGTAGAGGAGCCCGCCCATCGCGATGCCGTTGCGGTCGAGGCCCGGGCGGTCGCGGTACGGCCCGCTCTGCCCGTAGACCGACACGCGCGTGAGGATCAGCGCGGGGTTGACCGCCGCGAGCGCCTCGTAGCCGAGCCCCCAGGACTCGAGCGTCCCGGGCTGGAAGTTCTCGACCACCACGTCCACCAGCGGCACGAGGCGCCTGAGCAGGGCCTGGCCGGCGGGCTTGCGCAGGTCGAGCGTGACCGACTTCTTGTTCCGCCCCTCGACCGCCCAGAACAGCGAGTGGCCGCCCACGAACGGCCCGATGCTGCGCATGAAGTCACCCTGGCCCGGCAGCTCGACCTTGATCACCTCGGCGCCGAGGTCCGCGAGCAGCGTCGCCGCGAACGGCGCGCCGATGCGCGTGCCGAGGTCGAGCACCCGTAGCCCCGCGAGGGGGCCGCCTTCCACCCGGGACGTGACGTCGCTCACGCGAGCCGGCATACGACACCGGCCGCCGGACGCCAACCCCGCGGCGCGCCGGCCGGTACCACGGGTCAGCGCGAGCGCGGCAGGCCGAGCACGCGCTCGGCGAGGATGTTGCGCTGGATCTCGGACGTGCCGGCGAAGATCGACGCCGAGCGGTAATAGAGGTAGGAGCGCACGAGCCGGCCGACGGCTCCGTCCTGCCAGCAGAGCCCACGCGGCCCGAGGAGCCGCATCAGGGTGTCGTGCATGCCTTGGCTCATCTCGCTCCAGAAGAGCTTCACGAAGCTCGCCTCGGGGCCGAGCGGCTGGCGGCGCAGGATGCGGGTGAGCGTGCGCCAGTTGTTGAGACGCGTGATCTCGACCTCGATCCGATGCTGCGCGAGCCGTTGACGCAGCACGGGGTCGGCGTGCGCGCCGCCTTCGCGCGCGAGGCGCAGCAGGTCGGCGAGCAGCATCCGATGGATTACGAGCTGGCGCGGGGCGGTGCCGCGCTCGTGCGTGAGCGTCGTGTTGGCGATCGCCCAGCCCTCGTTCTCGCGCCCGACGAGGTGCCCGCGTGGGATGCGGACCTCTTCCAGGAACACCTCGTTGAACTCCTCGCTCCCGGTCATCTGGCGTAGCGGCCGGACCGTGACGCCCGGCGCCTGCATGTCGCAAATGAAGTAGCTGATGCCCCTCGCCTTGGGCGCCGCCGGATCCGTGCGCGCGAGCAGGATGCCCCAGCGCGCGAACTGCGCGTAGCTCGTCCATACCTTCTGCCCGCTCACCACCCAGCCCTCGCCGGCGGGCTCGGCGCGCGTGCGCAGCGCGGTGAGGTCGGAGCCCGCCCCGGGCTCCGAGAAGAGCTGGCACCAGATCTCCTCCGCGGGAAGGATCTTCGGCAGGAAGCGGCGCTTCTGGTCCTCGGTGCCGTGCGCGATCAGCGTCGGCCCGACGAGGTTCACCCCGATGCGGTTGATGACCTCGGGGGCGCGCGCGGCGGCCATCTCCTCCTGAAAGACGTAGTTCTCGACCACGGTGGCGCCGCGTCCCCCGTACTCGCGCGGCCAGTGGATGCCGACCCATCCCCCTTCGTGCAGCCGCCGCTGCCACGCGCGAAGCCTGGCGACCTCCTCGTCGAGCGTCGCCGGCTCCGGCGCGTCGGGAGGCAGGTTGGCGGCGAGCCACGCGCGCAGCTCGGCCCGGAAGGCCTCCTCGGCTGCGGAAAAGGAGAGATCCATGGTGCGGACCTTGCCCGGCGCGGGTCGCGCGCGTCAAACGACGCCGCGCCCCCGCAGCGCCGCGCGCTCGGCCGCGCCCACGCCGATCTCCTCGAGGATCGCGTCGGTGTCGGCGCCGAGCGCGGAGGCGGGCCGGTATCGCGGCGGCACGCCCTCGATCTTGATCGGGCACCCGACCTGCCGCAGCGCGCCGAAGAGTGGGTGCGCGACCTCCACCACCATCTCGCGCGCCGCCACCTGCTCGTTGGCGAGCGCCTCGTCGACGGCGTAGACGGGGGCCACCGGCACGTGCCCCCGCAGAAGGTCGAGCCACGCGGCGGTCGTGCGCCGCCGAAAGGCGGCGCGCAGCAGCGGCTCGAGCGCGCCGCGGTGGGCGAGCCGGTCGGCGAAGGTACGGAAGCGCGGGTCCTCGGCGAGCCCGGGCTCGTCCAGGCGCTCGACCAGCCGCTGCCAGAACTTCTCCTTCATCACCATGATGACGAGCCATCCGTCGGCGGTCTGGAAGCTCTGGCTCGGCACGAGGCTCTGGTGCGCGCCCCCGGGCTGCCGGGCTGGACGCCAGCCGCGGTCGAGCGTCCAGGCGGCCATGTAGTTCAGATACGAGAGCGCCGTGTCGAGCAGCGACACGTCGAGGTCGCAGCCGCGGCCGGTGGTGCGTGCGCGGTGGAGTCCGATCATCACCGCGAGCGCCGAGAGGACGCCGCCCGAGAAGTCGACCACGGACACGCCGCACTTGGTCGGCGGCGCGTCGGGCTCGCCGCCGAGGCTCATGAACCCCGCGTACGCCTGCAGCAGGTAGTCGTACGCCGGCTCGCTGCGGCGCGGGCCCGTCCTCCCGAATCCGGACAGCGAGCAGCAGACGACCCGCGGGTTGACCGGGCCGAGCGCCGCGTAGTCGAGGCCGAGCCGGCCCGGCAGGTCGCCACGCAGGTTGTTGTAGACCACGTCCATCCGCGCGACGAGACGATGGAGCAGACCGCGGGCCTCGGGGGCGCGCAGGTCGAGCATCAGGCTGCGGGCCCCCCGATTGAGCGCCTGGAAGTAGAGGCCGTCGCGCGCCCCGGGATCGCAGAAGGGTGGCACGGTGCGCGCCTCGTCGCCGCCGGTGCGCGGGTCCTCGACCTTGATCACCTCGGCGCCCAGGTCCGAGAGAAACATGAGCCCGAAGGGGCCGGCGCCGAGCTGCGTGAAGGCGAGAATGCGCACACCCGCGAGCGGGAGCGCGTCGGGCTGCGTGTTGACACCCACGAAGCGAAGCTCCTACATTCCCCGCGGCCGGTTCGGCAAACGGAGGCACGATGAGCGCACGCGGCGAGTTCCGGGACGTCATCAAGCGCGGTCGCCCCGAGGAGGCGGCGCTTTCGGCCGACGCGTTTCTCGCCGAGCTCGACCGCTTCATCGAGGCGCACAGCCCCTACCGGCAGAACCGGGTCGTGCCCGCGATCGGCAACGGCACGGCGAGCCTCGACGTCGTCAAGCGCTACGCGATGGAGCTCTACTACCTCGGCCTCTGGATGACCCCCGAGTTTCCGCTGCTCATCGCGAACGCGCCCGACACGGACGCCTTCACGCTCGAGGACTCGGAGCACTACGCGCACTGGACGCAGAACTTCGCCGACGAGACCGGCTACCTCCGCGACCCCAACCACGTGCTGATGAAGGTCGAGTACACGCGCGCGCTCGGCATCCCCGACGAGACGTTGCGCGCCTACGTGCCCATGCCCGAGACGATCGGCTCCGTCTACACGCTACTCTACTACTGCCGGCGCTCCTACGAGGAGGCGCTCGGCGCGCTCGGCTACGCGCGCGAGCGGGCCGCCGGGATGAGCGGGTACGCGAAGACGCTCTACGAGGGCCTGTGGCGGCACTACGGCGTGAAAGTGAAGGACCTCGAGGTGCACGCCTACGCGGAGACGGAGCACGGCGACAAGGCGCTCGAGCTGATGCAGCGCGTCTGCACGACCGCCGACGTGCAGCGGCGGGTGCGCCGGGCGGTCGAGCACACGATCCTCACCAACGAGATGCGGACGTGGGCGCTCAACCGCTGGCTCGAGTAGCTGCGTGAGCCGCCCGCTCGAGGGCCGGGTCGCCGTCGTCACCGGCGCCGGCCAGGGCATCGGGCGCGCGATCGCCCTCGTCTTCGCGCGCGCGGGCGCCCGCGTCTGCGTCGCCGAGCTGAAGGCTCACCGCGCCGAGCGCACCGCCGAGGAGATCCGCGCCTGCGGCGGTGAGGCGCTCGGGCTCTGCGTCGACGTGGGCGACGCGGCCCAGGTGCGCGCGATGGTCGACGCGACCGTCGGGCGCTGGGGCACCGTCGACGTGCTGGTCAACAACGCCCACGGCTTCGGCCCGCGGGCGCCGCTCGCGGAGATCCCCGAGGCGCAGTTCGACCTGTCGTGGCGCACCGGCGTGAAGGGCACGTGGTGGGCGATGACCGCGGTCCGCCCGCTCATGGTCGCGCAGGGCCGCGGCCGCATCATCAACTTCGGCTCGCTCGCGGCCGAGGAGGGGCACGCGGGGCTCGGCGACTACGCCGCGGCGAAGGGCGGCATCACCAGCCTCACGCGCGTCGCCGCGCGCGAGTGGGGCCGCGACGGCATCACCGTGAACGTCATCTACCCCGCCGCCGCCTCCAAGCGCGGGCAGGACTTCGCCGCGCGCGACCCCGAGCGCTTCGCGCGCCTCATGGCCGAGCGCCCGATCAGCCGGCTGGGCGACCCCGAGACCGACGTCGCGCCCGTCGCCCTCTTCCTCGCCACCGACGACGCGCGCTTCATCACCGGCCACGTCCTCTACGTCGACGGCGGCGCGCACCTCGGTTGACGTGACTCGCCTCGGCGACGACTGGCGCTGGTGCCCGCGCTGCGGCGGCGCGCTCGACCGCGTGCGTCACGGCGGCACGCCGCGGCCACACTGCCCGGCGTGCGCCTTCGTCTTCTTCGCCAATCCCGGCGTCGGCGCGGCGGCCGTGGTCCGCGACCCGCTCGGTCGCGTGCTCCTGGTGCAACGCGCGCCGGGCCAGTTCGGCGCGGGGCGCTGGTGCTTCCCCTGTGGGTTCGTCGAGTGGGGCGAGGACGTGCGCGAGGCGGCGCGCCGCGAGACCTTCGAGGAGACCGGCCTCGCCGTGGAGATCGGCCCCCCGCTCCAAGTCGCGTCGAACTTCCACGAGCCCGCGAAGCCGACCGTCGGCGTCTGGTTCGCCGCCACGCGCGTTGATCCGGCCGCCGAGCCGGTGGCGGGTGACGACGCCACGGCGGTCGGCTGGTTCGAGCCCGCAGCGCCGCCGCCGCTCGCGTTCCCGACCGACGCCGCGCTGCTCGCGCGGCTCAGCGCAGCCGCACGGTGAGAGCGGCGTCCGGGCCCTGCGCCCGCGCGTCCCTCGGCGTGAGCGTCCGGCCCGCGCGCCGGCGGTGCGCGAGCCAGCGCTCCAAGAGCGCGCTCACGTAGCGGCGCACGAGCGCCTGCTGGCGGGCGAGCGCGGCAGGCGCAAGGCCGGGGTCGACGTCGGTGAAGCCGCTGTGGCTGCCGCCCACGATCTCGAGGAGGAACGCGCGGGGCGGCAGGAGCGCGAACAGCGGCTGGGTGACGGTGGCGTACGGCAACGTCCGGTCGCCGGTCGCCCCGGCGAGCAGGATCGTGCGCCGCGGGCGGAGGTCCGCGACCTCCGCCCGCGTGAACGCCGGCAGCGGCGCGAGCGCGGCCACGACCGGAAACTCGGGATCGGCGACGGTGGCGCGCAGCACGACGTAGCCGCCCAGCGAATGCCCGACGAGCCCCGCGTGCCGGCCGCGCACGTGCGCGGCGAGGCGCGCCGCCGGCCCCGCGCGGTCGTGCAGCACGGCGCGCAGGAAGGCGAGGTCGGCCTCGGGATCGTGCGCCACGTCGCCGAGCGACTCCGGCCCGGCGTCGCACACCGCCTTGTTGAAGCCCGGGAAGTCGGGCGCGGCGACCACGAAGCCGAGCGCGGCGAGCGGCACCGTCAGGTACTCGTAGTTCGTGCGGAAGCCGCAGTTGCCGTGCGCGACGAGCACGAGCGGGAAGCGCCCGGCGCGCGGCGCGGCGTCCCGCCCGGGGGCGCGCCCCGGATACCACACCTCGGTGACGAGCGTGCGCCCGCGTGCGGCGTCGACCGGCGTGAGCGTGGCGACGCCGACCGGGTAGGCCGCGGCGCGCGTCGCTCCCGCGACGGCGAGCAGGGCAACGCAGGCGAGCCCCGCGCGCATCGGCGTCCCTTACCGCGCCGCCGTGCCGCCGCCAAGGGGCAGGATCGACCGCGCGGTTGCAATCGCCGCCGGGCTGGCCGAAGCTGACCCGACGGAGGCGCTGATCATGGTCGAGAAGACGATCGAGCTCACCGGCACGTCGACCAACTCGATCGAGGACGCGGTCGGGCTCGCGGTGACGCGGGCCGCGGCCACCATCGACGGCATCCGGCGGGCCGACGTGAAGGGCATCACCGCCGTGATCGAGGACGGCGCGGTCGCCGCCTGGCGGGTACGCCTGCGCGTGAGCTTCGCGGTCCAGGAGCGGCTGCACGAGTAGCATGGCCGAGCCCGCAAAGGCCCGCGAGGTCGCCCGTGGGGTGGTGGAGGTATTCCTGCCGCTGCCCATGAAGCCCTCGATCGTGAACGTCTACCTCGTGCGCGCCGGCGACACCTGGACGCTCATCGACACGGGCATGCGGACCGACGCGAGCATCGCGGCGTTTCGCGGCGCGCTCGACGCCGCCGCGATCGCGCCGCGCGCGATCACGCGCATCGTTTGCACGCACCACCACGTCGACCACTTCGGGACCTCCGGCCCCTACCGCGAGCTGACGGGCGCCCAGGTCTACCTCCACCCGATCGAGGCCGAGCGCGCGCAGGCAATGCTGCACGTCGAGGCCGAGGGAGGCGGGTTCCTCCGCCGCCACGGCGTGCCCCCGGTGCCGCCCGAGCAGCAGCTCCCCTCGCCGAGCCGCTTCTTCGGTCTCTTCTACGTCCCCGCCGCACCCGACCAGCCGCTGCGCGACGGCGACGAGATCCCGCTCGGCGACGGGCGGCGGTTCCGCGTGGTGTGGACGCCCGGGCACACCCCCGGCCACTGCTGTCTGCTGCTCGAGCCCGACGGCATCCTCTTCGTGGGCGACCACCTGCTGCCGAAGATCACCCCGCACGTCGGCCTCTACCCCCACGGCCCGGAGAACCCGCTCGGCGACTTCCTCGCCTCGCAGGAGAAGGTGCAGCACCTCGAGGTCCGCCTGGTGTGTCCGGCGCACGGCCCGGTCTACGAGGACCACCGCCGCCGCGCTCGCCAGCTCGTCGATTTCCACCGTGTGCGCAAGCTCTCGATGCTCGACCTCCTGCGTCACCGGCCGCGCACCGCCTACGAGGTGGCGCTCGAGCACTTCGCGGTGAGCCCGGAGAACCGCTTCCAGGTGATCGCCGCCACCTCCGAGACCCTCGCGCACCTCGAGCTGCTGCGCCGTGAGGGCCGGGTCGTGCGCAGCGAGCACGACGGGGTGACCGTGTACCAGGCGCACTAAGCGGCGCCTCAGCGCCGCGGGTCGGTGAAGGACAGGCCCATGTCCTCGCCGGCGAGCGGCTCCTCGCCGAGCGCGCGCCGGGCGTCGTTCATCGCGGCGCGGAAGATGCCGCGCGCCATGAGGGCGGGCTCGGCACGGAGCCGCGCGGCGTAGACGTCGCGCTTGAGCGCCTGCGCGCCGCGGTCGCCGGGCGCGGCGCGCGTCGCCCACTCGGCGAGGTGCGCGGCAAGCGCGAGGTCCCCGCCGGCGAGCCGCTCGCGCCCACGCGCCACCACCGCCCCCACGCCGCCGGCGAGTGCCGCCACCTCGCGCGCCTGGGCGTCGGGCCGGGCCGGCAGCAGGTCGGCGGCGTTGCCGTTCCACCACCCGCCCCAGAGCCGCAGGAGGTTGCGCACGATGAACTTGGGATGGTCGTACGTCGGCTGGAGGTAGGGGCGGCGGGCCAGCTCGGGGTCGGGCTCGACCGCGTGGAAGATCTCGTCGGCGGGCTCGCCCGCGTTCATGCGCTCGCGCACCTGGTCGACCAGGCTGCGGAGATAGCGCGCGGTCTCGGCGAGGACCAGGCGGACCGCATCGCGACCCTGGACCGCGAGCCCGTGCCCGGGGAAGAGCCACTCGGGCTCGAGCCCGGCCATCGCCTCGAGCGCCTCCGCCCATTCCTCGGGGTAGCGCTGCACCTTCTGCGGGTTGCCGCAGTTGGGCGCCTGCCAGATGACGAGGTCGCCGGTGAAGAGCTGGCGGCGCTCGGGGAGCCACACCCAGAGGTGGTCGTCGGTCTCGCCGCGCGCCGCGGTGCACACCACGTCGACGTCGCCCAGGCGGTGGACGAGGCGGTCACGCACGAGCAGCGTCGGCGGGTCGAACTCCCGGGCGAACACCGGCACCGGCAAGGAGAACTGCCGCTGGTTGATGCGCGCGTTGTGCCCGTACATGAGTCGGTAGCGGCGGAAGCGTGCGAGGCAGGCCTCCTGGGCGATGATCGCCGGCCGCTCGCCCGCCTCGAGGAAGGCGCGGAGCCCGAAGGCGTGATCGACGTGCCCGTGGGTGTAGACCGCGGCGCGCAGCGGCGCCGTGCTCCACGCACGCACGGCGTCGCGGACGGCGGCGGAGGTGTGCGTGAAGCCGGGGTCGATCACGAGCAGCCCTTCCGGCGTGCGCACGGCGTAGCTGTTGACGAACGCCGGGTGCATGAAGACGTCGGGGGCGACCTCGCCCGGCGGGCCGAAGAAGCGCGGCTGGGCGTGCAGGGGGTCGGTGGTGAGCATGGGGCGGCTTGTACTCGGGGGGTGGCGCCCGGCGCAATCACGCCCGGGAACCGAGCATCAGTACACGATCACGCTGCGGATGCTCTCCCCCGCGTGCATCAGCTCGAACGCCCGGTTGATGTCCGCGAGCGGCATCGTGTGGGTGACGTACTCGTCGACGCGCAGCCGCCCCCGCATGTACCAGTCGACGTAGCCGGGAAGCTGCGTGCGCCCGCGCGTGCCGCCGAAGGCGGTGCCGCGCCAGGAGCGTCCCGTCACCAGCAGGAAGGGCCGCGCGTGGATCTCCTCGCCCGCACCGGCGACCCCGATGATGATCGCCTGCCCCCAGCCCTTGTGCGCCGCGAGCAACGCCTGGCCCATCACCTCGACGTTGCCGATGCACTCGAAGGTGTAGTCGGCGCCGCCTCCCGTGAGCTCGATCACCGCCTGGGCGACGTTGGGGACCGCCACCGCGTCGACGAAATCGGTGGCGCCGAGCCGGCGCGCCATCGTGAACTTCCCCGGGTTGACGTCGATGCCGATGATGCGCTCGGCGCCGGCCATCACGCAGCCCTGCACCACCGAGAGCCCGATCCCGCCGAGCCCGAACACCGCCACCTTCGCTCCGGGGTGGACCCTGGCCGTGTTCAGCACCGCGCCGACGCCGGTCGTGATCCCGCAGCCGAGGAGGCAGACCTTCTCCAGCGGGGCGTCCTTGCGGATCTTGGCGAGCGCGATCTCCGGCACCACCGTGTACTGCGCGAACGTCGACGTGCCCATGTAATGGTGGAGCATCGTGCCGCGGCACGAGAGCCGGCTCGTGCCGTCGGGCATCAGGCCCTTCGCCTGCGTCGCCAGCAGCGCGCCGCAGAGGTTCGTCTTCCCGCTCAGGCAGAACGCACACTGCCGGCACTCCGGGATGTAGAGCGGGATCACGTGATCGCCGACCGCGACGCTCGTCACGCCCGGTCCCACCTCCTCGACCACGCCTGCGCCCTCGTGGCCGAGCACGGCGGGAAACAGGCCCGAGGGGTCGCGGCCGCCCATCGTGTAGGCGTCGGTGTGACAGACTCCGGTGGCGACGAGGCGCACGAGGCACTCGCCCGCGCGAGGGCCGTCGAGGTCGACCGTCTCGATCGCAAGCGGCTCCTTCGGCTTCCAGCAGACCGCGGCGGTGACCTTCATGGAACGGACGCCTAGCAGCTTTGACCGCCGACCCGCCAGCGGATACACGACCCCCATGGAGCACTCGCCGGCCTTCCTCGCGCTGGTCGACGAGGCCCGGACCCGCATCCGCGAGACCACCTGCGAAGAGGTCCGCCGCCGCCAGCAGGCGGGCGAGCGCTTCCACCTGATCGACGTCCGCGAGGACCACGAGTGGCAGCACGGGCGCATCGCCGGCGCCGTCCACCTCGGCAAGGGCATCCTCGAGCGCGACGTCGAGCGGACCTTTCCCGACCGCGACGCGGAGCTGGTCCTCTACTGCGGCGGCGGATTCCGCTCGGCGCTCGCCGCCGACGCGCTGCAGAAGATGGGCTATCGCCGCGTCGCCTCGATGGACGGCGGCTGGCGGCGCTGGCACACGCTCGGCTTCCCGACCGAGGCCGGCTGAGCGCCGTCGCCTTGCGCGGGCCGGCCGGGCGTTTCACAATCCCGGGCGGAGGTTCGCGATGGAGCGAGTCGAGCTGAGCCGCGACTGCCGGGCCGTCGAGATCCCGGCGGGTCATGCCGTCACCCTCGAGAAGGGCACCGAGGCCTACCTCACGCAGTCGCTCGGGGGATCGTTCACCCTCCAGGTCCCGAGCTACGGGGGCCTCTTCCGGCTCGCGGGGGAGGACGCCGACGCCATCGGCAAGGAGCCGCCGCCCGTGGCGGCGGCCGCCGCCACGCCCGGCGACCTCGAGCAGCAGGTCTGGGAGACGCTGCGGACCTGCTACGACCCTGAGATCCCGGTGAACATCGTCGACCTGGGGCTCGTGTACGACATGCGGGTGACGGCGCTCGCCGACGGCGCAAGCCGCGTCGACGTGCGGATGACGCTCACCGCGCCCGGCTGCGGCATGGGCACGGCGATCGCGGCCGATGCGCGGCAGAAGCTGCTCGGGCTTCCCGGCGTCACCGAGGCCGACGTGGAGGTCGTGTGGGACCCGCCCTGGACGCCCCAGATGATCTCGCCCGAGGGCAAGGAGCGCCTCGGGATGGCCTGACCGCGGGCGCGTGCGACGACCGGGACTACGTGCCCGCGGCGGGCGCCGGTGGCGGCGCGCCCGCGGCGCTCGTCCCTCGCCCCCGGCGCCGCCGGCCGCCGCGGCGCCGGCGGCGGCGCTGGCCGCCGTTCTGCGCCGGCGTCCCTTCGGCCGGCGCCGTCTCGTCCGCCGGCTCCACCGCGCCCGATTCGACGGGCTCGCCCGCCGTTCCGACCAGGCGCACGAGGTTGCCCGGCAGCACCTCGACCTCCTTGATCCGGTGCAGACGCGTGATCAGACGCGGAGAGCCCGGCGTGCGGCGAAATCCGCGCGCCTTGAGCGCGTTCGAGAGCGCGTCGAGGCTCACTCCGCCGCTCGACGACGTCGCCAGCAGCTCGTGGACGACCGCCAGGATCTCGTCGTGCGGGGCGGTGTGCGCGCCCTCGGCCACCGCCTCGACCCCGCTCGGCGCCGGCGCCGCCGCGGCCGGCTCGCGCTCCCGGCGCTCGGCATGCCCGCGCCGGCGGCCCCGTCCTCGGCGTCGCGAGCGCGCGCCCGCGGCAGGCTCCTCCGCCGGCGGCTCGCCGACGATGCCCGCAAGCGCGCGATACGACAGGCGACGGAAGTCGACGCCCAGGCTCGCCGCGACGTCGCCGACGGCGTCGAAGGCCTGGTCGTCCGTGACGATGGCGAGCACGTCGCCCGGACGCGCCGCCGCGAGCCACGCGCCGGCCGCCACCGCGATGCGCAGGTCGCTCCAGTCGCGCACGCCGACCGCGGGCGCGCTGTGGACGAGCTGCGCGCCGCGCTGCGCGAGCAGGCGGGCGGTCTCGTGGCTGACGACGCGCCAGTTGCCCACGGCCACCAGCTCCGTGCCGCGCGTGATCCAGTCGAGCTCGAGGTGGTCGAGGACGCGCGAGACGTGCTCCGGGCGGCTCGTGTTCTCGACGTCGAAGAAGACCGCCTGACGCGCCGCCGGGCGCGGGCGCGGCGGCTCCGGCGGGGGAACGCGCGCGGCGAACGCCCGCTCGGGCACTACCGTCGGCACCGCTGGGACGTCGGGCTCCACGGATGGCTGCGCAGTCGGGGCGGGCTCGAGGGTCGGGGGGGCAGGCGCGGCCGGCGCGGGTTTGCGCCCGCGCGAGCCACCCCGACCGCGCCGGGTGCTGGAGGAACGCTTGGGTGTCGTCACGATGGGGCTGCCATATCATGCGGCGGCGACGAGTTCAGCCGGCCGCGGGACGGGGACGGCCGTTTGACGACGAGCGCCGCGGGAGCGGCAAGTTTTCGACGCCGGGCCCACCGCGCTCGACCTTCGGGTGCCCGCGGCGACGGCACCGGCCTTGCTTTGCGTCATCCTGATGGGTCTGCCGCCGGCTCCCGGGTCCGCCGGGCGGTTTCGCACCCGCGACCTGGTCGCCATCAACCGTTGGCTCTGCTTCACCCGTCTGCACGCGGTGGTGGCGGTGGTGGCCTTCGCGCTCGTGGCGGACCACTTCCAGCTCGGGCTCGCCGAGCCGGGGCCGGTGATCGGGGTGAGCGCGGCGCTCGCGGCGTTCACCGCGCTCGGGCTCGCGCTCCCCCCATCGGTGCACGCGTCGCTCGGCTTCTTCGTCGTCCAGACCCTGGCGGACACGCTCGGGATCACCCTGGGAATCGGGTTCGCCACCGCCGGCCTGCCGTCCCTGCTGATGCGCGGCCTCTACTTCATGGTGATCGTGCCCGCGAGCCTCGTGTCGGTGCCCATGGGCCTCGTGGCGGCGACCGCCGCCAGCGCCTCCCACGTCGGGCTGCTCGTGCTCGAGCACGGCGGCGCCTGGCGCAGCCTGCGCGGCCTCGAGTGCTGGGCGCCGATCTTCCTGCTCTTCCTGGTCGCGCGCCAGTCGTTCTTCTACGGGGGCCACCTCGCCCGCAAGAACGCGGACCTGGCGGCGCTCGCCGAACGCCTCGAGGCGAGCGAGCGGCGCCTGGCCGCCGAGGGCCGCCTCCTCGCGGCGATCGCCGAGACCGCTCGCGCGCTGAGCGCGACCTTCGACGCGCCCGAGCCCCTCACCAGCGTGAGCCGAACGATCGCCGAGCGCCTACACGCCGATTGGGGTGCGGTCTTCGTCGTCGGCGAGGAGCGCTTCCGGCTGCGCGGCGTGACCGAGCCCGACGTGGCCCTCGCGTCGATCGGGCGCATCGACCTTCCCCTCGCGGGCTGGCCCGCGGCGGGCCGGCTGCGCACCGAGCGCCTGGTGGTGCTCGACCGCGCCGAGGCCGCCGGCGTGCCGGCCCCGTTCATCGGAGCGCGCCAGCTCGCGACGCTCATGCTGAGCGGGCTCTACCGCGACGGAGCGCTGCTCGGTTTTCTCGCCGTCGGCTGGCAGACGCCGCTCGCCGCCGGCCGGGAGTGGACGGCGAACCTGCTCGCAGGCCTCGCCGAGCATGCCACGGTGGTGCTGCAGAACGCACGGCTCCTCGACGAGCTCCGCGCCGCGAGCGCGCTCAAGTCCGAGTTCGTCGGCGCCGTGTCGCACGAGTTGCGCTCGCCGCTCAACGTGATCTTGGGCTACCTCGAGATGGCGCTCGACCGCGAGCTCGGAACGCTCAGCCCGGCGCTCGAGGACGCGCTCGGCCGCGCCCACCAGCAGTCGCGCGTGCTCCTCGAGATGATCAACGCGCTTCTCGACCTGAACCGCTTCGAGGCCGGCCGGCTGCCCGTGGAGCGACAGACCGTCGTCGTGGGCGAGCTGCTCGCCGAGCTGTGCGAGCAGCTGCCGCAGAGCTGGCTACGCCCGGATGTCGCGTTTCGGCTCGCGCTCGAGCCGGGGCTGTCCCCGATCGAGACCGACCGCGGCAAGCTCAAGACCGTGGTGCGTAACCTCGTGCACAACGCGCTCAAGTTCACCGAGCGCGGGCAGGTCCTCCTCCACGCCGCCCACGCCCCGGACGGCGGCCTGCGGATCACCGTGAGCGACACGGGCCGGGGCATCCCGCAGGAGGCGATGCCTTACGTGTTCGACATGTTCCGCCAGGCTCCGGGCGCCGGCGGAGGCGGAGTCGGGCTCGGCCTGCACATCGTGCGGCGCTTCGTGGAGGCGCTCGGCGGCACGGTCGCGCTCACCAGCGAAGTCGGCGTGGGCACGCGCTTCACGGTGACGCTCCCGGCGGTGCCGCCCGAGGCGGCCCGCGCGGCGTGAGCTACGGCCCGGTCCCGGCGACAGCCTTGACTGGCGTGGCCGGGGCTGCTCTGCCTCCCACGGATGACGCCGCAGGAGGTTCGCCGCATGTTGACGCTCGCCGTCGCCGCGATCGTGCTCGCCACGACCGTCGCCGCCGCCGGCTTTCCACCCGACGTCGTGCGCGCGCTCGAGACCTCGAGCTACCTCTACATCGCCACCCGGCGCGCGGACGGCAGCCGCAGCAGCGTGGTGCCGGTGTGGTTCAGCTGGGACGGCGAGGCGCTGACCTTCACGACCGCGCCCGGCTCGCACAAGGCGCGCCGTATCGGCAAGGGCAGCCCGCTGCTGGTCTGGGTCGGCAGCGAGAGCGGCCCGCACTTCGAGGCACGCGCCGAGCTGCTGCGTGACCCGGACCTCGCCGCCCGTATGGGCGAGGCGTACAGCCGGAAGTATTGGATCGCCTGGCTCGGCTTCTTCCGCCCGCGCGCCGATCGGGTGCAGGCGGGCAAGACCATCATCGTGCGGATCCGCCCGCCGGCGTGACCGGCTCCGCCACGATCTCCCTGCGCCGGACGTCGTAGCGGATCGCCAGCTCGCCCCGCGCGATCGCCAGCAACCGCTCGCCGATCAGCCGCCCGCGCCAGCCGCGGGCGAGCGGGGGCGGCTCCGACTCCGCCGCCTCGTGCGGGCCCGTGACGAGCCCTACCAGCGCCTCGATGTCGCGTGTGCTCGCGATGACCTCGGGAGCGATCTCCTCGCGCTCCGCGGCCACCTGCACCGCCGCGCGCAGGAGCGCCGTGAGGCCCGTCGGGGGTGCGTGCCGCCGCACCCGCTCGGGACGCGCGGGCCAGCGCGCGGGCGGGCACGCGAGGCCCTCGCGGATCGCGGCCAGCAGCCCTCGCCCGTGCCGGCTCACGGTGCCGGGCGAGAGCCCGCGCACGCCCCGCAGCTCTTCGAGGCTCTCGACGGGCCGACCCGCGAGCGTCGTGAGCACCACGTCGTTGGCGACGAAGTGCGGCCGGATGTCGACGTGCCGCGCGGTTCGCTCGCGCCAGGCCGCGAGCGCGCGCAGCACCGCCAGCTCGCCGCCGCCGAGGCGCTGCCAGCCCTTCACGCCGCGGTATCGCTCCTCGTCCGCAACCGGGGCCCAGTGCGCCGGGTCCTCGAGCCCGCGCAGCTCTTCGGCCACCCACGCGGTGCGCCCGCGCTGATCGAGCGCGGCCCGCAGCCGGTCGTGGAGGGGCAGCAGGTGCACGACGTCCTCGCGGGCGTACGCGAGCTGCTCGGGCTTGAGCGGCCGCCGCGTCCAGTCGGTGTAGGTCTGGTCCTTGCGCAGGCGCACGCGCAGCACCCGCTCGAGGAGGACGCCGAGCCCGACCTGGAGCCCGTAGCCGAGAAACGCCGCGACCACCTGCGTGTCGACCACGCCGCGCACGGGCTCCCCCATCAGCACCGCCAGGATCTCGAGGTCCTGTCCGCCGCCGTGGAGGACGACGGGGACGTCGGGGTCGCGCAGCAGCGGGAAGAGCGAAGAGAGATCGGGCAGCGCGAGGGCGTCGAGGATTGCGCTGCCCCGGTCGGTGGCGATCTGTACGACCCCGAGCTGGGGGCGGTAGGTACGCTCCCAGACGAACTCCGTGTCGAGGGCGAATCGTCCGGCAGCCCGGATTTCGTCGACCAGCGCCGCCAGCTCGGCGGGATCGGTGAGGAGGCGCGGCTGGTCGGTCATGTCCTGCCGGCTCAGCTATCCCGCGGGGCGTGGCGTCGCAACCGACGCCTAGCGGAGGAACAAGCTGTAGGTGAGGGTCACGAGCACGAACGCCGTGAAGAGCGCGTATTTCGTGTCGTGCGCGGCGAACGCGAAGTAGAGCATCGAGGCGACGACCCGCAGATAGGGCGTCGCCAGCAGGACCGCGAGACCCAGGTTGACGAGGAGCCGCGGGCCGAGCGTCCCCGTGGCGAGCTGGCGCAGGTCGGCGACCGCGAGCCGAAAGGCGGTCGTCCCGGCGAGCGGGTCGGCGAGCGGGGTGCCGGGCACGACCATGTGCTGCCAGACGAGGCCGGCGGCGAGCAGCGCGCAGCTCAGCAGAACGCCGCCGAGCAGGATCCAGCCCACGGCCTCTTCCAGGCCACCGGCTCCCTCCTTCATCCCACCGAGCCTCCGAGGCCGCGGGCGATCATCTCGAGGGCCAGCACGACGAGCACGACGAGAAAGACGCGCCGCACGGCCTCGTTGGACAGGCGAACGAGCAGGCGCGTCCCGAGGAAGGCGCCGACGACGATGCCGACGATCACCGGGGCCGCGAGCCCCGCATCGACGAGGCCGGCGGCGAGGTAGACGCTGGTCCCCGCCAGCGCCGTGACCCCGATGATGAGGTTGCTGGTGGTGGTCGAGACCTTCGGCGGCAGGCCCATGACGAGGTCGTGGATCAGGACCTTGAGCGCGCCGGCGCCGATGCCGAGCAGGCCCGCCACCAGGCCTGCCCCGAACATGAGCACCCCGCCGAGCGCGGCGTGCGTCGCGACATAATCGACCCGCCGGCCGAGCACGTGGTCGTCGTAGCTCCCTCGCAGCTCGAGCCAGCGCGAGAGCCGGTCGGGCGCGGCGGGAGGCGCCCAGGGGCGACCCCGCTGGAACCAGAGCGCGGCCCACGACACCAGCAGGATCACCCCGAAGAGGACGAACAGGAGCCGGCGGCCCGAGGCGACCGTGATCGTAGCCCCGGTGAGCGCGCCCAGGATCGTGAACATCTCGAGGAACATGCCCACCCGGAGGTTCGTGATCCGGTCGCGCACGTAGGCCGACGCCGCGCCGCTCGAGGTCGCGATCACGGACACGATGCTCACGGCGATCGCCCGCTTGATGTCGAGGCCGAGCGCGGTGAGGACCGGGATCAGCACGACCCCGCCCCCCATGCCGCTCATCGCCCCGACCAGCCCGGCGACGACCGACACGCCGAAGAGCGTCCCGAAGGACATCCCTCCCGCTTATCCCCCCGCCGCTGCGTCCGCCACCTCCCCATCGCGACTTGGCGGCGGCGGCGGAATCGGCCATGAAGGGCCGAGCGCCATGGAGGGGCCCGACGCGCGTCCCGTCCTGCTCTACGACGGGGACTGCCGCTTCTGCGTGCGGCAGGCGCAGCGCCTCGGACGCTGGAGCGACGGGCGCATCCGTCTCGAGTCGTTCCGCGAGCCGGGCGTTCTCGCGCGCCATCCCGGGCTGACCGCCCCCGCCTGCGAGCAGGCCATGCAGCTCGTCCTCCCCGGCGGCCGCGTGCTCTCGGGGGCCGCCGCCGGCGCCCACGTGCTCGGGCTGCGGCCGCTGCTGCGACCGCTCGCCCGGCTCTACGGCGTCCCGGGGCTCCGCGCGCTCGCCGACACGGCCTACGGCGTCGTCGCGCGCAACCGCCTGCGCCTCGGCGGCCGCACGTGCAGCGAGGGGACCTGTGTCCCCCACGGCCGCCGGTGAACGGCCGCGCGCACGTCCGCACGCTCTTCCTGCGCTGCCTCGGCCTCGTGTTCGTGGCGGCCTTCCTCTCGGTCGCTGCGCAGGCGCGGGTGCTCTTCGGCGCACGCGGCCTCCTGCCCGCGTGCCCCTACCTCGCCCGCACGTCGCCGTGGCGTGCGCCCTCGCTGCTGCGGCTCGACTGCCGCGACGGCGCGCTCGTCGGCACGGCGCTCGCCGGCGCGGTCGTGGCGCTCGGCCTCGTCCTCGATCTCGCCCCGCGCTGGTGCCTCGCCGCCTGCTGGCTCCTCTACCTCTCGTTCGTGTCGATCGGGCAGGAGTTCCTCTCGTTCCAGTGGGACAACCTGCTGCTCGAGGCGGCGTTCTTCGCCCTGTTCGTGACACCGCGCGGGCTGCGCGCCCGCGACGCCCCCGAACCGCATCCCCTCGGCGTATTCCTCGTCCAGTGGCTCGTGCTGCGCCTCTACGTCGAGTCGGGGCTGGCGAAGCTGTTCCTCGGCGATCCGACCTGGAGAGACCTCACCGCCCTCGTCTCGTACTACGAGACCGCGCCGTTGCCCACGTGGATCGGCTGGTGGGCGCACCAGATGCCGGTGTGGGCGCACCGGTCGTGCGCGCTCTACACCTACCTCGCCGAGCTGGTGCTGCCGCTGGCGATGTGGGGGCCGCGGCGCCTGCGCGCGCCGGCGTTCCTCGGCCTGGCCGCGATGCAGCTGAGCATCATCCTCACCGCGAACTACGGCTTCTTCAACTGGCTCTCGCTCGCGCTCACCCTCTTCCTCCTCGACGACGGCCACCTCGCGTGGCTCGCCGCGCGCCTCGGCCGCCGCCTCGAGCCGGCGCCCGCCCGCCGCCCGAGCCGGGCGCGCACGGCCGGCCTCGGCGCCGTGGCGGCGCTGCTGGTCCCGCTGTCGCTGGTGCCCTTCCTGCCGATCGTCCCGGGCGGCATCGACCTCTACCGCCGCCTCGGCCCCGTGCCCGAGGCGCTCGACGTCCTGCGCTCGATCGACGCCTATCACCTCTTCGCGTCGATGACGCTCGTGCGGCGCGAGGTGGTGATCGAGGGGTCGGCCGACGGCGTCACGTGGCTATCCTACGAGTTCCACTGGAAGCCCGGTGATCCCCTCCGCGCCCCGGCTTTCGTCGCCCCGTACCAGCCCCGCGTCGACTTCCAGCTCTGGTTCCTGCTGCTCGGCCATCGCGGCCCCCCGGCCTACTTCGAGACGCTGCTGCGCCGCCTCCTCGAGGACCCGGCGGCGGTGGCGCCGCTGTTCTCCCGCGACCCCTTCCCTGCCACGCCGCCGCGCGCGCTGCGCCTCGCCTTCTACACCTACCACTTCACCGACCTCGCCACCCGCCGCGCCACCGGCGCCTGGTGGACGCGCACGCTCGAGGGCTACTCCCGCCCCATCACTTCAGCGGACTTCCCATCGAAACGCTGACGGGCGGGCGGACCGCCTACGCGGCGCCGCGTCGGAAGCGGAGCCGCGGCCACCCCACCCACGCGACCGACCCCGCGTCACGCCGGCCGCCAGCGACCGTCGCGCAGCACGAGCCGGCGCACGAGCGCGTCGGGACGCCCCGTGTTGTCCGGATACGCGATCGCCGGCTCCCCGCCGTCCTGCACGATCTCCGGGCATGCGGCCCGCACCACGCGCTCGCGGGCATCGGCGAGCACGGCGTCGAGCGACGCGAAGCGCGCCAGGTCGTCGAGCGTGCGCACCGTCGGCGGGATGAGCTGGATGCGTCCCGCCTCGTACGCGGCGAGCGCGGCGCGCGGAGTAAACCACGCGCAGCTCACGGTCTCCGTGCCGTCGGAGACGGGCTCCTGCCCCTCGGGCACGCGGCCGACGAGGAAGCGCGTGTCGAAGCGCCGCGGGTTCACGCGCGGCGTGGTCCAGCGCGCGAAGTAGAAGAGCATGTCGGTGGCGGGCGTGAGCCCGGCCTCCGCGAGCAGCCGTCCGAACGGCTCTCCGGCGTGCAGCCGCGCGCGCAGCGCCCCGACCTGCGCGCGCAACCGCCCGCCGAGCGGCCGCCCCGATTCGTACGCGAGCAGGATGCCCACCTCCTCGAAGAGCTCACGCACCGCCGTCACCCAGTAGCGCAGCGCCGCCGGCGGCGCGTCGCCCTCCTCCGCCGGCGCCCAGCGCTGACCCGCGGGCAGAACGGCCCCGGGGGTGTCGTCGTCGCCGGCCTCCGCGATCCCGCCGGGGAAGGCGTGCGCGCCGGGGAACGTGATGCTCCCGTGGCGCTCGAGCATCAAGACCGAGAAGGGGCCGTCCCCCGCCGGCTCGTCGCGCAGGAGGATGACGGTGCTCGACGGCAACGGCGGCGTAGACATGGCCGTGGACGATAGCCGCTTCGCGCCCGCGTTGCGACCCCGGGGTGCTCTGTTAAGCTCCGCTCCCGATGATCGAGGTGCGCGACGTGTCGCGCGTGTACCAGCGCGGCGTGGACTTGGTCCACGCCCTCGAGCACGTCACGCTGCACATCCCCGCCGGCCGCTTCGTGGCCCTCATGGGGCCCTCGGGCTCGGGAAAGTCGACGCTCCTCAATCTGCTGGCCGGCCTCGACCGTCCCGACACGGGCGAGGTCGTCGTCGCCGGGCAGCCCCTCTCGCGGCTCGACGAGGACGGGCTGGCGGCCTGGCGCGCACGGCACGTGGGCCTCGTGTTCCAGTTCTACAACCTGCTGCCCGTGCTCAGCGCCGTGGAGAACGTCGAGCTGCCGCTGCTGCTCACCACGCTCGCCCGCGCCGAGCGCCGGCGCCGGGCCGAGATCGCGCTCGCAGCCGTCGGGCTCGCGGACCGCGCGCGCCACCGGCCGCAGCAGCTCTCCGGCGGCGAGCAGCAGCGGGTGGCGATCGCACGCGCGATCGTGACCGACCCCGACTTGCTGGTCGCCGACGAGCCCACGGGCGATCTCGACGCGCGCAGCGCGGTGGAGGTCCTCACGTTGCTGCGCGAGCTCAACCGCGCCTTCGACAAGACCGTCGTGATGGTCACCCACGACCCGCGCGCGGAGCGCTTCGTCGACGAGGTGATGCGCCTCGACAAGGGCGTCCTGGTCGACGGCGGGCGGCCGTGACCTATCCGCGCCTCGTCGCGCGCAACCTGCTGCGACACCCGTTGCGCACGGTGCTCACCACGACCTCGATCGCGCTCTCGATCTTCCTCGTGTGCGCGGTGTTGACGTTGCCCGGGGCGCTCGACGCGATCCTCGCGCACTGGTCCTCGGACGTCCGCATCACCGTGCACCACAAGGCCGGCCTCACGTACTGGCTGCCCTACGCGTTCCTCGCCAAGCTGCGCAACCTCCCGCACGTGGCCGCGGTCAACCACTACTCGTGGTTCGGGGGAATCTACGACGAGCCCAAGAACATGTTCCCGAACTTCGCCGTCGACCCCGAGACCGTGGCGCAGATGTGGCCCGACTACGGGATCGATCCGGGCGCGCTCGAGCGGTTCCGGAAGGTGCGCAACGCGGCGCTGGTCGGCGAGCAGACCATGAGCAAGTTCGGGTGGCGGATCGGGCAGGAGATCACGCTGAAGGGCACCGTCTTCCCCGTCGACCTCACGTTCCAGATCGTCGGCGTGATCCCCGCGGCGAGCGGCAACCCGGTGGTGCTCTGGTTCAACTACCGCTACCTCTCCGAGGCGATGGAGCCGCGCTTCGGCACGGCGCTCGCCGGCCCGACCGGCGTGGTCGGCATGATCTGGCTGCGGGCGGACAGCCCGGCGCACGTCGGCGAGATCATGCGCACGGTCGACGAGCTGTTCCGCAACTCGGAGGCCGAGGTGGCGGCGGAGACCGAGAAGTCGTTCATCCAGAGCTTCACGAGCACGTTCGAGGGCCTCATCCACGTGATCCTCGCGGTGGGCTTCCTCGTCGTGCTGGCCGTGGTGCTCATCGCCGCCAACACGAGCGCGATGGGCGTGCGCGAGCGACTGCCGGAGATCGCGGTGCTCAAGAGCCTCGGCTTCCGCCGCCGCCCGATTCTCGCCGTGCTGCTCGCCGAGTCGACGCTGCAGGGGCTCGTCGGCGGGCTGCTCGGAGCGGGCGCGGCCTGGATCATCCTCGGCGCGCTCAACCGCGCCGGCAAGACCGCCGGCGGCGCCTTTCTCGGACCGCTCGGCAGCTTCCACATGTCGCCCACAGTCGCCGCCGAGGGCGTGGCGGTCGCGCTCGCCGTCGGCCTCGTCGCCGGCGCCGTGCCGGCGTGGAACGGTGCGCGCCTCAACGTGGTCGAGGCGTTGCGCCGGCTGTTCTGACGGGATGCCGCTGCCGCTGCGCTACAACCTCCGCAACGTGGCCGTGCGCCGCTGGACGAGCGCGTTCACCGCGGGCGGGATCGCGCTGGTGGTCGCCGTGACGATGCTGCTCGCCGCGCTCGTGGGCGGGCTCAAGCACATGCTGATCGCCACCGGCGAGCCCGACAACCTGATCGTGCTGCGCAAGGGCTCGACCAACGACGGGTCGAGCTTCCTCCCGCGCGACGCCGCGCAGGTGGTCCGCCAGCTCGTCGGGGTCGCGCGCGGGCTCGGCGGCGAGCCGCTCGCCTCGGCGGAAATCGTCAACCAGCCCTTTCTCCGCACCCGCGAAGGCCGGCGGGAGAACGTGCTCGTGCGCGGCGTCGACCCGGTGGCGCTCCTCGTCCACCGCAGCGTGCGCCTGGTCGCGGGGCGCATGTTCCGCCCCAACCTGGGGGAGGTCGTCGTCGGCACGGGCATCGCGGCGCGCTACGCCGGCGCCCGCCTCGGCAGCCGGATCGAGTTCGGCCGCCGCGCGTGGACGGTCGTCGGCATCTTCGACTCGGGCGGCACCGCCTTCGACAGCGAGATCTGGGCCGACGTCGCCGACGTGCAGGACGACACGCGCCGCCCGGGCTACTCCGGCATCCGCGTGACGGTCGCGCCGGGCGCCGACCGTGACGCCCTCGTGCGCCGCATCGAGGCCGACGGGCGCTTCACGCTGGAGGCGAAGCCCGAGCGCGCGTACTACCGCGAGCAGGCCGATTCCGCCAACGCGCTCTACGTGCTGGTGCTCACGCTCGCCGCGGTGATGGCGACCGGCGCCACGTTCGGCGCGGTCAACACGATGTACGCCGCGGTCGCCGGCCGGACCCCGGAGATCGGCACGCTGCGCGCGATCGGCTTCGGCCGCACGGCCATCCTGCTCGCCTTCCTCACCGAGTCGCTGCTGCTCGCGGCCGGCGGCCTGCTCGCCGGACTCTTCCTCGCGGCCGTCGCCATGCTCGCCATCAACACGTTGCTCTCCGGCATCGCTTTCAGCATGATGACCTTCAGCGTGGCAACCGTGCTCTTGAGGCCGACGGCCGGCGGCGCCCTGCTCGCCGTGGGTTTCGCGCTCGCGATCGGGCTTTTCGGCGGCCTCGCGCCCGCGTGGCGCGCCGCCCACCTGCGCGTGGTCGACGCCCTCCACCGCGCCTAGGACCGACGTGGCCGAGCCCCAGGAGCAGATCCGCCGCGACCTGGCCGCGCTGCGCCTCGAGCGCGGCGCCGGGCCGGTCGTCGCCCGCCGCCGGCGGCGGCTGCCGCTCGGGGTCGCGCTCGCCGGCCTCGCGCTGCTCGCGTTCGGCGCCGTGCGCCGTCTGACGACGGGAGCGCGCGCCGTCGAGGTCGCTGTCGCCACCACGGCCGATCCGGCCGCCGGAGTCGAGGTGCTCTCCGGCGCCGGCTACGTCGTCAGCGCCGACCGCTACATCTCGATCGGGGTGCGCGTGCCCGGGCGCATCGACCGCTACTTCGCGGAGGAGGGCGACCACGTGAAGGCGGGTGACCCGCTCGTGCAGCTCGACTCGCGCGACTACGCGGCGGCGGTCGAGCACGCCGACGCGACGCTCCGCTACGCCCAGGCGAGCGCCGACCTGAAGGACAAGCAGCTCGCGCGCGCGCGGGCGCTGCGCGCCTCGGGGGTCATCTCGCAGGACGAGCTCGACGTGCGCGCGAGCGAGGCCGCCGTCGCCCGCGCGGCGGTGCGGCAGGCCGAGGCCGACCTCGCGCAGGCGCGCGTCAACCTCGACTACACGACCCTCTACGCCCCGCGCAGCGGCGTGATCCTCGCCAAGCTGAAGGAGGTGGGGGAGATCGCCGTGCCCGGCGGGTTCTCCGGCTCGGGCGACCTGATTCGCATGGCGAACCTCGACGACCTCCGCGGCCAGGTCGACGTCACCGAGGGCGAGCTGAGCAAGGTGCGTCTGGCGCAGCGGGCCGAGGTCACGCCGGACGCCTACCCCGACCGCCGGTACACGGCGCACGTCGTCAAGCTCTATCCGCAGATCGACCGGCAGAAGGGCACGCTGCGGGTGGAGGTGCAGATCGAGCACCCCGACGACCACCTCTGGCCCGACATGAGCGCGCGCATCACGTTCCTCGAGGACGCGGCGGCCGGAGCGAGCGGGCGCGTCGTGCTCGTGCCGCGCAGCGCGATCGCCGGCTCGGGCGCCGACGCCCACGTGTGGACGGTCGTCGACGGTGCGGTCCGGCGCACCCTGGTCACCGTCGGCGCCGACTTCGGCGAGCAGGTGCAGGTGACGGCGGGCCTCGGGGGCGGCGAATCGGTCGTCGTCGGGGACACGACCGCCCTGCGTGACGGGCAGGCGGTGCGCGCCGGCGGGGCGCGCTAGCGACCCGCTACGACGCGCGCGGCTTCGGCTTCTTGCGCACGACGACGACCTCCTGGCCGTTCACCTTGACGGTGCGGCGGTCGCCCGGCGCCTCGCGCTGCGGCTTGGCGGCGCGCTGCTCGCGCCACTTGCGCAGCTCCTTCTCCAGGTTGTCCTCGAGCATCCGCTCCTCGGGCCGGCCGGGGAGCGTCCCGCGGCCGGCGTGATCCTTGCCCCCGGTCGGTTGGCCCCCCCGCCGCTACTGCCGTCCCACGAAGGTCTCCAGGGTACGCGCCCGCTGCGGGCTGCGCAGCTTGCGGAGGGCCTTCGCCTCGATCTGCCGGATGCGCTCCCGGGTGACCGCGAAACGCTGCCCGACCTCTTCGAGAGTGTAGTCCGACTTTTCGCCGATGCCGAACCGCAGGCGGAGGATCTGCTCCTCGCGCGGCGTGAGCGTGGCGAGGACCTTTCTCGTCTGCTCCTCCAACGAGAGCGCCATGGCGGCGTCGGCGGGCGAGAGCGTCTGGCGATCCTCGACGAAGTCGCCGAGGGAGCTCTCCTCGTCGTCACCGATGGGGGTTTCGAGGGACACGGGCTCCTTGACGATCTTGAGCACCTTGCGGACCTTGTCCGCCGGCATCTCCATCTGCTGCGCGATCTCCTCGGCCGAGGGCTCGCGCCCGTACTGCTGGACGAGGTAGCGGGAGGTGCGGATCACCTTGTTGATGGTCTCGATCATGTGCACGGGGATGCGGATCGTCCGCGCCTGGTCGGCGATCGCGCGGCTCACCGACTGCCGGATCCACCAGGTCGCGTAGGTGGAGAACTTGTAGCCGCGCTGGTACTCGAACTTCTCGACGGCCCGCATGAGGCCGATGTTCCCCTCCTGGATCAGGTCGAGGAAGCCGAGGCCGCGGTTCGTGTAGCGCTTGGCGATCGAGACGACCAGGCGGAGATTCGCCTCGATGAGCCGTCGCTTCCCCTCCTGTGCCTTCACCTCGCCGCGCCGAATGGTCGCGAGGTCGTCCCGCAGCTGGTCGGGTGTCATGCCGAGCTCGCGCGACACCTGCTGCATCCTGCGGCGCGCCTCGCGGATCACGTCGGCAGCCTCGACGACCTGCGTCGCGGGCACCCGGAATAGGCGACTCGCCAGGCGGCTGGCGTCCTTCTCCTCCGCCCGGACCCGGGCGGCGTGCTTGAGGATCTCCGCCGCCGGATGCCCGAGCCGCTCCTCGAGGCGCCGCACCTGGAGCTGCTCGGCGTCGATCAGGCGCTGCGCCTCCTTCAGCTTCTCCACCAGCGTCATGATGTGCTTGGCGCCGATCTTGGTCTCGAAGAGCCCCTCGCGAACCTGCCCCGCGATCGCTTCGAGGCGCCTGTCGATGCGCTCTTTGCGCACCTTGGAGGTCTTCGCCTTGTTGCGCTCGGCGACGAGCTTCTCGCGCTCGGCCTGCATGCGCCGCAGCCGCTGCACCTGCCGGAGGAAGGCGTCGGCGCGCTTGTCCTCCTTGGCCTCGGTCGTCTCGGCGGCGGTGGCATCGACGGCTTCGTCGTCGCCGAAGACGTGGCGGGCCTCGATCTCCCCGCGGCGCAGCCGCTCGCCGAGGTTGAGCACGTACTGGAATGCCAGCTCGATGGCGAAGACGCCCTCGCGCACGTCGCGCTCGCCGGCCTCGATCTCCTTGGCGATCGCGACCTCCTCCTCCCGGGTGAGGAGCGGGACGTTGCCCATCTCCTGGAGGTACATGCGCACCGGGTCGGCGGTCTCGCCGGGGGCGCGCTCGGTCTCTTCCTGCTCGACCGGCTCCTCCACCCACTCCGGCTCCGCCGCCTTCTCGGGCTCCCCCTCGGCGAGCGGTGTCTCCTCGACGGTGTCGACCTCGATGTCCATGTCACCGAGCATCGAAACCACCTGGTCGAGCTCCTCGGGCCCGGCGCTTTGCTCGGGGCCGATCTCCCGTCCGTCGCCGTCGCGGGGACTGGGCGCACCCACGTGCGCCCGCGACCGCTCGGCACGCGGGGCGTCCTTTTTCTCCTCGGATCGTTTCGCCATGCGCCTCACAGCGGGGATCCCTGATGCGGCACGCGGGCGAACGGACCCATGCTCGGTAGGGCGGACACTACCCTCGGAGAGATCGCTCCACGTCGTGCGAGAGGGTTTGCTCGCGTCGTTCGCTCGTTACGCGGCAGGGGCGGTTCGTATGGGACACTAATCCTCCCCCCCGGCGCAGTCAAGGGAAATCTCCCCGGCGGAGTCGGGAAGCCTCAGACGGGCGGGTCACCCCCGCTCCAGCGGAGCCCGCGGAGCTGCTCGCCACGCTCGCCGAGGACCCGGCGCAGGCGCTCGAAGCTGGGCTCGCGGTGGCTTCCCTTGAGAGGATCGTGAACGGAGAGGTTCACCAGCCGCACGATCGGCCGGCCGTCATCGTGGAAGTCGATCACGTTGATGCAGGCGAGGTCCTGCTCGAGGGGGGGAAGCCCGCCTCCCTCGAGCCCGAGGAGGCCTGCCAGCAGCGCCATGTTCGCCCCCCCGTGCGCCACGGCGAGCGCGTTCGTCCATCTCGGCCGGGCGAGCAGGCGGGCGACCGCCCCGAGCGTCCGCGCGCGCACCTGCCCGAACGTCTCCCCCCCGAGGAAGGGCGTCTCGGCCGTCACGCCCTGGCCCGAGAAGAACCGGACGACGTCGGCGAAGATGTCGGTCAGCTCCATCCCGTCGAGGCGGCCCGGGGTGATCTCGCGCAGATCCTCGTCGATCTCGACCTCGAGACCGTGGCGAGCGGCGACGATCTGCGCCGTTCCCCGAGCCCGGACTGCAGGGCTCGACACCAGGAGATCGAGGGCGACCCCGCCGAAGGTGTCCGCCACCCGCTCGACCTGGACACGGCCAGCCGGGGTGAGGTCGGTGCCATCCTCCGAGTGCGCCCCCAGGTAGAGCGTCTCGCCGTGGCGCATGAGGTAGAGGCGGCGCATCCGAGGGGGCATACACGCCGGCGCGGGGAGTTTCCAACGGCCCGCCCGGATCGCGCCGAGGCGGCTCGCGAGACGCGCGGTCGCGGCGAGCGGGCTCGGCCGCTCGGCCGGAGGTTCGGCGCGACCACCCGCCATGCCTCGAAGGCGGGCGCGCGCGCCGCGGTCACGAGCCGCGGAAGCGCTCCGCGTCGATGCCGTACTCGGCGAGCTTTTGCTGGAGCTGCTGGCGGTACATGCCCATCTCGTCGGCGGCGCGGGAGACGTTGCCGCGGTGACGCGCGAGCGCGGCGGTGAGGAACTGGCGCTCGAAGCGCTCGATCACCTGCTGCTTGGCGGCGCGGAAGCTGCCGGGCGGCCCGTCCGGCTCCGCGGCCTGCGCGGCCGGTCGCAGCCCCGCAGGCAGGTCGTCGACGCCGATCGCCGGGCCCGAGGCGAGCACCACCGCCTGCTCGATCACGTGCTCGAGCTGGCGGACGTTGCCCGGCCAGTCGTGCTCGATGAGCGCGCGGTACGCGCCGGGCGCGAGCGTTTTCGGCGGGCGCCCGAGGCGGGCAGCCGCGGCGGCGAGCAGGTGCTCGATCAGCGGCGGCAGGTCCTCGGGCCGCTCGCGCAGCGGGGGGATGTCGATCACCACCACGTTGAGGCGGTAGTACAGGTCCTCGCGGAACGTCCCCGCCTTCACCTTCGCCTCGAGCGGCTGGTTCGTCGCCGCCAGCACGCGCACGTCGACCGTGATCGGCCGGCTGCCGCCGACGCGCTCGACCTCGTGCTCCTGGAGCACGCGCAGAATCTTCGCTTGCGTCTCGAGCGGCATGTCGCCGACCTCGTCGAGCAGCAGCGTGCCGCCGTCGGCCAGCTCGAACTTGCCCTCGCGGGTGGCGACGGCGCCGGTGAAGGCGCCCTTTTCGTGCCCGAACAGCTCGCTCTCCACCAGCTCGCGCGCGAACGCCGCGCAGTTCACCTTGACGAAGCGGCCGGCCCGCCGCGGGCTGTTGTAGTGGAGCGCGTTGGCGACCAGCTCCTTGCCCGTGCCGCTCGGACCGCGGATGAGCACGGTCAGGTCCGTATCCGCGACCTTGCGGACCACGTCGAACACGCGCTGCATGGCGGGGCTGCGCCCGATGATGTTCTCGAAGCGATACGCCTCCGCCGCCTGCGCACGCAGCAGCTCGACATCCCGGCGGAGCCGGACGCCGTCCAGGGCACGCTCGACCACCACCTCGAGCTCGTCGTTGTCGAAGGGCTTCGGGAGGTAGTCCGCCGCGCCGAGCTTCATCGCCTCGACCGCGACCTTCTCCGATCCGAAGGCGGTGATCAGGACGACGGCGGTATCGGGGGCGTTCGCCCGGATCCAGCGCAGCAGGTCGAGGCCGCTCACGCCCCGGAGGCTCAGGTCCGTGACCACCAGGTGGTAGGCCTGGCGGCCGAGCCTCGCGATCGCGTCCTCGCCCGAGAGGGCCGTATCGACGGCGTGCCCCCGCGCCGAGAGCAGGCGCTGGATCGCGATGCCGATCGCACGCTCGTCGTCCACCACGAGGATCGCGCCCTTCATCCGTCCTCCCCCGCGAGCGGCAGCTCGATGCGGAACGTCGCGCCCGCGCCGGGCGCGCTCGTCGCCGTGATGCGCCCCCCGTGCGCCTCGACCGTGCGGCGCGCGATCGCGAGCCCGAGCCCCGTGCCCGTTGCCTTGGTCGAGAAGAACGGGTCGAAGAGCCGCGGCAGCGCGGCGGCCGGCACGCCCGCCCCGTCGTCGCGCAGCTCGATCGCGGCCGTCCCGTTCGTGGCGCCGACGGCGGCGACGATGGCGCCCGCCCCCGCGTCGAGCGCGTTCTCGACCAGGTTGACGAGCACCTGCCGGAGCTTCTCGCGGTCGGCGCGGGCGACGACCGGCCCGTTCACCGATGCCGAGAGCGTCGCCGCCACCGCCCGCCGGCGGAACGCCGCCAGAGTCTCGTCCACCAGCGCGCAGAGATCGACCCGCACGAGCCGCAGCTCGTCGCGCCGCGCGAAGCGCAGCAGCGCCGCCACCTGCCGCTCGACCCGGTCGAGCTCCGCCACCACCAGCGTCGCGGCCTCCGCCTCCGGCCCCCGCGCGAGCTGCTGGGCGAGGCTGCGGGCCGCGGTGACCGGGTTACGGATCTCGTGCGCGACCCGCGCCGCCAGCTCGCCGATCGCCGCGAGCTTCTCCGCGTGTGCCAGCGAGCGCTCGACGGCGACCGCGCGGGCGAGCAGGTCCGCGGCGTCGAGCACGCGCGCGAGCTGGATGGCGAAGTCCTCGGCGGTCTGGATGTCTTCGTCGAGGAACGCGGTGGAACCGAGGAAGCTCGTGGTGACGAAGAGATGGCCCCAGCGTCGCCGCGGGCTCAGCAGGGGCACGACGCTCGACACCTCGGCGGCACCGAGCGCCTCCCGCAGCGCCGCGTCCGAGAGCATCTCCGCGTCGAAGCGCCGGCGCGGGAGGGCGTCGGCGGCCGTGCCGCGCGGCCAAGCTGCCACCAGCGCCGCGCACTCGATGTCGCCGTCCGCCAGCACATCCCCGTCGCGCAGGAGGATCGCCGCGCCGCGAAGCTCCATGATGCGCACGGCTGCCGTGAGCGCACGCCGGCAGCAGGCGGCCACGCCCTCCTCGGGCGCGAGCGTCTGGAGGAATGCGCGCAGCCCGTCCCGCCGTCGGCGGCTGCGGCGGAAAAGCACCCGGTCGAAACCGTCGCGCAGCCAGTCCTGCCCGGGACCGAGGAGAAGGACGAGCGCGAGCACGGCGCCGACGTCGATCAGCCGCCCTCCCTCGGGCGTGGCGCCGGCGGCCAGGGCATGCAGGCCGAAGTAGACCCCACCGACCGCCGCCAGCATCATGCCGAGGAGCAGGAAGCGGCGGACGACCTCTCCCAGCATGCGGACCACCCAGAACGAGGCGAAGACGAGCCCGAGCGCGCCGTCGAGTGCCAGACTGACCCGAGTGTCGCCCTGGCGCGCCAGCAGCCCGCCGGCGACGCAGAGCGCCGCGCCGACGCTGATCAGCGCCACGTCGGCGGATCGGGTCTCTCCGAGGCTGCCAGGCCTCCAGCGCCCGCGGCGCGCGCTGCGGGCCATGGCCCGGGCGACGAGCAGCGTGATCCCGCTGAAGTACAGGGCCTCGACGGCCGAGATGACCCCGGCGGCCGGCGTCCCCTGCCGCCGCACGACGATGAGCGCGCTCACGACTGCGGCCACGCCGAAGTTGGCCGCGATCCAGCGCCGGCTGCGCGGCGGGGGCTGGAAGGTCGGCGATAGCGGCGCGCCGTCGTGAAGCACGGCGAAAACCAGCACCAGGCCGACCTGATCGACGACGCCGAGGAGGTGACCGAGGCGAGATGCGCGCGCCGCTGGGGATACGAGCATCGACACGACGTGGAGGCCGTAGTGCAGCGTGACGACGCCGGCCATGGCCGTCATCGCGAGCGGCAGGCTGAGCTCCCGCCATCCGCGCCAGGCGAGCTGGGCGAGGATCAACCACACGAGCGCGACCAGGCCGAAGAGAACGGCGGCGAGGACGCTGGCGCTCATGGCGTACGGCCCTCGCGCGGCGGCTCGATACGCAGCACGAGCCCGCCGCCCGTGCCGACGATGCTCATGAGGAGCGCGTGCGGCACCGGGCCGGGAGGCCGGGCGCGGAGCACGGGCCAGACGACGCTCGCGAGCGTCACGCACACCAGGACGGCGCTCAGACGAATGCCGGCGGCCACGACGGCGGCGGTCGGGAGGGTGCCCATGGTCCCCACGCCCGAGCATCCGCAAAGAGGGTGCCACTTGTCCAGGTTTGAACCGGCGAGGCGGGCGCCTGCCGCGGCATGCGGACCCGTGCATGCCGGAGAATGCATCCGGCCTCCGCGGTCTCGGCCGATCCGGCTGAATCCGCCTGGCACACGGCCTGCACCGTCCGAATCTCCGACGGAGGTAACGGACGATGCTACCAGCCGCTGCACTAATCCCCGAGGCCCTCGGCCGGACGGCTCCCATCCTCGACCTGGGGGCCGCCGGGCTCACGGCCCTCCTCCTCGTGCCGCTCCTGCTGGCCGGCGCCGTCCTCGGCGCCGCGGCCACTCGCCGCGCCGCGAAGCACGGCCCGGGCCGCCCGGGACGGAGTGTGTCCACCCGGCACCCGGTTGCATCTCGCGCCGCCGCGTGATCCCCGAGGGGGCGGGAAGAGCCATGCTGACGGGACCCAACGACATTCCCGACGAGGAGCGCCCCACCGCGACGGGAGAAGCGTACGCCGATCTGGTCCGGCGGCTCTCGCGGCAGTCGGTCGCGAAGCACTTCGATGCCTACGCCGACGTGCCCTGGGATGCGCCCGACCACCGCCTCGACCCCGACGACCCGCGCTTCGAGCTGGCCCCCGACCATCCCCTCGGCGGCACCGACTGGTACCGCAGCCAGCAGCCGGCGGCTCGTGCGCGGATCAGCCTGCACATGGTCGCGACCCAGATGAAGGTCGGCGCGCAGTTCGAGAACGCGCTCCAGCGCGGGCTCCTCGAGCTGGCCTTCACGCTGCCGACCGAGGCGCCCGAGCTGCGCTACGCCTACCACGAGATGATCGAGGAGGGGCAACACTCCCTCATGTTCCACGAGTTCGTGCGTCGCAGCGGCTTCGACGTGCCGGGGCTCGGCTGGCTCGACCGGGTGGGCGCCCGCAGCGTCGTGCGCACCGCGCGCACCTTCCCCGAGCTGTTCTTCGTGTTCGTGCTCGGCGGCGAGGACCCGATCGACCACGCCCAGCGCAGCGCGCTCCAGAGCGGCCGCGAGCTCCACCCGCTGCTCCGCCGCATCATGCAGATTCACGTGACCGAGGAGGCCCGTCACCTCTGCTTCGCACGCGCCTATCTGCGCGAGCACGTCCCGCGCCTCTCGGCGCGCCGCCGCCGGTGGCTCGCGCTGCGCGCTCCGCTCATCCTCGGCACGATGTTCCAGATGATGCTGCGGCCTTCGCGGCAGGTCGTGCGGCGGTGGGCAATCCCGCGGGACGTCATCGCCCGGGCGTACACGAAGAACCCGGACCACCGCGCCTTCGCGCGCGCCTCGCTCGCCAAGGTGCACGCGTTGCTCGGCGAGCTCGGCCTGTTGACGGCGCCAGCCGTGCGGCTGTGGCGCCTCATGGGCATCTGGGAGAAGGCGCGGGCCTGAGCGGGGCGTTCCTCTACTTGCAGCGCACCGAGGCCGTGCTCGCAGTACAGCTCGGGGCCGGCGCAGGCCCCGGGAACGTCGCCTCCGCGCACTGGCCGTTGGCACCGAGCGGCGGGTCGAGCACGAGCAGGCCGGTGAGGGGGAGCTGGGCCGGGGCGATGGGGAAGCCCGCGTTGAAGGTCGCGTTCTTGGCGACCACGACGAACTTCACCTCCCCGGGCGTCTCGCGGCGCAGACGCAGGTGGACCTTCGTGATGCCCTGCAAGCCGGCCGGATCGAGGTAGAGGAAGTTGCTGGCGCTGGTGTTTGCTTTCCACCCCACCCCGGTAGCGCTGTCGAAGGCGCCGGGCGGCACGGTCACGTCGAGGACGTTGCCCGTCGTCGGGGTGCCGTCGATCAGCACCCGAAGCCCGGTGCTCACGGGGTCGATCGGCGACGACGTCGGGAGACCGGTAGCGACGCCCACGAACGTGAGCCGATCGTGCCCCGGCGGCAGGTTCATCCCCTTGATCTCCAGCTTCGCCTTCGGGGCGATCTGGGGCGCCGGGCTCGTGCACGGGCAGACGGCGTCGCTCGCGCCGCCCCCATCGGGGTCCGACGGGCACCCGGAGTCGACGCCGTCGCACCGCTCCGCCGTGTCGCAGGCGCTATCCGGTGCGCGGCAGATCGTGCCCGCCGGCTGCATCGCGTCGGGCGGGCAGTCGTTGGAGACACCGTCGCAGTATTCGGCGGCGTCGCAGACGTCCACGGCCGGGCGGCACAGGGTCGTGCTGGGCTGCTTGGCGTCCGCCGGACACGCGCTGCTCACGCCGTCGCACACCTCGGCGACGTCGCAGACGCCCGCCGCGGGGCGGCAGACCGTGCCCGCGGGCTCGAGCGTGTTGGGCGGACAGGTGACGCTGGTGCCCGTGCAGTACTCGGCGACGTCGCAGGCGCCCGCCGCCGCGCGGCAGACGGTGGTCGCCGGCGCGAACGCGTCGGCGGGACACTGCGTGCTCTGTCCGCTGCACACCTCGGCCACGTCGCAGGGACCGGCCGCCGGACGGCAGACGGTGCCGGCGGGGAGGTAGGAGTCGGGCGGGCAGAGCGCGCTCGTGCCGGTGCAGTTCTCGGCGAGGTCACAGGGACCGGCCGCGGGGCGGCAGACGGTGGTCGCCGGGAGCAGCGCGTCGGGCGGGCAATACGGGTTCGTCCCGGTGCACGTCTCGACGGCGTCGCACGGCCCGGCCGCCGGACGGCATACCGTGCCCGCCGGCTGATACTGGTCCTGCGGGCAGAGCGGGCTCGTGCCGGTGCAGGTCTCGGCGATGTCGCAGGTGCCGACCGCGGGCCGGCACACCGTACCGGCCGGCTTGTACACGTCGGCCGGGCAGGTCGGGCTCGTCCCGGTGCAGATGCCCGCGGTATCGCACGGGCCGGCGGCCAGCCGGCACACCGCGCCGGCGTTCCCCGCGACGTGCTGGCACACGTCGCTCGTGCCGTTGCACTGGTCGACGGTGCACGGGTTGCCGTCGTCCGCGCAGTTCGTCCCCGCGGGCTGGAACGTGCACGTGGCCGTGCAGCACGAGTTGATCGTCCCGTTGGCGGCGCCGTCGTCGCACTGCTCGCCGGCCTCGACGATCCCGTCGCCGCAGACCGCCGGCAGCGTGGTGGTCGTCGTGGTGGTCGTGCTCGTCGTGGTGGTCGTCGGGCTCGTCGTGGTCGTGGGAGGCGGCGCAGCCACGTAGGTCGCGATGGCGGCCGCCCAGTCACGGCTCGTGCCGAGCGTGCCCGTGGCCGCGTAGGCGCCGGTCGCGCTCACGATCGCGAATTCGGGGTCGATCGTGACGTCCGTGCCGACCGCCGTGCCGGCGCCGGTGAGCGCGGTGTAGCCGGTCCCGGCCGTGAAGGCGTCGGTCACGGGACCGTCGGTGCCGATGGCGCCGATCAGCAGCTCGTCGGGCTGCGTCGTCGGCGCCGTCGCGCCGGAGGCAGGCGCCGTCCCCGTTCCGCCGGCGACCTGCGTTTGGTCGAGCGTGGCCGTCGGCGCGAGGCCCGAGAACTCGGTCGCGCTGAGCGCGCGCACGGTGGTGGAGGGGTGCGTCACCGTGATGACGTCGCCCGGGGCCAGCGCGATGACGCCGTGAGCGGAGAGGACGACGGTGCGGACCAGGCCCGTGGCGGCGCCTTGGACGTCGACGTTGTAGACGTTGCCGGCGGAGTCGGCGGCGCTCACGGCCGTGCCCACATCGCCCATCGTGAAGGTGAGGATGATGGAGTCGCCGGCCGCGACGCCCGTAGCAGGCACCGTCACCGAGAGCGTCGTCCCCGTGGTCGTGTCGGCGCTCGTCCCGATCGTCTGGACGAGGGCGATGGCCCCCAGCGCGGGGCGGCCGCGCAGCAGAGGCGCGGCGATGAACGCCAGCAGCAGCAGACCGCGGGCCGAGGCTCTCATCTTCACTCCTGTCCGCCGCGTGAGATCGCCCAGGGGCCCGGAGCGTCCACGGCCGTCGACCGCCCTTTGCAACCTCCGTGCCGCCGTGGCGGGCAGATCTCGCGCGAGCGAGCGCGCAGCCTCGCCGCATCGTGCGCCGCTGCCGGGCTCGCTCCGGACCGTCGTCGGACGGCGAACGAGCGTCGCGGTCAGCTGCGCGGGAGGACGACGAAGGCAACGACCGCATAGTGCGCGACGGCCGCTGCGATCACGAACGCGTGGAAGACCTCGTGGTACCCGAAGACCGCCGGCGCCGGGTCCGGCCGCCTGAGCGCGTAGACGGCGGCGCCCGCCGAGTAGAGGAGGCCGCCGAGGACGAGCATGGCCGTGGGCAGGATCCCCAGGTGCAAGACGAGCTGGGGGAACGCCGCCACCGCCACCCAGCCGAGCGCGACGTACACCGCGGCGCTGAGCCACCGCGGTGCGTCGATCCACGCCAGGCTCGCCGTCATGCCGACGAGCGCGCCGGTCCACACCACTGCGAGCACGAGCGCCGCGAGCGAGCCGTCGAGCACGAGGAGGCCGAACGGCGTGTACGTCCCGGCGATCAGCAGGAAGATCATCGCGTGGTCGAGACGGCGCATCCATCGGCGTGCGCGCGCCGACCACGTGACGCCGTGGTAGAGCGCGCTCACCCCGAAGAGGGCCGAGAGGCTGAGCGCATACGTCCCCGCCGCGGCCGCGGCCCGCTCACCGGACGCCCTGTGCACCAGCGCGACCCCCGCGAGGAGCGAGACGAAGAAGGCATAGCGGTGCGAGACGCCCCGAAGCCGTGGCCGCACGCAGCTTCCTTCCACGGCACCCGATTACTACGTGAGCGTAACCTCCGCAAGCGTAACTTCGAGCCCCGGCGCGTGGCGGCCGTTTGTCCTTGACGGGAGTCCGCGCCGCCGTGGTAGGTGGGCTCGATGCGCCCCATCGCACTGCTCGGACTCGCCCTGCTCGTCTTGTGTGCGGGGCGACACCCCGCCGCCGCGCAGGCCCCGTGCGCCGCCGGAACGCTCGTGAAGCTGTCGCTGACGCCCCAGCGTCAGCACCTGCGCGTCACCGCGACCTTCGTCCCGCCGGCGGGTTTCGACCCGGCGACCCAGGGGCTCTCGATCACGGTCGCCTTCGAGCCGGACGACGATCCGGCGAACGTCTTCTACACGGTGACGGTTCCGGGCACGCTCTTCACGCAGGTCCCCCACGCGATCCGCTTCGTCTCGCACGACGGCGGCATGGACGGTCTCAAGTTCGTGCGGCTGAGCGACGTGCCCGGCAGCGCCGGCCTGATGCGGATCCAGATGGCGCGGCGCGGGACCGCGCTCGCGAACACCATGCGCGATGGGGTGGTGGGCGTGGTCGTCGGCTCGGGCGACGCGTGCGTGCGCGCCTGCATCCCGTGCGTCGGCAGCACGCCGACCTTCTCCTGCAAGTCGACGGGCTCGGGCACCTGCGGCGGCTGAGCGCCGCGTCCCCCCGGCGCTACTGCACCGTGATCGTGCCCTTCATGCCGAGGGTCGCTCCCGGGTGCGCCCCGGTGGCGCGGGCGGCGCGCTTGGCGACGAAGGTGTACTCGCCGGGGACGAGCGAGCACACGCTCGCGAACCGCCCCGGCGGGATGGTCGCCGTGAGCTGCTGCCCCGGCCCCCAGCCGAAGAGTTGCCAGGACGCCCGCCCCGCGCTCCCCGCCTTGCCCCCGATCAGGTGACAGCGGATCTTGTCGGCCTGCTCTTTCGGCTCGACGAAGACGATCATCATCGGGTTGAAGGCGAAGTTCTCGAACTCGAGCACGTCGTCGGCGCTCATCGTCAGCGCCGAGGGGCTGATCCGGTCGGTGTCGATCACGATCACCTTGTGCTGCACGGCGGCCGCGTGGCTGTGCACGTCCTCGGCCGCGCGGGCAACGCCGGCGGCGAGGAGCACGCCCAGGCTGAGGAGCAGGGTCAGGTCGCGTCGCGTCATGGGGGGCCCTCCTCGAGTCGAGGCCTTTTCGCCCGCCCTCGCGTGACTGTCAACGCCCGCCGGCCGACCCCGGCGCGGACCGCCCCCGGCGGCCGCGCGCTTGCCTTCCGCCGCTTCCCGCACTATGGGGTGGCGCCGCTACAGCATTCCACCAGCGGAAAGGGGAGCTAGCATGCCCGCGAGCACCATGAAGAAGGCGTCTGCACGCCGCGTCTCGAAGCTCGACCTGACGAAGCCGGTCAAGGTCGCGGCGGCGGCAAAGACGCGCAGCAAGAGCGAGGTGTTCCGCACCATCGCCCAGCACGTCGGCATTCACGCCCGCGACGTCGCGGCCGTGTTCCACGTGATGGGCTCGATGATCAAGGCCGACCTGGCCAAGAACGGCCCCGGCGTCTTCAAGGTGCCCGGCCTGATGCGGGTCACGGTCACGCGGAAGCCGGCGACGAAGGCCCGGATGGGGATCAACCCGTTCACCAAGGAGCAGGTGATGTTCAAGGCCAAGCCGGCTCGCAACGTGGTGCGGGTGCGTCCGCTGCGGGGGCTCAAGGAGATGGTCTGAGCCTCACGGGATCGCGGGCGGGCGGGTCGAGCGGCGGGCCCGCCCGCCGCTCGGCGCCGAGATGACCGGCCACGAGGCGCTGGCGTCGATCCCGTATGCGCGCTTTCTCGGCGTCCGCGTGGAGGCGCACGCCGACGGCCAGGTCTGCGTGCTGCCGTTCCGCGACGATCTCGTCGGCAACGCGGCGCTGCCGGCGCTGCACGGCGGCGTCGTCGGCGCCTTCCTCGAGCTGACCGCGCTGGTCCAGGTCGTCGAGCTGAGCGACAGCCAGCGCGTCCCCAAGCCGATCAACTTCAGCATCGACTACCTTCGCCCCGCCGGTCCGCGCGACACCCGAGGGCGTGCGGAGCTGGTCAAGCACGGCCGGCGCATCGTCAACGTGCGAGTGCTCGCGTGGCAGGACGATCCGGCGCGGCCGGTCGCCGCAGGGATCGGCAACTTCCTCCTCGCGGCGCCGGGCTGACCACCTGGACGAGCCGCGGCCAGATGTGCGAGCATCGGCAGCCGCCATGGGCCTCTTCGACGCCTTCAAAGGGTCGCCCACCGTGCGGGTGGGTGACGCCGCACCCGATTTCGCGCTTCCCGACCGCGCCGGAGGGATGATCCGCCTGAGCGACTACCGGGGCAAACGGGCCGTGGTGCTCTACTTCTACCCGAAGGACGACACGCCCGGCTGCACCAAGGAGGCGTGCTCGTTCCGCGACCAGTACCAGGACTTCGTCGACGCCGGCGCCGAGGTGATCGGCGTCAGCTCCGACTCGGAGGACTCGCACGGAAAGTTCGCGGCGAAGTACGGCCTGCCGTTCGTCCTGCTGTCGGACCGCGACGGCGCCGTGCGTCGGCGCTACGGCGTGCCGGCGACGCTCGGGCTCCTGCCCGGGCGCGTCACGTTCGTCATCGACCGTGGCGGCGTCGTCCGCCACGTCTTCAACTCCCAGCTCCAGGCGACCCGGCACGTCGCGGAGGCGCTGACCTCGCTGCGCGCGGCCGAAGGACGCTGACGGGCGATCGGGGCGCCGTTGACGCAGCGGTGGTTCGACCGGCCGTGGCTCGTTCTCGTCCTGCTCTTCTTCGTTCTCGGGCCCTTCGCGCTGCCGCTCTTGTGGCGAAGCTCCGGCTTCTCCCGGCCGGCGAAAATCGTCCTCACACTCGCCACCGTCGGCCTCATGGTCGTCCTCGTCGTGCTGAGCCTCGAGACCGTGCACGCGCTGCTCGCCCCGCTGGACGACATCCGATGAGGGGCGAGGGCGAACCGTGACGATTCCGCCCGAGGTCGCCGCCGTCCAGGCTCGGTGGGCGCGCCGCGGGCGCCGGGTCGCGCTGGCCGAAGGGCCTCGGCTCTTCGCGGTCCAGGAGGGCCGAGGGCCCGACCTGGTGCTGCTCCACGGCTTCCCGTCGTCGAGCCACGACTTCGCCGCCGCCCTGCCGCTCCTCACCGCCCGGCACCGGGTGACGCTCTTCGACCACCTCGGCTTCGGCCTCTCGGACAAGCCCGCCGACGCCTCGTATTCGCTGCTCGACCAGGGCCGGCGTGCCGGCGAGGTCGTCCGGGCCCTCGGCGTGGAGCGGGCGACGATCGTCGGCCACGACATGGGGCTCACGGTCGCCGTCGAGATGCTGTGCCGGCACGAGGAAGGGACGCTCGGCGTGGCGCTCGACGGGCTCGTGCTCTGCAACGGCAGCCACCTGGTTGAGCTGGCGCAGCTCACGCCGTTCCAGCACGCGATCATCACCGACGAGGGCGCCGCCCGCTTCGCGGCGAGCTTCGACCCCGAGGCGTTCGCGCAGGGGCTGCGCTTTCTCTGGGCCGACCCGGACCGCACGCCGGCCGTCGACCTGCGGGCGATCGCGTACTGGCTCGCCGCCGACGGCGGGCTCGCGGTGCTCGGCAAGATCGCCCGGTACAACCTCGAGCGCCGCGACCACGCGGGCCGGTGGCGGCCGATCCTCGAGCGCACCGACGTGCCGATCCGCGTCGTGTGGGGCGACCGCGATCCCATCGCGGTGCTCGAGATCGGGCGGCGACTCGCGGCGATGTCGCGCGGACCGCTGCGCGTGCTCGACGGCGTCGGCCACTACCCGCAGATGGAGGCGCCCGAGGCGTGGGCGGCGGCCGTCGCGCCTCAGTAGTGGCCCTCCCCGTCGAGCGTCACTTTGCCGGCGAAGTGGCGATACGTGTAGGCGAAGTACGCGCAGGCGAGCAGCATGCCCGGCGTCCACCACACGAACCCGACGCGCAGGCCGTGGGGCGAGGCGGCGGCGTTGTCCACGGTGAGCGCGTAGGCGGGGCCGGTGACCGCGGGGAGCACGTAGGGGTAGACGCTGAAGGCCGCGCTCGCGAGCATCGCGGCGAGGTAGGCCGCCGAGGCGAGGAAGGCGGCACGGTCGCGCTCGCGCGCCAGCGCGCGGCGCACGCCGACGAGGCTTCCCGCCGCGGCCGCGGGGAAGAGCGCCCCCCACGGGTGTGCGGCGAGGTTCGCGCCCGCCTGGGGCTGCGCCATCCAGGTCAAGAGCGTGACCACGATCGTCCCCCCCGCGACCGCGAGCCACGCGCGCCGCGCCATCCGCCGCGTGCGCTCCTGGAGAGCGCCTTCGGTCTTGAGGCTCACCCAGAGGCTGCCGTGCAGGACCAGCGCCGCGGCGGCGAACAGCCCCACGGGTATCGTATACCAGTCGAGAATGCCGGCGCCGGGACCCACGCGAAAGTCGGTCCACAGCGGCTCGAAGAACCATCCCTCCGCGGTGAGCGGCACCCCGCGCACCAAGTTGCCGAGCGCCGCCCCGTAGAAGACGGCGAGCAGCAGGCTCGCCGCCGCGAACACGACGTCCCACAGCGGCGCCCACACCGGGCTCGCGACGTGGTTGCGGAACTCGACGGCCACGCCGCGGAGCATGAGCAGCCAGAGCACGATCATCAGCGGTAGATAGAATCCGCTGAATCCGGCGGCGTAGAGGGCCGGGAAGGCGAAGTAGAGGGTGCCGCCGCCGGCGAGCAGCCACACCTCGTTGCCGTCCCACACCGGACCGATCGAGCGCAGCACGAGGCGGCGCTCGCGGTCGGTTTGCGCCACGAGCAGGTGGATCGCGCCGGCGCCGAGATCGAAGCCGTCGAGCACGACGTAGGCGATCCCCATGGCGACCACGAGGCAGAACCAGAGCGTACTCATCGCCCTAGCCCTCCGGCCCCCGCGCGATCTCGCGCTGGAGGAGGAACAGGCAGAGCACGCCCAGGATGCCGTACATCCCCATGAAGCCGAGGAGCGTGAAGAGCGTGTTGCCGCTCGACACCATCGGCGAGATGCCGTCGGTGGTGCGCAGGAGGCCGTGGATCAGCCACGGCTGGCGTCCCACCTCCGCGGTGATCCATCCCGCCGTGTTGGCGATGTACGGGAAGGGTAGGCTCAGCATGAGCGTCCAGAGCATCGCCCGCGAGCGGTAGAGCGTGCCGCGCCAGAGCATCCACGCGGCGAGGACCATCACCGCGATGAAGATCGTCCCGAGCCCGACCATGATGTGATAGCTGTAGTAGAGCAACGGCACGTTGTCCGGCCGGTCCTGCGGGGGATAGGCGTCGAGGCCCTTCACCTCCGCACGCCAACGCCGGTAGGTGAGGAAGCTCAGCATGCGGGGGATGACCAGCGGGTTGTCGAGCCGCTGCTGCTCGACGTCGGGCTGCCCGAGGATCACGAGCGGCGCGCCCGCCTCGGTACGGAAGAGCCCCTCCATCGCCGCGAGCGTGGCGGGCTGATGGGTCGCGACCAGCCGCCCCTGGCCGTCGCCGGTCGGGAAGAGCTGCACGACCGTGGCGACCGCGCCGACCACGACCCCGAGCCGGACGAAGAGGCGGCCCTGGTCCGTGTGCTCGCCCGCGAGCAGATAGTACGCTCCGACCGCCGCCATCACGAAGCAGGCGGTGATGACCGCGCCGTTCATGTTGTGCGCGTACTGCCAGCCGGCCCACGGGTTGAGGAGCAGTGCCCGCAGGCTCGCGAGCGCGAACCCACCGTCGGCGCCGCGCGCCCAGCCCACCGGGTGCTGCATCCACGCGTCGGTGGCGATGATGAAGTAGCCCGAGAGCCACGATCCGAGGAACACGAGCGCCGCAGCTCCCCAGTGGCCGCGCGGGCCGAGCCGGCGCTCACCGAAGAGGAAGAGGCCGAGAAACCCCGACTCGAGGAAGAACGCGAAGACGCCCTCCATCGCCAGCGTCTGCCCGATGACGCCCCCGGCCGCGCGGGAGAAGCGCGACCAGTTGGTCCCGAACTGGAACTCCATCGGGATGCCGGTGACCACCCCCATCGCGAAGTTGATCGCGAAGACGCGGCCCCAGAAGCGCGCCGCCCGGTCGTAGCGAGGGTCGCCGCTGTGCAGCGCCGCCGACTTGAGCAGCACGATGAGGAGCGCCAGCCCCATCGTCAACTGCGGGAAGAGGTAGTGGAAGGTGACGGTGAAGGCGAAGTGGAGGCGGTGTGCGGTGACCTGGTCCATGGCCGCGCCCCGTCGCGCAAGGCGCACCCTGCCCCAGGCCCGGGGGCCCTGACAAGGGGGGCGCGGCCGGACCGCCTACCCTACTCGACGAACGCGCCGCTCGCCGACGAGGGACACTCCACCACGACGTTCGACCCGACCTGCGCGAACGGCGGCGTCGGCAGCGTCGGCGGCTGCGGGTCGCCCGGCAGCAGGACGCCGCAGTCCGTACACTGGACGTCCGTCCAGGCCGGGCTGTCGCCCGCCGGGGGCGTGCTCGCGAGCGTCGCGTTGATCCAGTCGACGAGCGTCGGCACGCCGCCGCTGGTGTCAGTGTAGACCTTGTTCGAGCCCCACATCGTGTGCCGCGAGCCCGTCCCGACGTAGTACCGGTAGTTGTTGGTCGCGGTGAGCGCGGCGGCCGTCTCCTGCACCTGCTGCTCCATCACCTGGTTCCACTGGCAGCTTCCGGTCCACCAGGTGAGCGCGGCGAGCGGATTGTTGTTGTTCAGCATGATGTTGTAGAAGCCCGTCTGCCCGCCCGAGCCGCCGTCGTAGGCGGTCGCGTAGTGCGCCCAGGTGGTGTTGGGGAAGAAGCTCGCCACCGCCTGCGTGTAGCCGGGGATACCGCTGCCGTTCTGGAGCGACTCGAGCACGCCGGGGATGTTCTTCGGGATGTTCGCGATGAAGTTCCAGTTCGGGAAGTACGTCTCGAGGAAGTTCTGCGTGATCACGCCGTTGCCCGCGTCCGCGAGCACGTGGAACTGCGAGGCCGGCCACACCGGGTGCAGCAGCGGCGCATGGAACCACGCGCCGTACGCGCCCGCGCTCGAGCCGGTGACGAAGACGACGTCGGGATCGAGGAAGTGCTCCCGCGCCCACTTCTCCGCGATCTTGGCATTGTCGAACCCGCGGTGCTGGATGTGCAGCGTCGGGGTGTAGTCCTTCTCGGCGTCGCCGAAGTGGATGTCGCAGCTGCAGTAGGAAACGAACACGATGTTCCAGTCGCGGAACGGATTGCTCGGGTTGCTCAGATCGGCGAAGCCCGTGGTCGCCCCGTTCGGGTCGTCGCCGCTGTCGGCGCTCGAGTCGCAGGTCGGGATGCCGCAGGTGAGCGCGTCCCAGCAGGCGCCGCCGCCCTGGTAGTACATGACCAGCTTGTTGACCGAGCCGCGCTTCACGAAGAAGTGGTACGGCTGGCCGTAGATGCACTGCGGGGTGAGCTGCTTGCCCTGGTAGGTCGTCGTCCCCGTGGGCGAGATATCCGTGAACTGCGTGTCGTCGACGTTGGGCGACACCGTGGTCTCCTCGACGATGCTCCCGTCGATCCCGTCGAGGAGACTCTGCACGCCGCCCGGGGTGGCCGTCGTATGGCAGCTCCCCGCGGTCGCCTTCGCGAACCGCGTGAGGAAGGTGCTCCGTGCCGCGGCTTGCTTCTGGTTACGCTTGACGCGCTTGGGGTCCCGCTCGAGCTTCTCGATGAAGACGCCGTCGGCCTGCAGCAGCTTCTGGCAGTCGGTGCCCGCGGCGATCAGGATGCGCGCGGCGCACTGCGCGTCGTGCCGGTCGCCGGCCACGAGTCCGGCATCGACCTCGTCCACCACCGCGGCGATCGCGGAGTCGACGAGGCCCTGCGCCGCCGTGACCGACAGGGTCGTCTCGGCGCAGTCGGTGCCGTTCGCGAACGCCTTCGCATCCGCCGCGCCCCACGCCGTGGTGAGCGTCGCTGCGGCGGCCGCGAGCGCCGCGTCACGCTTGCCGGCGTCGCCCTTCTTCTCGAAGCCCGCCCACGCCTTGAGGGCGCGCTTGCAGTAGAGTCCGGCCTCCCGCTGCTTGGCGCTCACGCACACGTTCGCCGGGTACGGGCCGGCGAACGCTCGCGGGGGCGCGACGGCCCCGATCACGCCCACGGCGAGGGATAGCGCGACGACAGCACCGGACAAGCGCATCATGACGAGGTCTCCTCACGGCGCGCGCGATCAGCGCGCGGTTTCGCACTCCGTCTTGCTGGCTCGTACGCGCGCGCGCGGGGCGCTGTCAAGGGGAAAAACGGCGGTGGCCGATGGCCTCGAGCAACCGCTCCCGCACGCCCTCGACGTCGATGAGCGGCTCGTGGCGCAGCCGTCCCACCTCGGCCGCGTCGTAGGGCACGAAGCCCGCGGGCAGGTGCGCGGGGTCGAAGCGGGCGAGCATCCAGTTGAGCACGCCGGCGAGCGCCGCGTCGTCGAGCGGCGCCTGCGCCACGCCGGGCACGCGTGCCAGGAACTCCCGGCCGCCCGCGACGCGGAGGAACCGCGCGACCGAGCCCGCGAGCGGCGGGATGCTCCCCGGGGTGCCGCCGCCGTCGGCGCGGTGGCAGCCGGCGCACGCGAGCGTGTAGTCGAGCGGCGGCCCGCTCATCGCGCCGGCGCGCCCGGCGGCGAGGCCGACCGCCGCGGCGAGGACCGCGGCTGCGTGCGGCCGCGTCACGACCGGGTCGCCACCCCGAGGACGATCGCCACCGAGCAGTGCACCGCGCGGCTCTTGGTCCCGAAGCACCACAGGAGGTCGTTGTTGCGCGAGGTGAAGTAGACGGGCTTCTCGCCCTCGGTGCGCGTGCAGCGGCAGCGCAGGCACAGCGACTGCCCGCAGCAATCGTTGTAGGAGATGATGTAATCGCGACCGTCGCCCGGGTGTCGGCAGGTGCCGATCCAGGTGACCGGAGACATCTCGGTGCCCGGCGGGCAGGCGTTCTGCGAGCCCCCGCAGCAGGCGCAGAGGAAGCCGTCGATCGCGCAGTGGCGCCAGTAGGCGCAGCTCGTGGGGTCGCCGACCGCGCCTTCGAGCTTCGAGTCGTCCGGCGGCGGCATGCGCGGGTCCTCGGTCGCTGCACGCGCCACCGGCAGCAGCGGCAGCGCCGCCGCGCCGACGAGCGCGGCGCCGAGCCGCGCGAGCATGCCGCGGCGCGACGTGCGCCGCGCGAGCTGGCGTGCCGCGCCCTCGACGAGACGGTCGATCCACGGCCGGTTTGCCGTCACGTGCCTGCCTCCAGCGGGGGCTCGGCGTTGTCGAGGAACTCCTGGAGGGAGGCGACGCCCCGCTCCTTCGCCTCGAAGAGGCTCTCCAGGTGCTCGCGCGTGTTCACCAAGCCGCGGGCGCGCACGATGCCCGCCTCGTCGACCAGCGCGGCGTACGGGAGCTTCGCCACCCCCCAGGCGAGACCGAGAGCGGGGGAGAGCACGTAGGGAAAGGCCTCGAGCCGCCGTGCGCGCACGAACGCCTCGTGCTCCGGCCTCGGGCCGTCACTGGCGAGCACGACGTCGAGCCAGGCGGCCTCGCGCGCCGCGGCCGAGCGCAGCGCCGGCAGCAGCGCCTTGCAGACGGGGCAGGTGGGCGAAAGAAAGAAGAGCAGTGTGCTACGCCCGTCGGCGCGGGACGCGCCCACGTCGAGCGGCCGGCCACCGAGGTCCTCGACGCGCACGACCGGCGCCGGGGCGCCGACCTCGGGCCCGCGGCCGAGGACGAGCGCCCCCGCGGGCGCGACCCGCTCGTAGAGCACGCCGATCTGCCTGGCGAGCGCGGCGACCACGCAGGCGAGCAGGACCACCGCCGCCCACAGGAGGGCGTTCGACACGAGGAGCGCCTGGGTCACGCCGTCCCTCGCAGGCGCGCGAGCGCCGGGCGGTTCGCGAGCAGGCGGCCGGCGGCGCCCCAGAGCGCGGCCAGGGCCGCGGTGCCGCCGGCGGCCGTCACCGCGTCGACCCACACGAGCGGACGCGGCGCCGTCGGGACGAGCCCGGCGACCGCCGCCGCCGCGAGCGCGACGTTGCGCGCCACGAGCCCCGGGGCGATCGGCCGGTGCGCCGCGGGGCCCATGCAGCCGCAGTCGACATCGCGCCGACCGCGGGCCAGGTTGACCGCCATCGCGCCCGCGTAGAGCAGCAGCAGCGCCGCGGCACCCACCAGCCCCGGCGCGCGCTGCCCGGGTGCGCAGAGCGCAGCCGCGAGCGTCCCCTCGACCGCGGGCAGGGCGACGGCCGCCGGTGCGACGAGCCGGGCGGGCAGCAGGCGGTAGTCGGCGAGCACGGCGCGGAACCGGCCCGGGTCGCGCGCCTTGTGCGCCGCGGCGATCAGGAACAGAAGCGCGAGCGCCCCGCGCAGCACGAGGACGATCGCCGGGTCCATCGCGGTCATGGCGCGAAGAGCAGGCTCGCGGCGAGCCCGGGTTCGGCGATCTCACGGACGACCTCGCCCGTGAGCGCGTCGTGGATCGTGACCGTGGGCGGCATCGACGCCGAGGCCACGAGCACGGGGTGCTCGTCCTGGGTGACGAGGATGCGGTCGACGCCCGGGTTCGGTGTCGCCTTCGCGATCAGCCACTCGGCGAACCCCGCCGCCCGCGGCCGCCCCGCGGCCGCGAGCTGCTGGCCGACGAAGCTCGCCAGCGGGCTCAGCATCGCGATGCGCTGCACGCGCCGGCGGCTCTGGAGATCGTAGACCCACACCTCCGTGCCCGGCTCCTTGTGCGTGTCCGGCCCGCCCTGATGGACGAGCACGTAGAGCCGGCCGGTGGCCGCGTGCACCGCGAGGTGCTGGCCGCCGCCGATCCGCCACGAGGCGCGGCGGTCGGCGTCGTCGAGGAGCGACCACGGCGCCCCGAAGCGCAGCACCTCGCCGCCCACGTCGACGGAATGGACGACCCCGGCGAACGAGACGAACAGCCACTCGTCGCCGCGCCGTACCGCCTTCTCGGTCAGCGGATCCTGCTCCGGGTCGAAGAACGGCGCGCTGCGCTCGAGGCGCGCCTCCCGTCCCTGCTCGTCGAGCGTCACGCTGAGCGCCGCACCGTTGGAGCAGAGCATGAGGAAGCGCCGCGGGCCCGCCGCGTAGACGAGGCTGCACCCCGGCGTGCGGATCTCGGTGGTGAGCCGGCGCTCCTGCACGTCGACGATCGAGACCGAGGTCGCGGGCGTCAGGTCGAAGACCGCCATGAACCGCCCGTCGTCGGAGAGGGCGTTGGCCGCGTTGCCGGGGAAGTACTCGGCGCGGTGCGGTGGGATCTCGACCTCGGCGACCGGGAGCAGGGTGCTCGCGTCGTAGACCGTGACCACGTCGGTGCGCTCGCCGCGGACGCCGCGCGAGTAGTATGTCTCGGCGAGGTAGATCTCGCGGTGATCGGGCGAGAACAGGGGCGCGATGACGAAGCCCACGCCTGGGCTGCCCGAGGTGATCGTCCCGAGCAGGCTCCCGGAGTCGGCGTCGAAGAGGGCCGTGCGGTGCAGCAGGATGTCGCTCAGCCAGAACCAGTGCGCCCCGGGCCGCGCGGGCAGCGAGAGCACCGTCCCGACGGCCTCGGCCGCGGATCCCGCGCGGGCCGCGGCGAGCGCGAGCAGGAGCACGAGCAACCGGATGCGCATGCCGAGGTGCGGTTGCCTATATCACAGCCGAGACGGCATAGAATCATCCCCGTGGCGCTGCTCTCTCCCCTCGGGCCCGAGGAGCGCGAGGCGTTCCTCGTCGTCTCGCTGCGCGACGGCGTGCTACGCCGGCTCGTCGGCCGCCTCGGCACGGCGCCGCGCGGGACGCGCATCGACACGCTGTCGGTCTGGGAGCTCGCGGGCACGCTGGTCGATTGCTACGACGACGACGCCGAGGTCGCGGCAGCGGTCGACGCGACGCTGCGCAAGGAGCTCGGGGAGTCGCCGCTCGGTCCGGCGCTCGCGGCCGAGCACGGCGCGGCGGCCGTGACCGCCCTCGTCCTCGAATCGCGCGATCCCCTGCGCGACCTCGCGTGGGGGCTGCTGCGCGCCGGCAGCGATGCGGCCGGCCCGCACGCCTCCGCGGTGGCCCGCGCCATCCTCGCCGAGTGCGACGCGCCGCCGCCGGCGGAGGAGGAGCCCCCGCCGGCCTCGCCGCCGGCCCCGGACGGGGCGCAGCGCCTGGCCGAGGAGATGGCGCGCGACGTGGCGCGCGCGGAGCGGCGCGGCGAGCGCGCGCTGCGCCGCGTGGGGAGCCTCAAGCAGCAGGTCGCGGACCTCGAGGAGCGGCTGCGGGTCGCGCGGCAGGAGGCGCGCGCCGCCGAGCAGGCGCGCGAGGCGACGCTCGTCGAGCGCGACCGCCTGGCGCGCGAGCGCGACGAGCTGCGGGCCCGGCTCCAGTCGGGGACGGCCGCCGAGGTCGGGCGCCTCTCCGGCGCGCTCGAGGAGGCCGGGCGCCGGCAGCGGGCGCTCGAGGCCGACCTCGACGAGGCGCGCGCGGCCGAGGCGGCGCTCGAGGCGCGCCTGCGGACGGTCGAGCAGGCGGGCGCGGTCCGCCCCGCGGCGGCAGCCGAAGAGGCGCCGCGCGAGCCGAGCGCGACTTGGCGGCTTCCCGTCTTCAGCGCCGAGTTCTACGAGTCGATCCGCCGCTGGGACCGCCGCGTGCTCCGCAACGCCTTCGAGAAGGCGTACCGGCTGGCCGAGGACTGGCGCCACCCGAGCCTGCGGGCCATCCCCCTCGAGGGGCTGCCCAACTACTACCGCATCCGCGTCGCCTCCGACGTGCGGCTCATCTACCGGCTGCGCGACGGCGGCCAGATCGAGGTGCTCTCGTTGATCGATCGCGAGGATCTCCAGCGCTACATCCGCAACGTCAAGGGAGCGTGAGCGCGACCACCGGGATGTTCCGCGGCGTGCGCGCCTGGTAGGCGGCGTAGTCGGGGTACATCGCGACGAGGTCCGGCCACACGCGGGCCTTCTCGGCGTCGTCGAGCCGCCGCGCCGTCATCGCCCGCCGTTCGCGGCCGATCTCGACCTCGACCCGCGGGTTCGCCGCGAGGTTGCGGTACCAGAGCGGGTGGCGCGACATGCCGCCCTTGGACGCGACGACGAGCAGCGTGTCGCCGCGCCGCAGGTAGAGGAGCGGCACCGTGCGCGGCTGTCCGGAGCGCCGGCCGACCGTGGTCAGCAGGAGCACCGGGGCGCCGCGGAGGAAGCGTCCGCCGAGGCGTCCTCCGGTGAGCCGGTAGAGCCAGACGTTGGCGATCGACATCAGGCGGATCACCGCGCTGCCGAGGCGCTCCTGCGCGGGGGTGAAGGGCCGCGGGGCCGACGTCGCCATCCGCCGTGCCTTCTGCCACAGGACGGGCCGCGGGTCGACGGTGCACGCGCGGCCGCGTATCCTTCGCCGGATGACCGCCGATCCCCGCCCGCTCGCCGGCGTCGTCGTCGTCGACCTGACCCGCGTGCTCGCCGGCCCGTACTGCACGCTGGTCCTCGCCAACCTGGGCGCGCGCGTGATCAAGGTCGAGCGCCCGCCCGCGGGCGACGACGCGCGCGGCATCGGCCCCTTCGTGGGCGGAAAGAGCCTCTACTTCGCCGCGCTCAACCACGGCAAGGAGTCGATCGCGCTCGACCTTGGCGAGCGAGACGACCGCGCGCTCTTCGAGCGCGTGCTCGGCGCGGCCGACGTGCTGGTCGAGAACTTCCGTCCCGGCGTGCTGGACCGCCTCGGCTACGGCTGGCCCTCGCTCCACACGCGCTGGCCACGGCTCGTCTACGCCGCGACGTCGGGCTTCGGGCAGACGGGGCCGCTGCGCGAGCGTCCCGCCTTCGACATGGTCGCGCAGGCGATGGGCGGCATTCTTTCGCTCACGGGCTACCCCGACGGGCCGCCGGCGCGCGTCGGCGTGTCGATCGGCGACATCACCGCCGGCCTCTTCACGGCGATCGGCGTCCTCGCCGCGCTCGGCAAGCGCCGCGACACGGGCGCGGGCACGATGGTCGACGTCGCGATGCTCGACTGCCAGCTCGCGATCCTCGAGAACGCGCTCACGACCCACCTCGTGACCGGCGCCGTCCCCGGGCGCCTCGGTACGCGCCACCCGAACATCGCGCCCTTCCAGGCCTTCACCGCCGGCGACGGCGCCATGGTGGTGATCTGCGCCGGCCACGACGCGCACTTCGCCGCGCTGTGCACGGCGATCGACCGCCCCGAGCTGCGGGCCGACGCGCGCTTCACCACGCCCGACGCGCGCCGCCGCCACGCCGATGCGCTCGAAGCCGAGGTCGGCGCGGCGCTGCGCGAGCGCCCGGCGGCCGCGTGGCTCGAGCGCCTCGAGCGCGCCGGCGTGCCGTGCGCCCCGGTCAACACCGTCGCCGACGCCGCGCGCTGCCCGCAAGCGGCGGCCCGCGGCATGGTGGTCGGCATCCCCGACCCGGCAATCGGCACGCTCTGGGTCGCCGGCAACCCGGTCAAGCTGGCCGACGTGCCGGAGCCGGCGGCGCGGCGCGCGCCGCCGGAGCTCGACGCCGACCGCGCAGCGATCCTCACGTGGCTCGGGGGCAAGTGAGGAACGGCGCGCGGCTCGTTCACAGCAGCTCGCCGGCGCCCAGGCGCCGGCCGAAGTCGAGGGCGGGTAGGACGAGAATGCCGTCGTCCGTCGTACGGGCTCGGGGCTCGAGACACACGACGATGCGCTTCCCCACTTGGGGGTGCTCCTGGACGAGGCTCCTCAGCCCCCTCAAGTGATCGGCCGTCACCTTGCGGGTCCCCTTGGCTTCGATGGCGACGCGCAGGTCGTCGACGACGAAGTCCACCTCGATGCCGCTGGCGAGCCGCCAGTACGCGAGTCGCAGCGACGGGTCCGCGTACGCAGCGTGCGCGCACAGCTCGTGGAACACCCAGTTCTCGAACGCCTTGCCGAAGAGCTCGGAGCCGGCCTCGAGCGGCCCGCGGCGGGCGAGCTGGTTCACCACGCCGACGTCGGCGAAATAGAACTTCGGCGCGGCGATCACGCGCCGTTTGGGACGCTTCGTGTAGCCCGGAAGCCAGCGGCCGAGCAGCGTGTCCTCGAGAATCTGGAAGTAACCCTTGATGGTGTGGCTGGAGACCCCGCACTCGCGGGCGATGGTCGCCATGTTGACGAGCTGGGCGTCGGAGAGCGCAGCAACGTTCAGGAACTCCGAGAAGGCCGGCAGGTTGCGCACGAGGCCTTCTGCCGCGATCTCCTCCTTCAGGTAGTCCGCCACGTACGCGGTCAGCAGCCGCTCCGGTCGCGCCGCGCCGTAGATCGCCGGGAGGTAGCCGCGGTTGACGAGGCCGCCGACGTCGGCAGCCGTCCCTAGCTCGGCGACGGTGAGGCCGTGCAGCTCGTAGCGGAGCGCGCGGCCGCCGAGCAGATTGGCGCCGCCGCGTCGCACCTTGCGCGCGCTCGAGCCGCAAAGCGCGAACCGCACGCGTCGATTCTCGTGCAGCCAGTGGACCTCGTCGAGCAGCGCCGGCACCTTCTGCACCTCGTCGACCACGACTTGACGAACGCCGGCGGCGGCGGCGACCTCCTCGCGCAGGCGCTCGGGATTCTGCACGTAGCGCCGGAATTCGTCAGCCTTGAGCAGGTCGACCCAGAACGCCTCCGGGTAGGTCGCGCGCAGCAGCGTCGTCTTGCCGGTCTGGCGCGGGCCCCAGAGGAAGAATGTCTCCCGTCCGGATGGGGGGAGCGTGAGCGCCCGTTTGAACATGCACTTCACTTTATCATGATCAAGTGAAGTGCAATTGCAGGCGGCGCGGACGGCTCAGAGCCGGTCGCCCAGGTCGGTGCTGGTGAGCACCTCGTGCACCTCGAGGACGTTCGGCCCGGCGAACATCTCGCGCGGCGGGCGGCTCGCGTGCGCCTCGGCGAAGTCGGGGCTCTGCGTCCAGGCGACGAAGTCCTCGAAGCGCCGCCACCAGGTCTTCACCTCGTAGAAGCCCTGCGCGTCGGGGTCCTCGGTCCACGTGCCGCGCTCGTGGTCGAACTTCATCGGCCGCGGGCGGTGGACCTCGTTGCGGACGAACCCCGGGTGGCGGTCGACCAGGTGGACGCGGCGCCTGAAACGGTCCTCGAAGTCGATCTCGTGCCCGCGGGCCACCGGGATGCGGTTCGTGACGACCACCATGCCCGCCGCTCTACACCACGCGCCGGCGCCACGCGAGCAGGGCGATCGCCGCCGCCAGCGCCGCCGGGCCGAGCCAGTCACCGCCGGCGAGCCACGGCGTGGACGCGCCGCCCGCGGGCACGACGCGGGCGACCAGCGCCGCCCGCTCGCCCACGCCGGCGGTGGCGAGCAGGTCGCCGGCCGGCGAGATCACCGCCGAGATGCCGGTGTTCGTCGCGCGCACCTGCGGCCGGCGGGTCTCGATGCTGCGGAACGCCGACACGACGAGGTGAAGCCGCGGTCCGGCGCCGGCGGCGAACCACGAGTCGTTCGACAGCGTGACGATGGCGTCCGCCCCGCGCCGCACCGCAGCCCGCACGAGGTCGGGATCGACGGCGTCGTAGCAGATGAGCGGCGCGACGCGCAGCCGCCGTCCATCCCGCAACGTCACCGGGATCACGTCGCGTCCCGCGCCGGGCTTCCACGAGCCGAGCCACGGCAGCACCCGGCGCACCGCGGCGGAGCCGAGCAGCGCCGGCACGCGCTCGGTGAGCGGGAAGAGCCGCGCCTTGCGGTAGGTCGCGAAGGTCACGCGCCCCTCCGCCGCAGGCTCGAGGAAGACCGCGGCGTTGAACTCGTCGTCGCCTTCGACGTCGTAGGCGCCGAAGACGAGCGGCACGCCCATCGCGGCGGCGAAGCCGGCGATGTCGCGGTCGAAGGCGGCACCGTCGGCGCTCTTGGGCGCGCCGAAGGTCGTCGGGTACACGGTCTCCGGCCAGACGAGCAGGTCGATGCCGCCGCGATCGAGCACCTCGCTGGAGAGCGCGAAGTGCGCATCGAGGATTTGGCGGACGGCCTCGAAGGTCCCGAGCTCCGCCCTGAGGCGGTCGTACTGGCTGATGTCTGCCTGCACGACGCCGACGGTGACCGGTGCCGCCGCGCGCGCGGCGGCGTCGATCTGCCGGCAGCGCATCGTCCCGTAGCCGGCGAGGCCGAGCGCCAGCGCCGCGATGCCCGCGACGGGCACGAGCGCGCTCCGCGGCCGCCCGCCGCGGAGGGCGCGGGCGGCCGCGAGCGCGAGCTCGTTGCCCGCGACGACGACCAGCGTGAGCCCGGCCGTCCCTGCCAGGTCCGCCCCCTGGCGCCACAGGCGCGAGGCGAAGAGCCCCTGGCCCAGCGTGTCGCCGAAGAGCTTCGGCACGGCCCACTCCGCGCCGACGTAGGCGCACACCGACGCGACGCCCACCCGCCGGCGCCCGCCGCCCGTCCGCCGCGCGGCGTGCCGCGCGAGCGCGACCGCGACGAGCTGCGGCTCGAGCACCGGCGCGAGCAGGACGAGCACGAGCAGCGCCAGCGCCCACGGGGCCCCGGTGTAGGCCGCGATCGCGCTCGCGAACCACGGGAACACCGCGAGCGCGAAGCCGACGGCCATCAGGAGCCCCGCCGCGAGCGCGGAGCCGACCGTGCGCGCGCGGTCGGCGGCGGCGAGCCAGGGGACGAGCACGACCCAGCAGAGCGCGGCCCACGGCCAGGCGACACGCGCGACCAGCGCGAACGCCGCAGCGCTCGCCGCCGCGCCCGCGGCGAGCCTCGCGCGCGCCGGGCTCAGCGCGCCGGGCCCGAGGCGCCCTGCGGCGCGGGGACGTCGAGCATGCGCATCGGCAGGCCGGGCGGCGCCATCGAGGGCGGCACGACGCGGTCGGCCGGCACGGCGACCGGTTTCCCGTTCGCGTCGACGAAGGTGTAGTCGGGCGAGAACATCAGGATCGGCGGAAGCTGCTGGCCGTCGTCGGTCGTCTGGTAGTGACGGACGTAGCCGGGCGGCAGCTCGAAACCGTCGGGCACCACGATGCCGCGCTTGATCGGCTTGGTACCCGGCGGTGGGAACGCCTGGATCCCGGTGCCGGGCTCGCCGAACGTGAAGGGAACATCCTCGTGCGCGGCGCCGTCGTCGGCGCCCGCGGTCGCGACCATCGCGGCCGGCTGCCCTGGCGATCCTGGCGGGCGGGCGCGCTCGACGTGGGCCGCGGCGCGCGTGTCGACCGCCGGCGCAGGCGGCGGCGCCGGGGGCTCGGCCGCCGCGGGCACGCCGCGTTCGGGCGCCGCGGTCTCGCGCACGACCTCGGCGGGACGCGCGGCGGGCGCCAGGCGGATCGCGACGATCATTCCCACGGTGGTGACCCCGACGAGCGCGACGGCGAGCCCGAGGAGCCGGGCGGCGCGGCGGACTGGCGAAGCCGCGAGCACGCGCACGCCGTCGGGGTCGGGACGCGGCACATCCGGATGGCCCCCCATCGACCCCGCAGTATATAGGAAAAGCTGCCGGCGGCCGGCAAGATGACGGACGAAGACCCCTGCACCGCCGGCAGCCCGGCGGCCTTCGACGCGTACGCGTATCCGCCCGTGTGGCGGCTCGTCACGGGCGGGCTCGTGGGCGTGAGCCGCGCGAGCCTGCTCGGCATCCTCGCCTGGGTGCTGCTCGCGCCGGAGACGGTGCCGCTCTTCCCACTGCTGCGACCGGTGATCGTGCTCTGGGCGCTGCCGGGCGTGGCGGCCTGGCTGCTGCGCCGCGCCTGCGCGGCCGGGGTGACCTGCCGCGGCGGCGTGCTCCTCGTACGGACGCGCGACCGCACGGTCGAGGTGCCGTGCGCCGCCGTCGCGCGGGTCGCGCCGTGGATGCTGCCGCTGCCGGGGCCCGGGCTGTCGCTGTGGCTGCGCTCGGGCCGGCGGCTCGGCCACGGCCTCGCGGTCACGGACCCCGGCCCTCTGCTCGCGGTGCTCGCCGACGCCGGCGTCGAGTCGGCCCGCGGCGTCCTCGCCCACCCCGCCGTCGCGTGGGCCCGGGCGCGCGCCGCGGCGCGGCGCGAGCGCTGGTACCACCGGCTCGGCAAGTTCGGCGGCTTCGCGCTTCTGCCGGCGGCCCTCGTCTTCAACGCGCACCAGCACATCGCCTTCGGCGGCCCGCTCGGCCAGTACTATCTCGAGGGGCCGGCGGCGTACCTGCGCACGTTCGCGATCTACTGGGCGTTCGCGGCGACCTACCTCCTCCTGTGGGCGGCCCTCTGGCGTGCCGCGGGGGAGGCGGTCGCGGGGCTCGCGGCCGCCGTCGCACCCTCGCGCGCGGCGAGGGTGCGACGGGCCGTCGAGATCGGGTGCCGCCTCGGGTATTACGTCGGCGTCCCCGTGATCGTGCTGCTACCGTTCCTGCGCTGACCGGTCACGGCGTCGGTGGGTTGAACGTCGAGATCGCCCAGCCCATGCGCTCGTGCCCGTACTGGTTCCAGACCGGGTTCTTGCCGCCGACGATCTGGCTCGCGCTGAAGTCGGGGCCGCCCGAGCCCGAGCCGCTGCCGGTGAAGATGTTGATGCCGATCGTCGCCGAGCCGTAGTACGTCGGGTGCGTGTTGTCGGACTGGAGGTAGTCGTAGCTCGTGCTCGGGTTGACGAAGTGCGTCGTGGAGTCGCGGATCGTCGAGCGCAGCGTGACGCTGATGCGGTTCACGTAGTCGGTCTCGGACTCGCCCTGCTGATACTGGAGCCCGACGGAGTCCACGATGCCGTCGCCGTTCGAGTCGTAGTCCGCGCCCATGTACTGCGCGAAGTCGTCCACGCACTGGAAGCCGTACTGCGACGCGAAGTTGCACCCGCGCCAGTTGCTGTGGGCGAGGTAGGGGAGGAAGAGGTTCTGGAGGTTCACCGGCTGGCCGGTGGTCCCATCCTTGCACGTGCTGTTGTGGTTGTCCGCGTTGTAGCCGGGGTAATAGAGGTTCGCGATCACCTTCACCTTGGCGGTCGTGGCGTACTGGTTGATCGCCTGCATCGCGAGCTGCTGGTAGGTCGTACAGTTCGCCAGCGCGTTGTTGAGCGGGCTGTAGTCGCAGGTGCCGCTCTGCCCGGAGAAGCTGCTGCGCGCCTGGAGGAAGTCGTTGCCGCACATCTCGAACTCGACCACGCGCGTGCTCGCGTCCTGCATGTAGGAGCGCTCGCCGACGATCTTGTTGTTGTAGATGTCGCTCGCCACGGCGCCCGACTTCGTGCGCCGGACCACCAGCAGGTTGGTGTTGAACGGGAAGTAGAGGTACTCCCCGTCCACGTAGGGCGCGGCGCGCTTGGCGACGTTGAAGATCGAGCCATGGTAGCCGGCGAAAATCGAGTCGCCGTAGGCCACGACCCGGTACGTCGTGGACGAGCCCGACTTCGTGATCGTCCAGGACGTGTTCTGGTTGATCGTGGTCGCGAGCGCGGGCGCCGCCACGACCAACCCGACGAATGCCACCGGTCTCAGACGCTGAATCAACCTCCGCTGCATGCCATCCCTCCTTGGTTGTCGGCCGCTCGCCGCGGACCGAATGGAGGCCCGCCTATCATGCTTCCCGCGCCTGTGCCTAGAGAAAAATGCACGGAGCCCGGCAGCGCGGCGCGTCAGAGGGCGCTAGGCCGGCTGGTGCTCGGGACGCAGGAGGTCGTTGACGGTCTTCACCGGGTTGAGCGTGATCGCCGGCACCTCCACGAACACCGTGTTCCAGCCGGCCATGCCGCCGTTCCACAGCCCGGGGTGCTCGAGCGCCTTGAGGACCCGTCCCTCGTGGGACTTCTCGGCCAGGAAGACCGCGTCGGGATCGACGAAGCGGGCGAGGTCGAAGGGCCGGCCGCGCCAGTCGCGGAGCCCGCACACGAGGTCCACCGGGTTGAAGTGGGTGGCGGCGGCGAGGATCGCGCGCTGGCCGGGAGAGCCGACGTCGACCTGCGCGGTCTCGACGATCTGGAGGCTCGTGCCGCCGTCGGGGCCGCGCACCCAGAACGGCCCCCCGCCGGGCTCGCCCCGGTTGCGGACCATGCCGCAGACGCGCAGCGGCCGGTCGAGCCGGTCGATGGCGAAGGCCCGGCGCACCGCGGCATTTCCCGCGCGGACCGCCGCAGGCACCACGACGAGCAGCTCGTGCTCGAGGAACGCGAGCGCGGCCTCGACGGCGGGGTCCGGCCCCGCAGCGAGCGCGCGCAGGAGCTCGAAGGCACGTGCCTGCACGGTCGCGAGCAGCCCGATCAGCGCCTTCTTCCAGTGCACGGTGGGGCCGAGGAGCCGTTCGGGCACGACGTTGTCGATGTTCTTGATGCAGACCACGTCGGCGCCGAGGTCGGCGAGGTTCGCCAAGAGCGCGCCGTGGCCGCCGGGGCGGAAGAGGAGCGCGCCGTCGGCGGTGCGGAACGGCCGGTTTCCGGCGTCGGCCGCCAGCGTGTCGGTCGACGGCTTCTGGACCGAGAAGCCGACCTCGAAGCGCGCTGCCAGCCGCCGCTCGTACCGCTCGCGTACGCGCTCCAGCAGGCCCTCGAAGGCGGCGCGGTGCTGCGAAGAGACCGTGAAGTGGAGCCGGCAGACGCCGCGCTCGTCGCGCACGTAGCCCGCAGCCTCGACGAGATGCTCCTCGAAGGGCGTGCGGCTGCCCTCGGGATAGCGGTGGAACGGGATGAGCGCCTTCGGCCGCGCGGCGTAGTCGAGCCCTTCGGCGGCGAGCAGCGTGGCCAGGATGTCTCCCAGCTCGCCCCGGGCCGCGAGCGCCGCCGCATCCTTGCCCGCGGCGGCCAGCGCCGCCGCGAGATCGGGGTAGAAGCCGAGGCGCGGCAGGCCCTCGGCGAAGGCGAGCAGCTCGCGGGCCTCGGCGTGCCCTTCGGCCGCGAGCCGCGCGGCCGCCCGCCGGGTGGAGGCCTCCGGGTGCTCGCGCGCCCAGAGCAGCGCCTTGAACATGCGGCTCGCCGCGCCGGAGGCGGGCACGAACTTCGTCAGCCGGCCCGCGCGCGCCAACGGCTCGTGCGCCGCCACGCACGTCGCCGCCTCCGCGTCGGTGAGCAGGCGGATGCCGTCGCCTACGGTGCACGGCCGGTCGAGCACGGTAGGCCCCGGCGGCGCGGCGAAGAGCCCGAGCTGGCGCGCCGCCTCGGCCACCGTGAGCCCGTGCGCTTCGATGCGCGCGCGGTCCGCCGCGTCGAAGACCTCGGCTACGGTCATGCGGCCCGGGGCTACAGCGGATTTCGGCCGCGGGCAAGCGGGCTTACGGCCGATCGCGCCGCACGAGACGGATCTCGACGCGGCGGTTGCGCGCGCGGCCCTCGGCGTCGGTGTTGGGCGCCACCGGGCGCTCGGCGCCGAAGCCCTCGGCGAACGTGCGCGCCCGCAGCGACGGGTCGCCCGCGACCAGCTCGCGCGCGACGCGCGCGGCGCGGGCGAGCGACAGCTCGAGGTTCGACGGGAACGCCGCGGTGTGGATCGGTACGTCGTCGGTGTGCCCGACGACGTGGATGGAGACGTCAGGCATCGCGCTCGCGAGTCGGCTCACCTCCGCGAGCACGGGGCGCGCCCCCGGCTGGAGGTCGTCGCTCCCCGACGGGAAGCTCACCGCCTCGCCGAGCGTGAGCACGACCTCCCCCTCGCTCGCCGCCACGCTCACCGCGTCCGACTGCCCGGCCCGCGCGACGAACTGCGCGAGGTCGCGGCCGGCCGTCGCGAGCGCAACGGGGGGCACCGGGGCCGGCACGGGCGCGGGCGGCGCCACCGGCGCGGCGGCCGGGCGGGGTCGAAGGTGACGGGCGGCGTGACGATGGTGGTGGACCGGCGGCGGAGGCGGCGCCGCGACGGTCGTCGTTGGGCGGGCATGCCCGAGGGCGGACATCACCAGCACGAACGCGAACAGCTGCAGGACGAGGTCGCTGAACGTGATCAGCCACGCCGTCTGGTCGTCGTCGGCCAGCGCGAGCGGCGCCAGCGCCCGGCGGGGCCGCTCAGGCCGCACGTTCGGTGAGCAGGACGGGGCGGCCGCGGCGGCCCTCCCCCGCCGGCCGGCCGGTGTAGGCGCGCAGCACGCGCTCGACGCGGCTCGGGTACTCGAGGCGCTGCACGAGGACCGCCCCCTCGATGATCATCTCGAGGCGCAGGCTCTCGGCGGCGAGGTGGCTCTGCAGCCGCGTCGCCAGCGGCAGGGCGACGACGTTCGAGAGCACGGCACCGTAGAGCGTCGTCAGCACCGCGATGCCGAGCCCCGGGCCGATGGCGGTGACGTCGGCCCCGCTCAGGTGCCGCATCAGCAAGGCGAGGCCCATCAGCGTGCCGATGAGACCGAAGGCCGGAAAGAGCTTGCCGAGCGTCACTAGCACCTGGCGGGCCGCCTCGATGTCGGCGAGGCGCGCGCGCGCCTCGCCCGTCAAGCGCTGCGCCAGCTCCTCGCCGTCGGCGTCGAGCGACTCGACGCCGAGGAGAATCGCCCGGCGGAGGAAGCCGTCGGGGGCGGCTGCGGCGGCGCGCTCGAGGGCGCGTGCCCCCTCCATGCGATGCACGCGCGACAAGTCCCGCAGCGTGACGACGAGCCCCTCGAGGTCGGGGGCCGGATCGAGCGCAGCCTGGAGGTTGCGCCAGGCGCCGCGGATCCGCTCGCGGGGGAAGGTGGCGCGCGCCACGGCGAGCGCTCCGCCGACCGTGATGCACAGCGACAGCGGGTGCAGCAGGCCGGTCGCCGCAGCGGCCACGGTGATGGTCGCGGCGGTCGCCAGGGCCGGAGCGAGCGGACCCAGGCGGCCGAGAGGGCCCGGAGGCGCGAGGCGGCGCATGCGGGCGTCAGCACGCGCGATGCCAGCGCGTTCGTCCTGCGTCTACCGAGCCAGCGCGCCTCGGACCCGGGCAGAAACCGGCGCCCCGAGGCAGCTTTTGCCCCGAAGAAGCCCGCCGCCGGCTAGAAGCGCGGCGGCCCGTCGATTGCGAACCCGCCCGCCGCGGCGAGGCCGACCGTGTCTCCCGCCCGGAGAATGGCAGCGACGTGGCAGCGCACGGCCTCGAACGGCAGGCCCTCGGGCATGTCCGTCTCCAGCAGCCGGCAGGCGTCCCCGATCTCCTTCGCCCTGCGGGCGCTCCCCGCGCGCACCCGCACCCGCGGCACCCCCTTGTGCATGAGGATGCCCTCGAGCGCGGCCGCCCGCCCCGCCACCTGGACGATCCAGAACATGATTTGGTAGCGCTCGCCCTGCGCCCCGTCGCCCTCGCCGGGGTGATCCCAGTACGACAGCTCGAGCTCGGTCTTCACCGCGTGCAGGCGATCGATCTGCGCCTGGAGGTCGATCTCCACGGCGTGCGCGTCGGCCGGCGACGTGAGGACGCTGCTGCCCGGCTCGGCCGCCCGCAGCCGCGGCATGCCCCGGGGGGCGAACATCAGGACGCGCGCGCCTGATTCGCCCGTCGATTTGCTCATGATCGGCTCCGTTCTGCGCCCTCGGACGAGTGACGAATACAGCAAACGGCGCGCCACCGGGAGTGACTCGCCCGAGTCGGGGGGCGGCCACGATCGCCGTCCGGTTTTCCGGACAGCGCGACCAGTATCGCGGACGCGCGCGACGTGCGCGGATGCGAGGATCGAGCCGCCGCGCAGGCCGGGACGTCTTGAGACTCGCCGGGCGCACCCGTATCGTGCCGGCGAGGAGGCCGTGCGCTGCCCGCTCGTCACCCGCTGCCGCGTCCCCGCCGCCCTCGACTCCGTGAGCACGCGCGCTGCCACCGAGGTGGAGCCGCGCGCGGTGGGCGTCGAGCCCGCCGCGGTCGCCCGCGTGTGGCGGGCGGCCGAGCGGCTCTACCAGAGCGGCATGCACCCCGCGATCCAGCTCTGCGTGCGCCGGCGGGGCCGGGTGCTCATCGACCGGGCAATCGGGCATGCGGCGGGCAACGGGCCCGACGACCCGCCGGCGGCGCCGAAGGTCCTCGCCACGCCCGCGACGCCCTTCTGCATCTTCTCGGCGACGAAGGCCGTCACCGCGATGCTCGTCCACCTGCTCGACGAGCGCAACCTGATCCGACTCGACGACCGCGTCTGCGACTACGTCCCGGAGTTCGGCGTCGGCAGCAAGCAGTGGATCACGATCCGCCATCTCCTCATCCATCGCGCCGGCATCCCCAACCCACCTGCCCGCGTGATGGACCTCGACCTGCTCGGCCGCCCCGACGAGATCGTGGGCATCCTGTGCGACCTCCCCCAGGTTTGGCGCCCGGGCCGCCAGCTCGCCTATCACGCGATCACGGGGGGCTTCATCCTCGGCGAGATCGTGCGCCGGGTGACCGGCCGCGACCTGCGCGCGCTCCTCGACGAGGAGCTGCGCCGGCCGCTCGGCTTCCGCTGGCTGAGCTACGGCGTCGCGCCGGCCGACGTGCCGCGCGTGGCGCGCAACTACGTCACCGGCCCGCCGCCGCTGCCGCCGCTCTCCTTCCTGCTGCGGCGCGCGCTCGGGCTCGACTTCCGCACGGTGGTGGAGGCCTCGAACGACCCGCGCTTCCTCGCCGCCGTGATCCCGTCGGGCAACCTCGTCGCCACCGCCAACGAGCTGTCGCGCTACTTCCAGCTCCTTCTCGCCGGGGGAACCCTCGACGGCGTGCGCATCTTCGACCCACGCACGATCCGCCGCGCGACGGCGGAGCAGTCGTATTTCGAGATCGACCTCACGCTCGCCCTCCCCTTCCGCTACGGCATGGGCTTCATGCTGGGCGCGGAGTGGTTCAGCCTCTACGGCCCCGACACCGCGCACGCCTTCGGCCACCTCGGCTTCACCAACGTGATCGGCTGGGCCGACCCCGATCGCGAGGTCGCTGCCGCGCTGCTCACCAGCGGCAAGCCCCTGATCTACCCCGAGCTGTACTTCGCCTGGGACCTGCTGCGCCAGATCGGGATCGCCTGCCCGAAGACGCCGCACTCGGACCGGTCGAGCGGCTGCCGCATGGCCGCCTCGTAGGCCTCGACGTCCATCCGCCGCTCAGCCCTCGCGCAGCACGCGGAGGAAGCTCGCGCCGTAGCGCGCGAGCTTTGCCGGGCCGACCCCCGAGACCGCGAGCAGCCCGGCCTCGTCGGTCGGGCGGGCGGCGGCCATCCGGGCGAGCACCGCGTCGCTGAAGACGATGTATGCCGGCACGCCCTCGGCGTCGGCCAGCGCCCGCCGCAGCGCGCGCAGGCGCTCGAACAGCGGCCCGGTGGCGGACGACGCCGGCGGCGTCGGCACCGCGGGCGCGCGCACGAGGTCGACGAAGGGCACGCCGCGGCAGGCGTCGCACGAGGCGCCGCAGGCGGCGATGGTCTCGTCGAAGTACGCGACCAAGCGCTGGTGACGGCAGCCCGGCGCGGCGGCGAGGTCGTACATGGCGACGCTGCGCGCGCGCGCGGCGCGGCGGAGCTCGCCGTCCTCGACGCCTTCCTGGAGGCGCGCGTGGCTCACGACGTCCGCCCAGGAGTAGAGCAGGATGCAGTCGCTCGGCAGGCCGTCACGGCCCGCACGCCCGATCTCCTGGTAGTAGCTCTCGATCGAGCGCGGCATCTCCCGGTGGACGACGTAACGGACGTTCGATTTGTCGATGCCCATGCCGAAGGCGATCGTGGCGACCATGACGTCGACCGCGTCGCGCGCGAAGGCCTCCTGCGCGCGCGCCCGCTCGGCGTCGTCCAGCCCGGCGTGGTACGCGGCCGCCCGCACCCCGCCGGCGCGGAGAAAGGCGGCGAGCGACTCGACGTTGCGGCGCGAGAGCGTGTAGACGATGCCGCTCTCGCCGGCCCGCCGCCGCACGTACGCCAGCAGATCCTGCCGCGAGCCGCGCCCGTCGCCTTTGCGGTGCGCGGTGAGGACCAGGTTCGGGCGGAAGAACGAGCCCTTGTAGCCGTCGGGCTTGACCATGCCGAGCTGGCGGATGATGTCGCCCGCCACGCGGCGGGTCGCCGTCGCCGTGAGCGCCAGGATCGGCACCCCGCCCAGCTCGGCCTTGAGCCCGCGCAGGCGGCGGTAGGCCGGCCGGAAGTCGTGCCCCCAGTCCGAGATGCAGTGCGCCTCGTCGACCACGACCAGCGACACGCGCACGTCGGCGAGCAGCCCGCGCAGGCCGCCCTCGAGCCCTTCGGGCGCGACGTAGACGAGCTCGTACTCGCCTGCACGCAGCCGGCGCAGGCGTTCCCGGCGCGCGTCTCGGTCGAGCGAGGAGTTGATCACGGCGGCACGGAAGCCGACCCGCTCGAGCGCGTCGACCTGGTCCTTCATAAGCGAGATGAGCGGGCTCACGACCAGCGCCGTGCCGGGCAGGATGCGCGCTGGGATCTGGAAGGTGAGCGACTTGCCGGCGCCGGTCGGCATGACCGCGATGCAGTCGCGGCCGCCGAGGACGGTGGCGATCACCTTTTCCTGGCCCGGGCGAAAGGCCTCGTAGCCGAAGACGCCGGCGAGGACGTCCTGCGGCGTCGGGCGAACCGATGACGGAGGCGAAGCGATGCCCCGCCATAGCATGCGCCCCCACGCGATGGCAGCGGCGGGCGGCGGCGCTCGAGCCCCCTCACCTTGCTATCTGACAAGCCCGAACAGGCCGCCCGCGGACCGTGCGCGGGGAATACGCCTCCCCTGTATTTCTTGCACGATCTCCCGTCTTTTCTACGACCAAAGTCCGATGGACAGGCCCCGCGAAATTGCCTAGATACGCCGCGCGCGGAGCGGTTTTCCGCGTGCAGCAAACGGAGCAGTGGAGGAGGTCTTCGCAGCAGCACACGACAGATTGACGCTTCGGTAGCGCGAGCCCGGCATCGCTGCGCGCTGCTTCAGCCCGCTCCGTCTCGTCCCATTTATCGCAACGTGTCGTCGTCCCCCCAAGGACGGGAGGAGTGGTCGAGGTGCGCCTCGTCGCCGGACAGGGATGTTCCGCGACGCGCCCGCGGTGGGCGCGGACGGCGCTCGCGCTCGCGGCGCTCGCGGCGCTCGGCGCGGCGCCGGCGGCGCCGCTCAACACGACGTACGGCGTCCGCCTGCGTTGGCAGCCGGTCACCGATCCGTCCGTGATCGGTTACCACGTCTGGGTCCGTCCTCTGGCCTCGACGACGGCGACCGCCCAGGATGCGGGCAAGCCCACGCCCGCCGCCGACGGCACGATGAGCTTCGCCCTCACCGGGCTCGACGTGCGCACCGACTACGCGTTCAGCGTCAGCGACTACCGCAGCAACGGCACCGAGAGCCCGCGCTCGAACGAGGTCACGAGCGGCTACGCCCAGGTCGCCGGGCTCGTCGACGAGGACGGCGACGGGCTCACCGACGCGCAGGAAGACAAGAACCTCAACCGCATCGTCGACCCCGGGGAGACGGACCCGCTCAACCCGGACACCGACGGCGACGGCGTGCCCGACGGCAAGGACGCCTGCCAGGGGACGGCCCGGGGAGCGGCCGTCAACGCGGTGGGCTGCTCGTGCGCGCAGATCTCGTGCAACGACGGGAACGCGTGCACCGCCGACACGTGCAGCGCCGGCGTCTGCGCGCACACACCGGTTCGCGACGGCACGGCGTGCAGCGACGGCAACCTCTGCAACGGGATGGAGACCTGCCAGGCGGGCGTCTGCCGCGCGGGCACGCCGCTCTCCTGCAACGACGGCAACCCGTGCACCACGGACGCGTGCAACCCCACGCGCGGGTGCGTGCACACCGCGATCGCCGGCTGCGTCCCGCCTCCCGGCTCGGGCGGCCCGAGCGTCTCGTGCTCCGCGGCGACCGGGGCAGCCTTCACGGTGACGCGTCTGCGCCTGAGCCGGCGCACGGCGGGCTGGCGGCTGGTGGCCCGTGGGACGCTCGCCGCGGCGCTCGATCCGACGGCGAACGGGCTCGCGCTCGCGGTGTGGGGCTCCGGGGCGACGCCGCTGTACGCCGTCGTCGTACCTCCCGCGGGCTTCACGAACGCCGGCATGCGCTGGTTCTATCGGGGCAGCGCCCGGCCCGCCGACGGCCTGCTGCGGCTCGGGCTCGCGGCCGACGGCGGCTCCACCAGCCTGTCGGTGACCGCCCTCGTGCCGGCGGCCGGCTTTCCCGCGCCGGCCGCCGCAGGCCCGGTCCCCGGTGTGGCGATCGCCGTGGGCGCGGGGGCGCTGTGCGCGCGCAGCACCGGCCTCGCGTGCACCGCGCCCAGCACGCGCGTGATCCACTGCGAGTGACGGCGCGGCGCGCTTGACCGTGCGCGCGCCGCCCGGCGATAAGTCGGGCCCGAAGGGGGTGCCGCATGCCCGACGCGATCTCGCGCGCGGTCCTCGTCACCGGCTGCTCGACGGGGATCGGCCGCGCCACGGCCGAGCGGCTTTCTGCGCGTGGCTGGACGGTGTGGGCGACCGCACGCCGGCCCGAGGCGATCGCGGACCTCGCCGCGCGCGGCTGCAAGCTGCTGCCGCTCGACGTGTGCGACGAGGGCTCGATGCGGGCCGCGGTCGACGCGGTCGAGCGCGAGCACGGTGCGGTGGGCGTGCTCGTCAACAACGCCGGCTACGGGCAGGAGGGAGCCTTCGAGGCGGTGCCGATGGCCGAAGTGCGCCGCCAGTTCGAGACCAACGTCTTCGGCCTGATCCGCCTCACGCAGCTCGTGCTGCCCGGCATGCGCCGCCAGCGGTGGGGCCGGATCGTGAACCTGAGCTCGATGGGCGGCAAGCTCACGTTCCCGGGCGGCGCGTACTATCACGCCACCAAGCACGCGGTCGAGGCCCTGAGCGACGCGCTGCGCTTCGAGGTGCGTCCGTTCGGCGTCGACGTGATCGTGGTCGAGCCGGGCCCGATCAAGACGCGCTTCGGCGACACGGCGGTGCGGAGCATCACCGGCCACGGCGCCCCCGACTCGCCCTACGCCGCCTTCGACGCCACCGTCGCGCGGCGCATCCACGAGGCGTACGAGGGGCCGCTCGGGGCGTTCGCGCCCGGCCCGACCGCGGTCGCCAAGGTCATCGAGAGGGCGATCGCGAGCCGCCGCCCGCGCACGCGCTACCCGGTGACGCTCGCCGCCCGGGTGCTCATGGCGCTGCGGCGCTGGCTGCCGGACCGCGCCTTCGACGTCCTGCTGCGCGCCCAGTTCCCGCCGCCGGTGCCGCAGTAGCCCGGGCTCAGCCGAGGTGCTCGCGGAAGAACGCCTCCATTCGCCGCCAGCTGTCGGCCTCGGCCTCGGGCTCGAAGCCCGCGGCCATCGGCCCGAGCGCACCGAGCCGCGCCATCCAGCCGCTGCCGTGGCTCATGTAGCTGTGACCGGCCTGGGGATAGATGCGGATGTCGTGCGGCACGCCCAGCTCGTCGAGCAGCCGCCCGAGCCGCGCGCCCTGCGGCGCGAAGAGGCGGTCACGCCCCCCGTAGCCGGCGACCACCGGGCAGACACCGCGCAGCCGCTCGGCGGTCTTCGGCACGTCGCCGTAGAAGACTCCCGCGGCGCGCAGCGGCGCGCGCACCGCGTAGAGGAGCGCGAACCCGCCGCCCATGCAGAAGCCCGCGACCCCGATGCGGTCGCCGGCCACCTCCGGGCGCGCGGCGAGCCACGTCTCGGCGGCGGCGAGGTCGGCGAATGCCGGCCCCTCGCCGCGGCGCAGCGCGAGCAGCGTGCGCAGCACGCAAAGCGGCTTCGGGCCGGCCCCGTCGTAGAGGTCGGGGGCGAGCGCCACCCAGCCCAGGTCCGCGAAGCGGCCCGCGATGCGGCGGATGTCGTCGTTGAGCCCGAAGATCTCGTGCAGGACCAGCACCGCCGGGCGGGGAAGGCTCGCGGCCGGCAGGGCGAGCGCGGCGCGCATCGGGCAGCCGCTGGCGGCGGGAAAGGCGACGTCGCTGGTCGAGGCTATGGCCGCCCCACGGCGATGACGTAGTTGCCGAACGCGTCGACCGTCGCGCGCTGGCCCGGATAGACGACGACCGTCGTGAACGGCTCCTCGACGATCGCGGGGCCGAGCACGGTCTGCCCGGGCCCGAGCCGCTGCCCGTCGTAGGTCGGCACGCTCACGTAGCGGCCGGCGAAGAAGGCCCGCCGGGCGCCGAGCCGCGGGTTGGCGCGGGCCCGCCGGCGCAGCCGCGGCAGCGCCGGCTTGTCCTCCACCGCGATCGCCTTGAGACGCAGCCCGCGCAGCACCGGCTCCTGATCGCGGCACGCGTAGGTGTGCAGCTCCTCGTGCAGGCGGTGGAAGCGCTCGACGGTGTCGGCGAGCACCTTCGGGGTCACGGCACCGTTGCGCCCGGCGAGCGGCACGGGCATGTCGAACGTCTGCCCGGGATAGCAGAGCGCCGCCATCCGCTCGAAGCGCAGCGGCCGGCGGCGTCGCCCGCCGGCGACCGCCCCGCGCGCCGCAATCTCCATCTCGGCGAAGAGCGCCTGCACGCGGCGTACGTCCGCGCGGCCGACGGGCGTCACGTACGAGCGCATCTCGTCGACGACCTGGTCGGTCAGGAGCAGCCCGAGCGCGGAGAACGCCGGCGACATCTTCGGCACGAGGATGCGGCCGATGCCGAGCTCGGCCGCCTGCATGCCGCCGTGCACCGGCCCGTTGCCGCCGAAGACGACGAGCGTGAGCGGCCGCGGGTCGATGCCGCGGCCTGCGGACACCTTGCGGATGGCGTTCGCCATGTTGGCGTTCACCAGCCGGAAGATGCCCTCGGCGGCGGCCACCACCGAGAGGCCGAGTGGCTCGGCGATCCGCGTGCGGATCGCCGCGTGCGCCGCCTCGACGTCGAGCCGCATGGTGCCGCCGCAGAAGCTCGCGGGGTTGAGATAGCCGAGCACGAGGTTGGCATCGGTGACCGTCGGCTCGACGCCGCCGCGCCCGTAGCACACCGGCCCGGGCTCCGCGCCCGCGCTCTGCGGCCCGACCTTGAGCGCCCCCGACTCGACGCGCGCGATCGAGCCGCCGCCGGCGCCCACCGACTGGACGTCCACCATCGGCAGCCCGACCAGGTAGCGGTGGTGCCAGTTCCAGCCGGCCTTCACCTCGGGCGCGCCGCCGCGCACGAGGGAGACGTCGTAGCTCGTGCCCCCCATGTCGACCGCGACGAAGTCGGTGATCCCCGCCGCGCGCGCGACCGCCGCCGCGCCCATCGCGCCGCCCGCGGGCCCCGAGCCCATCACGGCCACGGCCTTCTGCGCCACATAGCCGCCCGGCATCACGCCGCCGTTCGACTGCATGATGAGCAGCTCGCCGCGGAACCCGGCCTCGCGCAGCCGGCCGTCGAGGCGGGTGAGGTAGCGCTCGATCTTCGGGCCGACGTAGGCGTTCACCAGCGTCGTCGAGGTGCGCTCGAACTCGGGCGCCGCCGGCATCGCCTCGTGCGAGAGCGAGACCATCACGCCCGGCAGCTCCTCGGCGGCGATCTCGCGCACGCGGCGCTCGTGCGCGGGGTTGACGAACGAGAAGAGCAGCACGACCGCGAGCGAGTCGACGCCCTGGCGCCGCATGCGCCGCAGCGCGCGGCGCACGGCGTCCTCGTCGAGCGGGGTCACGACGGCGCCCTCGAAGTCGAGCCGCTCGGGCACCCCGTAGCGCCGCCGCCGCGGGCAGACGGGCGGCGGGGGCGGCAGCGCCGGGTTCCAGATGTCCTCCTTGAAGCCTCGGCGGATCTCGATCTCGTCGCGGTGCCCTTCGCTGGTGACGAGCCCGACGGTCGCGCCCGACATCTCGATCATCGTGTTGTCGGCGGTGGTCGTGCCGTGGACGACCAGGTCGGTCCGCGCGAGCAGCTCGGCGACGCTCGCGCCGGCCCGCGCCGCGAGGCGGGCGAGGCCGCCGAGCACGCCGTCGGACTGGTCGCGCGGCGTGGTCGGGTGCTTGTCGAGCGTGAGCGCGCCGTCTTGGACGAGGACCAGGTCGGTGAACGTGCCCCCGACGTCGATGCCGATACGACAGGTCATGAGGCGAGCCGGCGGCCGCAGGGGTCCTGCGGCGGCGTCTGCGGCGCGCGCGCGAACGGGGGGCGCAACGGCGCCAAGCCGAGCGCCGTCGCCTCGCGCGGCGCGATCTCCCAGTAGCCGCCGGTGAGCGTGTCGGCGAGGCCGGTGCCGAGCCACGCCACCGTGTCGACGAGCCCGCCCACGAACGCGAGGCCGGCGAGCGGCGCGCCCCAGGCCCCGGGCGACGGCGTCATCTCGGTGAACACGCCCGCGGCGGTGCGAAACGGCGCCGTCGGCGCCTCCAGCATCGCGGTCGGCCCGCGCCCCATCGACGCCGGCGTCCACTCGCGCACGCAGCGCCCCGCCCCGTCGACGACCCACGCCGCGCCCGCGGGCGCGGCCAGCACCGCGACGAGCGCCGCCGCGCCGAGGATCCGCATCGCGGGGTGCCTACACCGAAGCGCCGCCGCGTGACAAGCGCGCCGGCGGTCACCAGGGGTGGAACGCCGCGCGCAGCCGGTTCACGTCGAGCGCGAAGCCCGCCGCCGCCGTGTCGGGCCGAAGTAGCGCTCGCTCGTGCAGCGATGATCGGGCTCCTCGGCCGTCCGGGCGGGATGCATCGTCGGCGATGCTACTCGCCCTCTCCGCCGGCTCGCAATGCCTGGAAGCGGAACACGGGCGGCGGCTCCGCGTCCCGAGGCTCCGAGCGGGGTGCACGGTCACTCGCCGAGCACTTTCACCACCACGCGCTTCTTTCGCCGGCCGTCGAACTCGGCGTAGAACACCTGCTCCCAGGGGCCCAGGTCGAGCTTGCCGGCGGTCACCGGCAGGACCACCTGGTGGCCGACGAGCGTGCGCTTCAAGTGCGCGTCGCCGTTGTCCTCGCCCGTGCGGTGGTGGCGGTAGTCAGCGACCGGTGCGAGCCGCTCGAGCCAGTCCATCAGGTCCTGCTTGAGGCCGCTCTCCTCGTCGTTCACCCAGATCGCGGCCGTGATGTGCATGGCGGAGACGAGGCAGAGGCCCTCGGCGATCTTCGCCGCCGCCACGACCTCGGCGATCCGGTCCGTGATGTTGACCAGCTCGCGGCGCTTCGCGGTGTTGAACCAGAGGTAGCCGGTGTGGGCGCGCATCGACCCGGCGGATGCTACGCCCGGGCGGACGGAGCCGCAACGCACGACGCGGCGTTTCTCGCCCGGCGACCGCGATGGTACGCTCTCCCCCATGGCTTCAGCGGGCCCCGAGGCGATCGCATGGCTCAGCGCGCGGGAGCAGCGGCGCATCGCCGAGGCCACGGGGGGGAGGCCGACGATGGCAGAGCCGGACAAGCTCGCAGCCCTGGTGCACGTGTCGCGGGCGCTTGAAGCCGTGGGTGCGCCCCACGCCCTGGTCGGCGGCGTTGCGGTCGGCGTGCGCTCGGGCATTCCCCGCGCCACCATGGACACGGATTTTGCCGTCCGTTCGACCATCGATCGCCGAGCGGTCGTCCAGGCGCTCACCGGAGCCGGGCTCACCTTGCGCGGCGAGTTCGCCCATAGCATCAACTTCCGCCATCCGAGCGGCGAGCCCGTGCAGGTCGTCTTCGACCCGGGCTTCGACGCGATGATCGACCGGGCGGAGCCGGTCGCGGTGGCGGGGAGCCGCGTCCCCGTGGTGACGACGCCCGACCTGATCGCGATGAAGGAGCGTGCGGCCGCCGATCCGGCGCGGCGGCGGAGCAAGGCGCTGCGCGACCAGGCCGACGCGGCGCTGCTGCGCGGCGACGTGCCCGACCCCGACGAGGGGTGGTGAGCGCCCTCGGACGCCGCTACCGGCCGCGCGCGGCGCGCATCTCGGCGCGGAGCCGCGCCGTCGCCTCGTGGTCGACGGCGAGCGTCAGCTCCCAGAGGTCGCCGGTCAGCACCACGCCGTAGTCGCGCCGCGCGCCCTCGAGCGACACGTACTCGTCGAGCACGTCGTCGAGCACCTTCTCCGGCGGGCGGTCGAGGGGATCGCCCCAGCCCCCGCCGCCGCCGTAGTGGTACTCGTAGCACTCCCCCGCCGCGTGCTCGATGTAGCCGGCCTTCTCGCCGACCTCGAAGGCGCGCGTTCCCCCGGCGCGGGCGACGAGCCGGTTCGGTGAACCGGGCTTCCCCCCGGCGATGCCCGGCATCGGGTAGCGTTTGCCGACGACGTAGGTATAGACCGTCGCCGGCGCGAGCATCTGCTTGCGGTAGAGGCTGCCGCAGTTGCCCCGGTACTCGCCGGCGCCGCCGGTGTCGGGCTCGTAATCGCGCCAGAGGTGGCGGACGGGGAAGATCGACTCGTTGATCTCGGCGGTAGCGCGGATCAAGTTCCCGAACGACACGTTCATCCCGCCCCAGCCGTCCTGGCCCTTCACCGCGCCGCAGTACGCCGCAAACGTGTCCACCGAATGATCGATGAAGAGCTTGCCATCGCGCGGGTTGGTGCCGAAGATCACCGTCGGCATGCCCATCTTGTAGACCTGCGGGCAAGTGCGCTCGGGGATGACCCGCTCGAGCGCCTTCGCCACCGCCTCCCCGACCTCCGTCCCCGGATGATGGGTGCCGGCGGCGACCGACTTGCCGTCGGGGGGGTTGAGACAGCACCCCTTCGGCACGATCAGCTCGATCGCGTCGAAGAAGCCCTCGTTCTTCGGGATGGTCGGGTCCATCATCGAGGCGAGCTGCGCCACGACGTAGCCGCGCGTGTTGCCGAACGTAGAGTAGGCCTGGATGTCGGCGCGGTCGTCGGAGCCGGTGAAGTCGACGGTGAGGTCGCTCCCGCGCACCGTCACCGCGCAGTGGATGTGGATGTCACGCTTGCCATGCGGGTCGTGATCGACGTAGGCGTCGGACTCGTAGCGCCCGTCGGGCCAGCGCGCGACCTCCTCCCGGAGCCGCCGCCGCGCGTAGGCGATGATCTCGCGCACCGCCGCGCGCACCGCGGCCGGACCGAAGCGCGCCACGACGTCCTTCAGCCGCCGCACGCCGAGCTGCGCCGCCCCCACCTGCGCGCGGAGGTCGCCGAGGAAGGTGGGCGTGCGGTTGTTCACCGCCATCATGTACTCGACGTCGCGGCGGAGCACGCCACAATCGTAGATCTTGACGGCCGGGAAGCGCACGCCCTCGGCCCAGATGTCGGGCGCGTTGACGTTGTAGCCGCCCGGGGCGCCGCCGCCCGTGTCGGCATGGTGGCACTGGATCGAGGCGATCAGCAGGCACTCGCCGTCGTGAAAGACCGGCGCGAAGACGTTGTAGTCGGGCAGGTGGCCGCCGCCGTGATAAGGGTCGTTGGCCACCAGCACGTCGCCGTCGCCGAGGCCCCCCTCGCCGAAGAACTCGACCGCGAAACGCACCGGCAGCGTCGAGGACAGCATGAACTGCGGGATGCCGACCGAGAGCGCGGCGAGCTGTCCCATGCCGTCGAGGATGGTCGCGTTGCGCTCGTTCGACTGGTTCAAGATCGGCGTCGTGGCCGTGAGGCTCACGTGCGTCGCCATCTCGTAGCAGATGGTCTCGAACGCCCCGAGCACGATCTCGGTGGTGATCGGGTCGGCACCTCGGGCCCGCGCCGCGCGACCCGGGCGGGCCCGCGGGACGCCCGCCGTCCGGCTGCGTGCTGCGGTCTTCACTCCCCCGTGGGTACACCCAAGCCGCGGGCCGTGACAAGGGAGACGTCTCACGCCGGCAGGTTCATCGCCGCCTCGGCGAGCGCCGTCCCTCGATGGTTCGCACCGAGGCAGTCTGGTCTGGTCCGACTGTCAACGGCGCGGGCGGAACTTCGGCAGCGTCACCTCGTCGTTCACCTTGACGAACACGACCTCGACCGGGAGCCCGATGCGCAGGTCCTCGTTGGCGCAGTCGACCACGTTGGTGTGCATCCGGATCCCCTCCTCCAGCTCGACGATCGCCACGTTGTATGGAGCGTCGGCGAAGAAGCCCGGATGCTGCGGGCGGTGGACGATGATGAACGAGTAGATCGTGCCGCGGCCCGACAGCGCCACCCACGCGTGCTCGAGCGCGAGACAGCGGGGACAGAGCACGCTCGGCGGCCAGCGGAGATGCCCGCACGCGTCGCACCGCTGGGCGGTGAGGCGGCCCTGCCGGCACGCCTCCCAGTAGGGCGCGCCGTCCTCGTCGACGGCGGGCAGCGGCTTGTCGATCTGGAACATCAGGCGGCGCCGCGGCGCCCGGCGGGCGGCGCGGCCTCCACGGCTTGGAGGAAGTCGGTCGTGAGCCGGTGGAACTCGGCGGGGCGCTCGAGCATCGGGAAGTGCCCGCAGGGCAGCAGCGCGAGGCGGGCGTGCGGCAAGCCGCGGCGCAGCGCGCGCGCGAACGCGAGCGGGACGAGGCGGTCGCGCTCGCCCCAGACGAGCTGCACGGGCTGGGTCACGCGCGCGAGGTCGGGGGACTCGACCGAGAGCACGCCGGCGAGCGCGCGGCGCACCGCGCGGGCGTGGTGCGGGAAGTCCTCCCGCGCCGGCGCCGCGGCCAGCCGCGCGCGCAGCGCCGCGTCGGCGTCGTGGAGCGCCCAGGCGATCGCCCACGGCAGCGCGACCCGCAGCACGGCCGGCCGCACGGTCACCTCCATCAGCGCCGCAATCAACCGTCCGACCGGCGCGAAGTCGCCTGCCGGCGCCGCGAGCACGAGCGCGCGCGTGAAGCGCGGGTAGGCGATCGCCAGCTCGAGCGCGATGCGGCCACCCATCGAGTTCCCGATCACCACCGCTTCGTTCACCCCCAGCGCGCGCCCGAGGCTGCGCACCACGCCCGCGAAGAAGTCGATCGTGTACGGCGCGTCGGGCTTGCTCGAGCGGCCGTGCCCGGGGAGATCGGGCGCGATCACGCGCCAGCGAACGGCCAGCGCCTCGATCGTGGGCTCCCAGGTCTCGTGCGTCACGCCGAGGCCGTGGAGGAGCACGAGCGGCGGCCCGTCGCCCGCCTCGGCGAGGTGGACGTGCAGGCCGTCGACCGCGACGTCGTAGCGCTTCATGCCCTCCTCAGGATCGCCGCCGTGTAGGCCACCGTCGGGGGCGGCTCGTGCGGCGCGCCGCCGTAGCCGGTGACCAGCGCCAGCTCGACGCCGGGCACCTGCGTCGTCGACGTGCCGCGGATCTGACGTACGGCCTCCGCGACGTGGTTCATGCCCGAGAGGTGGCCCTCGGAGAGGAGGCCGCCCGCCGTGTTGCACGGCAACCGCCCGCCCACGGTGAGCTGGTCGCCGTCGATCAGCACGCCCACGTCGTCCCAGGTCGCGAAGCCGTAGGCGACGAGGTCGTGCACGACGCGCGGCGTGAACGCGTCGTAGAGCTGCGCCACGTCGATGTCCCCGGGGCCGCAGCCGGCCATCCGATACGCCTGCTCGCCGGCCTCGCGCCCGCCGCCGCGACCGTCGTCGAAGGGCCGGATCATCTCGGCCGAGTGCACCTGTCCCAGGCCCGAGATCAGCGCGGGCGGCCGTTGCAAATCGCGTGCGCGCTCGGCGCTCGTGACGACGAACGCGCCGCCGCCGTCGGTGAAGAGACAGCAGTCGAAGAGCCGCAGCGGCTCGTTGATGAAGCGCGAGGCCTGGTGGTCCTCGAGCGTCATCGGCTTGCGCATCTGGGCATGCGGGTTGGCGATCGCGTGCCGGCGCCAGGTGACCGCGATCTTCCCGTAGTGCCGGCTCGTGATCCCGTGCTCGTGCATCTGGCGGCGCGCGAGGTGGCCCATGAAGGTGATCGCGCCGACGTCCCCGTAGGGGATGGCGTAGGGTGAGCCGAAGAGGCTCGGGATCACGCCCTGGGGGTTCGTCTGGCAGCCGAAGGCGCAGAGCACCGCGCGGCAGAAGCCGGCCTCGATGGCCATGACCGCCGTCTGCATCATGCCGATCGGCGTGGCGCCGCCCATGTCCATGGTGGCGCAGTAGGCGGGCGTGATCCCGAGGAAGGCCGCGGCGCGCGACGCCCAGCCGTGCTGCTCGCCCATCTGCGCGGGCATCATCACGAGCACGCCGTCGACCTGGTCGCGGGCGATGCCGCAGTCGTCGAGGGCACGCTTGGAGGCCTCGAGGACAAAGCCCATCGCGCTCGTGCCGGGGACCTTCCCGAAGCGGGAGAGCCCGATGCCCGCGATCGCGCAGCGGTCGCGCAGCCGCGCCGGATCCGTCACGCCGCTCAAGCGCTGAGCGCGAGCGTGGCGCTGCCCACGACCTTGCGCTCGCCCCGCTGGTCCTCCGTCCAGATCTCGCAGTCGACGAGGCGCCGCCCGCCCTCGTCGCGCACCGCGGTGACCGTCCCCCGGCAGGTGACGACGTCGCCCGGCCACGTGAGCTTCGCGAAGCGGGCGCGGAACCGGCGCACGCCCGCCACCCCACCCGCGGCGCGGTGGAGGAACTCGCCCAGGTAGCCCATCGACAGCATGCCGTGGGCGAACACCCCTGGGTAGCCCGCGCTGCGCGCGATCTCGTCGTCGAGGTGCATCGGGTTGGGGTCGCCCGCGGCGGGGCCGTACGCCTTCAGCGTCTCGCGCGTGATCGCCGGCTTCGTGAGCGGCGGCAGCTCCTGCCCCGGCTGCACGGTCCTCGGGTCGAGCGGCATCAGGTCCTCCGCGAGATGAGCACGTTGCGCGAGGTGAAGACGGGCTCCCCCGCGGCGTCCCGCGCCGCGGTCTCGAGCACGACGAAGTCGAGCGTGCCGCGCGACCCGGTCTTCTCGTAGACGTCCGCGACCCGGCCGGTGAGCGTGAGCGTCTCGCCCACGCGGATCGGCCGCACGTACTCGAACTCCTGCTCGCCGTGCACGAGCGTCATGAAGTTGAGGCCGAGCTCGAGGAACGTGTCCATGCCGCCCGCCATCGCCTGCGCCATGAACGCGATCGGGTACGTCGGCGGCGCGACCGCGGCGGGCCCGCGGTACTCCGGGTTGTCGTCGCCGAGGGCGTCCGCGAACGCGGCCACGTGCTCGGCGGTCACGGTGGCGCTGCCCGTCGAGAGCACGCGCCCGATCATGTCCTTCGAAGGCATCCCGTCCGCCCCGCGTCGCGCTGGTATCGCGAAGACCGCCCGCGCGTGTCAAGGAGAAAGCGCCGCCGGGCCGGGATCCTCGACGACCGCGGCGGTGGGCCGGGGGTCGCCGACGGGCGGAGGATCCCGCCGCCCGTACAGGAACGCCGGTCGCAGCGCGAGCAGCGCCGCCGGCATCACCGTGATCGCCGCCAGGCAGCTCGCCAGCATGCTCGCGGGCGTGAGCAGCCCGGTCAGGCGGAAGGCCCGATACGGCGACGGAGCGAAGACCGTGAAGCCGAGGGCGATCGCGAGCGCGACGAAGAGGACCGCGCGCCCCGACGTCTCGAGCGCCCGCGCGAGCGCCGCGGCGACCGGCGCGCCTCGCCGCCGCTCCTCGCGCAGGCGGTAGAGGAAGTAGATCGCGTAGTCCGCCCCGATGCCAACGCCGATCGGCGCGATCGTGGCGCTCACGACGTCGAAGCGGATGCCCCCCCACTCGAGCACCCCGAAGACGACGGCGACCGCGAGCACGAGCGGCAGGACCACGAAGGCGCCGCCGACGGGCGTGCGGAGCACCAGCGACGAGAAGGCGTAGACCACGAGCAGGATCGCGGCTACGTTGAGGAGCTTGCCACGAGTCACGCGCTCCTCGACGGCGAGCAGCATCGGACCGACGCCGCCCGCCACGTGCACCGCCACCCCGGCCGGCAGCGCGAGGCGGGCGGCCGCCTCGCGCGCGCGTGCGAGCACGCGCGCGACCTCGGCGGGCTCGTCGCTGCGCAGGTAGGCCCAGAGCACCGTGCGCGCGTCGGCGCGGTCGACGAAGCGCTCGAAGGCGGGGCCGCGGCCGAGGAAGAGGAGCTGCGCCGTGAGCCGCGGGTCGGCGGGCAGCGCCCAAGCGCCGCCGGCGATGGCGGCGTTCATCTCCTTGACCAGGTCGGCGGCCGACGCCGTGCGCGCGACGTCGGGGTCGGCCCCGAGCGCCTGCGCCAGGCGGTCGACGGCGGCGAGGGTCGCGGCGGCGGTCGCCGAGCCGGGAGGGCCGGTGAAGAGGATCGTCATCGTGACCGTTCCCGGAAAGTGGGCACGGATCGCGTCCAAGTCGCGGGTGACGGGGTGGCCCGCCGGCAGCTCGTCCCGCAACGTCCCTCCCGTGCGCAGCCGGGGCACGCCGGCCACCGCCCAGGCGAGCACCAGCATGGCGATCCCGAGGACCGTGCGGCGGCCCGCCGGGGCGAGCAGCACCGCGCCGAGCCGGCCGAGCAGTGCGCCGGTGCGTCCCGCGGCGCGGGCGGGCACCCGCGGCGCCGGCAGCAGCGCGCGCAGCGCGGGCATGAACGTGAGCTCGAGGACCACCGCGCTGCCGATGCCGTATGCGGCCGAGACCCCGAGGTCGGCCATGCCCGGCACGCCGAGCAGCGCGAGCGAGGCGAAGCCGAGGGCGGCGGTGGCGCCGGCCGCCACCATCACGGGCCCGGTGTGCGCCACCGAGGCCACCACGGCCGCGCGGTTGTCGCCCCCGGCGGCCAGCTCCTCGTAGTAGCGCTTGAGCATCTGCGCCGAGTGCCCGGCGGCGACGATGATCACGAGGCTCGGGACCGCCTGGTTCCAGAGGCCGAGCGGCACGCCCGTGAGGGCCATGAGCCCGAGGCCCCACGTCGTCGCGAGGAGCCCTGTCAGGATCGGCAGCACCATCCCCTGCCACGTGCCGAAGGAGACGAGCAGCACGACCATCATCACGCCCACCGCGCCCCCGAAGTAGAGGGGGACGTGGCGGAGATAGGCATGCTCGGCGGCGATGATCAGGGGCTCGCCGGTCGCGTGCAGCGTGTAGGAAGGGCCCGCCGCCCGGGCGAGCGCCTCCCCGACCCCGGCGGCGATCGCGTCCGCCTGGGTTCCGGGCCAGAAGTCGGCGAGCACGATCGCGGCACGCTCGTCCTCGGTCACCACGCCGCCGCGCAGCATCGGGTTGTCGCGCACGATGTCGCGCAGCCGGCCGATCTCGGCCGCGGTCTCGGGGACCTCCCGCATGACGTAGTCCTCGCGGATCCCCTCGTCGCTCGCCTCCACCCGCCGCACCGCCGGCGAGGCCAGGCTCACGAGCTGCTGCGCCATCACCCCCGGCACCCGGTCGCGGAGGTCGAGGGTGATCCGCTGGACGGCGCGGAGCACATCGGGCTGCCAGACGTCCCCGCGCCGGGGCACGACGGCGATCACGACCGTGTCGCGGCCGCCGAACTCCGCCCGGATCTCCCGGTCGATGCGCACCGCCGGGTCGTCGGCAGGGAACGCCGACTCCGGGTCGAACCGCGTGACCAGCCGGCCGGCGGCGAGCGCCAGGCACACGGTCGCGCCGAGCGTTGCGGCGAGCACGCGCCACGGCCGGTCGGCCACCGTCCGGGCGAGCGGGGCGAGCATCGCCGGGTTCCTACCGGCGGGCGACCGCGAAGGCCGCCACGGCCACCACCAACGACCCGATCAGCGCCAGGAAGAACGGCGCCAGCAGGGACGTCACGTCGAGCGTCATGGCCTCAAGCCCCTCCTCCGAGTTATTCTAACGATCGCTCGATAGATTAATGGCGCTGACGGCCTGCGTCAAGCGACAGGATTCCGCTGTAATGCTCTGGGCTTGGACTAGTCGAGCCCGAGGGTGCGCAGCACCACGAGGACGAGGTGCTCCCGCACCCGGCGCGCCACCTCGGGGTCCGAGAGCCCCTTGCCGAGCAGGCGGACGTAGTTGGCGTCGTTCACCACGTGCCAGTGCAGGAGCGCGTCGATCGAGAGCATGAACGGGACCAAGTCGACGCCCTTGACCAGCCCCGACACCTCGGCCGGCTTGAGCGCGCCCTCGGCGAAGCCGAGCCAGCGGTGGGCGAGCGGGCCTTCGGCGTACCGTCCCCCCGGGCTCTCGAGGCAGGCCCGGAACGCGAGGCGCGCGTAGGCGCGGTTGGCGAGGAAGAAGTCGAAGAGCTTTCCCATGGCCTCGCGCGTCGTCTCGCGGATGTCGAGCCCCTTCGCCATCACCTCCATCATGCTCTGCCGGATCTGCTGATCGACCCGATCCTGCACCTCGCGGTAGAGGGCCTCCTTCGACGGGAAGTAGTGGTAGAGCGTCGAGACCCGGATGCGGGCTCGCCGCGCGATGTCCCGCACCGACGCGCCGGCCTGCCCGTCGCGGGCGAAGACCTCGACCGCGGCGACCACGAGGCGCTCGCGCGTGCGGTCCCCGCTCGCCCCCGCCGGCCGGCCCGGCCGCCGCCGGGCTTCCTCGCCCGGGAGGGGCCGCTCGACCGGCGACGCGCCGCGCTTCCTCACTCGACCCAGCGGTTCATCGCCGCGACCCGTGCCTCGGCCACCAAAAGCGTGTTGCGGATCGCCGTGCGGCACCGATCCTGGACCGCCTTCGTGATCGCCACCCGCCGGAACAGGTCGGCCGCCTTCGCGCCGTGATCCGGCTCCGCGTAGGCGTGCACGGCGAAGTTGCGCACGTCGACCCCGTAGTGTGTGCGCAATCCTTCGTAGAGCGTCCGCGCGTAGCCGCTGCCGGCGGCGACCCGCTCGCCCGCGTAGCCGAAGACGGCGAGCCCCTCCTCGTACCCGCGGCGCACGTAGTAGAGCATCGTGAAGGTCATCGCGATGGTCTCGGGCAGCGGCACGTAGGCGCGGATGTCGTCGTCGCCGAGGCCGAGCTGGCGGCAGAAGTCCACCTTCATCTGGACGTGGTTCGGGTCGCGGAGATAGCCGGTCTCGTCGGCGAAGTTCTGCGCCCAGTGGTGGTAGTGGGCGGAGTCCTCCATCGTGAAGGCGTAGCCGTCGGGCGCGTTGGCGATCAGCACGGCGAAGTCGGGCGTCATCCACCGGCCGAGATAGTAGAGCTCGAGCGCGACCCGGTGGACGGTGTCGCGCGAGGCCGTGCCCCGGCCGATCGCCGGGATCACCTTGTCCCGGCGGAAGTAGTCGTGGGCGTCGATCAGGCGGTCGAGCTCGGCGAGGTAGGCGTCGACCGGCTGCGGCGGCTCGGCGTCCCCCCGGCGCACCACGTCGGCGAAGCCGCGCTTGACGTCGGACATGTAGGCGTTCCTACCGCAGGGTTCGCCGGGCTCGCAAGGCGTGGCGCGCGTCGGCCTTGTCGGCGGCCCGCCCGCGGGAGTACGATGCGATCGAGGAGGGCGTTGCGATGATGTCCAACTGCTCGCACCATCCTCTCCGGGCGCTCGACCCGGCGGTCGATCCGGCCTACCGGGACGGCATCCCGCCCCGCCCGCACCGGCTGACGCACGCGGGGGAGATCGTCGTCGACTGGCCGATCGCGGTGATCCCGGAGCCGCTGCGGCGGCTCCAGACCATCTCGATCGAGGCGCTGGAGGACGAGATCGAGCGCGAGGCGGCGTTCGAGGAGAAGCTCGCATGACCTCGCCTTGACACCGCCGCGGGCGCGGTGGTAGCCGCGCCCTCGTGCGACTCGCGGATCGGGTGGCGATCATCACCGGCGCGGCGCAGGGCATCGGCCGCGCCTACGCGCTCCGCTTCGCGCGCGAAGGGGCCCGCGTCGTCGCCGCCGACATCCGCCACGAGGCCGCCGAGGCGGTGGCGGCGGAATGCCGCGCGGCAGGGCCCGACGCGCTCGCGCTGCGCTGCGACGTCTCCGACGAGGCCAGCACCCGCGCCGCGGCGGCCGAGGTCGTGCGGCGGTTCGGGCGGATCGACATCCTGGTGAACAACGCCGCGATCTACTACGACCTCGACCGCGAGCAGAACGACCTCGCGTACTTCAACCGGGTGCTCTCCGTGAACCTCACCGGCGCGTGGCTCATGAGCCGCGCGGTGGAGCCCGTCCTCAAGCGCCAGCGCAAGGGCAAGATCATCCACCAGTCGTCGACGGCGGCGTACCTCGGCAACGTGGGCCCGGTCGAGACCGACGACCCCGACCGTCCGATGCCGCCGTTCCACTACAGCGTCGCCAAGATGGGCATCAACGGGCTCACCAAGTACATGGCGGGCGCGCTCGGCCCGTGGGGTATCAACGTCAACGCCATCGCCCCCGGCGTGACGCTCACCGAGGCCACGAAGAAGATCGTCCCCGAGGGCATGGCGAGCGCGCTCGTGATGTTCAGCGCGCTGCGCAAGGCGCTCGAGCCCGAGGACTTGACCGGCACCGCGGTCTTTCTCGCCTCCGACGACTCGGACCTCATGACCGGCCAGGTGCTGGTCGTCGACGGCGGCATGATCATGCTCGGCTGAGCCCCGGAGGGCGGTCAGTCCCCGAGGAGCGCGGCCAGGTCGTCGGCGCGGGCGGCCGCGTCGCTGCGGCCGAGCTCGATCAGGTGCTCGGCGTAGCAGCGGTCGAAGAACAGGTAGGAGAGGAGGTCGGCCTCGGCGGCGATGCCGCGCGCGGCGTAGCGCATCATCGTGCCGGAGAGCCAGGCACGCGCCCCCGGCGTCGGGCGGGGATGCTCCAGGCACTCGGCCGCGAGCACGCCCAGGTCGCGCGAGGGCTGGAGGTAGACGTTGCGCACGATCCGGTACGGGTTGCCGCGCAGCAGCCGCACGACCTCGTTGATCCGCGGCAGGAACCCGGGGCCGTAGGCGCGCGTGCCGGTGTCGAGGATCGCGTTGACGAGCCGCAGGCGGTCGACGTCGTAGTCGACGTGGTCGAGCATGAGCGCGTTGAGCACCTTGCCGGTCATGTACGGCAGCGAGAAGTAGTTGTGCTCGCGGTGGACGGCGAGCGCCGCGTCCTCCTCGGGCGTCGGCACGTGACGCAGCCCGACGATGAGCAGCCGGTCTGCCCCGAGCCGCAGCGCCGGTGCGAGCGGCGTGTTGAGCCGCAGCCCGCCGTCGCAGAAGTAGCTGTCGCCGACGCGCAGCGCCGGGAAGAGGAAGGGAATCGCTGCGGACGCCAGCGCGTGCGTCGGCGTGAGCTGGGCCGCGCGCGCGACCACGAACGGGTCGTGCGTCCAGGGCCGCACGGCCGCACGGCTGTCCACCCACACGACCGACTTGCCGCTGGCGATCTCGGTGGCCGCGATGGCCACCGCGGCCACGACCCCCGTGTCGACGTTGAGCCGCAGCGACGCCCAGGGGATCACCTCGTGCACGAGCCGCTCGAGCGGGCGCGTGTCGAGCAGCCCGCTCAGCCGCTCGGGCAGATCGCCCGACGGGCGCGCGCCGCCGGTCACGCGGCGGACGCCGACGCCGAGGAGCCGCAGCGGCAGGCCGACGACGTCGCCGACGCCGATGTCGTACACGCCGCTCAGGTCGAGCGAGCGCCAGATGTCGACCAGCCGCTGCCCGGCGCCCGCCTGCCCGAGGGTGGCCGCCGCGTAGCAGGCGTGGATGCCGCCGACGCTCGTGCCCGTGAGGATGTTGAAGTGGACGGGCCGCCCGAGCCGCCGCGGCAGCTCGTCGAGCACGTACTGCAGGACGCCCACCTCGTAGGCCCCCCTCGCCCCACCCCCCGACATCACCAGCCCGACCGGCACCGTCGACGACGATAGCGCCGACGACGGACCGGTACCAGCGGCACGCGAAGCGGCTCAGATGTCGCGCGGCAGGAGCTTCGGTCGACCCCGGAACTGCACGGCGCCGAAATGTCGCAGGTCGGCCGAAAGCGGTTGCCCGTGGGTGGGGCCGCGATCGGGCGCTCTTTCCAAAGAGCGCCCGCAGGCGCCCGAGAAACTCCAGGACCTCGTCGAGGGTGCGTGCCGGCTCTGGTGGGCGAAGCTTCGCCCTGGAGCTTGAGGCCATCAGGGCCTCGGCATCGACGAGCGGAACGCGGAGACGGGCCCCCGCAGCAGGCGCCACGTCCGCCGCGCAAGCATCGCACGGGCTCTCGTCCGGTGGGCGAAGAGGAAGTCCAGCGGCGCGAGGTGCGACGATCCACTCGCGTAGCTCGCTGCATCGCCCCGACGAAGGGGTCCCTCGATCGCGGCATCGGATGGTCTTGTCGCACCGAACCTCGCGGAGCCTCAAGGCTCGCGGCGCCTCGGCTGACCGCGCGTCACGACCGCTGCGGCGGCGCGGCTCTCCGCGGCGAACGGGACGTCGGCCACGGCCCACCGTCCGCCCGCCGCCGCGACCACCAGGAAGGAGCCGGGGGCGAGGTGCGCCGGCGTCCTCGACGGCCGCTTCGGGTCGCTCACCAGCGCCAGCGGCGTGCCCGCCCGCCACGCGGCCGCGAACCGCGCGCGGGAAACGAAGGCAGCCTCCGATTGGCCGGCGAGGTAGGTGGGAGGCACGAAGTGCGGGGGCTCGAGGAGGAGGATCTGCCGCTGCGTGTAGAAGGCGAGGCCGCCCACGACCTGGTACTCGTCGGAGGCGTCGAAGGCGATCGGCACACCGGGCGGGACGGCTCGCGCCACCGCGCGCGCGAGCGGGGCCCAGGAAACGAGCGGCTCGGCCCGGGCGAGCGCGACGAGCGTGAAGCCGACAGTGAGCGCGGCGGTGGCACCGAACGCGGCAGCGAGCGCGCGCGGCCGGCGCGCCCCGGCCGCGCTGGCCACGAGCAAACCGCTCAGGGCGAGGGCTTCCCCGGCGGGTTTCGCGAGGTCGGGCAGTCCGGGAGCGCCGGCTAGCCACGGAACCCCGGCGAGCGTCGGGGGGCCGCGGAAGGCTCCCGCGACGCCGATTGCGGCGAGCACGACGCCCGCGCCCGCGAGCCGTCGCCAGGCGGCGGCGCCAGCCTCGCCGCGCGCGTGCAGCGCAAGACCGCGCGCCGCGAGCAGCGCCATGGGCGGCGCGGCGGGCGCCAAGTAGTGCTCCAGCCGGGCCGGCGAGGCCGAGAAGAAGGCGAGGACGCTACCGGCCCACGTGGCGAGCACGGCCGTGCCGCGCGCCGCGGTGTCGCCGCGGCGCCGAGATCCGAGCTCGCCAGCGGCGAGCGGGACGAGCAGGATCCACGGGAAGTGGCGACCCACGAAGGACGCCCAGAAGAGAAGCAAGGGGTCACCCTCGGAGTCACGCGGGAGCTTGCGATCGAAGAAGAAGAGCAGGTGCTGGTTGACGACGTAGTCCCAGGCGAAGCCGGGGTGGCGGAGCGCGACAGCCGCGTGCCACGGCAGGGGAATGACGGCGAAGACGAGGAGCCCGAGCTCGGGGTGGAGGCGGGCGCACGCGCGGAGCCCATGCCGAACCATGGCGAGCGCTGCGATCGGCACGCCCGCGAGGACGACGCAGACCAGGCCCTTCGCGAGACCGCCCACGCCGAGCGCTGTATAGAGCGCGACGAGCCATGCCCCCCGCCGCCATCCGTCGGCCTCCTCGGCGGCCGTCCAGGCAAGGAAGGCCACCGTGACCGAGGCCACGAGCCAGATGTCTGCGCGGAGCGTGCGCGCCTCGAGCGCGAAGCCGACGCTCGAGGCGAGGAGAGCGGCGCCAAGGAGGCCGGTCGGCTCGTCGTAGAGCCGTCGCCCGAGGGCGGCGGTCGCAACCAGCGTCACGACCGCCGCGAGGAGCGACACGACCCGCGCCCGCTCGTCCGTGAGACCGGCGCGGAAGGCGATCGCGGCGAGCCAGAAGGGGAGGGGCGGCTTGTTCAGGTAGAGCGTGAAGTCGAGATGCGGCGTGAGCCAGTCGCCGAGCACCAGCATCTCGCGTGCGACCTCGGCGTTTCGTCCCTCGTCGTCGAGAAAGCCCGGTCGGGTGAGGTGGACGGCGAGCAGCGCGCCGAGGGAGAGGGCGAGAGCCAGGGCGCGCACGCTGCCCCGCATAGCGGGGGTGCGCCCGTCCGGCTATGACGGCCGTCAGGTGGAAGCCATCAGGGCGCGGCGGCGGCGGGGACGTAGGCGCAAGCCGGGTCCTCCCGCCGGCGGGCTATCCATGCCTGTCCACCGCCAGGTCCGGACGGCCCCCAGTCAGGAGACCGCGTGACGCTGCGCTGCACGCCCTACACGCGCCGCTCGCGCCCCACCCAGTACGGCTCTCGCAGCTCGCGCTTGAGCACCTTGCCGTTCGGATCCCGCGGCAGCTCCGCGACCAGCTCGACCCGGCGCGGGCACTTGTAGTCGGCGAGGCGCGCGCGGCACCACGCGCGCAGCGCCTCGGCGTCGACCGTGGCGCCGCGCCGCGCCTCGACCACCGCGACGAGCGCCTCGCCCCAGCGGTCGTCCGGCACGCCGAAGACCGCGGCGTCGACCACGTCGGGGTGCGCGATCAGCGCGCTCTCGATCTCCGCCGGGTAGATGTTGACGCCGCCCGAGATCACCATGTCGGCCTTTCGGTCGCAGATGAAGAGGTAGCCCGCTTCGTCCAAGTAGCCCACATCGCCGACCGTGAAGTAGTCGCCGCGGAACGCGGCCGACGTCTTCTCGGGCGCGTTGTGATACGTGAACCGCCGCCCGCCGGGGAGCGAGAGGTAGATCGTGCCCACTTCGCCCGGTCCCAGCTCCCGGCCAGTGTCGTCGAGGATCTTGACGCTCACACCGGGCCACGGGCGGCCGACGCTCCCCGGGCGTTCGCGCCATTCCTCCGGACCGATGATCGTGCCCGGCCCCTCGGTGGCGCCGTAGAACTCCCAGACGGTGCCCGGCGGGAACACCTCCATGATGCGCCGCTTGACGTCGAGCGGGCACGGCGCCGCGGCGTGCAGCACCTTCCGAACACTGCCGAGGTCGTAGCGCGCGCGCACCACCGCGGGCAGGTCGAGCAGCCGGATGAAGTGCGCGGGCACCATCATGAGCGTGGTCACCCGCTCGGCCGCGACGAGCCGCAGGCACTCCTCGGCGTCGAACTTCCGCATGAGCACGACGGTGGCCCCGACGAGCAGGTGCTGCGCCGCCGCCGCGTTCGGCGCCGTGTGGTACGCCGGCCCGACGACGAGGTGGACGTCGTCGGGCGTCCAGCCCCACATCTCGACGATGCGCCGCTGCGCCTCGAAGCCGGCCGCGCCCGCGAGCATCGGGTGCAGCACGCCCTTCGGCCGGCCGGTCGTGCCCGAGGTGTAGACCATGATGTTGAACCCGCCGGGGGCGGCGGCTGCGGGCGGGGCCGTCGGAGCGGCCGCGACCGCGTCCGCGAACGACGGCAGCGCGCCGTCCTCGCCCACCACCAGGCAGCGCTCGCGCGCCGGCCGTCCGGCGTCGGCGAGCGCGGGGGCGGCCTCGCCGAGGAAGGCCGCGTCGACCACGAACGCGTCGGCCGCCGAATCCACGAGCAGGTAGGCGATCTCCCCGCGGCGCCAGCGGAAGTTGATCGGCACCGCAAGCGCGCCGAGCCGCTGGGCGGCGTGTGTCACCGCGAAGAACTCGATCGAGTTGGGCAGCATGAGCGCGACGCGCCCGCCCGGGCCCACGCCCCGGGCCGCGAGCGCGTGCGCGACGCGGCCGACGAGCCGATCGAACGCCCCGTAGCCGAGCCGGCGGCTGCCGTCGACGAGCGCGGGATGCTCCGGCCGCTCGGCCGCATTCGCCGCGATGCCCCATGCCATGCCCGAGCGTCCTAGCGCGGCCTGCCGTGGTCCGTCGAGTGCGGAGATTGCCTCGAGCCTATCGCGATGACCGTGACCTACGGCCGGGCGCACGTCCTGCGACGGGCCGGCCGCGTCGCGACGGACGCGCTCCACCTCCACCTCGGGCAGCGCGCTCCCTGACGCGCCCTCACGCGGGAAACCAGCGCTCGAGCGTGCCGGTGGCGAGGTGGCGCTGCGTCTCGGCCGAGAGCCCCAGCTCCGCGGCCACCTTGCGGAAGCCGCCGAGCAGCTCGGGCGTGCCGTCGTAGTGCGGCCAGTCCGAGGCGACCGCTATGTGATCGGCGGGCAGGAAGTCGAGCGCGATCTTGATGTCGGTCTCCTCGCACGCCTCGACCGTGATCATCATCTGGCGGAGGAAGATCTCCATCGGCGGGGTCTTCCACTCCGGCGCCTTGATGCGGCCGAACATCTTCTGGTGCTCCTCGAAGCGCTCGAACATCGACGGCAGCCAGCCGGCGCCCGCCTCGAGGATCATCGTCGGCATGGTCGGGAAGCGGTCGAACACCCCACCCCACATCATGTCGTAGAGCGTCGCGATCATGTCGAGGGGGAAGCCCAGGCACGAGGCCGCCATGATGTCCTTCAGGCGGTAGCCCTTCGACGTGCCGTCTTGGTCCCACATCGGCAGCGGATGGAGCCCGAGCTTCATGCCGGTGTCGACGATCGCCTGCCACACCGGGTCGAAGGCGCGGTCGGAGTACTTCGAGCCCTGCACGGGGTTGGTGCGGATGAAGCACGCCCGGAAGCCCCGCTCGGCCGTGCGGTGGACCTCGCGCACCGCGGCCTCCACGTCGGTCATGGGCAGCGTCGCCACCGGGATCAGGCGCCCGCCGGAGCCCCCGCAGTAATCGTCGAGCATCCAGTCGTTGTAGACCTTGCAGACCGCCGGGCAGATGTTCGGCAGCAGCGTGCCGCCGGCGAGCATGAACGTCGGGAAGAGGACCGCGCGCGAGACGCCGTGCTCGAGGTTGAAGCGCAGCCGCTCGCGGCCGTCGATCGCCCACTGGGCCGCGTCGAGAATCGTATGCCGCTCGCGCTCGGGGCCGGTGAAGACGCGCGCGAGCGGGACGCCCATCGCGCACGCCAGCCCCATGTTCTCGAGCATGTCCTTCGGCCGCATGCCTCCGTGCATCACCTCGAGGCTCTCGATCTCGATGCCGTAGATGCGCGAGTGGAAGTTGCCGGCCTCGTCCCGATAGAAGCGCGGCGCCAGCGGGCGCAGGTCCTCGGGCAGGCGCTCGACCCAGAGATCCCCGGGCTCGATGACGTGGCCGTCGGCGTCGGCAAGCTGTGCGATCGTCTCCATGTGCGGACCTCCTTCGGCGGCTGTTAACTCGCGCGCGCTTCACTTGTCAATCAATTGCCCTAATCGGGCGACCACTCCCTTGCCTGGACCCCCGGGCGCGGTGAAGATGGACGTGATGTCGGACGCGGCGCGCATCGCACGATTGAAGGAGGTGGGTCGCTACGCCCTCGGCGTCGACTGGGCGGACGGCCACGACAGCATCCTGCCCTACCGCAGCCTGCGGCTCGCCTGCCCGTGCGACGCCTGCGTGGCGCAGCCGCCGCAGGCGGCGGCCGCGGAGCTCGGGGGCATCGAGATGCTCGGGCACTCGAGCGTGTTCCTTCGCTGGGCCGACGGCCACGAGACCGTGCTTCTCGTCGAGGAGCTGCGCGCCCTCTGTCGCTGCGCGCGCTGCGCGGGCGAGCCCGACTATCCGCTCTCGGGACGCTGAGCGCCGCCGCGAGCGACGTCACGGAAGTAGAAGACCCGCTCGAGATCGGAGAGGAGCCCGACGCCGACCTCCAGCACGCGGCGGTCGTGGTCGCGACGGGCGTAGAGGGCGCTGCCGGCGGCGTTGGCGGCGCCGAGGACGAGCCGGCGCGTGCGGCGCCGCGTCCGGACCGTGATCGTCGCCCGCGGGCGGTCGAGGCCGAAGGCGTCCGTATCGGGGCCGCGGAATCTATCGACCGCGCGCAGGCGCGCGAGCGTGCCCACGAGGTCGTCGAGCGCCGCGGCGGTCGCGGTCGACGCCGGCGCGCCGTCGATCGCCCATCCCCCTCCCCGCCGCTCGGCGCCGAACCGCCGCTCCCCCAGCTCGACGTCGAGGCCGCGCACCCCTGCGGGCCCCACGCCGAGGAGGCCGATGCCCTGCGGCGCGCGCGGCCGCACGGGCGGGCCGTGGACGACGAGGACCAAGGCGGCGCCGAGCGCGACGAGGAGCGCGAGACCGGCGGTGCGCCGCACGGCTTTAGCCCCGCCGGCGGCGCACGGCCGCGATCCCGAGGCCGAGCGCGAGCACGAGCCCGGGCTCGCCGATCGCGGCGGCGAGCAGGATGGTCCGCGCCTGGCGCTCGCTCAAGACCAGCGGCGAGAGCGGTCGCAGGACCTCGGGCGTCCGCTCCTCGTGCGGCCCGACGAGCGCCTCCTCCGCCGCCACCCAGGCGACGGCGTTGATCGCGAGGTCACGGTTGCCGAGCAGGTCGAGGTACGCGTCGCTCGCGAAGTCGGCGTCACCGACCACCACGAGCCGCCCGCGCCGGTGCGCCGGCCCGCCGCCGGGGCCTACCTCCGCCATCACGACCACCGACGCCGAGCCCGGGACGTCGTGGTGCGCCCGATCGGGCTCCTCGCCCCGGCGCGCGCGGTCGGGGTCGGCCATGGCCCAGCCGCTCGCCGCCGTGCGGGCGATGCTCTCGGCGTCGACGCCCGGGACCGGGCCCGCGACGTCCACGCTGCGCGCGGAGGGGAGCACGACGCCGGTGTCGATCGGGTGGCCCTCGGGATCGGTGATCGGGTTGCCCGTCTTGAACAGCTCGACGACGGCCGCGAGCCCGTCCGTGCCAAGGATGCGCCGCTCCCGATCGACGAGGAAGTCGTCCCCGAGCCGCAGCCCCATGCTGTCGAGGAAGCGGCCGAGCTGCGGCAGCGGAGCCGGGTCGAGCAGCATGAGCACGCCGCCGCCGCCCTCGAGGAATGCGGCCAGGGCGGCCAGCTCGGGCGGCACGAAGTCGTGCTGCGGGCCGGCGATCACCACGACGTCCGCGTCGGCCGGCAGCGGCGCGTCGAGGAGCGAGACCGCCTCCGGAGCGTAGCTCTCGGCGGCCAGCGCCGCGGTGAGCCGGCCGAAGCTCTCGGGTCCGCCCCCGGGCGAGCGCTCGCCATGGCCGGTCGTGTAGACGAGCCGCCGGGGCCGGCCGCGCACCGCGCGCAGGATCCCGCCGGCGAGATCCTCCTCGGGGAACGCGCGCGTCACCACCCGATTGCCGCGGTACTCGACCGCGGCCTGCCCGTACTCGGTCACGCCGAGGCTGCGGGCGCGGTCGGGGTGGCGGTCGAGGTCGAGCAGCTCGATCGTAACGTGCGGGTTGGCGTCGGCGAGGCGGGCGAGGAGGTCGCCGTAGCGCGCCCGCTGGCCGCGGCGGTGGAACACCGTGAGCCGCAGCGGCTCGGTCACCTCGGCCAGCACGCGCAGCGTGACCGGCGAGAGCGAGAGCGCGCGGCCGGGGGTCAGGTCGATGCGCCGGTTCGTGCGCTCGGCGACCACCTGGAGGAGCCCCAGCCCGACGACCAGCAGCGCCGCCTGGAGCGCGAGCTGCGACCACCCTCGGGCGGCGCGCTTGAGCCGCATCAGCGCAGCCCGCGCCAGCGGCGCGAGTCGAGAGCGAGGAACGTGAAGCCCAAGAAGGCGAGCGTGAAGAGCACGAGGTAGCTCACGTCCCGGGTGTCGATTGCGCCGAGCGCGAAGGTCTCGAAGCGGTCGAAGAGCGAGAAGGGCTTGAGCACGCGCAGCGCCCCGGCGCCGACCGCGGCCTCGTTCCAGGTGAGCACCCAGAAGAGCAGCAGGAGCCCATAGGTCGACGCGCCCGCGATGAGCTGACTGTCCGTGAGCGCCGAGAGGAAGAGCCCGCAGGCGACGCACGCCGCCCCGAGCAGCGCGAGGCCGAGGTAGCCGGCGGCGAGCGGCCCGAGCGCCACCGCCTGGTGCGGCGCCACCAGGAGCGGATGGAGGCCGGTCCCGAGCAGCAGCGCGCCCACGACCGTGAGGCACGCGAGGAACTTGCCCGCGATGATCTCCACGTCGCGCAGCGGATACGTCCACAGCAGCTCGAGCGTGCCGAGCTTCCGCTCCTCGGCGAACAGGCGCATCGTGAGCAGCGGGACGAGCACGAGCAGGAGCTGGCGGAGGTCGAAGAACTGGAACTGCCAGAAGCCGAGCGGGAGGTTCATGCCGCCCATCAGCACGTAGAAGCTCAGGTTCGTGTAGAAGAACCATCCGCCGAGCGCGAGGAACACCGCGGCGAGCGCGTAGAACAGCGGCGAGGTGAAGTAGAGCGCCAGCTCCTTGCGCAGAAGCGCGATCACCGCGTGGTCACCAGGCGGCGGAAGACCTCCTCGAGGTCGAGGGTCTCCCGCGACAGCTCGAGCACCGCCCAGCCGCCGGCGCGCATCGCCTCGCCGACCGTGCGCGCGAGGTCCGGGCCCGCGCCCTCGACGTGGAAGCCGCCGTCGGCGGGCACGACCCCGTGCACCGTCGCGAGCGCCCGCAGCGCCGCCGCGGCCGCCCCCGCGGGCGCGTCGACGCGGAGCCACACGCGCTGCGCGCCGGCGAGCCGCTCGCCGAGCTCCGCCGGTGTCCCCTCGCCCGCGAGCCGCCCGCGGGCGATCACGATCACCCGCTCGCAGAGCCGCTCCACCTCGGAGAGGATGTGGCTCGAGAAGAGCACGGTGCGCTCGCCGCGCAGGCCGCCGATCAGCGCGCGGATCTCGTCCACCTGCCCGGGGTCGAGGCCGATCGTGGGCTCGTCGAGGACGAGGATCGGCGGATCGCCGCAGAGCGCCTGGGCGAGCCCGACGCGCTGGCGGTAGCCCTTCGAGAGCGTGCCCACGCGCCGCCGCGCCACGTCCTCGAGCCCGCAGGCCGCGAGCACGCGCGCAACCTCGCTGCGCCGCCGCGCCCGCGGGATGCGCTTGAGGCGCGCCACGAAACCCAGGTACTCGGCGACGCCCAGCTCGGGATAGAACGGGGCGTACTCGGGGAAGTAGCCGACCGCCCGCCGGCAGGCGAGCGGCTCCACGAGCGGATCGCGCCCCGCGATGCGCACCACGCCGCTCGAGGGCGGGAAGACGCCGGCGAGGATACGCAGCGTGGTCGTCTTGCCGGCGCCGTTGGGGCCGAGGAAGCCGACGACCTCGCCCGCCCGCACCGTGAACGAGATTCCACCCAGCGCCTCGACGCCCCCGAAGCGCTTGGTGAGGTCGCGCACCTCGATCATCGCGGCGGCGCTCACGGCCTACGAGGCGTCCGCCGCCAGTGCGGCGAGGACCGCGGGCGTGAGCTCGTCGAGGCTTGCGAGCCGGCGGGCCGCCCCGCTGAAGTCGTTGTCGAAGGTGAGGTCGCTCGGCACCGCGACCACGGCCATGCCGGCCGCGCGCCCGGCCTGCACGCCGCGCTGCGTGTCCTCGACCACCACGCACTCGCGCGCGGCGAGCCCGAGCGCGGCCGCCCCCGCCAGGTAGGCGTCGGGCGCGGGCTTCGGCCGCACGTAGTCCTCGCGGGCCACGGTCGCGTCGAGCAGCGGCGCGATCCCGAGGTGCCCGAGGATCACGTCGACCTCGGCGCGCACGGTGTTGGTGGCGAGCGCGAGCCGATGCGCCGGGCGCAGGCGCTCGAGCGCGGCCCGGGCGCCGGGGATCGGACGGACCCCCGCCGCGATCAGCTCGCGGTACACGGCCGCCTTGCGCGCGCGCAGCTCGGCGGGCGAGATCGGCAGCGCATGGCGCGCGCACACCCACTCGGGCCCCCCCTCCACCGCGATCCAGCGCCGGCGGTACTCCTCGAGGCCCACGTCGACCCCGAGCTCACGCAGCACGCGACGGTACGCCTCCCACTGGAGCCGCTCCGTATCGGCGAGCGTGCCGTCGAGGTCGAAGAGCACCCCGCGGATCATCTCACAGCGTCCACGTGCGCAGCGTCTCGTAGACCTGGCGCCACTTCCCGTAGCGCTCCTCGACCGCGGGCCGCGCGGCCGGGCCGGGGTCGACGCGGCGGCTGCGCGTCATCGCCGCGATCGCGGCGCCGAGCGTCGGGTGCACGCCGGCGCCGACCGCCCCCAGGATCGCGGAGCCGAGGCTCGCGCTCTCGGGAACGACCGCGGCGTCGACCGGCACGCCGACGGCCGCGGCGAGGGCGCCGAGCAGCGTCGGGCTGCGGGTGAGCCCTCCGCTCACGTGCAGCGCGTCGATCGGGCGGCCGGCGACGGCAGTGATCTGCTCGCAGTTCCCGCGGACGGCGAATGCGACGTTGTCGACGAAGCTGCGCAAAATCGCCCCGCGCTGCGGCCGGTCGACGTGGAGCAGGGGAAAGCGGAAGAGGAGACCCGCGGGCTGGAACGGATTCATGTTGCCGAGGTTGAACACCGCCGGGCCGAGGTGGCTCACCACCGGCCGGTCCCCGTCCGGGGACGCCGCCATCGCCGCCTCCGCCGCGGCGTGCGCGCCGGCGTCGCTCGCGCCGAAGAACAGCTCGAGCAGCCAGCGGTACGCCCCGCCGGTGTCGCCCGCGTTGCTCTCGAGCACCCAGCGCCCGGGCACGACGTGGCAGCTCGTCCAGAGGTTGCCGGCAGGGTCGATGATCGGCCGCGCCGTCACCATCTGCACGGGGGTGGTCGTGCCGAGCACGGCGCCGGTCTGCCACTCCTCGGCCACGCCCGAGCCGAGCAGCGCGCTCTCCGTGTCGGCGCCGCCGACGAACACCGGCGTGCCCTCCGGAATTCCCGTGGCGGCGGCGGCCGCCGCCGTCACCCCGCCCACGCGCGCGCCCGCCTCGCGCAGCGTCGGCAGAATCTCCCGGGGGACGTCCAGGGCGCCCAAGATCTCGTCGGACCACGCGCGTCGCGACACGTCGTAGAGCATCGACTCGCTGGCGTTCGAGGGCTCGGCCCCGCGCTCGCCGGAGAGCCGGTACGTGATCCAGTCGTTGAGCATGAGCACGGTTGCGATCCGCGTGGCGTCGTGGCGCTTGCGGAACCAGCCGTAGCGCGCGAGCGCGAAGATGTACGGCGGCGCGTGCCCGGTGATCCGGTGCAGTCGCGCGCCGAGCTTCTCCATCACCTCCATCCCCTCGGCAGCCGCCCGCGCGTCGAGGTTCGGGCCGGCGTAGAGCACCTCGCCGGCGGCGTCGAGGAACACGCAGCCTTCGCGCTGCGCGGTGGCGATCACGCCGCGGATGCGCGCGGCGGGCGGCAACGCGGCCAGCGCCGTCCGGCTGCAGCGGGCGAGCGCCTGCCAGAAGGCCGCGGCGTCGAGATCGAAGCCGCGGACGAACGGGATGTCGGGGTCGGTGAAGAACCCGTAGTGGAAGGGCTCCTGGGCCGACGCCAGCGGCTCGCCGCCCGCATCGAAGACCACGCAGCGACCCGAGCCGGTCCCCGCGTCGAGCGTCACCAGGCAGTCCACGGACGCTCAGCCCTTCGCGTCGAAGACCGCGGGATTGGCGACCCACCGCGGCCGCTCGCCGCGCAGATGCCGCTCGATGGCGTCGACGATGATCTCGCTCTGGTGGCGGGTCACGTCCACGGTCGCGCCGCCGATGTGCGGCGTGCAGATGACGGTCGGCAGCGCGAGGAACCGGTTGCCGGGCTGCAGCGGCTCGTCGCGCAGCACGTCGAGCGCGGCGCCCGCGAGCCGGCCGGCGGCGAGCATCTCGTAGAGCGCGTCCTCGTCGGTGAGCGCGGCACGCGCGGTGTTGACGAACAGCGCCGTCGGCTTGAGCAGCGCGAGCCGCGCGCGCGAGAGGAGCCCCTGGGTCTCGGCGGTCACCGGGGCGTGCAGCGAGACCAGATCGGCGCTGCGCAGCAGGTCGTCGAGGGCGGTGAGCGTCACGCCCGGGGGCGGCGCCTCGACGTACGGGTCGTAGGCGAGGACGCGCGCGCGGAAGGCGGCGAGCCGGGCGGCGACCTCCCGGCCGACCGCGCCCAGGCCGACCAGCCCGACCGTGAGACCGTTCAGCTCGCGGCCGGTGAAGCGCGTGTAGAGCTCGAGGTAGTCGCTCGCCCGCTCCACGCGCGCGCCGTCGCCGCGGTACGTGTCGTGGACCGCGGGCAGGTGCCGCAGCAGCATCAGCATGAAGGCGAGCGTCAGGTCGGCGACCGCGTCGGCGTTGCGCCCCGGGGCGTGGAAGACGGGGATTCCCTTGCGCGTGGCCAGGTCGAGGTCGACGTTGACGGGATCGCCGCGGCAGCAGCCAATCAGCTTGAGCGGGCAGGCCTCGAGCACCTCGGCGTGGACGAGGTCGGCCTCGACCACGAGCACGTCGGCGCCGACTTGGTTGATCTTGCGCGCGAACTCGGCGCCGTCGAAGTAGATCGACTGGCGGACCTTCCAATCCTCGTGGACGACGGGCATGAGCCGCTCGAGGCGGGCCTTGCAGGCCGGCTCGAAGGACGCGGTGACGAACGCATGCATGACAGGACCTCAGGCGAGCAGCTGGCGGACGATGCGGATGACGTGCTGGCGGAGCTGGCCGGCGAGCGGCTCGCTGCGCACGCTGCCCCCCAGCAGGTTGCGGTACGGTCGGCTGTCGAGCAGGTAGACCAGCAGCACCGTGTGGACGGTCAGCATGAACATGCGCGACTCGACGTCGGAGACGCGTGCGCGCCCCCCGAGCCGCCCGAGCCAGGCGGAGAACTCGGCCCACGCCGGCGCGAGCACCTCGCGCTCGATGCCGAGCTCCGTGTCGTCGTTCTCGATGATCCGACGCATGAGGAGCTTCGGCACGTTCGGGCTCTCGGCGAAGAAGTCGAAGAGCCGCCCGACGGCCAGCTCGATCACCGTGTCGGGCTCGCGGTGGGCGGCGAGCAGCGGCGGCAGCGTCTCCTCGAGGAGCCGGCGGATGCCGTCGAAGACGTTGCGGAAGACCGCGACGTAGAGCGTCTCCTTCGACTCCCAGTGGTAGTGCAGGCTCGAGATGTTGACGCCCGCGCGGGTGGCGATCTCGCGGGTCGACGCGCCCTCGAAGCCCTTGGCGGCGAACGCCTCCTCCGCGGCGGCGAGGATCCGCGCCTTGGTGGACCCGGGCGCCTCCCGCGCCTTCTCGAGCGCCGTCTTCACCGCCGTCTTGATTAGAGCGATCGCCCGATCCGCGTCAACCGGACGCGCGGCGCTCAGCTCACCAGGCGCTTGCGGATCGCGAAGCGGACCAGCTCGGCGGTGTTGTGGAGGTCGAGCTTCTCCATGATGTGCTTGCGGTGGGTCTCGACCGTGTTGATGCTCACCGAGAGGACCGCGGCGACCTCCTTGTTGGTGCGGCCCTCGGCGATGAGCTGGAGGACCTCCCGCTCCCGGTCGGTGAGCAGCGCCAGATCGTCCTCGATCTCCCGCCCGCCGGCGTCGCCCAAGTAGCCCTCGAGGAGCACCTTGGAGACCGCGGGGCTGAAGAACGTGCCGCCCCGCCCGATCACCTTGACCGCCTTGAGCAGATCGAGGTCCTCGGAATCCTTGAGCAGGTAGCCGCGCGCGCCCGCCTTGAGGCTCTGGCGAACGTAGACGTCGTCGGCGTGCATCGTGAGCACGAGCACGCGCACCCCTTCGACGCGCTTGGTGATCTGACGCGTCGCCTCGATGCCGTTGAGCTCGGGGAGCGCGATGTCCATCACCACCACGTGAGGGCGCAGCCGCTGCGCCAGCTCCACCGCCGACCGCCCGTCCCCCGACTCGCCGACGATCTCGATCTCGTCGTCGGACTCGAGGATCCGGCGCAGGCCCTGGCGGACGACCGTGTGGTCATCCACCAGGAGAACGCGAATCTTGCCCATCGCTTCCGTGCTCCCTCGAAACCTCGGGCCCCGCGGCGGCGAGTAGCGCCTCCAGCTCGGCCACGCGCGCCCGCTCCGCACCGAGCGCCGCCTCGCGCTCGGCGAGCAGGCGCTCGAGCGCTCCGACGCGCGCCTCGTGATGGCGGAGCGCCGCGATCTCGGCCACCATCGCGGCCAACCGCCGGTCGGCGGCACGCTTGACGCGCGCGAGCTGCCGGGCCTGGCGCGCCTGCTCGGCCGCGCGCTCGGCATCGAGCCGGGCGAGCCGTCGCTCGAGCGCCCGCGCGGCCCGCGCCGCCTTCGGCGCCGCCCGCGTCGGGCGTTCCGTCCGAGGCTTCCGCGCCCGCTTGCGGCCCCGCCCCGTCATCAGTACAGGCGCGGCTCGCCCTCGGGCCGCGTCTTCCAGCGCTTGTGCATCCACAGCCACTGCTCGGGGTACCGGCGCACCATCTCCTCGAACAGCGCGGAGAAGCGGCGCGTCGCCTCGCGCACGTCCGCCTCGAGGTCGCCGCGGCGCTCGACGTGGACGGCGGGCAGCAGGTGCGCGACGTGCCGCGCGCTGCGGCCCTCGCGCACGAGGAACACCGGCAGCACCGGTGCTCCGGTCCGCAGCGCGATGCGCGCCAGCCCGGCGTTGGTGCTCGCCGGCACCCCGAAAAAGTCGACGAACACGCCGAGCCCGCGCGTCGAGTTCTGGTCGAAGGGCAGGACCAGCAGCTCGCGCGCACGCAGCGCGCGGAGCACGTCCCGCGCGGCGTCGTGCTTGCGGATGAGCCGGGTGCCCGCGCGCGCCCGCAGGCGGTTCAGCCAGCGGTCGACGAGCGGGTTGGCGATCCCGCGGTGCACCAGCGACACCGGATAGCCGCGCATCCCGTTGGCGAAGACGAGCAGCTCCCAGTTGCCGAAGTGGCCGCTCAGCACGAGCCGCCCCGTGCTCCGCTCTTCGCCCATCGTGCGCCGCCAGTGGTCCTCGTCGGCAAAGCGGACCATCGATGCCACGCGCCCGGGGGTGAGTCGCGGGAAGTGTGCCAGCTCCGCGGCCATCCGCCCGAGGTTCAAGAACGACCGCCGGAGGATCCGCCGGCGCGCGGCGAGCGGCCGCTCGGGAAAGGCGAGGGCCAGGTTGCGCATGCCGACGCGGCGGTGCGGCCGGTCGACCAGCCAGGCGACGAGCGCCCCCAGCTCGCCGATACGGAGCGCCAGCCACAGCGGCAGCGCCCCCAGCACGCCGGCAGCCATCCGCAGGCCCAGGTACTCGAGCCGGTCGCCCCATGAGGGACGCACCGTGCCCCGGGCGACGCTGCGCGGGCGCCGCGGCGGCGCGCTCGATGCAGGCGCACGCTCCGCGACGGCCGACATGACGACCTCATGTATGAAAGGGGCGTGACCTTTGCAAGACACTCGCCGGCACACGCGACGGATTCGTGTTGCCTTCCCTCGCGGCGCTGTGCTATCGACGCGCCCGCTGCATTCAGCTGCATCCTCCAAGGAGTGACCAGTGGCTTCAGGCAAGGTGAAGTGGTTCAACAGCCAGAAGGGTTACGGCTTCATCACGACCGACGAGGGCGAGGACGTGTTCGTGCACTACTCCGCCATCGGCGGCTCCGGCTTCCGCACGCTCGAGCAGGGGCAGCGCGTGCAGTTCGAAGTCACCCAGGGCCCGAAAGGCCTGCAGGCCGCGAACGTGAGCAAGGCCGACTGACGGCGTCTCACCGCGCGAGCGGCCGCCAGCTCCCGGCACGGATCCAGCGGACGTAGGCGACCAGCGCGTCGACGTCCTCGGCGGAACGGAACCGGCCGTACGCCGGCATCTTGATCATCTGGCGGCGGAAGAAGATCCGCCCGATGGGGTGCTCGGCGATGCGGTCGATCTTCCCCTCGGCGATCCACCGCCGCAGCTCGTCGTCGTCGCGCACGAGGTCGTCGAAGTCGCCCCCCCAGAACGCGGGGACGTAGCCTTTGAACGATCCCGGGTTGGGAACCCCGCCCGCGCCGAGTGGTCCGTGGCACGCGAAGCAGCTCAGCTCGAGGGCGACGTCCGCGCCCCGGGCCGCGAGCTTCGCGTCGGGGAGCACCTGGCCGGAGGTCGCCCGCAGGTAGGTGACCAGGTCCTCGAGCTGGCGGCTCGAGATGCGCCCGCGGTAGGCGGGCATGCGCAGCGCCGCCTGCTCCACCTGCGCCCGGTAGTCCGGATCCTCGCGCTTGCGCTTCGGGGCGCCGTCGAGGACGTACTCGCGCAGGTCCTCCGGATTCTTCACGTACATCATCTGGGTCTGCTCGGTGAACGCCGGCACCGTGCCCTCCTGGCTGCCGGGGTTGTGCGTGCCGCCGCCGCCCGCGGGCCCGTGGCAGGCGAAGCAGCCGAGCGACGCCGCCAGCCGCTCGCCGCGCGCGGCGGGCGTCTCTTCGAGGCCGAGCACGACGCCGCGCAGCCACGGATAGGCGAGCCACGCGCTCTCGGCGAGCGCGAGCGCGACGAGCACGCGCGCGAAGCGCCTGGACCCCATCGGCATCCTCCTCCCGCCCGCGGGTTGACAGCGCGCGCGGCGGCGCGATTATCCGGAGCGTGCGCCGCCTCGGCAACGTGGGCCTGCTGCTCGCCGTCGGGCTCGCGGCCCGGCCCGCCGGCGCGACCGACCTCGCCGCGTTGCTCGGCGAGGTCGCCGCTGCGGCGCGCTTTCCGACGCCGGCGCGCGCCGAGGTGCGCATCGTGCCGCCACGCGGGGCGCCGCTCGCCGCGGTGCTCGCCGGCCGACGCGATGCCGTCGTCCTCGAGGCCGGGGACGTCCGCGCGCTCGCCCGCCGCGGGCGGGTCGTGCTGCGCGCCGGCGGGCGCACGCGGCGCGCGCCGGCGGGCGCGACGCTCGCCGGCACCGACGTCGGGATCGCCGACCTGCTCACCTTCGGAATGCTGCCGCTGCGCGTCCCGCAGATCAGCGACGAGGGCCCCATGGGCGTGATGGTCACCGGGGCGCCCGCAGTCGCCTCGCCCTGGGTTCTGCTCGTCTACACCATCGAGCCCGACGGCGGGGTGGTCGTGAGGACCCAATACTACCGCGACACGATCGGGAACCTGGTGCGGATGCGCCGCGACGCCGACCCGACCACGGTCGCCGGCCACCGGAGACCGGGAACGATCACGTTCGAGGACTTCGCCGCCGCGAGCACGACGACGCTCACGCTCGCCTGGCACGAGGCGCCGGACCTGTCCCCCGCCCTCTTCACCCCCGCCGGGCTCCGCGACGCCCCCCAGGCTTGGTGATGGGGCCGTGCCTCACGGCTCGGGGCGCTCGCCCAGCACGAGGTCGACGCGCAGGGACGCCGCCACCCGCTCGAGGCGGGCCTGGAGCGCCCCGCGGTCGAGGTCGGGCGGCCCCGTCATCCGGATGCGCATGGTGTAGATCGGCGTGCCCGACTCGGGCTCGGGGCGCGACTCCGTGCGCAGCTCCTCGATGTTCACGCCGTGGTCGGCGAGCGTGCGCGCGACGCGCGCCACGATGCCGGCCTTGTCGACCCCGGTGACCGTGCACTCGAGCGCCGCCCCGCGGACCGGCGGGGCGGCCGGCGCCTCCTCGAGCGGGCGGAAGAACACCGTGATGCGCTTCTCCCACTCGAGGCGCTTGCAGCCCGCCGACAGCCGCTCGGTGAGATTCGGGCCCTCACCCGAGCAGAGGAGCAGCACCGCGAACTCCGAGCCGAGGATCGTCATGCTCGAGTCCTCGAGGTTGCAGTCGCACTCGTAGATCAGCTCGGCGAGGTCGGCGACGATGCCGGGCCGGTCGCGTCCGATGGCCGACAGCGCGAACCACTGCTTCATGCCTCTCCCTCCTGGTCAGCGGGCACGGCGGCGACGACGTCGCGGAAGATGCGGTGCCAGTTGCGCACGGTGCCGAGCGCCTTCAAGTAGCCGTCGAGGCCCATCAACGCGCGCACCAGGAAGACGTGGTGCCCGGGCGTGCGGAAGACGCGGTGCGCGAGCGCCACGTGCGCCACCTGCTCGCCCCGCGCGACGAGGTCGTAGTCGCGCGGGTCGTAACGCTCGTCGCGCTCGAGCGGCTCGCACACGATGTGCATGATCGCGACCAGCGGCGCCGGATCCCCGTGCACGAAGCCGAGTGCCACGCACGCGGCGCCGATCTCCGCGTCGTCGCGGGCGAGGAGCCCGCGCGCGAGCCGGAGATAGGCGCGGCGGATCGCCGGCTCGAAGATGCGCACCGAGCCGAAGTCGAGGATCACCAGCCGGGGATGGTGGGTGACGCGGTAGTTGCCGGGATGCGGATCGGCGTGCAGCGCCCCGAACTCGAGGAGCTGCCGCCAGAGCAGGCGGAAGAGCTTGACCGCCACCCAGTCCTTGAGCGTCTGCTCGACGCCGGGCGCGAGGATGTCCTGCAGCGGATAGCCGTCGGCGTAGCCCATCGTGAGCACGCGGCGCGTGCTCAGCCGCGGGTACACGCGCGGGATCACCACCTCCGGGTCGTCGGCGAGCAGGCGGCCGAAGAGCGCCAGGTTGCACGCCTCGTGGCGGTAGTCGAGCTCCTCGTGGAGCCGCGCCTCGAGCTCGGCGGCGACCGCCTCGACGTCGACATCCTGGCGCATGACGTCGCGCGCGATGCCGGCGAGCACGCGCAGCAGCGCCCGCACGTTCTTCAGGTCCTGCTCGACCGTGTCGGCGACGCCCGGGTACTGCACCTTCACCGCCACCGGGTCTCCGCCGCGGGTCTCCGCGCGATGCACCTGCCCGAGCGACGCGGCGGCGAACGCCTCGGGCTCGAACCGGCGAAAGCGCGTCTCCGGTGGACCGCCGAGCTCGGCGGCGATCACCTCGCGCACGCGCGCATAGGGCAGCGGCGGCACCGACGACTGGACGATCGACAGGACCTCGAGCGCCTCGGCGGGAAAGAGATCGCCGCGCATGCTCAAGAGCTGGGTGAGCTTCATGAAGGCGCCGCGCAGCTCCTTCGACCGCGACACGATCCGCTGGGCGTTGCGCACGTGGGCTTCGAGCAGCGCGCGGTCGGCCCGGGAGGTCGACTGGAAGGGTCGCTTGAGCGCCTGCCAGAGGTAGCTGCCGCCGACCGAGGTGGTGAGCCGCCCGACCGACAGCATGCGCCGCGCCCGCCCCGACGTGAGGTCCGCCATCACGCCTGCCGCCGGTTGATCCGGCTCGCCGCGGCCGCCGCGCCGAAGCCGTTGTCGACGTTGACGACGACAACGCCGGCGGCGCAGGTGTTGAGCATGCCGAGCAGCGCCGCCAGTCCGCCGAAGCTCGTGCCGTACCCGACGCTCGTCGGCACCGCGACCACCGGGCTCTCGACGAGCCCCCCGACGACGCTCGGAAGCGCCCCCTCCATCCCGGCGACCACGATCAGCACCGCGGCCGCCCACAACCGCTCGCGCGCGTCGAGCAGGCGATGGAGGCCGGCTACGCCGACGTCGTAGAGGCGCTCGACCGCGTTGCCCATGAGCTCCGCGCTGATCGCCGCCTCCTCCGCGACCGGCAGGTCGGCGGTGCCCGCCGACACCACCAGCACGGGCCCGCGGCCGGCGGGCTCGACCGGCTGCGCACGGCGGACGGCGAGCCGGGGCAGGCGATGGTACTCGAAGCCCGGGACGGCCCGCACGAGCTCGGCGGCCGGCTCGGGCGCGAGCCGCGTCACGAGCACGTTGCCGCCCGTCGCCGCAAGCCGTTCGGCGATCGCGACCAGGTGCTCGAGCGCCTTGCCCTCGCCGAGCACGACCTCGGGAAAGCCGTTGCGCAGCCCGCGGTGGTGGTCGACGCGCGCGAACCCCAGATCCTCGTAGGGGAGCGCCCGCAGCCGTGCCAGCGCCTCCTCGACGGAGCAGGCGCCGCTCTGGACCGCGGCGAGCAACGCCGCGAGCTGCTGCCGATCCATCAGTCGCCCTCGCGACCCGACTCAATCATGCCTGGCGAAGTGGTCAAACCCCCCGCGGCGCAGGTGGACGCGCCCGCCCCGGGCGTCGAGCAGGCGCACGGCCGGTCGGCCGGCGACGACACGGCCGACGCACGTGAGGGGGCAGCCGAGCCGGGCGCGCAGCCGCGCGAGAGCACGCTCGCGCGCGGGCGGCACCGCGGCGAGCAGCTCGTAGTCCTCGCCGGCCGCGGCCGCGAAGGCCGGGGCGCGTGGGCCGAGCGCGCGGCGCACCGCGGGGGCGAGGGGCAGGCGCGCGAGTGAGACCTCCGCGGCCACCCCGCTCGCGCGACACACATGCCCCAGGTCCTGCACCAGCCCGTCGCTCACGTCGATCATGGCGTGCGCGACGCGCGCGAGGAGCACACCGGCGGCCACGCGCAGGGGCGCGGCCGCGAGCCGCTCGCGGCGCACCGCGAGGCCGGCGCCGCCGAGCGCGCCCGTCACCCACAACCGATCGCCCGGCCGCGCGCCGGCACGCGTGACGAGCCGGCCGGGCACCGTGCCGACGAGCGCGAGCGTGACCGCCAGGCGCGGCGCCGCGCTCAGGTTGCCACCCACCAGCCGCGCCCCGGCGGCGCGGGCAGCCGCCTCGACCCCGGTGACCAGCGCGTCGAGCTCCGCCACCGGCAGGCGACCGGGCGCCTCGAGCGCGAGCAACGCGAAGGCGGGCCGCCCGCCCATCGCCGCCACGTCGCTCGCGTTCACGGCGAAGGCGCGGCGGCCGAGCGCGCCGGCCGACGCCCAGCCCCGCCGGAAGTGGACGCCCTCGACCAGCGTGTCGGTGGTGAGCACGAGCGGGTGACGACCGGGCCGCACCGCGGCCGCGTCGTCACCGGGGCCGAGGAGCACGCGCGGATCGGCTCGGGCTTCCCGAGCGAGCCGGCGGGTGAGCCGGGCGATCCAGGCCTGCTCGCCCACGTCGCCGAGCCGGCGCACCCTGCGCCTACCCGAGCATCGCCTTCACCTTCTCGAAGAAGCTCTTCGAGAGGGGATGCACCTCCTCGCCGGAGAGTCGCGCGAACTCCTCGAGCAGCTCCCGCTGGCGGGCCGAGACTTTCCTCGGCGTTTCGACCACGACGCGCACGACCTGGTCACCGCGCCCGTAGCCGCCCAGCTCGGCGATCCCTTTGCCCTTGAGCCGGATGACGTGCCCGGACTGCGTGCCCGCGGGCACCTTCACGCGCGCCGTGCCGTCGAGCGTCGGCACCTCGATCTCGGTGCCGAGCGCGGCCTGCGTGAAGCTCACCGGGACCTCGCAGATCACGTCCGTGCCCTCGCGCACGAAGATCGGGTGCTCGCGCACCTCCACGAGCACGTAGAGGTCGCCCGGCGGAGCGCCGGGCGATCCGGCCTCGCCCTCGCCGCGGAGCTTGAGACGCGAGCCCGTGTCGACGCCGGCGGGCACCTTGATGCTCACGGTGTACGTGCGGTGCGAGGCGCCGGCGCCGTCGCAGGCGGGACACGGGTCGGTGATGATCGTGCCCTGGCCGCCGCAGTTGCCGCACGTCTTGGCGATCGAGAAGAAGCCCTGCTGGAAGCGGATCTGGCCGCTGCCGCGGCACTGCGGGCAGGCGCGCGGCGCGGTGCCCGGCTTGGTCCCCTTGCCGCCGCACTGCTCGCAGGGCGCGAGCCGCGGCAACGAGATGGTGCGCTCGCATCCCCGGGCCGCCTCCTCGAAGCTCAGCTCGAGGCGGTACTGCAGGTCCTGGCCCCGGCGCGCGCGGCCCCGGCCCGTGCGCGTCCGGCCGGTGCCGAAGAAGTCGCCGAAGAGGTCGCCGATAATGTCCTCGAATCCGGTGGCGAAGTCGAAGCCGGCGCCGACGCCGCCCGGCTCGAAGGCCGCGTGCCCGAAGCGGTCGTACTGCGCGCGCCGCTCCGGATCCGAGAGCACCTGGTAGGCCTCGCTGATCTCCTTGAAGCGCTCCTCGGCCTCGCGCCGGGCCTCGGGATTCTTGTCCGGGTGCCACTTGAGCGCGAGCTTGCGATACGCCTTCTTGATCTCCTCGTCGGTTGCGGTGCGGGAGACGCCCAGCAGCTCGTAGTAGTCGCGCTTCATCCGGGGAGAGGGCCCCTCCTACTCCCTGCGTCCCGCCGCGCGCAACTCCGGCGGGCGCGTCCTACTCCTTGACCTCCTCGAACTCCGCCTCGACGACGTCCTCCTTCCCTTTGTCCGCCGTCGGCCCCGCCCCGTCTCCCGGCGGCGGCGCGCCCCCGGGCGCCTTCGCCGCCTTGGCGTACATCGCCTCGGCGAGCTTGTGCGAAGCGCGGCCGAGCGCGTCGGCCGCGCCCCGCACCTGGGCGACGTCCTGCGACTCGAGCGCCTTCTTGGCGTCGGCGAGCGCGCTCTCGATGCCGCCCTTGGTCGCGGCGTCGAGCTCGGCGCCGTGCTCGGCGAGCGTCTTCTCGGTCTGGTAGACGAGCCCGTCGAGCTGGTTGCGGGCGTCGACCAGCTCGCGCTTGCGGCGGTCCTCCTCGGCGTGCGCGGCCGCGTCCCGGACCATCTTGTCGATCTCCTCCTTCGAGAGGCCGCTCGACGCGGTGATCTGGATCGACTGCTCCTTGCCGGTGCCGAGATCCTTGGCGCCCACGTGCACGATGCCGTTGGCGTCGATGTCGAACGTCACCTCGACCTGCGGCACGCCCCGCGGCGCGGGCGGGATACCGACCAGGTCGAACTGGCCGAGCAGCTTGTTGTCGGCCGCCATCTCGCGCTCGCCCTGGAACACGCGGATGGTGACCGCCGACTGGTTGTCGGCCGCGGTCGAGAACACCTGGCTCTTGCGCGTCGGGATCGTCGTGTTCTTCTCGATCAGCTTGGTGAACACGCCGCCGAGCGTCTCGATGCCGAGCGAGAGCGGCGTCACGTCGAGCAGCAGGACGTCCTTCACCTCGCCCTTGAGCACGGCCGCCTGGATCGCGGCGCCGACCGCAACCACCTCGTCGGGGTTGACGCCCTTGTGCGGCTCCCTGCCGAAGAGCTTCTTCACGCGCGCCTGCACGGCGGGCATGCGGGTCATGCCGCCGACCAGCACCACCTCGTCGATGTCCTTGGTGCCGAGCCCGGCGTCCTTGAGCGCGGTCACGCACGGGGCCTCCAACCGGTCGAGGAGGTCGGCGCACAGCGCCTCGAGCTTCGCACGCGAGAGCTTCATGTTGAGGTGCTTCGGCCCGCTCGCGTCGGCGGTGACGAACGGGAGGTTGATGTCGGTCTCCATCGCCGTCGACAGCTCGCACTTGGCCTTCTCCGCGGCCTCCTTGAGCCGCTGGAGCGCCATCCGGTCCTTGCGCAGGTCGATCCCCTGGTCCTTCTTGAACTCGTCGGCGAGGTAGTCGATCACGCGCTGGTCGAAGTCCTCGCCGCCGAGGAACGTGTCGCCGTTGGTCGCCTTCACCTCGAAGACGCCGTCGCCGATCTCGAGGATCGAGATGTCGAAGGTGCCGCCGCCCAGGTCGAAAACGGCGATCTTCTCGTCCTTCTTCTTGTCGAGACCGTAGGCGAGCGAGGCCGCGGTCGGCTCGTTGATGATGCGCAGCACGTTGAGGCCGGCGATCTTGCCCGCGTCCTTGGTGGCCTGGCGCTGGCTGTCGTTGAAGTACGCGGGCACCGTGATCACCACCTCACTGATCTTCTCGCCGAGGTGGTCCTCCGCGGTCTGCTTCATCTTCTGGAGGATGAACGCCGAGATCTCCGCAGGGCTGTACTTCTTGCCGCGGATCTCGACCCAGGCGTCGCCGTTCTCGGCCCGCACGATCTTGTAGGGCGAGACCTTCATCGCCTTCTGCACCTCGGGGTCGTCGAAGCGGCGCCCGATCAGACGCTTGATGGCGAAGATCGTGTTCTCCGGGTTGGTGATCGCCTGGCGGCGCGCGATCTGCCCGACGAGCCGCTCCCCGCTGTCCGTGAACGCCACGACCGAGGGGGTGATGCGGCTGCCTTCGGCGTTGGTGATGACGACGGGGTCGCCCCCTTCCAGCACGGCGACGCACGAGTTCGTGGTGCCGAGATCGATTCCGACTACCTTGGCCATCGCAGGTGTCTCCTTCCGGGCGCTTTAATCACGCCCCCCCGGGTTGGCAAGCCGCTCAGGGCTTGCTCCCGCCCGTCTTGTCGTCGGCCCCCGCAGGCGCTTTGGCGACGGTGACCAGCGCCGGACGCAACAGCCGGTCATGGAGGCGGTATCCCGGCTGATGCTCCTCCATGACCACGTTGGGCGGGTGCTCGGCGCTCTCGACGTGGGCGACGGCCTCGTGGTGCGCCGGGTCGAAGACGGCGCCTCCGGCCTCGACGCGCCGGAGACCGTGCCGCTCGAGCACGTCGCGCAGCGCACGCAGCACCAGGCCGATGCCCTCGACCAGCGGCCGGCCGTCGCCGCCGCCCGCGGCGTGCCGCAGCGCCCGCTCGAGGTTGTCCATCACCGGCAGCAGGTCGCGGATCAGGCTCTCGTTGCCGAGGCGCTCCGCCTCGGCTCGCTCCCGGGCGGCCCGCTTCTTCAGGTTCTCGAGGTCGGCGCGCTCGCGCAGCCAGCGATCGTGGTTCTGGCGCGCCTCTTCGCGGGCAGCGGCGAGCTCGGCTTCGAGGGCCGCGATCCGCGCGGCACGCTCGTCGGTCTCCGTGGGGCCCCCTTGCTCGTCCATGATCGGGCGCTCAGGTAAGAGCCATAACCCTGTTTGTCAAGGTTGCCTCGTCCACAGGCCGGTGCTAGCTGCGGGGGTGGAACCCGCCCGTGCCGACCGAGCTGGTCACCCCCGCCTTCGTTCTCCACGCCCGCCCCTACGGCGAGTCCGACCGGATCGTCACGTTCATCACCGAGCACCACGGCAAGCTCACCGGGATCGCCAAGGGGGCGAAGAACTCGCGCCGGCGGTTCGCCGGCACGCTCGAGCCGTTCGTCCACGTGCGCGTGGCATTCCGCCAGCGCGGGAGCGGGGACCTGGCCTTCCTGCTGCGCAGCGAGCTGCTCGGGGTGCTGCGCCGCTTCACCCGCGACCTCGACCGCTTCGCGGCCGGCTCCTACCTGCTCGAGCTGACCGATCGCATGGTGCTCGGGCGCGAGCCCGGCGCGGAGGTCTACGGGCTCGTTCGCGAGGGGCTCGGCCTCCTCGACGCCGGCGCTCCTCCCGACCCCGTGCTGCGCGCCTTCGAGCTGCACCTCCTGCGGGCGAGCGGGTACGGTCCGGCGCTCGACCGGTGCCGAGGGTGCGCCGCGCCGACCGTCTGCGGCCCCACCTACCTGGCGCTCGAGCGCGCCGGCCTCGTCTGCCGCGCCTGCGCGCGCCCGGGCGAAGCGCTGCGGCCGGTGAGCCCGGCGACGGTGCGCGTGCTCGTGCGCCTGGCGGCGGGGCCGCTCGCCGCCGCCGCCGACGTGCGCGGGCCGGGACTCGTCGAGGCCGCCGGCGTCGCCGAGCACCTCCTCGCGCGCGTGGTCGCCGGACCGCTGCGCGCGCGCGCCTTTCTCGCACGCACGCGCGTTGATTCCACGGGCGTGCTCCGGTAGGGTCGGCCCCCTTCACCGCGATGGCCGGCGTCACCATGGAGAAGGTGGTGAACCTCTGCAAGCGGCGGGGGTTCGTCTTCCAGGGCAGCGAGATCTACGGCGGCCTCGGCGCCAGCCTCGACTACGGCCCTCTCGGCGTCGAGCTCAAGCGCAACGTGAAGGAGGCGTGGTGGCGCGCGGTGGTCACCCAGCGCGACGACGTCGTCGGGCTCGACTCGGCGATCATCATGCACCCGCGCGTGTGGGAGGCCTCGGGTCACGTGGCGGGGTTCAGCGATCCGCTGGTCGACTGCAAGAGCTGCAAGCAACGCTTCCGCGCCGATCACGTCGCGGGGGCACGCTGTCCCGCGTGCGGCGGCGAGCTCACCGAAGCGCGCCAATTCAACCTGATGTTCAAGACCTACGTCGGGCCGGTCGAGGACACGGCGGCCATCGCCTACCTGCGGCCCGAGACCGCGCAGGGGATCTTCGTCAACTTCCGCAACGTCCTCGAGACCTCGCGGCTCAAGCTCCCTTTCGGCATCGCGCAGATCGGCAAGTCGTTCCGCAACGAGATCACCCCGGGCAACTTCCTCTTCCGCACGCGGGAATTCGAGCAGATGGAGCTCGAGTTCTTCGTGCGCCCGGGTGAGGACGAGCGGTGGTACGACTACTGGCGGGAGGAGCGCCTGCGCTGGTACCTCGACCTCGGCATCCGGCGCGAGCGGCTGCGGCTGCGCGCGCACGGCGCTGGGGAGCTGGCGCACTACGCCAAGGGCTGCGCCGACGTCGAGTACGAGTTCCCCTTCGGCTGGTCCGAGCTCGAGGGGATCGCCAACCGCACCGACTTCGACCTGCGGCGCCACGCCGAGTACAGCGGCAAGGACCTCACCTACTTCGACGAGGAGCGGCGCGAACGCTACCTTCCCTACGTGATCGAGCCTTCCGCGGGCGCCGATCGCTCGACGCTCGCCTTCCTGGTCGACGCCTACGACGAGGACGAAGCCGAGGGCGAGCCGCGCAGCGTGCTGCGGCTGCACCCGAAGCTCGCGCCCTGCAAGGCCGCGATCTTCCCGCTGCTGCGCAAGGACGGCCAGCCGGAGCGCGCGCGGCGCATCTACGAGGACCTGCGGCGCCACCTCGCCGTCGACTACGACCAGGCCGGCTCGATCGGCCGCCGCTACCGCCGCCAGGACGAGGTGGGCACGCCCTTCGGCATCACCGTCGACCACGAGTCGCTCCGCGACGGGACGGTCACGCTCCGCGACCGCGACTCCATGACCCAGGTGCGCGTCCCCGAGGACCGCCTGCTCGGCGAGCTGCGCGCGCGCATCGGCTGAGGCATTCGAGGACGAGGACCATGGCGCGACCACGACGGAAGGCCGGGCGTACCCCGCGCGCGCGGCGTTACATCTACGCCTTCGGCGGCGGCCGCAAGGACGGCCGCGCGGACATGAAGGACCTGCTCGGCGGCAAGGGGGCGAACCTCGCCGAGATGGCCCGGCTCGGGCTGCCGGTCCCCCCGGGCTTCACGATCTCGACCGAGGTCTGCACCTATTACTACTCGCACGACCGCACCTACCCCCCGGCGCTCCGCCGCGACGTGGCCGGGGCGCTCGCGCAAGTCGAACGGGCCGTCGGGCGGCGCTTCGGCGACCCCGAGGATCCCCTCCTGGTCTCGGTGCGCTCCGGCGCGCGCGCCTCGATGCCGGGCATGATGGACACGATCCTCAACTTGGGCCTCAACGACGCGACCGTCCAGGGCCTCATCCGCAAGACCGGCAACCCGCGGTTCGCCTACGACTCCTACCGGCGCTTCGTGCAGATGTACGGCGACGTCGTGCTCGGCCTGAAGCCCGAGAGCAAAGAGGAGGAAGACCCCTTCGAGGTCGCGCTCGAGGAGAAGAAGCGGGCCCGCGGCGTGCGCCAGGACGTCGAGCTCGACGCGGACGCGCTGCGCGAGCTCGTCGGCGAGTTCAAGGCGCTCATCAAGATGCGCCGCGGCGTGCTCTTCCCCGAGGATCCCCAGGAGCAGCTCTGGGGCGCGATCGGCGCCGTGTTCGGCTCGTGGATGAACGACCGGGCCATCGTCTACCGCAAGCTCAACGGGATCCCCGAGAGCTGGGGCACCGCGGTGAACGTGCAGTCGATGGTGTTCGGCAACCTGAGCGCCGACTCCGGCACCGGCGTCGCCTTCACCCGCGATCCCGCCACCGGCGAGAACCGCTTCTACGGCGAGTTCCTGATGAACGCGCAAGGCGAGGACGTGGTGGCGGGCATCCGCACGCCGCTCGAGATCGCCGAGCTCGCGCGCGCCAATCCCAAGGTGTACGCGCAGCTCGTCAAGATCCGGCACACGCTCGAGCGCCACTACCGCGAGATGATGGACATCGAGTTCACCATCGAGCGCGGCACGCTCTACATGCTGCAGTGCCGGGTCGGCAAACGCACCGGGGTGGCGGCGATCCGCATCGCGCTCGACATGGTGCAGGAGCGGTTGATCAAACCGCGCGACGCGCTGCTCCGCGTCGAGCCGGAGCAGCTGAACCAGCTGCTGCGGCCCGCCTTCCGGCCGGCCGAGAAGGATCGCGCCGTCGCCGAGGGCCGCCGGCTCGCGCGCGGGCTCAACGCCGGCCCGGGGGCGGCGACCGGGAAGATCGCCTTCCACGCCGAAGACGCCGCCGAGCGCGCCGCGCGCGGGGAGAAGGTGATCCTGGTGCGCATCGAGACGTCGCCGGAGGACATCCGCGGCATGGCGGCGGCCGAGGGGATCCTCACCGCCCGCGGCGGTATGACCAGCCACGCGGCGCTGGTCGCGCGGCAGATGGGCAAGGTCTGCGTCGCCGGCTGCGAGGCGCTCGAGATCGACTACCGCGCCGGGGAGATGCGCGTGGCGGGCCGCGACGCGCCCGTGCGCGCCGGGGACGACCTCTCGCTCGACGGCACGACCGGCGAGGTGTTCCTCGGCCACATCGACACGGAGCCGAGCGAGGTCGTGCGCGTGCTGGTCGAGCGGAGCCTGGAGGCGCGGCAGGCGCCGGTCTACCGCATGTACGCGCGGCTCATGCAGTGGTCGGACGCGGCCCGGCGGCTCGGCGTCCGCGCCAACGCCGACCTCCCCGAGCAGTGCGCCAACGCGATCGCGTTCGGCGCCGAGGGCGTCGGGCTCTGCCGCACCGAGCACATGTTCTTCGGCGAGGGCAAGATCGGGCCCATGCGCGAGATGATCCTCGCCGCCTCGGTCGAGGAGCGGCGCGCGGCGCTCGCCAAGCTGCTGCCGCTCCAGCGCGCGGATTTCGAGGGCATCTTCCGCGCGATGCGCGGCCGGCCGACGACGATCCGCACGCTCGACCCGCCGCTGCACGAGTTCCTCCCGCACGACGCCGCGGGACAGGCGGCACTCGCGCGCGAGCTCGGCATCCCGGTCGAGCGCGTCCACGCCCGGGTCGAGGCGCTGCACGAGTTCAACCCGATGCTCGGCTTCCGGGGCTGCCGCCTCGGCATCGTCTACCCCGAGATCACCGAGATGCAGGCGCGCGCGATCTTCGAGGCCGCCGCCACGGTCAAGGGCGAAGGCATCCCGGTCGCCCCCGAGGTGATGATCCCCCTGGTCGGCCACGTGAAGGAGCTGCGCCTCCAAGCCGAGGTCGTGCGTCGCGTGGCCGAGGACGTACAGCGCGAGCGGGGCGTGCGCCTCAAGTACCTCGTGGGGACGATGATCGAGGTGCCGCGCGGCGCGCTCACCGCCGACGAGATCGCCGCTGCCGCGGAGTTCTTCTCCTTCGGCACCAACGACCTCACCCAGACGACGCTCGGCGTCTCGCGCGACGACGCGGGCCGCTTCCTCCTCCCGTACGTCGACCGCTTCGAGATCTACCCCCGCGATCCCTTCGAGTCGCTCGACCAGGCGGGTGTCGGCGGGCTCATGCGGATCGCGGTCGAGCGCGGGCGCAAGGTCGCCGCGAAGCTCAAGATCGGCATCTGCGGGGAACACGGGGGCGAGCCGGCCTCGGTCGAGTTCTGCCACCGGCTCGGCCTCGACTACGTCTCCTGCTCCCCGTTCCGGGTCCCCATCGCCCGCCTGGCGGCCGCCCGGGCGGCGCTCGGCGCCGATTAAAGCCGGCGGCCGCCTCTGCCGAACTAGGAGAAGGGCGCGGCGGCCCCGTCGGGGGCCGTCCGCCCGTACGAGGCATCGCAAAGGATGGGCAGCCGGCGCCGCGCACAGCTCTTCGGGGTCCTGGGCGACCCGGTCGACCACTCGCTGTCGCCGGCGATGCACAACGCGGCCTTCGCGGCGGTTGGCCTGCCCCACCTCTACCTCCGCTACCGCGTCGGCGCGCGCGCGCTGCCGGCGGCGCTCGCCGAGGCGCGCCGCCTCGGCATGGGCGGGCTCAACCTCACGGTGCCGCTCAAGGAGGCCGTCCTGCCGCTGCTCGACGCCGTCACCCCCGAGGCGGCGCGCATCGGTGCGGTCAACACGATCGTGGCCCGGGGCCGCCGGCTCCTCGGCGACAACACCGACGCCCGCGGCTTTCTCCGTGCGCTCGCCGGGCGCGCGCGCATCCGCGGGGCGCGGGTCGTCGTGATCGGCGCCGGCGGCGCCGCCCGCGCCGTGGGCGCGGCGCTGGTCGCGGGCGGCGCCCGGCACGTCGCCGTAGTGAATCGCACGGTCGCCCGCGGCGAGGCGCTGGCCGCGCGCCTGGCGGCGCTCGGCTGCCCGGAGGTCGCGGCGCTCCCCCTGCCTGCCCTCGCCGGCCGAACCGTGCTCGCCGATGCGAGCCTGGTGGTCAACACGACGTCGGCGGAGCTGCGCGGCGGGGCGCTGCGGATTCGCCCGGCGGCGAGCCCGCCCGGCTGTCTCTTCGTCGACCTCGTCTACGGCACGCGCCCGACCCCGTTTCTCGCCGCGGCCGCCCGGGCCGGGCGTCCGACCGCCGACGGCACGGGCATGCTGCTCCACCAGGGCGCGCTCGCGTTCGAGGCCTGGACCGGCCGGCGCGCCCCGCTCACCGCGATGGCGCGCGCGCTCGCCGCTGCCGGGCTCGCGTTGACTCGCCCCGGCGGCGTGGGTAGCGTCGCCGCGGCTCGCCCGGGCACGACATGAGCTCCCGGCTGGGCGACCTCTTCCAGAAGCGCGGCGAGATCACCGCCGAGCAGCTGGCGCGCGCGCTCGAGCAGCAGCGCGAGCAGGGCGGCGCGCTCTCCACCCATCTCGTCAAGCTCGGCTACGTCAGCGAGGAGCAGCTCCTCTCCTACCTCGAGCGCGAGTACCGCCTGCCGGTCATGGACCCGCTCACGCTCGACGTGCCGCGCGAGGTCCTCGGCATCATCCCGCAGGCGCTGGTGGTGAAGCACCACCTGATCCCGATCGGGCTCGTGCGCTCGACGCTCACGGTCGCGATGGCCGACCCGTCGAACCTGGTCGCGATCAACGAGGTCAAGTTCCTCACCGGCTACGACGTGAAGGTCGCCGTCGCCGCGCCGACGCTCATCCAGGCGGCGATCGAGCGCTACTACGACGCCCACACCGACTACGACGAGGTCCTCCAACGCCTCGGCAACGAGGACGTCGAGGTCGTCCAGGACGAGGACGAGGTCGACTTGAAGGAGCTCGAGCGCGCCACCGAGGAGGCGCCGGTCGTGCGCCTGGTGAACGCGCTCCTCACCGACGCGATTCGCAAGCGGGCGAGCGACATCCACATCGAGCCCTACGAGAAGGTGCTTCGCGTCCGCTTCCGCATCGACGGCGTGCTCTACGAGATCATGCAGCCGCCGCTGCGCCTCAAGAACGCCATGACGTCGCGGCTCAAGGTCATGGCGCAGCTCGACATCGCCGAGCGCCGCCTGCCGCAGGACGGTCGCATCAAGATGAAGGTGACCGGCAACAAGGAGATGGAGTTCCGCGTCTCGGTGCTGCCGACGCTCTTCGGCGAGAAGGTCGTGCTCCGCCTGCTGGACAAATCGAACCTCCAGCTCGACATGACCAAGCTCGGCTTCGAGGAAGAGGCGCTCAAGCACTTCAAGGAGGCGATCTACAAGCCCTACGGCATGGTGCTGGTGACCGGCCCGACGGGCAGCGGCAAGACCACCACGCTCTACTCGGCGCTCGCCGAGCTGAACAAGGTCGGCGTGAACATCTCCACCGCCGAGGATCCGGTCGAGTACAACCTGGTCGGCGTCAACCAGGTGCAGATGCACGACGAGATCGGCCTCAACTTCGCCGCCGCGCTGCGCGCCTTCCTCCGCCAGGACCCCGACATCATCATGGTGGGCGAGATCCGCGACTTCGAGACCGCCGAGATCGGCGTCAAGGCGGCGCTCACCGGCCACCTCGTGCTCTCGACGGTGCACACCAACGACGCCCCCTCGACCGTCAACCGCCTCCTCAACATGGGCGTCGAGCCCTTCCTCGTCGCCAGCTCGGTGAACCTGATCCTCGCCCAGCGGCTCGCGCGCGTGATCTGCCCGCACTGCAAGGAGCCGAGCCCGATCGGCGAGGACGTGCTGCGCGAGGTGGGCTGGACCGGCGAGCCGTTCGAGCCCCAGCACGGCGCCGGCTGTCCGCAGTGCGGCGGCACCGGCTTCCGCGGCCGCATCGCGCTCTACGAGGTGATGCCAATGACCGACGCGCTGCGCGAGCAGGTGCTCTCGGGCGCCACGGCGCTCGACCTCAAGCGCGCCGCGATCCAGGGCGGCATGAGCTCGCTGCGGCAGTCCGGCCTGGTGCACGTCGCCCGCGGGACCACCACCATCGAGGAGGTCCTACGCGTGACCATGGCCGATTGAGGCCGCGCGCCAGCGGCGCGGCGACAGCAGCGTGGTCTCGAGAAGCGCCGCTCTCGAAGTAGGTGCTCAGATCCGTTCTCCGCGGCCGAATCCGGCCAGGCCACGGGGCCGTACGGATTCGTTCACCCGCGTTTCAGCGCCGCCGCCGTGCCACAAAGCTGACGCGGCGCCGGCGCCGCCGGCGCGGCGGCACGTGCCGCGCCGGGTGGCACGCGGCCTGCTTTTCGCGGCGCGATGCCATCCATCGAGGCGTTCCTGCGGGAGATGGTCGAGCGCGGCGCGTCCGACCTCCACGTGACGAACGCGAGCCCCCCCATGATCCGGCTCCACGGCGGCCTCGTACCGCTCACCCACCCGCCGCTGAGCCCCACCGACACCAAGAACCTCTGCTACAGCCTGCTCACCGAGGGGCAGAAGAAGCGCTTCGAGGAGGAGAACGAGCTCGACTTCTCCTTCGGCATCAAGGGGGCCGCCCGCTTCCGCGGCAACCTCTACCAGCAGAAGGGCGCAATCGGCGGGGCGTTCCGCATGATCCCCCACACGATGCCCGAGCTGCACTCGCTCGGCCTGCCCCCCTCGGTGCCCGGGCTCGCCGAGCTGCCGCGCGGGCTCGTGCTCTGCACCGGGCCGACCGGCAGCGGCAAGTCGACCACGCTCGCCGCCCTCGTCGACAAGATCAACCGCGAGCGCCACGAGCACATCATCACGGTCGAGGACCCGATCGAGTTCGTCCACGAGCACAAGAGCTGCCTGATCGAGCAGCGCGAGGTCTTCGCCGACACGCAGGGCTTCGCGCACGCGCTCAAGCACGTGCTGCGCCAGGACCCGGACATCGTGCTCATCGGCGAGATGCGCGACCTCGAGACCATCGAGGCGGCGCTGGTGGTCGCCGAGACCGGCCATCTCGTGTTCTCGACGCTGCACACGAACTCCGCCGTGCAGACCATCAACCGCATCATCGACGTGTTCCCGCCGCACCAGCAGGCGCAGGTGCGCGCGCAGCTCTCGCTCGTGCTCCAGGGCGTGATCTCGCAGCAGCTCCTCCCGCGCCGCGACGGCAAGGGCCGCGTGATGGCGGCCGAGGTGATGATCCCGAACGCGGCCATCCGCAACCTGATCCGCGAGGAGAAGGTCCACCAGATCTACTCGCAGATGCAGATCGGCCAGGCGAAGTTCGGGATGCAGACCATGACCCAGTCGCTGGTGGCGCTCGTTCAGCGGAACCTGGTCACCCCGGACGAGGCGATGGGCTACGCCACCGAGCCCGAGGAGATGCGCCAGACGCTCGGCGTCTCGCGCGTGAGCCGCGCAGGCTGAGGGAGGGAGGATGCCGGTCTATCGTTGGCAGGGGGTCTCCCCCAAGGGGGCCACGCTCGCAGGCGAGATGGAGGCCCCGAACCGCGACGCGGTGATCATCCGGCTGCGCAGCCAGCGCATCACGCCGAACACGTCGCGCATCAAGGAGAAGGGCAAGGGGCTCGAGTACGAGATCAGCCTGCCCACGTTCGGCGCGCCGGTGAAACAGCGCGACCTGGTGGTCTTCACGCGCCAGTTCGCGACCATGATCGACGCCGGCCTGCCCATCATGCAGTGCCTGCAGACGCTCGCCGACCAGAACGACTCCAAGGCCTTCCGCAAGATCATCCTGCAGATGAAGGACGACGTCGAGGCGGGCGGGACCCTCGCCGACGCCTGCGGCAAGCACCCGAAGGTCTTCTCGGACCTCTACACGAGCATGGTGCAGGCGGGCGAGGTCGCCGGCATCCTCGACACGATCCTCGTGCGGCTCGCGAACTACCTCGAGAAGTCGGCCAAGCTCAAGAGCAAGATCAAGGGCGCGATGATCTATCCCGCGTGCATCGTGGCCGCGGCGGTTCTCGTCACGGCGATCCTGCTCATCTGGGTGATCCCGGTCTTCGCCGACGTGTTCTCGAGCTTCGGCAAGGCGCTGCCGGCGCCGACCCAGTTCGTGATCAACCTCTCGCACTTCACCATCGACCACATCTGGTACCTGTGCGCGGTGCCGGTCATCGCCTTCGTGGGGCTCCGCTACGCCTACAAAACCGAGGCGGGGCAGCTCTGGATCGACTCGGCGCTGCTCAAGGTGTTCGTCTTCGGCCAGCTCATCCGCAAGTCGGCCGTGGCCCGCTTCACCCGCACGCTCGGCACGCTCGTCTCCTCGGGCGTGCCCATCTTGGACTCGCTGGCGATCACCGCCCGCACCGCCGGCAACAAGGTGGTCGAGCGCGCGATCGTCACCGCTCGCTCGAGCATCGCCAGCGGGCGCACGATCGCCGAGCCGCTCATCGAGAGCAAGGTCTTCCCGCCCATGGTCTGCCAGATGCTGGCCGTCGGCGAGGCGACCGGCGCGATGGACAACATGCTGCAGAAGATCGCGGAGTTTTACGAGGACGAGGTGGACAACACGGTGGCGAACCTCATGTCGCTGCTCGAGCCCGCCGTGATCCTCTTCCTCGGCGTCGTGATCGGCGGCCTCGTGATCTCGATGTACCTGCCGATCTTCCAGCTCGGCAGCGTGATGGATTGACGTCGGCCCGGGCCCGCCGCGCGCGCCGAAGCGACGGCGCCGGCCTCGCGGCCGGCGCCGTCGTGCTTTTGGCCGCGTCCTCGGGCCGCGGCGCCGCACCTGCTTCCCCGCATGCCGTGCGGCGCGCTGCGCGCCGTGAAACAAGGCGGCACGCGCGGCGGTAATGGAGTGATGCTCCTCGCCACTTTCGTGACGACCCCACGCGCGGCGATCCGCCCCGCGACCTCGCCGTCGGGAGCGCACGGGCGCAGCGTTCTCCGCGTTTCGCGTACGATTTCGGCTCCGTGGCACACGTGCCACGCCCGTGGCACCGGCCTTGCTGCTTTACCGGCAACGATCCCGGACGGCACCCCCGGACGGAATACACACCCTGCTCGAAGAGGAGGACGTATGCAGAAGGCCATGAAGAAGCGGCGGAAGAAGGCGAAGGGCTTCACCCTGATCGAGCTCCTCGTCGTGGTGGCCATCATCGGCATCCTGGCCGCCATTGCCATCCCGCAGTTCGCGGCGTACCGCCAGCGCGGCTACAACGCCCGCATGGAGGCCGACGCGCGCAACGCGGCGACGGGTGAGGAGGCCTACTTCGTCGACAACAGCGCCTACTTCGCTGGCGACTGCACGACGGCGGGCGCCCTGCCGGGCTTCAACCCCTCGGGCCTGGTCACCTGCACGGCGGCGGCCAAGACGTGCGCCACCACGAACGCCGCCGGCTTCACCGTCACGACCACCATGCAGCAGGCGAACCTCGCCTCCTACACGCAGTGCCTGTGGGACAGCTGCGGGCAGGTCTGCGCGAACGGCCAGACCGGCAACCTCTGCTGCTCGTAAGCCTCTCCCGGAAGAGGCCTCAAAGCCCGCGGGGGGCGGACTCGGCGAGTCCGCCCCCCGCTCGCGTTTGACCGCCCCCCGGCCGATAGATACCCCGTGACCCGAGCCAGCATGATCCCGCTCCCCGCGAGCCTCGCCGGATGGCCGCTGCTCGTCGTGGGCTTCGCGCTCGGCGCCTGCGTCGGGAGCTTCCTGAACGTCTGTATCCACCGCCTGCCCGAGGAGGAGTCCGTGGTCTGGCCGGGCTCGCGCTGCCCGCGCTGCGCCGCGGCGATCGCCTGGTACGACAACGTGCCGCTCCTCTCCTGGCTCTGGCTCGGCGCCCGCTGCCGGCGCTGCGGGGGCCGGATCTCGGCCCGCTACCCGCTCGTCGAGGCGACCGCCGGGGCGCTCGCCGTGCTCGCGCTGTGGACATTCGGCCCGACGCCGCAAGCGCTCGTCGCCTTCGCGTTCACCGCCGCGCTGCTGCTCGTCACCGCCGTCGACCTCGACCACCTCTTCATCCCCGACGAGGTGAGCCTCCCGGGCATTTTGGTCGGGCTCGGCGCCGCGCTGCTGCCGGGCGGCATCGGCCTTGCCGACGCGTTCCTGGGTGCCGTGGCCGGCGGCGGCATCCTGTGGGCCATCGCCTGGACGTACGAGCGGCTCACGCACGTCGAGGGCATGGGCTTCGGCGACGTCAAGCTGCTCGCGATGATCGGCGCCTTTCTCGGCTGGCAGGTGATCCCCGCGGTGCTGGTGATCGCCTCGGTGAGCGGCACGCTCGTCGGCCTCGGCACGATGGCCGCCCGCAGCCCGGGGCGCGCGAGCCGGCGGGTGGTCGCGCGCTTCGGCGTGCGCGCCCTCCTCCCCCACCTCCAGCGGACCGCGCGGCGGACGGCGATCCCCTTCGGCCCGTTCCTTGCGCTCGGCGCGCTGGTCGCGACTTACGTCCCCGTGACGGCGCTGCCGTGGAGGCTCGCATTCCATGGCTGAGCCACCGCGCGCGAGCCGAGCCGACGTCGCCCTCGGCGCGCTGCTGATCGCGTGGGGGCTCGGCGGTCTCCTTCCCCTCGGTCTCTGGGCCGGCATGGCCGACCGCACCTACTACGCCGACGCGTGGGGCATGTGGTGGCGGACGCTGCTCCTGGCCGCGCTCGTGGCGGGCCTCTTGCTGCTCGCCACCGAAGGACGCGCCGCGGCCTTCGGTCGCCGGCTCCTCGGCCGGATCGCCCGCGTGCCGCCGACGCGCTTCGTGGTGCTCCTCGGCGCCGTCGCGGCGCTCGAGTCCGCGACGGTGGCGGCGTGGTGCTTCGCGCGCGCGCCGCAGACCATCGACGGCTGGGTGCAGCATTTCCAGGCGCGCGTGTTTCTCTCCGGGCGGCTCACCGCGCCGGCCCCGCCGTCGGTCGGGCACTTCCTCACGATGCACATGCTGATCACGCCGCACGGCTGGTTCGCGCAGTACCCGCCGGTGCACCCGGCGCTGCTCGCCCTCGGCATGGCGCTCGGCGCGGGCTGGCTCGTGACGCCGGTGCTGGGGGGTCTCCTGCCGGCGGCCGTCTATCACCTCGGTGCGGCAAGCGGCGACGCGCGCGTCGGGCGGGTGGCAGCCGGGCTCGCCGTCCTCTCGCCCTTCGTCGTGGCAATGGATGCGAGCGCCATGAACGCCGTCCCGGCGGCGCTCTGCGTGGCGACCGGCCTCGCGGCCGTGCCCCGGGCGGCCGCGGGGAGCGCACGCGCGGCGGCGCTCTTCGGGCTCGCCGCAGGCTTGCTGTTCGGCATCCGCCCCCTCGACGCGGTGCTGCTCGCGGCCGTCGGCGGGCTCGGTCTGCTGCCCGCGCTCCGAACGCGCCGCTGGCGCGCGCTCGCCGCGGCTGTCGCCACCGGGCTTGCCGCGGCGGTGCCGACGCTGCTCTTCAACGGCGCGACGACGGGCAGCCCGTTCACGTTCGCCTACTCCGAGCTGTGGGGCACGGGGTTGCGGCTCGGCCTCGACCACGACGTTCCATGGGGACAGCCGCTCACGCTGCTGCGCGCGATCGGCAACACGAGCCTCGACGCGCATCAGCTCGACGTCTATCTGCTCGAGTGGCCGTTGCCGGTGACCGCGCTGATCGCCGCGGGCGTGTGGTGTGCGCGCGGGCACCTCGGCCCGGGCATCCGGCCGGCCGCCGGCTATCTCCTGGCGCTCGTCGGCACGCTCTTCTTCTATTTCCACCGCGATACGCTCTACGGGCCGCGGCTCCTGTTCTCCGCGGTTCCGGCGGTGCTCGTGCTCGTGGGCTGGGCGCTGGTCGGCCTCGCCGACCTGCGCCGCACGCTCCCCTGGCGCGGGCTCGTGACGGGCGACGTCGCGATCGGGGGGCTGGTGGTGACCGCGATCCTCGCCGCCACGCTGCTTGCCCCGAAGCGGCTCGCGTCCTACAGCATCGCCACGACCGGCCTCGCCGCCCGCCCGGACGTCGAGGCGGCCGGTGCCGGCATCCACCACGCCGTCGTGATTCTTCCCGACGGGTTCGGGAGCCGGCTCATCGCCCGCATGTGGGACCTCGGCGTGCCGATGCGAGACACGCCGCGCCTCTACAAGGCGATCAACGCCTGCGACCTGGCCACGCTCCTCGACACGGCCGAGCGCGACGGCGTGCGCGGCCCGGCGCTGCTCGCCCGCCTCGAGGCGGCGCTGCCCACCGCCGACGTGGGCAAGTACGCGCCCGGCGTCACCGACGACCCGATGCTGCGGCTGCCGTCGACCGGCGGCTTCGATCCCGCGTGCGTGGAGGAGCTCGAGCGCGACCGCGAGGGCACGATGCAGTTCGCGGCGTTCGTGTACCTCGACGCCCCCGCGCTCGACGGCGACGTCGTGTGGGCGCGCGCGATGGGCGCCGAGGACGAGCGCCTGCGCGCGCTCTTCCCCGACCGCGAGATCTACCGTTACACGCGCTCGCCGGAGGGCGAGCCGCGGTTCACGCCGCTCGCCCTTGCATCGGCTCGCGCCGCCCGGTAGCCCTCGTCCCACACGCGACGCCCGCCCCGTCCGCGTGCGACGAGGAGGCGGGTACGCGATCCCGGAAGCCGCAGGAGGGATTCACGCTGCTCGAGGCGCTGGCGGGCCTGTCGCTCGCCGCCGCCGTCGCCGGACTCGGGCTCGCGCGTCTCCCGGCGCTGGTCGCGACGCTGCGCGTGGCGGGCGCCGCCCACGACGTCGCGAGCGCGCTCAGGCTCGCGCGCGGGCGCGCGCTTGCGGCCGGCGTCACCACCGAAGTCCGATTCGACGCCGCAGCGCGGCTCTTCGAGACGCGCGTGCGCGGCGGCGCCGCGCTCGAGACCCGCCGGCTCCCCGCAGGCGTCGGCTTCGCTGCCCTCCCGGCACGCGGCCGGCTCGGCTTCACGGCAGTCGGCAGCGCCGACAACGGCACGATCACGCTCGCCGCGGGCGCGAGCGCGCGCAGCGTGGTCGTCAACCAACGCGGACGGGTGCGGGTGCAATGACGGGACGCCGGGGCGCGTCGGTGGTGGAGGCGCTGGTCGGCGCGGCGCTGGCCGGCCTCGCGACCGCCGGGCTCGCGGCCACCGCCGCGGTGGCGGCGCGCACGCTCGCGCTCGCGCGCGACACGGCGGCCGCGGTGACGCTTGCCGGCGAGCGCGCCGAGGCGCTCTTCGCCGGCCCGCGTGCGGACGGCGCGGACACGCCTGCCGTCGGCGGCACGGTGTTCGCCCGGCGCTGGCGGGTGACCCCGGGCCGCGGCCGTCCCGACGAAGTCGTGGTCGACGTCGGGTGGCCCCCGCGGCACGGGATCGCGCTCGCGACGGAGGCGCCGCCGTGATCGCCTCGCGCCGAGGAACGGGGCTCGTCGAGCTGCTGGTCGCCACGGTGCTGGCCACGGTCGTGCTCGGCATGCTCACCGCCGCGGTCGGCGGGGGCGCCCGGCTGCTCGCCACGGCCGGCCGCCGGGGCGAGGCCGAGGACACGGCGCAGCTCGCCGTGGAGGCGCTCCTCTTCGACGTGCGCCGCGCAGGCTACGACCCGCGCGGCGTGGGCGTCGAGGCGCTCGCCGCCGCCGACGCCTCTCGTCTCGTCCTGCGCGCCGACTTGGACGGCGACGGCACGGTCGACGCCGCTTCCGAAGAGACCATCACCTGGGTGTGCAACCTCGCCGTGCGACGGCTCTCCCGCCTCGTCGGACGGCAGTCGCTGCCGCTCGCCGACGACGTCACCACGTGCGCGCTCGGCTACCTCGACGCCACGGGCACGCCGCTCTCGATTCCCCCGGGCGGCCTCGCCGCCGCCGACCGGGCGCGCGTGCGCAGCGTGACGCTCGCGCTCGGGCTCTCGCCCCGGGGGCTCGCGCGTTCTGCAACGCGCCTCGCGCGGGTCGCCCTGCGGAGGGCGCGGTGAGGCGGCGCGCGCGGGGCAGCGCGCTGCCGAGCGCGCTAATCGCCGTCGCCCTCACCGCGGCGCTGGCCGCGGCGCTCGCCGACGTCGCACGCACGGAGCTGGTGCTCGCGCGCCAGCGGCGGATGGCCGCCGCAGCGCTCGCGGCGGCCGACTCCTGCCTCGCCACCGTGGCGGCCGACCTCCCCGTGGGCTGGGATTTCGGTGACGTCCTGCGGGGGCCCGACGATGTGCCGGGCACCGCCGACGACGGCGTGCTCGCGGCGCCGCCCGGCTGCGCGGCGGCGGCGCGCCCCCCAGCCGGCGCCGCGTCGCCGCCCGCCCGCCTGGAGCTCACGATCGATGCGCAGGCCGCCTCCGGCCGCCGTCGGCTCACGGCGCTCGTCGGACGCGCACGCGAGCCCGGCGCACCCGCGCTCCTCTGGCTCGCGGACACGGCCGCGCTCGCCCCTGCGGACGGCACGCTCGCGCTCGACGGCCGTGATCCCCGCGATCCGGCGGCGCCCGCGTGGGCCGCCGCCGCCGCGCCGGGCGATCCCGCCGTCCTCGACGCCTGGCTCGCCGGACGCGCCGCCGTGGCCCCCGGCACGGGCGCGCCGATCACCGCCCAGCCCCCGCCGCTCGCGGCGCTCGTCGCGCGCGCCGCGGCGGCGGCCGGCGCGGGCGCGCTCGGCGGCGCGGGGCCGCCCGCGCCGGCGATCGTGCTCGTCGCGGGCGACCTCGCCGTGGCATCGCCTTCGGCCGGCGCCGGCGTGCTGGTCGTCGACGGCACCCTCGACGTCGCGGCACCGCTCACCTTCGCCGGCCTCGTGGTCGCCACCCGCGGGCTACGCGTCGCGGCGGGCGCGAGCCTCACCGTCGCGGGCACGGTGTGGCTCGGGGCGCCGGCAGGCGCTTCGGCCCTCCTGGCCGACGGCAACGTCGCCGTCGCGCGCGATCCAGCCGCGCTCGCCGCCGCCGACGCGCTCCTCGCGCTGCCGCGCCCGGCGGCGCTCCTCGGCCTCCAGGATCTGGGATAGCGCGGGCCGCCCTGAAACCGCCCGCCCGGAGGCGCACCGAGCAGGAGCCGCGCCGCGCCGCCGCGGTGACGGCGCTCCCGGGGGGCGAGCCGGCGGAGGAGCGGCAGCGCGAACAGGCCGACGGTCGTCCCGACGAGCACCACGGCCGCCGGGCCGGCGTCGGCGAACCGGTCCCAGAGCGCGCCGCCCGTCATCGCGCACGTTCGATGCCGCCCGCCTCGCGGCGGATGCACCTCGTCCGACCACCGCCGGCCCCCTCGCCGCCCGGCGCGGGGCGCTGCTAGAGTACGCGGGGTGAGCGGGTACGCGCTGGTGGCGGACCACGACCGGGCGCAGGCGCACGAAACCGCCGCCGTCCTCCGGGCCTGCGGCTTCGAGGTGGGCGTCGCGGGCGACGCCCCGACCGCGCGCGCGGCGATCGACGCGCGACGGCCCGACGTACTCGTGCTCGAGGCGGAGATGGCGGAAGCCGACGGCACGCCGCTGCTCGAGCACCTCAAGGCGAATCCTCCGCAGGCGGCGATTCCGATCATCGCGGTGAGCGCCGGCGGGGGGCGCGAGGAGCCGCTCGCCGCCTATCAGCGCGGCGCGGACTACCTCCTGGTGAAGCCCTACACCCGCCGCCAGCTCCTGCACGGCCTCACGCTCGTGCTCGGGCACGACTTCGGCGACTGACGCCGCCTTGCGCCCGTGCACCGCGGCGGCTAGACCCGGGCGGCGTGCCACCGCTCGTCACCTTCGAGGGCATCGAGGGCTCCGGGAAGTCCACCCATCTCCGGCGGCTCGGCGCGCGGCTGCGCGCCGCCGGGCACGACGTGGTCGAGACGCGCGAGCCCGGCGGCACGGCCGCGGGGGCGGCGCTGCGCCGCCTCCTGCTCGGTTCCGAGGCGCTGCCGCTCACGCCGCTTGCCGAGCTGTTCCTCTACCTCGCCGACCGCACGCAGCACGTCGCCGAGGTGATCCGACCGGCGCTCGCCGCCGGGCGCATCGTGCTCTGCGACCGCTTCTCCGACTCGACCGTCGTCTATCAGGGCCACGCGCGCGGGCTCGACGTTGCCGCCGTCCAGGCCCTCGACGCGCGTGCCCGCGACGGCGTCGCGCCGGCGCTCACGTTCCTCCTCGATTGCCCGGTCGCCGAGGGGCTGCGGCGCGCGCGCGAGCGCCGCGCGCCGGGCGACCGCTTCGAACGCGAGCCGGCGGCGTTCCACGAGCGGGTGCTGGCGGGCTTCCGCGCGCTCGCGGCGGCCGAGCCGGCGCGCTTCTGCGTGCTCGACGCCACGGTGTCCCCCGACGTGGTTCACGCGCGCATCGTCGCCGAGGTCGAACGACGACTCGGAATCCGGTCGTGACTTTCGCCGACGTCGTCGGGCACGAGCGTGCGGCGGCCGCCCTCCAACGGGACCTCCACGAGGGCCGCATCGCCGGCGCATACCTCTTCGTCGGCCCGCGCGGCATCGGCAAGCGGGCGCTCGCCGAGGCGTTCGCGGCGAGCCTGCTCTGCGGCCGCCCCGCGTGCGGCGCCTGCGCCCACTGTCTGCGGGCCGCGGCCGGCACGCATCCCGACCTGCACGTGGTCGCGCGCGAGGACGACCGGCGGGACATCCTCACCGAGCAGGTGCGCGAGCTGATGCGCTGGCTCGCGCTCCGGCCGCTCATGGCCGAGCGCAAGGTGGCGCTGGTCGACGGCGCCGAGCACTTGAACGCGCATGGGCAGAACGCGCTCTTGAAGACCCTCGAGGAACCGCCCGGCGTCAGCGTGCTGCTCCTCGTGGCGAGCGCGCCGTCGCTCCTGCTGCCCACCGTCCGCTCGCGGTGCCGGCGCGTGCGGCTCGACCCGCTCGGCGAGGCGGCGCTTGCGCAGCTGCTGCTCGCCCGCGGCGTCGCCGCCGCGGACGCCCCGGCGCTCACCGCGCAGGCCGGCGGCTCCCTCGGGCGCGCTCTCGAGCTGGCCGGCGAGGAGCAGGCCGCCGCCCGCGCCCGCGTCCTCGAGAGCCTCCCGGCGCTCGCCGAGCAGCCGGCGGCGGCGCTGTCGGCGCTGGCGCAGTCGCTCGGCCAGGGCCCTCTCGACGTGGCGCTCGCCGCGGCCGTGTCCTGGTACCGCGACGTGCTCACCACCGCGCTCGGCGCCGCGCGCCCGCTCGGCAATCCCGACGTCGCCGACCGGGTACGCGCCGCCGCAGCCGGCCGCAGCCCGGCCGTCACGCTTCGCCAACTCGCACTCGTGTGTGATACGATCGCGGCGATCGAGCAGAACGCGAACCGCCCCCTCGCCCTCGAGACCCTGCTCCTCGATCTGCGGGAGGCGGAGCGCGGCGGCCGCTGACGCGAGCATGGCAGAGCACAGCACCGAGCCGCAGGGGGCGGCCGTCGGAGTCCGGTTCCGCCCCGCGGGGCCCGTCCACCGCTGTGACCCCGGACCGCTCGCGCTCGCGCGCGACGACCGCGTGATCGTCGAGACCGAGCACGGGCCGGTCCTTGGCACGGTCGCGGTGGCGGTGTGGCCGCACGCCGGGGGGGCGCTCGCGGGACGCGTCCTCAAGAAGGCCGACGCGCGCGACCTCGCCCGCGAGGACCGCGGCCTCCAGCGCGAGCGCGAGCAGCAGCGCGCGGCACTCGAGATCGCCCGCCGCCACCGGCTGGCGGCCAAGCTCGTCAAGGTCGAGGGGAGCGCGGACGGAAGCCGGCTCACGGTCTTCCTCGCCGCCGACGAGCGCCTGGACCTCCGCGATTTGGGCCGCGATCTCGCCGAGCACCTGCGCCTGCGGGTGGAGGTCAAGCAGATCGGCGCCCGCGACGAGGCGAAGGTGGCCGGTGGGGTCGGGGTCTGCGGGCGGGAGCTCTGCTGCTCGTCGTGGCTGCGGGAGTTCCAGGCGGTGACCGTCAAGATGGTGAAGGAGCAGGGATTGTCGCTCAATCCCTCGAAGCTCGCCGGGCAGTGCGGCCGCTTGAAGTGCTGCCTGCGCTACGAGTACCAAACCTACCAGGAGCTGCGCCGTGCGCTGCCGGCCGTGGGCGCCCGCGTGGAGAGCGTCCGCGGCAGCGGCAAGGTCCTGCGGCAGAACATCCTCAAGCAGACCGTGGTCGTGCTGCGCGACGAGGACGGCGTCGAGGCCGAGGCCACGCTCGACGACCTGGTCGTCAAGCGCGCCGACGCCTGACGGATGACGGGCGAGCCGCTCTACCTCACGACGCCGATCTACTACGTGAACGCCGAGCCGCACCTCGGTCACACGTACACGACGGTCGTCGCCGACACGCTCGCACGCTTCTGGCGCGCGCGCGGCCGGGAGACCTTCGTCGTCACCGGCACCGACGAGCACGGCGACAAGATCGCGCAGGCGGCCGCGAAGGCGAGCGTCTCGCCCAAGGCCTACGCTGACCGCGTGAGCGCGCTGTTCCGCTCGACGTGGGAGGCCACCGGGCTCACGCCCGGCTACTTCGTGCGCACCACCGATCCGGGACACGTCGCCTTCGTGCAGAAGGTGCTGGCCGCGATCCACGCGCGAGGCGACATCTACTTCGACCGCTACCGCGGGCTCTACTGCTTCGGCTGCGAGCGCTTCTACCAGGAGCGGGAGCTGGTGAACGGGCTCTGTCCCGACCACAAGCAGGCGCCCACCGAGATCGCCGAGGAGAACTACTTCTTCCGCATGGGGCGCTACAAGGAGCGACTCGTGCGGCTGCTCGAGGACGAACCCGACCGCATCACGCCCGAGGGCTACCGGCGCGAGGTGCTGGCGATGCTGCGCGAGCCCATCGGCGACCTCTGCATCTCGCGGCCGAAGAGCCGCCTCGACTGGGGCATCGACCTGCCGTTCGACGCGCGCTACGTCACCTACGTCTGGTTCGACGCGCTGCTGAGCTACGTGAGCGCGCTCGAGCACGTCGGCCGCCTGGACCTCTGGCCGACCGCGCATCACTTGATCGCCAAGGACATCTTGAAGCCGCACGCGATCTTCTGGCCGACCATGCTCATGGCGGCGGAGCTGCCTCTCTACCGCCGGCTCTGCGTGCACGGCTATTGGCAGATGGACCGCGACAAGATGTCGAAGAGCCTCGGCAACGTCGTGCGCCCGCTCGAGATGCAGGCGCGCTACGGCATGGATGCGTTCCGCTACTACCTCCTGCGGGAGATGGCCTTCGGGCAGGACGCCGATTTCAGTGAGGCGGCGCTGATCGCGCGCCTCAACGCGGATTTGGCCAACGGCCTCGGGAACCTGGCCAGCCGCGTGCTCGCCATGCAGCAGCGCTACTTCGCCGGCGTCGTGCAGCCGGCGGCGCCGACGCCCGCCGACCTGGCGCTGCGCGCCGCGTTCGACGCCGCGCGGCGCGACCTCGACGCGCAGGTCGCGGACTTCGCCTTCCACCGCGGCCTGGAGGCCCTCTGGCGCGCGCTCGACCACGCCAACAAGTACGTGGTCGAGACGGCGCCCTTCACGCTCGCCAAGGACCCCGGCGGGCGCCCGCGGGCCGGCGCGGTGCTGCACGAGCTGTGCGAGGCGCTACGCGTGACCGCCCAGCTGGTCGAGCCCTTCCTGCCCGAGACCGCCGCGCGGCTCGCGCGCCTGCTCGGGTTGCCCGCCGACGTGCTCGGCCGGCTCGACCTGCCGTGGGGCGATGCGTTCCCCGCGGGGCACCGCACCGCGGCGCCCGAGGCGCTCTTCCCGCGCGTGGAGGTGCCCGGCGCGTGACCGTTCCCGCGCTCGTCGACTCGCACTGCCACGTCGCGGAGCCCGAGTTCGACGCGGACCGCGCGGCCGTCCTCGCCCGCGCCGCGGCCGCCGGCGTCACCACGCTCGTTTGCGTGGGCGCCACGGGGCCGGTCGAGCGCAATGCCCCGGCGGTGGCACTCGTCGGACGGCACGGCGAGGTCGTGGTCGTGGCGACGGTCGGCGTGCATCCCCACGACGCCCGTACCGCCGACGACGCGGCCTTCGCGGCCCTCGCGCGCTGGCTCGCCGTCCCCGGCGTGGTCGCCGTCGGCGAGACCGGGCTCGACTTCCACTACGACCGCTCGCCGCGGCCGGCGCAGCGCGCCACGTTCGCCCGCCACGTGGCGCTCGCGCGCGCGCATCGCCGGCCGCTGGTCGTCCACGTGCGCGCGGCGCACGTCGAGGCGGCCGACCTGCTGCGCGCCGAGGGGGCCGCGGCCGTGGGCGGCGTCATCCACTGCTTCACCGGCGACGCGGCCGACGCGCGCCGCTATCTCGACCTCGGCTTCGCGATCTCGGTCGCCGGCATCGTGACGTTCAGGAACGCCGAGGCGCTGCGGGAGGCCGTCCGCCTGGTACCCGCCGAGCGCCTCCTGATCGAGACCGACGCTCCCTACCTCGCCCCCGTGCCGCACCGCGGCCGGCGCAACGAGCCCGCGCTGGTGCGCGTGGTCGCCGAGGCGGTGGCGGCGGCGCGCGGCGAGTCGCTCGCGGCGGTGGCGGCCGCGACGACGGCCAACGCCCGGCGGCTCTTCGCGCCGGCGTCCTGATCGGCGCAGGCAGCCGGGCCCGCGGGGAACCGAGGAGCGCGACGACCCCGCGAGCAAAGCTCGGGCGCCAGGGGGGTCACCACGCCCATGCGAACTCGTACTCCACGTTGGCCTTGAGCATCACCGGGTCGCTGCCGCGCGTGAGGCCGAAGCCCGGGCCGAGCGTGAGCCACCAGCCGGCCGCCGGACGCGCGTAGACGACGGGGAAGACGTAGTGCTCCTGCTCGCGCGCGGGGTCCACGTTGCGGATCTGGCCGATGCCGCCGTAGAACTCGATGCCCGGCTGGAGCGTCCGCGTGAGCCGCCAGTAGATGCGGGCGGCGTAGTCGAACTCGAACGTCCGCCGCTCGCTCGCGACCGCCGGCAGCTCGAAGCCCGGGTTGAGGTCGACCGTGAAGCGTCCGAAGTCGCGTGAGAGGAGCGGGCGGAAATCGAACTCGAGCTGCGCGGGATCGTCCCGGGGCATCTCGGCCTCGACGTACCAGCCGACGTCGAGCGGAAAACGCCCCTGCTCCCAGAGCGCCCCGCGCGCGCGCACCCGCGACCCGGCGTACTCCACCGTCTGCCCGTCGACGCGCTGGAGGTCGGTGTAGAGCGCGATGTCGATCCGGTCGGTGAGGCCGTAGTTGTACTCGACGCTGCTGCGGATGAGCCGGTGCCGCCGTGGCTCCTCGCCGGTGCGCTCCTCCTCCGTCGGCCGCCGGCCGTCGGCGACGAAGGTGGTCAGATTCTCGACCTCGTTCATCCCCCGGCCCTCGGTCGTGGCCGGGTAGACCTCGAGCTCGAAGAAGTTGAGCGCGCATGCCGCGCCGGGCCAACCGGCCAGCGCGAGCAGAATGATAATGATTCGCATTTTCATTTGGCCGGCGCTTTCCATCCCCTGGAGCCCCGTTGCGCGATCGCTCAGGCCGCAGAGTGCCGCGGCGCGCGGCCCGCGGGCACGGCTTGCGCCCGGCGCAGCAGCCAGACCACGGGGGGGAAGTAGGCGCAGTAGGCGAGCAGCTCGAGGAGCGAGGGGCGCGAGCGGTAGCCCACCAATGCGCCGAGCAGGCGCCCGAGCAAGCTGTCGTCGCGCACCAGCCAGCCGCTGTTCCACACCTGCGGCACGAGCGGCGAGACGTAGCCGAGACCGATCAGCTTGTTGATCGCCGAGGCGAGGAGCCCCGCCGCCACCAGCAGGAGCAGCACGCCGGTCACGCGGAAGAACGTCTGCAGGTCGAGGAAGCCGAAGCCGCGGAAGAAGAGCCATGCGGTCGCGATCGCGAGCGCCGCGCCGGCGAGCCCTGCGACCGCGAGCGGCAGCGCGGCCGCGCCGGCGCGCTGCACGACGACGCCCCAGAGGAAGAGCACGGTCTCGACGCCTTCGCGGAACACCGCCGCGAAAGCGATCGTGGCGAGCCCGATCAGCCGTCCCCGGGCGAGCGCCGCATCGGCCCGGCGCTGCAGGTCGCCACGGATGGCCCGCGCATGACGGTGCATCCAGAGGACCATCCAGGTGAGCACGCCGACCGCCAGGAGGAGGACGCCGGTCTGCACCAGCTCCTGGAGGTCGGGGTCGAGCCGGGCGATGATGCCGTTCGACGCTGCGGCGCAGCCGAGCGCCGCGAGCACGGCGGCCGCCGTCCCGCCCCACACATACGGGACGCCGGTCCGCTGGCCGCTGCGGGCGAGGTAGGTGAGCAGGATGCCGACGATGAGCGCCGCCTCGAGCGACTCGCGCCAGGTGATGAGCAGCGTCTCGAGCATCGCCGATGGCTCAGCGGACGACGAGCGTCCCGCGCCGCTCCCGGTGGAAGTCGTCGAAGAACTCGTAGCGCCCCGGCTCGAGCCCGGAGACCCAGACGCTCACCGTCTGTCCGGGCTGCACCACACGCTCGCGATTGAGCTCGAAGCTCTCGAACTCGATCGCGACCGCAGTGCGGTTGGTCACCTCGATGCGCACCCGGCTGCGCGAGGGGGCCTCGATCTCGCTCGGGCTGAAGCCCCCCTCCGCGACGCTCAGCGCCACCGCCGGCTCGTCGGCCGCACGGGCGGCGCCGACGGTCAGCACGAGGGCGAGGAGCGGGAGCGCCAGGGGCCGTGTCATTGAAATCGGTTTTCAATTTCACACACCGTGGCTCCCGGTGTCAAGCCTCCCGAGCGCGGTGCCTACACCTGGTGGACGCCGTGCTCGCGGCGGCTGCCGCGGCGGCCCTCGCGGCAGTCGGCGCAGACGCCGTAGAGCTCCATGCGGTGGCGGCTCACGACGAAGCCCAGGAAGCGGGCGATCCGTTCCTGGAGCCGCTCGAGCTCCTCGCTGGCGAACTCGACGATCTTGCCGCAGCGCTCGCAGATGATGTGATCGTGGGGGTGCTCTTGCTCCTCGACCGCCTCGTAGCGGGCCTGCCCGTCGTCGAAGTGCCGCTCGGCGGCGAGCCCGCATTCCTTGAGGAGTCGCAGCGTGCGGTAGACCGTCGCGTAGCCGACGCGCGGGCTCACGCGCCGGACGGCGCCGTACAGCTCCTCGACGGAGACGTGCTCGCGGGCCGCGAAGAACACGCGCGCGATGTCGTCGCGCTGGGCCGTCGACTTGAGGCCGCGCTCGCGCAGGGCCTGCTCGAAGCGCTGCATCCGGGCGCGCACCGACATCCGGGTCCTCCTCAGGTGGCGGCGCCCGAGCGCCGCTCGAGCAGGCGGCGGAGCGCGGGCGTGAGGAAGTGCGTCTCGAGGTCGCGACCGGCGAGGCCGTCGAGGAGCACCTGGAGCCGCTCGCCCGGCGGGAGCGCGCGGTCGACGAAGATGACCTCCTCGCCTCGCACCCGGCAGGCGCCGCTGCGCACCCGATAGCCGACCTCGCGCAGCAGCGTCTCCTCGCGCACCGTGATGCCCAGCCGGCGCGCCAGCTCCTTCAGCTCCTCGCAGAGCGCCTGGTCGCGGCTGCTCACGGGAATCGTTCTTAGCCCACCGGGCCCGGTTTGCAAGGGTGATCGGCCCGGTGCTACACGCGCGGGTGACGCGATGATCAAGAGCATCCTGGTCGCGCTCGACGGCTCCCAGCACGCCGACGCCGCGCTCGACTACGGGCTCTGGCTCGCCGGGCGCCTGCGCGCCAAGGTCACCGGACTCCATGTCATCGACATCGTCTCGATCGAGGGCTCGTTCTTCCACGACGTCTCGGGCTCGCTCGGCTTCGAGCCCTACCTCGACTTCGCGGCACGCATGCGCGAGGTGCTCCAGGAGCGGGGCCGCGTGCTGCTCGACACCTTCACGCAGCGCTGCGTCCAGCGCGAGGTGTTGCACGACACCGCACTGCCGATGGGCATCATCGCCAACGAGATCTGCGACCAGGCGCGGACCGCCGACCTCGTCGTGATGGGACACCGCGGCGTCAACGAGCAGTTCTCGACCGGGCTGCTGGGGAGCACCACCGAGTCGGTGGCGCGCAAGTCGCCGAAGCCCGTGCTCGTCTGCCCCATGCGCTTCCGCGAGATCCGCCAGCCTCTGCTCGCCTACGACGGCTCGCAGCGGGCGAGCCTCGCGATGCATGCCGCCGCGGAGCTCGCGAGCGCGCTCGACCTCCCGCTCACCGTGGTGCACGTCCCGCGCAACGGCGCCGGCGACGGCCAGAAGGTGCTCGGCGAGGCCCGGCGCTACCTCGAGGCCTACGACCTCACGCTCACCTGTCGCACCGCGAGCGGCCCGCCGCACCAGGCGATCGTCGATCTGATCACCGACGGCGGCCACGATCTGCTCTTCATCGGAGCGTACGGCCACTCGCGCATCATCGAGATGGTGCTCGGCAGCACGACCGAGTTCGTGCTGCGCAACAGCCCCTGCCCCGTCTTCCTGGCGCGCTAGCGCTTGCCGTCGGGAGTCTGGCTCCCGTTGCTGCCGCGCAGCCGGCCGATGCGCGCCTCGAGCGCGCGCACCGTGCGCTCGATCCGGCGCATCTCGGACTGGAAAGCCGGGTGGGAGGTGACCAGCTCGACCGAGCGGCGGATCACCTCGTCGAGCCGGTGCTGGACCTCCGAGAGGCGGTCGTTGAGCTGCACCAGCTCCTGCACGCGACGCCCGGCGCGCTCGGGCGCCGAGCGAATGGCCTCCATGCCGCGATCGACGGTGGCCGCGATCCCCTGCAGCGCGTTCTCGCCGTGCTGGATGAGATCGCGCAGCACGCGCAGCGGCAACAGCCCGCTCTTGCGCCGCTCCTCCTCGAGGATGATCTGGGCGAACGTCACCGCGGTGAGGTCCTCGCCCGTGTCGTTCTCGAGAATGCGCACGTCCTCGCCCGCCTTCACCCAGCGGCCGATCTCGTCGAGGGTCACGTAGCGACTCTCGCTCGTGTCGTACAGCTTGCGGTTGCCGTACCGCTTGACGAGCCGCGGCATCGGCGCTCGACTAGCACAGGCGCGCGTCCCGGATCAATCGCTCGATTGACCCCGCCGGACCCCCGGGCTATGCGAGCGCGGGTCGGATGGTGCGTTACCTCGCCGCGGCGGTGCAGATGGCTTCGGGCGCGGATCGCGCCGCGAACCTCGCTCGGGCGGCCGACCTCGTGCGGGCGGCCGCGGCGCGGGGTGCACGGCTCGTCGTGCTCCCCGAGGTGTTCGCCTGGCGCGGCCCGCGCGAGGCCGAGGCGGCCGCCGCCGAGCCCGTCCCCGGACCGACCACCGAGGCCATGGCGGCCGTCGCCCGCGAGACCGGCGTCCACCTCTGCATGGGGTCGTTGCTCGAGGCCGTCGCGGGCGCCGAGCGCCCCTACAACACGAGCTGCCTCCTCGACCCCCGCGGCGCGCTGCTCGCCCGCTACCGGAAGATCCACCTCTTCGACGTCGATCTGCCCGGACGGGTGGCGGTCCGCGAGTCGGACACGCGCGCGCCGGGGACGGACGTCGTCGTGGTGCCCACCGCGCTCGGCGCGCTCGGCCTCTCGGTCTGCTACGACCTCCGCTTCCCCGAGCTGTATCGCCGGCTCGCGCGCGCCGGGGCGGAGGTGCTCCTCGTGCCCTCGGCGTTCACGTTCCCCACCGGCGCGGCCCACTGGGAAGTCCTCTGCCGCGCGCGGGCGATCGAAAACCAGTGCTACGTGGTCGCCGCCGACCAGACGGGGCGCAGCCCCGCGGGGCATCTCGACTGGGGCGACTCGCTGATCGCCGATCCCTGGGGACGCGTGCTGGCGCGGGCGGGCGACGGCGAGGGGCTTGCCGTCGCGGAGATCGACCGCGCCCGGCTCGCCCGGGTCCGCCGCGAGCTGCCCTGCCTCGCGCACGCGCGCCTCTCCGGCTGAGTGCGCGTTCGCGCAGGCGAGCGCCGGGCCTACTAGTGGAGCATCACGCCCGGCTCGAGGCGGGCGCGCGTCAGCTTCTTGACCCCGCCGTCACGCCACCGACGGGGAGCCGCCTCCGTGGCGACGGCGCGGCCGGCCCGCTCGCCCGCCCAGAGCCACCCCATCAAGCACACACCGAACGCCGAGCCGAGAGCGACGCCACATACGAAGGCGATCATACCCACCTCCCTCTGCCCGGAATGCAAGCCGCGTTCCCCGATCGGCGTGGTCGGGACGCGTTCCGGACAGCCCCGGCGCACCCTAGCGCATCTGCACCGGGGTCCGCCACCGGGGCGGGCCGCCCGCCCTCACGAGGCGCGCTGGCCGGCGCGCGCGGCAAGGAACCCGCGCGCCATGTCGGCGACCACCTCGCGCACCATCGCCAGCGGGTCGGGGGCGTCGCGCACCGGCCGGCCGATCACGAGGTAATCGGCGCCGAGCCGCATCGCCTCGCCGGGGGCGAGCACGCGCTTCTGGTCGTCGAGCGCGGCGCTCGGGGGCCGGACGCCCGGCGTGACGATCAGAAAGCCGCGACCGCAGGCGCGGCGGATGCGCGCGATCTCGAGCGGCGAGGCGACCACCCCGTCCATCGCGGCCCGCCGCGCGAGCCGGGCGAGCCGCACCGCCTGGTGCTCGACCTCGTCGTCGACGCCCACGCGGCGGAGATCGCTGCGGCGGAGGCTCGTGAGCACGGTGACCGCGAGCAGCTTCGGGCGCCGCAGCCCTTCCCGCCGGCAGGCGCGCGTCACCTCGGCCTGGGTCTGGGCCATCATCTCGAAGCTGCCCGAGGCGTGCAGGTCGAAGAACCGCACCCCGAGCCGCGCCGCGGCGACCCCCGCTTTCGCCACCGTGTGCGGGATGTCGTGGAACTTGAGGTCGAGGAACACCTCGCCGCCGTGACGATGGATCATGCGCACGACCTCGGGGCCGGTGTGCAGGAAGAGCTGCTTGCCGACCTTGAAGAAGTCGACCTCCCGCCCGAGGCTGCGCACCAGCGCCTCGGCCTCCTTGAGCGTATCGACGTCGAGCGCGACGATGAGGCGGTGGCGGATCGTGTGCGGCCGCGGCGGCAGCAGGACCCAGCGGCTCGTCACCGCGGGCCCACCAGCGCGACGATCCGCGACGCCGCCTCGGCGACCGGCACCTCGGCGGCCTCCGTCGCGGCGCGCGGCTTGAGCTCCACGCAGCCGCGCGCGAGCGCGCGCGGCCCCACCGTCACGCGCACGGGCAGCCCGATCAGGTCGGCGTCCTTGAACTTGACGCCGGGGCGCTCGTCGCGGTCGTCGAGGAGCGCGTCCACGCCCGCCGCCGTGAGCTCCCGGCCGATCCGCTCCGCGGTCTCGCGCAGGGCCGCGTCCGCCGTGCTCACGGGCACGACGTGCGCCGCGTAGGGCGCGAGCGGCGCCGGCCACACGATGCCGGCGCCGTCGTGGTGCTGCTCGATCGCGGCCGCGACGGTGCGCGTGATCCCGATGCCGTAGCAGCCCATCTCGATCGGCCGCGACGCGCCGTCGGCCCCGAGGAAGGTCGCCCCCATCGCCTGCGAGTAGCGGGTGCCGAGGTAGAACACCTGCCCGACCTCGATGCCCCGGTGCTCCTCGTACACGCCGCCCTCGCAGCGCGGGCAGTGGTCGCCGGCGCGCGCCTGGCGCAGGTCGGCGAAGGCGGCCGCGGGGAGGTCGCGCGCCTGGTCCACGTTCACCAGGTGCGCGTCGTCGGCGTTCGCGCCGGCGACGGCCCCGCGCACGCCCCGCAACGAGGCATCGGCCAGGATGCGCACGTCGAGCCCCACGGGACCCGCGAACCCGACCGGCGCCCCGGTCACCCGCTCGACCGTGCGCTCGTCGGCGAGCGTGACCGCCTCGCCGCCGAGCGCGGCCTGGATCTTGGTCTCCGACGCCGCGTGGTCGCCGCGCACGAGCACCGCGATCACGGCGCCGCCCGCGACCTGGTACAGGAGGGTCTTGATGAACCGCTCCGGGGGCAGCCCGAGGAACCCGCTCACCTCCTCGATCGTGCGCTTGCCGGGCGTCGCGACGCGCTCGAGCGCGCCGCTGGCGGCCGCGGGCGGCGCCAGGGCGGGCGCCGCGGCCTTCTCCACGTTGGCGGCGTAGCCGCAGCGCGCGCACGAGACGATCGCGTCCTCGCCCGAGGCGGCGAGCACCTGGAACTCGTGCGTCTGCGAGCCGCCGATGGTCCCGCTGCCCGCCTCGACGGCGCGGAAGGTGAGCCCGCAGCGCTCGAAGATGCGCGTGTAGGCATCGTACATGACCCGGTACTCGCGCTGCGCGTCGGCGACGTCGGCGTGAAACGAGTACGCGTCCTTCATGAGGAACTCGCGCCCGCGCATGAGGCCGAAGCGCGGGCGGATCTCGTCCCGGAACTTGACCTGGATCTGATAGAGGTTCTTCGGCAGCTCGCGATACGAGCGGACCTCCCGGCGCACGAGGTCGGTCACCACCTCCTCGTGCGTCGGGCCGAAGCAGAAGTCGCGCTCGTAACGGTCCTTCAAGCGCAGCAGCTCGCGGCCGTAGTGCTCCCACCGCCCGCTCTCCTGCCAGAGCTCGGCAGGGATCACGGCGGGCATGAGGATCTCCTGCGCGCCGGCGCGATCCATCTCGTCCCGGACGATCGCCTCGACGCGGCGGACCGCACGCAGGCCGAGCGGCAGGAAGTCGTAGATGCCGCGGGCGACCTGGCGGATCATGCCCGCGCGCACGAGCAGCCGGTGGCTCGCGACCTCGGCCTCGGCAGGGTCCTCGCGCAGGGTCGGCGCGAGGAGCTCGGACTGCCGCATCACCCCCCCGGAGCTCACCCGCCGTGCTCCTGCAGGCACTGCAGCGCGAGCCCGCCGTGGCTCCAGGCCGCGCCCGCCGCCATCGCCATCGCGACGAAGGTCACCTCGGCGATCTCCGCGGCGCCGGCACCGGCCGCCGAAGCCTTCTGGGTGTGCGCGTCGATGCACCACGGGCACTGCGTGATGTGCGCGATGCCGAGCGCGATCAGCTCCTTGGTCTTCACCGGCAGCGCGCCGGCGGCGAACACCTTCTTGTCGAAGTCGAGAAAGGCGCGGTAGCTCTCGGGCGCGAGCTCGCGCATCCGCTTGAACTGGGTCCGGGCGTCGACACCGTGAAACGTCATCGGCTCACCTCCGTGCGTTGAGTTGCCCCCCTTTACACCAGCGCGCCCGCGCTTGCAGCCCGCGGCGGGCACGGCTAGACGCGACGGGGTGATCGCGATCGCGGTCCACGGCGGCGCGGGCCATGAGGACGTCGCGGACCGTCCCGCGCGGGCGGCCGGCGTCGCCCGCGCCGCCGCGGCCGGCTGGGCGGCGCTCGCGGCAGGCGACGCCGCCCTCGACGCGGTGGTCGAGGCGGTCGCCGTGCTCGAGGACGACCCGGCGTTCAACGCGGGCCGCGGGGCGGTGCTTTCGGAGGAGGGCGTGGTCGAGCTCGACGCGTCGGTGATGGCCGGCGCGACGCTCGCCGCGGGCGCCGTCGGCGCCGTGCGCGGCGTGCCCAACCCCGTCCGCCTCGCGCGCGCGGTGCTCGCCGAGGGCCGCGAGGTCCTGCTGGTCGGCCGGCCCGCCGCCGCGCTCGCCCGCCGCCACGGCCTGCCGGTCTGCGCGCCCGGCGCGCTCGTCACCGAGGCCGCGCGCCGCCGCTGGCGCGAGCGCCGGAGCCCGTCCGGGGAGACGGTGGGCGCGGTCGCGTGCGACGCTCGCGGCCACGTGGCCGCCGCCACCTCGACCGGCGGCATCGCCGGCAAGCGCGCGGGCCGCGTCGGCGACTCGGCCGTGATCGGCGCCGGAACGTACGCCGACGACGCGCTCGGCGCGGGCTCCGCGACCGGCCCGGGCGAGGCGATCATCCGGCTCGGTCTCGTGCGCGTCGCGCTCGAGCGCCTCGGTCGCGGCGCGCCCCCGCAGGCCGCCGCCGAGACGGCGCTCGCCGTGCTGCGGGACCGGCTCGGTGCGCGCGCCGGGCTGATCCTCGTCGACGCCGCCGGCCGGCTCGGCATCGCTCACACGACCGAGGCGATGCCCGCGGCGTGGCGCACCGACGAGGGAGCGGGTCCGATCGCCTGACGCGGCCGCCAAGGCGTTGACCCGCCGCGCCGCCGCCCGGCCCGCGCCGGCACGCCGGCGCGCCTGGTTCACTTCTTGATACCAAGCCCACGCGTTGACGAGGTGCTGCCGTCGCGCGCTCGGCGCGCTCTTCTGCCTCGGCGGCCTCGCGCACGCCGCCACCTACGGCGCGCTCGTGCGCTGGCTGCCCAGCCCGGCGCCGGTCGCCGGCTACCACGTGTGGGTGCGCCCGGTGGCGGGCAGCTACGGGACGCCGCTCGACGCCGGATTGCCGGCGCCCGCGGCCGACGGCTCGCTCGGCTTCACCGCCACCGGCCTCGCGCTCGGGACGAGCTACGCCTTCGCGCTGAGCGCCTATGCCGCAAGCGGCGCGGAGAGCACGCGCTCGAACGAGATCGTGGTCCAGTCTCCCCCGACGACCACGACCACCCGGCCGCCGGCATCGACGAGCACGACCACGACCTCCTCGACCACCTCCACCGCGCCGCGCGTGCTGCCGACGACCACGACGACGCTCGTCGCGGCGTGCGACCCGACCGCGTGTCCGGACCCGGGCCCGTGCCTGCGGCCGGTGTGCGGCCCGAGCGGCGCGTGCGCCGCCGTCCCGGTCGCCGACGGCAGCCCGTGCGACGCGGCCGACCCGTGCGCCCCGGGCGCGTGCACGGCCGGCGCCTGTGCGCCGGCCGCGCCGATGTCGGTCGGTGCGCTCGACGTGGGCACGCTCGTGCTCCGTACCGCCGGCCGCGCGCGCCGCCTCGTGGCCCGCGGCACCTTCGTCGCCGGAGCGCCGCTCGACCCGTCGGCGAGCGGCCTCGTCCTCGAGCTCTACGCCGCGGACGGCGCCCCGCTCTACCGGGCCGCGCTCGACGGCCCGGCATTCCGGGCCCGCCGGGCGCGTCGAGAATTCCATTGGGCGGCCGCGCCGCGCGACGTGCCGCCGGGCGCCGCGGGGCTCCGGCGTGTGGTCGTGCGTGTCGAGGGGCTCAGCGTGCACGTCCTGGTCGTCGCGCGCGACCGCTCCCTCGTGCGCGCCGCGGCCGCGCCCCACCTCGCCTGGGTCGTGCGCGTCGGCGAGGAGTGCGCGCGTGACCTCGACCTGGCCTGCGCGCCGGCGCCGCCCGACGCCGTCCGCTGCCGGTGAGCCGGCGGTCGGCGACCGTCGGCCGAGAACGCGTTAGCCCCCTCCCGGCTGGCTAGAAGTCTAGCGCGTCCGTGACCCGGCCGTCGCCGCGGGTCACGGTGCCGCCCTGGCCGTGCTTCACCAGCTCGAGCTTGTCGGCCTCCTGCGCGGCGCGTCCGGCCTGCTCGGACGAGGCGCGCTCGATCGCGGCGGCCTCCTGGTCGATGACGCGCGCAATCCCGACCTCGGCCTCCTTGTACGAAATGACCTGGAGACCGCGCCGCGCGATGGACTGCCCGGCGCCCTCGAGCAGTCCCCGCTCCGCGCCGGCGGCCAGACCCCGCGCCGCGCCGCGCGCGGCACCCGCCCCGCCGGTGGCGGCCCCCACGGCGACCTCGCCGCAGACGGAGCCGGCGACGAACTCGAGGCTCCCCTTGTCGACGGTGGCCTTGAGATCGAGCGCGCCGAGCATCAGGTCGGTGGGATCGGTCGAGAATGGATGCCCGGCCAGCTCGGCGATGCCCTCGACGGCGTTCACGATGTTGCCGATGGTCTGCGTGATGCCGAAGACGCTGCCGATGCTTTTCACGCCCTCGACGACGCCGGAGGCGACGCCGGCGAGGAAGCTCTGCCAGTCGAAGGAGCCGAGCCCGAGCGGGTCGCCGCGGTCGAGCGGGTCGTCGCCCGCGTAGGCGTAAAGGTTGGTCGCGGCGCCGGCGAAGCGCAGCGGGTCGGGCGTCGTGAAGCGGCCGGTCACGGGGTCGTACTCGCGCGCGCCCATGTGCACGAGGCCCGTGTCGCGGTCGCGGACCCCGCCGCCGAAGCCGAAGGGCTGGAAACCCGGGCTCGTGTCGGCGATCACGTTGCCGAAGCTGTCGTAGTCGAGGCGCTCGGCGACCGCCCCGCTCCCCGCGTCGACGACGAGCCGCACGCTGCCGACCTCGTCGGTCACCAGCCGGAACGTCGACCCGCCCTTTACGACGTACGCCGGCACAGTCCCCCCGGCGTACACGAAGCGCGCGACCACGGCGCCGGTCCCGTCCAGCTCCGCGACGGGCCGGAACGACCCGGCGTAGAGGAACCCCTGGACGAGGGTGCCGTCCACCTGCTTGCCGACGCGCCGACCCTCCCCGTCGAGCACGTAGGAGATCACGTGGCCGCTCGGGAGCGTGACGCTCGCGAGGTTGCCGAAGCCGTCGTAGGCGTAGGCGGTCGTCTGGTCGCCCGTGCTGCGCTCGACGAGCCGCCCGGTTCCGTCATGGACGAACGTCTCGGCGCCGGCGGCGACCAGGCGGTCCTGGGCGTCGTAGGCCGCCGTGCCGCTTCCCGCCGACGTGCGGTTGCCGTTCTGGTCGTAGGCGTAGCTCTCGACGAGCGTGCCGTCGCGGCGCACCGCGGCCAGGCGATCGGCGGCGTCGTACGCGTACGTGAACACGTGCTCGACGCCGCCCACCGCTTCGTCTTTCGCGGTGATCCGCCCGAGGAGATCGCGCGTATAGGACGCGGCGTAGAGCGGAGTGCCGCTCGTTTGGACCGTGTAGCTCGCGGTCGCGCCGAAGGTGTCGTTCGTCCACGCCTCGGACACGACGCCGAGCGTCGCCGCGGTCGGGAGCCCGGTCACTACGTCGCGGGCGATCGTGAGATCGCCGGCGCCCGTGACGAAGCCGTCGGGGTCGTAGCCGAACGCGACCGAGCCCGCGCCGTTCACCTGCTCGCTCGCGGGACGGAGCGCGGCGTCCACGGTGCGCGTCACGGTGCCGGCCACCGGGCCCGACCACTGCGCGCTCGTCCGCAGGGGCCCGTCGTAGCCGTAAGCGACGGTCACGCCGCCCGGCGCGACCCGCGTCGCCACGCGCCCGGCGGCGTCGTAGGTCACGGCGTACTGCGCGACCTGGCTCCCGTTGCGCGTCACCGTGTACGTCGTCGGCCGCCCGCCGGAGTCGTAGCCCACCGCGAGCGTCTCGCCGTTCGGGCGGCTCACGGCGGCGAGCGCGCGGTCGGCGTCGACCGTGTACTGGATCGGCCCGGTGCCCGGCAGATCGGGTGGATGGACCGTGACCAGCTCGCCGCGCGCGTCGTACGCGAAGCCGTGCGCCGGGCGTCCGGGCGGGGTGAGCGCGACGAGGTCGCCGGCAGCGTCGTAGGCGAAGCCGACCACGCGGCCGTCGGCGAGCGTGCTCGACGTGAGCCGCCCGGCGGCGTCGTAGGTGTAGCGGGCGGTGCGGCCGAGCGGGTCGGTCGCCTGCGCGAGGCGGCCGTCGCTGCCGTAGGCGAACGCCGTCGTCCGCGCCGTCGCGCCGCTGCCCGCCACGATCTGCGTGAGCCGCCCGCGCCCGTCGTAGGTGATCGCCGTCGGCTCGAAGCCGGGGGCCGCGATGCGCACCGGGCGGCCCGCGGCGTCTGCCGTGACCTCGCGCGTGCGGCCGGCCGGGCTCGTGAACGTGAAGGTGCGCGTCGCTGCGTCCCAGTGAATGGTCGTCTTGGCGCCGGCCGCCGTGATCTCGTCGGTGAGCGACGTGAGCGTGGTCGGATCGCGCGGATCGGCGAGCGTCACCGTCCGCGTCGCGGTGAGCACGGCGGCGAGGCCGCTCGGGAGATGCAGCGTGCGCGACGCCGCGATCGGCGCCACCATGCCGAAGCGCGGGTCGGGCGCGGCGACCTGCGTGATCGTGCTCCCGTCGGCGGCCGCCACCACGGTCTCCGCGCCGTCGACGGGCCGGTCGCTGTGGCTCACCGTGCCGTCGGGCTCGGTCACGGTCCGCCGCTCGACGTTCGCCGCCGTCTCCTCGGTCAGGTACGTGGTGGTGCGGTCGAGCGCGGTCGCGTGCTGCACCTCCACCTGCCGGTCGCCGGTCTGGCGGGCGAGCGTCTGCGCGGCGTGCGTCGGGTCCTCGTCGCTGAGCAGCCTCCCGTCCGCGTCGTAGGCGAACGTCGCCGTGGCGTTGCGCCGGTCGGTGAGGCTGGTGAGCAGGCCGGAGGCCGTGTAGCCGAGCCGCACGACCTCGCCCGCCGGATTGGTCACGCTGGCAAGGAAGCCGTTCGGGTCGGCGCCGAGCGTGGTGCGATCGCCGAAGGGGCCGACGATCGCCGACGGGTTACCGGCCCCGTCGTGCTCGATCGTGGTCACGTCGTCGGTGCCGCCCGTCTTCTGCGTCACACGCGCGAGCCGGCCGGCCCCGTCGTAGCCGAACTCGAAGAGGACGGCGCCGGTGACCGCGTCGACGGTGCGGAGATGCCGGCCGTCGGCGTCGAACACGTAGAGCTGCCGGCCGTCGGCGCTCGCGATGAGCAGCGCGCCGCCGTCGAAGCCGGGCAGCGCCGGGCCGACGCGGAGGATGCGCGGGCTCGCGTCGCGCGTGAAGGGCGCGATCCAGAACGAGCCGTCGGGCGCCGCGCTCACGTCGCCGACCCCGACCAGGTTCGCCTGCGTCGCGGGGATGCCCTGCTGGATCGGCGTGTTGCCGCCGCCCGCCACCGTGACGAGGGTGCCGTCGCGCTCGAGCACGTCGACGCGCGGCGGCGTCGCGCCGTCGAACGTCACGCCGACGAACACCCGGCCGTCGGGCGTCACGCTCACCGCGATCGGATGTCCCGACTCGGCGGTGTAGTCCGCCACCGTGTCGATGATGCCCTTCGGATCGACCCGGCGGACGCGGTCGTTCCCGAAATCGGCGATGTAGAAGCTCGAGTCCGGGGCCACCGCCACCCCGAGCGCCGCGATGCTGGCGCGCGTCGCGGGCCCCTTGTCGCCGAGCGGAGGGGGCGCGCCGCCGGTGGGGCCGAGGCCGGCGACCCGCTCGATGATGCCGTCGGTGCCGACGCGGCGGATCTCACTGTTGGCGGCCACGATGTAGAGGCTCCCGTCGGGTCCGATCGCGATCCCGTCGGGATGAAAAACGCCGGCGCTCGTCGCCGGCCCGCCGTCGCCGTCGAGGGAAGGCGTGCCGTTACCCGCCACGGTCGAGATGATGCCGTCGGGCGTCACGCGGCGGACGCGGTGGTTCGACTCCTCGGAGATGTAGAGGCTGCCGTCGGGCCCGAGCCGGATGCCGAACGGGTCGCCGAGCTCGGCCTGCGTCGCGGGGATGCCGTCGCCGTTGAAGCCCTCGACGCCGGTGCCGGCCACGATCTGCTGGGTGCCGTCGGGCGCGATGCGCACGACCGTGTCGGTGTGCGGGCTCGCGCTGTAGACGCTCCCGTCGGGCGCGACGGCCACACCGGTGATGACGCTCTGCCCGACGACGTCGGTCGTCGTGAGGATGCGCGCCAGCGAGCCCGCCCGGCGCCGCGAGCCGCCGCCCTCGTGCAGCACGCGGGCGACCGGATCGAAGACGTGATGCACGTCGAGCGTCCAGCCGCCGAGCCCTACGGTGCGCGCGTCGGTGAGGCCCTCGCCGATGGTGGTGGTGAAGTGCCGCGAGATGGCGACCTGCTGGCGGGCGGGATTGGCGCCGAGAGTGACGCCGCCCGACTGGTCGAAGGCGGAGGGGAAGGGGCCGGGGGTCTGGTAGATGGCGGGATAGTTGTAGTCGATGGTCACGTCGAGCGTTTGGCCGCCGAGCACCGGACGGCCGTAGCCGTCGAGCCGGTTCCAGGTGAAGGTCGTCTGCTGGTTCGGGCCCGGCGGGAACGTCTGGTCGACGGTCTGCCCGGCAACCGCCAGGTGGAGCCCGATCGACGCGAGGCTCGCCGGCACCGCCGCACCGCTGAGCGCGATCGTCCGCTTCGCCGCCTGCCCCGGCACCCGGTCGCTGCGGTAGTTGAGCGTGAAGGGCGTGCCGACGATCGGGATCGCCTCGCCGAGGACCTGGTTCTCGGCCTCGATGATGCTGCCGCCCTGGAGGCACGGCTGCTGGAGCGCGTCGGTCGCGTCCGGGCCGCCGTCGGGCGCGACGGCGTCGTCGGGGAGCGCGTAGGGCCAGTTGCTGTCCTCCGGCGAGAAGTGGACGACCGGCACGCGCCACAGCGTCTGGCCGGCGGCGTACGCCCCCGCGAGCGCGCGGCGCTCGTCGTCCGTCATGCCGAGCCCGCCGTCGGCCGCGCCGTCGCCGTCGGTGTCGACGTCGGCGAGGCCACCCGTGATCCCGACGATCTCGACCACGCGTCCGTTCGGCAGCGGAACCCAGGCCGCGCTGCGGCGGTCGTACGTCCCCACGGGCACGGGCGTCCCGACGGGGAACCCCAAGAAGTTCTCCGCGTAGGTGATCACGGGCCGGTCGAACGCGACCGACGCGGCGCCCGCGCTCATCGCCTCGTCGGCCGACAGCTCGACGCAGTACGTGTAGCCGCTCAGCGGCGGCAGCACGGCCGGCATGGCTTGGGGGCCGGTGTCGCCGACGGTGAACTCGGTGGCGCGGATGTGGAGCGTGCTCGCGGCGCGCATCGTGCCGTCGGGCATCACGAGGGAGGCGGCCGTGCCCGGAGAGAAGAGCATGAGGAGGTGGCGGGTGCCGTCACCGTCGGTCTGCACCGAGGCCTCCGCGCTCTGGAAAGGCGCGCTCGCACCGAAGCCGACCACCGTGACCGCCGGGTCCATGCCGACCAGCACCACGTCCGGGATCGCCACGTAGGTCTGCCACGGCACGTCGATCCGGCGCTGGGCCGGGCAGAAGCCGCTCTTCTCGAAGGTCGCCGTGACCGGCCCGCCGCCGTTCACCGCCATGTCGAAGCGGCCGTCGGTGCGGCTGAGCCCCTGGCCCAGCTCCGGATGGTCGAGCATCTGCACCAGGACGCCGGTGAGCGGCCGGCCGGCGCGGTCGAGCACCCGGCCGCGCAGCACCGCCGCCCGCTGCGGCGCGATCGCGTCGGCGGCGACGTTGAACTGGACGGGCTGCGGCCCTGCGTACAGGAACGCCGTGGCGGCGCCGAGATCCGTCGAGGCCCCGTGTTGGAGCGGGGGCGCGGTCGTCGCGGGATCGGGCCCGGGGACGGTCGGCAGCGTCGTGCTCGTGGTCCCCGGCGTCGTCGAGGACGTCGTCGTCGGCGTGCGCGGGATCGTCGTCGTCGTGGGCGGGGCGTGGCAGAAGCAGTCGTCCCCACAGGCGAGACCGGCCGGGCAGCCGCCGAGACTCGGCTCGCACTCCTCGCCGCGGCCGGCGTCGAGGGCGCCGTCGCCGCAGGTCGAGCGGATGGCGGTGAAGCCCTTCGCAGGGAGCTTCCTGCCCCGCAGCTTTCCCGCGAGCACGTTGCAGGCGGGCGCCGCGATCCTGCCCGTCAGTCGAACCTTGCGCCGCGCGCCGCACGCGGGCCAGGTGATGGCGACGCTCGTGAACGTGCGCTTGGCCGTGATCTTCCCCCGGGCCGCCGGACAGCCGCTGCCGATCGAGATCTGGCTGCCGTCCCCGATCACGACCACGTCCACCTCGGATGTCGTGCTGCCGGCGATGAGCGGCGCGTCCGACGCCCGCACGACGAAGCGCCCGGGCGGGCACGGGACGGGCTTCGCCTTGCGCCCCGGCGAGGCGCTCCGCCCGCCGGGCAGGAGGAGAGCGAAGAGCGCCGCGGCGAAGAGGGCGAGACCACGGCCGCGGGGCGGCGGGGGGAGCGCCATGCCGGCCCGAGTACCAGCGCCGCCGCGCCCGGGGCGAGCGCCCGATGGTGGGATCTGGGTGGAAATTGCCAAGCGCTGCGATGGCGAAGGACGCCCTTCCATCGGGCGCAACCCTGTGATTTCCCTGCTGCCACATGGAGATCAACGGCATCGCCCACGTCATGCTCACGGTGAGCGACTTCGACGCCTGCCGGCCGTTCTACGCGAAGCTACTCGCGTTCCTCGGGCTCAAGCCGGTGATCGACGCCGACGGCATGCTCTACTGCGTCGGCGGCCGCACGGCGGTCGGCATCGTGCGCGCCGACGCGGCGCATCGCGCCGAGCGATTCGTCCAGCTCCGCGTCGGGCTGCACCACGTCTGCTTCCGCGCGCGCGAGCGGGCGGACGTCGACGCGCTCCACGCGCTGCTCGTCGGCATGGGCGCGAAGATCGTCCACCCGCCCGAGGACGGGCCGTGGGCGCCGGGCTACTACTCGGTGCTCTTCGAGGACCCCGACGGCATTCGCCTCGAGATGAACCACGTGCCGGGCAAGGGGCTCCTCGGCCCCTGACGCCGCGAGCACGCCGAGCGCGCGGTCCCGAAGCCGCGCCAGGTGATCGCCCGGCGTCGCGATCTCGCAGCGGGCGCCGCCGTGCACGAGACCGACGACGCGGGCAGCGCCGTCGACGAGCGGCGCGCCCGAGTCCCCGGGCGCGCCCTTGAGGCTCGTGAACAGCGCGTCGGGCAGCCTCGGCAGCGAGGGGCAGGTGCCGATGCGGTCGAGCCGCGCGCTCTGCCAGCGCGGTCGCGCGGGGTTGCCCTCGAAGAAGAGCACCGTGCCCGGGATCGGCAGCCGGCGCGCGACGGCGAGCGCCGGCATCCCCGCCGCCGCGTCGAGCGCGAGCGCGGCCTGGTCGGCGACCTCGTCGGTCGCCACGAGGCGCGCGCCCACGACCGCGCCGTCGGCGAGCCCCACCCGCAGCGGCCGGTCCTCGGGACGCGCACAGTGCCGGGCCGTCAGCACGAGCCGCGGCGCGGCCACCACGCCCGCGCAGCGCGCCGGCAGCACCTCCACGCTCGCCGCCGCCACCGCGCGGCGCACCGCCGCGGGGACGTCGACCGGGTTGGCGCGGGCGAGGCCGGCGAGACACAGCACGGCGGCGAGGGCGCGGCCCACGCCGACCGAGGCTACCCCCGCGGGGCCCGCTGCGCGAGCCAGCGTACGAGGCCCGGCGCCGTGCGCCGCCGCAGCTCGGCGTTCAGCCGGAACAGCTCGAGCGCCTGCTTGAGCGCGCGCGCCGCCTCGGGCAGCGGGTGCGCCGCGAAGAACGCCCGCACCTCCTTCGCGTAGCGCGGCTCGCGCAGCGCCGGGGTGGCCTCGACGAGGCGCGAGAGCATGAGCGGCGGGATGCGGCGGCGTAGCCCCGTCCACTTGCGGGTGACGAAGCGCCACGCCTCGGCGCGCGCCGCCGGATTGCCCAAAAGCCGCATCACGACGAACGCGACGTCCTGCGTGGGGATCTCGGGCGTGAGCACGGTGGCCAGCGTGCGGGCGATGGTCTCGGGCGTGCGGAAGGACGCCAGGCTCAGCAGGAAGCGACGCCGCTCCTGCGGGGTGCGCGCCTCGGCGACCACGCCCCGGTAGCGCTCGTAGAGCGCGCCGTCGCCCGCTCGAGCCGCCAGCCCGACGACCGAGTCGGCGAGGTTCGGCTCGAGCGTCGCGCGGTCGGCGAGGTAGGCGTCGAGCCGCCGGCGTGCCTCGGCGGTCACCGCCGGCTCCTCGGCGAGCCCGCCGACGAGCCGCAGCAGCGCCGCGCGGCGCAGCCGCGTGTCGTCGTCCTCTCCCGACGCCGCCGTCCAGCCGAGCCGCGCGAGGGCGGGGCCGAACCGCGCCGCGATCCACGCCCGCAGCGCCCGCTGCTCGGCGCTCTCCGGCGCCACCACCTGCTCGTCGAGCACGCCGAGCGGCCCCAGGAGCCCATCGAGCACGTCGTGGTCCGTCTCGTCGCCGAGCGCATCGGCGACGTCGAGCACGCTCTCGACCGGCGCGCGCGCCGCGCGTACGAGCGCCCACTGATCGCCGAGGAGCGCCAGGCGCTCGACCGGGCTCAGGTCGCCCAAGTGCGCGAGCAGCGCGGCCCGCCCCGCCGCATCGTGGAGCACGCGGTAGAAGCCGCCCGCAGCCGCGTTACCGAAGACCCACGCGGGCGGCGGGTCGCCGAGCGCCACCGCCTGCGTGGCCTTGTCGGCGAGCGCGCGCACCTCGACGGCGGTGCCGCGCGCGACCTTGAGCACCAGCGGCACGGGCCAGCGCACGCGGCGGCGCGCCGCCGCCACGCGCGGGTCGGCGAAGAAGCGCTCCTGGCGCACCCGCAGCGCGCCGCGAGCCGCCGGTGCGAGCGTCACGAGCGGGAAGCCCGCCTGCGCGATCCACGCCTGGGCCACGCGGGCGACCTCCTTGCCCGAGGCCTCCTCGAGCGCGCGCCAGAGGTCGGCGGCCACCGCGTTGCCCTCGCGATGGCGCTGCATGTAGAGGCGCACGCCGGCGCGGAAGGCGTCGGCACCGAGGTAATGCTCGATCATGCGCACGACGGCCGCGCCCTTCTCGTAGGTGATCGCGTCGAAGTTCTCCGTCGCCTCGGCGACGCTGCGCACGGGGGCGTAGATCGGGTGCGTGTTGGCGAGCGCGTCGAGCGCCAGCGCCGCGGCGCGGTCGTGCTCGAAGCCGTGCCACATGCGCCACTCCGGCCGCCAGTCGTCGACGACCCGGTAGGCCATCCAGGTGGCGAACGCCTCGTTCAGCCAGAGGTCGTCCCACCACGCCATCGTGACCAGGTCGCCGTACCACATGTGCGCCAGCTCGTGCGCGATCACCTCGGCGGCGCGCTTGCGCTCGGGGAGCGAGACGGTGGCCGGGTCGAGCAAAAGCAGCGTCTCGCGGAAGAAGACCGCGCCGGCGTTCTCCATCGCGCCCGCCTCGAAATCGGGCACCGCGACCAGATCGAGCTTCGCGTAGGGATACGGCGTGCCGAAGTAGTCCTCGAGGCGCCGCAGCGCCTCGTAGCCCGCCTCGAGCCCGAAGCCCGCGAGCGCCCCTTTGCCGGGCACGTGCCAGACGCGGATCGGCACCGAGCCGAGCGTGCGCACGGGCGTCGCCTCGAGCGGCCCCACGGCGAGCGCGAGGAGGTACGTCGACAGCGGCGGCGTGGGCGCGAAGCGAACGGTGCGGGTCCCGTTCGGACCGGGCTCCTCGCGCTCGACGGGAGCGTTCGAGAGCACGGTGTCTACGGCGCGCGCGGTGACGCTCACCCGGAAGCGGGCCTTGAACGACGGCTCGTCGAAGCACGGCAGGATACGGCGGGCGTCGGCGGCTTCGCACTGGGTGAAGGCGTAGCGGTGGCCGCCCGCGCTCGCGGCGTAGAGGCCGCGCAGGTGCTGGTTCAAGGCGCCCGCGAACTCGAGCGCGAGCGTCGCCTCGCCCGCGGGCAGCGGGCGCGCGAACTCGAGCCGCACGGCCTCGTCGCCGCGCAGGAGCTTCGCGCGCGCGCCCACCGCGGCCCCGCCCGCCTCGGCCGCGGCCCGCGTGATTTGGAGATCCGCGGCGTGCAGCGTGATCGCGGCCTTCGGCCGCCCGAGCCGCACCCTGATGCGCACCCGGCCCGCGAAGCGCCCGGCGTCGAGGTCGGGCGTCAGGTGGAGGTCGTACTCGCTCGGGCGGACGTCGGGCGCGAGGCGAAAGCGCGAAGGGGTCCGGCGGCTCAGACGAGGCCCCAGAACCGCGCCGCGTTCGTGCACACAATCTTGCGGCGCTCCTCCGCCGGGACGTCGGCGAACAGCGAGTCGATCGTGCGTCGCGAGTAGGGCCAGTCGTTGCCGTGGTGCGGGAAGTCGGTCGACCACGCCATGTTCTCGACGCCGACCAGGTGGCGGATGGCGATGCCTGCCCGATCGACGATGAAGGTGGCGAGGCAGTGGTCGTGGAAGTACTCGCTCGGCACCTTCTTGACGTTGGTCTTCGTCCAGTGCCGGTTGCGCCAGTAGCGGTCGTCCACCATCTCGAGGAAGTGCGGGATCCAGCCCACGCCCACCTCCACCAGCGCGAGCCGCAGCTTCGGGAAGCGGTCGAACACTCCCTGGAAGATCATCTCGACGAGGATCGGCATCGTGTACATGAACGCCGAGGCGCCGATCGCCACGCTGCCCTTGTTCGACGCGCCCATCTTCTGCTGTTGCGCGGCGAGCAGGAGGTGGATCGAGACGGGCACGTCGAGCTCGGCGGCGGCGTCCCAGAACGGATCGTCCTCGGGACGGAGATTGTCGCCGCCCGACGGCCACGCCGAGAGCGCGACGCCGCGGAACCCTTCCTTCTTCGCCCGCTCGAGCTCCGCGACCGCCGTCTCGATGCCGACGTTCGGCATCTGGAAGATGCCGATCAGGCGGTCGGGATCCGGGGCGCAGAAGCTCTCGCCGAGCCAGCGGTTGTAGGCGCGGATGCCGGCCAGGTGCGCATCGCGGTCCTGGTTCTTCATGAAGGTGAGCATCGCGCGCTGCGGCGGGTAGAGCATCTCGGCGTCGACGCCGTCGACGTCCATGACCTCGAGCCGCGCGGCCCCCTCGTAGCACGAGGGGTGGATCGTCGAGCCGTAGCGGGCGCCCGTCCACTTGAGCTCCTCGGGATGGGTGCCGACGCAGGTGACGAGCCCGAGAGGCTCGGGGGTCTTGGCGCCCATGTAGATCCAGGCGTGGCCGCCGTCGCCGTCGTCGACCAGCTTGGGCGCCGTGTCGAGGTACTTCCGTTCGAGCCACTTCTCCCACAGGTCGGGGGGCTCCACGGTGTGCGAGTCGGCGGAGATGATCCGGTAGTCGCGTCGCGTGCGTGTCATGGCCTCCCCGCATAGCACGACCGGGCCGCCGAGTTGAAAGCCCTTGACAACGCAGGCGCCGCCGCGGTCGAGTCCCCCCATGTCGCGCGCCGCCGTCCCGTTGGCCGTGCTCGCCGCCGCGTTGCTCACGCGCCCCGCCGCGGCGACCTTCCCCTACCCCGCACCGCCGCCCGGCACCCCGCCGCAGGACTACGCCGCGTACTGCCGGCTCCCGGTGGCGAGCCCGCCGGTGCGGCCGGTCGACTTCACCGGCGGCACGGCGTGGAAGCTCACCAGCGACCAGACCGGCGATCCCACGATCGACGCGAGCCCCGCCGAGCTGTTCGGCGTCGAGGGCATGAGCGTCGACCTGGCGTGGCAGGTCACGACCGGACGGCCCGACGTGACCATAGCCGTGCTCGACTCGGGCATAAAGTGGAACGACGCGGGCGCCATGGCGGACCTGCGCCGGAAGGTCCGGCTCAACCGCGGCGAGCTGCCGCTGCCCGAGGACGCGAGCGGCCACACCAAGCTCGAGCTGCCCGGCCCGTTCCAGAACCCCGATCCCTACGACCTGAACGACGACGGCGTCTTCGACGTGACCGACTACGCCGCCGACCCGCGCGTCGGCGACCGCAACGGCAACGGGCTGCTCGACCCCGAGGACCTGATCGAGACGTTCAGCGACGGCGTGGACGGCGACGGCAACGGCTACGTGGACGACATCGCGGGCTGGAACTTCCTCGACGACGACAACGACCCCTTCGACGAGGTGCAGTACGGCCACGGCACCGGCGAGGCCGAGGACTCGACCGCCGAGGCCGACAACGGCGGCGCGCTCGGCACGTGCCCCAACTGCCGGATCCTGCCCGTGCGCGTCGGCGACAGCTTCGTCACCGACTCGAACCTGTTCGCCGAAGGCGTCGTGTTCGCGGTCGACGTCGGGGCGCAGGTGATCCAGGAGGCGCTCGGCACGGTGAACAACACCTCGTTCGCGCGCGCCGCCATCGAGTACGCGTGGGCCAACGATGTGCCGGTCGTCGCGTCGGCGGCCGACGAGGAGAGCTTCCACCACAACTTCCCCGCGGCCGACCGCCACACGATCACGGTGAACTCGGTGACCCGCTTCGCGAGCCTCGCCGGCTTCACCATGAGCCCGCAGTCGTATCTCTACTTGAACGGCTGCACGAACTACGGCGGGAACATCGCGGTTTCGATCGAATCGTCCTCGTGCTCGTCGGAGGCGACCGGACGCGGCTCGGGGATCGCGGGGCTCCTCGTGTCGGCGGCGCTCGACGCGGTCGACGCGGGACGGCTGGTTCCCCGCCGCGTCGACCCGACCGGCGCGGTGCACCCGCTCGCCGCCGACGAGGTCGCGCAGCTCCTCACCATGACCGCCGACGACATCGACTTCTCGGGCGACCGCGCGGTCTCGTTCGTCCCGCTGTTCACCACCGACCGCTACGCCTCCCAGCCCGGCTGGGATCAGTACTTCGGCTACGGGCGCGCGAACGCGGCGCGGGCGGTCGCGGCCGTCGCCACCGGCGCGGTGCCGCCCGAGGCCGACCTCCTCGATCCCGACTGGTGGACCACCATCGACCCCGTGCGCACGCGGACCGTGCCCGTGGTCGGCTCGGCGGCCGCCGAGCGCTCGACCGGCTTCGGCTGGGAGCTCGCCTTCGGCTGCGGCGTGCAACCGACCGAGGACCGCTTCACGACGATCGCGACCGCGGGCGGCCTCACCGCCCCGGTGCGCGCCGCCACGCTGGCGACCTGGTCGGTCGCCGACGCGGCCATGCGCTGCGCGATCGACCCCGCGGCGGTGCCGGCCTCGGCCCCGAGCGGCACGCCGTCGCCGGGCAACACCCCGGACGCCTTCACCGTGACGCTGCGCCTGCGGGTCACCGACGCCGCCGGACGCCGCGGCGAGGCGCGCCGCACGCTCTACCTCCACCACGACCGCGACCTGCTCCCCGGGTTCCCCCTCGGCCTCGGCGGCAGCGGCGAGCCGTCGCCGCTGTTCGTGCGGCTCGTCGGCCGCGCCGCGCGCCCCGGGCGCGAGCGCGGCCAGCAGCTGCTCGTGCCGACCACCGACGGCACGGTGCTCGCGCTCCGCGCCGGTGGCGAGCCGGTCCCGGGCTGGCCGGTGCACACCGATCCCCTCGCGCTGCACACGGGCTCGCGCGCGTTCGCCACCGGCGCGCTGCCCACCACGTTCTACGAGTCGCTCGGCGACGGGCTCGCCGCCGCCGACCTCGACGGCGACGGCCGGGTGGAGGTCGTGGCCGGATCGGCCGCAGGCAAGCTCTACGTCTGGGAGCCCGACGGCAGCCGCCGGCCCGGCTTCCCCACGCAGACCGACGCGCGCTTCTCGGCGCGCAGCGCGCGCGACCAGCACAACCGGCTGCTGCGCGGGCTGCTCGCGGCCCCGGTGCTCGCCGATCTCGACGGCGACGGCGTGCTCGACATCGTCGCCGCCGCCATGGACCGGCACGTCTACGTCTGGCGCGCCGACGGCAGCGCGCTGCCGGGCTGGCCCGTGCTCGTGGTGGACCGCACGCGGATGGCCTCGATCGACCCGAGTGACGATCACGTCGTGCCGTTGCCCGGCGTGGCGCTCCAAGGATCGAAGATCGTCGCCACGCCGGCGGTCGGCGATCTCCGCGGCGACGGGAAGCCGGTCGTGGTCGTCGGTACGAACGAGGAGTACGCCGAGGCGCCGAGCTTCTCGGCCACGGGCAACGCCTCGGTGAAGGGCTTCCTCGCCCTCGGCGTCCTCTCGGGCGCCAACGGCCGTGTCTACGCGATCCCCGCGGGCGGCAACGCCGACCCGCTCGCCGCCGGCAACCCCGCCGGACCGTTCCTGCCCGGTTGGCCCGCGCACGTGGGCCTGCTCGCCCCCGCGCTGCTGCCGTGGATCGAGGGCGTCCCCGGCTCGCCGGCGCTCGCCGACGTCGACGGCGACGGCACGCTCGAGGTCGGCGTCGCGGGCGTGGTCGGCCCGGCCTACGTGCTGCGCGCCGACGGCACGTCGTTCTACGGTACCGGCAGCGACGGCCTGCCGATCACGCTGCCCACCGACAAGACGGCCTTCGGCGCCGCCACCGACTCGAGCGACGGTCCCTCGATCGCGACGCTCGGCAGCGGCAGCTTCGCCGCGATGGGTCCCGGCGGCGACGTGAGCTTCGCGATCCCCGCAGCCGGGCTCGGCGAGCTGATCGACGCCAACGCTCCCGCCGAGCAGCTCCCGCACGACAACCACCTCGACGCCTGGGACGCGCGCACGGGAACCTTCCTCGCGGGCTTCCCCCACCTCTCCGACGACCTCCAGTTCCTCACCAATCCCGCCATCGGGGACGTGAGCGGCGACGGCCGCCCCGAGGTGATCGCGGGCAGCGGCGGCTACCTGGTGCACGCCGTCGACGCGAGCGGGGCGGAGGCGAAGCGCTGGCCCAAGTTCACCGGCAACTGGATCATCGCCGCGCCGGCGCTCGGCCAGCTCGGCAGCCGTAAGGCCGTGGCGGTCTCGACGCGCGAAGGGCAGGTCTTCGTCTGGCGCGTGCACGGCAGGCCCCAGACATGGGCGTGGGCCCGGTTCCACCACGACGCGCGCAACACGGGCCTCTTCACGCGCTAGCGCGTGAGCAGCCGGATGCGGGGCACGGGGCCGTCGGTCCAGACGTACTCGAAGTGGGCGCCCTGACGGACGGCGAGGACGAGCGTCGGGCGGAAGGCGACCAGGCAGTCATGGCCGGGATCGCGCACGCTGTCGTAGACGAGGCCGTTGGCCCCGTGCCGCCGGAGACGGTCGCCGAGCTGCTGTGACCGCGCGTAGCTGCGGGGATCGTAAAGCGCAGCCCAACGCCGCCGGTCGCGGACGTCATGGAACGCCGCCTTGAAGTCGGCGAGGTACTGCCGCGCCTCGACCCGCCCGGAGGCGGCGCCCACCTCGGCGAACTCGGCCCACCAGTGGTGGGCGACCTCCCGGTGGGCGGTGCGGAGCCGGAACGCCGCATACCAGCCCCCGAGCGTCCCCGACGTGAACCGGCCGCCGGCCGGATGCGGATGGCAGAACGCCGCCATCACGACGCTGGCATTCGGACCGGTGGCCCACTCCGCTCGCGGCAGCGCGATCCGCTCCCCGAGGTCGTTCTGGATACGGTCGTTCGTCCAGCTCTCCAGGTCGACCAAGGTGTCGCGATCCTCCGCCGGGCTGATCGCGGCGAACACGTCCCGTGGGGGATGACGGCTGCGGACGAGGCGGTGGGTGCCCTTGACGCGGACCGCCCTCGCCGGCGGGTCAGCTCCAGCCGCCACGCCGCGCGTCCAAGAGGCGCCGAACGTCCTGGAGCGCCACGGTCCCGCCGCGCAGCGCGTACTCGAGCGGCGTGCGGGCGCCGAAGAGCGCGTTGCGGTTGGGCATCTTCATCCAGGCGTCGGCGAACCCGGGCTCGGGGTAGAGAATGTGCAGCGCCTTGAAGATGCCGAGGATCAGGGACAGCCGGACGAGCGTATCGTAGGGGAGCGTGACGGCGGCGCTGGCCTTCCACTTGTAGAGCGCCGATCGGCTCGGCCAGCCGAGCAGCCCGCGCTGCTCTTCCGGGTCGAGGCCCCAGCGCTCCGCGATGTTGAAGAAGGCGCGCAGCGCCGGCCCGGACTTGCGCCGGCGCTCCGCCGGCTGGTGCCGCAGCGCGGGGGGCGTGACCTCGGCGAGTCCTTCGGCCCTCTGGGGATGCGGCATGGCGCACCTCCCCGAATATCACGAGTGGACTCCAGTATCCACATATGGACTCCCGCTCCGAGGCCGGCGGCGGTTCCCTCGGCCAACACGCGTGCGGTCTGCGCCGTTCCCGCCGTTGCGACGGGGGCGACGGTTCCACCCCGGTGCCGGGCGGCGCGGCTGGCACGCTCCCTGCATCGGCCTGCGGGCATGGGCAAACGCGTGCTGGTCGTCGGCGGCGTCGCCGGCGGGGCGTCCTGCGCCGCGCGGCTGCGCCGGCTCGACGAGGAAGCCGAGATCGTCGTCTTCGACCGCGGCCCGTACGTCTCCTTCGCCAACTGCGGGCTGCCCTACTTCGTCGGCGACGTCATCGCCGAGGAGCGCCAGCTTCTGGTCGCCTCGAGCGAGCTCTTCCGCGACCGCTTCAACATCCTGGTGCGCACGCGGCACGAGGTCACGGCGATCGACCGGGCCCGCCGGGCCATCACCGTCCGCGACCTCGCGGCGGGCCGAGAGCACCAGGAGCCCTACGACGCCCTCGTGCTCTCGCCCGGCGCGGCTCCGATCCGGCCGCCGATCCCGGGGGTCGATCTGCCGGGCGTCTTCGCCGTGCGCACGATTCCGGACAGCGTCCGCATCCGCGCCTGGATCGCCGAGCGGCGGCCCACGACGGCGCTGGTCGTGGGCGGGGGCTTCATCGGCCTCGAGATGGCCGAGAACCTCGCGCAGCGCGGGCTGCGGGTCACGATCCTCGAGAAGCTCCCGCAGGTGATGCCGCCGCTCGATCCCGAGATGGCCGAGCCGGTGCGTGCCCACCTCGAGGCGCAGAACGTCGGGCTGCGGCTGGGCGACGGGCTCGCCGGCCTCGAGGCGGCCGGCCGTGACCTCGTCGCGATCACCGAGTCGGGCGCCCGCGTGCCCGCCGGGCTCGTGATCCTCGCGATCGGCGTGCGGCCGGAGACCGCGCTCGCCACCGCCGCCGGGCTCCCGCTCGATCCCTCGGGCGGCATCCTGGTCGACGCCCACATGCGCACGGCCGACCCCTGCATCTGGGCGGTCGGCGACGCGGTCGCGGTGCGACACGTGGTGATCGGCCAGGAGGTGGTGCTGCCGCTCGCCGGCCCCGCCCACCGCCAGGGGCGCGTGGCGGCCGAGGCGATCTGCGGCCGCGCCCGGCCCTTCCGCGGCGTGCAGGCGACCGCGGTGGTCGGGGTCTTCGGCCTCACGGTGGCGGCCACCGGCGCCAGCGAGCGGGGGCTGCGCCGCGCCGGCGTCACCGCCTTCGAGCGCGTCTACCTCCACCCCGGCCATCACGCCGGCTACTACCCCGGCGCCCGGCCGATCCATCTCAAGCTGCTGTTCGCCGTGCCCGACGGGCGCGTGCTCGGCGCCCAGGCGGTCGGGCTCGAGGGGGTCGAGAAGCGCGTCGACGTGATCGCGATGGCGATCCAGATGGGCGCGACGGTCCGCGACCTCGCCGAAGCCGAGCTGTGCTACGCGCCGCAGTTCGGCGGTGCCAAGGATCCGGTCAACCTCGCCGGCATGGTGGCGGTGAACCACCTCGACGGCGAGATGCCGCTTGCGGACTGGACGCGGCTCGACGGGCCCGATCGCCTGGTCCTCGACGTGCGCGAGCCCGAGGAGTTCGCCGCCGGCCACGTGCCGGGGGCGGTGAACATCCCCCTGTCCCAGCTCCGGCGGCGCCACGGCGAGCTGCCGCGAGACCGGCAGCTCGCGGTGTGCTGCGGGGTCGGCCAGCGCGCCTACTACGCCGTGCGCTTCCTCGCGCAGCGCGGCTACCGGGCCGCCAACCTCTCCGGCGGATGGACCACGTACCAGGCGCTGCGTGCGGCGGGCGCCGTGCCGTGAGCACGGCGGCCTCGCTGGCCGGCCTCGACAGCCGCGAAGCCGCGGCGCGGCGGCGGCTCCACGGCCCCAACGCCGTACCCGAGGAGCGGCCGCATCCGCTGCGGCTCTTCCTCGCCAAGCTCTCGGGCCCGGTCCCGTGGATGCTCGAGCTGACGCTCGCGCTCCAGCTCGCGCTCGGCAAGCGGACCGACGCCGCGGTCATCGCGGCGCTCCTCCTGCTCAACGCCGTGCTCGGGTTCGCCCAAGAGCGCCGCGCGCAGGGCGCGCTCGCGCTCCTGCGGCAGCGGCTCGTCGTGCGCGCGCGCGTGCGGCGCGACGGGCGCTGGCAGCTCCTGCCCGCGGAGGAGCTGGTGCCCGGGGACGTCGTGCGGCTGCGCGTCGGCGACCTCGTCCCCGCCGACGTGCGCGCTGCCGAGGGCCTGGCCGCCGTCGACCGCTCGGCGCTGACGGGCGAGTCGGTGCCGGCCGAGGTCGCCCCGGGGGACACGGTCCACGCCGGGAGCGTGGTGCGGCGGGGGGAGGTCACCGGCGAGGTCACGGCGACGGGCGCCCGCACGCTCTACGGCCGCACCGCACAGCTCGTGCAGACCGCGAAAACCGCGAGCCATCTCGAGTCGGTGATCCTCGCGATCGTGAAGTACCTCGTGGTCCTCGACACGGCGCTCGTCGCGGGCGTCCTCGCCTTCGCGCTCCTCGCCGGCATGCCGGTCGGCGAGGTGCTGCCGTTCGCGCTCATCCTTCTCGTCGCCTCCGTACCCGTGGCGCTGCCGACCACGTTCACGCTCGCCGAGGCGGTCGGCGCCGTCGAGCTCGCCGCGCGCGGAGTGCTCGTCACGCGGCTCTCCGCCGTCGAAGAGGCGGCGGCCATGGACGTGCTCTGCAGCGACAAGACGGGGACCATCACCCGCAACGAGCTCACGGTGGCGGCGCTCCGCGCGGTGCCGCCGTACGGCGAGGACGATCTGCTCCGCCTGGCCGCGCTCGCGTGCGACGAGGCCACGCAGGACCCCATCGACTTGGCGGTCCTGCAAGCCGCCCGCGGCCGCAGCCTGCGGATCGACCGCGCCCGACGCCTGCGTTTCGTGCCGTTCGACCCCGCCACCAAGCGATCCGAGGCGGTCGTCACGGAGGACGGCGCGGAGGTCCGGGTCGTCAAGGGCACCCCCGCCGTGGTCGCCTCGCTCTGCGTGCCGCCGGTCGATCCGGGGGAGGTCGCGCGCCTGGCGTCCTCGGGCTGCCGGGTCCTCGCGGTCGCGGCGGGAGCGTCGGACGGGCTCCGTCTCGTCGGCCTCGTCGGCCTCCAGGACCCGCCACGGGAGGACTCCGCCGCGCTCATCGGGCGGCTCGGCGGGCTCGGCGTCCGCGTCCTCATGGTCACGGGCGACGCGGTGGACACGGCGCGGGCCGTGGCCGCGCGCGTCGGGCTCGGCGACCGCGCCTGTCCGGCCGAGGTGCTGCGCGAGGGGCACGCGGGGGAGCTGCTCGACCACGACGTCTTCGCGGGCATCTACCCGGAAGACAAGTTCCTGCTCGTCCAGGCTCTGCAGCGGGCGGGACACACGGTGGGCATGACGGGCGACGGCGTGAACGACGCCCCGGCGCTCAAGCAGGCCGAGGTCGGCATCGCGGTCGCGAACGCAACCGACGTCGCCAAGGCGGCGGCGAGCGTGGTCCTCACCAATCCCGGCCTCACCGACACGCTCGCCGCCGTCGAGACGGGCCGGCAAATCCATCAGCGGATGCTCACCTACACGCTCAACAAGATCGTCAAGACGATTCAGGTCGGGCTCTTCCTGAGCCTCGGCCTCGTCGCGACCCGAGTCTTCGTGACCACACCGCATCTCGTCGTGCTGCTGCTCTTCACGAACGACTTCGCGACGATGGCGCTCGCCACCGACCGCGTGACCGCCGCGCCCCGCCCGCAGCGCTGGCACGTGCGCGTCATCGTGCTGAGCGCGCTCGGGCTCGCCGCCGGCTGGCTGCTGTTCTCGTTCGCGACGTTCTTCGTCGGCCGTGACGTCCTCGGCCTCGACGTGCCGCGGCTGCAGACGCTCGTGTTCGCGATGCTCGTGTTCAGCGGGCAGGCCACCATCTATCTGGTGCGCGAGCGGCGCCGGCTCTGGGCCTCGCGTCCCGGGGGCTGGCTCCTCGCGGCGTCGGCCGGCGACGTCCTGGTGGTGGGCCTGCTCGCGACCTTCGGCATCCTCATGCGGCCGCTTTCCGGCGCGATCGTCGCCGGTCTGCTTCTCGCCGTGGGCGCCTGGGCCGTGGGGCTCGACGCCCTCAAGGCCGTCGCTTTCCGCCGCCTCGCCGTTCGCTGACGCTCAGGCCAGGTGGCGCAGAACGAACTCGACCTCGCGCGCGACGCCGAACGTCGCGGCGAGCGCCCAGAGCCCGGCGAACACCGCGGTGGCGAGCAGGTACCGCGCCGGCGGCACGAAGAGCACCAGCAGGAGGACGGCGAGGAGCCCGATCCGCTCGAGCTGCCGGTACCCTCGCAGGGCCGCGCCCCCGAGGAAGTACTGGACCACCCGCGAGCCGTCGAGAGGCGGGATCGGAACCAGGTTGAAGACCGCGAGCACCACGTTGACGAGCATCCCCACGGTCAGGATCTCGGTGCCTGCCGACGTGCGCGCGAGGACACCCGCGTGGCGCAGGACCGAGAGCAGCGCGGCGAGGGCGGTGGCGATGAGGAGGTTCGTCGCCGGGCCGGCGAGACCGACCAGCGCCCAATCACGGCGCGGGTTGCGTAGCCGCGACACGTCCACCGGCACCGGCTTGGCGCCTCCCAGAATGAACGGCGACCCCGAGAGGAAGAGGAACACCGGCAGCGCGACGGTGAAGAGCAGGTCGATGTGGGGGATCGGATTGAGCGTGAGCCGGCCGAGCTCGCGGGCGGTGGGATCGCCGAGGCGATCGGCCACGAAGCCATGGGCGGCTTCGTGGCTCGTGATCGAGAGGACGACCAACACGACGACGCCGGCGGCGATCATCGGCCGCGGCGCGCTATGCTCACGATCCGCGCCCGCGCCGCCCGCTCCACCGCGGGATTCCCGCCTGGTCGCGCAGCTCGAGCGTCGCATCGCCGCGCTTGATCTCGGCGGCGATCAGCACCGGCTTCCCGCCGAGCTCGACGCGCGAGCCCGTCACCTCGACCTGGTCGTGCGCCTTCACCTGCAGCTTCTGCTTCTCGAGGAACCACATCGGCCCCAGGTGCACGGGGATCGTCTCCTTGTCCGTCTTGAGCGAGAGGTGGACGCCGTATCCCCTGCCGCGCCCCTGGCTCACGCGCTCCACCGCCAGGACCTCACCGCGCACCGTCTCCACGGTCTTCGGATCGTACAGGCGACCCTGGCCGGGCCCGCGCATGCGGGCCTGGGCGGCGGCGCCCGAGCCCAGGAGGAGAGCCACCCCGCACGCGGCGGCTGCCGCCGCCCCGATCTTCGTCGCTGGCTTCATGCTACGCACCTCCTCTGGGCTCCGCCCATGCACCAGCCGTGCCACCGCCCGGCCGGCGGGGGCCGTCGCCCCGTTGTCATCGAAGGAGACGATCGGTGTCCTCGTCTTCCTATCCGCGAGGAAGCGGCCACGCGGGCGACACGGTCATGCCCCGGGGCGTGGCGTCCACGCAGGATGGCCGTTCGCCTCGTGAAGCCGGCGGTGGCAGAGGTAGATCAGGGTCGGCTGTAGGACGCGGGTGAGCACCATGATCGCCAGCGCGCCCCCGATGACGACGATGGCGAGCGGCCGCTGCGTCTGGGCGCCGATGCGGGTCGACAGCGCCGCCGGGAGGAGCCCGAGCGCGTCGACGAGGTCGGTCATCATGGTCGCACGCAGTCGGCGATCCGAGCCCATGAGGATCGATTCGGCGAACGGGTGTCCCTCTTCCCAGAGCTGCCGGATGTAGAAGCTCAGCACGATGCCATCCATGACGGCGATGCCGAAGATGGAGATGAATCCCACGGCCGCCGAGACGCTGAACGGGGTGCTCGTGACGACCATGGCGAGGATGCCGCCGAGGCACGCCACGGGGATCTGCGCCATGATGACGAACGTGTCGATCAGCGATTCGGTGGCGGAATAGAGCACCGCGACGATCAGCAGCAGCGCGATCGGCACGATGATCGTCAGCCGGCGGGTGGCCTGCTGCAGCTCGCCGAACTCCCCGGCCCACACCAGATGCACGCCGGGGGGCAGCTCGACCGCCTGCGCGATGCGCTGCTTCGCCTCGTCGACGGCCCCTTGGAGGTCGCGGCCACGGACGCCGAAGCGGACCGGCACGTAGCGCTCCAGGTTCTCCCGGTACACGAACGAGGCACCCTCGGCGGTGCGAACGTCGGCAACCTGGGCGAGCGGTACGAAGCCCCCGGAGGGGATCGTCACCCGCAGCTGGCGGATCGCCTCGAGGCTCTGCCGGTACTGCGGCAGCCAGCGGACCGTGAGATCGAACCGCCGGTCGCCTTCGAGCACCTGCGTCACCGCCTGGCCCCCGATGGCCGCCTGCACCACGCTCGCCACGTCCCCGACGTTGAGCCCGTAGCGCGCCGCGGCGGCGCGGTCGGGGGTGATCAGCAGATTCGGCTGCCCGAGGGCCCGGTAGACCGCCGTGTCGACGATGCCGGGCACCTGGCCGATGGCCGCGGCCACCGCGTTCGCGACCTGCTCGTCGGTGGGGAGGTCGGGCCCGAAGACCTTGATCGAGTTCTCGCCCTTCACCCCCGAGAGCGCCTCCTCGACGTTGTCCTCGATGTACTGCGAGTATCCGAAGCTCACGCCCGGGAAGTCGTGCCGCAGACGGGCGTCGATCTGGCGCACCAGCTCCGCCTTCGTCAGCCCGGGGCGCCACCTCGAGGGGGGCTTCAGGTCCGCGCTGATCTCGAGGTTGAAGAACCCCGTGGTATCGGTGCCGTCGTCGGGCCGCCCGAGCTGCGAGTAGACCGTCGCAACCTCCGGGAAGGAGCGGAACACCGCCCGGGCCCGGTTGGCGATCTCCGCCCCGCTCTCGAGCGCGATGCTGAGCGGCATCGTGGCCCGCGCCCAGATGTTGCCCTCCTCGAGCTTCGGCAGGAACTCGCCGCCGAGGTAGGGGAACAGCGCGAGGACGCCGACGATGAACACGAGCATCACCGCGAGCGCGGTCTTCGGACGGCCCAGCACGGCGACGAAGACGCGATGATAGAAGCGGCGAATCGCTTCCCAGACGGCATTGTGCCGTTCGCGGACCTGCCCGCGGAGCAGGTAGCTGCTGAGCACGGGCGAGAGCGTCACCGCGAGCAGGATCGCGGTCGCGAGCGCGGAGGCGTAGGTGTACGACATCGGCGAGAAAATGGCCCCCTCGACGCCGCGCATCGTGAACAGGGGGAGGAACGCGATGACGAAGATCACCGTCGAGAAGAACATCGGGCCGCCCACCTCCCGGCCGGCGCGCAGGATCTGACGGGTCCGCTCCTCGCGTCCCGCCTCCTCGGTCGTGAGGTGGCGGAAGATGTTCTCCATCACGATGACGGTCGAATCGATGATGATCCCGAAGTCGATCGCCCCGAGCGAGATGAGGTTGGCCGGGACGCCCGCGCGGTGCATGAACGTCATCGCGCCGCAGAGCGCGAGCGGGATGTTGATCGCCGTGATCAGCGCCGTGCGGAGGTTTCCGAGGAAGAAGAGCAGCACGAGAAAGACGAGCACCACGCCGACGCCGAGGTTCTCCATCACCGTGTGGATCGTGGTCTCGACCAGCGTCGTGCGGTCGTAGAACGGCACGATGCGGTAGCCCTTCGGGAGCACGCCCGAGCCGTCGAGGGCCTGGACCTTCTCCTTGACGGCGTGCAGGGTCTTCAGCGTGTCGCCGTACTTCCGCATCAGCACGATGCCCTCGACGACCTCGGGCTCCTCGTTCATGCCGACGATGCCGAGCCGCGGCGCGTAGCCGATGTCCACGGTCCCGACCTCGCCGACCCGGATCGGCGTACCGTTGCTGGTCGAGAGCATGACGTTGCGGATGTCGTCGAGGCCGTGGATGAACCCGATGCCGCGCACGTTGAACGCCTGCGCGCCGACCCGCAGATAGTTGCCGCCCACGTTCGTGTTGGCGTTGGCGATGGCGGTCGTCAGCGTGGAGAGCGGGATCTGATAGTGGACCAGCTTCTCGGGGTCGACGTCGACGTGGTACTGCTTGGTGAGGCCGCCGAACGTGGTCACGTCGATGACCCCGGGGACGGTCTTCATCTGCTTTTCGAGGATCCAGTCGGCGACCTCCTTCTCGCCGAGCAGGTCGTGGTCCGGGCTCTCGACCGTGTAGCGGTAGATCTGGCCGACCGGGCTGTCGGGGCTGATGCCGGGCGTGATGCCGGCGGGCAGCTCCACGAACCCCAGGCGCTGAACCGCCTCCGTGCGATCGGCGTAGTAGTCGCTCTCCCACGAGAAGTAGCACTTGATGTCGGAGAGCCCGAAGAGCGAGATCGAGCGCAGTCCTTCGAGGTTACGCATGCCGGCGAGGCCGATCTCCAGCGGCACGGTGACGATCTTCTCCACCTCCTCGGCGCTGAGCCCGGTCGGCTGGGTGATGATCTCGACGCGCGGCTGGACGGGGTCGGGATACGCCTCGATGTCGAGCGCGTGGAAGGAATAGATCCCGGCGACGAGCAGCAGGAGCGCTGCGCCGAGCACGATGATGCGCTGGCGAAGCGCGAGCTGCATCAGGGACTGCAGCACGCCCGGCCGCCCCCCGCTACGAGCTTTCCCCGTGCGCCTGATGCCACAGGGCGTTCAGGAAGATCGCCATGCCGGTGAGCACGTGATCCCCCTCGGCGATACCCGACGTGACGCGCGCGTACCCTTGCTCGTTCCAGGATGCGAGGCGCACCGTGCGCCGGACGAAGCGGCGCGGGCCGACCTCGACGAAGGCGAAATACGCGTCGGTCTCGAACACCACGGCTTCCTGGGGCACCACGAGCGCCTCGCCCGGGCTCGTGGTGATGCGCACCCGCGCGAGCATCTGAGGCCGGAGCCGCGCCCCGGGGTTCTGCACTTGCCCGCGGACCTGGATGGTGTGGCTCGCGGGGTCGAGGTTCGGGCTCACCCGGTCGACCACGCCCTTGAAGACGCGGTCGGGGAACGCGAGGGCGACGGCCTCGAGCGGCTGCCCCTGGTGCACGCGCGCGAGGTCGCTCTCGTAGACGTCGGCGGTGATCCAGACCGCGTCGGTGACCCCGAGACTGAAGAGCACGTCGCCCGGATTCACCTGCGACCCCTTCACGACCTCCTTCTGGATGACCGTCCCGCTGATCGGGGCCCGCATGACGAAGGTCGGCATCGCCGCGCGCAGTCGGTCGATGTCGCCATCCTCGATCCCGAGCAGCTGCAGCTTGCGCCGCGCGGCCGCGACGATCGCCTCCGACAGCGCGGACTGCTCCGAGAGCCCCGGACCGCCGCTCACCCGCGCGGTCGCCAGGGCCTGGAGGTATTCCGCCGCGGCGGTCATGTAGTCCGGACTGTAGAGGCTGACGATCCGCTCTCCCCGCTGCACGTCGTCCCATTGGGACACGAACGTGTCCTCGACCCGCCCAGTCACCCGGGAGATGATGGTCGCGGTGCGGCGGTCGTCGAGGGCGACCTGCCCCGTGGTCTCCAACGTCGCGGGCAGCGCGACGCGGCGCACCGGCACCGCCCGGAGTCCGGGGACGTCGTGGGCCAGCTCGAGCACCTCGGCGCCGCCCTGGTCCTTCACGAGGCGGGCGTCCGGCGGCGGCGACTGCGACGCCTCGTCCGGCGCTCTTCCCGAGCAGGCGGCAAGGGCGACGAGCAGCAGGACGATTCCCGTGCGGATGGCGCGCTCGGGGGGCTTCACCACGGTGTCGTCCCTCACCGCGGGAGCGGCCGCCCGATCGCCTGCTCGAGCGCGATCCGCTGCGCCAGAAACTGATTGGCCTGCTGCAGGTACGTCACGCGCGCACCGTTGCGCTGCTGCAGCGCGCTCGAAAGCGTCGTGAAGTCGATGTTGCCGCCTTGGTAGGCGACCAGGGCGACGTTGACGCCCTGCTGCGCCAGCGGCACCAGCGAGTCCCGGTAGAGGACGGCGGTCCGGTAGGCCAGGTCGGCCTGGCGGTAGACGTTGGTCACGAGCGTGGCGGTCTCGAGACGAATGGCGCGGAGGTCGGATCGCGCCGCCTCGAGGTCGGCGCGCGCCCGCTCCACGTCCTCCTTCTGCCGGAACCAGGCGAAGACCGGCATGGTGAGCCCGACGGATACGGTGTGGAACTGGAGGTGGACGGTGTCGGGCGACGCGGCGGCGAACTGGAAGTGATCGTACGTATAGCCGAGCGTGAAGTCGGGCGCGTACTCGAGCTTGGCGAGGGTCACGGCGGTCTCCGCATTCTCCGCGGTCAGCGCCGCCTCCAATATCTCCTGGCGCGCCTGGCTGGCCGCCTCCACGAGATCCTCGATCCGCGACCGAATCGCCGTCAGCTCGAGCCGACCGTCGACGTCGAGCGGCTCCTCCGGCCCGCGCTGGAGCACCTGGTTCAGATTGGCTCGGTCGGTGGCGATGGCGACCTCGAGCTGCGTCTGCTGCTGTTCGGCCGCGGAGAGGTTGAACTCCGCCGAGATGAAATCGAGCTGCGTGACGCGGCCGGTGGAATAGGCGGTCTGGGTCACCTCGAGCACCTGCTTGAGCGTCGTGACGTTCTCGGCGCCGACGGCGAAGAGGGCGCGATCGAGGACGAGCTGATAGAAGGCGGTCTCGGCCTGCGCCCGCACGTCACGGCGGGCCGCCTGGTAGGCGAGCCAGGCGATCCCCGCGGTTCTCTTTGCCCCCTTGGCCTGGAGGTACCCCTTACCCGGGAACTGGAGCGGCTGGCTGACGCCCACGGAGACGTCCGCCGGCTTCGTGAACGCGTTCGGCCTACTCTGCACGTTCGAATAGGTGACGGTCGGATCGGCCGGCACGAGGTTCGGCAGGACCTGGTGCTCGGCGGAGGTCCAGCGCGCCTCCGCGCTCCTCACCTGCGCGTTGGACTCGAGCGCGAGGTCGACCACCTGCTCGACGGTGAGGGGCGATTCCGCCCAGGACGGCGCGCTCCCGAGCGCCAGGAAGATCGCCGCCCCGACCCCGCTTCGGAGGCACACGGCCCTCAGCGCGCGACCCGGCGGCTCGCCGGTCCTCCTCGGGACACTCCTCCGAACGTGGGATGGGCGACCACCTCGCGTGCGACCAGCCTCGGGGAGCCGCGGCGCGCGACGATCCGGACGGTCATCCCGGCGCGGATCCCATCGAGCCCCTGCCCGCGCGTCCCCGTCACCGTGGCCGCACGAGGGACCACGACGTGCTGCATCGTGCCCTGCGGCGTGCGTAACGTCACGTCGCGGCTCAGCCTGCGCACCTCCACGACTCTTCCCTCAATGGTGGAGGTCGTGCCGGCAGCCGCCGTCCCAGCCGCCCTCATCGGCGGTCGAGGCCGTACGATGCGGCGCGCCCGTGCGCCTCGCACGGCTGCCAAGACGACCGCCATGGACAGCACGACCACCGGGAGCCACGAGCGCCGGTCCCGACCGTTCATCCCTTCCGTGTCAACGACAAATGTCCCGGGCGGACCTTCGGAGGCGACCCCAACGATTTCGGCGAGCAATCCTGGTGCCATGAGAGTGGCCTCTCGGAGCCACGCTGCATCTCGCTACGATGTCAACGGGGATGGGATCGTCAGCGGTCAAAGCAGCCACAGGCAGTGGCGAAATGCCACAGGGGCACGGCTTTGAGCAACGTCCCGATGATACTACGCGCCCCGTGAGGCAACGCTCCCAGTCTGCCCCCGTGATCGCGGCGCGGCTCACTCGATGCCGTAGCGCTTGCGCTTGCGCCACAGCGTCGTCGGGTTGATCCCGAGCCGCGCCGCAGCCTCCTCGAGGGTGGCGGACTCGGCCAGCACCTGCTCGATGTGGCGGCGCTCCAGCTCCTCGAGCGAGAGTGCCGTGTCGGGCGGCGCAACGGCGGCGGCCGGAGGCGCGAGCACGCCGTCAGGAAGCTGCTCGGCGCGGATGGTGTCGTCGCCCGAGAGCACCACCGCCCGCTCGAGCGCGTTCACCAGCTCGCGGACGTTGCCGGGCCAGCGGTAAGCGACGAGCGCGTCGCGCGCGTCGGGCGCGAGCCGCAGCGCCCCGCGGCGGTGGCGGGCGGCGAGCGAGGCGAGCACGTGCTCGATGAGACGCGGGAGGTCCTCCGGCCGCTCGCGCAGCGGCGGCAGACGCACGCCGACCACGTTCAGCCGGAAGAACAGGTCTTCGCGGAAGCGCCCGGCGCGCACCTCGGCCTCCAGGTCGCGATTGGTCGCGGCGATCACCCGCGCGTCGATCTCGATGGTCTCGTCGCCGCCCACGCGCTCGAAGCGGTGCTCCTCGAGGAAGCGCAGCAGCTTCGCCTGCAGCTCGAGCGGCAGCTCACCCACCTCGTCGAGGAACACCGTCCCCCCCGCCGCCGCGGCCAGCCGGCCCGGCTTGTCCTTCCACGCGCCGGTGAACGCACCCTTCACGTGCCCGAACAGCTCGCTCTCGAGCAGGTGCTCGGCGAGCGTCGTGCACGAAATCGTGACGAACGGCCCGGCCTGCCGCGGGCTCCAGGCGTGGATCGCGGCGGCGAGCACGTTCTTGCCGGTGCCGCTCTCGCCGGTGAGCAGGATGGTGACGTCCGAGACCGCGACCTGCCGCGCGGTCGCCAGCGCGCGCTGCATCGCCAGGCTCGCCGACTCGAGCAGCGGCGGCTGGTCGACGGCGCGGCGCAGCCGGCGGTTCTCGCGGCGGAGCCCCTGCACCTCCAGCACGCGGGCGAGGAGCAGGCCGACCTCGTCGAGGGAGAAGGGCTTCACCAGGTAGTCGTACGCGCCGGCGCGCATCGCTTCGACTGCGCCCTGCACGGTGGCGTACGCGGTCATGAGCACGACCACGGCGTCGGGGCGCCGCTGGCGGATCTCGCGCAGCAACGCGAGGCCGTCGAGGCCCGCCATGCGGACGTCGGAGAAGACGACGTCGACCTCCCGGCGGTCGAGCACGGCGAGCGCCGCGGCCCCATCGGCCGCCGCCTCGACCTGATGGCCGAGGCCGCGCACGTACGTGGCGAGGTGGTCGCGGATGTTCTTCTCGTCGTCGACGATGAGGATCGTGGGCACGTCAGCTCCGCGGCAGCTCGAGCGTGAAGCGGCTGCCCTTGCCGAGCTCGCTCTCGAGCCGGATCCGCCCCCCGTGGGCCTGCACGATGTCGCGCACGATCGCCAGCCCGAGCCCCGCGGCGCCCGCCTCGGCTCCGTCCTGCCCCTGCACGAAGCGCTCGAAGATGCGCTCGCGCCGCTCGGGGGGAATGCCCGGCCCCGTGTCGCTGACCGAGACCAGCACCACGGCGTCGTCGGCCCGCGCGTCGAGGCCGATGCGTCCGCCGCTCGGCGTGTAGCGGAGCGCGTTGGCGATGAGGTTCGAGAGCGCCCAGGTGATCTTCGTGGGGTCGCCGGCCACCGTGAGACCGCCCGCGGGCGCCGCCGTCGCGAGCGTCACGCCGCGCTCGCGCGCCTGGAGGGCGAAGAGCTTCGCCACGCGCGCGACCACCTCGCTCAGGTCGACGTTCTGGCGCTCGAGCGCGATGCTCATCGCTCGGGAGCGGGACACGTCGAGGAGCCGCTGGGCGACGTCCTCGAGCCGCCCCACGTCCTCGTGCGCGGTCTCGAGCAGCGCCGGGCGCTCGGCCGCGGGCGCGCCCCGCAGCAGCTCCACCGCCATGCGCAGCGAGGTGAGCGGCGTGCGCAGCTCGTGCGAGAGCGTCGCCATGAGCTGCTCGCGGCGCGCCTCCTGGTCGCGGAGGTGGGTCACGTCCTGGAGGACCAGGATCAGCCCAGCGGGCGCGCCGTCGCGGGCGCGCAGCGTCGTCGGGCGCAGCACGTAGTAGTGGTCGCGGCCGCGCAGGAAGAGCGCGACCTCGAGCGCCTCGCCCTCGCGCTCGGGGTGCGCGAGGAACTCCCGCACGGCCGCGCGCAGCCGCAGGTAGTGGGGGTGGCTCGTGCCGAGGGCGTCGAAGCGCCGGCCGAGCGCCGCGGCGCGCTCGAAGCCCAAGATGGCGCAGGCCACCTCGTTCACGTGGACGACGACCCCCGTGGGGTCGAGGACGACGAGGCCGTCCTCGATGCTCTCGATGATGGCCTGGACCACGTCGACGCGCGTGCGCTCGATCGCCACCGCCGCCTGCCCGGCCAGCGCCTCGAGGAGCTGGCGCTGGTCGAGCTCGAGCAGCCGCTCGGGCGTGCCCGGGCGCAGCGCGAGCACCCCGACGGCGCCGCGCACGGTGTGCATCGGCACGTGGAACCACTCGCCGCCCGGCAGCGTGTCGGTGCCGTGACCCGCGCTCCGGTCGTGCTCCCAGACCCACGTGGCTGTCGCCCGCTCGGCCTCCGACAGCTCGGTGCCTGCCGGGTGGACCGCGCGCACGGCCAGCCGCTCGCCGACCGGCAGCAGCACGACCACCGCGGCGCGGAAGAGGTCGCCGACGTGGGAGACGATCACCGGCAGGAGGTCGTCGATGCCGGCCGCGCCGGCGATGGCACGCCCGAAGGCGTAGAGCGCCCCGGTACGCGCCTCCCGGCGCCGCGCCGCCTCCGCCTGGTCGCGCACGCGCGAGGTGAGCTCGCTCGTGAGCACGGCCACGACCAGGAACACGAGCAGCGACAGCACGTCCTCGGGCTTCGTTACCGTGAGCCGATAGAGCGGCTGGACGAAGAAGAAGTCGTAGGCGACCAGGCTGAGCAGCGCCGCGAGGATCGACGGTCCGAGCCCGGCCACGAGCGCGGTCGAGAGCACCGCGAGCAGAAAGACCATGTCGGGGTTCGGCAGCGCGAGCCAGGCGCGAAGCCCCGCCGCCACGACGCCGGCCGCGGCGACGAGGAGGGCCCCGAGCGCGTAGCCCCCCGGGCGCGCGGCGCCCCGGCGCGCCGGCCCCCGCCGACGGACGGCGGCGCGGGTCTCCGGCTCCCCGCTGATGATCCGGACGTCGATGGCGTCGCTGCGGCGGATCACCTCGGCGAGCGGCGAGACTTCCCACGGCCAGCGCCGCCGGCGGGATCTCCCCAGGACCACCTCGGTGACGTTGCGCTCGCGCGCGTAGCGCACGAGGTCCTCGGCCACGTTGCGGCCCGGGATCGTGACCGCCTCGCCGCCGAGCTGCTCGGCGAGCCGCAGCACCCGCGCGACGCGCTCGCGCTCGGCCTCGGGGCGCTGGTGGAAGCGCGGCGTCTCGACGAACACCGCGAGCCACGGGGCGTTGCGGCGCTCGGCCATGCGGCGGGCCGCCCGGACGAGCCGCTCCGACAGCCCGCCGCCGCTCACCGCCACCATGATCCGCTCGGCGACCGGCCACGGGCCCGTGACCGCGTGGCTGCGCAGGAACGCCTGCATCTGCTCGTCGACGTGCTCGGCGGTCTCCCGCAGCGCCAGCTCGCGCAGCGCGGTGAGGTTCTCGGGCCGGAAGTAGTGGCGGATCGCGCGCTCGGCCTGCTGCGGGAGGTACACCTTGCCCTCGCGCAGCCGCTGCAGCAGCTCCTCGGGCGAGAGGTCGATGAGCTTCACCTCGTCGGCGCGATCGAGCACGGAATCGGGGATCGTCTCGCGCACCCGTACGCCGGTGATCTGCGCGACCACGTCGTTCAAGCTCTCGAGGTGCTGGATGTTCACCGTGGTGTAGACGTCGATGCCGGCGTCGAGCAGCTCCTGGACGTCGTTCCACCGCTTGGGGTGGCGGCTGCCGGGGGCATTCGTGTGCGCCAGCTCGTCGACCACGGCGAGCTGCGGGCGGCGCGCGAGGAGCGCGTCGAGGTCCATCTCCTCCAGCCGCTGCCCCCGGTACTCGAGACGGCGCCGCGGGATCACCTCGAGCCCCGCGAGCAGCGCCTCGGTCTCCGCACGGCCGTGGGTCTCCACGACGCCGACGACCACGTCGGTGCCCTCGCGCCGCCGCGCGCGCGCCGCCTCGAGCATGGCGTAGGTCTTGCCCACCCCCGGGGCCGCGCCGACGAAGACCTTGAGGCGGCTCCGCTCCTCGCGCTGCGCGATCTCGAGCAACGCCTCGGGGGACGGCCTCCGTTCGCTCTCCGGCACCAGCGGCCATTGTGTCACCGCGCGGGCCGGGCATCCAGCGGCCCGATGCGTGCGACCATTCGCACTTTGCAAGCCGTCTTCTTGCAAGTTGCAACGACGCGTCGTAGCGTCGCCGCGCGACACCGCGACATCGCGGCGTCGCCGCGCCTGGCACGCGCGCTGCTCATGGCGTCATGGCCGCCGTCGTCTGGCTGGCGCTCGCCGTGGCCTACGCGTGGAGCGTGCGGAACCTCGCGCGCATGACTCGATGGAGCCCCCATGATGGACATCGTCTCGCTCGGGCTGACGGTCGTGTTCTTCGCCCTCTCGGTGGCGCTGGTGAGCCTCTGCGAGCGGCTGTGAGGCCCCGGCGATGACGGCGCTCTACACCATCGGCGGCGTGGTGAGCGTCGTCCTCCTCGTCTACCTGTTCGTCGCCATGCTCAAGCCGGAGTGGTTCTGATGACGGCGAACGACCTCCTGCAAATCGGGCTCTACCTCGCCGTCCTCCTGGCCCTCACCAAGCCGCTCGGCGCGTTCATGGCGCGGGTCTACGAGGGTGAGCTCACGGCGCTCGAACGGATTCTCGGGCCGCTCGAGCGCCTCTTGTATCGGGCGGCCGGCATCCGCCCGGAGGAGGGCATGACCTGGAAGGTCTACACGCTGGCGATGCTCGCCTTCAGTGCCGCGAGCCTCGTCGTCGTCTACGCGATCCAGCGCCTCCAGGGGTTCCTGCCCCTCGATCCGCAGCGGTTCGGCGCCGTCTCCGCCGACTCCGCCTTCAACACCGCGGCGAGCTTCGCCACCAACACCAATTGGCAGGGCTATGGTGGCGAGACCACCATGAGCTACCTCACGCAGATGGTCGCGCTCGGCGTGCAGAACTTCGTCTCGGCGGCGGCCGGCATGGCCATGCTCGTGGCCTTGATCCGCGGCCTGCGCGCCCGGCACGCGAAGACGATCGGCAACTTCTGGGTCGACCTCGTGCGCACGACGCTCTACATCCTGCTCCCGCTCTCCTTCGTGCTGGCGCTCGCGCTGGTCCCCCAGGGCGTGATCCAGACCTTCCGTGGCTACCAGACCGTGCCGCTGCTCCAGGCCACGCGCGACGCCGACGGGAAGCCGGTCACGGAGCAGGTGCTGCCGATGGGGCCGGCCGCCTCCCAGGTGGCCATCAAGCAGCTCGGCACCAACGGGGGCGGCTTCTTCAACGCGAACTCCGCGCACCCGTTCGAGAACCCGACGCCGTGGACGAACTTCCTCGAGATGCTCTCGATCCTGCTGATCCCCTCCGCCCTCTGCTACACCTTCGGCCGGATGGTCGGCGATCCCCGGCAAGGGTGGGCGATCCTCGCGGCCATGCTCCTCGTCCTCGTCGTCGGGATCGCCGTCGCCACCTCAGCCGAGCAGCGCGGCAATCCGCGCATCGCCGCGCTCGGCGTCGACGACCGGGCGAGCGCGCTCGCGGCCGGGGGCAACATGGAGGGCAAGGAGGTGCGCTTCGGCATCGTCGACTCGGCGATCTGGGCGACGGCCACGACCGCCGCGTCGAACGGCTCCGTCGATGCAATGCACGACTCCTTCACGCCGCTCGGCGGCCTCGTCCCCCTTTTCATGATCCAGCTCGGCGAGGTGATTTTCGGCGGTGTCGGCTCCGGGCTCTACGGCATGCTGATCTTCGCCATCGTCGCCGTCTTCGTCGCCGGGCTCATGGTCGGCCGAACGCCCGAGTACCTCGGCAAGAAGATCGAGGCCTACGAGATGAAGATGGCCTCGCTCGTGATCCTCATTCCCCCGCTCGTGGTGCTCGTGTGCACCGCGATCGCCTGCGTGACCGACGCCGGCCTCGCCGGCCGGGCGAACCCGGGCCCGCACGGCTTCAGCGAGATTCTCTACGCGTTCAGCTCGATGGGGAACAACAACGGCAGCGCGTTCGCCGGCCTCAACGCCAACACGCCCTTCTACAACCTGCTCGGCGGGATCGCGATGCTCGTCGCGCGCTTCTGGCTCGCGATCCCCACCCTCGCGATCGCCGGCTCGCTCGCGCAGAAGAAGCTCGTGCCCGCGGGGCCGGGCACGCTGCCGACCCACACCCCGCTCTTCGTCGCGCTGCTGATCGGCGTCGTGCTCATCGTGGGCGCGCTGACGTTCCTGCCGGCGCTAGCGCTCGGCCCCGTGGTCGAGCACCTGATGCTCTACCGCTGAGGCGCGCGTGATTACCAGCCATCGCAAGGCCCGTTCGCTCTTCGACGCGGCGATCGTGCGCCGCGCCGTCGTGCGCTCCGTCTCGAAGCTCGACCCCCGCCACCAAGTGCGCAACCCGGTGATGTTCGTCGTCGAGATCGGCAGCGTGCTCACGACCGGGCTCTTCGTGCAGGCGCTCGTCGGGCACGGCGAGGCCCCGGCGGGCTTCATCCTCGCAATCTCCCTCTGGCTCTGGTTTACCGTGTTGTTCGCAAACTTCGCGGAGGCGATGGCGGAGGGCCGCGGCGCGGCGCAGGCCCAGGAACTGCGCCGGCAGCGTCGCGAGATCACCGCACGGCGCCTCGACGACCCACCGGCGAACGGAGAGTTCGTCCCCGCCCGGGCGCGTACGACGCCCGTGCGCAGCTCGGCGCTGCGCACGGGCGACCTCGTCCTGGTCGAGGCCGGGGAGTTCATTCCGAGCGACGGGGAGGTCGCCTGGGGCGTGGCCTCGGTCGACGAGAGCGCCATCACCGGCGAGAGCGCGCCCGTGATCCGCGAGAGCGGCGGCGACCGCAGCGCGGTCACGGGCGGGACGCGCGTGCTCTCCGACTGGCTGGTCGTCCGGATCACGTCCGAGCCCGGCGAGACGTTCCTCGACCGGATGATCGCGATGGTCGAGGGCGCCAAGCGGCAGAAGACGCCGAACGAGATCGCGCTCAACATCCTGCTCGCCGGCTTCACGATCATCTTCCTGCTCGCCACGGTGACCCTGCTGCCGTTCTCGCTCTACGCGGTGCACGAGGCCGGGCGCGGCGCGCCGGTCAGCGTGACGGTGCTGGTCGCCCTGCTGGTCTGCCTCATCCCGACGACGATCGGCGGCCTCCTCTCGGCCATCGGCATCGCGGGCATGGATCGCATGATCCAGGCGAACGTCATCGCGATGTCCGGTCGCGCGGTCGAGGCGGCGGGAGACATCGACGTGCTGCTCCTCGACAAGACGGGCACGATCACGCTCGGGAACCGGCAGGCGAGCGCGTTCCTCCCCGCCGACGGAGTCGGGGTCGAGGCGCTCGCCGACGCCGCCCAGCTCGCGTCGCTCGCCGACGAGACGCCGGAGGGTCGCAGCATCGTCGTGCTCGCCAAGGAGCAGCACGGGATCCGCGAGCGCGACGTGCACGCGCTCGGCGCGCACTTCGTCCCCTTCAGCGCGCACACGCGCATGAGCGGCGTCGACCTCGACGGCCGCCGGATCCGCAAGGGCGCAGCCGACGCCGTCGAGGCGCACGTGCTCGAGCTCGGCGGGCGTTTCCCCGACGCCGTCCGCCAGGTGGTGGAACGCATCGCCAAGGAAGGAGGCACCCCGCTCGTCGTCTCCGACGGCGCGCGGGTGCTCGGCACCATCCAGCTCAAGGACGTCGTCAAGGGCGGCATCCGCGAGCGGTTCGCCGAGCTTCGCCGCATGGGCATCAAGACCGTGATGATCACCGGCGACAACCCGCTCACCGCCGCCGCGATCGCCGCCGAGGCCGGGGTGGACGACTTCCTCGCGCAGGCGACGCCCGAGACCAAGCTCGCGCTCATCCGCGAGACGCAGACCGGCGGGCGCCTGGTGGCCATGACCGGCGACGGCACGAACGACGCCCCGGCGCTCGCCCAGGCGGACGTGGCGGTCGCCATGAACACCGGCACCCAGGCGGCGAAAGAGGCCGGCAACATGGTCGACCTCGACTCGAACCCGACCAAGCTGATCGAGATCGTCGAGATCGGCAAGCAGCTCCTCATGACCCGCGGGGCGCTCACCACGTTCAGCATCGCGAACGACGTGGCGAAGTACTTCGCGATCATCCCCGCGGCGTTCGCGGCGACGTACCCAGCGCTGGGCGCGCTCAACGTCATGCACCTCGCCACGCCCGCGAGCGCCATCCTCTCGGCAGTCATCTTCAACGCGCTGATCATCGTGCTCTTGATCCCGCTCGCGCTGCGCGGCGTGCGCTATCGCGCCGTGGGTGCCGCCGTGCTCCTGCGCGACAACCTCCTGCTCTACGGGCTGGGCGGCATCGTGGTCCCGTTCGCGGGCATCAAGGCGATCGACCTCGTGCTGGTCGCCCTCGGTCTCGCGTGAGGCGTGCGATGGAGCTCCGGTCGCAGGTGCGCCCCGCCCTCGTGATGCTGGCTCTCCTCACCATCCTCACCGGGCTCGTCTATCCTCTGGCCGTCACCGCGCTCGCCCAGCTTCTCTTCCCGGTGCAGGCGAACGGCAGCCTCGTCATGGTGGACGGCCGGGCGGTCGGGTCCACGCTCATCGGGCAGCCGTTCGACGATCCCCGCTACTTCTGGGGACGGCCCTCGGCGACGGCGCCCGCGCCCTACGACGCGGCCTCGTCGTCGGGATCGAACCTGGGCCCGCTCGGCGACCCGCTGCTCGACGCCGTGCGCGGCCGGCTCGCCGCGCTCCGCGCCGCCGATCCCGACAACCGCGCCCCGGTGCCGGTCGACCTCGTGACCGCGTCCGCGAGCGGGCTCGACCCCCACATCAGCCCGGCCGCGGCCCGCTACCAGGCGCCGCGGGTGGCGAGGCTGCGCGGCCTCACCCTGGCCCAGGTAGGCGCGTTGATCGACGGCTGCACCGAGCGGCGGCAGCTCGGCGTCCTCGGCGAGCCGCGGGTGAACGTGCTGGCGCTCAACCGGGCGCTGGATGCGCAGGGCCGGCGGTGAGAGGGGGGAGACGCCGTGGAGCGCGAGCCCGAGCGCCGGCCGTCACCTGAGGCGCTGCTCGCGCGCGCCGCGCGTGAAGAGCGCCGCCGCCTCAAGGTCTTCGTCGGCGCGGCCCCGGGGGTGGGCAAGACCTACGCCATGCTCGAGGCGGCGCGCGCGCGGCGGCGCGAGGGCACCGACGTGGTCGTCGGCGTCGTGGAGACCCACGGCCGCGCGGAGACCGAGGCGCTGCTGGCGGGGCTCGAGGTGATCCCGCGGCGCCGTCTCGAGTACCGGGGGCAGCGGCTGGAGGAGATGGACCTCGACGCGCTCCTCGCGCGCCGCCCGCAGCTCGCCGTGGTCGACGAGCTGGCGCACACGAACGCCCCCGGCAGCCGCCACCCCAAGCGCTTCCAGGACGTCGAGGAGCTCCTCGACGCGAACGTGGACGTCTACACCACGGTGAACATCCAGCACCTCGAGAGCTTGAACGACGTGGTCGCGCAGATCACCGGCGTGCGGGTGCGCGAGACCATTCCCGATCGCATCCTCGATCGCGCCGACGAGGTGAAGCTCATCGACCTCTCGCCCGAGGAGCTGCTGCAGCGGCTGCGCGAGGGCAAGGTGTACCTCCCGCAGCAGGCCGAGCGCGCGATCCGCCACTACTTCCGGCCGAGCAACTTGACCGCGCTGCGTGAGCTGGCGCTGCGGGAGACCGCCGAGCACGTCGACGACCAGATGCAGGCCTACATGCGCGCCCAGGCGGGCGAGGGGCACTGGGCCGTCGCCGAGCGGATCATGGTGGCGGTGAGCGGCGGCGGGCTGTCGGAGCGGCTCGTCCGGGCGGCCCGCCGCATGGCCGAGCGCCGCGACGTGCCGTGGCTCGCGGTGTTCGTCGAGCCGCCGCGGTTCGCGCACCGCCCCGAGGCCGAGCGCGAGCGCGTCGCGCGGGCGCTGCGGCTCGCCGAGCAGCTCGGCGGCGAGGCGGTCGTGATCCCCGGCCAGCAGGTGGCCGACGAGCTCGTCCGCTACGCCCGCGAGCACAACGTGAGCGAGATCGTCGTCGGCGATCCGCCCCGCTCGCGCTGGCGCCCGCCGTGGCGGCCGGCGGTGGTGCCGCGCCTCCTCGCGCGCCGGGGCCCGGTCGACGTCCGCGTGCTCTCCGCGGAGGCCCCGGGCGCCCAGCCGCCGCAGCGGCTCCGGGCCGTTCGCCGCGACCGCTGGCGTCCCTCCCCGCGCGCCTTCGGCCTCGCGGCGGCGTTGGTTGCCGCGGCCGGCCTCGGGGCGGCCGGCGTGATGGCGCTGCTGCCGCTGCGGGATCCGGGCATGCTCTTCCTCGCCGCCGTCCTGCTGAGCGCGGTCGTGGGCGGGCTCGAGGCGTCGGTCGTCGCGTCGGTTCTGAGCGTCCTCGTCTACGACTTCTTCTTCACCGCGCCCTTCTACTCGCTGCGCATGACCGACCCGCAGGACTATCTTTCGCTGGGGGCGTTTCTGGTCGTCGCCGTGCTCACGAGCCACCTGACGGCCCGCGTCCGCGACCAGGCCGCCGCGGCGCGCCGGCGGGAAGCCCGCGCGGCGGCGCTCTACGCGTTCGGCCGGGCGATCACCGGAGCGGCGACCGTCGAGGAGCTCTGCCGCGCGATCGCCGTGCACGTGGCCGAGGCGCTCGGCGCGACGGCGGCGGTGCTGCTGCCCGACGGCGGGCGGCTGGTGGTGCGCGCCGTGTCGCCCGCAGGCACGGACCTCGGGGCCGCCGAGCGGGCGACCGCGACGTGGGCCTGGGAGCACGACCAGCCGGCAGGCCGGGGCACCGAGACGCTGCCCGGCGGAGAATGGCTGCACGTGCCGCTCGGCACGGTGCGCGGGGCCGTCGGCGTGCTGGCGGTCGAGGTGGCGCGGCTCGGCGCGCGCCTCTCCCTCGACCAGCGCCAGCTCCTCGACGCGCTGGCCGGCCAGGCGGCCCTCGCCATCGAGCGGAGCCGGGTCGACCTGGTCGAGGCGGTCATCGAGAGCACCGAGGACGGCCTCGTCGTGCTCAACCGCGAAGGCGTGGTCGTGCACGTGAACGAGGTGGCGTGCGCGATCCTCGGCTGCGAGCGGACCGAGACTCTCGGCCGCCGGTTCGAGGCGCTCGGCACGAGCCATCCCCACTACGTTCGGCTGCGGGCGGCGGTCGCCGACTTCCTGGTCCATCCCGAGCGGGCAGGCGAAAGCGTGGAGGTGGCGCTCTTCCACCGCGGCCGCGATCACCACTACGTCCTGCGGCCGACGCCGTTCCTCGATCGCAGCGGCGTGCACGCGGGCCACATCCTCGTCTTGCAGGACGTGACCTACCTTCGCGACCAGGAAGCGCGGCGCGAGCAGCTCATGGCGACGCTCTCGCACGAGCTGCGCACGCCGCTCCAGTCCATGCGCATGGCGGTCGAGCTCCTCGACCGGGCGCTCGGGACGACGGGCGGGCGTCCCGCCGAGCTGGCGGCGGCGGTGCGCACCGACGTCGTGCGGCTCGAGGACGTGGCGCAGCGGCTGCTCGAGGTCTCGCGGTGGCGGGCCATGGCCATCGCGCTCGAGCGTCAAGCCGTCGATTTGCGGGCGGTGCTCGCGCGCATCGCCGAGGTGTTCGCGCTCCAGGCGGCCGAGCGCGGCGTGGCGCTCGAGACGCGGGCCCCCGAGGACGGCGCGACGATCACCGGGGACGCCACCAAGCTCACCTGGGCGCTCTCGAACCTCGTGACCAACGCGCTCCGCTACACGCCGCGGGGCGGCCGGATCGAGGTCGAGGCGACCGTGGAGGGCGGCCTCGTGCGCCTCGTCGTTTCGGACACGGGCCCCGGCATCTCGCCTTCGCAACGCGAGCGCATCTTCGAGCGCTTCGTGCAGGGGCACCAGGGGACGGTCGGCGCCGCGGGGCTCGGGCTGGCCATCGTCCGCGACATCGTGCAGGCGCACGGAGGTCGGGTGCAGCTCGACAGCGAGGTCGGGCGCGGGAGCCGCTTCACGCTCGAGCTGCCGCGGGGCTGACGTGGCGGCCATCCTCATCGTCGACGACGACGCCGCGATCCGCACCCACCTCGCCGCCTACTTCCGCGACCTCGGGCACGACGCAGAAGCCGTGGACGACGCGACGGGGGCCCTCGGAGCGATGGAGCGTCGCGCGTTCGACGCGGTCCTCTCCGACGTCCGCATGGCCGGCATGGACGGCCTCGCGCTGCTGCGCGAGGTCCGCCGGCGCCACGCCGAGTGCGGGGTGGTGCTCATGACCGCCTACGGCACCATCCCCGACGCCGTCGAGGCGATCCGCGGGGGCGCGTACGACTACCTCGTAAAGCCGTTCTCGCTCGAGCAGGTCGGGCTCGTCCTCGCCCGCCTGCTCGAGGTGCAGGCGCTCCGGCGGGAGAACCGCACCCTGCGCCAGGTGATGGATGCGGCGCCGCTGCTCGAGTCCCACGATCCGGCCATGCAGCACGTCCTGGTCACCGCCCGCCGGGCGGCGGCGTCCGATGCGACCATCCTCATCACCGGAGAGAGCGGCGTCGGCAAGAACGTCATCGCCGGCAGCGTCCATCGCTGGAGCGCGCGCGCCGCTCGGCCCTTCGTCACCATCGCCTGCACGACGCTGGCCGAGCACCTGCTCGAGAGCGAGCTGTTCGGGCACGTCCGGGGCGCGTTCACGGGGGCGTGGCGCGACAAGCCGGGCCGCCTCGAGGCGGCCGAGGGCGGAACGGCGCTCCTCGACGAGGTCGGGGAGCTCTCGCCCGCGCTCCAGGCAAAGCTGCTCCGCCTCGTCGAGGAGCGCGGCTTCGAGCGGGTCGGCGGCTCGGACACCATCACGGTGGCGACGCGGATCATCGCCGCGACCAGCCGGGATCTCGTGGCCGAGGTGCGCGCGGGCCGCTTCCGCGAGGATCTCTTCTACCGCCTGAACGTGATCGAGCTGCGGCTGCCGCCGCTGCGCGAGCGGCGCGAGGATCTGCCTGCCCTCGCGGACCACCTGCTCGCCACGCTGGCGGTACGCCACCACCGTCCGGGGCTCACGCTGACGGCGGCCGCGCGCCGGGCGATCGAGCGGTACTCCTGGCCCGGTAACGTCCGCGAGCTCCTGAACGCGCTCGAGCGCGCCGTGGTGCTCGCCGGCGGCGGGACGATCGAGGCGGAGGACCTTCCCGACGCGGTGCTGGCGCCCGGGGCCGGCGGTCCCGCCCCGTCGCTCGCCGGCGCGCCGGACTCGCTCGCGGACCTCGAGCGCGCGCACGTGCGGCGCGTGCTGGCCGAGTCGGCCACCCTCGAGGAAGCCGCGGCCCGCCTCGGGGTCAACCCGACGACCCTGTGGCGGAAGCGAAGGCGCTGGGGCCTCGACTAGCCGCAGATCGTGCAATGTGCATGACCCGATCGTGCACTCCGCACGACCGTGGGGGCGAGCGTCCGCGGGGCACACGGCGGCCGGCAGGCATGCATCCTGCAAGAAAGCGCCATGCAGCCTGCACCGCGCCCGCTCGAGGCGCTGGAACCGGTCTCCGGCGCCCCGCGCCAGCCGCAGGTCATCGTCGTCACCACCGCGCTGCTGGTGTTCATCTCGTTCTGGCGCGCGGCGGCGATCGTGCTCTGCGACCTCGCGTCCACCGCCTACTACATCGGCGGCATCGTCGAGGAGGCGATCGGCAAGGCTGCGCCTTGGTACATCGGCGCAGTGATGCTGTTCTCGTATGCGGTCCGCGCGGTCTACGTCGAGTCGTGCGCGATGTTCGTGCGCGGCGGCGTCTACCGCGTCGTGAAGGAGGCGATGGGGGGCACGCTCGCCAAGCTGTCCGTCTCCGCCCTCATGTTCGACTACGTGCTCACCGGACCCATCAGCGGCGTGTCGGCGGGGCAGTACATCGTCGGGCTCCTCAACGAGCTCCTGCACGTGCTCCACGCCCCCGTGACGCTCCCGCCGGACGCGGCGTCGGCGGCCATCGCGGTCGCGATCACGCTCTACTTCTGGCGCCAGAACATCCGCGGCATCGAGGAGTCGAGCGACAAGGCGATGAAGATCATGGGGGTGACCACCGTGATGGTGGTGGTCATGATCGTCTGGTGCGGGATCACGCTGTGGGTCCGCGGCGCGGCGCTGCCTCCGTTCGCGCTGCACCTGAACGACGAGGCCCTCGGCTGGGCGCAAGGCTCGTCGTGGGCGCGGCAGGTGGGCGCCGTCGGCATCCTCATCGCCTTCGGCCACTCGATTCTCGCCATGAGCGGCGAGGAGTCGCTCGCGCAGGTGAACCGCGAGATCGCGTACCCGAAGGTGCCGAACCTCAAGCGCGCGGGCCTCGTGATCTTCCTCTACAGCATGCTCATGACCACGCTCATCTCGTTCTTCGCGGTCATGATCATCCCCGACGACGTCCGCATGAAGCTGTACAGCGACAACCTGATCGGCGGGCTCGCGATGTCGGTGGTCGGGCCGCTGTCGGTGCGGCTGCTGCTGCGCGTGTTCGTGGTGATCGTCGGGTTCCTCATCCTCGCCGGCGCGGTGAACACGGCGATCGTGGGCTCGAACGGCGTGCTCAACCGCGTGGCCGAGGACGGCGTGCTGCCCGACCGGATCCGCCATCCGCACCCCCGCTACGGCACCACGGCGCGCATCATCAACCTAGTCGTCGGGATGCAGGTGTTCACGATCGTCGCCAGCCGCGGTGACGTCTACGTGCTCGGCGAAGCGTACGCCTTCGGGGTCGTCTGGAGCTTCGTCTTCAAGGCGCTCTCGATGGTCGTGCTGCGTTTCAAGGACCGCAGGCCGCGGGCTTGGCGGGTGCCGCTCAATCTCCGGCTCGGACGCGTCGAGCTGCCGGTCGGCCTCGCCGCGATCTTCCTGGTCCTGCTCGCGACTGCCCTGATGAACCTGATCACCAAGCGGGTGGCGACCGAGTGGGGCGTCGGGTTCACGCTCGCATTCTTCGCGGTGTTCACGCTGAGCGAATGGTTCGCGCACCATCGCGCCCCCGCCGGGGCGCATCACTTCGAGAAGTTCAACGTGCGCACGACGCCGGACCTCGATTCGACGCGAATCGGGCTGCGCGGGCGGGTGCGCAAGCTGGTGCCGGTCCGCGATCCGAAGAACCTGAGCCACCTCGACCGCGCGCTCGCCGAGTCGCACAGCGAGGACGTCGACGTCGTGGTGCTCACCGTCAAGGTCGAACGCGGCCCCGGCGCCAACGGCGTCGAACCGCACTTCTCCACCGACGAGCAGGCGGTGTTCACCGCCGTCGTGAACCGCGCCGAGGAGCAGGGGAAGACCGTCACGCCGCTGGTCGTCACCTCCAACGACATGCTGTTCGCGATCGCGCGGGCGGCGAAGGAGCTCGACGCGCACGAGGTGATCCTCGGCCGCTCGGCCAAGTTCACGCCCGACTTCCAGGCGGAATCGTTCGCGCTGCGCTGGGGGCAGGTCGAAGCGGACGAGCAGCGTGAGATGCTGGTGCGGGTCGCGAGCGACCGCGAGGACCTGCGCTTCTCGCTGTAGCGACCCGCGGCTGGCGCGGACCGCGCGCGTCTGCTACCCCGCCGGCGTGCGACTCCTCCTCGCGAGCACGTGCATCCCCGCCGCCGGCGTGCGCGGGCCTCGTAGGTGAAGCGCACGGTGCGTGGCCCGAGGGCCGAGCGGGGGATGGGTTCGCTGCGCGCGGGCGCCAGGTGCGTCGCGGCGAAGGCCGCCACGGGCACGGGCTGGGTACCGGTCGACATCTCCGAGGCGCGCCGGCACCCGGAGCTGGCCGACTACTTTTTCGGCGCGCTCTCGGGTAACCGCATCGTGTTCACGCGACTCCGCGACGGGCTTTTCGAGCCCGACGCCGCCGGGCGGCGGCTCAACTACTTCGTGTATCCGATCGCACGCGCCGACGGCGCGGAGGTGCCGCAGGTCGCCTGGACGTTCCGCTACGCCGACACGGGCTCGCCGGCCGAGGCCCGCCTCCGCGACGAGGCGCCGTAGCACACCGTGCTGCTCCTCGTGGACTACTCGAGCCTCCTCTACCGCGCCTACCACGCGATGCCCGAGAGCGTGCCGGCGCACGCCGTGCACGGCTTCCTGGCGATGCTGGCCCGGCTGGTGGCCGACCGCAGGCCCGCGCGGCTCGCGGTCGCCGTCGACGAGGACTGGCGCCCGGCGTTCCGCGTCGACGCGCTTCCGTCGTACAAGGCCCACCGCGTCTCCGACGAGCCCGACCCGCTCGCCCCGCAGGAAGCCCTCGGCCGCGCGGTGCTGGGGGCCCTCGGCGTCGCGGTCGTCGGCGCGCCCGGCTTCGAGGCCGAGGACGTGATCGCCACGCTCGCCGCCCGCGCGAGCGAGCCCGTGGAGATCGTCTCGGGCGACCGCGACCTCTTCGCGCTGGTGCGCGATCCCGACGTGCGCGTGCTCTACCCCGTCCGCGGTGTCACCACGCTCCTCGAGGTCGACGAGGCGGAGGTCGCGCGCCGTTACGGGATTCCCGGGCGCGCCTACGGGGACTTCGCGATCCTGCGCGGCGATCCCTCCGACGGGCTGCCGGGCGTGCCCGGCATCGGGCAGAAGTCGGCCGCGCGTCTGGTGCGCGAGCACGGCTCGCTCGACGGGCTCCTCGCCGCACCCGACCTGCCTGCCGCGGTTGCGCGCCGCCTCGAGGCCGCGCGCGCCTACCTCGCCGCCGCCCGCCGCGTCGTGCCGCCCCGGGCCGACGTGCCGCTCGGCCGCGTCGCGCTCGCGCTACCGGCGCGGCCGGCCCACCCGCGCGCGCTCGCCCGACTCGTCGCGGAGCACCGCCTCGCCGGCCCGATCGGCCGGCTTCGCCGGGCGATCGCGGCTACCCGCCGAACCAGCGCGTGTGGAACCAGCGCACGGTCACCGCAGCGGCGAGCCCGAGCAGGAGGGCGAGCAGAGAGAGCTCGCGGAGCCCACGCCCCGTCTCGCGGCCGGTGAACGGGAGGAACGGGGTCTCGGCGACGAAGGCGGGGAAGCCCGGAACGTCGAGCGCGAGCTTGCGCGCGTCCTGGTGCCACGCACCGACGAGCGAGAAGGCGACGAACCCGCCGAAGAACGCGACGTCGGCGAGGCTGCCGTTCGGTAGGAGGTGCACCAGCCCGAAGACCGCGAGCCCCATGAGCAGCGGGTGGCGCGTGATGCGGTAGACGCCCCGCGGCGTCGGATCGCCGGGCACGACGGCCGCGGGGCTCGGGCGGAGCTGGCTCGCCACCGCGAGCACGAACGCGAGCCCCATGCCGGCGTAGACGACGGCGCGCAGCGCCGGGCCCCGCGGCAGGTCCCAGAGCCAGGGTCCCGCATGCTTGTGGGCGAAGTAGACGCGCACGAGCGGGACGAAGAAGGCGAGCGCCACCAGCGAGTAGAGGCCGCGAAACGGCCACTCGCCGAGCGCGCCGACCAGCCGGCGACGTACCGGCAGGCTCGAAAGCCCCATGTGTGTGGCGGCGAACCCGGCCCAGAGCAGCGCGATCTCGGCGGCAGGAGCCATACTGCACCTCCTCCGGCGTCAGGGGACAAGCACGAGCTTCCCGACACTCCGGCGCGAGCGCAGGCGCTCGAAGGCCTCCGCGCCGCGGGCGAGCGGGAAGCGCTCGCCGACGAGCGGCCGCACCGCGCCGGCCTCGACCAGCGCGGCGAGCCGCGCGCCGGCGGCAGCGAGGCGCTCGGGGTGACCCATCCACCCGTTCAGGTAGAAGCCGGCGACGGTCTTGTTCGACGCGAGCAGCTCGCGGCAGGTGAGCGCGGCGCCCGCCCCGCGCGCGACGCCGAGGACCACCATCCGGCCGAAGGGAGCGAGCGCCTCCAAAAAGCCGCGGCGGAAGACGTCCCCACCGATCGTCTCGAGCACGACGTCGACCCCTCGCCCGCCGGTCCAGGCGCCGACCGCGGCGACGAAGTCTTCGGCCGCATAGTCGACCGCGAGCTCGGCGCCGAGCTCGCGGATCACGTCGAGCTTGGCCGGGCTCGACGCCGTGCCGGCGACGCGTGCGCCGAGCGCGCGCGCGACCTGCACCGCGTAGGAGCCCACGCCGCCCGCGGCCGACTGCACGAGCACCGTCTCGCCGGGAGCGACGCGCGCCACGTCCTCGAGGCAGACCAGCGCCGTGAGCCCGGCGACGAGCAGCGCCGCGCCCTGCTCGGCGGAGAGGCCCCGCGGCAGGGAGAAGAGCGAGGCCGCGGGCGCCACGGCCAGCTCGGCGAACGCCCCCTGGCGGACGATGGCCACCACGCGTGCCCCCGGCATCCAGCCGGCGACGCCGGGCCCGACGCCGACGATCGTCCCCGCCAGCTCGCGGCCGGCCGTGAACGGCGGCTCGATCGGATCGAGGTAGCGCCCGTCGCGAAGGAGGAGGTCGGCGAAGTTGAGCGCCGCGGCCTCGACGCGCACCAGGACCTCGCCCGCCCGCGGCTCGGGCGCCGCGACGTCGCACAGCGCAAGCGCGCCGGGGCGCTCGACGCGCAGCGCCTTCACGGCGGCGCGCCGGGCACGCCCGCGCGCAGCACGTCGCCCAGGTCGGCGGGCGCGAAGCGGATGCCGACGAAGAAGGGGCCGAAGAGCGCGTAGCGCGAGCTCGCGGGATCGAAGCGCATCTCGTAGACGAGCTTCTTGAAGACGAGCGGGTCGTCGGCGAACAGCGTGACGCCCCATTCCCAGTCGTCGAGCCCCACCGAGCCCTGGATCACCTGCACCACCCGGCCGGCGTACTTCCGGCCGATCTCGCCGTGGCCGCGCATGAGCGCGCCGCGCTCCTCGGCCGGCAGGTCGTACCAGTTCACCCGCTCGCCGCGGCGCTTCGACATCGGGTAGAAGCAGCAGTAGCGGCGCGCCGGCACCTCGGGGAAGAGGCGCGGCCGCGCCAGACGCTCCATCTCGGCCTGGAGCGCCGCGTCCCATCCCTCGCCGCCGGGCTCGAGGCCGCGGCGCTCGAGCATCGCCGCCGCGTGCCCCGTGAGCTCGTAGGTGCCGAGCTCGACCACCGCGAGGTACGAATATGCCGGCACGAGGAAGCCGCGCAGCCGCGTCGTCGCCAGCGCCGCCTCGGTGCGCCGCAGTCCCTCGAGATCGCGCCGCCAGTGCATGAGGCAGAGGTCGCCCTTCTGCCCGAGGAGCGTCCAGCACGCGCTGTGCCCGTCGCCGGGATGCGCCTGCGCCGCGAGGACGTCCACGGCCTCGGCGACCGCGGCCGCGCGCTCGGCGGCGGCGAGCGCGTTCCATCGCGGCCAGTCGACCGCGAACATCTCGTGCAGCGTGTACCAGCCCTCGAGCGTGACGGGCGCGGCGGCCATCGGCGGCACGATAGCCCGCGCGCGCGCCGATTTGAAGGCACGCGGGCGAGCGGCTAGAGAGCCCCGGTGCCCCGCACTCCCGTCCGTAGCTGGGCGGCGACGCTCGCCTTCCTGCCGGTCTTCGGCGCGATCATGGCGCTCTTCGACGTCGGCCAGCGCCTCGCGCGGCTCCTCGGCCAGCGCCCGCAGGAGTACGTCGCCGGGGCGCTCCAGTCGGCGCTCGTGGGCGCGTTCCGCCTCTGCGACACGCGGCTGCGCGTCGAGCGCGCGGCCGCCGTGCGCCCGCGGACGCCGTACATCATCGTGAGCAACCACCAGAGCATGTTCGACATCGCGATTTTGGGCCACCTCTTCTTCTCGAACTTCCCCAAGTACGTCGCCAAGCGCTCGCTCGGGCGCTGGATCCCGAGCGTGTCCTACAACCTGCGCCGCGGTGGCCACGTGCTGATCGACCGCGGCGACGCGCCGAGCGCGCTCGCGGCGATCGGCGAGCTCGGGCGGCGCGTCCGTGCCGGCCGGGCGTCGGCGATGATCTTCCCCGAGGGCACCCGGGCGCGCCGCGGCGCGCTCGGCAAGTTCAGGCCCGCGGGGCTGCTGGCGCTGCTCGACGCCGCCCCGGAGACGCCGGTGGTCCCGGTCGCCATCGACGAGTCGTGGCGGCTGCTGCGGCACAACTTCCTGCCGGTCCCGTGGGGCGTGCGCGTGCGCGTCGCCATCGGCGCGCCGATCGCGCGCCGCCCGGGCGAGGATCGCCTGGCGCTCGTCGCCCGCGTCCGCGACACGATCGCTGCGAGCCTCGAGCGCTGGCGCGGTTGACGCTCGCCGCACCCGTCGCCACTATCGCCGGATCGTGCCCCCTCGCCGCGCCGACGTCCGCAATGTCGCGATCATCGCCCACGTCGACCACGGGAAGACGACGCTGGTGGACGCCATGCTGCGCCAGACGGGCGTTTTCCGCGCCGGCCAGGCGGTCGCCGAGCGCGTGATGGACTCCTTCGCGCTCGAGCGCGAGCGCGGCATCACGATCCTCGCCAAGAACACCACGATCACCTGGCGCGACGTGCGCATCAACATCGTCGACACGCCCGGGCACGCCGACTTCGGCGGCGAGGTCGAGCGTACGCTGGCGATGGTCGACGGCGTGCTGCTGCTGGTCGACGCCTCGGAGGGCCCGTTACCGCAGACGCGCTTCGTGCTCGGCAAGGCCCTCGAGCGCGGGCTGCCACCGGTCGTCTGCCTCAACAAGATCGACCGCGCCGACGCGCGGCCGGCGGCGGTTCTCGACGAGATCTACGGGCTCTTCATCGACCTCGGCGCGGACGATGCCCAGCTCGACTTCCCCGTGCTCTACACGCAGGCGCGGGCCGGCACCGCGACCACCGACCTCGCCGTCACGGGCACCGATCTCGGCCCGCTCTTCGAGGCGATCGTGCGCCGCCTGCCCGGCCCGCCGTGCGAGCCGGGCGCGCCGACGCAGTTCCAGGCGAACAACCTCGACTACGACGACTACGTCGGGCGGATCGCGATCGGCCGGATCGTCGGCGGGACCCTCGCCGCCGGCGGGCAGTACGCGCTCTGCCGCGCCGACGGCGCGCAGGTGCCGTGCAAGGTGACGCGCCTCTACGGCTGGCAGGGGCTCAAGCGCGTCGAGATCCCCCGCGCCGAAGCCGGCGACATCGTTGCGGTCGCCGGCGTCGAGGAGGTCGCGATCGGCGACACGATCGCCGACCGCGACGCGCCGCGCGCGCTGCCCGCGATCCGCGTCGACGAGCCCACGATCGCCATGGTCTTCGGCGTCAACACGAGCCCGTGGGCCGGGCGCAGCGGCGCCAAGGTCACCTCGCGCCAGCTCCGCGAGCGGCTGCTGCACGAAGGCCAGCGTAACATGGCGCTGCGGGTCGAGGAGGGCCGAGCCACCGACACCTTTCGCGTGCTCGGGCGCGGCGAGCTGCAGCTCGCGATCCTGATCGAGACCATGCGGCGGGAGGGCTTCGAGCTGGAGGTCTCGAAGCCGGTGCCGGTCGTCCGCGAGCGCGCCGGGGTGCTCGAGGAGCCGACCGAGCTGGTCCACGTCGACGTGCCCGAGGAGCACGTGGGGATCGTCACGCAGCTCCTCGCCGTCCGCAAGGGCACGATGACGCGCATGGACCACGAGGGCAGCGGGCGCGTGCGGATGGAGTACGTGATGCCGTCGCGGGGGCTGATCGGCTTCCGCGAGCTGTTCCTCACCGAGACGCGCGGCACGGCGATCTTGAACGCGCTCTTCAACGGCTACGCGCCCTGGCACGGGCCGATCCCCGCGCGCGCCAACGGCGCCATGGTCTCCGATCGCGACGGTACGGCGACGCCCTACGCGCTCTTCCACCTCCAGGAGCGCGGCCTGCTCTTCATTCCGGCGGGCACGGCGGTCTACGAAGGCATGATCGTCGGCGAGTACTCGCGCGACATCGACCTCGAGGTGAACGTCTGCCGCGAGAAGAAGCTCACGAACCTTCGCGCCTCCGGACACGACGAGGCGGTGCGGCTCGTCCCGCACAAGGCGATGGGCCTCGAGGACGCGCTCGCGTGGATCGACGAGGACGAGCTGGTCGAAGTCACCCCGGACGCGGTGCGGCTCCGCAAGCGCGAGCGCCGCGGCGCGCTGCGCCCGCGCGGGCCGCGGAGCCAGCGGCTGGGCGCCGCCCCGCCGGCCGCCGCCGGGGCGTGAGCCGCACGCAGGGGGGTCAGGGCACGGCCGGGCACGTCGCCGGGGCAGAGGTGCGAGGCGCGGCCAAGAAGCGTGCGGCCGTGTCGTTGCGCGCTGCCGGGGCCTTGGCCGGCGCGGCGGCGCACCACGGGAGCCCGTTGCCGAGCATCAGGCGCAGGGCGACCACGCCCTGCGGCGGCGTGGCGAGCGCGTAGGGCCAGCTCGTTCCGCCGCCCGCCACGGTGATCTCGTCGACCTTGACGACGACGCTCTTGACGGGGGCTGTCGGGCCGGCGCTCCGGAACCGGTAGGCGAGCACGCGGGACCCGCCGATCCTCGACCAGCCCCCGCTGGGCAGCGGCACGCTCGCCTGCTCGCCGCTCGCGGGGTTGTAGACCGTGAGGGACCCCCCGCCGAGCGTCGGATCGCCCGCACCACCGGGGGCCGGCGGCACCACCCGGTTCGCCGGCGGATCCGCACCGGTGAGCGCCTTGAACACGACCTTGCGTGCCGCCGGGGCGGCCGGCCGGTCGCGCAGCGCGAGCACCGTCGTCTCGATCGTAACCCACGGCAGCGTCGTGCTCGTCGTGCTCGTCGTCGAGGTCACCGTGGGCCCGCCGCAGCCGTAGGGCTCGCTCGTCTCGTCGATCCCCTCCGGCCGCACGCCGTAGAGCGGGATCGGGCAGCCGACCTCAAGGGCGCCCAGGTCGGGCGCGGCGCCGGTGAAGCCGTCGTTCACGTTGGGGAGCACGGCGCCCCGGTCGACGGCGTTCGACGCGCTCGCCAGGGTCGCGTCGGGCGGCGCCATCGTCACGTCGTAGGACGGCGGGGCCACGAGCCCGCCCGCGAAGACCGGGGGCACGAGCAGCGTGCCGTGCGCCTCGAACACCCCCGCGGCCTGCATCGCGGCGAAGCTCGGCCAGTCGCCCGCGGCGTGGAAGTCGAACCGTCCGTCGGGCAGCCAGCCGTCGAAGTCGAAGACGCCGTCGTCGATCGGGCCCGTCCAGTCGACGACCCGCGGCACCGGCGCGTCGGGTCCGACGAACAGGTTGTTCTCGACCACGAAGTGGTGGCTCGCGTTGGCGGTCTGGAGGTTCAGCGCCTGCCCCGGGCTCACGAACGTGTTGTGGAAGACCAGCATCCCGCTCGGCTCGGCGCCGCCGTCGGCGTGGAACTTGAGCTGCTCCCACGCGACGTTGACGACCACGTTGCGCAGCGCATACGCCGGGCCGCCGAAGATGGGCTGGAAGCTGATCGGATCGAAGGTGTTCGTGAAGCGGTTGCGGAAGCAGCGCGCATTGCCCGCGCTCGTGTCGAGCTCGATCGCGTTGTCGTACGTCCAGAGCACCTCGTTGCCGTAGAAGTCGTTCGCCCGCGCCCCGTCCTGCTCGACCTTGAGCGCGTCGCCGAACCCCGACACCCGGTTGTGGCAGACGACGTGCCCGTTGCCCTCGACGTGAATGCCGTCGTCGTCGGCGTGCTTGCCGCCGTCGTCGAAGTAGACGAGCGGCCAGGGCAACCGCCCTTCGACGACGTTGTCGCAGAGGTAAGAGTTCGTCTGGCCGGGGTTCGACCCGATGCCGAGGCGCACGTCGCGGATGTGCACGCGGCGCACGACGTTCCCGTCCGCGCCGATCCCCTGGAAGCGCAGCCCTCGGTTCGCGTGCGCGAGCGTGAGCCGCTCGACGTGCACGTCGCTGCCGTAGCTCTCGAGGACGTTGCACGCCGTGCACCCGCCGGCGTCGAGGATCGTCCCCTCCTCGCTGGTCCCGCGGATGACGATCGGGTTCTGCGGCGTCCCGCTCGCCGTGATCACGAACTGTCCGGCATACGTGCCGTCTGCGAGCGTGATCACGTCGCCGGGCTGCGCCGCGGCGAGGGCCGCCTGGAGGCCGGCGGCGTCCGACACGCTCTTGGGCGACGGCGTCACGGGGTCTCCCGGCACCGGCCGCGTCGTCCCGGTCACGAGGAACGTCTGGTCGACCGGACCGTCGGGATCGGTGGCGTGCAGCTCGACGTCGTACGTGGTCCCGGGCGCCAGGTCGAAGATGCTGCCGGCGAACTGCGGCGGGACGCTGAGCCCGCTCACGTCCTCGGGATGCACGCGGAAGAGCGGCAGGCCCGTGCGCCACGCGCCCGTGCCGCTCACCCGATAGCGGACCGCCACCTGCGCATTGAAGTTGTCGTCGCCGCTGACGAGCATCTGCACGCCGAGGGCGACCAGCGTCGGCGGGTCGAGGTTGACCGCGCCCACGTGGAGGACGTCGTCGGCGTGGGCGACGCCCGGGCCGAGCCCGAGGCCGAGCGCCATCCCCAAGACGGCCGATCTGCGAGCCCGCCGCGCGCGCACCGCCGCCAGCCTACCACGACGCTGGCTCGCCCCGACAAGGCCCACCGTTGCATTGCCTCGGGCGGGGGCGGTACGGTGTCGCGCCGATGGTCCCGGCGCACGAGGCGTTCCGACGGCTGCGCGACGGCAACCGCCGCTTCGCGGCGAGCGCACGCGGCGCGGGGAGCATCGTCATGCAAGCCCGACGCATCGAGCTCCGGCAGAGCCAGGAGCCCTTCGCGATCGTGCTGGGGTGCTCGGACTCGCGGGTGCCGGCGGAGATCGTCTTCGATCAGGGCCTCGGCGACCTCTTCGTGATCCGCGTCGCCGGGAACATCGTCGCGCCCTCGCTGGTGGGCAGCGTGGAGTTCGCCGCGGCGCGCTTCGGCACGCGGCTGGTCGTGGTGCTCGGCCATTCGCGGTGCGGGGCGATCCTGGCCACGCTCGAGGAGCTGCGCGAACCGACGGGCAGCGCATCGCGCAACCTCCGGGCAATCGTCGAGCGCGTGCGGCCGTCGGTGGAGGCGTTGCTCGAGACCGACCTGCGGCACGACCCCGACGCGCTGGTCGCCGCCGCGGTCCGGGGCAACATCCGCGCCTCCGCCGACCATCTGCGACACGGCTCGCGGCTGCTCGAAGAGCTCATCGAGCGCGACGGGCTCGTCGTCGTCGGCGCCGAGTACTCGCTCGAGACCGGCGTGATCGAGTTCTTCGACGGCGTCCCGGACGGGGTCTGATCGCGGGTGTCGTGAAAAGGCCGTGCCTCATGCCGAGCAAGCGCATCTACGAGACCGCGCGCGAGGCCGTCGCCGACGTTCCCGACGGCGCCACGCTCCTCGTGCACAGCTTCGGCCCGCCCCAGGCGTGGCCGACCGATTGTCTGCTCGCGCTCGCCGACCGCGGCGTGCGCGACCTGACCGTCGTCTGCAACACGCCCGCCGGCGGACCCACGTCCCTCAACGTGCTCGCCGACAAGCGGCAGATCCGCAAGCTCGTGTGCAGCTACGTCGCCAACCCGAGCATGGACACGCCGATCGCGCGCCAGGTGCGCGCGGGCGAGATCGAGATCGAGATGGTCCCGCAGGGGACGCTCGTCGAGCGCGTGCGCGCCGGCGGGGCGGGCCTCGCCGGCTTCTTCACGCCGACCGGCGTCGGCACCGCCGTCGCCGACGGCAAGGAGGAGCGCGTCTTCGACGGGCGGCGCTACGTATTCGAGCGCGCGATCCGCGGCGACTTCGCGCTGCTCCAGGGGCACCACGCCGACCCCGCGGGCAACTTGGTCTACCGCCGCGGCATGCGCAACTTCGGGCCCGCGTTCGCGATGGCCGCGCGGGTGACGATCGCCGAGGTGAAGGAGGTCGTGCCGCTCGGGGCGATCGACCCCGAGGCCGTGGTCACGCCGGGCATCTTCGTCGACCGCATCGTGAAGACCACGACCCACCTCGACGTGGGCGTGCTGCGCCAGATCCTCTCCGTGCTCGGCCGGGCGAGCGACATGGAAGGACGCCCCGTGCGCCCGGGGGGACCCGCCGGGCTGCCGGCTGACCTGATCGCGATGAAGGTGGCGGCGCTGCTCGCCGACGGGGAGTACGTCAACCTGGGCCTCGGGCTGCCGACCCTCGTCTCCAACTGCATCGCCGGCCGCGACGTCACGCTCCACAGCGAGAACGGCATACTCGGCTACGGCGGCTTCCCGGCCGAGGGCGAGGAGGACGTCGACCTCTACAACGCCAGCGGCCAGCTCGTCACGCCGCTGCCCGAAACGTCGTACTTCGACTCGACGACGTCCTTCGCCATGGCGCGCACCGGGCGCGTGTCGACGGTCGTGCTCGGCGCCTTCCAGGTCGCGCAGAACGGCGACCTCGCGAACTGGATGGTGCCCGGGCAGACGGGCGGCGGCATCGGCGGCGCGATGGACCTCGCCGCGGGCGGCGCGCGGGTGGTCGCGGTCTGCTACCAGCGCGAGCGCGGCGGGGGCTCGAAGCTGGTCGAGCGCCTGAGCTACCCGCCGACCGCCCTCGGCTGCGTGCGCTCCGTGGTCACCGACCTCGCCTGGATCGACGTCGACGCCGACGGCTTCCTGCTGCGCGAGCTCGCCCCCGGCCTCACCGTCGACGACGTCCGCGACGCGACCGCGGCGCCGCTGCGCGTGGCCGCCGACGTGCGCGAGATGACGTTCTTGCGGGAGCCCACCCCGGTTGGGTAGACCCGACGCCCGATGACGGAGCAGAAGGCCACGAACATCGTCTGGCACGCCGGGGCTGTGACCCGTGCCGACCGCGAGCGGCTGAACGGCCACCGGGGCGCCACCGTCTGGCTCACCGGGCTCTCCGGCTCGGGCAAGTCCACGATCGCGGTCGAGCTCGAGAAGCGCCTCTGGGATCGCGGGGTGCGCGCCTACATCCTCGACGGCGACAACATCCGCCACGGCCTCAACAAGAACTTGGGCTTCTCGCCCGCCGACCGCACCGAGAACATCCGGCGCATCGGCGAGGTGGCGAAGCTGTTCACCGAGGCGGGCATGGTGGCGCTCACCGCCTTCATCTCGCCCTACCGCGCCGACCGCGACCAGGTGCGGGCACTCATGCCCGACGACTTCGTCGAGGTCTTCGTGGACTGCCCGGTCGAGGTCTGCGAGCAGCGCGACGTGAAGGGTCTCTACAAGAAAGCGCGCGCCGGGGAGATCAAGGAGTTCACGGGCGTCTCGGCGCCCTACGAACCCCCGCAGAAGCCGGAGCTCACCGTCCACTCCGACCGCCAGAGCGTGGAGGAGAGCGTGCGCCAGGTGCTCGGCTACCTCGAGCGGCGTGGGATCGCCCCGCCGGCCTAATAAACCATTGACATGGGACCTTCGGCCAGCCTATACATTCTGTAAACCTTCGGGCTGGCCTTATGAGATTCGGCGACAGCGCAGACGGCGAGCTGGACGACACGGACCTCCGCATCTTGGGCGTGCTGCAGGAGGACTGCCGCGTCCCCCTCGCCCGCATCGGCGAGGCGGTAGGGCTCTCGGCCCCGGCGGTCCTCGAGCGCATCAAGAAGCTCGAGGCCGCGGGCGTGATCACGGGCTACCGGGCGCTTCTCGACGCGCGCCGGCTCGGCCTCGACATCACCGCCTTCATCGGCGTGATCGTCGGGCATCCGAGCCGCATCGGCGACTTCGAGGAGCAGGTGGGCCGGCTCGACGGCGTGCTCGAGTGCCACCACGTGACCGGCGAGTACACGCTGCTGCTCAAGGTGAAGACCGCCAACACCTCTTCGCTCGAGCGGCTGATCAGCCAGATCCGCTCGCTCGACGGCGTGGCGCGCACCGAAACCATGGTGGTCCTCTCGACCCACACCGAGCGCGTGCAGCTCGCGGTGGCGCCGGCCGGCGGGGCCGGGAGCCCGAGCGCGCGCCGGGCGCGGCGCAACGGCGAGCGGGTCGCCCATCACCATCATCGCGGAGCAACCCCATGAGCGCACGGAGCCCCCGCTGGCTGCTGGATCCGAGGACCGAGCGCGACGCGTGCGGCGTCGGCTTCGTGGTGAACGTCAAGGGCGCCCGCTCGCACGCGATCGTCGAGCAGGGGCTCACGGTGCTCCGCAACCTCACGCACCGCGGCGCCTGCGGCTGCGATCCGCTCACCGGCGACGGCGCGGGCATCCTCGTGCAGATCCCCGACGAGTTTTTCCGCCGCGAGTGCCGCAGCGCGCGGCTCGCCGCGCTGCCCGCGCCGGGGAGCTACGGCGTCGGCATGGTCTTCCTGCCGCGCGAGGTGAACCAGCGCAACGAGTGCGAGCGCATCGTCGAGAAGATCATCCGCGACGAGGGGCAGGAGCTGCTCGGCTGGCGGCGGGTGCCCGTCGACGAGAGCGCGCCCGGGCCGCTCGCCCGCCAGACCCTGCCGGAGATCCGCCAGGTGCTCGTCGGCGCCGGGCGCGATGCGGCCGGGCCCGCGGCGCTCGAGCGCAAGCTCTACGTGATCCGCAAGCGCGTCGAGCAGCTCGTGCGCTCCTCGCGCATGCCCGACTCGGAGCGCTTCTACGTCCCGAGCCTCTCCGCAACGACCATTGTCTACAAGGGCCTGCTGCTGCCCGATCAGATCCCGGCCTTCTACCACGACCTCGCCGACCCGCAGTTCGTCTCCGCGCTCGCGCTCGTCCACCAGCGCTTCTCGACGAACACGTTTCCGTCGTGGGACCGCGCGCACCCCTACCGCTTCATCGCCCACAACGGGGAGATCAACACGCTGCGCGGCAACGTCAACTGGATGCACGCCCGGCAGGCGATGTTCGCGTCACCCCTGTTCGACGACGTCACGAAGCTCTTCCCGATCATCGATCCGGCGACCAGCGACTCCGGCCAGTTCGACAACGCCCTCGAGCTGCTCCAGCGCACCGGGCGCTCGCTGCCGCACGCCGTGATGATGATGATCCCCGAGGCCTGGCAGAACCACGAGAGCATGAGCGCGGCGAAGAAGGCGTTCTACGAGTATCACGCCTGCCTCCAGGAGCCGTGGGACGGCCCCGCCTCGATCGCCTTCACCGACGGCCGGGTCATCGGGGCGGTGCTCGACCGCAACGGGCTGCGCCCCTCGCGCTACGTGGTCACCAAGGACGGCTTCGTCGTGATGGCGTCCGAGGTGGGGGTGCTCGACATCGCGCCGGAGAACGTGCTGCACAAGGACCGCCTGCAGCCCGGGCGGATGTTCCTGGTCGACACCGAGCAGGGCCGCATCGTCGGCGACGAGGAGATCAAGGAGGCGATGGCGGCGCGCCGCCCCTACCGGCAGTGGCTCGACCAGCACCGCGTGCGGCTCGAGGACCTCCCGGCGCCGACCGACGTGCCGCCGGCCTTCGCGCCCGACACGCTGCGCGCCCGCCAGCAGGCTTTCGGCTACACGATCGAGGACCTCCGCATCCTGATGACGCCGATGGCGCTCAACGGCCAGGAGGCGGTGGGCTCGATGGGGACCGACACCCCGCTCGCGGTGCTCTCCGACCGCCCCCAGGTCCTCTTCAACTACTTCAAGCAGCTCTTCGCGCAGGTGACGAACCCGCCGATCGACCCGATCCGCGAGGAGCTGGTCATGTCGCTCGAGACGACGATCGGTCCGGAGCAGAACCTCTTCGAGGAGACGCCGCTGCACTGCCACCAGCTGCGGCTCAAGAGCCCCGTGCTCACCAACGAGCAGCTCGCGCAGGTGAAGGCGCTCGACGACGGCCACCTGCGCGCGATCACGCTCCCGACGCTCTTCCCCGCCGGCGCCGGCGGCCCGGGGCTGCGCCAGGCGCTCGACGCGCTCTGCGCGCGCGCGTCGGAGGCGGTCGCCGACGGCTACACGATTCTCGTGCTCTCGGACCGCGGGGTGAACGAGCGCAACGTCCCCATCCCGAGCCTGCTCGCGGCCGCCGCCGTGCACCACCACCTGATCCGCGAGGGCATCCGCATGCGCGCCGGGCTGGTGGTCGAATCGGGCGAGCCGCGCGAGGTCATGCACTTCTGCTTGCTGCTCGGCTACGGCGCGGGCGCGGTGAACCCCTACCTCGCCTACGAGACGCTGCGGGCGATGGAGACCGAGGGCGTCATCCGCGAGGTCGACGCCGAGGCGGCGCTCGCCAACTACCGCAAGGCGATCGACAAGGGCGTGCTCAAGACCATGACCAAGATGGGGATCTCGACGCTGCAGAGCTACCGCGGCGCGCAGATCTTCGAGGCCATCGGCCTCGACTCGGAGGTGGTCCAGCGCTACTTCACCTGGACCGCGTCGCGCATCGAGGGCGTCGGCCTCGACGTGCTCGCCGAGGAAGCGCAGCGCCGCCACGACTACGCCTACAAGGTTTCCCCGGCGCTCGACGGCGACCTCGACGCCGGCGGACAGTATCAGTGGCGGCGGCGCGGCGAGCACCACATGTACAACCCGAACACGGTGGCGAAGCTCCAGCACGCGGTGCGCAAGGGCGATTACCGGATCTTCAAGGAGTACAGCGCCGCCGCGAACGACGAGAGCCGCCGCCTGTGCACGATCCGCGGGCTGCTCAAGTTCAAGCCGGGCCACCCCGTGCCGCTCGACGAGGTCGAGCCCGCGCGCGAGATCGTCAAGCGCTTCAAGACCGGCGCCATGTCGCTCGGGTCGATCTCGCGTGAGGCGCACGAGAACCTGGCGATCGCGATGAACCGCCTCGGCGGCAAGTCGAACACGGGCGAGGGCGGCGAGGATCCCGTACGCTTCACCCCCGATCCCAACGGCGACCTCCGCCGCAGCGCGATCAAGCAGGTGGCCTCGGGACGCTTCGGCGTCACCAGCTACTACCTCGTCAACGCCGACGAGCTGCAGATCAAGATGGCGCAGGGCGCCAAGCCCGGCGAGGGCGGGCAGCTCCCCGGCCACAAGGTCGACCAGTACATCGCCCGCATCCGCTACTCGACGCCGGGCGTGGGCCTCATCTCGCCGCCGCCGCACCACGACATCTACTCGATCGAGGACCTGGCCCAGCTCATCCACGACCTCAAGAACGCCAACGACCGTGCCCGCATCAGCGTCAAGCTGGTGGCCGAGGTGGGCGTCGGCACGGTCGCCGCCGGCGTCTCGAAGGCCAAGGCCGACGTCGTGCTCATCAGCGGCGACTCCGGCGGCACCGGCGCCTCGCCGCTCTCCTCGATCAAGCACGCCGGCGTACCGTGGGAGCTCGGGCTGGCCGAGACGCAGCAGATCCTGGTCGCCAACGACCTCCGCGGACGTATCCGCGTCGAGACCGACGGGCAGCTCAAGACCGGCCGCGACGTGGCGATCGCGGCGCTCCTCGGCGCCGAGGAGTTCGGCTTCGCCTCGGCGGCCCTGGTCGCCTCGGGCTGCATCATGATGCGGGTCTGCCACCTCAACACCTGCCCGGTCGGCATCGCCACCCAGGACCCGCGGCTGCGCGCCAAGTTCGAGGGCAAGCCCGAGCACGTGGTCAACCTGATGCTGTTCATCGCCGAGGAGCTGCGCGAGATCATGGCCGCGCTCGGCTTCCGCACCGTCGACGAGATGGTCGGGCGCGTCGACATGCTCGACGTGCGCGACGTCTCGGCGCACTGGAAGGCGTGCGGCGTCGATCTCTCCCAGATCCTCCACAAGCCCGACGTGCCCGCCGGGGTCGCCATCCGCTGCATCCAGTCGCAGGACCACGGCCTCGAGAAGGCGCTCGACAACCGGATCATCGCGCTCGCCCGCCCCGCGCTCGAGCAACGCGCGGCGACGGCGTTCGAGCTGCCGATCACCAACCGCAACCGCACCGTGTGCACGATGCTTTCGGCGGAGGTCTCCCGCCGCCACGGCGCCGACGGGCTGCCGCCGGACACGATCCGGATCAAGTTCACCGGCTCGGCCGGGCAGAGCTTCTGCGCCTGGCTCGCCCCGGGCGTGAGCGTCGAGCTCGAGGGCGACGCCAACGACTACTTCGGCAAGGGGCTCTCGGGCGGCCGCGTGGTCATCTACCCGCCGCGCGCCGCGACCTTCCTGCCCGAGGAGAACATCATCGTCGGCAACGTGTCGCTCTACGGCGCCACCGGCGGCGAGGTCTTCCTCCGCGGCCAGGCGGGGGAGCGGTTCTGCGTGCGCAACAGCGGCGTCACCGCGGTGGTGGAGGGCCTAGGCGATCACGGCTGCGAGTACATGACCAAGGGCACGGTGGTGGTGCTCGGCCGCACCGGCCGCAACTTCGCCGCCGGGATGAGCGGCGGTGTCGCCTACGTCCTCGACGAGGACGGCACGTTCGAGCTGCGCTGCAACAAGGGCATGGTGGGGCTCTCGCCGCTCGACGAGCGCGACGAGACCACGGTGCGCAAGCTGATCGAGCGCCACTACGAGCTCACGCGCTCGGCGGTGGCCTGGCGGGTGCTCTCCGGCTGGCGCGAGACGCACAAGCGCTTCGTCAAGGTCCTGCCGGTCGAGTACGCGAAGGTGCTCGCCAAGCAGCACCTCGACACCGAAGCCGCACGCCTCGCGTCGGTCTGACGCCCATGGGGAAGATCACCGGGTTTCTCGAGATCCCCCGCGAGGCGCCGCACAAGGAGCCCGTCGCCGCACGGCTCCGGCACTGGCACGAGTTCGAGGAGAAGCCGTCGGACGAGCAGCTCCGCGCGCAGGGCGCGCGCTGCATGGACTGCGGCATCCCCTTTTGCCACAAGGGCTGCCCGCTCGGGAACATCATCCCCGACTGGAACGACCTCGTGTACCGCAACCGCTGGCGGGAGGCGATGGCCCGCCTCCACTCGACCAACAACTTTCCCGAGTTCACCGGACGCATCTGCCCCGCGCCGTGCGAGGAGGCGTGCGTCCTCAACATCAACAACGACCCGGTCACGATCAAGACCATCGAGAAGAGCATCGTCGACCACGCCTGGGACGCGGGCTGGGTGGTCCCGCAGCCGCCCGAGCGGCGCACGGGGAAGAAGGTCGCGGTGGTGGGCTCGGGTCCCGCCGGGCTCGCCTGCGCGCAGCAGCTCGCGCGCGCCGGGCACCTGGTCACGCTCTACGAGCGTGCCGATCGGATCGGCGGGCTGCTCCGCTACGGCATCCCCGACTTCAAGATGGAGAAGCGCCACATCGACCGGCGCATGGAGCAGATGGGGGCCGAGGGCGTCACCTTCGTCACCAACGCCCACGTGGGCGTGAACGTGCCCGTCGAGCAGCTCCGGCGCGAGTTCGACGCGCTGGTGCTGGCCGGGGGCGCCACCAAGCCCCGCGATCTCGCCGTGCCCGGGCGGGAGCTGAAGGGCATCCACTTCGCGATGGAGTTCCTGCCGCAGCAAAACCGGGTGGTCGCCGGCGATCGGGTTGCGGGCCAGCTCGTCGCCACGGGCAAGCGGGTCGTGATCCTCGGCGGCGGCGACACGGGCTCCGACTGCCTCGGCACGTCGAACCGCCAGGGGGCGGTCTCGGTGCACCAGTTCGAGCTGCTCCCCGAGCCGCCGAAGGACCGTCCGCCGTTCACCTGGCCCAACTGGCCGATGATCCTGCGCACGTCGACCTCGCACGAGGAGGGCGTGGTGCGCGACTGGAGCATCAACACCAAGCGCTTCTCGGGCGACGCGCACGGCAACGTCAGGAAGCTCCACGGGGTGCGGCTCGAGTGGACGCAGGACGGCGGCCGCCCCGCGATGCGGGAGATCCCGGGCAGCGAGTTCGAGCTCGAGTGCGATCTCGTGTTGCTCGCGCTCGGCTTCCTCGGCCCCGAGCCCGACACGATGCTCGCCCAGCTCGGGGTGAAGCTCACGGACCGCGGCAACGTCTGGGTCGACGAGAGCTACCAGACGAGCGTCCCGGGCGTGTTCGCCTGCGGCGACATGCGCCGCGGGCAGTCGCTCGTCGTGTGGGCGATCTGGGAGGGCCGCGAGGCCGCCCGGGGCGTCGACGCGTACCTCATGGGACGCACGTTCCTGCCGGCGAGCCCGGAGCTGTAGGGCGGCGGGCTCGGACCTCAGCGCTCCCCGTACAGGAGGAGCGGCGCGACCTCCTTCTCGAAGGCGCGAATCTCCCGGCGCCACGTCGCAGCCAGCGCCCGCAGGTCCGCCCCCGACTCGATCGCCTCGCGCACCGCGGGGTCGCCGCCGAGCACGTCGATCGGCAGGCGGTCGGTCACGTACTCGTAGGGCGGCTGCTTCCAGGCGAAGCGGTCGCGGTGGAGCGCCACGACGTCCTGCAGGAGTGCCAGCGTCGTCAGATACGGCCGGTACCCGTCGGGATCGGTCACGTGGAGCTGGAAGCCGCGGCAGACCTCGCCGCTCCACTTGTGAAAGGTCGGCTGGAAGTCGTGGTCGCGGAGCACGACGCCCGGAAGCCGGCGGCGCGCGAAGCGCTCGCGCACCGCGGCGGTGTCGAGGTAGGGCGCACCCCAGACCTCGAACGGTCGTGTCGTCCCTCGCCCCTCGGAGAGGTTGGTCCCCTCGAGCAGCACCTGCCCGGGATAGACGGCGGCCGTGTCGGGCGTCGGCATGTTCGGCGACGGCAGCACCCACGGCAGGCCGGTGTCGGCGAAGCGCATGCGGCGGCGCCAGCCCTCCATCGGGATCACCGTCAGGTCGCAGGGCGGAGCCCCGGTCCGCGCACGCCGTCGCTCGTTCACGAGGCGGGCCATTTCGCCGAGCGTGAGGCCGTGGCGCATCGGCACCGGGTAGAGCCCGATGAACGACTCGTAGCCCGGCCGGATCACGTTGCCCTCGACGGCGAGCCCGCCGAGCGGATTCGGGCGATCGAGCACGACCACCGGCGTGCCCGCAGCGGCGCACGCCTCGAGCGCGAGCGCGGTCGTCCACTCGAACGTGTACACCCGCGTGCCGACGTCCTGCAGATCGACGACCAGCGTGTCGATGTGACGCAGCATGTCCGGCGTCGGGCTGCGGGTCTCCGAGTAGAGGCTGAATACCGGGATGCCGAGGCGCCCGTCGGTCGCGTGCGGCGACTCGACCATGTTGTCCTGCTGCTCCCCGGCGATGCCGTGCTGGGGTCCGAAGAGCGCAGTCAGCCGACTGCCGCACAGGCGGTGCAGCACGTCGCGCGCCGACTCGAGGCGGCGGGTCACCGACGCCTGGTGCATGAGGAGGCCGATGCGCCGGTCCCGGAGCCAGCGCGGGCGGCGCCGCGCGAGCACCTCGAGCCCCGGCACGACGCGTCCTCCTCCCCCAGGCACCGCCCTCTCCTCCTCGTGCTCGCCCACGTATCGCACGAACCCGACGGCCGGCACAAAGACCTCGCGGGATGCCGGCCTCCCCCGCTCGCCCGCCGGCGTGCGCGCCACCGGTCGAGGCGCCGCGCTAGCGGGGGGCGCTTCTCACGGCACGCCGCCGTCCACCCGGAGCATCGCCCCGGTCGTGTAGCTCGATGCGTCGCTCGCCAGGTAGAGCGCCGCGCCTACGATCTCGGCAGCCTCGCCGGCGCGTCTCAGCGCGAACCGCCCTGCGTGCTGCGTGCGGAACGCCTCCCAGTCCCAGTCGCGGTTGATGTCGGTGACGAAGGTCCCCGGCATGAGGCAGTTGACGCGCACCTTCGGGCCGAAGGTGTGCGCGAAGGCGACGGTCATCGCGTTGAGCCCCGCCTTGGCGGCGGCGTAGGGCACGATGCCGCCGTAGGGGCGGACCGACCCCACGCTGCTCACGTTGATGATCGAGCCGCCCGCCCCGGCCGCCATGCGCGTCCCGACGAGCGCCGTGAGCCGGAACGGGCCCTTCAGGTTCACCGCCAGCACCTTGTCCCACAGCGCCTCGCTCACGCTCGCCACGTCGTCGTAGAGGGGCGACATGCCGGCGTTGTTCACCAGCACGTCGACTTTCCCGAACGCGCCGTACGCGGCCTCGACCAGACGCTCGAGGTCCGGCCAGCGCCCCACGTGGCAGGCGTGGGCAAGCGCGCGCCGTCCGGTCTCGGCCTCGACCTCGCGCGCGACGGCCTCGCAGCGGTCGAGCTTGCGGCTCGCGATCACCACGTCCGCGCCGGCGCGCGCGAACGCGAGCACCATCTCGCGCCCGAGCCCGCGGCTCCCACCGGTCACCAGCGCGACGCGTCCCGAGAGATCGAACAGCTCGGCCGGAGTCTTCTTCATGGACGGAGCCTCGTCGTGCGGGCCAGCTCGGCCGCCTTGCGCGCCATGTCGAGGACGACGTCGCCGAAGGCGGCCATCTTGGGGTTGTCGGCGCCGCCCCGCACGTAGCGCGCATAGCCGCCCTCGAGCACGATCGCGATCTTGAAGCGCGCGAGGATCACGTAGTAGTCGATCTCCTCGACGGGGAGCCCGCTCTGCCGCGCATAGCGCTCGCAGAGCTCGGCGCGGGCGGGCATGCCGGTGTAGTCCACGTAGCCCCCGCGCGCGCGGTCCTCGTCGGGGTCGGGCCAGCCCATGAGCACCCAGCCCAAGTCGAGGAGCGGATCACCGACGGTCGCCATCTCCCAGTCGACGATCGCCGCGAGCCGGGCGGGGGCGCCGTGGCGGAACATGACGTTGGCGAACTGGTAGTCGCCGTGGAGGATGCCCGGACGGTAGGCGCGCGGCCGGTAGCGCCGCAGCCAGGCGGCCGCCTCCTCGAGGCCCGGGATGTCGCGGAAGCGGAACCGCGCGAGGTGGGCGAGCCAGCGATTCACCTGCCGCTCGTGGAAGCCCTCGGGCCGCCCGAAGCCTTCGAGCCCCCGCGCCCGCCAATCGACGCGCGCCAGTGCGGCGATCGCGTCCACCAGCTCCCAGGCGAGCCCGCGGCGCGCTTCGAGGTCGCCGTCGAAGGGCGGCGGCCAGCCCTCCGCCTGCATGCACGACCAGCCGTCGACGTGCTCCATGAGGTAGAAACACGCGCCCAGCACGGAGGGGTCGTCGCAGGCGGCGACCACGCGGGGGTGCGGGACGTCGGTGTCGGCCAGCGCGCGCAGCACGCGGTACTCGCGCAGCATGCTCTCGTTGCGGCCCTCGGGGACCTTGGCGGGGGGGCGGCGGAGCGCGAGCCGCAGGTCGCCGCGGCGGATCTCGAACAGCTCGTTGGACGCCCCGCCGGTGATGAAGCGGCACGTGACCGGCTCGCCGCGTCCCGGCAGCCCCCGCGCGTCCATCCAATGACCGAGCCGGTCGGGATCGACGAGCGCGGTCACAGGTTCCCCACGGCCTCCTCGAGGTAGGCCGCGAAGCGCGCGCGGGCCTCCGCTGCACGCTCGGGCAGGTAGTCACGCGGCCACAGGCCCTCGTAGGGCCGGTGCCGCCTCAGCACCTGCTTGGCGACCGTCATCTTGTGCACCTCGGTCGGCCCGTCGGCGATCCCCATCACCGGCACCGTCATCCAGAGCCGCACGAGCGGCATCTCGTTCGAGCAGCCGAGCGCGCCGTGGAGGTGGAGGGCGCGGCGCACGACGTCGTGCAGCACCTCCGCCGTCTGCACCTTGACGGCGGCGACGTAGGTCCGCGCTTCCTCCGTGTGCCCCTTGTCGATGTGCCAAGCGGCGTAGAGGACGAGGAGCCGGAACTGCTCGAGCTGGATGAAGGAGTCCGCGATCGCCTGCTGCACGAGCTGCTTGTCGGCGAGCGGGCCGCCCTGGGTGCGGCGGCTGAGCGCCCGCTCGCACATCATGCGCAGCGCCTCGCGCACGGTCGCCACCGTGCGCATCGCATGGTGGATGCGCCCGCCGGAGAGCCGGGTCTGCGCGATCAGGAACCCCTCCCCCTCGCCGCCGAGCAGGTTCTCGCGCGGGACGCGCACGTTCTCGTAGCGGAGGTAGGCGTGGTGCCCCTGGCCGAGCGGCTCGTGGCCGAGGCCCGCGAGCCGCACGACCCCGAGGCCCGGGGTGTCGCGCGGCACGAGAAACATCGAGGCGCCGCGATGCACGGGCACGTCCGGGTTGGTGATCGCCATCACGATCAGGAACTCGGCGAGGTCGGCGTGCGAAGAGAAGTACTTCTCGCCGCTGATGACCCAGGTGTCGCCTTCGCGCACCGCGCGGCAGCGGAACTCGCGCGGGTCGGCGCCCGCCTGCGGCTCGGTCATCGAGAAGCAGGAGACGATGTCGCCGTCGAGGAGCGGGCGAAGGTAGCGCCGCTTCTGCTCCTCGGTACCGTAGTGGGCGAGGATCTCGGCGTTCCCCGAGTCGGGCGCCTGGCAGCCGAACACGCTCGGCGCCCACATCGAGCGGCCGAGGATCTCGTTGAGGAGCGCGAGCTTCACCTGCCCGTAGCCCTCCCCGCCGAGCTCGGGGCCGAGGTGGCAGGCCCAGAGCCGCCGGCGGCGTACCTCCGCCTTCAGCGGCTCGGTGATCTTGCGGTAGGCCGGGTTGCGGCGGTCGTAGGGCGCGGCCGCGTCGGGGAAGGCGAGATCCAGGGGCTCGATCTCGCGGCGCACGAACGCGTCCGCCCAGTCGAGCATCTTCTGGAATTCCGGGTCGGTCTCGAAGTCCCAGGCCATGGCGCGCGAACCGCGCGACCCTATAGCCGCCGGCGCCCGCCTTTCAAGGGTCGCCGCGGCGACCGCCCGACGACGCGGTCGAACGTACGCACGAAGCTCGACGTCGTAGGCGATCTCGGTCACCGGCCGCGACGGCGGGCACAGACTTGGCGAAGATCGCGGGGCTCCGCCACGCCCGGTTGCTCCCGCGCCCGTTCCCCCGTATGAGGCCGGCCGAGGAGCACCCGGTGGACGAAGACCGACACGAGGCCGCGCCCGCGCCGGAGACCGTGCGCGGCTTCGCTGCGCTCACCACCGGGATCTACGTCCTCACCGTGCGCGAGGGCGACGTGCGCCACGGCATGTCGGCCTCCTGGGTGACGCCGGTCTCCGCCGATCCGCCGCGGATCGCCGTCGCCGTCGATCCGCGCCACCTGAGCCACGGCGTGATCGAGCGCACGCAGCGCTTCGCTCTCAACGTCGTCGGCGAGAAGGGACGCCACCTCGAGGACTACTTCCACACCGGGCCGGCCGGGGCGAACAACTTGAAGGGCGTCGCCACCGAGGACTCGCCCGCCGGCCTCCCCTTCCTCCCCGGGGCCATGGTCTCCATCGAGTGCCGGGTGGAGAGCCGGCACGTCGCCGGCGATCACACGCTCTTCGTCGTCTCCTTGGGCCACGTCACCTGGCGCGGCTCGGACCGCTGCCTCACGTCGCAGGACCTCGACTACGTCTACGTCGGGCAGGTCGTGAAGCGCCCGGGCTAGGAGGACGCCCATGCCGGACTCGCAGACGCTCTTCGCCGGCGCCGTGATCGCCGCGGGAGCGTCGCTGCCCCTGGCGCTCGTTTTCGGCTTCACGCGCCGGACGGTGCTCGTCGCGGTCGGGCTCGCCGTGGCCATCGCGATCTTCTATCCCGGCGGCACGACCGGCTTGCTCGTCGACGCGCTGCGTCCACTGCGAATGCTCGTGCAGGACGCCCGGGACCGCGGCGCGGCCCGCGACGCCGCCGTCGGCGAGGCCGCCGACGGCCCGGCGCCGCCCGCGACGCGCTGAAGGCCTCGCCAACCCCGCCCTGGATGTGGTTTCCTGCCGCCATGCGCCCCGCGATTCCGGTCCTCGCCGCCGCGTTGCTCGGCGGCGCCGCCCCCGCCGTCGCCACACGGGCGAGGCACGTGCCGTGCACCGCCCAGTTCGCGGTCGACCCCGCGCAGTCGTCTCTCGCGGCGAGCGTGAGCGGCGCCGTCGAGACCATATCGGTCGCGGGGAAGGTGGCGACGATCGCCGGGGCCTGCTCCGCGCGCGTGCGGCTGCACCGAGCGCGCGGCGGGTGGCGGCTGCGGGCCCGGTGGAGCACGTGCGCCGGCATGCGGAAGGTCGCGCTCACGGCGCGGATGGGATTCGACTGCGGGCAGCTCACCGGGGCGCTGCGTGCCAGGCACCGGCCGCGCACCCTCTTCTCGGCGCACCCGTCGGCCTGCGGCAGCGGCGCCGCGTTCGCCGGCACGTGGGACGCGATCCAGAAGACGATCCTGGCGCGGCACGACTGCGCGAACGACCTCTGCCACGGGAGCGCGAAGCAGGGCGGCCTCGACCTCCGCCCCGATGCCGCGTACGCAAGCCTCGTCCAGGTGCCGTCGACGGAGGTGCCTTCCCTCAACCGCGTCGAGCCCGGCGACGAGCGGCGCAGCTATCTCTACCTCAAGCTGCTCGCGAAGACCGACCCGGCGAACCTGCCCAACTACCTTCCGCCGGGCGTGCAGGTGAGCGGCAGCCCGATGCCGAACAACGCGACGACGCTGAGCGCCGACGAGCTCGAGGCGCTGCGCCTCTGGATCTACGCGACCGCGCCGCAGACCGGCACGGTGCCCGGCACGCAGAGTCTCCTCGACGCCTGCCTGCCCACGCCGACCCCGATCTCCGCGATCCCGCTTCCTCCACCGGCGCCCGACCAGGGGCTGCAGTTCGTGATGCCGCCGTGGAAGCTTCCGGCGAACAGCGAGCACGAGGTCTGCTTCGCGACCTACTACGACCTCACCGGGCGTGTGCCGGCCGAGTTCACCGACGGCAACGTCTTCTACTGGAACGCCCAGACGCTGCGCCAGGACCCGCAGAGCCATCACCTGATCCTGAGCCTCTTCGCCGGCTCGCTCGACCAGATCCACGACCCGTCGTTCGGCACGTGGACCTGCAACGGCGGCGAGAAGGCGGGGCAGGCGTGCGAGCCGACGGACCTCGCGTCGTGCGGCAGCGGAACCTGCACCAGCGAGGTGCAGCCGTCGTTCGCGTGCATCGGCTACGGCCCGCCGGTGCCCGGGAAGCCCTTCAACTCGATCCAGATCGGCGGCGCCCAGAAGGCGCAGGCGGACTTCGACTTCGCCCCCGGCGTGTGGGCCCCGATCCCGCTCAAGGGCATCCTCTACTGGAACTCGCACGCCTTCAACCTCACCCCCGAGGACACCACGATGCACGCGTGGCTCAACTACGACTACGCGGCGGACCGCCGCTACATCGTGCACGGGATCTTCGACATCGACGACATCTTCGGGGCGACCGGCATCCCGCCTTACCAGGTCGGGACGATCTGCAACGACTACACCTTCGACGACTTCTCCGCGCCGCAGCAGGCGTACCTCTTCACGCTGTCCTCGCACACCCATCGCCACGGCCAGCACTTCTGGATCACCGACCCCCAGCACGGCGATCAGCTCCTCTACGAGAACTTCGTCTACAACGACCCGCCGAACAAGGAGCTCGCGCCCCCGCTCGTCTTCAACGCGGGCGACAAGCTGCACTACTGCGCGACCTTCAACAACGGGGTGGCGGCCGGCGGGGGACCCGATCCGACCTTGGTGACGCGCGCCTCGCACGTGCCGCCCGAGGCGCCGGCGTTCTCGCACTGCAAGCCCGTCAAGTGCGTCGCGGGCAAGATGAGCCCGCCGGCCTCCTGCACGACGAACGCGGACTGCGACTCGAGGCCGGGGGCCGGCGACGGCCTCTGCGACGCCTGCCCGATCACGGGCGGCGAGAGCACGGAGAACGAGATGTTCATCCTGATCGGGCAGTACTACGTGAAGTAGCCCCTCGTCCCGTGCGCCGGCACGAGTACAGCGTCGATCTGCCCGCGGCCCCGCCGCGGCTGTGGGCGCTCTTCCAGCGCTACGACCTGTGGAAGGAGTACGCGCCGGCGGTGCTCGACGTGGAGATCGTCTACCCCGGCGACGCCGACGGGAACGGGCTGCTGCGCAAGGTCGTCTATCCGCTGCCGTTCGGCCGGCGGGGCGAGTCCTTCGAGCTCGTCCACAACGTCCGGCCGAACGTCGGCTACGACTACGTGATGCTGCGCACCGGGCTCTCCGGATCGGTCACCCTCGAGCGGCTCGGCCCCAACCGCACGCGGCTGCACTTTCGCGAGAAATTTCACATGAGGACGCCCGTCCTGCGCTGGTTCGAGGCGCCGATCTACCGCTTCATCAACCGCCAGAACGAGGCGTCGCTGCGGGGCGCGGCGGGCTGGCTCGCGCGCCATCCGGAGTTCCGCCCGGAGCTGATCGATCCCGAGTGAGTTCCGTCGGCCGGCGCGCCGGTGTAATTGAGCGGGAGGCAATGGCGGTCGGTGGGGCCCAGCGCCCGCTCGTCTGCACGAGCTGCGGCGTCGCGCTGATCCCGGGCAAGGCGTTCTGCCACGACTGCGGGGCGCCGGCACCGGCGCGCTGCCCACAGTGCGGGGCGCCGCTGGCGCCGACCTTCCGCTTCTGCCCCGATTGCGGGGCGCGCGTCGAGGGACAGGCCGCGCCGCCGCCGGCCGACGCCCGCGACCGCCTCGCCCGCCACGTGCCCCCCGCCCTGGCCGCCAAGATCCGCGCGACCCGCGGCGCCGTCGACGGCGAGCGCAAGCAGGTGACCGTCCTCTTCTGCGACCTCGCGGGCTCGACCGCCATCGCCGCGCGCCTCGACCCCGAAGAGTGGCACGACCTCCTCGAGCGCTACCTCGATCTCGCCTTCGCCGAGATCTACCGCCGCGAGGGCATCGTCAACCAGCTCGCGGGCGACGGGCTGATGGCGCTCTTCGGCGCGCCGGTCGCGCACGAGGATGCCCCGGCGCGCGCCGTCGAGGCCGCGCTCGCCATCCAGGACGCGATCGGCCGGCTGAACGCCGGGGATCTCGCGGGGCGCGACCTGGCGTTGCGCCCGCGCATCGGCGTCCACACCGGTCCCGTGGTCGTGGGCACGGTGGGCAACGACCTCAAGATGGACTACACGGCGCTCGGCGACACCACCAACCTCGCCTCGCGCCTCGAGGGACTGGCGCCCCCGGGCGGCATCCTCATCAGCGAGGCGACCGAGCGGCTGGTGCGCGGGGCCTTCCGGCTGCTGCCGCGCGGTCCGCTCGCCGTCAAGGGACGCGCCGAAGCGGTGCCCGCCTTCGAGGTCCTCGGTCGCAGCGAGGGCGCCACCCCGATGGCGATCGCCGCCGGGCGCGGCCTCACGCCGTTCGTCGGCAGGGCGCAGGAGCTGGCGCAGCTCGAGGCGTGCTACCGCGCCGCGGTCACCGGCCGCGCGCAGGTGGTGGCCGTCGTGGGCGACGCGGGCAGCGGCAAGTCGCGCCTGCTCTGGGAGCTCCGCGAGAAGATCGGCGGCGCGCCGGTCACCTTCTTCGAGGCGCGCTGCTCGGCGCTCGATCAGAGCGTCCCCTATCTCCCGTTCCTCACCATGCTCCGGCGCCACTTCGGCATCACGCGCGGCGAGCCGGCAGAGCGCGCGTGCGAGCGGATCGCCGAGCGCGTCCGATGCTGGGATCCCGCCCTCGACCGGGCGCACCCTCACCTCTGCCGGCTGCTGGCGCTGCCCGTCGAGGAAGCCCCCGGCCACGATGCCGAGCGTCTCGAGCCCGAGACCTTCGCGACGATCGCGCGGCTCGTCCACGCCGAGAGCGAGCGCGCCCCGGTGGTCATGCTCGTCGAGGACCTCCACTGGATCGACGGCCCGTCGCGCCAGCTCCTCGAGTCGGCGGTGGCCCGCCTCGAGCAGGAGCGCGTGATGCTCGTCGTGACCCACCGGCCGGACTACGAGGGCTCGTGGCGCCCCGGCGGCGCGTTCACCCAGCTCCGCCTCCATCCGCTGCCCGACGCCGAGGCCACGACGATGATCCGCGCCGTCGCCGGCGGGACGCTGCCCGCGGAGCTCGAGCGCCGCATCCTGGACAAGGCCGAGGGGAGCCCCTTCTTCACGGAAGAGATCACGCGCGCGCTGGTCGAGGCGGGCCTCGTGACCGCGGGCGACGGCCGGGCTCGCCTCACGCGTCCCGTAGAGGACATCCACATTCCGGGGACGGTGCAGGAGGTCGTCGCCGCGCGTCTCGACCGGCTGGGCGGCGATGCCAAGCGGGTCGCGCAGGTGGCCGCGGTGCTCGGCCGCCAGTTCGCGCGCGGCCAGCTCGAGGAGCTGCTCGCCGGCGAGGGTATCGACGTCGGCGCCGAGCTGGAGGAGCTCGTGCGCCGCGGTGTGCTCCATCGCCAGAGCTTCCTCTCCCCCGACGAGTTCCGCTTCGGCGAGAGCGTCACGCAGGAGGTGGCCTACGAGAGCCTGCTCCTCAAGCAGCGCCGCCAGCTCCACGAGCGCGTCGGCCGCATGCTCGAAGCCTCGGGCGGCGCGGGAGCCGAGCACTCGGCGCTGGTCGCGCACCACTTCGCCCGCAGCGACGACCGCGAGAAGGCGATCACCGCGCTGCTGCGCGCCGCGGCCGACGCCGAGCGGGTGCCCTCCTACGGCACCGCGGCGCACCTCTACCGCCAGGCCTGGGAGCTCGCCGAGGCGGGCCTGTCCGCCGACGCGGCCGGCCGCCACCACGGCTGGGTCCTCGAGGCGACGCGCGGCTTCTGCCGCGTGACGGTGATCCACGGGCCGGGCGAGCGCAGCGACGCGCAACGCGCCGCCGAGCGCGGGCGCACGCTCGCACGCGCGCTCGAGGATCCCGAGGCGCTTGCCGAGCTCAGCCTCTATCACGGCATCATGGCGACGTTCGGCGATCCGCGGGAGTTCGCCGCGGGGATCGCCACCATCGAGGAGGCGCTGGCGATCGCGCAGCGCGCGGGTCTCGCCCTCCAGGGCTTCCGCATCTCGCGCGGCCTCGGCCTCGCCTACCTGCTGGACGGCCGCTTCGCGCTCGCCGAGCGCACGCTCACTTGGGTGGTGGCCGAGCTCGAGCACCTCGGCCACGCCGAGCGGCTCACCGATCTCTACCTCGGCTCGCGCACGGTGCGCGACGCGGTGCTGTTCCACGGCGACGACCTCGAGCGGGCCCTCGGGTTGCTGCGCGAGACGCACGACCTCGCGGTGCGCGCCGGCAACCGCACCGTCGAGGGCCACGCGGCGGGCTCGGCCGCGCAGGTGTACTTTCTCTGGGGGCGCTATGCCGAGGCGCGCGAGTGGGCCGAGCGCGCCATCGCCATCGCCGAAGCGATCAGCGACCGCAGCACGATCGCGTCGGTGGCGGGCGTGGCGCTGGTCGCCGCAGTCGAGCGCGGAGAACCGGTGGCGGCGGAGCGCTACCTCGCGCTCATCGATCTCGGCCTCGCAGCACTCGGCGTCACGGCGCTCAACCACCGCTTCGTCCTCGATGCGCTGCTCGCGGTGGGCGACCTCGAGCGTGCCCAGCGCTACGTCGCCCAGCTGCGTCTTCGCGTGGGGGCACGGCTGAGCGCGGCGCAGGCGGCGCTCGCCACGGGACGGCTCCACGCGCGGCTCGGTCCGGGCCACCGCCCGGCGGCGGCGCGCGCCTACGAGGAGGCGATCGCGCTCGCCGAGTCGCTCGGCGCGCGCTCCCTCCTGGCCGCGGCGCACCTCGGCGCCGCGGCGCTGGCGGCCGAGCACGACGACCAGCCGGCGGCGCTGCGGCACGTGGGACGGTCGCTCGCCCTCTCGCAGGCGCTCGGCCTCGAGCGCTACCGCGCGCCGGCGCAGGCGCTCGCCGCGACGCTCGGGGACCGCGGAGCGCCGACCTTGACCTGACTCGCGCCGTCCCCTAGCTGATGGACCCATGCGTCGCATCGTCCCCCGGCGGGCCCCGCGGTGACGGACGCCGTCCGCTATGCCCGGGAAGGGACGCTTGCCGTCGTCACCCTCGACGACGGCAAGGTGAACGCGATGAGCCTGCCGTTCTTCCGGGCGCTCCAGGCGGCGCTCGACCGGGCGGAGGCGGACGACCCGGCGGCGATCGTGATCACCGGCCGCCCGGGCGTGTTCTCCGCCGGCCTCGACGTGAAGCTGCTGCCCACGTTGCCGGCCGCCGAGCTGCGGGAGACGCTGCTCACCTTCGGCCGCACACTGCTCCGCCTGTTCACGCTGCCCCTGCCGACGGTGGCGGCCGTGAGCGGGCATGCGATCGCGGGCGGCGCGCTGCTCGCCTTCGCCTGCGACCTGCGCGTCGCGGCCGACGGCCCGTTCCGCCTGCAGCTCAACGAGGTCGCCATCGGCCTCACGCTGCCGACGTGGGCGATCGTGCTCGCCTGCGCCGCCGTGCCGCCGCGCTGGCACACCGAGGCCATCCTCCACGCACGGGGCTACGCGCCCGCCGAGGCACTTGCTCGGCAGATCCTCGATCGCGTGGTGCCGCCCGAGCGCCTGCTCGAGGCCGCGCGCGAGGCCGCGGTGCCGCTGGCCGGTCTCGACCACGGGGCCTACGGCGGCTCGAAGGCCCGCCTGCGGGCGACGGCCGTGCGGCTGGCTATGGATCGCCTCGACGAGGAGTCGCCCGGCCGCCTGCCGGCGAAGCAGCCGTAGGGTCGTACCTAGGTCGCAATCGCCTTGCAGCAACGCCACATCGATGTCCGGCGACGTTGCCGTTGCGCACGATTCTCGCTGCCGCGCTTTCTGGCTTCACTTCCTGGCCCGTCCGTGTTACGGCCTCCGGTAACGGGGTTCCACTTCCGGTGCCCGGGGCGCGCTTGGAGGACCAATGAAGTCAGCGACGCGGAGCCTGATCGTTGGTTGCCTGGTTACAGGTATTCTGGCAATCATTGCCGCTTTCGCACCATCGGCGCGCACGGCCGTGTCCGGGCCGAACCCGAGCGTCGACGACTGCGCCATCTTTGCGGACAGCCTGCTGCGCACCAAGGGCAGCCTCGTCGTGGACGGGCTCCCCGTCTGCGTCAACGACGGCGGCCTCCTCACCCACGGCCCGTTGAAGGCGTCGGGCGAGAACGTCGTCGTCGGCACCGGCCCGAACGGCGCCGTGCGACTGGCTCCGGGCTCCATGTGCACGCGGCTGTTCACCAGCCCGGGGCGGGTGATCGGCGTCAATTGCTCGGGTTCCCCGGTCGAGGCGTTCACCGGGCCGATCGTTCCCGACCTGGCGGCGTCCTGCGGGTTCCCCAAGCCGGCGCCGGCGTGCGGCAGCCAGGCCATCACGGTCGGCCACAGTACCATTCAGCACCTCAAGGCCGGGGCCTACGGGGCAGTGCTGGTGCGCGGCATGCCCGGTCCTGGCACCCTCGTCCTCGACGGGGGCGACTACGCCTTCTGCAGCCTGCGGGTCGCGAGCGGCGCGAGGTTGCTGCTTGCCGGGAGCGCAGTGCAGGTGTTCGTCGCCGGTGATACGCGGTTCTTCACCGGGAGCCAGGTGGGCCCGGTGACGGGCGCGCCCGCACCCGACGCGAGCCACATCCACTTCTTCGTCGCGGGCGACACGGTACACCTCTCGCGCCGGGCACGGTTCACGGGCCACCTCTGCGCGCCGAACGGGCTGCTCGGGCTCGGAGCGGACGCGACGGCGACCGGCGGCGTCGCGGCGCGGGTGATCAGCACGGATCGGGCGACCGTGCACGGCGTCGCGGTCACTGTCCCGACGACCACGACCTCGACGACCTCGACGACGTCGACCACGCACACGACCACGACATCCACCACCGTCCCGACGACCACCACGACGTCCACCACCACCACTACCTCCTCCACCGTCCCGACGACCACCACCTCGACGACCTCGACCACGCATACGACCACGACGTCCACCACCACCTCCACCGTCCCGACGACCACCACCTCAACAACCTCGACGACGTCGACCACGCACACGACGACGACATCCACCACCTCCACCACCTCCACCACCTCCACGATCCCCACGACAACGACAACGACGACCACCACCACCACGGTGCCCACGACCACCACCACGACCACGTCGACGACGACCACGACGGTGGCTAGCGGCTTCACCAAGCTCGCCCTGAGCGTGGTGGCGGGCACGTCGAACTGCGGCGGCGCCGGCCTCAAGACGCCGCCCGCGGCGCCGCTCTCGGGCGAGCTCGACAACGGCTCGGCGGCGAAGATCGTCGATCTCGGGCTCGGCTGCCTCTACTTCGGGGGGGGCAGCAACACGACCGTGCCGGGGGCGTTCCTGCCCAACGGCTCGCAGAACACGCTC
>DATGIZ010000042.1:0-195651 GCA_035295465.1 Binatia bacterium | reverse complement strand
GCATCACCTCGATCGTGGGCACGACCGTGAACCTGGGCGGGCTCGCCGGGCCGCCGGGGAACTGCTCGCTGGGGACGCTCTCCACGAGCCACTGCGGGATCGCGTTCACCACGCCGTGCACGAGCAACGCGCAGTGCACCGCGATCGGCGACTCATGCGTGCCCGACGCGCAGTGCTACTTCAGCCAGCCGTTCCCGATCCCGAACCCGTCGACGCCGAGCCTCTCGACCTGCGTGCAGAACGTGGTGGCGTCCAACGAGAGCGGGACGGTGAGCAACTACACGACCACGGGCGACGTGGCGCTGAACGTGCCGCTGTCGTCGCGGGTGTATCTCACGGGCAACGGGACGTCGCCGTGCCCGCAGTGCGTGAACACGACGTGCGTCTCGGGCCATTGTACCGGCAAGGCATCAGGCAAGGCTTGCACGACGGCGGCGGACTGCGTGAACACGTGCAACGCGGGGCGCAACCAGGGACTGGCGTGCAGCCCGGTGGGGACACTCAAGACGACGCTCGACTGTCCGCCGACGGACTCGACGTTCGTGACGCCGCTCAGCATCCCGCTCGCCCTGACGACGGGCACGACGACGGACACCAACGCCACGGGGATCTTCTGCTCGGGGCAGACGCATGCGGGGGCGTTCGGGCAGTCGACGGCGCGGACGATCAAGCAGACGGGGGCGGCCCTGGGCAACGTGAGCGACGGGGCGGCGCACGCGGGGGTGATCGCGGGGTCGTTCTGCGTGCCGAAGACGGGGAACTTCGCGATCGATCCGGTGGCCGACCTGCCCGGTCCCGGAACGACCAGCATCAACGGCACCATGCAGCTTCAGTGATCGCGCCGACCGGACGGCGGCGCCGCGGGTCCCGAGTCGTCCGCGGCGCCGCCGTCGTATGGCTGCTGGCGGCCCTCGGGGCAACTGCGGCGGACTTGCCCCCGGAGACCGTGAAGGCGCTCGGCGAAGCGAAGTACGTCTACCTCCAGAGCGAGCGCAAGTCGGGGCATCTCGGGACGCCCGCGGAGATATGGTTCTTCTACGACGTGGGCGCGGTGTGTGTCGGAACCCGGCCGACGAGCCACCGCGTGCGGCGCATCCGCGCGGGCCGCACGCGGGCGCGGATCGCCGTGGGGCGCCCCGACGGGCCGGCGTTCGACGCCCGCGGTAGCATCGTCAAGGACCCCGCCCGCCAGCAGCGCCTCCTCGACGCGTACGCGCACAAGTATCCCGACCGCTGGCCCCAGTTCGCGAGCGAGTTCCGCGCGGGCTTCGCGTCCGGCGAGCGGGTGCTCGTCTGCTACGTCCCCGCGGCTCGGAGCCGGTAGAGCCGCGCGGCGTTCTCCCCGACGAGCGCCCGTCGCGTGGCCGGAGGCAGTGCCGAGCCGAGCTCGCGCAGCTCCGCCATGTAATCGGCGCCATGGTCGCTGTGCGGGTAGTCGGTCGCCCAGAGGAAACGGTCCGCGCCGACGTAGTCGATGACGGGCGGCAGCGCGCGCTCGTCGGGGTCGGCCGATATCCAGCACTGCCGGCGGACGTAGGCGCTCGGCAGGTCGCGCAGCGGCAGCGTGAGGCGCAGCGGGCTCTTCGCCAGCGCATCCATGCGGTCGAGCCAAAAGCCGAGCCACCCGCCACCCGACTCGAGCACGACCAGCCGCAGCGCCGGGAAGCGGTCGAAGGTGCCGTAGAGGAAGAACGTCGTGAAGGCCTGCTGCACCGCCTGCGGGAACATCATCTGGAGGTACCAAATGCCCTCGCGCACGTTCTCGGGCCAGGCGAGGCCGTCGAAGCGGCGGTGAAGCCCGCGTGCGGGCGGGTCGATGCCGGTGTGAATCGCGATCGGCACGTCGAGCTCGCAGGCCGCCGCCCAGAGCGGGTCGTGCGCCGGGTGGCCATGGGGCAGGCCGTCGAGGGTGAACGGGAGGACGAACGCGCCGCGGGCGCCGGCGGCCACCGCCCGGCGCAGCTCCGCCACGGCCCCCTCGACGTCGCCGAGCGAGAGGTGCGCCACGGGAAGGAGCCGCCCGCCGCTCCCGGCGCAGAACTCCTCGATCCAGCGGTTGTAGGCCCGACAGTGTGCGAGCGCCCAGGCCGGGTCGGGCGCCTCGGCCTCCCACTGGAGCCCGAGGCTCGGGTAGAGGAGCGCGCACGCGATGCCGTCGTGGTCGAGCAACGCCAAGCGCGCCGCCGGGTCGGTGGCCGCGGCGGGGGCGTTCTCGGCGTAGCGGCCGGAGAGGCACGCACGCGCCAGCTCGTCGAGCGGCTTGCCCATGCCGCCGAAGCCGCCCAGCATCTCCGGAGTGGTCAGCCGGGCGGGCCGGCCGTCGATCTCGAGGACGTCGCGGCCGTCGGCGCCGCGGCGCACGCGGATGGCCCGCGAGCGCCACGGCGGATCCAGGTAGCGCTCCCAGAGGTCCGGCGGCTCGAGGACGTGACCGTCCACGTCGATCGTGCGTCCCATGCCGGCCGGATGCCAAAGAGCGGCCGCTCGGGTCAAGAGCGGTTTGACACCGCGGGCGCCGGGCACTACTCGGGTCGCCCATGTTCGACGCGAAGGAGCTGCGCCGCGTCATGGGCATGTTCGCGACCGGCGTGACCGTCATCACGACGCGCGACAGCCGGGGGAAATTCTACGGGCTCACCGCCAACGCGGTCACCTCGCTCTCCCTCGAGCCGCCGCTCGTGCTCATCTGCGTCGACCGCCGGGCCGAGACCTTCATCCACTTCTACGACTCGAAGCGCTTCGTGGTGAACATCCTCGCCGAGGACCAGGAGGGGCTGTCGGCCCGCTTCGCCAAGTCGGGAGGGGAGAAGTTCGAGGGCGTCGCCTATCGCCTCGGCCGCCTCGAGACCCCCATCCTCGACGGAACGCTCGCCTACCTCGAATGCCGCGTGGTCGAGACCCACCCCGGCGGCGACCACGTGATCCACGTCGGGGAGGTCGAGCACGCCGAGGGGCAGGGCGGCCGGCCGCTGCTCTTCTTCCGGGGGCAGTACCGGCGCGTCGCCGAGTGACGGCGCGACGGGCCTTGCGCGCGCCGACCCCGCCCGGTTAAGAGGCTCGGCATGCACACGATGCCGCGTCTGACCACCGGTCTGCTCGTGCTCGCGCTCGCCCTTCCCGCCGGCGCGCAGACCGCGATCGAGTACAAGAAGGCGCTCCTGCCCAAGATCAAGAAGGCGCAGGCCGAGGGGAAGGACCTCGGCGAGGCCCTCACCGAATACAACGAGGGCGACAAGGCGCTCAAGGACGGGATGCAGGACGAGGCGGTGGAGCACTTCAAGAAGGCCCAGGATCTGATGCCGAAGGAGTGAGCCGTGGACGTCGGAGTCCTCATGTTCGTGACCGAGCGCGCGCTGCCGGTCACGGCGTTGGCCCGCGCCTGCGAGGAGCGTGGGATCGAGTCGCTCTGGGTGCCGGAGCATCCGGTGGTGCCGCGCGACTACGAGACGCGCTACCCGCTGTCTCCCGACGGGAAGATGCCGCGGCCGTACACCGAGCTGCCCGATCCCTTCCCGACGCTGGCGGCCGCCGCGGCGGTGACCACCCGGCTGCGCGTCGGCACGGGCATCTGTCTCGTCCCGGAGCGCGACGCGCTCATGACCGGGCTCGCCGCGGCGACCGTCGACTGGCTCTCGGGCGGCCGGTTCCTCTTCGGCATCGGGGCGGGCTGGCTCGAGGAGGAGATGCGGCTGTTCACGGCGCACTTCCCGCACCGCTTTGCGTTCATGCGCGAGGCGGTGGCCGCGATGCGGAAGCTCTGGACCGGCGAGCCCGTGGGGTTCGAGGGCAAGTGGGTGCGCTTCCCGCCGGTGGTCTGCCGGCCCACGCCCGTCCAGCGGCCCCACCTGCCGGTGATCCTGGGCGGCATGGGGCCGAACGCGGTCAAGCGCGTCGCGCAGTGGGGCGACGGGTGGATGCCCATCGCGCTGCCCGCCGACGGCGTGCGACAGGCGCGCACGGAGATCGCGCGCGAGGCGCGCTCCCATGGGCGGGATGCGAGCAAGATCTCGCTCAGCGTGATGATCGGCGCGCCGCCCGGCATGGAGACGCCGATGCTCGACGCGTTGCCCTCGCGCGCGGTGCTGGCCGCCTACCGTGACGCCGGGGCCGACCGCGTCGTGGTGTCGATCCCGACGCTCGGCGCCGACGAGACGTACCGGCACCTCGATCGCATCGCCGGAGCGGCACGGTGACGCCGCGGATCGTCGACGGTGACGCACACCTGCTCGAGACCGGCGACTTCGTGCTCGAGCTGGCCGAGGCCCATCCCGGCACGGTGAAGCTTCCCGATCCCGCCCGCGGGATCGCCGGCGCGCTGATCGAAGGCAAGCAGTTCCCCCGCTCGGAAGGGCGTGGCTGCGGCGTCGACACGCCGACCAGCATCACGCCGAAGGCGACCAACCCCTTCGAGCCCGCTGGCATCCTCCGCGATGCCGACGCCGAGGGCATCGACGTGATGGTCGCCTACCCGAGCCTCGGTATCGGGGCCACCGCGTTCTCCGATCCGGCCTTCGCGGAGGACTTCTGCCGGCGCTGGAACCGTTGGGCGGCTCGCTTCACCGCGGCCGCGCCGGGCGGCCGCCTGCGCGCAGTGGGCATCGTGCCGCTCCAAGACCCGGCGCGGGCCGTGCCGGTGCTCGAGGAGATGGCCGCGCAGGGGCTGGTCGGCGTCACCGTGCCGCCGGCGCTGGGCGACGGCCGGAACCTCGACCACCCCGATCTCGAGCGCTTCTGGGCGGCGGTCGAGGCGAGCGGGCTCCCGGTCGGCGTGCACGGGGCTCCGGGGATGAACATCCCGGTCGCCGGGGCCGACCGTTTCGACAACTACGTCCAGGTGCACGCGCTGAGCTTCCCCTTCGACCAGATGATCGCGCTCACGGCGCTCACCCTCGGCGGCGTCCTCGAGCGGCACCCGCGGGTGCGCGTCGCGTTCCTCGAGTCCGGCGTCGGCTGGGTGCCCTACTTCCTCGAGCGGCTCGACGAGCACGTCGAGAAGCGCGGCCGGCAGGTGCCCGGATGCCGGCGCCGGCCCTCGGAGTACGCGGAGCGCGGCCAGTGCGTCTTCGCCTGCGAGCCGGAGGAGCACGGCATCGCCTACGCCGCCGCCCGGCTCGGCGCGGATCGGATCATGTACGCCAGCGACTACCCGCACTGGGACAGCGACTTCCCGGACACGGTGGCGCCGATCCGCGAGCGCCCGGATCTGACGGCCGACGCCAAGACCGCGATCCTCGGCGGCACCGCGGCGCGGCTCTACGGGGTGTAGGGGCCGCCGAGCGCTCGTAGCGCGAGCTGCATCCCCGCCGCGGGCGGCCGTGCCCGCCGGCGGCGGCGCCCCGGCGCCGGCCCGGATTCCCGGCGCGCGAGCGCCGAGCGCGGGTCGGGAACGTGCACCGGGCGGTCTCGCGGGCGGATGCGCAGCGCGCCGCGGAGCGCAAGCGTGATCCGCTCGCGCGCGATCTGCACGTACGCGGGCACCATCTCCGCGCCGGCCGCTCGCCGGCCGTGGAGCACGGCCGCGCAGGCGCTCGTGCCCACGCCGAGGTAGGGGTCGAGCACGAGGTCGCCGGGCGCGGTGAGTGCCAGCACGAGACGCTCGACCAGCTCGACGGGGAACTGGCACGGATGGATCGTCTTCTCGATGTGGTTGGCCTTCACGTTGGGGAACGCCCACACGTCGCCCGGGTTCTTGCCGCGCGGGTTCCCCGAGTACTCCCCGGCGCGCGGCCCCTTCCACGCGCGCTTGCCCGGATACTTCTGCGGCACGCGCACGGGATCGAGGTCGAAGCGGTACGGCTCGCCCTTCGTGAACCAGAGGATCGTCTCGTGGCGGCCGGAGAAGCGGCGCGCGCAGTGGAGCCCGTGCTCGAAGTGCCAGACGATCCGGTTGCGCAGCCGCAGCCCCTCGTGCCGCTTGAAGAGCGGGTAGAGCACGGCGTCGAGGGGCACGACCTCGCCGTCGGCGACGTGATTGCCCACCTGCCAGCAGATGCTGCCCCCGGGGGCGAGCACGCGGACGCATTCGTCGATCACGCGCTGCTGGCCGGCCAGGTACTCGGCGAGCGGCCGGCGGCGCTCGTAGCGCTTGCCGAGGTTGTAGGGTGGCGAGGTGACGACGAGCTGAGCGCACCCGTCGGGCACCGCGCGTAGCAGCTCGAGCGTGTCGCCGAGGTGGACGCAGACGCGCGCCGCCGGCTCCCACCGCTCCGCCACCACCATGGCGCCGGGAATCTAGCGCACATGGCGCCCCCGAGCAAAATTTCGCCGCGCCACCGGGCGGTCGGGGCGACGGGAACGCGTCGCCCGCCCGGCGGCCGCCCCCCGTCCGACCGCGTCCAGAGGCGGCACGTGCGCTGCTATCCGGACGGGGGCTGGAGGCTCCGTGTACGTCCCGGGAGACTACGTCTACGTCGCCGATCTGCCACAGCGGTTGCTCTGTCGGGTGGCTGGCGCCGACAGCGCGACCAGCTCCGGGGGCGCCTTCCAGATCCTGACCCTCGAGCCGCTCGAAGGCCCGTGGCGGTCGTGGCCGGACACTCGCCTCATCCGGCTCGACGAGGCGGTCCGCCCGGCCGTGGCGCGCGACCTCTGGCGCGCCCGCACGCGCCGTGGGGCGGCCGGGGCGAGTCCATGCCGGGGGATGGCCTAGATTTCTCACATGGCCCGGCGGCGATCGCACGACGGCCCCGCGACCGGGATGAAGTTGCGCAAATGCTTGCGGCGCAAGCGTTTCCTGGCCCATGGCCGATGCGGATTGACTCCACCATGCCCCCCCGTTATCTTCCGCCCCCCCACCACCCGGGGGTCCGGAGCCATCCATGCGCATGATACTTCCCGCTTTGCGCGACCGCCGCACGATCGACCGCCTCCTCTCCGCCTTCTTCCGCGACTATCGGGTCTTCGCGTTCCGCCGCGCGATCGGCATGCTCAGCCGCTTCTACAACCTCCGCACGCCGGAGGTGCGGTGGTTCGAGTACCTCGACTGGGGCAAGACCGCCGGCCGCACCTACGAGAACGGCCGCATCCACCTCGTCCACCCCGAGAACTGGAAGAAGGGACGGAAGTACAACTCGGAGCGCCAGTGGATCAGCACCGTCTACCACGAGATGGCGCACTACGTGTTCTGGACCGACGCCGAGCGCAAGGCCGACACCTTCGCCTACCGCTTCGTGCGTGGCATCGCCGCCAACGGCAACGCGCGCAGCGGCGTGCGCCGGGCGGCCACGAGCCGCGCGCGGCGCAAGGCCGGCCTCAGGCCGTCACGTCCTCGCCACCGTCCACGCCGATCACGTTGCCGGTGATCCAACCGGCGCCCGGGAGCGCCAGCACGGCCACCGCGGCGGCGACGTCCTCGGGGGCGGTGAGCCGGCCGCCGGGGTTGCGGCGCCGGGCCTCGTCGAGCAGGACCTCGGCGCCCGGGATCTTGCGCAGCGCGGGCGTGTCGGTGACCCCGGCCCGCAGCGCGTTCACGGCCACGCCGGCGGCGCCGAGCTCGACGGCGAGCTGGCGGACGTGGGACTCGAGCGCGGCCTTGGCCGCCGAGACCGCGCCGTAGGCCGGCCACACCCGCCGCCCGCCGGCGCTGGTCATCGCGAAGACGCGGCTCTCGGACCCGAGCAGCCCGGCGGCGTAGAGGTCCTGCACCCAGTAGACGAGGCTGTGGGCCATCACGTCGAGGGTCATCTCGAGCTGCGCCTTGCTCGTCTGCTGGCCGGGGCCGCCGCCGATGAAGGGGCGCAGCGTCCCGAAAGCGAGGGAGTGCAGCAGGACGCGCAGCCGCCTGCCGCCGAGCAGCTCGCGCGCCCGCGCGCACACCAGCGCCCGCTTGTCGTCGTCGGCCGCGTTGACGTTGAAGAAGTGCGCGGGCGCGCCGGCGGCCTCGACGTCGGCGATCACCCCCTCGGCGAGCGGCAGCGTCGCCTTGCGGTCGAGGTGGACGCCGATGATGCCCATGCCGAGCCGACCGAGGTGCCGCGCGGTCGCCGCCCCGAAGCCGCTCGACGCGCCGAGCACGAGCCCCCACTCCCCCGCAAACGGTCGCCAGTCGGCCATCGGCTGTCCGCCATAGCCCAGGGGCGCCGGGGCGGCAACGACGCCGGTTGTCCCCCACCCGCCCCCTCGACTATCCTCCGATCCGTGGGTGGCAAGGGCGACCGGCCCACGGTCGAGAATCGTTGGTGGGTCGATCAGGGCAAGGACGCCGCCGGGCGGCCCCTCGAGCGCCCCCCCGCGCAGTTCGGCGGCCGCTTCTTCCGCACGGGCGAGGGCTTCGAGCAGAACCGCGCCCAGCGCCGGCTCACCGACCTGAACCTCAAGTGGCTCGACGAGGCGCCGGGAGCGCCCGGCGCGTGGACCGTGCTCCATCTCCACGAGCGCGACCGCTTCCCGGCGAGCCGGCTCGCGCGGGCGCGCGACGCGCTCCCGGTGCCGCCCGCGGGGCGCGGCGTGCTCATCGACTCGGGCAACGCGCTGCGGGCCATCGTCACCTCGGACCCGGCGGCCACCCGCCTCGTCGAGCTGCGGCTCGGCGGCGACAACTCCTTCGACGCCTGGGTGCAGGGCGAGTGGGTGCGCGAGGCGTTCTTCCGCGACTTCGACGACGCGCTCCGGCGGGCGCCGGCGCTGATCCGCGAATACCTGCTCACCGACCGCGCGGCGTCGCTCGCGTGACCGGCGCGGCCGCCCACCCTTTGCCGGCTCGGCCGGGGTAGGCTATGCAGCGCGCGAAAGGGGGTGCCCGTGGCGACACCTGAGGACGACGAGGCCAAGAAGCAGGTCCAGGAGGCGGTCTGGACGTGGGCGGTTCGGGTGCTGGTGCTCGCGGTGGCGTTCGGCTTCGGGTTCTTCGCCGGCTGGGTGCTCTACGGCGCGGGCCCGACGGGCGCCGTCCAGCTCCGCGCCCAGGTGGTGGACCTCGACGCCCAGCTCCTCGACTGCAAGAACAAGCGCGTCGACTCCGACGGCAAGGTGACGGTTCTCCAGGGCCGCCTCGACGAGTGCAACCGCAGCCTCGCCAAGGCGCTCTCGCCGCCGTCGCCTCCGCCCGCGAACCCGCAGTAGCTCACACCACCTGCGCCCGGCGCAGGCGCTCGAGGTCCGCCTCCCCGAGGCCGAGCAGCTCGCCGTACACCTCGGCGTTGTGCTGGCCCAGCTCCGGGCCGAGCGAGCGCACGGCGCCCGGCGTGTCGGAGAGCTTCGGCACGACGCCGCCCACCACCACCTCGCCGAGCTTCGGGTGCGGTAGCCGGAGCAGCATCTCACGGGCGAGGAGCTGGGGATGCCGCAGCAGCTCGTCGGGGCCGTAGACGGGGGAGCAGGGCACGTCGGCGCCGCCGGGACCGAGCGCCGCGACGACCGCCTCCACCGTCCGCTCCGCCACCCAGGCGGCGACGAGCCCGTTCACCTCGTCGCGCCGCTCGAGCCGGCCGCGGGCGCCGCGGAAGCGCGGATCGTCGCCCAGCTCGGGCCGGCCGATCGCGGCGGCGAGCTGGCGGAAGATCTTATTGCTGCCGACGCCGATCGCGACCCAGCCGTCGCGCGCGCGGAAGCTGTCGTAGGGCGCCGCGGCGAGGTGGCGGTTGCCGATGCGCTCGGGCCGCCGGCCGGTGGCGGCGAAGATCGTCGGCCAGTTGTCGAGGAACGAGAACATCGCGTCCTGCGCCGACACGTCGACGTGCTGGCCGCGGCCCGTGTGTGCGCGCGCGACCAGCGCCGCGAGCACGCCCACCGCGCCGAAGACGCCCTGCACGTAGTCGCCGAGCGAGCCGCCGCCGCGCGTGGGCGGGTTCTCGGGAAAGCCGGTGAGCGCCATGAAGCCGCCGGCCGCCTGGGTGATGATGTCGTAGGAGGCGCGCCGGCTCCAGGGGCCGGTCTGGCCGAAGCCGCTGAGACTCGCGACGATCAGGCGGGGATGCGCGCGGCACAGCTCGGCGGGGTCGAGGCCCCACGCGGCCATCGTCCCGCCGGCGAAGTTCTCGACCAGCACGTCGAAGTGCGGCAGCAGCCGGCGCAGCAGCGCACGCCCTTCCTCCGTGCGCAGCGAGAGCGTGATGCCGCGCTTGTTGCGGTTGAGCGCGAGGAAGAAGACCGGCACGCCCTGGGCGTCGGGGTAGCCGTAGCGCCCCTCGTCGCCGCCCTTCGGCGCCTCCACCTTGACGACGTCGGCGCCGAGGTCGCCGAGGATCGCGGCGCAGAACGGGCCGGCGAGAAAGCGCGTCAGGTCGAGGACGCGGACCTGGGCGAGCGCGCTCACCGGGGTGGGAGGAAGTGCCGCATGGCGGAGAGGAGGGCGTCCAGGTCGGCGTAGGCTTCCAGCTCGTCGCAAAGCGCTCCCCACGTCGCGTGGATGCGCTCGGCGTCGGTAGGATCTTCGAGGAGCTGCTCGAGCTGCTTGAGCAGCGGCTGCGCCTGGAGCTTGGTCTCGACCGGGATCTCGTCGGAGAGCGCGACCAGGAGGCGGCTCCGCTCGATCAGCCGCCCGAGGATGTAGGCGTCGCTGCGCTCCTCGGTCACGAGCCGCCTTCCTTGAGCTGACGCTTCCAGTCGAGGATGCGGGCCTTGGCGCCGACCGCCTCGGCCTCGGGGATCATGCCGGCCGCCTGGTACACGCGTGAGAGCGTCGTGTGGGCCAGCGTGTCGTCCGGCGTCAGCTCGACGAGCTTCTTCGCCGCCTCGATCGCGCGCTCGTGGCGCCCGAGCTGGCTTGCGGCGAGCGCGAGCCCCTGCCAAGCGTCGGCGAACGCCGCGTCGAGCGCGATCGCCTGCTCGTAGGCCGCCACGGCGCCCTCGAGGTTGCCGTCGGCGACCTGGTCGACGGCGCGGTCGAACAGCTCGTCCTTGGTGGGCATCAGCGCCGTGCGTACCGCGTTGGCTGCGCGGCGGCAAGCCGGGGACCCCCGACTGCTGCCGCCAGCGGGAGATCGCGCCGCCGCAGCCGGCCCGCTTCTGTAGCGCGCTGCCGGCCGCCCGCCAGCCGTGCATCGCCTGCTTGAGCAGTTTCCGCCGTTGCTTCGCCTTTGTGGCCGCGGTCGCGCGGGCGAGCGCGCGACACGCGGCGTGCGTCCTGCGGGCGATCCGCTCGGGGAGCGACCCTGCGGCGCACGCCGCCGGCGGCGGGCGGTCGCACATGCACCCGGCGCCTGCCACGCCGAGTCGGTCCGATCGCGTGCAGCGCCCTTCCACGCATTTGGCGACCATGCACGGATCGTCGTTGCGGCAGTCTGCCGCGCAGGCGGCGGGGCACGGCGTGATCGCGGTGTGCATGCATCCCACCCCCGGGACGCACGCGTCGCGCGTGCACGGATCGCCGTCGTCGTCGCACACGAGCGGCGCCCCGGCGGTGCAGGCGCCCATCGCGCGGTTGCACGTCGCGGTGCCGCTGCAGACATCGGCGGCGCAGTCGGCGTCCATGCGGTCCACCAGAAGGCGCTACTCAACCTCATCCATGAACGCCTCGACAGACACGGCGCGGCGACGTGGAGACTCGGCACGCCACGTAGCGAAGGGGGGACCGGGGAAAAGAAGGGAAGTCCCCGGTCCGCCCCTTCGTTCACACCGGATGCCGCACGCTCTCACCCGAGGGGTCGCGGGGCGAGAGTGCACGACGTGCCGCAGCACGGGGGCAGACCCCTACCGACACAGAAGCTTGATCTTCACGGTCTTGGCGCTCGGGTCTCCTATCGGAACTCCGCCCGAGATGCTCCGCTCGATGACGCGAGAACTTCCGCGTGGCACGGTGAACCGGTCGCCCCTCTCCGTGCCGTCCCAGCCTGGGTCCGTGCAGAGTACGACGTGGCCTAGGCACTGCGGGACGAGGTTGCATCCCATGACGTACCCAAGGTCGGAGCAGAAGGAGAACAGGCACTCCCCATCGCGCACCGTGTCCGTGATACAGAATGGGTATGAGCGCCCGCCGGTCTTCATGCCCCGCACCTTGGCAGAGTCGGGGTTGCCGTCCCGACACACGAAGCGGGGCCGGGCGTCCGCGATCCCCATTACTAGCCCCACGGCCAGCGTCCCTAGCATGAGCCGTCGCATGGTCGGCATCCTCTTGGCTAGTCGTCGCCTGGAGGATCGTACCAGGAGTCTGGCCCCTTCGAGAAGGCCATCCCGAAGAACTGCCCGCCAGGCGTGAGGGCTGACAGTGCAGCCTCCCCTTGGGTTTGCGCCTGCGCTTGCGTTGCGAAGTTCGGCTGCACGACGGTAGGGCTGGCGTACTGCACCCCCGTGTCCTCCGGCGGCTCCACAGGATCGATCACGTTGTCGGGGACCTGGCCGATTGCGAGCGCCGAGAGGAGCCCGAGGACCGCAACGGTTCCGAACACGATGCAAACGAACGTGCGGATCATGGTGTGACCTCCTTTCCCTACTGTGGGAAGTTCTGCCGGGGCAGTGGCGAGTACCACGTTCCCCAGGTGCCACCTGCTATCGGGTAGGCGCCGTAGGCGTGGGCCGAGCCGCTGGTCAAATTCGGGTCCAGCGCGGTCCCGCTGTAGTCACCCCAGCGATCCAGGAACCACGATGAGAGCCCCGCCTTCAGGAGCTTCGGTGGGGCGAACACGTCGTTGCCGTAGTATGAACGCATCCCGCTGGCGTACACGGACACGAACTCCGGCGCACTCGATGTGCTTGCGGCAGACTTGTTGAATGTCGAGATCACCTCACCGTAGACGTTGAGCGCGATGGATGGGTAGTAGAAGTAGCGACCCTTCTCGCGGTACCGCGTGTCGCGAACGAGCGCCCAGCCCGCACCCGTGTAGGTAAAGTCGAGGTAGCGCAAGCAAGTCCGTTTCAGATCATCGTTCGGCGGCGTGCAGCCATGATGTGCTGCGACAACCATCCGGTTCCCGAGGCACTGCACATCGAGGACCCGATGGTCGTTCGTCTCCACTCGGAAGTCGGTCCCCTTCTGCTTGGCGCGTGGCGGGACCCGGAACTTCCGCCCATCAGGGAAGTCGTAGAACTGCGGCCCGTAGATCGCGGACCACGGCGGCACGCCAGCAATGCTGTAGAGCGCCAGGCGCTCGGCGGGCTCACCGTAAGCGTTGACCCCTGCCAGCCATGTCGTCCCATCCGTGGAGCCGTAGAAGTGCTGGTGGCACGCGTGCAGGAAGAAGGTTGGCCCGGGGATACCGTCCGCCGCGAGCTTGGGTGGCGCGAAGTATTGCGCGGCAGCAGGCTGACCGTTCACGAGGTTCGACTTGTTGATGACCATGACGCCCGAGTTCTTCACCTTCGCGATCCCGATGAACAGGTGGAACAGGTTGCCAGTTAGAACGATCTTGTCTGGCGTGATGCCTACGCTCGGGTAGTCAGGGAAGGGCTGCTGATTGCCCCAGCTTGATCCGAACCACGCCAGCCCTGGCTTGAACTGGTACTGATACCAGGTCGAGGTCGGGTCCGAGCTGGTCGAGACGGCCATGCACCAGTAGTCGCTCGTCCCACCGGGCGGCCCACCGAGCACGACGAAAAACCAGCGCCCCGTTGTGAAGTCGTAGTCGATGTGTGGGTCCCCGAGCAGGTTCGTGCAACCGGTCAGGCTGGAGGGTGAGACGTAACGGATGTCCTGCCCCTTCGTCATCCGAACCATGACGTTCGTCGCTTCAACGACCCAGCCGGCACCGACGGACACGTTGTTGTCCGGTGGATTATAGCCACCAGACTGGACTTGGTTGAGGCCGTCCCGGGCGCCGCACCCGGCGGCAAGCAGCAAGACGGCCAGCCGTAGACAGAGACCTCTGACTCTCATAGCTTTTCCCTCTTCGGCGCGCGTTGGGCTCTTCATTTCGGCGGCCCCGCCCGGGTTCCTAGCCACGCGCGCCGGCGCGAGGCAAGAAGGCAACTATATTTACTTTGAGAATAGGGCGGGGCGCATATAGTTCATGCACGCTGCATAACATTTGGGCTATGTGCGCGGCCGATAGCGCACGCGCTGGTGAAGAACGCGGCTACTGGCGAACTGGGCCGCGCCCGTGCCACCCGGAGCGCCGCGTGCGTCCAGGTTGGAGCGAGGTCGGGTCCCTCCGGCTGAGAATATTACCGCAGCAGATACCGGCTGCCGGCGGGACCGTGAGGCAGCGCACGCCCGAGAACGGCGGCGGGAGGGACTCGGTGGACGCGATCGCCGTGCCGCAGGCGCCGCCGAGCGTGCGCGGGTCAATGTCACCCGGGCGATCTCCGACGGCGTCAAGCGCATCCGCGAGCACAGCCGGGCGCTCGCACGGCACCTCGACGCATCGGTGCGCACGGGGGTCTTCTGCCGCTACCAGCCACCCGATGTGACGGCGATTCGCTGGGAGACGTGAGCCGGCGTTGACAGCCCCGGCGCCGGCCCCTAGCCTCCCGCCGTGTCGATCGAGGCCGAGCTGGCCGCGGCGCTGGAGGCGTGGCGGCGCGGCGGGCCGCCGCCGGACTTCGAGGCGTGGGCGCTGCGCATCTTCCAATACCAATACGAGCGCAACGCGCCCTACCGCGCCTTCTGCGACCGCCGCGGCGTGCGGCCCGACGGCGTCGCGTGTTGGCAGGACGTGCCGCCCGTGCCGGCGCGCGCGTTCCGCCGCGCCGATCTCGCCTGCGGCGCGCCCGAGGCCGTGTTCCGCACCAGCGGGACGAGCGACGGCGAGCGCGGGCGCCACCTCGTGCCGCACCTCGCCCTCTACCGCGCCTCGGCGCTCGCCGCCTTCGAGCGCTTCGTGCTCCCCGACGGCGCGCGCCTCGCCTGCGTCTTCCTGCTCCCGCCGCCCGAGGCGCGCCCCGACTCCTCGCTCGTGCGCATGTGCGCATGGGTGGGCGAAGCGCTCGGCGCCGGGGCGGAGTGGCTCGCGAGCCCCGCCGGGCTCGACGTCGAGCGCCTGCTCGGGCGGCTCGCCGCCGCCGAGGCCACGGGCGAGGCGCTGCTGCTCGCCGGCCCCACCGCCGGCTTCGCACGCCTGTTCGACGCCGCGCGCGCCGAGCGGCGCACCTTCCGGCTCGGCCCCCCGAGCCGCGTCATGGACACGGGCGGCGCCAAGGGCACGAGTCGGCCGCTCTCGCGCGCGGGGTTCCTCCGCGCGTGCTGGACGACGCTCGGCGTCGCGGGCTACTTCTGCGTCAACGAGTACGGCATGACCGAGCTCTGCTCGCAGCGCTACGAGAGCGTGCTCGCCGACCGCTTCCAGGGCCGCGGGCTCGCGCCGCGCCGGCTCGTCGCGCCGCCGTGGCTCCGCACCCGCGTCCTCGACCCCGACACGCTGCGCGAGGTGCCGCCCGGCACGACCGGCCTCCTCTGCCACCACGACCTCGCCAACGCCGGCTCGGTCTCCGCCGTCCTCACCGAGGACCTCGGGCGCACGGCCGGCGACGACGGGCTGGAAATCCTCGGTCGCGTGGCCGGGGCCGTGCCGCGCGGCTGCGGCATGCTGCTCGCCGACCTGGACGCGCGATGACCGCCGCGCTCGCGCAGCGCATCGACGCCGCGGTGGCGTCCGCCGCCCGCCAGCGCCGGCGTCCGCGGCGCGACGTCGCCGCCGCGCTCGCCGCCGCCGCCGCGCGGTGGCGAGCCGACGAGGCGCTCGCGGCCGCGCTGCCGGCCGCCGCGGCGCTCTCGCCGGCGATGGTGGCGGCGGTGCTGCCGCTCGCCGCCGGGCCGCTCGCCGTGGACTCGATGGCGGCGCTCGTCGAGCGCGAGCTCGGCCCCGGGGCCGCGGGCCGCGGCGCGCCCGCCGGTCCCAAGCTCGTCGTCCAGATCCTCGCCTCGAACGTGCCGGCGCTCGGCGTGCCGGCGATCGCGCTCGCGTGCCTCGCGGGCGTGGCGACGGTCGTCAAGTCGGGCCGCGCCGATCCGCTCTCGGCGCCCGCCTTCCACCACGCGCTCGCCGCCGTCGATCCCGAGCTGGCGGCGACCGTGGTCGCCGCGCATTGGCGCGGCGGCGACCGCCGCGTCGAGGACGCCGTGCTCGCCCGCGCCGGCCTCGTCGTCGCCAGCGGCAGCGACGCGACGCTCGCGGCGCTCACGGGCCGCACGCGCGAGCCGCTCGTCGCGCACGGCACCCGCACGAGCGTCGCCGCCGTCGGCCGCGACGCGCCCCCCGACGCGGCCGAGCGCCTCGCGCTCGATGCGGCGCTCTACGACCAGCGCGGGTGCCTCTCGCCGCGCGAGGTGTGGGTCGAGGGCGACGCCGACACCTTCGCCGTCCGGCTCACGGCCGCGCTGCAACGGCTCGCCGCCGATCTCCCGCCCGGCCCCGCACCCCTCGCCGAGCGCGCCGCGGCCCGCGTCGCGGCCGACGAGGCCGAGTGGGACGGCGCGCCCGTCGTGGCAGCGGGGGGACGCACCGTCGCCGTGCACGCGATCGACTCGCTGGCGGCGCTCGCCGGGCGGCTCGCGCCGGGCACGATCGAGTGCGTCGGGGTCGCGGGCGCCTTGCTCGACGTGGAGGCGCTGCGCCGGATCGGCATCGCACGAGTCTGTCCCGTCGGCCGCATGCAGCGGCCCCGGCTCTCGTGGCCGCGCGGACAGCGGCCGCCGCTGCGCGCGCTGCTCGGCATCGCGACGGCGCCGCTCGTGGAGATCGAGCCGTGACCGACGATCTCCCAGCGCTCTTCCGCCGCCATGTCTGCCAGACGTCGCCCGATCCGATGGGGATCGTGGTCGCGCGCGCGTCGGGCGCGACCGTGTGGGACACGGACGGGCGCGCGTGGCTCGACCTCCTCGCCGGCATGGGCGTGGCCAACGTGGGCCACAACCATCCCGCCGTGGCGGCCGCGCTGCGCGCGCAGCTCGCGCGTCACCTCCACGTGATGGTCTACGGCGAGCTGGTGCAGGAGGCCCAGGTCCGGCTCGCCGCGCGGCTGGCCGGCCTCCTGCCGGCGCCGCTGTCGGTCGTGTACTTCACGTCGAGCGGCGCCGAGGCGATCGAGGGCGCCCTCAAAACCGCGCGCAAGCACACGGGCCGGCGGAAGCTCGTCGCCTTCGACGGCGGGTTTCACGGCGACACGCTCGGGGCGCTGTCGGTGGGCGGGAACCCCCTCTACCGCGCGCCGTTCGAGCCGCTGCTGCCGGGCGTCGTGCGCCTGCCCTTCGACGACGAGGCGGCGCTCGCGGCGATCGACGCGGACACGGCCGCGGCGGTGGTCGAGCCGGTGCAGGCGGAGGGCGGCGTGCGCATCCCCCGGCCGACGTTCCTGCCGGCGCTGCGCCGGCGCTGCGACGAGACCGGCGCGCTCCTCGTCCTCGACGAGGTGGTGACCGGCTTCGGCCGCACCGGGCGGCTCTTCGCCTTCGAGGGCGCGGGCATCGTGCCCGATCTCCTCGTGCTCGCCAAGGCCCTCGGCGGCGGCATGCCGCTCGGCGCCTTCGTGGGCTCGTCCGAGGTCATGGCGACGCTCGCACACGACCCGCCGCTCGCCCACGTGACCACGTTCGGCGGCCACCCGCTTTCGTGCGCCGCCGGGCTCTCCGCGCTCGACGTCCTGCTGCGCGAGAACCTGCCGGCCCGCGCCGCCACGCTCGGCGCGACGCTGCTCGCGCGCCTGCGCGCGCTCGTCGGCCGCGGCGGCCTCGCCGCCGTGCGCGGCATGGGTTTGCTCCTCGGCCTCGAGTTCACGGGCGCCCCCGCGTGCTCGCGCTTCACCCGCCGCGCGCGCGAGGCGGGGCTCCTCCTCGGCTGGACGCTCCACCGCGACACGGTGGTGCGCCTCGCGCCCCCGCTCGTGCTGAGCGACGCCGAGGCCGAGCAAGCGCTGGACGCGATCGCCGGCGCGCTCGCGTGAGCTACGTCGCCGCGGCGCCGGCCGCGCGGCCCACGGCGAGCCGCCGGCGGAGATACGCGTCGATGAAGACGTCGAGGTCGCCGTCGAGCACCGCGTCGGTGTTGCCGACCTCGGTGCCCGTGCGGTGGTCCTTCACCATCCGGTAGGGCGCGAGCACGTAGGAGCGGATCTGGTGCCCGAAGCCGATCTCGCTCTTGCCCCCGGTGATCGCCGCCATCTTCTCTTCCTGCTTCTGCCGCTCGAGCTCGTAGAGGCGGGCCTTCAGGATCTTCATCGCCATCGACTTGTTCTTGTGCTGCGAGCGCTCGTTCTGGCAGGCGACGACGATGCCCGTGGGCAGGTGCGTGAGCCGGACGGCGGAGTCGGTCTTGTTCACGTGCTGGCCGCCGGCGCCGCTCGAGCGGTAGGTGTCGACGCGCAGGTCCTCGTCGCGGATCTCGACCTCGATGTCCTCCTCGAGGTCGGGGAAGACGAACACCGACGCGAACGAGGTGTGCCGCCGCGCGTTGGCGTCGAAGGGCGAGATGCGCACGAGCCGGTGCACGCCAGCCTCGGCCTTGAGATAGCCGTACGCGTAGGCGCCGGAGACGGTGAAGGTCGCGCTCTTGATGCCCGCGCCCTCACCGGGCTGCTGCTCGACCAGCTCCGCGCGGTAGCCCCGCCGCTCGCACCAGCGCAGATACATGCGCAGCAGCATCTCCGCCCAGTCCTGCGCCTCCATGCCGCCCGCGCCGGGATGGATCTCGACGATCGCGCCGCCGGCGTCGTGCTCGCCGCCGAGGAGCTGGCGCAGCTCGAGGTCGTCGAGCGTGCGCTCGACCTGCGCCACCTTGGCCGCCAGCTCGCCGAGCGCGTCGGGGTCGCCCTCCTCGGCCAGCTCGAGGAACACCTGCGCCTCGTCGACCCCCTCGCGCTGCCGCCGCCAGCCCGCGATCGCATCGCCGAGCTGCGCGTTCTCCCGGGTCACCGCCTGGGCGCGCTGCGGGTCGTTCCACAGCCCCGGGTCGGCGATCTCCTTGGCCAGCGCGGCCGCCCGTCGCTCGAGTGCCGGCAGGTCAAAGGTGCCTCCCGAGCTCGCCCACGCGCTCGTCGAGCGCGCGCACGCGCTCGCGCAGGTCGGCGAGGACGGTGGCCGGATCTACCCCCTTGTGCTGCGCCATCGCCGGGCACCATAGCCGAAGGCGGCGAGCGTGGCGAGCGCGCACGCCCATGCGAACACGTCCCCGAAGCGGGTGTAGAAGGTGCGCACGCCCCGCCACGTGATCTCGTCGGCGTGCCAGAGCGCCTCGAAGAGCGGCCCCTGCCAGCGGATGCGCCCGTCGGGGTCGATGATCGCCGAGACGCCCGTGTTGGCGGCGCGCACGATCGGGACGCGGTTCTCGACCGCACGCAGGGTCACGTGCGCGAGGAGCTGGTGCGGCGCGGCGGTGCGGCCGTACCAGGCGTCGTTCGAGATGTTGACGAGGAACTCGGCCCCGTGCGCGACGAAGCGGCGGGTGAGCGCGGGGAAGATCCCCTCGTAGCAGATGAGCACCCCGAAGCGGCCCTGCGGCAGGCGAAAGACCGTCGGCACCCGACCCGCCACGACATCGCCCACCGCGTTCACGATCCGGTTCACGAAGAACAGCACCGACTGGAACGGCACGTACTCCCCGAAGGGAACGAGCTGCATCTTGTCGTAGAAGGCCACCTCCTCGCCCGCGGGCGAGACCAGGTAGGCCCGGTTCACCTCCGCGGGACCGTGTGCGCCGCGCTCGGCCGCCGGGCTGCCGAAGACGAGCCAGGTCCGGCCCTCGACCGCGAGGTCGAGCACCTCGCGGCGCAACGGCCCGGGCTCCTGGAAGAAGAACGGCGTCGCGGTCTCGGGCCACACGACCAGGTCGGGGCGCTCGGCGAAGCTCGCGCGCGTGAGATCGCGGTAGCGGCGCATCGTGTCGCTCTGGTAGGCCGGATCCCACTTGTGGTCCTGCTCGACGTCGCCCTGCGCGAGCGCGACTTCGAGCCGGCCCACCACCGGCCGCGCGCGGAGCGCCTCCGCCCGCCAGCGGCCGAGGGCGGGGAGGCACACGAGCAGGACCGTGAGCGCGACCAGCGCCGGCAGCACGCGGCGGCGGAGCCCCTCGCCGCGCCGGCGCAGCACCTCGGCGGTCACCACGTTGAACAGCACGAGCACGGCCGAGATGCCGTAGACGCCGGTCACCTCCGCCATCTGCACGAGGTCGTGGTAGCGGTACTGGGAGTAGCCGAGCAGCGCCCACGGGAACCCGATGAAGAACCAACCCCGCAGCCACTCGAGCGTCACCCACAACGGCGCGGCGAGCCAGAGCGCGGGCAGGTCGCGACGCTCGAGCCAACGCAGGCCCGCCGTGAACGCGCCCACGTAGCAGGCGAGCACGCTCACCATGAGCAGCAACACGCCCACCGCCGCCGGCATCGGCAGGGCGGTATAGCGGCCGATGGTGTAGGCGACCCAGTACACGCTGGCGAGGTAGAAGGCGAAGCCCGCGACCCAGCCGACGGCGAATGCCGCGCGGGGCGCGAGGTCACGGACCGCGACCAGCAACGGGACGAGCCCCACCCAGGCGAGCGGCTCCCAGTCGAGCGCCGGGAAGGCGGCGGCGAGCGCGAGCCCGCTCACCGCGGCGAGCAGCACGCGCCGCCAGCGCGCGGGACCGCGCGCCGGCAGGGGCTCCCGCGCCGGCCCGCCGTCGGGCCCCACCGCGAGCGTCGGGGTCGCCATCGGACCTACGTAGAGGGGGGCCCGGCCGAGGGCAAGCCGCCCGCGGCAGGCAGCACCTCGCGGGCGAGGAACGGCGCCAGCGCGTCCGCCACGGCGCGGTGGCCCGCGGAGCTCCAGTGCGTGTCGTGCGGCAGGTAGAGCGCCGCGCCGCCGGCGCGTGCGACGGTGTCGGTCAGGTCGAGGAAGGGCACCCCGTGCTCGCCGGCCCAGCCGCGGAGCCAACGGCGCCGCATGCGGTCGTCCCATCCGTCCCGGGGGCCGGGCAGGAACAGAAGCGCCGGGGCGAACCGGCTGCTGCGGGCGTCGGCGAGGAAGCGCTCGAGGATGGCGGCGTTCAGCGCGAAGGTCGCGGGCGTGTAGCGCCAGCGGAGATACCGTATCCCCTGCAGGATGCGCGAGCGGTCCCACACTCGCGGCGCCGGATACGGGACGCTCACCAGCCGCCCGTCCTCGAGCACGAACCGCGGCAGGGGAAATCCCGCCCCCTGGTACCACGGCACGACCCTCCGCAGGTCGTCGGTGAACACCGCCAGCACGACGGCCGCCGGCGGCGGATCGAGCCCGACCGCCTCGAGCGCCCGCAGCATCAGGTCCGTGCCGAAGCCGATCATGCCCATGTTGTCGACCCGCCATCCGGGCACGGCGGCCTCGACCCGCTCCGTGAACCGCTCGGCCTCGGCGACGCCCGGGCCGAACACCATCGAGTCGCCGAGGACGACGATGCGCGTGCCCCCACCGGTGGCCGCGAGGTCGCGATGGCCCCGGAAGCCCTCCGCGTTCGACGTGACCTCGATCGGCGGGTTCACCCACGAGCGGTACGTCATCGTGCGCGACGGCCACAGCCGGTAGCCGTACGGGTCCCAGCGCTGGAACACCTGCGGCCAGAAGCACGTCGGCGGATAGACGACGGCCCACTGCGGCCGCACCCGGCGCAGCCCCACCTCGGCGAGCGCGAGCGAGAGGACGAGGCTCGCGCCGAGGAGCGCGAGACGCCCTCTCACGACGCGAGGCGGCGGATGAGCGCCCGCTCGCGCCGCCGCATGCGCGCGGCCTCCGCCGCCGAGCGCTCGTGGTCGTAGCCGAGGAGATGCAGAAGCCCGTGCACGAGCAGCCGCTGCGCCTCGTCGGCCACGGGCGCGCCGCGCTCGGCCGCCTGCCGCCGCGCGGTGTCGACGGAGATCACGACGTCACCGAGGAGCCCCGCCGGCGCCCCGCCCGCCCCCTCACGCTGGGCGAAGGCGAGCACGTCGGTCGGCCGGTCCTTCCCCCGCCACGCGCGGTTGAGCGCCCGCATGCCCCGATCCGACACCAGCAAAACGGACAGCTCGGCGTCGGCGAGCCGCAGCGCGACGAGCAGGCGCTCCGCGCTGCGGCGGAGCCGGGCCGCGAGCCACGGCGCGCGCCGCCCGCGCGCGGTCACGGCGACCGGCATGTCACCGCGGCTCGCGTTCGGCGCGCTCGTAGGCGCCGATGATGTCCTGCACGAGCGGGTGGCGGACGACGTCACGCTCGGTGAACGTGACGAAGCGGATCCCGGGCACGCCGCCGAGGATCGCCTGCGCCTCCTTGAGGCCCGAGGGCTTCCCCGCCGGAAGGTCGATCTGCGTAACGTCGCCGGTCACCACCGCCTTCGAGCCGTAGCCGAGCCGCGTGAGGAACATCTTCATCTGCTCGGTGGTGGTGTTCTGCGCCTCGTCGAGGATCACGAACGAGTCGTTGAGCGTGCGGCCGCGCATGAACGCGAGCGGCGCGACCTCGATCGTGCCGCGCTCGACCATCTTGCGCGCGCGGTCGAAGTCGACCATGTCGTGGAGCGCGTCGTAGAGCGGCCGCAGGTAGGGGTTCACCTTCTCGGCGAGGTCGCCGGGCAGGAAGCCGAGCTTCTCGCCCGCCTCGACCGCGGGCCGCGCGAGCACGATGCGGTTGAAGGTGTTCTTCATCAGCTCGGCGACGGCCATCGCCATCGCGAGGTAGGTCTTGCCCGTGCCCGCGGGGCCGATGCCGAAGACGAGATCGAAGTTGCGGATGGCGTCGATGTACGCCTTCTGTGCGACGCTCTTCGGCGTGATCACGCGCTTGTGCGCCGAGATGAACACCGTGTCGAGGAAGATGTCGCGCAGCCGCGCGCCGCGGTCGCCGGAGAGGATGCGCAGCGCGTACTCGACGTCGGCGCGGTAGACGGGATAGCCCTGCTCGAGGAGCCCGTAGAGCTGCGTGAGGACGCGGCTCGCGAGCTCGGCCTCGACCGGGTCGCCGACGATCGTGAGCGCGCCGTCGGCCACCTCGACGCGCACGCCGAGCTCGCTCTCGACGAGCTTGACGTGCTCGTCGTGGTGGCCGAGCAGCTCGCGGAAGAGCCCCGGGTCGGCGAAGCGGAGAACCGGCGGGGCGGGAGCGGGCTCGATCAAGGCGGTCAACGGCTCCCGGCGCCGAGGAGCCCGTAGGCCGCCGCGAGCGCCTCGTCGAGCTTCCCCGGCTCCTTGCCCCCGGCCTGCGCGAAGTCCGGGCGGCCGCCGCCGCCCCCGCCGACCATCGGCGCGAGCTGCTTGATCAGGCGGCCGGCATGGTAGCGGCGGGTGAGGTCCGGCGTCACGGCGGCGAGCAGCAGCGCGCGGCCCTCGCGCTCGGCGCCGAGCACGACGACGCCCGAGCCGATGCGCTCGCGCAGCCGGTCGGCCATCTCGCGCAGCCCCTGGTCGTCGAGCCCGTCGACGCGCGTGGCGAGCACCGTGATGCCGTCGACGCGGCGGGCGTCGGCGAGCACGTCGCGGCTCGCGCCGCCGGCGAGCCTGCCCTGGAGCTCGGCGACCCGCCGCTCGAGCTCGCGTTGCTGCGCGAGCAGCCGCTCGAGCTTCGCCGCCGCCTCCTCCTCCGTCGAGCTGCGCAGCATCCGGCCGAGGCCCGCCAGGATGTCCTCCTGCCGCCGGACCGCCGCCAGCGCGCCGGCGCCGGTCGTCGCCTCGAGCCGGCGGACGCCCGCGGCCACCCCGCCCTCGCCCGCGATGCGGAAGAGGCCGATGTCGCCCGTGCGGCGCACGTGCGTGCCGCCGCAGAGCTCGGTCGAGAACTCGCCCATGCGCACGACCCGCACGCGGTCGCCGTACTTCTCCCCGAAGAAGGCGAGCGCGCCCGCGCGGATGGCGTCGTCGTAGCCCATCTCCTCGGTGGCGACCTCGGCGTTCGCGCGCACCCAGGCGTTCACCTCGTCCTCGATCGCCCGCTGCTCCTCGGCGCCCACCGGGCGGTGGTGGCTGAAGTCGAAGCGCAGGCGGTCGGGGGCGACGAGCGACCCCGCCTGCTTCACGTGCGCGCCGAGCCGCCGGCGCAGCGCCGCGTGCACGAGGTGCGTGGCCGAGTGGTTGAGCCGCGCGGCCTCGCGCCGCTCGGCGTCGATGCGCAGCCGCACGCGGTCGCCGACCGCGATTGCCCCGCGGCGCACCGCGCCGCGCTGCGCGGTCACGCCCGGCGCGACGTGCTGGGTGTCGAGCACCTCGACCAGCGTGCCCGCCGCGGTCTCGATCCAGCCCCGATCGCCCACCTGCCCGCCCGACTCGGCGTAGAAGGGCGTCTCGGCGGCGATCACGTCGACCGTCGCCCCGGCGCCGACCGGCCCGCGGGTCTCGCGGCCGTCGACCAGCAGCGCCAGCACCTCCGACTCCCACTCGCCCACCCGGTCGCCGACGAAGCGGGTGACGAGCGTGCCGGTGCGCGCGATCTCGGGCGCCGCGGCGGCGTCGGCGAAGCGCTGCGCGCCGCGGCCGCGCTCCCGCTGCGCCTCGAGCGCGCGCTGGAAGCCCTCGTGGTCGACGGTCAGGCCCTCGCCGGCGAGGATGTCCTCGGTCAAGTCGAGCGGGAAGCCGTAGGTGTCGTAGAGGCGGAAGGCGACCTCGCCCGACAGCGTGGCAGCGCCGCGCCCGCGCGCCTCGGCCACCTCCGCCTCGAGCAGCGAGAGCCCCCGGTCGAGCGTCGCCGCGAAGCGCTCCTCCTCCGCGGCGACGACGTCCGCGATGCTCCGCTGCCGCTCCACGATCTCCGGATACGCGCGCCCCATCGTGCGCACGACCGCGCCCACCAGCTCGTGCAGGAACGGCCGGTCGAGGCCGAGGAGCTTCCCGTGGCGCGCCGCCCGTCGCAACAGCCGGCGGAGCACGTAGCCGCGGCCCTCGTTGGTGGGCAGGATGCCCTCGGCGACGAGGAAGGTCACCGCGCGCACGTGGTCGGCGATCACGCGCAGCGAGACGTCGTCGCGGCCGGTCGCGCCGTAGCGCCGGCCCGCGAGCCGCTCGCCCGCCGCGATGATGCCGCGCAGCACGTCGACGTCGTAGTTGCTCGAGACCCCCTGGAGCACGGCGGCGATGCGCTCGAAGCCCATGCCCGTGTCGACGTGCGTCGCGGGCAGCGGCGAGAGCCGGCCGGCGGCGTCGCGGTTGGACTGGATGAAGACCAGGTTCCAGATCTCGATGTAGCGCGCGCAGCCCCCGTTGACGGCGCAGCGGTGGGCGGGGTCGTCGCGGCGGTCGCACGCGCCCGCGCCGCGGTCGATGTGGATCTCCGAGCACGGGCCGCACGGGCCCGTGTCGCCCATCTCCCAGAAGTTCTCGGCGTCGAAGCGCAGGATGCGCTCGCGGCCGACGTCGGTGATCTCGCGCCACAGGGCCTCCGCCTCGTCGTCGGTCGTGTGGACGGTCGCCCAGAGGCGTTCCTTCGGGAGCTTCCAGACTCGCGCCAACAGCTCCCACGCCCAGCCGATCGCCTCGCGCTTGTAGTAGTCGCCGAACGACCAGTTGCCGAGCATCTCGAAGAACGTGTGGTGGTAGGTGTCGCGGCCCACCTGCTCGAGGTCGTTGTGCTTGCCGCTGATGCGCAGACACTTCTGGCTGTCGACCGCGCGGCTGTAGGGCCGCGTCTCGGTGCCGAGGAACACGCCCTTGAACTGGACCATGCCGGCGTTGGTGAAGAGCAGGCTCGGGTCGTTCGCCGGCACGAGCGGCGCGCTCGGCACCACGGTGTGCCCGCGGGCGCGGAAGAACTCGAGGAAGCCGTCGCGGATCTGATCCCCGGTCACGACGGGCGAAATCTACCGGCTCCCCTCCGGAGCGGCAACCGGCGGGCGCGGGCCGATCCGCCGCGTCGCCCGGGCCGGGGGCGGGAGCGCGCCCCACGTCCGCCGCACCGCTCACGCCCCGATGAGCCCCTCCCATTCGCGCTCGCCGCCCTGCGTTCCGCACGGGCACTCGAAGAACCCCTCTTCGGCAACGCGCTCACGACTCGGCCGCTCAGCGGCGGCGCGCGAGCATCTACCGCTGCAGCCGCTTGAACTCCAGCGTCTTGCCCCCCAAGCGCTTGAGGATCTCCTCCAGGTCGGCCACGCTCGGAAATATACTCGGCAGGACGCCAGGTGACCGCTCACGTTTCCGAGCTGCCCGTGCGTCTAACGGCTCTGGCCCTCAGCGGCGGCGCGTTAGACGCACGCGACGCGCTTCGCCTCGTGAACGCTCGCTCTGCTTCGCGCGGCAGACGAACCGCAATGAAATATGCCTTTGGGTAGAGGTAATCCTCGCCCGATTCGTCGACCACCCGGACGCAACCCTCACGCTCCGCCTCAGGGTCCGACAGCTGCTCGTAGAACTTGCGGAGCTCGATGTCCGGGGAGCCAGCGTTGCGGACACACAAGAGAAAGCGTTTCTTCGGTCGTGTCGTTGGCATCAGTCGATGAGCCTCTTGATCTTCATCTTGACGCGCCCGATCCCGTGGGCCTCATACCAGTGTATCTCGGCTCGCCGGACTCGCCCACCGAAGCGAACTGCCGCGACGCCCTTCCGCTTGCGCCAACGGCCCGCCCCGTACTGACGACGCAGCCGAGCAAGGTCGCGGATCGCTCTCCCGGACGCGATCGTCTCGACGTGGGAGATGTCGCTGAGCAGCTCGAAGTACGTCGTGCTTGTGGGTCACCGGAGTGCGTCTAACACCTGAGTTAAGCCGCGCCGCGAAGCGGCGTCGGCTTCAACGAATAGTTAGCACTACCTAAACCACCGAACAACTTGCTCGCGGAACCCTTGTGATACTTGCTGCGCCAAGAAGTCATTGAGCCTCTCAGGGTCTGGCTCATGCCTGACAGACTCTACCAACTCTTCCCAAGTGTCATAGTCCGCTGGATTTGACGCAACGAGCAGACCAACACCAAAGCGCTTTGCTTCCGACGTGACCTCGTCAAGAACTGCTCGCAACTCCGCTTGCTTATGATCTGGAATGTGAACCAATGCATATGACCGCGTTGCTGCGCGTCGGTGCGCGAGAGCCTCATACACGACGGTCACATCTAGGCTATCGAAGGGCTTTATCTCGAACGTGATGAGGTCAAAGTGCTTTCCCGGCACGTAAGCAAACGTCTTGTAGCTAGCGAGCGTGATATCAGGGCGTGTCCAGCGCCCACCGGTGGGGCGCGCACCCTGCTGAGCGGTAATTTCTGCTATGTGAGAATCCAAGCGGTAGTCCTGCGCCCACCTGCTGCGAATTACTTCCAACATTGGAGCGTACAGGTCACGCTCGGATGTCGCTTCCGGTACAGCAGCCGACGCAACAGATGTAGCGGGTGCGGCTGGAACCTGCGGCGGCGGGGCTGCCACGACAACACGCCTCACGCTGCCGCCCTTGCCCCGCCCCGTCTCTAGTACGCCACGCTCGATAAGCCTATTGCGAATGGCCCAGTAAGTTTCTTCGTCCCACCCAACGGCAGATAACTGCCCCCGTAGTGTCACGTTGCCGATTGCTTCGCTGTTGGGGACACGAGTCAGGAGTTGCTCCTCTTTAGCAGCAATCTCTTGCTCTGAAAGTCCTTCCAGTGCCATGTCGCCCCCCTGTAGTGCTAACGATAATTGGGCAGTTCCGTGTAACACCCCAAACCCGACCGACCTCGCAGTCTATCACCGCCTTCCGGAGGCTCTGCTCGTCGATATTCCGACATCATTCCCGCTCCTTGCGACCGCCAGGCCGTGCCGGCGCCGCGAGCGTTACACTGCGAGGCCCGGCAGCGTAACGCTCGGGCGCATTTCGCAGGAGGCGCAACCCGCCCGTCCGCCCGTCCCGGTGCCCCGGCAGCTCCTGTGCCGCCCGGGTGTCGTAGCGGCGGATCCAGCCGACGGACCCCTGTTCGGTCCGCCGGCTCGAGCACCGAACCCGCAGTGCTGAGCCACGCCGCCGCCTCCAGCATGAGGCGACACTATAGACCCGCTCGTGCACGTAGGCCAACACGCGCGGACAAGAAAGGCAGAAGCCTGCGCGGCCTCAGCCCGCCTCGCCGAGGACGTCGGCGATCACCTCCTCGGGAAAGCCGCGGCTCGCGAGGAGCCGCCAGGCGTGCGCGCCCGTCGCCCCCGCGCGCTCGAGCGCGCGGCGCGCCCACGCGGCCTCGGCGGCGCCCTCGAGCGACGCCGCGACGGCCTCGCCGACCAGCCCCTCGGGGAGGCCGCGCGCGGCGAGGTCGGCCGCGATCCGCAGGCTGCCCGCGCCGCGGGCGCGGAGCTGCGCGGCGCGGTCGTGGGCGAGCCGCACGTCGTCGACGTAGCCGAGCTCGCGGCAGCGCGCGACCGCGGCGGCCGCGGTCTCCGCGCGGTAGCCGAGGCCGACGAGGCGCGACTCGAGCTCGGCGGCCGTGCGCGGCGCGCGCGCGAGCAGGCGCGCCGCGAGGTCGAAAGGGGTGGGCGCCGGGCGCCTAGAACCGGTCGACCTTGATCGGCTCCTCGCCGTTCGACTCCTCCCCGTGCTCGAAGTCGTCCCAGCGGCGGTCGCTTTCCGAGGAGATGCCGCGGGCCTTGAGCGCGAAGTCGTCGGGGTTGCTCGCCTGCGCCAGCGCTTCCTCGAACGTGATGAGTCCCTGGCGCCACAGCGCCATCAGCGACTGGTCGAAGGTCTGCATGCCGTAGGTCGTGTAGCCGCGCGCGATCACGTCGCGCAGCTCGTGCGTCCGCTCGGCCTGCGCGATGCAGTCGCGCACGAGGCCGGTCGACACCATGACCTCGACCGCGGGCACGAGCCCCTGGCCATCGGCGCGTGGCACGAGGCGCTGGCTGATGACGCCCTTGAGGATCCCCGAGAGGATCAGCCGCACCTGCGAGCGCTGGTGCTCGGGAAACGCCGAGATCGCGCGCGTGATGGTCTCGGTGGCGTCCAGCGTGTGGAGCGTGGAGAACACCAGGTGGCCGGTCTCGGCCGCGAGGATCGCCGTCTCGATGGTCTCGAGGTCGCGCATCTCACCGACCAGGATCACGTCGGGGTCCTGGCGCAGGGCGCCCTTCAGGCCCGCCGCGAAGCTCACGCAGTCCGCGCCCACCTCGCGCTGGGTGATGATCGCGAGCTCGTCGGTGTGATAGTACTCGATCGGGTCCTCGATCGTGATCACGTGCAGCGGGGCCATGCGGTTGATGTGGTCGATCATCGCGGCGAGCGTCGTCGACTTGCCGCTGCCCGTCGTTCCGGTGACGAGCACGAGCCCGCGGTTCTCGCTCGCGATGCGCTCGATCACGGGCGGGAGGTTGAGGTCGCTGATCTGGCGCACCCGCGGCGGGATGAGTCGCAGCGACGCCTGCAGCTCGCCGCGCTGGTAGAACACGTTGATGCGGAACCGGCCCAGCTCGGGGTGCCCGTAGCCGGCGTCGACCTGGAGCGCCTCCTTCAGCCGCTTGCACTGGTAGTCGCCCAGCAGCTCCTGGGTGAGCCCGATCATCGTGTCGCGGTCGAGCGCGGGCATCTCGTCCCAGCGCAGGAGCGCCCCGTGCACGCGGAAGACCGGCTTCGCGCCGACCTTCAGATGGATGTCCGATGCCCCTCGGCTGACGCCCTCGCGCAGAATCTCCACCAGCTCCACGATCAGTCCTTTCCGCCCCTCCCCCCCTTGCGCGCGGCCTCCGCCGCCCGTGGGACGTCCACACCCGTCCCCTCGCCCTCGGGCTCCGCCGCGGCCCCGTTGGCCTTGAGCCCGAACTTCTCGCGGATCCGAGCCTCGATCTTCGCGGCCACGTCGCGATGCTCGCGCAGGAAGTCGCGCGCGTTCTCGCGTCCCTGGCCGATGCGCTCGCCCTCGAAGGCGTACCAGGCGCCGGCCTTCTCGACGATGCCGTGCTCGGCGCCCAGGTCGATCAGCTCGCCCTCCTTCGAGATGCCGATGCCGTAGAGGATGTCGAACTCGGCCTCGCGGAACGGCGGCGCCACCTTGTTCTTGACCACCTTCACCCGCGTGCGGCTGCCGACCACCTCGTCGCCGTGCTTGATGGCTCCGAGCCGGCGGATGTCGAGCCGCACCGAGGCGTAGAACTTGAGCGCGTTGCCCCCGGTGGTGGTCTCGGGGTTGCCGAACATCACGCCGATCTTCATGCGGATCTGGTTGATGAACACCACGATCGTGCGCGACTTGGCGATCGTCGCCGTGAGCTTGCGCAGCGCCTGCGACATGAGGCGGGCCTGCAAGCCCATCTGCGGGTCGCCCATGTCACCCTCGATCTCGGCGCGGGGCACGAGCGCGGCCACCGAGTCGACCACGAGCACGTCGATCGCACCCGAGCGCACGAGCGTGTCGGCGATCTCGAGGGCCTGCTCCCCGTTGTCGGGCTGCGAGATGAGCAGGTCTTCGATGCGCACGCCGAGCTTGCGCGCGTAGGTCACGTCGAGGGCGTGCTCGGCGTCGATGAAGGCGGCGATGCCGCCGCGGCGCTGCGCCTCGGCGATGAGCTGGAGGGCGAGCGTGGTCTTACCGGAGGACTCCGGCCCGTAGATCTCCACCACCCGCCCGCGCGGCACGCCGCCGATGCCGAGCGCGAGATCGAGCCCGAGCGAGCCCGTCGGCAACGCCGGCACGTCGGCGGCGAGCGCCCCCTCGCCGAGCTTCATGATCGCGCCCTTGCCGAACTGCTTCTCGATCTGGCTGAGCGCGAGATCGATGGCCCGCTCGCGGTTCACGTCGATGCCCATGTCACGCCCTCCCCTCCCTGCACGTGAGAAGTCTGATCGAGGATACCCCGCACTTTACCGCGCCCGCCCCGGACTCTCCAGCACGGGCTGCTGCATAGCTTCATGCAGCGTCTGCGGGGGCCTCGGCCCCGGCGGAACCTGGCGTGGCGGCCGGCGGGTCGCTACATCACGCGCTGGAGCCAGACCTTCTGATTGGCGTGATCGATCTCGAGGTCGAGCGGGAGGGCGCCGCTGCTACTATCGGCGCCCACGCGGGCGGGACTTTAGCGGGCAGGCTCGGCGCCGCCGAGCGACAGCCGGGCGAGCGCCTCGTAGGTCGCCCCGCCGGGGCCGAGCCGGCTGCGGTAGAGCGTAATGTCCGCCGCGATCCACGCGCCCAGATCGACCCCGGCCTGCCGCTCGAGGGCCGCCGCCAGCGTCCCGAGCCCCCGCGCCGAGCGCACCCGCCCGAGCGTCACGTGGCTTCGGAAAGGCCGCGCCTCCGCCGGGAAGCCGAGCGCGGCGAGCGCCGCGTCGACGTCGCGGGCGAGCGCGGCCAGCTTCGTCGTGCCGCCCGCGAGCCCCGCCCACACCACGCGGGGCCGGCGCGCGCTCGGAAAGCCGCCGAGGCCGCGGACCACGAGCCCGAGCGGCGAATGCGCCGCCGCCGCCCGGCCGAGCGCGGCGACGACCTCGTCGCGGCGCGCCTCGGCGACCTCGCCCAGGAACTTGAGCGTCACGTGCAGCCCGGCAGCCCCGACCCAGCGCACGTCGGCGCGCGGCGCCGCGCGCCGGAGCGCCTCCTGCGCATCGATCACGGCGGCGCGGACCGCGGCGGGAAGATCGAGGGCGACGAAGCAACGCATGCGCCCGCGCGGTCACGAGGAGCGGTCGAGCGGGCGGTAGGACTCGAGCACCGGAAGCCCGAGCGCGAAGCGGCGCACCCAGTCGAGCGCGACCTGCGAGGCGAGCAGCTTCACCCAGTCACGCGTGCCCCAGAGCTGGTAGCGGCGGCTCACCACGCCGTCGGCCGAGGCGAGGCCGAAGCACACGGTGCCGACGGGCTTCTCGGCCGTGCCGCCGCCGGGCCCGGCGACGCCCGTGGTGGCGACCGCGACGTCGGCGCCGAAGGCGCGGCGCGCGCCCGCGGCCATCGCCGCCGCGGTCTCTTCGCTCACGGCCCCGTGCCGGTCGAGGATCGGGCGCGGCACGCCGAGCAGCGACTCCTTGGCCGCGTTCGCGTAGGCCTCGACGCCGCCGAGAAAGTACGCCGAGCTGCCGGGCACGTTGGTCACCCGGTGGGCGACGAGCCCGCCGGTGCACGATTCGCCCACTGCCAGCGTGAGCCGCCGCTCGCGCAGCAGCCCACCGACGACCTCCTCGAGGGTCGTCGTCCCCTCGCCGTAGACGTACGCGCCGAGCCGCGCACGCACGCGGGCGGCGAGCGCGTCGGCACGCGCCTCGGCGTCGGCGGCCTCGCCGCGCACCACGACCCGGACCGACACCTCGGGGAAGCTCGCCCGGAACGACACGCGCCCCTCGGCCGGATCGACGACGCCCGCCATGCGCTCGTCGAGCGCCGACTCCGAGAGGCCGAAGGTCTGGAAGGTGCGCGCGACGTGCACCCCGCCGCCGCAGACCCCGCGGAGCCACGGGAGGACGCTCTCCTCCATCATCGGCTTCATCTCCCGCGGCACGCCGGGCAGCACGACGAGGTGGCGGTCGCCGAGCTGCGCGCGGTAGCCGGGCGCGGTGCCGAGCGCGTTCGGGATCACGATCGCCCCCGCGGGCACGAGCGCCTGCTTCAAGTTGTTGGCCGGCATCTCGACGCCGCGCGCCGCGAAGAAGCGCCGCATCCGTTCGGCCGCGGCCGCGTCCTCCACGAGCCCCACGCCGAGCACGCGGGCGACGGTCTCGGTGGTGAGGTCGTCGGCGGTGGGCCCGATGCCCCCCGTCGAGATCACGACCTCGGCCAGCTCGAGCGCGCGGCGCCAGGCCCACGCGAGCCGCTCGGGATAGTCGCCGACCGTGAGGATCGCCGCCAGGTCGATGCCCAGCTCGAACAGCTTGTCGGCGATCCAGCTCGCGTTCGAGTCGACGATGCGCCCGGTGGTGAGCTCGTCGCCCGTCGAGAGCACGGCGGCACGCCCGATCACACGAGCCTCAGCACGAGCCAGGAGACCAGGCCCGCGTAGGCGCCCGCGACGAGGTCGTCGCCGACCACGCCGAGCCCGCCCGGCACCCGGCGGTCGAAGAGGTTCGCCGGGTACGGCTTGATGACGTCGAAGACGCGGAAGAGCACGAACGCCAGCCCCGCCGCGCCCCACGTCGCCGGCACGAACGCGCCGGCGACGAGCTGGCCCGCCACCTCGTCGATCACGATGCGCGAATGGTCCTTGCCGCCGAAGACGGCCTCCGCGCGGCCCGCCGCCCAGACGCCGACGGCCGCGACCGCGACCAGGATCGCCGCATAGCACCCCGGCGCCCGCCCGCGGAGTCCGGCGAGCCAGGGGAGCAAGGGGACCACGACGAGCGCGCCCCACGTCCCCGGCGCCACCGGCGCGTAGCCGACGCCTCCCACGCTGGCGAGCGCGATCACGAGCGTGCGCACGCCCGTCCCGTAGGGGTTCCGGGTGGCGGCGTCAAGCCGAACTTGGTACGAACGCGAGCCATGGGCGACGCGAGGCGGCTGCTCCAGGGGGCGCGCATCGAGCCGCGGCCCCTCACCGCGGCGACCACCGTCACCGCGCTGGTCGACGAGGCGCTGCTCGCCTACAACGGGGCGCGGCTGCGCGAGGCGGCGCAGCTCTTCACCCGCCGCATGCTCGAGGACGACGTGACCGTCGGCGTCAGCGTGAGCGGCGCACTCACGCCCGCCGGGCTCGGCATGTCCTGCCTGATCCCGCTCGTCGAGGCGGGGTTCATCGACTGGATCGTCTCCACCGGCGCCAACCTCTACCACGACACGCACTTCGGCATCGGCCTCGCGATGCACCGCGGGCGGCCGGACGTCGACGACGTGGCGCTGCGCGCCGACGGCGTCGTGCGCATCTACGACATCCTGTTCGACTACCGCGTGCTGCTCGACACCGACGCCTTCTACCGCCAGGTCCTGCGCGGGCCCGAGTTCCAGCGCGAGATGGGCACGGCGGAGTTCCACCACCTCGTGGGCCGCATGGTCGCCGAGCGCCAGCGCGTCCTCGGGCTCGCGCGCAAGTCGCTGCTCGCCGCGGCCTGGGAGCACGCGGTGCCGGTCTACACCTCGTCGCCCGGCGACAGCTCGATCGGCATGAACGTCGCCGCGCTCGCGCTCGAGGGCTCGCGGCTGCGGCTCGACGTCGCGCGCGACGTCAACGAGACCGCGGCGATCGTGCTCGGCGCCAAGCGCGCCGGCGGGCGTAGCGGGGTCCTCATCTTGGGCGGCGGGTCGCCGAAGAACTTCGTCCTCCAGACCGAGCCGCAGGTCCAGGAGGTGCTCGGCATCGAGGAGAAGGGGCACGACTACTACGTGCAGCTCACCGACGCGCGGGTCGACACGGGCGGGCTCTCGGGGGCGACGCCGAGCGAGGCGGTGAGCTGGGGGAAGGTCGACCCCGACCGCCTCCCCGACACGGTGGTCTGCTACTGCGACTCGACGATCGCGCTGCCGGTGGTCACCGCCTACGCGCTCGCCAACCGCCGCCCGCGCCGGCCGAAGCGGCTCTACGAGCGCCGCGACGCGCTCATGGCGGCGCTCGAGCGCGAGTACCACGCGGCCCGGGAGCGCGCATGACGCGCTTCGCCCGCGAGCGCGAGGTCGCGATCGCCGCGGCGCGCGAGGCCGGCGCGGCGATCCGCCGCCACTACGAGGGCGTGATCGAGGCGCGCGAGAAGAGCCACGACAGCCCCGTGACCGCCGCCGATCTCGAGGCCGACGCCATCATCCGCGCGCGGATCGCGGCGGCGTTCCCCGACGACGGCTGGCTCTCCGAGGAGACCGCGGACTCGACCGAACGGCTCGGCAAGCGGCGCGTGTGGATCGTCGACCCGCTCGACGGCACCAAGGAGTTCATCCAGCACATCCCGGAGTTCTGCGTCTGCGTCGCGCTCGTCGAGGCGGGGCGGCCGATCGTCGCCGTCGAGTACAACCCGGCCGCCGACCGCCTCTACGTCGCGAGCCGGGGCGACGGCACGACGGTGAACGGCACGGCGGCGCGCGTGAGCACGACCGCGCGCGTCGCGGACGCCGTCGTCCTCGCCAGCCGCTCCGAGGACAAGCGCGGCGAGTGGGATGCCTTCAAGCCGCGCTGCCGCGTGACGCTCACCGGCAGCGTCGCCTTCAAGCTCGCCGAGCTGGCGAGCGGCCGCGGCGACGCCACCTTCACGCTCACCCCGAAGAACGAGTGGGACATCTGCGCCGGCACGCTGCTCGTCGAGGAGGCCGGGGGGCGGGTGACCGGCCTCGACGGCGCGCCGCTCGCCTTCAACCAGCGCTCGGTGCTCCGCCCGGGGATGGTGGCGTCGAACGGCGTGCTGCACGAGGCGGTTCTCGGGCTGATCGCGGAGGTGGGGCGGCGGTAGCACGCCACGTTGCCCGCGCCCACCCTACCGCAGCCCCCGCCGGTGCAGCACCGCCGCGGCGAGCGCCGGGAAGTCCGTCATGATCCCGTCGACGCCGAGGTCGAGGAGCCGCTCCATCTCGGCCTCGTCGTTGACCGTCCAGACGTGGACCTCGAGGCCGAGGGCGTGCGCGGCGGCGACCGACTCGGGCGTGACGATGGGGACGCCCTGGTACGCGGGCGGGACCTGGAGCGCGACGCCCGGCGGGCGATAGTCGCCGAGGCGGCCGTCGCGCACGCGGAAGACGAAGTCCGCGACCTCGACGGCCGAGAAGCCCGTGAGCATCCCGGGCGCGGCGGCGCGGATGCGGGTCATGATCGTGGGCTCCTCCGCGGCGAGGAGCGTGCGATCGCGGGCGGCGAAGCGGTCGAGCACCGCCAGCACGGCGGCCTCGATCGGCGGCTCGGCCTGCTTGATCTCGACGTTGAGCGGGACGCCGGGGCAGGCCTCGAGCAGCTCGGCGAGCGTCGGCACTCGGACGCCCCGGCCGCGGAACGGGAAGCGGCCGTCGGGCGTTTGGAAGCGAGAGCCGGCGTCGAGACGCTGCACCGCGGCCAGCGCGAGCGCCCGCACCTCGCCCGCGCCGTCGGTGGTGCGCTCGAGCGTCGCGTCGTGGAGCACGACCACGTGGCCGTCGGCGGTCGCGTGCACGTCGAGCTCGAGGCGTTCGGCACCCGCCTCGAGCCCCGCGGCGAAAGCCGGGAGGGTGTTCTCGGGGGCGACGCCCGACGCGCCCCGGTGCGCGAACAGCCGTGGGCGAGGGCCGTCGAGGTAGCGCGTCGGCTACTCCGGGCGGTTCTGAGCGCCCACTTCCGAGAGCCGGGAGAGGAACACGGTCTGCGGCGCGCCGCTCTCGCGCAGCGCCGCGAGATGGCGCACGACCTCCGTCTCCACGCGCTCGAATGCCCGCCGGTCGTCCGGGGGGATCGGCCCCTCCGTCGCCGGCCGCAGCGCCAGCGGATCGACGTACTCCCCGTCCCGCTCGAGCCCGTAGTGGAGGTGCGGCCCCGTGGCGAGCCCCGTGGCGCCGACGTAGCCGATCACCTGCCCGCGCTCGACCGCGCCGCCGACATCGAGCCCCGCGGCGATGCGGGAGAGGTGCCCGTAGGTCGAGGTGATGCCGTCCGCGTGATCGATCCGCACGCAGCGGCCGAGACCGCGCAGCCAGCCCGAGTAGCTCACGGCGCCGCTCGCGGCGGCGCGCACCGGGGTGCCGCGCGGAGCCGCGAAGTCGACGCCCAGGTGCGGCCGGTCGACGTGCAGGATCGGGTGGAACCGCAGCAGCGAGAACTCGGACGTGATCTCGGTGAAGTCGACGGGGTAGCGCAGAAAGGTCCGCGACAGCGCCTCGCCGCTCGGGCGGTAGTACGCGCCCCGGCCGTCCGCGTGCTCGAAGTAGACCGCGGTCACCGCACGACCGCGGGCCACGAGGCTCGCGCCGATCACGTTGCCCGCCTGCGGCACGCCGATCCCCGCCTGCCACATGTTCTCGTAGAGCACGCGGAACTCGTCACCCGCGTGCAGCCCGTTCTCCACGTCGACGTCCCAGCCGAAGATGTCGCCGAGGCCGGCGATCACCTGCTCGGGCACGCCCATCTCGGCGGCATCCTCGCGCAGCCCGCGGTCGATCCGCCCGGCGACGCCCTTCACCTCGGTGAAGTACGGCAGGCTCTCTCGCCGCGCCTCGACCCCGTCGGGCGTCTCGGCGAGGATCAGGAGCGTGTGATCGTCGATCTCGTAGCGGATCTCCTCCAGCGCTCGGCTCTCGCGATCGAAGCGCAGCGTCACACCGCGCCGGGGCTGCACGCGGCGCAGATCGTAGACACGGGTTGCAGCCTCCACCCACGGGCGCGCCTCCGAGGTGCCGACGCCGCGGGCGGCGAGCACGCTCTCGAGCGTGTCCCCGCGCCGGATGTGGACGTGCTCCTCGACGCTGCTCCCGCCATCCGCCGCGCGCGCAGGCCCGAGCTTCGGCCGGGGGGGTCGCCCGTTGTGCCGGGCGTGGCCTCCGTGCCCCGGCCGCACCTGCCGCTTGCGCCGCACGGCGTGCGCGACCTGCGGCGGCAGCAGCGCGAAGCAGGCGAGCACGAGCAACGTCGTCGTGCTTCGTGGCAGCAGGTCGACGAGGGGGTGGCGCCTCGGCAACGTGTCGCTCCTCCCAGGGGTGAATTCGGCCGGAACGGGATTGCGCGCACCCTGCCAAAAGATCGCCTCGCTTGTCAATGTTCCACGACACTCTCGCGACGGTTTTTTTCGCGCGGCGCCCGGCTGCCGCATCCGTGAGCAGCACGTGCCGCTTTTGCCGGCAGCGCGCCGCCGCGGCCTCCGCTAGAAAGGTGATGTTTGCGCCCCCCGGGGACCGATGTTAAGCGCAAGCGCATGCGGCTCGCGGCGCTCGACGTCGGCGACGCGCGTGTCGGGGTCGCCGTGAGCGACGATCTCGGCGTGGCCGCGCATCCGGTCGGCGTCGTGCGCCGGCGCGGCGGCCGGCACGACCTCACGGCGCTCGGCGCGATGCTCGCGCCCTTCGCCCCCGAGCGGCTGGTCGTCGGGCTCCCGCTCAACATGGACGGCAGCGAGGGCAAGCGCGCCGCGCGCACGCGCGCCTTCGCCGAGCGGGTCGCCGCCCATCTCGGCCTGCCGCTCGAGTACGTCGACGAGCGGCTCACCACCTTCGAGGCCGAGCAGCGGCTCGCGGCGGCGGGGGTGCGCGGCCGCCGCCGGCGCGCGGCGGTGGATCGCGTGGCGGCGGCGGTCATCCTCGAAGGCTACCTCGCCGGGCACCGCTGATGCGCCGGCTCCTCGTGCTCGCCGTCGCGGCCGCCGTGGCGGCGCTCGCGAGCGCAGCAGGGCTCTTCCTCGTGCTGCACCGCCCGGGGCCGCCGTTGGCCGGCCCGGTGACCGTTTCGATCGGCGAGGGCACGCGCTTCGCCGAGACCGCCGCCGACCTCGCCCGCCGCGGCGTGCTCCGCCACCCGCGGCTGCTGACGGCCTGGGCGCGGCTCACGGGCCAAGATCGCGCCGTCCACTGGGGCGAGTACCTGATCACCACGCCGCTCTCGCCGCTCGAGGTGCTCGCGCGGGTGACCGGACCGCCCGACCCGCTCCACGCGATCACGATCCCCGAGGGCCGGACGGTACGCGACACGGTCGCCGCGCTCGCCGCGGCGGGCTTCGGCTCGGAGGAGAGCTTCTTCTGCCTCCTCGACGATCCCGCCTTCCTCGCCGCGGAGGACCTCCCGCCCGAGGGGGCGGAGGGCTACCTGTTCCCCGACACGTACGCCTTTCCCCTCGCCACCCCGCAGGAGCGCATCCTGCGCACCATGATCCGGCGCTTCCGCGAGGTCTTCCGGCCCGAGCTGGCGCTGCGCGCGCTGCGGCTCGGGCTCACGGTCGAGGAGGCGGTGACGCTCGCGTCGCTCATCGAGGAGGAGACGGCGCGGCCCGAGGAGCGGCGTCTCGTGGCCGCGGTGTTCTTGAACCGCCTGCGACGCGGGATGCCGCTCCAGTCCGACCCGACGGTGCTCTACGGCCGCGCGGGCTCCGACCGGACGATCACGACCGCCGACCTCCGCCGGCCGACCCCCTACAACACGTACACGATCGGCGGGCTCCCGCCGACGCCGATCGCCAACCCCGGCCGCGCCGCGCTGGAGGCCGCGGTGGACCCCGCGCCCGTCGACTACCTCTACTTCGTCGCCCGCGGCGACGGCACGCACGAGTTCAGCACGACGCTCGCCGCGCACGACGCCGCGGTCGCGCGCTACCAGCGCCACGTCCGCTGAACTCGTGTCAGCCGCCCGGCGGCTGGCGCAGCGCCTGGAGGACCGTCGACGCCTTGGCCCGCAGCTCGCTGGTGCGCGCCTGGCTCGCCACGAGCGCCGCCAGCTCCTCGGCGCGCAGGCCCGCCGCGCCCCGGATGATGTTGCCGAGCGCGGCGTCGTCCATGGCGCCGATCGACGAGAGGAACGCGCCGCGCAACGCGGCGTCGGACTCGAGCCCGTTGAGCCATGTCCGCATCGCCTCGACGCGCACCGAGGCGTCGTCGTTGTGAATCGCCGCGTCGAGGAGCTGAGAGAAGGTGGCCGAGCTCGAGCCGAGCGCCGCGGCCAAGCGGCCGTTCACCGCAAGCGGCGCGTGGTTCTGAAACATCGCCATGATGCCCTGCGGGGCCGGCGCGGGCGGTGGCGGCGGCGTGGCCTGCGCCGGCGCCGGCGCGTGCGCGGTCTGCGGGCCGCCGAGCAGCGTGATCGACCGCAGGCGGCCACCGTCGCCGTAGCGCAGGACGAAGTTCTGCGCGCCGAGGAGCCGTTGCAGCCCCTCGCTCAGCGGGAGCGTGCGGAACTGCGCGGTCACCTGCCGGTCCTCGCGCGGCCGCCCGATGATCTGCGCCCCGCTCTGGCGGCCGATCTCGTCGATCAGGTCGCCGACCGGCATCTGCTCGACCTGCACCGAGAGCCGGTCGTCACGATACTCGATCCGAGGGCTCGGGGTCTTCGCCGATCCGGCCGCGGGCACCGCTTGTTCCTCGGCGCGGCCCGCGCCGGCCAGCACCAAGCCGGCGGCGACGAGCGCCGCCGCGAGGCGGGACGGACGCGGCATTCGAATCGAGCTTAGCGCCGGCCCGATGGGGCCGCAACGCCGCGGCGCACGCATGCGAGAGCCTCCCTCGGGGCCACCGTGCTCCCGCGGGCAGCCGGCGCAATCGCTCGCACCGGAGCACGCATTGCTTTTCGCCTTCCGTTCGCTCACGATGGGGCCGCGTGCTCACGCGGCGGCAGAAGCAGCTCCTCGACTACCTGCGCCGGTACATCAACGGGCGGGGCTACGCGCCGACGCTCGCCGAGATCGGCCGCCACCTGCGCCTCGGGTCGCTCGCCACGGTGCACAAGCACCTCCGCAACCTCGAGCGCGAGGGGCTCGTGCGTCGCCTACCGCACCGCAGCCGCGCCCTCGAGCTCGTGCCCGGCGCGCGCGCGGTGACGGTGCCGCTGCTCGGCGAGGTGGCCGCCGGCGCGCCCGTCGAGCCCGTCGAGGTGCGCGAGACGGTGGCGCTCCCCGAGGAGCTCCTCGGCCGCGGCGAGACCTTCGCGCTGCGCGTGCGCGGGGACTCGATGATCGGCGACGGCATCCTCGACGGCGATCTGGTGGTGGTGGAGGCGCGGGCCGACGCGCCCGACGGCGCGACGGTCGTCGCGCTCGTGGGCGGCGAGGCCACCGTGAAGCGCCTCTACCGCGAGCGCGGCGGGCGCGTGCGCCTCGTGCCCGCCAACGAGCGCCTCGCGCCGATCGTGGCCGCGGCCGAGGACGTCGTCGTGCGCGGCGTCGTGGTAGGGCTGCTGCGGCGCTACCGGTGACGGGCGTGGCGCGTCCGTTCCTCCTCCTCGACGTCGACAACACGCTCTATGCGCCCACGTGCGGGGTCGTCGAGCGCGTCGACGCCCTCATCAACCGCTACCTCGTCGAGCGCGCGGGCATCCCCGCGGCGGAGGTCGACGGGACCCGCCGGCGCATGTGGCGGGAATACGGCACCACGCTCCATGGGCTCATGAGCCGGCCCGGCGTCGACCCCGACGACTACCTCGCCTTCGTGCACGCGATCGATCTGGCCGACCTGCTCGCACCCGACCCGGCGCTCGCTGCGCTGCTCGCCCGCCTCCCGCTCGTCAAGGTGGCGGTCACCAACGGGTCGCTCGCTCACGCCCGCACCGTGCTCGAGCGCCTCGGCGTGCGCACGCTCTTCTTCCGGCTCTATGCGCTGGAGCGCCTGCACTACCTGCCCAAGCCCTACGTGCACGCCTATCAGACGGTGCTCGCCGACCTGCACGCGCGCGGGCGCGACTGCGTGCTCGTCGAGGACACGGCGGTCAACCTGCGCGCCGCCCGCCAGCTCGGCATGCGCACGGTCTACGTGGGCACCGACGCCGTGGCGGAGGCCGACGCGACGGTGGCGTCGGTGCTCGACCTCGAAGCCGTGCTGCCCGCCCTTCTCGACGCGCCCCGATGAGCACGTCGTTCGCGCTCTACGTGCACGTCCCGTGGTGCCGCCGCATCTGCCCCTACTGCGACTTCAACGTGTACGCGAGCCGGCGGCCTCCCGAAGGCGCATACACCGAAGCGCTGGTGGCCGAGATCGCCGCGCGGGGCGCGGCCGAGCCGTGGGCGGGCCGGCGCGTGCGCAGCGTCTACCTCGGCGGCGGGACGCCGTCGCTGTTCTCGCCTGCGGCGATCGGCCGCATCTTGGAGGCCGCGGCGGCGGTCTTCGGTCTCGTCGCCGCGGCCGAGGTGACGATCGAGGCCAACCCCGGCACCGTCGATCGCCGCCGGCTCGCGGGGTACCGTGCCGCGGGCGTGAACCGCCTCTCGCTCGGGGCGCAGTCCTTCGCGCCGGCGGCGCTGCGCGTCCTCGGCCGCGATCACACCCCCGGCGACACCGCCGCCGCGGTCGCCGCCGCGCGCGCAGCAGGCATCGCCAACGTGAGCCTCGACCTCATCTTCGCCGTCCCGGGGACGACCTGCGCCGACTGGGAGGCCGACCTCGCCCGGGCGATCGCGCTCGGCCCCGAGCACGTCTCGGCCTACGGCCTCACCTACGAGGAGGGCACGCCGCTCTACGCGCGGCGGGCGCGCGGGCGCGTGCGCACGGTCGACGAGGCCACGGAGGCGGCGATGGCCGAGGCGGCGGCCGCGACGCTCGCAGCCGCGGGCTACGAGCGCTACGAGATCTCGAGCTGGGCGCGGCCGGGCTTCGCCTCGCGCCACAACGCGAGCTACTGGGACGGCTCGGACTACCTCGGCGTGGGCGCCGGCGCCCACTCGTTCGCGGCGGCTCCCGCCCCGGGCCGCCGCTGGGCGAACCGGCGCCTGCCGGCGGAGTGGCGGGCCGCGGTCGCAGCGCGGGGCAGCGGCGTCGCCGAGGAGGAGCGGCTCACCGCGGCGCAGGCGCGCGGCGAGTTCGTGCTGACGGGGCTGCGGCGGATCGTCGGTGTCGACCTGGTCGAGTTCGAGCGCCGCTTCGTGCACCCGCTCGCCGCCGTCTTCCCCCACGTCGCGCGCCTGCGCGCCGACGGCCTCGTCGAGGAGTCCGCGGGCCGCCACCTGCGGCTCACCGCGCGCGGGCTGCTCTTCGCCGACTCGGTCGCCGCAACCTTCGTCTAGCGCACGAACGCCGCGGCCTCGCGGGCGAGCGCGTCGCGGATGCGGATGCGGACGACGGGCATGACCTCCTCGCCGAGCGCGTCGGGATCGTGCCACGCGAGCGCGAGCGACTCGGGCCCGCAGGCGAGCCGCCCGCCGACGATCACGCACTCGAGCACCGTGCTGACGTAGTGGGTCACGTTGCCGTCGGGGTAGGTGACGATCTGGTGATGCTCGGGCGCCGAGTACACCCCGATCAGGCGCACCGGCTCGACCTCGAGGCCGGTCTCCTCGCGCACCTCGCGCGCCAGCGCCTCGCGCACCGACTCCCCCGGCTCGACGGCGCCGCCCGGGAGGCCCCAGAGCCCGTTGTCGTCGCGCCGCTGGAGCAGCACGCCGTCCGCGCTCAGGATGACCGCGGAGACCGCCGGCCGCACACGCACGCGGGCGCCCTAGTAGCGGTAGTGGTCGGGCTTGTACGGCCCGTCGGCCGACACCCCGATGTACTCGGCCTGCCGCGGCGTGAGCCGGGTGAGCTTCACCCCGAGCTTGCCGAGGTGCAGGCGCGCGACCTCCTCGTCGAGGCGCTTGGGCAGCATGTGGACGCCCTTCCCGTAGCGCGCCGCGTGTTGCCACAGCTCGAGCTGCGCCAGCACCTGGTTGGTGAACGACGCGCTCATGACGAACGACGGGTGTCCCGTGGCGCACCCGAGGTTGAGGAGCCGCCCCTCCGCGAGCACGAGCACGGAGTGGCCGTCGGGGAAGACCCACTCGTCGTACTGCGGTTTGATGTTGACCCGCTCGACGCCGGGGAGGCGGGCGAGCCCGGCCATGTCGATCTCGTTGTCGAAGTGACCGATGTTGCCGACCACCGCCTTGTCCTTCATGCGCGCCATGTGCGCCGCGGTGATCACGCCCACGTTGCCGGTCGCGGTGACGAAGATGTCGGCCCGCTCGACGTAGTCGTCGACGGTGGCGACCTCGTAGCCCTGCATGGCCGCCTGGAGCGCGCAGATGGGATCGATCTCGGTGACCACGACGCGGCACCCCTGGCCGCGCAGCGCTTCGGCGCACCCCTTGCCCACCTCGCCGAAGCCGCAGACCACCGCGATCTTGCCGCCGAGCATCACGTCGGTGGCGCGGTTGAGCCCGTCGATCAACGAGTGACGGCAGCCGTAGACGTTGTCGAACTTGCTCTTGGTGACCGAGTCGTTGACGTTGATGGCGGGGAAGAGGAGCGTGCCCTGCTTCGCCATCTCGTAGAGGCGGTGCACGCCGGTCGTGGTCTCCTCGCTCACGCCGCGGATCCGGGTCGAGATGCGCTCCCACTGCCCGGGCGACTCCTGCTGGAGACGGCGGAGCAGCGCCAGCACCACGCCCCACTCCTCGGCGTCGCGCCCCGGATCGAAGTCCGGCACGCGGCCCGCCCGCTCGAACTCGAGCCCCTTGTGCACGAGGAGCGTCGCGTCGCCGCCGTCGTCGACGATCAGGTCGGGCCCACGCCCGTCGGGCCAGACCAGGGCCTCGTTCGTACACCACCAGTACTCCTCGAGCGTCTCGCCCTTCCACGCGAAGACCGCGGCGCCGCGCGGGTCGGCCGGGGTCCCGTCGCGCCCCACCACGACCGCGGCGGCCGCGGTGTCCTGGGTGCTGAAGATGTTGCACGACACCCAGCGCACGTCGGCGCCCAGGTCCATCAGCGTCTCGATCAGCACCGCCGTCTGCACCGTCATGTGCAGCGAGCCCATGATGCGCGCCCCCGCGAGCGGCTTCGCCCCGGCGTGCTGCGCGCGCAGCGCCATGAGGCCCGGCATCTCCTGCTCCGCGAGGCGGATCTCCTTGCGCCCGAGCTCGGCGAGCGCGAGATCCTTCACCTTGAACGCCGGGCGGGCGGCCGCCGGCGCGGGTCTGGGCTTCAGCTGGGTCGTGCTCATGGTCCCTCCATCCCTCGATCCGGGTGCCCCCGGGTCAGCCGCGGCGCCCGAGGCCGGCGGCCGCGCGCAGGTCGTCGACCCGGTCGGTGCGCTCCCAGGTGAAGTACGGGCCGTCGGGGACGCGGCCGAAGTGCCCGTAAGAGGCCGTGCGCTGGTAGATCGGGCGCTTGAGGCCGAGCGTGCGGATGATCGACGCGGGCTTGAGATCGAACAGCTCGCGCACCAGCGCGCCGATCCGCTCGTCGGGGATCGCTCCCGTCCCGAACGTGTCGACCAGGACCGACACGGGGTCGGCGACGCCGATCGCGTAGGCCACCTGCACCTCGCAGCGCGCCGCGAGCTCGGCGGCGACCACGTTCTTGGCGACGTAGCGCGCCATGTAGGCGGCGCTGCGGTCGACCTTGCTCGGGTCCTTGCCGCTGAAGGCCCCGCCGCCGTGGCGCCCGTAGCCGCCGTAGGTGTCGACGATGATCTTGCGCCCGGTGAGCCCGCAGTCACCCTGCGGGCCGCCGACGACGAACTTCCCCGTGGGGTTGATGTAGTAGACGGTGTCCTTGTCGAGGAACTCCGGCGGCACGACCCGCTTCACCACCTCCTCGACGATCGCCTCGCGCAGCGTCGCGTGGCTCACGTCCGCCTTGTGCTGCGACGAGACGACGACCGTCCGCGCGCGCACCGCGCGGCCATCACGGTACTCGACCGACACCTGGCACTTCCCGTCGGGGAGGAGGAAGGGCAGCGCGCCCGACCGCCGCGCCTCGGCGAGGCGCTGGCCGATGCGGTGCGCGGTGTAGATCGCGAACGGCATGTACTCGCGGGTCTCGTCGCACGCGTAGCCGAACATCATCCCCTGGTCGCCGGCGCCCTGCTCCTTGAACAACCCCTGGCCCTCGGTGACGCCCTGCGAGATGTCGGGCGATTGCCGCTCGATGGCGGTCACGACCGTGCAGCTCTCGCAGTTGAAGCCGCTCTCCGCCGTGGTGTAGCCGATGTCCCGGAGCACCTGCCGCGCGATCTCGCCGAAGTCGACCTTGGTCTGGCTGGTGATCTCGCCGGCGATCACGACCAGGCCGGTCTTGATCAACGACTCGCACGCCACCCGACTGTCGGGATCCTGCGCGAGCAGCGCGTCGAGCACCGCGTCCGAGATCTGGTCGCAGACCTTGTCGGGGTGTCCCTCGTTCACGGATTCTGACGTGAAGACGTAGTCCTTGAGCATGGGGGGTGGACCTCCTCGCCGGGCGGGCAGGGCGACCGATTCGTATAGCCGAATGGCGTCGGCCCCGGCAAGCCGCGCGCCGCACAGCGTCCGCGCGCTATTCGGGCTCCTCGAAGCGGGCTTCCACCAGCGCGCGGATCGCGCTCAGCGCCTCCTCGGCCTGTGGCCCGCTGCTCACGACCTCGATGGCGCTGCCCTGCTCCGCGGCGAGCATCATGATCCCCATGATGCTGCGACCGTTCACGGTCTGCCCGTCCTTGCTGACCGTGATCTCGGCCTCGAAGCGATTCGCGGTCTGCACCAGGAGCGCCGCCGCCCGCGCGTGCAGCCCCAGGCGGTTGCGGATGACAAGGGTGGCGCGCCGCTCACGCCGCTCGACGCCCATGGCCGGCCTCAGGTCTGGGGCGCCGCCGGCCGTGGCGGCTCGGTCGCCCAGCAGATGTGCTCCTGGCCGTAGCGCTTGAGGAAGCCGGCCAGCGCCCGCGCGTCCATGTCGTCGCGGGCGGTGGCGAGCTTCATCAGGATCGGCATGTTGACGCCGGCGACCACCTCCACACGACCCGGCGACTGCCGGGCCACCGCCACGCTCTGGTTGGTGGCCGTGTCGCCCAGCATGTCGGTGAGGATGAGCACGCCCGAGCCGCTCTCGACGCGCGCGATCGCCGCGCGGATGCGCGCCGCGATGTCCTCCGGTGGCTCGCCCGCGAGCGTGACGACGGCCTCCATCGCCTCGACCGGGCCGAGCACGCTCTCGAGCGCCTGGACCATCTCCGCGCCCAGACGGCCGTGGCCGACGACGACGATCCCGACCATCCCGGCGAAAACCCTACCTTCCCCACGGGGGGGCGAGCAAGCCGCGGCGGCGCGCGCGGCCGCGCTAGCGCTCGACGTCGCGATGGCGCACGAGGACGTGCTGCCCGGCCTCCTCGAGCCGGCGGCGCAGCTCCTCGACCAGCACCACCGAGCGATGGCGCCCCCCCGTGCAGCCGAACGCGATCGTGAGGTAGCTCTTCCCCTCGCGCTGGTAGCGCGGCAGCGTGAACAGCAGCAGGGCGTCGACGCGGTCGAGGAACTCCTGCGTGTCGTCGCGCCGCAGCACCCAGTCTGCGACGCTCGTGTCGAGCCCGGTACGGTGCCGCAGCTCCTCGACGAAGAAGGGGTTGGGGAGGAACCGGCAGTCGATCACGAGGTCGGCGTCGCTCGGCAGGCCGTGCTTGTAGCCGAAGGAGACCAGAGCCACCGTCATCGTGCCCGCGTCGGGACGCTCGACGAGGTCGCGCAACGCCGCGCGCAACTCGTGGGTGGTGAAGGCGCTCGTGTCGAGGATGCGATCGGCGACCTCGCGCAGGGCGAGCAGCGCGTCGCGCTCGCGGCGGATGCCGTCGGCGACCGAGCCGCCCTCGGCGGCGGGGTGCGGGCGCCGGGTCTCGCTGAAGCGGCGCACGAGCACGTCGTCGTTGGCCTCGAGGTAGAGGACCTCGACGACGGCGCCCGCCGCGCGCAGCTCGGCGAACACGCGGGGGAAGTCGAGCAGGAACCGCCCCGCGCGCACGTCGATGCCCAACGCGACGCGCCGGACCTCCTCGCGCGAGCTCTCCCACAGCTCGAGGAAGCGCGGCACCAGCGCCACCGGCAGATTGTCGATGCAGTAGAAGCCGAGGTCCTCGAGCACGTGCAGCGCGGTGCTCTTGCCCGAGCCCGACATCCCCGTGACCACGAGCACGTGCAGCGGGCGCCTCATGCGCTCCGCCAGCTCGCGCGGCGCCGGCGCCCGCTTCCGGCCGCCGCCCGGTCCACGCGGAGCACGAACTCCCGCGCGCTGTGAAGCCCGCGGGCCCGCAGCAGGTGGTTGCGGGCCGCGGTCTCGATGAGCAGCGCGGTGCTGCGGCCCGGCCGGACCGGGAGGCGCACGAGCGGGAGCGTCGTGTCGAGCAACGTCATCCGTTCCTCGACCAGCCCGAGGCGATCGACGCCCTCCGACCACTCCACCAGCTCGACCACCAGGTCGATCCGGCGCTCGTCGAGCGTGGCGAGCGTGCCGAAGAGCGTCTCGACGTCGATCACCCCGAGGCCGCGGATCTCCATGTGGTGCCGCAGCAACGCGGCGGCACGGCCGCGCAGCTCGGTGGGCGAGATGCGGCGGACGAGGACGACGTCGTCGGCGACGAGCCGCTGGCCGCGCGCGAGCAGGTCGAGCGCGGCCTCGCTCTTGCCGATGCCGCTGGCGCCGCGGATGAGGACGCCGACCCCCTCGACCTCGACGAGGTTGGCGTGGAGCGACGTCTCGGGCGCGAGCCGCTCCTCGAGCCACGCGGCGGCGAGGCGGATGAAGTCCGCGGTGCGCAGCCGCGACGCCAGCACCGCCACCCGCGCCGCGTCCCCCGTGGCGCGCACGAACGCCGGCACGCGCGCGCCGTTGGTCACGACGAAGCACGCCACACCCGCACGTGCGACGCGCTCCACCGCCGCCCGCGCCTCGGCACGTCGCAGCGTCCCCAGGTAGGCGACCTCGCTGTTGCCGAGGACCTGGATGCGGTCCGGGTGGAGCTGCGGCAGGAAGCCCGCCAGCGCGAGGCCGGGCTGCTGCAGCCGCGGCTGCGCGATCGACCGCTCGAGGCCGCGCCCGCCCGCCACGAGCCGGAGCCCGAGCACCGGCCCGGCCGCCTCGAGCAGCGCGCGCACCGTCACCGTCAATAGCGCGCGTCCTCGTCGCGGATGATGGTGTAGAGCTCGTGCGCGTCCGCGGCCTCCATCAGGCGACGCCGGAAGCCCTCGTCCTTCAGCAGGCGCGAGATGCGTGCGAGGGCCTTCAGGTGCGCGCCCGCGGACCCCTCGGGCGCCACCAGCAGGAAGAAGAGGTGCGTCGGCTTGCCGTCGAGCGACTGGAAGTCCACGCCGGCCACGCTGCGGCCGAAGGCGGCCACCACCTGCCCGACCATCGGCAGCTTGCCGTGCGGGATCGCGACCCCCTCGCCGAGCGCCGTCGAGTTGAGCCGCTCCCGGTCCTCGAGCGCCTGCACCAGGCGCGCCTGGTCGATCTCCGGATGGCGGCGCACCACGAGGGCCGCCAGCTCCTCGATCACGTCGCTCTTCGTCCGGCCCGCCAGCGCGGCGCTCACCAGGTCTTCCGTGAGCATGTCGCCGATCTTCATGGTCCGCTGAAGCCCTCCGGCTCGATCAACCCGTAGTCGCCGTCCTTGCGCCGATAGAGGACCGCGAGCGTTTGGCTCCGCGCGTTGACGAACACCACGCACTCCTCGCGGGACGCGGCCAGCTCGTCGAGCGCCTCCTCGACGAGCATCGGCCGCGCCGGCAGGCGTTGCGTGCGAACGACCGTCGGCGCACCGCGGGCGACCGAGAGCACGGTCGTGGTGACCGTCGGCAGCTCGCCCGAGCGCACGCTCGCCTGGTCCTTGTGATCGCGCCGCCTCGCCTTGAGCTTCTGCGCCTGATGCTCGAGCTTGTCCACGGCGAGGTCGATCGCCGAATAGAGGTCGTGCGTCTCCTCCTTGGCGAACATCGTCACGTGGTCCGCCTGGAGGGTGATCTCCGCCGTGTGCCGCTCCTTGGTGACGCCGAGGATGACGTGGGCGTCGACCGGCCGGCGAAGGTACTTCTTCACCCGTTCGAGCTTCTCTTCGGCGTAGGCGCGGAGCGCCGGCGTGGGGTCGACGTGCCGGAACGTGACGCTGATCTGCATCGCCCCCTCCCCTCCGCCGAGGGATGCGTCAGCACACCTGGCGGCGCTTCGAGGACGGGAGTATCCCCATCAGCTCGCGGTACTTCGCGACCGTGCGCCGCGCGATGTCGATCTGCTCCTTGGCCAGCATCTCGGCGATGTACTGGTCGCTCAGCGGCTTCTTCGGGTCCTCCTTGGCGATGATCGTGCGGATCTTCTCCTTCACGCTCTCTGCCGAAACCTCCTCGCCGTGCCCGCTACGGAGGCTCGAGGTGAAGAAGTACTTGAGCTCGAACGTGCCCTGGGGGGTATGGACGTACTTGCCCGCCGTCGCGCGGCTCACGGTCGACTCGTGCATCCCGATGTCGTTGGCGACGTCCTTGAGCACCAGCGGCCGGAGCTGCGCCACGCCCTTGTCGAGGAACTCCTGCTGGAACTTCACGATGCTCGAGGTGACCATGTAGAGCGTGCGCTGGCGCTGATGGATCGACTTGATGAGCCAGGCGGCGGCCCGCATCTTCTCCTGGATGTAGCCCCGGGCCTCGGCCGACCCCTCACCGCCGAGCATGCGGCGGTAGAACTGCGACACGCGCAACCGCGGCAGCCCTTCCTCGTTGAGCGTGACCACGTACTCGTCGCCGACCTTGTGCACGTAGACGTCGGGCGTCACGTAGCGGGTCTCGCCGTCGCCGAAGTCGCGGCCGGGCTTGGGCTCGAGCACCGAGATGATCTTCGTGGCCTCGGCGATCTGCTCCATCGCGACGCCGAGATCGCGCGCTAGACGATCGAAGCGGCGGCTCTCGAGCATCGCGAGATGGTCGCGGACGATGCGCGCAGGCAACGAATCCGCATCGAGCCCGAGCTGGCGCAGCTGCGTGAGCAGGCACTCCGCGAGGTCGCGCGCCGCGACCCCGGGCGGGTCGAACTCCTGGATCCGGCGCAGCACGCGCTCGACGGCGGCGATGTCCGGCCAGGTGTTGGCGAGGAAGGCGATCTCCTCGAGCGAGAGCGTGAGGTACCCGTCGGGGTCGAGGCTGCCGATGATGAGCGCGCCCAGCTCGCGCTCCTCGGCGGAGAGGTCGGTGAGCCGGAGCTGCCACATGAGGTGCTCGGGAAGCAGCGTGCGCTTGACGAGGATGTTCTCGAGCGCGGGGCGCCGCTCGTCGTCGTCGTCGGGGGCGCTGCCGCCCGTACCGCCGTGCATGTCGTTCGCGTAGTTCTCGGCGAACTCCTTCCAGTCGATCTCGCCGACGCTCTGCGCCTCGTGCTCGCCGTCGGCGGCGGTCTGGTACTCCTCGGTGCCGTTGCCGTCGACGGTGGGGACCTCGGCTTCCGCCTCGGCCTTCTCGTCGGCGTTCTCCTCGAGAACCGGGTTCTCCGCCAGCTCCTGGTCGATGAGCGTCTCGAGCTCCGCGCGCGACACCTGCAGGATCTTGATCGCCTGCCGGAGCTGCGGCGTCATCACGAGCTGCTGCGACAGCCGTTGCTGGAGGACGATGCGGGTCTCGGCGGCCATCAGCTCAGACTCGCCCGCTCACAGGCGGAACTTCTCACCGAGGTAGATCTCCCGCGCCTGGCGGCTCGCGGCGATGTGGGAGGGGACACCCTCCTCGAGCACGGTGCCCTCGTTCAGGATGTACGCCCGATCGCAGATCCCGAGCGTTTCGCGCACGTTGTGGTCCGTGATGAGAACTCCGATACCGCGTTCTTTTAACTGAGTCACAATGCCCTGAATGTCAACCACGGCGATCGGATCGATGCCCGCGAAGGGCTCGTCGAGCAGGATGAACGACGGCGAGATCACCAGCGCACGGCTGATCTCGACCCGCCGCCGCTCGCCACCGGACAAGGAAAACGCCTTGCTCTTCGCCACCCGCGTGATGCCGAGCTCGCTGAGCAGCGCCGCCAGCCGCTGGCGGCGCTCGGCCGCCGTCAAGTCGAGCGTCTCGAGGATCGCGAGCAGGTTCTCCTCGACGCTGAGCTTGCGGAACACCGACGGCTCCTGCGGCAGGTAGCCGACCCCGCGGCGTGCGCGCTCGTACATCGGCAGCGTCGTGATGTCCGCGCCGTCGAGGAAGACGTGCCCGGAGTCGGGGCGCGCGAGCCCGACGATCATGTAGAACGTCGTCGTCTTCCCCGCGCCGTTCGGGCCGAGCAGCCCGACCACCTCCCCGGCCCGCACCTCGACCGAGACGTCGTTCACCACGCACCGCCCGCCGTAACGCTTGGTGAGGTGCTCGCCGCGGAGGATCGCGCGATCGCGCCCGTTGCCCTGCCCGTTGGCGTTCACGGGTGCGCGACCTCCGCCGCCGGGGCCGCCGCCGTGCCGCCGGCCGCGCTCGCCGCGGTGTTCGTCGCGTTGGTGCCCGGGTGGATCACCGCCTTCACGCGCTTGCGTCCGCCCTCGACCACGCTGCGGTTCTCGTCGAGGTAGACGATGACCTTATCGCCTGCGACCTCGTTCGGCCCGTCGTGAAGCACCGGGTTCTCCGTGAGCACGACGGTGCGCGTGCCCTGGTCGAAGACCGCGTGGCCGCCGGTCGCCCAACGCGTGCCCTGGTCGATGCGCACGCTGCCGACCGCCACGATCTCCTTCACCCGGCTCGTCCCCTTGTCGCCGGGGTCCGCGCTGGGCGCTTTCTTGGCGGACGCCGGCGGCGGGTCGGCGACCGCGCCCGCGGCCGGCTTGTCGTTCGTCTTGTCGTTCTCGAACGTGACCGTCAGCGTGTCGCTCTTGAGCGTCGCCTGCCCCTGCACCGCTTCGACGTTGCCCCGATACACGACCACGTTCGCCTTGTAGTCGTAGTCGAGCCGGTCGGAGGTGACCGTGATCGGCTCCTTCGAGTGGCCGACGCCGCCCAGGTCGAAGAGGCCCGGGCTGCCCGGCGCCGTCGCCGCGTCGTTCGCGGGCGCCGCGTCCGCGCGGGCGGCGAGCACGCTCAGCGACAGGAGCACGGCCAGCAGCTCACGACGTGGCAGCATCGGCCCCTCGCACCCGGGTCTTCACGTCGCGCAGGAGGCGGATCTTCTGCGGCGTCACCTCCACCTCCATGCCCGTGCCCCACACGTCGAGGGTCTTGCCATGGATCGTGACCGCGCCCGGGGCGGTGATGAGATCGTTCGCGCGGGTGTAGGTCGCCTGGTCGGTGTGCAGCTCGAGGTCGTCGAGCTGCACGACCACCTCACCCCGCAGCATGAACGTACGCAGGTCGTGGCCGCCTTCGAGCCCGAGCTGGCCCTCGGTGCCTCGGATGTGCACCTGACGCCCGCTCTCGAGGAAGAGCGTGACGCGCGGCTCGCGCACGACGATCCCGTCCTGCTTCTCGAAGTAGCGCGCATCGTCCGCCGTGATCTCCCACACCGTTCGCCCGCGTTCGACCTTGATCCGCTTGAAGGTCTGGATGTGCTGCGCGGCCTCCGGTAGGAAGTCGGCGCCGAGGTCGAGCGGCGTGCGCGCGTGCCGGGCCGCGACGCTGCGGGAGACCTCGTACCCGATGCCGGCGAGGGCGGTGGCCACCACGACCAGCAACGCGGCGCGCACCCGTGTCCTGCGCATGGCTATTCCCTGGCCGCCGACACAGGTACCACGCACCCCGGCGGGAGTAAAGGTGAATCGGCCTCGCCCGGCTGCCGGCGCCAGCGCTCGTGCCACCAGACCCACTGCGCCGGCGCACGGCGGATCTGCGCCTCGATCGCCGCGGTGAGCGCGACGGTGAGCGCCCCGATCCGCCCGCGCCCGCCGTCGGCGGGCGCCGCGACCGACGCGATGCGGACGAGGTGGCGGCCGTCGTCCCGCCGCTCGATGAACGCCGTGAGCAGCGGCGCGCGCAGGCGCAGCGCGAGCACGGCCGCGCCGGCCGGGGTGCGTGCGGGCCGCCCGAAGAAGGGCACCCACACGCCGGCCCCGCGCGTGTCCTGGTCGATCAGCAGCGCCACGATGCGGTTGCGACCGAGCGCGTCGCGCACCCCCGCGAAAAAGCGCGTGTCGTCGCGCACCAAAATCTCGACGCCCGCCGCCCGGCGGAAGCGCACGATCAGGGCGTCGAAGCGGGCGTCGTTCACCCGCCGGGCGACCACCGTGAGCGGGTAGCACTGCGCCATCGTGGCGGCGAGCAGCTCCCAGTTGCCGACGTGGCCCGTGACCGCGATGGCGCCACGGCCCCCGGCCAGCGCCGCGTCGGCCGCTTCCCGTCCCGTCACGTCGATCCAGCCTGGCCGGTGGACGAGCCGGGGCCAGAGCGCCAGCTCGGCGAACGACTGCCCGGCGTGGCGGAAGGTCTCCCGCACGAGCGCGTCGCGCGCCGGCGGCGCCAGCTCCGGGAACGCCGCCGCGACGTGGGCGAGCGCGAGGCGCCGGTCGCGGGCGAGGAGCGCGTGGGCGCCGGCACCGAGCGCGCGCCCCACGCCGAGCGCCAGCGGGATCGGCAGCGCGCCGAGAGCGCGCGCGCTCCCGTAGATGGCGCGCGCGAGCGCCGCGTTGCGCGGACCGCGCGTCGCCCGGCGCAGCCGGCGCCAGAGGGTACGCCGCCTGGGCGGAGCCGGGGCCACGAGCGTCAGACGATGCCCGCTCGCAGGAGGTCGTGGAGGTGGATGACCCCCAGCGGGCGCCGTGTCCCGTCGGCGAGAATGAAGAGCGAGGTGATCTTGTGGCGTTCCATCACCGCCACCGCCTCGGCCGCGAGCGCCCCGGCCGCGATCGTCTTGGGCGGCTCCCCGCTGCGATCCGCGCGGCGGAAGCGCGTCATCAAGTCGCGCGCCGTGAGCGTCCGGACGTCGCCCGCGTGCTCGAGGCCGCGGCGCAGGTCGCCGTCGGTGACGACGCCGATCAGCTCGCCGGCCGCGTCCACCACCCCGGTGACGCCGAGGCGCTTCGACGTCATCTCGACGAGCGTGTCCTTGAGCGACGCGTCCGCCGGCACGAGCGGCACGGCGTCGCCCCGGTGCATCAGGTCCTCGACGCGGCGCAGCCGCCGGCCGAGCGCGCCGGCGGGGTGGAGGAGCGCGAAGTCCTCGGCCGAAAAGCCGCGCTCCTCGAAGAGCGCCACCGCGAGCGCGTCGCCCATGGCCATGGTGGCCGTCGTGCTCGCGGTGGGCGCGAGCCCGAGCGGGCAGGCCTCCTCGGGCACGCTCACGTCGAGCGCGACGTCGGCGTTGCGGGCGAGCGTCGAGTCCGGCGCGCCGCAGAGCGCGATCAGCGGGATGCCGAGGCGGCGTGCGACCGGCAGCAGGCGCAGCACCTCTTCGCTCTCACCGGTGTACGAGACCGCGACCAGCACGTCGCCCCGCTCGAGGCTGCCGAGGTCGCCGTGGCTGCCCTCGCCGGCGTGCAGGAAGAAGGCCGGCGTCCCGGTCGAGGCGAAGGTGGCGGCGATCTTGCGGCAGACGATGCCCGACTTGCCGACGCCGGTGAGGATCACCTTGCCGCGGCACGCGACCAGCACGTCGATCGCGCGCGCGAAGCGCTCGTCGAGCCGATCGCGCAGCGCCGCGAGGCCGCGCGCCTCGAGCTCGAGGACGCGCCGCGCGCGGCCGAGGCGCTCGGCGCTCACGGCGCGCCCCGCCCGCGCACCGCGCGGTCGACGGCGACGAGCTGCGCGAGCAGCGCCGGCAGCGCGTCGAGCGGCACGCTCGTGGGGCCGTCGGAGGGCGCGTGCGCGGGGTCCTCGTGCACCTCGAGGAAGACCGCGTCGACCCCGGCGGCGACCGCCGCGCGGGCAAGCGGCGCCACGAAGACCCGGTCGCCGCCCGACGCGCTGCCGAGCCCACCGGGGCGCTGCACGCTGTGCGTCGCGTCGAACACTACCGGGCAGCCGGTCTCGGCGAGCACGGGCAGCGCGCGCATGTCCGCGACCAGGTTGTTGTAGCCGAGCATGAACCCGCGCTCGGTCACGAGCACGTCGGGGTTGCCCGTCGAGCGGGCCTTCTCCACCACGCGCGCCATCTCCCACGGCGAGAGGAACTGCCCCTTCTTCAAGTTCACCGGCTTGCCCGCCGCCGCGACCGCCCGGATGAAGTCGGTCTGCCGGCAGAGAAAGGCCGGGGTCTGGAGCACGTCGACGACCGCGGCCACGGCCGCGATCTGCTCGCGCTCGTGGACGTCGGTGAGCACGGGCAGCCCGTGCTCGCGCCGCACCTCGGCGAGGATCGCGAGCCCCGCGTCGAGGCCGACCCCGCGGAACGCGTCGAGCGCGGTGCGGTTGGCCTTGTCGAAGGACGACTTGTAGACGAGCGGGAGCCCGGCGCGGGCGGCGAGCGCGGCCAGGCGCTCGGCGTGGCGCAGCGCCGCGTCGCGCGACTCGATCACGCAGGGCCCGGCGATCAGCGCGAGCGGCGCCCCGCCGCCGACGCGGACGGGGCCCACGCGGACCGCGCGTGCCGCCGCCACTACTTCTTCACCACCTTGAGCGGCCCGAGCAGCGGGGTCTCGCGCCGCTGCGCGCGCTGCTGCAGAGCCGCTCGGATGAAGCCCTTGAAAAAGGGATGGCACTCCATCGGGCGCGAGCGGAACTCGGGGTGGAACTGCGAGGCGAGGAAGAACGGGTGGTCGGCGAGCTCGATGATCTCCACCAGCGCGCCGTCGGGCGAGAGGCCGGAGAAGACGAGCCCCGCCTTGCCGAGCTGCTCGCGGTAGGCGTTGTTGAACTCGTAGCGGTGGCGGTGGCGCTCCGAGACCTTCTTGCGGTTGTAGATCCGCCGCGCGCGCGAGCCTTCCTCGAGGACGCACGGATAGGCCCCGAGCCGCATCGTGCCGCCCTTCTGCGTGAGCCCGCGCTGCGCGGTCATGAGGTCGATCACCGGGTGGGGCGTGGTCGGGTCGACCTCCGTCGAGTTCGCCTTCTCGAGGCCGCAGACGTGCCGCGCGAACTCGATCACCGCCATCTGCATCCCGAAGCAGATGCCGAGGAACGGCACCCGCTGCTCGCGCGCCCAGCGCACCGCCGCGATCTTGCCCTCCGTGCCGCGCGGCCCGAAGCCCATCGGCACGAGGATGCCGTCGGCGGTCTTGACGCTCTCGGGCAGCCCTTCCTCCACGATCTTCTCCGAGTCGACGTAGACCGTCTCGACGCGGCACTCGTTGGCGATGCCCCCGTGGGCGAGCGCCTCGTTGAGGCTCTTGTAGGAGTCGGTGAGCTCGACGTACTTGCCCACCATCGCGATGCGCACGGTCTCCTTGGGGTTCTTGATCGCGGACACGATCCGCCGCCAGCGCGTCAGGTTCGGCGTCCCGGTGAAGATGTTGAGCTTCTCGACGATCCGCTCGTCGAGCCCCTCGCCGTGGAAGACCAGCGGCACCTCGTAGATCGTACCCACGTCGGGCGCGCTGATGACGCTCCCCTCGTCGACGTTGCAGAAGAGCGCGATCTTCGCCTTGACCTTCTTCTCGAGCGGCTGGCTCGCGCGGCAGAGGAGAATGTCGGGCTGGATGCCGTGGCCGGTGAGCTCCTTGACGCTGTGCTGCGTCGGCTTGGTCTTGAGCTCGCCCGCGGCCTCGATGAAGGGCACGAGCGTCAGGTGCACGTAGAGCACGTTCTGGCGGCCGAGGTCCCAGCCGAGCTGGCGGATCGCCTCGATGAACGGCAGGCTCTCGATGTCGCCCACGGTGCCGCCGACCTCGCCGATGCAGACGTTCGCGCCTTCCGCCGCCTCGCGGATGCGGCGCTTGATCTCGTCGGTGATGTGCGGGATCACCTGCACGGTGCGGCCGAGGTAGTCGCCGCGCCGCTCCTTACTGATCACCGTGTCGTAGACCTGGCCGGTGGTGAAGTTGTTGCGCCGGCTCGTGCGTGTGGACACGTAGCGCTCGTAGTGCCCGAGATCCAGGTCGGTCTCGGCGCCGTCGTCGGTGACGAACACCTCGCCGTGCTGAAACGGGCTCATCGTGCCGGGATCGACGTTGATGTAGGGATCCATCTTGACGAGCGTCACCTTGAGCCCGCGCGCTTCGAGCAGCGCGCCCACCGAGGCCGACGCGACCCCCTTGCCGAGCGACGACACGACGCCGCCCGTCACGAAGATGAACTTCGTCTTGGAGCCGGTGCCCTTCATCCCGCCCCTCCGCCGAGCGCGGCGCGTGCGCGCTCGAGGTCCTCCGGTGTGTCCACCTCGATGATCGGCTCCACGGACCTCCACGGCACCACGCCGATCGCGATCCCGTGCTCGAGCGCCCGCAGCTGCTCGAGCCGCTCGCGCCGCTCGAGCGGCCCGGGCGCGAGCGCCGCCAGCCGCAGCAGCACGTCGCGACGATAGGCGTAGAGCCCGACGTGCCGCCAGCCCCACGGCTCGTCCGCACCGCGGGCGCCGTCGCGATCGTGGGGAATCGGCGCGCGCGAGAAGTAGAGCGCGTGCCCGGCGGCGTCGTCGACCACCTTGACGACGTGCGGCGAGCGCCACTCGGCCTCGGCCCGGACGGGGACCGCGAGCGTCGCCATCGGCAAGCTCGGGTCCGCCACCATGCGCGCCGCCAGCGCCTCGACCAGCGCCGGGTCGAGCAGCGGCAGATCGCCCTGCACGTTCACGACCACATCGGCGGCGAGCGCCGCGGCGACCTCGGCGAGGCGGTCGGTGCCCGAGGGATGGTCGGCGCGGGTCATCGCGACCTCGACCCCGAGGGGCGCGACGGCGGCGCGGATGCGCTCGTCGTCGGTCGCCACGATCACCCGTTCGAGGCCGCGCGCCCGCCGCGTCCGCTCGGCGACGTGGCAGATCATCGGCCGGCCGCCGATCGACGCCAGCGCCTTGCCCGGCAGCCGGGTGGAGGCGAAGCGCGCGGGGATGATGGCGACGGGGTCCATGAACGAAAAAACCGCAGCCCGCTCGCCGACGGGCGCTGCCGCGCAGCCGCCGCTGGCCGCGCGCGTACCTCGCCCCCGGGAAGCTGGCTACGGGCCTTCCTTATAGGGGCCGCCCCCGGCCGGCGTCAAATCCGGACACCGCGCGCTTGTCATCGCGGCCGCGATCCCGCAACGTGGCTGCATGGCGGAGAAGCCCTGGGTCGTCGACGTCGACGAACGGGACTTCGAGCGCGAGGTGCTGCTGCGCTCGCGCGAGGTCCCGGTGGTGGTCGACTTCTGGGCCGCATGGTGCGGACCGTGCCGCGTGCTCGGCCCGGTGCTCGAGCGGCTCGCCGCCGAGCACGCCGGCGCCTTCGTGCTCGCCAAGGTGGACGTCGACCGCGCGCCGGCGCTCGCGCAGGCATACGCGGTCCGCAGCATCCCGGCGGTGAAGGGCTTCCGCGCCGGGGGCATCGTCGCCGAGCTGACCGGCGCGCAGCCCGAGACGGTCGTGCGCCGGTTCCTCGCGGCCGTGCTGCCGACCGCGGCCGACCGGCTCGCACGCGCGGCCGAGGCCCTCGCCGCCGGCGGCGACGTCGCCGCGGCGGAGGCGCAGCTCCGTGCCGCGCTCGCCGAGGAGCCGCGCCACGCGCCCGCGCTGCTCGGCTTGGCGCGCCTGCTCGCCGACCGGGGCGCGCTCGCCGAGGCGCAGGCGCTCCTCGAGCGCGTGCCGCCGAACGCTTCCGTCGCCCCCGAGGCCGAGCGCCTCGCGGCCGAGCTGCGCACCCGGCTCGACGGCGCGGGCGACGAGGCGGCGCTGCGCGCGCGTGTCGTCGCCGAGCCCGGTGACCTCGCCGCCCGCCTGGCGCTGGGGCGCGCGCTCGCGGCGAAACGGCAGTACGAGACGGCCTTGACCCAGCTCCTCGAGGTGGTGCGCCGCGACGTCGGGTTCGAGGACGGCGCCGCCCGCAAGGCGATGGTCGACGTCTTCGCGGTGCTCGGCAGCGACGACCCGCTCGTCGACCGCTACCGCGGCGAGCTGGCGAAGCTGCTCTATCGCTGACCCGGTCGCGCCGGTTGCGTCCTGGCAACGCCGCGCTGCGCGTGCTAGGCGAACCGGCCGATGGACCTCGCCTACACGCCCGAGGAGCGGGCCTTCCAGCGCGAGGTGCGCGCGTGGCTCCGGCGCAACCTTCCCAAGCGTGAGCGCGGCGAGCGCTCGGCGTTCGAGTCCGGCGACCCGCGGCGCATCGCGCGCGCCAAGGACTGGCAGCGCCGGCTCCACGAAGCCGGCTACCTGGCGCTCGGCTGGCCGCGGGAGTACGGCGGCCAGGGCGCGGACGTCATGCGCCAGACCATCGTCAACGAGGAGCTGGCGCGGGCGCACGCACCGCAGATCATCGGGATGATGGGCATCCAGATGGTGGGCCCGACGCTGATCGCGCACGGCACCGAGGAGCAGCGCCGCCGCTACCTCCCGCGCATCCTCACCGCCGAGGAGATCTGGTGTCAAGGCTATTCCGAGCCCGGCTCCGGCTCCGACTTGGCCTCGCTGCGCACGCGCGCCGAGCTGGTCGGCGACCACTTCGTGGTCAACGGACAGAAGATCTGGACCTCGAACGCGCATTACGCCGACTGGATGTTCTGCCTGGTGCGCACCGACCCCGAGGCGCCGAAGCACCGCGGCATCTCCTACCTCCTCATCGACATGAGGACGCCGGGCATCGCGGTGCGGCCGCTCGTGCAGATGACCGGCGACGCCGGCTTCAACGAGGTGTTCTTCGAGGACGTGCGCGTGCCGCGCGAGAACGTCGTCGGCGGGCTCAACAACGGCTGGCACGTCGCCAACGCGACGCTGTTCCACGAGCGCAACATGCTCGGCTCGACGACGCGTACGCAACAGAGCTTCGATGCCCTCCGGCGGCTCGCGCGCGCGCAGCGGCGCGCCGGGCGGCCGGCGAGCGAGGACCCGCTCGTGCGCCAGCGCCTCGCCGATCTCGCGATCCGCGTCGAGACGATGAAGCTCGAGGCCTACCGCCAGCTCACCGACGCGCTGCGCAAGCGGCCGCCCGGCATCTCGGCGTCGGTGAACAAGCTCGTCTCCTGCGAGCTCAACCACGACCTCGCCCGCGCCGCCATCGAGCTCATGGGCTCCTACGGCTGGCTCGCGAAGAACGATCGGCGCGTGCGCGACCACGGGCTCTGGCCGCTCGACTTCATGTTCTCGCTCGGGCTCGTCATCGGCGGCGGCACCGCGCAGATCCAGAAGAACATCATCGCCGAGCGCGGGCTCGGCCTGCCGCGCGAGCCGCGGCCGGAGGGCGTGCGATGATCGACTTCGGCCTCTCCGAGGAGCAGACCGCGCTCCAGGCGGCGGCGCGCGAGCTCCTCGCGGCCGAGTGCCCCCCGGCGCTGGTGCGCGAGACGGCGAAGGCAGCCGACGGCGTGCCGCGCGGGCTCTACCGGCGGATGGCCGAGCAGGGGTGGTTCGGGCTCCTCGTGCCCGAGCGCGAGGGCGGCGTCGGGCTCGGGATTCTCGACCTGGCGCTCGTGCTCGAAGAGCTGGGCCGCGTCGCGGCGCCCGGGCCGTTCCTCTCCACCCAGCTCGTGATCGCCGCGCTCGTGCGCGCGGGCAGCGCGGCCCAGCGCCGCGCCTGGCTGCCCCGCCTGACGGCGGGCGAAGCGTTCGCCGCGCTCGCCTACCTCGAGGAGAGCGACCAGCACGACCCGGCCGGCATCGAGGCGACCGCGCGCCGCACCCGCGGCGGCTGGCGGCTCGGGGGAACCAAGCTCTTCGCGCTCGAGGCGCCGGGCGCCGACGTGCTGCTGGTGGCCGCGCGCGGGAAGGCCGGGCCGGGGTCGGCGGGCGTGTCGCTCTTCCTCGTCGAGCGCGCGGCCCCGGGGCTACGCGTGCGGTCACAGGAGACGATGGACCTCACGCGAAGGATCGGCGAGGTCGTGCTGCACGACGTCGAGGTGGGACCGGACGCGCTCCTCGGGCCCGACGGCGGAGGCTGGCCGCTGCTCGCGCGCCTGCTCGACGTCGCCTGCGTCGGCGTCGCGGCGGACAGCCTCGGCGGCGCCGCGCGCGCGCTCGAGATGGCCGTCGCCTATGCGCAGGTGCGCGAGCAGTTCGGGCGGAAGATCGGCTCCTTCCAGGCGATCAAGCACCTGCTGGCGGAGATGGTCGCCGAGGTCGAGCCGGCGCGCTCGCTCGTGTGGTACGCCGCCCACGCGCTCGATCGCCGCCCGCGCGAGGCCGCGCGGCTCGCGGCGATGGCGAAGGCGAGCCTCGGCGACGTCTACAGCCGCACCACCCGCCGCGCCGTCGAGGTGCACGGCGGCATCGGCTTCACGTGGGAGCACGATCTGCACCTGTGGTTCAAGCGCGCGCACCTGAGCGAGGCGCTGTTCGGCGATCCCCGCTTCCACCGCGAGCGCCTGGCGACGATCGACGGGTACTGAGCGCCGCGTGACCGCCGCCTACCTCCACGGCTTCGCCTCGGGCCCGGCGAGCACGAAGGCGCGGTTCTTCCGCGCCCGCTTGGCCGAGCGCGGGCTCGCGCTCGCGGTCCCCGACCTCGCCCCCGACTTCACCCACGTCACGGTGAGCGGCATGCTCGGGATCGTCGAGCCGCTGCTCGCGCAGGCGCCGACGGTGCTGCTCGGCTCGAGCCTCGGCGGCTACCTCGCCGCGCTCGCCGCCGCGCGTGCGCCCGCGCGCGTGCCCGCCCTCGTGCTCTTCGCGCCGGCGTTCGACTTCGCCCGGCGTTGGGAAGAGCGCCTCGGGTCGGCGGCGCTCGCCCGCTGGCGCGCCGCGGGCACGACGCCGGTGATGCACTACGGCCTCGGGCGCGAGGTCCCGCTGGCGATCGCCCTCCTCGACGACGCGCGCGCGCATCCCGCCTGGCCCGATCCCCCCTGTCCCGCGCTCGTCTTCGCCGGCCGGCGCGACGACGCGGTGCCGCTCGCCGCCGTCGAGCGCTTCGCTGCCGCAAGACCGAACCGGGAACTGGTCGTGCTCGACGCGGGCCACGAGCTCACCGAGGTGCTCGAGCCCATGTGGGAACGCACCGCGGCGTTCCTCGCCCGGCAGGCCGCCGTCTAGCCGAGACGCACCAGGCTCTCGCCGGGGTGGTCGAGCGAGAGGAAGAGCAGCATGTAGTCGCGGAGATGACGGGTCATCAGGAAGTTGTTGCGCACGTGCTCGCGCCCGTTCTCGCCGAGGCGGCGGGCGAACTCGGGGGCGTTGAGGAGCTGCTTGAGCCAGTAGGCGCAGCCCTCGATCGTGTGCGTGAGGATGCCCGAGTAGCGGTGCGTGACCTGGAGCGGGATGCCGCCCACCGCGCCGGCGACCACCGGCTTGCCCTTCCACAGCGCCTCGGCGACCGTGAGCCCGAACCCTTCGCGCAGCGACTTCTGCACGATCACCGTCGACGCCCGCTGGAGCGCGTTGATCTCGAGGTTCGCCGTCGGCGGCAGCTCGACGACGTGCACGTCGGGATCGTCCGCTGCGGCCGCGCGGCACTCCGCGAGCACCTGGCTCCCCTCGGGGTCGTCGGTGGCCGAGCCGCCGACGAGCAGCAGTTGGCAGTCGTTGTAGCGGCGCACCAGACGGTACGCCTCGATCACGCCGAGCGGGTCCTTCAGGCGATCGAAGCGCGAGACCTGCGTGACGAGCGGGCGCTCGGGGTCGATGCCGAGCCCGGTGACGACCTTGGCGATCGTCGCCGCGTCGAGCTCGCGGTTCTTCTCGGTGAGCGGGTCGATCGACGGCGCGATCAGCACCTGGTCGATCGAGAGCGGACGGGCGAACTGCGGCGCGGAGAAGACCGCGGCCCGGTAGCGCTCCACCCACGGCTGCAGGAACTCCCACGCCGACGGCGCCGGGGCCGAGACGTCGATGTGGCAGCGCCAGAGCCAGCGCGAGCCCCTCGGCGCGCCGGCGACCAGCTCGACCGGCTGCGGATCGTGGATGAACACGATGTCCGGGCCGAGGTCGAGACTGCGGAGGTTCTCGGCGGTGGTCTCGCGCATGACCTCCGCGTCGCGGGCGTCGAAGACGAGCGGCTGGCCGTGCAGCGCGTTGTGGAGCTTCTTGGTCACCGCGAAGAACTCCTCGCCGCCGTGGATGACGTCCCAGCGGGTCTCCACGCCGAGCTCGCGCAGCAGGGGCACGAGCCGCGTGAGGATCTCGGCGACCCCGCCGCCGACCGCGGTCGAGTTGACGTGCTGGACGCGCCGGCCGTGCAGCGCCTTGCCGAGCAGCCGCAGCTCGTCGAGGGTGCCGCGCCCGACGAACGGCTCGTAGTCGTCGAGCCCCACCGTCACCGCGCGCCCCGGCCCGCCGGCCCCGGCGCGACCAGCTCGATCAGCCGCCGGCGCAGGCCCTCCATCGTGAACGTGTACGGATCGAGGCGGCGGATCGCCGCCGCGGCCTCGCGCTCGCCGAGCGCCTGCTCGAGCCAGCGCGAGAAGTCGTTGTCGTCGGCGCCGAGCCGCAGCCGCGCCTCGAAGAGGTGGTAGGCGATGGTCGCCGCGCCGACCGCACGCAGCGCCTCGGCGAACTCCTCGAGCGTGCGGACGCGATAAGCCGTCGGCAGCACGAAGGAAATGCCGTCGCGGAAGTGGAACTCCTCGCCGGGGGGTGCCTCGCGCAGCGAGCGGCTCTGCTCGAGGTAGGCCTCGATCACGGCCACGATCCGGTCGCGCAGCGCCGCGAGCGTCGCGAATCCGACGGTGTCGATCGCCGCGAGCTGCTCGCCGAGCTGGTCCTCCTGGAGCACGTTGGTCACCCAGAAGGCGAAGTCGTTGGGCGGCTCGGGCGAGAGGTGGAGGTGCTGGACGAGGAAGTGGTGCGTGTGGTGGAAGACCACCGACAGCGGCACGGCCCGCAGGTGGCCGACGAGCTGGGGGAGATCCGCCGCCTGCCGGCCGGTGAGCTTGGTAAGGGTGAGGCGCGTCCGGAACTGGAAGGGCGCAGAGGCGACCGAGGGCATGCGGCGTCAGGCGAGGCCCGGCAGCTCGAGGTCGTCGTGCCGCGCCTCCGGAGAAGCATCCGCGCCGTCGGCGAGCGCCGCGAGAAAAGCGGCCGCCCACCAGCGCACGTCGCGGGCGCACACCCTCGCCGCGAGCGCGCCCATGCGCCGGCGCCGCTCGCCGTCGGTCATGGTCACGGCCAGGTCGATCTGGCGGCGGATCGTCTGCGCGTCCCACGGGTTGACGAGCAGGGCCTCGCGCAGCTCGTCGGCGGCGCCCGCGAACTCCGAAAGGACGAGCACACCGTCCCCGCCGGCGTGACAGGCGACGTACTCCTTCGCGACCAGGTTCATGCCGTCGCGCAGCGGAGTGACCAGCGCGACGTCGGCGGCGACATAGTAGGCCGCCAGCTCCTCGTGGTCGAACGCCGTGTAGAGGTAGGCGAGCGGTGCACGCCCCTCGTGCGTGAAGCGACCGACGATGCGGCCGACGGTCTCGTCGATGGTGCGCTTCATGTCGCGGTAGTCGGGCACGCGGAAGCGGGAGGGTACGGTGATCTGGAGGAGGCCCACCCGGCCTCGCCACGAAGGATGCCGCTCGAGGAACGCCTCGAAGCCGAGCAGCCGCTCGATGATGCCCTTGGTGTAGTCGAGGCGATCGACGCCGAGGCAGACGAGGTCCGTCCCCAGGTTGGCGCGCACGCGTGCGGCCTGCTCGCGGATCGCGGGGTCGGCCGCCTGGGCGCGGAAGCGGGCGGCGTCGACGCCCACCGGCAGGACGAGCAGGTGCACGTCGCGGCCCGGCAGCCGCACCCGCAGCGGGTCGTCGAGGATCGGCAGCTCGAGGAACTGCCGGACGCACGCGGCGAAGTTGCGGGCGTCGGCGGCGGTCTGCAGCCCGATGACGTCGGCGCCGAGCAGGCCGGCGAGCAGCTCGGCCCGCCAGCGGCAGATGCCGAAGACCGCCGGCGGCGGGAAGGGGATGTGCCAGAAGATGCCCAGGCGCGCGGGCACCGCGCTCGCCCGCAGCAGGCCCGGGACGAGGCAGAGGTGGAAGTCGTTCACCCACACGAGGTCGCCGCGGCGGACCTCCGCGCGGACCGCGCCGGCGAAGCGCTCGTTGGCGTGCTGATAGGACTCCCAGAAGGCGGGCCTGAAGTGGCAGCGGTCGGGGAAGATGTGACAGAGCGGCCAGAGGACCTGATTGGCGAACCCCGCGTAGTAGTTGTCGATCTCGTGCCGGTCGAGCGGCACGGCGCGGATCGGGAACGAGAGCCCGGTGGCGTCCGGCACGAGCACGTCGGGGGCGGCCTCGCCGGCCCACGCCACCCACGTGCCACCCGGCGCGCGCAGCGCGTCGGTGAGCGCCGTGGCGAGGCCGCCAACGGTGCGCTTCATGCGCCCGCCGCCCCCGTCGGGCTCGACCTCCACCGGTGCGCGATGCGACACCATCACGACACGGCCGGATGCGCCCATCGCTCCCCCAACGTGTCGCACCTCACCGTCGACGTCAATACGGGCCGCCGTATTCACCGACCGAGGGCGCTGCGTGCGGCGCGCGGCGAGCCGGGTCAGTTCCGCTGCGCCGTCGGGCGCACGAGCACGTCGTGGACCTCGACGTGGGCCGGGCGGGTCACGATCCAGACGATCGCGGCGGCGACGTCGTCGGCCGCGAGCGCCTTCAGGCGGCGGTACACCTCGCTCGACCCCGAGAACCCCTCGGCGAACTCCGTCTCGACGTGCCCCGGCGACACGGCCGAGACGCGGATCGGGCTCCGGCGCGCGCGCAGCTCCTGGCGCAGCCCCTCGGTGATCGCCCGCACCGCGAACTTGGTCCCGGCGTAGACCGCCGCGTCCGGGCCGGGTACGCGGTGGGACGCCATCGAGGCGACGTTCACCACGTGGCCGGCCACGCCGCGACGCTCCATGTCGCGGATCGCCTCGCGGGTGGCGATCAGCAGCCCGAGCACGTTCACCTCGAGCATCTCGCGCCAGGGCTCCGTCGGCGCGCTGCTCACCGGCGCGGCCCGGCCGAGCCCCGCGTTGTTGACGAGCACGTCGACGCCGCCGAAGCGCTCGCGCGCGAGCGCGACGAGCCCGACCACGTCCTCCTCGCGCCGCACGTCGGTCCGCCGCGTCGCCACCGCGGCGCCCGCCGCACGCAGCTCGGCGGCGAGCGCGTCGAGCCGCTCGGCGCGCCGCGCGCCGAGCACCAGCGCGGCCCCGGCGCGTGCGAGCGCCCGCGCAGCCGCCGCCCCGATGCCGCTCGACGCGCCCGTCACCACGGCGCAGCGCCCCGCGAGCTCGCCCGCCACGGCGGCGGTTGTAGGCGGCCTTGACCTGACCCGTCAATCGCGGAACTCTCGCGCCCCGGGAGGCGCCATGCCGATCGATCTGTCCTACGTTGGCAAGAAGCTGTCACCGGTGGCCCACGCCTACACGGAGCGCGACGTGATGCTCTACGCGCTCGGCGTCGGCGCCGGTCCCGAGGACCTCCGGTTCGTCTACGAGCGCGACCTGCGCGTGCTGCCGACCTTCGCGGTGATCCCGTCCTTCCCGGCGATGATGAACCTCGGCGGCGCGATGCAGGTGAACCCCGCGATGGTGCTCCACGGGGAGCAGCGCATCGAGCTGCACGCGACCATCCCGACGAGCGGCACCGTGACCACCACACCGACGATCAGGGCGGTCTACGACAAGGGCAAGGGAGCGGTCGTGGTGGTCGAGACCGATACGGTCGACGCGCGGGGCGCGCTGCTCTTCCGCAACACATCGAGCATCTTCGTCCGCGGCGAGGGCGGCTTCGGCGGCGACCGCGGCCCGAGCGGCGCGCGCAACGTCCCGCCCGATCGCGCCCCCGACCAGGTCGTCGCGATGAAGACGCTGCCGCAACAGGCGCTGCTCTATCGCCTCTCGGGCGACATGAACCCGCTGCACGCCGACCCCGACTTCGCCCGCATGGGCGGCTTCGACCGCCCGATCCTCCACGGGCTGTGCACCTTCGGCCACGCCGGGCGCGCGGTGCTGCGCGCATGGTGCGGGAACGACCCGGCGCGGCTCAAGGCGTTCGAGGTGCGCTTCTCGGGCGTGGTCTTCCCCGGGGAGACGATCACCACGAACATGTGGCAGGTGGCGCCGGGGCGCATCGTGCTCACGGCGGTCACCGAGCGGGGCGAGGTCGTGCTCTCCGCCGCGGCGGCGGAGGTGGCGACCTGAGGGGTCTCGTCGCGGCGGCGCTGCTCCTCGCGGGCTGCGCGCCGGTCTCGAGGCCCCCGCCGGCGCCGCCCCCCGCTCCCGCCCCGCCGCTCGGCGAGCAGCCGCTCCCGCCGTCGACCACCGCGGACTTCACGATCGGGGCCGACCTCGAGCAGACGCCGAGCGCGGACGGCCGGGAGCTCTACGTCGAGGGGACCGTGCACAACACCGGCTCGCGCGCGAGCCGCGACCTCGCGGTGTGGGTGGAGGGGCTCGACGCCCACGGCGCGGTGGTGGCGCGCGCCGAGGCCCTGCCGACGCCACAGGCGGTGCCGCCCGGCCGCACGGCGACGTTCGTGGTCGCGCTGCCGAACGACCCCGCGATCCGCTCGTTTCACGTCGAGGCCGTGGGCAGGTAGGCTCCGCGCATGCAACCACCGGCGGGACGCATCGAGATCGGCGACCGAGTCGTGCTGCGCGACGGGCGGCGCGGGCGCGTGGTCGGCGAGCGGCTGACGGCCTCCAATGGCGCGTGGAGCTACACGGTCACCCTCGACGACGGGGGCACGACCGAGGAGCTCGACTACGAGCTCGCGAAGGTCACGGAGGGCGCATGACCTACGAGCAGATCCGCTACGAGACGGCCGACGGCGTTCTCACGTTGACGCTCGACCGGCCCGAGCGGCTCAACGCCTTCACCGCGCGCATGATGCGCGAGCTGATCGACGCCTTCGACCGCGCCGACGCCGACGACGCCGTGCGTGCGGTGATCGTCACCGGCGCCGGCCGGGCCTTCTGCGCGGGAGCCGATCTCGGCGCCGGCGCGCGCACCTTCGACGCCTCCGCGCACGAGACGATCGACGAGCACCGCGACGGCGGCGGGCAGGTGGCCCTGCGCATCTTCGAGTCGACCAAGCCGGTGATCGCGGCGATCAACGGCGCGGCGGTCGGCGTCGGCGTCACCATGACGCTGCCGATGGACGTGCGGATCGCCTCGACGGCGGCGCGCATGGGCTTCGTGTTCACCCGCCGGGGGATCGTCCCCGAGGCATGCTCGAGCTGGTTCTTGCCGCGGGTGGTGGGGATCGGGCGGGCCGCGGAATGGGTCTACACGGGGCGCATCTTCCCGGCCGAGGAGGCGCTGGCCGCCGGGCTCGTCAGCCGCGTCGTCGCCCCCGAGGCGCTGCTCGCCGCGGCGCGCGCGATCGCGCGCGAGATCGCGGAGAACACCTCGGCGGTCTCGGTGGCTCTCGCACGCCAGCTCCTCTGGCGGATGCTCGGCGCCGACCACCCGCTGGAGGCGCACCGCGTCGACTCGAAGGCCATCTACTGGATGGGCCGCTCGGCCGACGCGCGCGAGGGCGTCGCCGCCTTTCTCGAGAAGCGGCCCGCCCGCTTCACCATGCGGCCGAGCACGGACATGCCTCCCTTCTATCCCTGGTGGCGCCGGTCTTGACGGGGGCGAATAAAAGGCGAAATACATGGCCCCATGTCCGCCGCCGCCGTTCTCCTCGATCGGCTCGGCAGGCCGGGGAGCCTGCGCCTCGGGACGGAGCCCGCCGGGGCGGTCCGCCGCCTGCCGGTCGGGCTCGCGGCCCTCGACCGGGCGCTCGGCGGCGGGCTGCCGCGCGGGCGGATGACCGAGCTGGTGGGGCCGCGAAGCACGGGGCGCACGGGGCTCGCCGCGCACGTGGCGGCGAGCGCCACGCGGGCGGGCGAGACGATCGCCTGGGTCGACCCGGCCGACGCGCTCGACCCCGAGGCCCTCGCCGCCGCGGGCGTGCGGCTCGACCGCACGCTCTGGGTCCGGCCCCCTGCCCCGCTCGACGCGTTGCGGGCCGCCGAGGTGCTGCTCGGCGCCGGCGGCTTCGGGCTGGTCGTGCTCGACCTCGACACGCCGCGCGTGCCGCGGGAGCGCGCGTTGCGGCTCGCGCGGGCGGCGGCCGCGACACGCAGCACGCTGCTCGTCGTCGCTCCCGAGCGGGTGGCGGGATCGGGGGCGGCGCTCGCCCTCGAGACGACGGCGCGGCGGGTGCGCTGGAGCGGCGGCCCGGGGCGGCTCGCGTTGCTCGACGGCATCGAGGCGCGGATCACGGTTGCGCTGAGCCGGGTCGGGCCGTCGGGACAGGTGTTCGTCGTGAGGCAGGCCTGTGCGTGAGGAGCGCGTCCGATGCCGCGCATCGCCTGCGTCCTGGTTCCCGATCTCGCCGTCGCCGCCGCCTGCCGCGCGGATCCCGACCTCGCCGACCGGCCGCTGGCCCTCACCGACGGGCGCGGGCCGCACGCCCGGGTCGTCGCCGTCTCGGCCGCGGCCCGGGCCCGCCGCATCCGTCCCGGCCTGACCGCCACGCAGGCGCGCGCCGCGGCCGCCGACGTGGCCGTCCGCCCGCGCGACCTCGCCGGCGAGCGCTCGGCCGCGCTCGCGCTCGCCGACGTGGCGGCCTCGCTCGCGCAGCGGATCGAGGTGGCGGCCGACGGCGCCGTCTTCCTCGACGCCGCGGGCGGCGCCCATCTCGTCGCCGGCGAAGCCGGGCTCGCCACCGCGCTGGTCGCCCGCGCGGCACGCGTCGGGCTCGCCGCGCGCGCGGGCGTGGGCGCGAGCATGACCGTCGCCCGCTTGGCGGCCCTCCACGGCGACGGCGCACAGGTCGTCCCGGCGGGGACGGAGCGCGGCTTCCTGGCGCCGCTCCCGCTCGCCTGCCTCGCGCCGCCCGCCGACGTCACCGCCACGCTCGCGCGCTGGGGCGTCGCGCGTCTCGGCGACCTCGCGCGCCTCCCGGGCGCCGAGGTCGCCACCCGGCTCGGCCGCGCCGGCGCCGCGCTCGTCGCCGCCGCCCGCGGCGAGGACGAGCGCCCGCTCGCTCCCCGGCCGGCGGACGGCACGGTCGAGGAGACGACGACGCTCGAGCACCCGATCGACGCGCTCGAGCCGCTGCTCTTCGTGCTGCGCGGGCTGATCGAGCGGGCCGTCGCCCGGCTCGCGCTCACCGGCGCCGGCTGCGCGCGCGTCGATCTCGTGCTCGGCTTGGGCGACCGCAGCCGCGACGCGCGCGGGATCGCGCTCGCCGCCTCGACGCGCGACGGGAAGACGCTCCTCGCCTGTCTCCGCGTCGCGATCGAGGCGCAGCCGCCGCGGGCGGCGGTCGAGCACGTGCGGCTCGTCGTGGTGCCCGCCACGGTGCGGCCCGTCCAGCTCGGGCTCTTCGTTCCTCCGGGCCCCGCGCCGGAGCGGCTCGCCACCACGCTCGCCCGGCTCTCCGCGCTCTGCGGCGCGGACCGCGTCGGCGCGCCCGCCCCGGTCGACACGCACCGTCCCGGCGCGGCGGCCGTCGTGCCCTTCGCGCCCGCCCCGGCGGACGCGCCGGGGTCGCCCGCCGCCGCAGCGACCTGCTGCCGCCTCGTGGTGCGCGCGCTGCGCCCGCCGCGCGCGATCGAGGTGTTCGCCGAGCGCGACGCGCCCGCCTTCGTGCGCGGCGACGGGCTCGGCGGGCGGGTCGTGGGCGCCGCGGGGCCATGGCGGATCGCCGCACAGTGGTGGAGCGCGGCGCCGCTCGCGCGCGACTACTGGGACCTGGAGCTCACCGACGGCGGCATCTACCGCTGCTACCGGGAATGCGACTCGGCGCGCTGGTTCGTCGATGGGGTCTACGACTGACTACGTCGAGCTGCGCTGCCGCAGCGCCTTCAGCTTCCTCACCGGTGCCTCGCTGCCCGAGGACCTGGCCGACCGCGCCGCGGCGCTCGGCTACGACGCGCTCGCGCTCGCCGACCGCGGCGGCGTCTACGGCGCGCCGCGCTTCTTCCAGGCGGCGCGCCGCGCGGGCATGCGCGCGCTCGTCGGCGCCGAGGTCCCGCTCGCGGCCGGCGGCACCATCCTCCTCCTGGTCGAGGACCGCCACGGCTACCGCCGCCTCTGCCGGCTGCTCACCGACGCCGCGATGGGACGGCCGAAGGGCGCGGGCGTGGTCGACTGGGCGCAGCTCGAAGAGCACGCGGGCGGCCTCTTCTGCCTCGCCGGCGGCACGGACGGCCCGCTCGCCGGCCCCGACGCGGCGGCGATCCTCGACCGGCTGCGCGCGCTCTTCCCGGCCCGCCTCGCCGTCGACGTCCACCGCCACCGCGAGCGCGCCGAGGAGCGCGCCATGCGCCGGCTCGCCGACCTGGCCGAGGCCCACGGCGTGCCGGTGGTCGCCACCAACGACGTCCGCCACGCCACGCCCGGCGCGCGCCCGCTCCTCGACGTGCTCACCGCCATCCGGCTGGGCACGACGCTCGACGCCGCCGGCCGCCGGCTGCTCGCCAACGCCGAGCGGCACTTGAAGGCGCCCGCGGAGATGGCGGCGCTCTTCGGCGACCGGCCCGCGTGGATCCGCGCGAGCCGGCGGATCGCCGAGCGCTGCGCGTTCACGCTCGCCGACTTGGGCTACCGCTTCCCCGAGCCCGCGCTGCCGCCGGGCGAGACGCCGATCGGCCGGCTGCGCGCCCTCACGGAGGCGGGCGCGCGCGAGCGCTGGCGGCCGCCGGGCCCGCGCGTCCGCCGCCAGCTCGCGCACGAGCTCGGCGTCATCGAGCGGCTCGGCCTCGCGGGCTACTTCCTCATCGTGTGGGACATCGTCCGCTTCTGCCGAGAGCGCGGCATCCTCGTGCAGGGCCGCGGCTCGGCCGCCAACAGCGCGGTCTGCTACGCGCTCGGCATCACCGCCGTCGACGCGGTCTCGATGGACCTCCTCTTCGAGCGCTTCCTCTCCGAGGAGCGCGGGGAGTGGCCGGACATCGACCTCGACCTCCCGAGCGGGGAGCGCCGCGAAGACGTCATCCAGTACGTCTACCGCCGCTACGGCGAGCGCGGAGCCGCCATGACGGCCGCGGTCGTCACCTACCGCACGCGCAGCGCCGTGCGCGAGGTCGGCAAGGCGCTCGGCCTCGCGGCGGAGCAGGTCGACCGGCTCACGAGGCTGCTGCGCGCGCACGGCTGGCACGACGCGCACGACGAGCTCGCGGCGCAGCTCCGCCACGGCGGCGTCGACCCGGCGGCGCCGCGCATCGCGCTGCTGGTCGACCTCGTGCGCCGCATCCAAGGGCTGCCGCGACACCTGGGCCAGCACACCGGCGGCCTCGTGATCGCCGCCGGCCGCCTCGACGAGGTCGTCCCGCTCGAGCCCGCCGCGATGCCCGGCCGCCACGTCGTCCAGTGGGACAAGGACGACTGTGCCGACTTGGGCCTCATCAAGGTCGACCTCCTCGGCCTCGGCATGCTGGCGGCGCTCGAGGAGGCGCTCCCGCTGGTGCGGGCGCACGAGGGGGTCGACCTCGACCTCGCGCATCTCCCCCCGGACGACCCCAGGGTCTACGCGATGCTCCAACAGGCCGACACGATCGGCGTCTTCCAGGTCGAGAGCCGCGCGCAGATGGCGACGCTGCCACGGCTCAAGCCGGCGCGCTTCTACGATCTCGTCGTCGAGGTGGCGATCATCCGCCCCGGGCCGATCGTGGGGCAGATGGTCCATCCCTACCTCCGGCGCCGCGCCGGGCTCGCGCCGGTCACCTACGCGCACCCCGCGCTCGAGCCGATCCTCGCCCGCACGCTCGGCGTCCCGCTCTTCCAGGAGCAGCTCCTGCGGATCGCGATGGCGGTCGCCGGCTTCAGCGGCGGCGAGGCCGAGGAGCTGCGCCGCGCGATGGGCTTCAAGCGCTCGGTCGAGCGCATGGCGGCGATCGAGGCGCGGCTGCGCGCCGGTATGGCCGCGCGCGGCATCACCGGCGCCGTGCAGGACGACATCGTGCGCAGCATCACGTCGTTCGCGCTCTACGGCTTCCCCGAGTCGCACGCGGCGAGCTTCGCGCTGATCGCCTATGCCTCGGCGTACCTGAAGGCGCACCATCCGGCGGCCTTCGTCTGCGCGCTGCTCAACTGCTGGCCGATGGGGTTCTACCACCCCGCGACGCTGGTGAAGGACGCCGAGCGCCACGGCGTGGTCTTCCGGCCGATCGACGCCGGCCGCTCGCGGTGGAAGTGCACGCTCGAGGCGGGCGAGAGCGGGCTCGCGGTCCGCCTCGGCCTGCGCTACGTGCGCGGGCTGCGGCGGGAGGCGGCGGAGCGGCTCGTCGCCCGGCGCCCCTTCGCGAGCGTCGCCGAGGCGGCGCAGGCGGGCGAGCTCGCCCGCGACGAGGTCGAGGCGCTGGCGTACGCGGGCGCGTTCGCCGGCCTGGGGCTCGCGCGCCGCGCGGCGCTCTGGCAGGCGGCCGCCGCCGAGCGGGATCCGGCGTCGCTGCTCGCCCACGTGCGCCCCGAGGCGGCGGCGCCGCTCGCGCCGATGACCCCGCTCGAGGAGACCGCCGCCGACTACGCGGCGACGCAGCTCACCACGGGCCCGCACGTGATGGCGCACCTGCGCTCGCGGCTCGCCGCCGCCGGCGTGTGCGCGACGCGCGACTTGGCCCGGGTCCCGCACGGCGGGCAGGTCCGCGTCGCCGGCCACGTGATCGTCCGCCAGCGGCCGGGGACGGCGAAGGGCATGTGCTTCCTCACGCTCGAGGACGAGACCGGGACGGCGAACGCGTTCCTCACCCCGCCGCTCTACGAGCGCTGGCGCGTGCTCCTCAACACGGCCCCGCTCATCGAGGTGGCGGGTCGCCTCGAGCGCCGCGACGGCGTGACGCACGTGCGGGCCGAGCGGCTGCGACGGCTCGAGGCGGCCGGCGCGCCGCCCGGCGAGCACGACTACCGGTGAGCGGCGTGTCTAGCGCAGGCTCCGGCGCGCCGCGGGGATCTGCGCGAGCGCGTCGCTCGCGAGCGACACGAACTCGCCCGCGAGCCCCGAGTCGATGCGCCCATGCTTGCCCGCGCGCTTGACCGCGCGCAGGAAGGTCGTGAGCGTGGCCCCGGTCCGGTTGAGGTTGCGCCGAGCGAGTCGCTTCGACGGTGCGGTCTCGACGGCGCTCACCTCGAGCTGCGCCTGGGAGACGAGCTTCCTCACCTTGAGCACCAGCGGCCCCCGGAAGGCGCCGATGTTGGGGGCGAGCAGCGCGGCGATCCGCGCGACTCGGCAGTCGACCGCCCCGATGCCTTCCTGGGCGGCGTGGACACACTCGCCGGTACCGGCCTCGCACGTGTCCACCGTGCACAGGTCGCCGTCGTCGCAGGCCGTCGGCCCCGCGGTCCGGCAGTCCGCGCCGCCCCCGCCGCCACCCCCACCGCCACCGCCACCCGGCGGCGGCGTCACGCACATGCCCGTGGCGCTGCACGTCTCGCCCTCTGGGCAGTCGGCGTCCTGCGCGCACGTGCCCGGCGGCAGCGGCGCGCCGTAGACGTAGACGTAGCCCGAGTCCGCGAGCTGGCCCACGGCGCGGTCGGGCGCCGCCAACGCGAGGAAGCCGCCGAGGGCCGCCACCGCCTGCCCGAAGTGATCATTCTTGCCCGCCGGAGCCGGGTCGACGATGGTCTCGACGCTGCCATCGGCGGCCACGAAGTAGACGACCCCGGCGCCGTTCTTCTGCGCCACCGTGGTCTTGGGTGCGCCGACGAGCGCGTCGGCTCCCCGGCCGGCCACCGCGGCGCCGCAGTTGTCGGTGGTGTGCGCCAGCCCGCTGCACAGGTCCCGGATCGACGTGCCGTCGGGCCGGAACAACCACGCGACGCCGCGGCCCGTGCTGTCCTGCGGCGCCCCGACGAGCACGTTGCCGCCGACGCCGGCCACGGCCGCGCCGAAGAGCGAGCCCGTGCTCGCATCGGGGTTGGCGAACGGCACCGGCGGGTCCCCGCTGCCCGGGGTGAAGAGATAGGCGGCGCCCGCCTTGTTGCCTCCCACGGGCCCGGGCGCGCCGACGAGCAGGTTGCTGCCGACCGCGGCCAGCGCCGTGCCGAACTCGTCGTTGGCGGCCGGGCTGGGCTCGGTGAGCACCTGCGGCGCCGCGCTGCTCGTGAGGTCGAACAGGTACACGGCGCCACCGGTCACGGTGCCGACCTGATCGTCGGGGGCGCCCACCGCCAGCAGCGACGGCCCGACGGCGGCGAGCGCCGTGCCGAAGTGGGCGTTCTGATTCTGCACCGGCGCCCGGAGGGTGCGGACGAGGGCGCCGCTCGTCGCGTCGAACAGCAGGACCGCGCCGTAGTGCACGGTGGTGCTGCTCGACGTCCCGTTGTCGCCCGGCACGCCGACGGCGACCGTGCTCGAGCCGATCACCGCGACCGCGGCGCCCATCCGATCATCCCGCACCGGCAGCGCCTTCTTGAGGCGCTGGAGCTGCTGGCCGCTGCGCACGTCGAAGACGAGCGCGACCCCCGAGCGGGTGGCGACCGAATCCTCGAGCGGGGCGCCGACGACGACGAGCCCGCCGCCGACGGCGACCGACGTCCCGAACTCGTCGCCGGCGATTCCGGTCGTGTTGGGGTCGGGGAGCGCCTGGAGGAGGGTCGTAACCGTGCCCCCGGGGGTGGCGCGACCCAGGAGCACGAGGGCCGCGAGCCCGGTAGAGGCGGCGACGAGGACGGCAGGGAATCTGCGCATGGGGGGTCCGAGAACGCAACTCCGATGCCAGCCTGATGACGCTTTGCCGAGGCGGCTACGATGCAGGTAGTCTTGCATGGCTGAAAAGGTCGTGCAGCGGCGCATGCCTCTTTGACGCCATCGCCCGCCGCCCCCAAGGGGGCCCGCATCGCTGCAGGATCGGGCAGGCGCGCGAGCAAGAGAACCGCTCGGAGGCGTTGCCTCTCCCCGAAGCGGGGCGCTAGAAGGCCTGAGGGGAGGATCCGCCATGGCCTTCATGACCGAGCAGCCGCTCACGCCGCGAGAGTTCCTGGAGGAGTGCGTGGCCTTCAAGCGCGAGCGGCTGATCGGCGGGCGGTTTCTCGCCGCGCTGGTTCAGGGCCAGGTGAGCCCCGCGCAGCTCCGTCTGTGGGCAAAGGACATGTACCACTTCGTCCAGCCGGGCATCCCGGCGCTGACGGCGTGGCTCGCGCACGCGCCGACCGCCGTCGAGCGCGAGAGCGCGCGCCTGATCGCACGCAATCTGGCGGGAGAGCTCGGCTACCTGCGCGAGCCGGACCACCGGGACCTGTACCTCAAGCTGCTCGGCGAGGGCTTCGGCATCACCGAGGCCGAGGCCAAAGAGCACCTGCCGCTCGCGGGGACCGTCGGCGCTACGACGGCCCTGTGCGCCTTCTGCCGCTCCTCGTTCGCCGAGGGCCTCGGCTCGTTCGGCTTGGCGCTCGAGATGCAGGTGCCCGGGCGGCCGAACGGCGCCGAGGTGCTCTATCACGCGCTCCGTCGCCTCGGGCTTTCCGAGGAGGCCCTCGAGTTCTATCGCATCCATGTCGAGGCGGAGGAGGAGCACGGCGACAACGCCGAGCGCGCGGTGGCGCCGTTCGTCCAGACCCGCGAGCAGCAGGCCCTCGTCCGCCACGCCTTCCGCTGGACGGTGATCGCGCTCAACGGGATGCAGCAGGGCTTCGACGCGTACCTGGCCGGCTAGCCGGGCAGGGGGTGCGGGTCGTCGCCGTCGGCGCGGGCCGCGGCGCAGCGCTCGAGCGCCGCAACGAGGTCCTCGGTGCGCACCGGTTTCGGGACGTAGTCGTCCATCCCGGCCCCGAGGCACGCCTCGCGATCCCCCTGCATGGCGTTGGCGGTCATCCCGACGACGCGCGGTCCGGCCGGGCGCGGATATCGTTCGCGGATCGCGCGGGTGGCGGCCAGGCCGTCCATCTCGGGCATCTGCACGTCCATCAGGACGACGTCGTACGACTGGCGCGCGAGCGCGTCGAGCACCTCCACGCCGTTGGCGGCGACGTCGGCGCGGTAGCCCATGCGCTCGAGGAGGCGAAGGGCGACCTTCTGGTTGACGGCGTTGTCCTCCGCGAGAAGGATGCGCAGGGGCAGCCGCGCGGCCAGGCCGGCGGGGACGGCGGGCCCCCGGGAAGGCACCGCCCGCCGCGCGCCTCCCCCGGCCACGGCCCTCGCGAGCGCGTCGAGCAGGTGCGCGGGCTTCACCGGCTTGGTGAGGATCGCGGCGAACACCTCACCGAGCACGACGCCGTGCTCGCCGGCGATCGCCTTCAGCTCCGAGCGACCGATCGAGCTCAGCACGACGATCGCCGGCGCGGGCGCTTCGTGCCGCCGCCGCAGCTCGAGCGCGAGCCCCAGGCCGTCCATCTCGGGCATGAGCACGTCGACGACGGCGACGTCGAAGCGCTCGCCGCGCCCGACGAGCTCGAGCGCCTCGGCCGCCGACCCCGCGACCGAGAACTCGAGGCCCCAGGAGAGGGCTTGGAGGGCGAGGATGCGGCGGTTCGTCTCGTTGTCGTCGACGATGAGGGCGCGCTTCCCGCGCAGCCGGGCCGCCTCGCCCGGCGGCGGCGCGCCGGCGTCCGCCGCCTCCACCGCGGGGATCGCGAAGTGGAAGGTCGAGCCGACTCCCATGGCGCTCTCCACCCACATCCGGCCGCCCATCAGCTCGGTGAGCCGCTTCGAGATCGCGAGCCCGAGGCCGCTGCCCCCGTGCTTGCGCGTCGTCGACGCATCGACCTGGCTGAAGGAGCGGAACAGCCGATCCATGCGGTCGGCGGGGATGCCGATGCCGGTGTCGCGCACGGCGAAGTGCAGCTCGTGGCGGCCGTCGGGCCCCCGCGTCGCCGCGACCCCCACGACCACTTCGCCCGCAGGCGTGAACTTGACGGCGTTGCCGACCAGATTGACCAGGACCTGCCGCAGCCGGGTGACGTCGCCGAGGACCACCGCCGGCACGTCCTCGGCGCAGAAGTACGCGAGCTCGAGCCCCTGCTCCTTCGCCCGGGAGGCGAGCAGGTCGAGCGCCTCCTCGATGCAGGTGCGCACCTCGAAGGGCTGCTGCTCGAGCTCCATCCGGCCCGACTCGATCTTCGAGAAGTCGAGGATGTCGTTGATGATCGACAGCAGCCCATCGCCGCTCACCCGGATGGTCTCGACGAAGTCACGCTGCTCGGCGGTCAGCGGCGTGTCGAGAAGAAGGCCGGTCATCCCGATCACCGCGTTCATCGGCGTGCGGATCTCGTGGCTCATGTTGGCGAGGAACTCGCTCTTGGCGCGCGCGGCCCGCTCGGCCTGATCGCGGGCGTCGGTGAGCTTCTGGTTGGCGGCGAGCAGGTCGCGCTCCGCCCGCTGCCCCGCCGAGAGGAAGGCGCCGACGAGCGCGAGGAGCGCTGCGCCCAGCAGGAGCTGAACGATCGTGGCGTAGGCCACCGTGAAGCCCGGGGGCACGATCGAGGGGACCGCGACACCGCTCGCCGCCAGCGCGGCGAACAGGACCGTCTGCGCCAATCCCACCGCCGTGTAGAGCGCGACGCCGCGGACGCCGAGGGTCAGGCCCGCGGTCACCGCGGGGACGAAGACCCAACCTTGGCCCGGAGCGTGGATCCCGCCGGTGAGGCTCTGGATGAACAGCAGCACGACGACGAAGGCCAGCATGTTGCAGTGCGACGCCCGCGCGAGGCTCCCGCCCCGGCGCACGTGCACGATCCCGAGCACGCTGACCGGGATCGCGAGCACGACGGCGAGGGCGACCGCGCGCAGCCCGAGGCTCAGGTAGAAGGCGGCGGTGAGCGGCGAGGCCAGCAGCAGGGCGAGCGTGCAGCCGTTGAGGGTCCGCACGCGCCGCATGAGGACCGGATCGCCCGCCCGCGGATCGTCGGGGCCGATGCCCCCGTCGAGCAAATCGCGGATCAAGTCGCCGACGGAGGCCATGGAACCGACGGAATATCGGCAGGTCGGCCGCTCGACGTGAATGGGCCGGCCGCGGTCACTTGAAGAGCGAGAGCTGGCGGCGCGCCCCGATGATCCCGTCGAAATCGGGGCCGCCGAGGAAGCGGAGCACCGCGTCGGCGATCGGCTTGAGCTGGTGCTCGACGTAGTGGTCGTAGTCGGGCGGCGCCGTGGTGGCGTCCGCCGGCTCCGGCCCCGCGCGCGTGACCACGTAGGAGACGAGCCGCCCCGCCTCCGTGCCCTGCCTGCGCGCCGCCTTGACGTGCGGCGGCGTGGTGCGGGTGTACGCCGCGAGCGGCTTGCGCAGCGCCTTGCGGTAGACGAGCGCGTCGTCGTGGCGGCCGGCGCGCAGCCCGGCGACGAAGCCACGCACGAAGTCGGCCACCGGCCGGTCGTGGAGCACGAGGTCGAGCAGCGCACGCTGGAAGCGCCGCGCCACGGCGCTCCAGTCGCGCCGCACCGCCTCGAGCCCCACGATCTCGACGCGCTCGCCGCCGTCCTCGACCACCAGGCCGGCGTACCGCTTCTTGCTCCCCGCCGTGCCGCCGCGCACCTCGGGCATGAAGAAGCGCGCGTACACCTTCTCGAACTCGAGCTCGAGCCGGCTCGTGCAGCCGAACTCCGCCTCGAGGGCCGCGCCCACCGCACCGCCGATCGCGTCGCAGAGCTCGTGCCCGCGCGCCGCCGCCCGCGCCGGGTCGGCCTCGCCCGGGTCGACGAACAGCGAGTCCGTGTCGCCGTAGATGACGCGACAGCCGTGAGCGGCGGCCGCCGCGGCGGCGAGGCGGATCACGTGCTGCCCCGCGGTGGTGATCGCGTTCGCCACGGCGGGCGCGAACAGCCGCGAGGCCGGCGAGCCGAGCACGCCGAAGAGCGAGTTCATGAGAATCTTGATCGCCTGCGCGCCCACCGTGTCGCCCGCCGCGCGGGCACGCGCGCGCTCGTCCCACAGGCGCGCGACCAGCGCGGGCAGGATGCCCTCCTCGTCGGTGCGGAAGACGGCGCCGCCCGGCGTGCGCACGTGCGCGGCAGGCCACGGCGGCGCGGGCACGAACACGAGGGGATCGATGTTGAAGGTACGGATCAGGCTCGGGTAGAGGCTCTTGAAGTCGAAGACGAGGATGTTGCGGTAGAGCCCCGGGCGCGAGTCGAGCACGAGCCCCCCGGCGATTGCGCCCGCCGCGTCGGCCCCGTTCTGCACCGACGGCGCCACCCGGCCGCGGGCGCGCAGCGCGCGCAGGTAGAGCGAGTCGACCGACGCGATCTGCGCGCTCACCCGGTCGAGCTGCATCCCCGTGAGCAGGCTCCGCCGCACCGTCAGCTCGACGAGGCCGGTGCGCGCGAGGATGGCGAGCACGAGCCGGGCGTCCTCGAGGTTGTAGGCCGCGAGCGCCGCAGGATCGTCCCGGTACGCCGCCTCGATCGCCGCGCCGCGGTGGCCGGGGCCAAGGAGCTTGCCGCGTCCGACGAGGGTCCGCGCGGCGGTCTCCAGCGTGTAGTCCTCGAGGCGGTAGAAGGACGAGCGCAGCAGCGCGAGCCCGTCGAGCACGACCCGCCCCGCCACGACCGCCCGCGCCTCGCGCGTGAATCCCGGGTCGCGCTGGAGCTCGAGCTCGTCGTCCCCGCGCCCGAGTGCCAGCCGCAGGCCCGCCCGCCGCGCGCAGCGGAGCAGTACCGCCAGGTCGAAGTCGCAGACGTTCCATCCGGTGAGGACGTCCGGATCGGCGGCGCGTACGTGGGCGAGGAAGCGCTCGATCAGGGTGCGCTCGTCGGGCACCACCTCGGCGCCGGCGACCGGGGCTCGGCCGACGACGAAGACGCGCTCGCCACCGGCGCCCGCGACCGCGAGCGAGTAGAGGGCACCCGTGTCGAGGCTGGTCTCGATGTCGAGCGCGAGCACGCGCAGGTTCGGCGTGAAGACCGCCGGGTCGAGGGCGGGGTTGTGGTAGACGCGGCCGACCCCGGGCCGGCGCTCGAAGCGCCCCTCCACCGCGAACGCGCCCGAGATGCCGCGGTCGATCAGCCACCGGTACGCGAAGCGCAGATCGGCTTCGTAGGTGGGCACGCCGGCGGCGGCGAGCCGCGCGCGCAGCGGCGGGACGTCGCGCGGCAGGGCCACCTCGACTCGCAGCACCGGCTCGCCGGCGAAGGTGCGCAGGTCCGTCGCGACCACCCGGGCGTCCGCCAGGTGGGCTGCGTCGGCGGCGCGTACGAAGAAGTACGGCGCGAGCCGATCGTCGACGACCAGCACCGGCTCGCCGCCCTCGAGGACGCCGTAGAGATGCACCTCGGGCCGGCCTGCCGCGACGCGGTAGGTCGGCGTGAGCACGAAGCCGCGCGCGGCCACGGGCCCACTATCCCCCCGCGGGCCTGCCGGCACCAGATCTGCTACACGGTCGATCGTGGGGAGCCCGCTCGCGCTGTCGTTGGTCGAGGCCGGCGAGCTGCTGCGCCGGCGCGCGCTCTCGCCGGTCGAGCTGCTCGAGGCGGTGCTCGCGCGCATCGACGCGCTCAACCCGACCGTCAACGCGTTCACGACGCTGGCGGGGGCGGCGCTCGCGGACGCGCGCGCCGCCGAGCGCGATCTCGCCCGCGGCCTCTACCGCGGCCCGCTCCACGGCATCCCCGTCGGGGTGAAGGACCTGATCGACACGGCCGGCCTGCGCACGACCTACGGCTCGGGCATGTTCGCGGATCACGTGCCCGAGCGCGACGGCGCGGTGCCCGCGCGGCTGCGGGCCGCGGGCGCGGTGATCACGGGCAAGACCGCGACCCACGAGCTCGGCAAGGGCATCACCACCAACAATTTCTTCTTCGGTCCGACGCGCAACCCGTGGCACCTCGACCACGTGCCGGGCGGCTCGAGCGGGGGCGCCGGCGCGGCCGTGGCGGCGGGCATGGGACCGCTCCAGATCGGCACCGACGGCGGGGGGTCGATCCGCATCCCGGCGGCGTTCTGCGGCGTGGTCGGCTTCAAGCCGACGCTCGGGCTCATCAGCAACCGCGGCCAGTTCGGCAACGGCAATTCCTCCTACTCGACGCCCGGACCGCTCGCGCGCAGCGTGCGCGACGCCGCGGTGGCGGCGCAGGCGCTCGCCGGCTGGGATCCCGAGTACGTCTACTCGCGACCGGAGCCCGTGCCGGACCTCGTGAGCGGCCTCGAGGCCGGCGTGGCGGGCCTCCGCGTCGGCGTGAGCCTCGACTTCCTCGATCCTGCACCCGAGCCCGCCGTGCGGGGCGCGTTCGAGACCACCGTCGAGCGGCTCACTGCCCTCGGCGCGGAGATCGTCGAGGTCGCGATGCCGAACCACGACCTCGTGCTGCCCGGCATCGGGACGCTCTTCGGCATCGAGGGCGAGGTGCTGCTCGAGGCGCTGCTCGGCGAGCGGCCGCGGCTGTTCAGCCCCGCGGTGACGCGCGCGCAGGCTCGGGGCATCGCCACCGATCCGGCGGTCTGGGTGCGCGCGCAGCAGGACCGGCAACGCGTCCGCCGCGACTACGCGGCGGCCTTCGCCAGGGTCGAGGCGCTGGTGCTCCCCACGACTCCCGTCCCGGCCCCGCGCATCGACGCGGACGAGGGGCCCGCCGTGCGCGCATGCGTCCCCTACACGGGGGCCGCGAATCTCGCCGGCCTGCCCGCGGTCGCGCTTCCCGCCGGCTTCGCGGCCGGCCTGCCCGTCGGCATCCAGATCGTCGCCCCCGCGGCCGCGGACGCGCTCGCGCTGCGCATCGCCTACGCGCTCGAGCAGGCCGCGCCCGAGCACCGCGTGGTGACGCCGCCGCTGCGCTGAGCACGGCGAGGGCGCCCTGTCCCGCCGATCACAGTGCCCGCGCGCGCGCGATCCGCTCGAGGTGCCGCGCGTACGGGCCGAGCAGCGCCTCGCCCGCCCGGGCGCGGTTCGAGTAGAGGTGCAGCGGGTATTCGGTGACGAAGCCCGTCCCGCCGTGGAGCTGGTGGGCGGTGAGCGTCGCGGCGGTGAAGCGGCGCGCGGTCCACGCGAGCGCGATCGCGACCTCGCGCTCCGCGGGCAGCCCGTGGGCGAGCCGCCACGCCGCCTGGCGCACGAGCGCGCGGCTCGCCTCCAGTGCGGTGGCCATGTCGGCGCACTGATGCTGCACGGCCTGGAAGGCGCCGATCGGCCGGCCGAACTGCACGCGCCCCTTCACGTACTCGACGGTGAGGTCGACGACGCGCGCGAAGCCGCCGACCAGCTCGGCGGCGAGGAGCACGCTCTCGCGCGCGAGCGCCGCGTCGAGCAGGCGGACGGCCTCCGCGCCCTCGGCGAGGATCGCCGCCGGGGCGGCCGCCTCGAAGCGCACGCGGGCGAGCGGCTCTCCGGTCCACCCGGGCACCGGCTCGACGGCGACCTCCGCGGAGCGCGGCACGAGCGCGAGCGCGAGGCCCGTCTCCGCGCGGGCCGCGACCACGAGCAGGTCGGCCTCGGCGCCGGCGACCACGAAGCGCTTCTCCCCGCGCAGCCGTCCGCCGGCGAGCGCGGCCGTGAGCCGGGCGGGATCGTCACCGGCGTCCGGCTCGACCGCGGCGAGGGTCGCCACGCGCGCGCCGCGCGCGAGCGCCGGCAGCTCCTCCGCGCTCCCGGCCGCGGCCAGCACGAGGCCCGCGCCGACCGTCGCGCGGAGCCGTGCCGGCGCGAGCGCCCGGCCGCACTCCTCGAAAAGGAGCGCCAGATCGACGAGGTCGGCCCCGAGCCCCCCGTGCGCCCGCGGGAGCCCGTAGCCCGGCCAGCCGGCGGCGGCGAGGACGCGCCACAGCTCCGGCGGGCAGGCGCCGCCCGCCGCCCGCTGCGCCCGCACCGCGTCGGCGGGCAGGTGGCGTGCGAGGAGCGCGCGCGCCTGCTCCTGCACCAGCCGTTGCTCGTCGCTGAGCGCGAAGTCCACGGCTTCAGCCCCGCGGCAGCCCGAGCCCGTGCTGGGCGATGATCGTGCGCTGCACCTCGTTCGTGCCCCCGCCGAACCGCCACACGGGCGAGGCGCGATACATGCGCTGGAGGCGGCCACCGAGCGGGGCCCACGGCCCCTCCCCGACCAGCCCGTGGAGCCCGAGCAGCCGCAGCCCCACGTCGCACACCTTCTGGCGCGCCTCGCTGCTCGCGACCTTCACCATCGACGCCTCGCGCAAGGGCACGCGCCCCTGGTCCACCGTCCACGCGTTGAGCCAGCCGAGCATGCGCGCGGCCTCGACCTCGACGTCGAGCCCGGCGAGCGCCAAGCGGACGGCCGGGTCGGCGGCGAGCGGCCGGCCGCCGACCACGGTCGTGCGGCAGCACGCGATCAGGTCGTCGAGCAGCCGGCGCGGGCCGCCGACCGAGCCCATCGCGACCCGCTCGAAGTCGAGCGCCATCGTCATGTACTCCCAGCCGCGCCCGCGCTCGCCGACGAGGTTCGCGCGCGGCACCCGCACGCCGTCGAAGAAGACCTGGTAGGTGGGAAAGCCGCCCCACGTGTCCATCGACTGGATCGTGATGCCCGGGGCGTCGAGCGGCACGATGAAGAGCGAGATGCCGCGGTGGCGCGGCGCCGCGGGCTCCGTGCGGCAGGCGAGCCACTCGTGGGTCGCGTGCGCGGCGCCGGTGTTCCAGATCTTCTGGCCGTCGATCACCCAGCCCTCGCCGTCCTCGACCGCGCGGGTCTGGAGGCTCGCCAGGTCGGTGCCGGCCTGCGGCTCCGAATAGCCGATCGCGAAGTCGACCTCGCCGCGGAGGATGCGCGGGATCCACTCGCGCTTGAGCGCCTCGGAGCCGACCCGCAGGATCGTCGGCGCCACCGAGGTGACCGTGAGATGCAGGGAGGGCGCGAACGCGTACTCGAGCTCCTCGATGAAGACGTACTGGTCACACGCCGAGCGGCCGAGGCCGCCCAGCTCCTTCGGCCACGCCACGCCCCACCACCCCTGGGCCCCGAGCGTGCGAATGAACTCCCGCGCGCGCGGGCCGCGGCCCTCGCTGCCCGCCTGGGCCAGCTCGGCCTCCACCTCGGGCGTGAGATGCGTGCGTAGAAAGGCGCGCACCTCCTCCCGCCAGGCCTGCTGCGCGGGCGTCAGCTCGAAGCGCATGGGACCGCGACTCTAGCGAAGGCAAGGGACATGGTGCCAGCCCGGCGCGCGTCACCCGGGCGCGGCGCTTCGCCGCGTCGCGGCACTTTTTCGACGCGCGCCGCGGATGTATCCGGCCGCGCGGCGCGCGGCCCCGGCGGCATGACGCTTGCTGTGCATGGGCCCGGATGGCCGATCCCGCCCTCGCCTTGCGCGTGGCGAGCCAGCGCCCCGCGTGGGACTCCGCGCCCAGCTCGCCCGCGCTCGAGCGCTTCTATCGCGAGCTGATGGCGGTGGACGAGCTACCGTCGTCGCCCGAGGTCGCCCAGAAGATGCTGGTGACGATCAACCGCGAGACGGCGAGCACGCGGGACCTCGCCGCGCTGATCGGCCGCGACCAATCGCTCGCCGCCCGCCTGCTGCGGCTTGCCAACAGCTCCTTCTTCGCCACCCGGGCGCGCGTCGAGAGCATTCAGCAGGCGGTGACGCTCCTCGGCTTCGCACGGGTGCGCGACATCGTTCTCGGCCTCTCCGTGTGGGGCGCGCTCGACCGCAAGAGCACCTCGGGCCGGCGCTACCGCAAGATCCTGTGGCGCCACGCCGCGACGGTCGCCGGGGCCGCCAAGACGCTCGCCGACTTGGCCGGCCTCGACGGCGGGCAAGCGTTCACGGCGGGCGTGCTGCACGACGTCGGCAAGCTGGTGCTCGGGCTGCGCCTCGGCGAGAGCTACTGGTCGATGCTCGACGAGGCCGCCGAGCGCCAGGCGACCACCGCCGCGGTCGAGCTCGAGGCCTTCGGCTGCCACCACGCGACGGTCGGCGGCTGGCTCCTCCAGCTCTGGCGGCTCCCCCCCACGCTCGTCGACCCCGTCGCCCACCACCACGAGGCCCTCGCCGCGGAGTTCGGCCTCGACCTCTCCAACGTGATCGGGATGGCCGACCGCCTCGTGAGCGCCACCGATCCCGAGACGGGGGCCGCGCACGCCGAGGCCCTGGAAGAGGTCCACGCGTTCGCGCCCGGTTTCCTCGCCAAGGAGCACTGGGCCGAGCTGTACGGCGGGTTGCGCAACGACCCCGCCCTCGCGCTCTTCGACGCCTAATCTCCTAAAGGCGTCACCTGATGGTGAGGGGTGAGCCATCTTCCTCGCCGGAACGCGGCGTTTCAGGCCCGCGTTGCGGTGGGCCGGGCCGTGAAGCCGGAAGCGCTCGGCGCACGCGCCGGTGCCCGCGTCTTCCAGCTCGGCCGCGAGCCCGACGCCCCGTGGGTCACCTCCCGCGGCCCGTGCCAGGCGCACCTCGAGGGCTTCGACCTCCACGCGCGCATCACGGTGGCGGCCGACGACCGTGCCGGCGTCGAGCGCCGGAGGCGCCCGAGGAAGCGGCGGTAGGCCGTCGAGTGCGCCGACATGGCAGTCGGCGCCGGACGCTATGGGTTGCTGGTATGATATCCCAAAACAGGATACACTTCTGTGCGTGAGGGGCCTAAAGGAGGTCCCCCTATGCGCTCCGTATGCTCCGTGCTCTCGCTGGGGCTCTTGGTCGCCCTCCCAGGTTGCCTGGGCCCGAGCACCGTCCGAGTCGGCGATTATCGTCCACAAGATTTCGCGATTGGTCCCACCTACTACCGTTGCCTCCAACAAGCGCAGCATCCGTACGCGGTCGGAGGGTTCGCGGCGGGTGGCGGCATGGCCTCGGGTACGATGAACGCTGGCGTCGGGACGGACCTCAGTCTCCTGTGCGCGTGCATGCGAGCCGAGGGCTACACACCGCGTGACACGACCCCAGCGGAGATGACTATGAACGTCGTGTTCCTCCCGCTGGAGATTCCCTTCGCGTTGCTGAACACGTTCCACGAGCAAGCCTGGGCGTCGTGCTCCCATTGAGGGACCCCGTAGCGGCGCGGTTGCCTGTCTTGAGTGCCGGGCGCTGATCGCTCGCTGCGTCCCTGAAACATGCCCCGCGTGAGCCGACGCGGCACAGATGGCACAGGCGAACGCAGCGCGTACGACGCGGCGCCGCTGGTACAGTCCGTGCTCAGGGTTCCGTCCTCGTTATCCCGCAGGACAGCGCGATCCGACGCGCCCTCCCGTACCATGGAGGGGGGCGCGCTATGCGTCGGGGAACGGCGGTGCGCTAATCCGTTACGAAGTTTCTTGCTACGGATCCAGCGCCTTCACCCCTTGCGGGATAGGCTCTAAGCGAGCCCCCGCGCCGCCAGCGCACGCGTCTTCGCCCAGCGGTAGTCGGGCTTGCCGCTCGGGCTGCGCACCATCTCGTCGACGAGCACGGTCGTCTTGGGAAGCTTGTAGCGCGCGAGGTGCTGGGCGGCGAATTCCGCCAGGCTTGCGTGCTCGACTCGCGCGCCCGGCCGCGCCTGCACCACCGCCGTCACCTGCTCGCCGAAGCGCGGGTCGGGCGTTCCCACCACGACCGCGTCGTAAACCGCCGGATGGCGGCGCAGCACCTGCTCGACCTCCTCCGGGTAGACCTTCTCGCCGCCCGTGTTGATGCACACCGAGCCCCGGCCGAGGACCTCGATGCCGCCCTCGGGTGTCCAGCGCGCGTGATCGCCGGGGACGGCGTAGCGTACGCCCTCGATCACCGGGAAGGTGCGCGCGGTCTTCGCCGGGTCCTTGTAGTAGCCGAGCGGCACGTGCCCCGTGCGGGCGAGCCATCCGGTCATCCCCGACTCGCGCGGGAGCACGCCCGAGAGATCGTCGCGCAGCACGACCGTGTTCGACATCGCAAACGCGCCGACCTTGGGCGCCGCGTCGCCGCGGCGCATGGCGAGCGAGCCGTGCGCCCCGGTCTCGGAGGCGCCGAAGCCGTCGATCACCATCGCGTGCGGGAGGCGCTCGAGCAGCGCCTCCTTCAGGTGCGGCGAGAGGATGGCCCCGCCCGAGCCGATCACGAAGAGCCGCGAGAGGTCGTAGCGCCGGCGGTCGAGCCCCTCGAGCAGCGGGCGCGCGAAGGCGTCGCCCACCAGGATGAGGAAGTTCACCCCCTCGCGCTCGACCGTGCCCCAGACGTCGTCGGGGTCGAGCCGCTCCGGGCGGCCCTGCATCACCACGGTGCCGCCCTGGTGGAAGGCCGAGAACGCCATCCACTGCGCGGCGCCGTGCATGAGCGGCGGCGTCGGCATCATGCGCACTGCGGCGCTCTCAGCCTCGGCGACGAACTCCTCGAGCGTCCCCGGGCACGGGGTGCCCGGTGGGCGACCGCTCATGGCGCCGAAGAGGATGTTCTCCTGCCGCCAGAGCACGCCCTTCGGCGCCCCGGTCGTGCCGCCCGTGTAGAGCAGGTAGAGGTCGTCCGCGGACGGCGCCACCGGCGGCGGGGTCGCCGGGGCCGCCGCCAGCGCGGCCTCGTAGTCGAGCGCCCCCGGGAGCAGCGCCTCGCCCGACTCGTCACGCACCTGGAGGAGCAGCCGGAGCTTCGGCAGCTCGGGGCGGATGCGGGCGAGCACCGGCGCGTAGCGCGCATGATAGACGAGGCCGACGGCGTCGGCGTCGGCGAGGAGGTAGCGCAGCTCGTCCTCGACGTAGCGGTAGTTGACGTTGAAGGGGGCGACCCGCGCGCGATAGCAGCCGAGCATGCCCTCGAGGAACTCGGGGCAGTTGAGCATGTAGAGGCCCACGTGGTCCTGCCCCGATTCGTGGTTGGCGAGCGCGGCGCGCTCGCGACGGCAGCCGAGGCCGTGGGCCAGCAGCAGGTTGGCGAGCCGGCGCGCGCGCGTGCTCATCTCCCCGTAGGTGAGGCGGCGGTGCGGCGTGACCACGCACTCGCGCTCGGGATAGGCCGCGGCCATGGCCTCGTGGAGAAGGGCGAGGTTCATGACCGGGCAGCCAACCAAGAACCGCGCGGCGGCGCAAGGGCGGATCCGCCCGCCCTTGACTGGCCTGCCGCATCCGGGCGACAGGGGCGGGCATGGCGAGCCCCAACACGGCGCTGATCGCCCGTATCTTCGGCGTCCCCGGCGAGGCGGCGCGCGACATCGACGGCGCCCTCTTTCTCGGCAGCTTCACCGACGACGTGCGCTACACGGTGATCGGCGCGCTGCCGCTCTCGGGCACGTTCGTCGGCCGCGACCAGATCCTCGGCCGGCTTCTCGGGCCGCTCATGGCCGCCCTCGACGGCCCGCTGCGGTTCGCCGTCGATACGCTCTTCGGCGACGGCGACCTGGTCGCGATGCAGGGCCGGGGCTTCGCGCGAACCAAGGCCGGCCGCCGCTACGACAACACGTACTGCTTCGTGTTCCGCTTCCGCGGCGGCGCCGTCGCCGAGATCACGGAGTACCTCGACACGGAGCTCGTGCGCGCGGCGCTCGGGTCCTGAGGAATGCGCGCGGTCTGGATCCCGCGTCCCGGCCCGCCCGAGGTGCTCGAGGTCCGCGAGCAACCCGATCCCGTGCCGCGCGCGGGCGAGGTCGTGGTACAGGTTGCCGCGACGGGCGTGAACTTCGCCGACGTCGCCGCCCGCCTCGGCGTCTACCCCGACGCGCCGCCCTACCCCTGCGTGGTCGGCTACGAGGTCGCGGGCACGGTCGGCGAGGTGGGCGCCGGCGTCACCGGCGTCGTGCCGGGTGCGCGCGTCGTCGCCCTCACCCGCTTCGGCGGCTACGCCGAGGCGGTGGCCGTGCCCGCGGCGCAGGTCTTCCCGCTGCCCGACGCGCTCGACGTCGTCGCGGGCGCCGCCGTGCCCGTCAACTACCTCACCGCCGTGCTCATGCTGCGGCACTTCGCCAACGTCCGCGCCGGCGATCGCGTGCTCGTCCACGCCGCCGCCGGCGGCGTGGGCATGGCGGCGATCCAGCTCTGCCGGATCGCCGGGGCGGAGGTCATCGGGACCGCCTCGGCCGGGAAGCACGAGGCGCTGCGGGCGGCGGGCGTGGCGCACGCGATCGACTATCGCACCCGTGACTTCGAGACCGAGGTGCGGCGGATCACCGGTGGCCGGGGCGTCGACGTCGTGCTCGACGCGACCGGGGCCTTCCGCAAGAGCTACCGATGCCTCGCGCCGCTCGGCCGGCTCGTCTGCTTCGGGTTCTCGCAGGGCGTGACCGGCATGCGGCCGAGCCGCGTGCGCGCGCTCGCCCGGCTCGCGCGCCTCCCCTGGTTCCATCCCGTGCGGCTCATGAACGACAACAAGGCCGTGATCGGCGTGAACCTCGGGCACCTGTGGGACCGCATCGACCTGCTGCGACGCGAGATGCTCGCGCTGCTCGGCGACTGCGCGGCGGGCCGGCTCGTGCCGGTCGTCGCGCGCACGTTCCCGCTCGCCGAGGCGGCGGGCGCGCATCGCTTCATCCAGGAACGGCGCAACGTGGGCAAGGTCGTGCTCACGGTCCCCTGACGGCGCGGCCGAGCGGCGCCACGGCACCTGCGGTGCGCTCCGGCTGATCGTGGCGTGGCGCTGCGACGCAATCCGGGACCGTGGCCTCCGACGCGGCGGGCGCCGCGCGGCTGCGCGTGGGCGCCGCCGCGCGACTCGCCATGCGGCCCGCGCCAACCCCGCGTCGGGCCGCGCGATCCGCGGCCGCAGTCGCCGCGGCACCGGGGCGACGTGCCGCGGCACACGCGGGGCGCGTGCGCGCGGGGCGTCACCCGTGCGGCTGCGCGGGCTCGTGCAGTGCTCCACGAGGCGGCATCCGGCCGGGCACACGCGTTGCAACCCGTGGCGCGCATGGCGAGCGTGAGCGGGTTCGGACTCGCGGACACCCTCATCAACGACCTCGTGGGACAGAGCGCGAGTGCGGCGCTCTCGCCCGCCGCGTTCGCCGCGTTGGCCCTGCCGTCCACGCTCACGGATTCGAGCGCGAGCCTCTCCGGCAGCCAGCTCGTCGACCTGCTGAGCACCGCGCGCACGAGCCTGCTCGGGCTCGCCAGCACCGCGCAGCAGCTCGATCTCACGAGCCCGCTCTCCGCCTTCTTCTCCGCCGCCGCCTCCTCCAGCAACCCGGGGGCGATCGCGGTGCAGTCGATCCCGGGCTCTTCCGCATCGACCGCGCCGCCGCAGTCGACGTATACGTTCACCGTCTCCCAGCTCGCCGTCGCTCAGGCGAACGTCGGCACCGCGCTCGCGAGCGGGGGGACGGGCACCTTCGCCGCCGGCACGGACACGATCGGCGTGACCCAGAACGGCGTCACCACCGACGTGAGCTTCGCCGTCGGTGCGAGCGACACGAACGCCACCGTCCTCGCCAACCTCGCCGCCGCGATCAACGACACGCCCGGCCTCGGCGTGACCGCGGCGGTCGAGACCGACCCGATCGCGGGGACCAGCCAGCTCGTGGTCACGGCCGCGAGCACCGGGACCGCGAGCGCATTCTCGCTGAGCGACGTCGCGGGCACCGCGGTCGCCAGCGCCGGGGTCGCCAACGCCACCACGGCGGCGGCCGACGCGGCGTTCACCGAGAACGGGACCGCGCTCACGTCGAGCAGCAACGACCTCTTCCTCGGGGATTTGGGCCAGCTCCACGTCACGTTCCTCGCGCCGACCACGTCGCCGGTCACGGCCACGATCGGCCCGGACACGAGCCAAATCACAGCGGCCATCGCGAGCTTCGTCGACGCCTTCAACGGCGCACAGAGCTTCTTCGCCGCGCACGCCGACGCGTTTCCGGGGGTTGGTGCCGAGCTGTCCTCGCTGGTCGTGCGGCTCGGCCCCGAGCTCGCCAACGTCGGCATCTCGGCCGCCTCCGACGGCACGCTGTCGATCGACAGCGCGACGCTCGGCACGGCGGTCTCCCAGCAGCTCGGCAGCGTGGAGACCGCGCTCGCCGACGTGAGCGGGCTCGCGAGCGAGGCCAACGCGCTCGCGACCACCCGCCTTGGCAACACTCTCGCGGGGGACGCGCCGCTGCCGCCTTTTCAGCCCGGGTTCGCGCCGCAGCGGCTCGCCGCCCAGTTCGGTAGTCAGCTCGCGTCGGTACGCTTCACGGGGCTGCTCGTCGACGCGTTGCTCTGAGGCCGGCGACGGTCCCCGTCAGTCGACCGGCCGCAGGTTGTCCGACGTGCGCCCGTGGTAGGCGTCGATCGCCGAGAGGATCTGGAGGTACCCCGGCCAGCCGTAGAGCGGGATGAAGCCGAGCCAGAACTTCTTCTGCGGGCAGTGGTCGAAGAAGAAGCCCCAGCCCGCGTTGTAGTACTCGCCGAGGCCGGGGTGGGCGACCGACAGCCACGCCGCGGCCCGGTGCCGTCCGGCCGCCGTGCGGGCGGCGGCCGGCGCCGCCAGCGTCGCCACGAGGCTCAGCGCCGCGATCGCGCGTCTCGTCATGGCCGTCTCCTAGCACCACTCGCACGCGCTGGCGACCGAGGCTAGAAGAGAGGCGTGACCAGCCCGCTTCGCGAGCCGCACCGCCTGCGGCTCGGAGACCTGACCGTGCTGCACGATCCCATGCCGGGTCCGCTCACCGCGATCGCCGTCGCGGTGCGCGCCGGCTCCCGCTACGACGGCGCGCACCCCGGGATCGCACACCTGACCGAGCACATGCTCTTCCAGGGCACGCGCCGGCTCGACCAGGCCACCCTCAACCGCCGCGCCGGCGAGCTCGGCGGCGAGCACGACGCCGACACGGGCTACGAGGACGTCACGATCCACTTCGAGGTCTTCAACGAGGACGTCGAGGACGCCCTCGGGCTGCTCGCCGAGCAGCTCTTCCACAGCACGGTGCCGGCCGACCGCCTCGCCAAGGAGCAGCGCGTGGTCGTCGACGAGATCCGCGGGCGCCAGGAGGATCCGGCCAACTACGTGCACGAGCACGCCTGGCGGCGCTTCGTCGGTGAGCCGCTCGGGCATCCCGTCTGCGGCACGATCACGAGCGTGCGGCGCATCACGTGCGCGGCCGTGCGCGCGTTCCTCGCCCGGCACTTCGTGCCCGCGAACATGGTCTTCGCGGCGTGCGGAGGCATCTCGCGCGACGGGCTGCGACGCGCGCTGCGCCGCACCTTCCCCACCGGCGGCCCGCGTGCCCGCGCCGCGCCCCCGCTCCCCCGGCGCGGCGGGACGGGCGCGCTGCGGCTGCGCCGGCGCGACCTCACCCAGGCTTACCTCGTGCGGCTGATGACGGTGCCGTGCGAGCCGCGGGCCGCCCTCGCCCTCTCGCTCGCGCTCGAGATCGTCGGCGCCGATCCCGACGCGCGCCTGTTCCAGGAGGTCCGCGAGCGCCTCGGCCTCGGCTACGACCTGGGGGCGACGGTCGAGCAGGGCCGCGACTGGGCGGTGGCCGTGCTCAGCGCCAGCGCGGCACGCGACGACGAGCGTCGCCTGCGCGAGACCGTCGCCCGCGTGTGCCGGGAAGCCGCGGCCGGCTTCGGCTCCGAGGAGCTGGCGCGGGCGCGCAAGAAGGTGCGCTACCGCTTCACGCGCCTCGCCGACTCCCGGCAGGACCGGGCCGCGAGCCACGCCACGCGCGCGGCCTGCGGGCTTCCCTCGCTCGCCCGCGCCGCCCGCGTGGTGGCGGACATCGGCCGCGCCGAGGTCGAGGCCGCCTGGCGGGCCGCACTCGTGGCGCCGAGCCTCACCGCGGTGCTCTCCGGCTGATGCACCTGCTCGCCGCCGCCGTCGCGGCGTCGCTGCTCGCCGTCCGCCTCGCCACCGCCGCGCCCGACCCCGTGCCGATCGGTCCGTGCGGGCCGATCGCGCGGCCCTACGACGCGATCGAGCTTCCCGGCGAGCGGCTCGACCACCTCGGCGGCACGCCGATCGCGCGGCTCGGGCTGATCGCATTCCGCGCCGGTGCCGCGGTGCCCATCCCCTTCCAGATCGACGAGCGCCGCGGCCGGCACCTGGCGCTGCCCGACGGCCCGGAGCCGACCATCGACGACAGCCCGGGCATCCTCGACCACGACGACCTGCTCGTCTTCATGGCCTGCGACGCGGGCGAGCACGCGAGCGCGGAGGCCGTCGCGCAGGCGCTCGGCGACAACGGCCTCTCCGCGTGGCGGGAGATACGCATCGAGGATCCCGTCGACCACCACGCGGGCTTCGCCTACCTCGTGGCGGCCGAGCATCCACCGACCACCGACCGCCGCTACGTCGCCTACGACGCGGCACACGACCTGGTCGTCACCGCGCGCTACCGTGTCGGCTGCGTGGGCGCGCTGCCCGCGTATTTCGCGCTCGCGCTCGCGGGCCCGCTCGGGCCCAACCTGCTCGACGGGCTGCGGCTGCGGGCGGAGGCGACGCTGCTCGCCCATCTCGCCCACTGGACCCTCGACGAGACGCAAGGCCAGCACGCGCTGATCGCGTGGAAGGCGGGGCCGGTGCGCGTCGTCCGCCGCTCGCGCCACCGGGTCTACCTCGGCGCCGGGCTCTACCTCACCGCCGGCCTCGCGCACACCTACTTCTACGCGCAGCACGTCTTCGGCCCCGGCTCGATGAAGCTCCCGTTCTCCCCCGCGATCCTCTTCCGCGACATCAACGCGTGGGGGGGCGCCGACTTCCGTGACCTCCGCGGCTGGCGCTACCACGCGCCGGGCGTGCCGCCGGAGGGCTTCGCGATCGACGGCCACATGGATCCTGCCGAGGAGGCGTTCCACGGCAGCGGCGACTGGTTCCTCCTCGCGCACGGCGACGAGGCCGTGCTCGTGGCGGCGCTCATGTCCGAAGAGCTCACGCGCGTGGTGTCGCTCCGCCTCCTCTACCGCGACGACGCCGAGCATGCGGCCCCGCCCGAGCGCTCGCCCGGCACCGTGCCGCTCGTCGGCTACCGCGGCCTCGACGTGCAGAGGCTGCCCGCGGGCCGCTACTGGTTTCAGCTCCGCGTGCTCGCGCTCGCGGGCTACCGCCCCGGGGACGAGCGCCGCGCGCTCGCCCAGGCGCACACCTCCCTCACCGCCGACGTCACCGCCCGATCAGGGCCCGCAGGCGCGCCAGCAGCGCGTCGGTGAGGTTGCGCACGGGCTGGCGGTCGCCGCTCGAGAGGTTGGCGATCGTCCCGGCCTCGAGGTTGATGCGCAGCCGCTGCCCGGTGTGGAAGACGCTGGGGGCGTCGACCTCGAGCGGCGGGAGGCCCGCCGCGAGCGCGGCGGCGGCGAAATCGCCGGCGAAGCTGCGGGCGACGACGGCGATCACGCCGGCCGCGCGCAGCGCCGCCGCCGCCGCCGCGCCGCCTGGGCCGCGACCGAGCTCGGCACCGGCGACCAACACGTCGCCCGGACGCACCGCGGCGGCGAGCCCGGCGTCGAGGTCCGCGAAGAGGTGGCCGGCCGCCTCGGCGGCGGCGAGCGCGGCGCAGCGCAGCGGCAGGATGTCGGCCGCGGCGAGCGCGTCGGCGAACGTCCAGGCTCGCCCGGTGAGCACCGGAAGGCGGCGCTCGCCGTCTAGCTCGCCAGCCCCCATCGCGGCCCCGATCGCACCGTCACCAGGCGCCCCGGGTGGCGCAGGATGACCCGCGCCTCGTCGGCCGTGATCGGCCGGCCGAAGATGCGATAGCGGCCGTGGAGATCCCGCTGGTTGTTGGCCCAGTCGGCCAGCTCGCCCGGGTCCGGCGGGTGGCCGAGCGCCACCGCACACCGGCGCACGACGAAGCCGAGCATGATCCGCACCTGCTCCGGTCGCTCGACTTCCGCCATCGTCCCCGCTTCTCACACGCGTCGCCCGCGAGCGTCAAGCCGGCCGGGCGCTTGACAGGCGCCGGCGCCGGCCGGCATGTCGGCAGCGTGACGACCATCGACCGCGCGCCCGCCGCCGCGGCGGCATCGGGCGCGACCGAGGGCCGCCCCTTCGACGCCTTCACGCTGCCCGAGGCCGTGCGCGCGGGCATCCGCGCGGCGGGGTTCACGCGCTGCACGCCGATCCAGGACAAGGTGCTGCCGCTCGCGCTCGCCGGCCGCGACGTCGCCGGGCAGGCGCAGACCGGCACCGGCAAGACCGCCGCGTTCTTGATCACGATCTTCACCCGTCTGCTCACGCGGGCGCGTCCGGCGGAGAGCGGGGCGGCGCCGCGGGCGCTGGTGATCGCGCCCACGCGCGAGCTGGTCGCGCAGATCGCCGACGACGCCCGGACGCTCGGCCAGGCGACGGCGCTGCGCGTCCACGCCGTGTTCGGCGGCATCGACTACCGCAAGCAGCGCGCGGCGCTCGAGGCGGGCGTCGACCTGCTCATCGGCACGCCGGGGCGGCTCATCGACTACTGGAAGCAGCGCGTCTACGACCTGCGCCACGTCGAGATCCTGGTGATCGACGAGGCCGACCGCATGTTCGACATGGGCTTCATCAAGGACCTGCGCTTCCTGCTGCGGCGGCTCCCGCCCTTCGAGCGCCGCCAGTCCATGCTCTTCTCGGCGACGCTCAGCTACGACGTGATGGAGCTCGCCTATCTCTTCATGAACGACGCGGTGAAGGTGTCGGCCACGCCCGAGCAGGTGACCGCCGAGAACATCGAGCACCTCGTCTATCACGTGGGCCGGCACGAGAAGCTCGCGCTGCTGCTCGGCATCCTGCGCGGCGAGCCGGGTGCGCGGGTGCTCGTCTTCGTCAACATGAAGCGGGCCGCCGAGCGCCTCGAGCGCTACCTCAAGGCCAACGGCTTCGCCGCCGCCGCCATCACCGGCGACGTGGATCAGCGCCAGCGCCTGCGCGTGCTCGCCGACTTCAAGGAGGGCCGACTCCCGATCCTGGTCGCCACCGACGTCGCCTCCCGCGGCCTCCACATCGAGGGGGTCACCCACGTCGTCAACTACGACCTCCCGCTCGATCCCGAGGACTACGTGCACCGCGCAGGCCGCACGGCACGTGCCGGCGCATCGGGCAAGGCGATCAGCCTCGCCTGCGAGGAGTACGTCGAGGGGCTCGAGGCGATCGAGCGCTACATCGGCTTCAAGCTGCCCTTCGAGATCGCCGACGATCACATGCTGGCCCACGTGCAGCACCCGCCGCGCGAGCCGCACCGCCGCCCGGACGCGCACCGGCACCCCGCGCCCCGCGCCGAGGCCGGAGGCGCGCCGCCGCGACGGCGCCGGCGCCGGGGCCGTCGCGGCGGCGGACCCGGGCCGGCGCGCTGACCGTCGCGGACCTTTACACGCCAGCCGCCAGCGACTAAACGCCTCCCCATCATCGATCGCCCGGCCCAGCCGGGCACGGGGGAGATCCATGCGTCGTGTCGTCTCGCTCGCCGGCGCCGCGCTCGCCGTGGCGGCCGGCCCACTGCCCAGTCTCGCGTCCACGTCCATCTGCGGCACGATCGCCGGCGGCACCTGGTCGCCGGCAGGGAACCCCTACGTCGTGTGCGCGACCGGCGCCGTCGTGCCCACGGGCTCCACGCTCACCGTCCAGCCGGGCGTCGTCGTGCAGTTCGCGCAGGGCGTCGGCGACACCCTCGCCGTGCAGGGCACGCTCCTCGCCGCGGGCACGAGCGACCAGCCGATCACGTTCACGGGAGCCACGGCCTCGGCCGGGTCGTGGGGTGGGCTTTCGATCAGCGCGTCGGGAACGCCGGCGGCCGCGACGCTCAAGTACGTCACGATCGAGTACGGCGGGGTCAACGGCTCGTTCGGGGCCGTGCTCTCGGTCGATCGGGGCACCCTCACGCTGGCGAACGCCGTGGTGCGCAACGGCGCGGGCAGCGGCATCTACGCCACGACGAACGCGAGCCTCGACGTGGAGGCCACGGCCTTCGTCGGCAACGGGCTCGATGCGCTGCGGCTGGTCGAGCCGCCGGGAGACCTGCCGCTCAGCGGGCTCACCGCCAGCGGCAACGGCCTCGACGCCGTGCACGTCATCGGCGTCAACACGACGGTGCACGGCCAGCGGCGGTGGATGGCGCCGGGCATCCCCTACACGGTGGACACGCCGGTCGTGAACACAAGCGGCGACACGCTCACGATCGACCCCGGCAGCGAGCTCGACTTCCATGCGAACACGGGGTTCGCCATCGGTGGCGCCCTGCACGCCCTCGGCACGGCCGGCGCGCCGATCCTGTTCACCGGGCAGACGTCGGCGCCGGGGGCGTGGAACGGCATCCTCGCCGTCGGCGGGGGCGGCACGGCCGTCGTGCAGCTCGAGTACGTCACGGTCGAGAACGGCGGCGGGGACATCGCCGGGGCGAACATCGAGGTGATGGGCGGGCAAGTGGTCGCCAACCACACCATCATCCGCAACGGGCGGCTCGACGGGGTGCTCGTCGACAGCAACGCGAGCGTGTCGGTGACCAACGGCCAGATCGTCGGCCACTCGCGCTACGGCGTCGAGAACAAGCAGCCCACGCGCGCCGTGCTGGCGAGCAACGACTGGTGGGGCGACCCGAGCGGGCCCGCTTCCGACGTCCCGGGCTGCAGCACCGGCGGCGGCGACCGGGTGACCGACGGCGTGCTCTTCCGCCCGGTGCTCGCCGACCCGAACGTCACCGCGCCCGTGCCGCTCACCGCGGCGCCGACGCTGACGCTCACGCCCCGGCGCTGGTTCGCGCCCGCCGACGGCGTGACCCGCGTCTACTTCGACGTCACGCTGCGCGACGGCAACGGCGCGCCGATCCCGGGGCGAACGGTCGAGCTCGCCTCGACGCTCGGCACCCCCGTCGACGGGGGGATCACCGACGCCGACGGGAAGACGCTCGCCTACCTCACCTCGTCGAGCGCGGGCGACGCCACGGTGCGCGCGTCGCTGCTCGCCACCACCGCCTGCGAGGCGGCGCTCTCGCCCACCGCCGAGGTCACGTTCACGACGCCCCTCTCGATCACCGACCTCTTCCCGGACTCGCCCGCGCCCTATTTCAGCAACCAGATCACGGTGACCCCGCGACCCATCGTGACCGGCGTCCCCGAGACCATCAACGCGACGCTCGTCAACCCGCTGCCGCAGCCGATCACCGTCGACGTGTCGTTCGGATTCGTCCAGTCCGCCATCGGCCTCGCGTTCGGACCGATCGCCGACTTCCCCGGGCAGGTGATCGCCGCCGGGGGCAGCGTCACGCTCCACGCGCCGTGGGTGCCTGCCGTGTCGGGCCACTACTGCTTCCGCGTGAGCTACGACGTCACGGCCGTCGGCCCGGCGGTGGCCGCGCGGTCCCGCCAGGTGAAGCCGCAGACGCCCAACAAGCAGGACCACAACGACAACACGCAGCAGGGTCCGGAGTCCTCGACCGACGGCAGGGGCCGCCTCGACAAGACGCGCAACGCGCTCAAGGTGGTCAGCAAGGTCCCCGGGGCGCCGACGAAGCTGCACGGCGCGATGGTGGACCAGGGCCTCCTGGCGAACCTGAGCGCCGCCGAGAAGATCAGCGGCAACCTCAACCCCGATCCCCCGCGGCAGGACTACCAGCAGCTCGACGCGCCCCAGAAGCTCACGCTTCCCCCCGTCCAGCCCGGTCCCAACCTCTCCGCGGCCCGGGCGGCGGCGCTCACCGCGCTGCACGACGCGATGGCCGAGGTGAACGCGCAGGGGAGCGCCGCGGTCACGGCCTTCGACCGCTACGGCGGCGCGTCGGACGCGCACGATCTCCAGTGGGCGTCGCTCCAGTCGGCGGCGCTTCTCGAGTACAAGCAGCACATGGGGGACGCGCTCGCCGCCGCGGCGGGGAAGATCGACGACCTCCTCGCCGTGGCGGCGAGCGAGGGGGACACCTCGGCGCCGATATCGCGGGACGACGTGGTCGCGATCCAGCAGCAGGTGGCGGCGGGCTTCAGCAGCGACCAGATCGCCACCTTCCACGCCGTCGGCCTCGACGATGCCGACATCGAGGCGGTGCGGCAGGAGACCATCGCCGCCGATCCGGACGCCCTCGCCGGCGACCTCGTCCTCAAGCTCCAGCAGGTGCGCGACGCGTTCCTCGGCCTCGGCGACGCCTTCACGCACCCGGACACGTTCACGCCGCCGCCCGCCGTGGGCGGGGTGGCCGGAAGCGCGCGCCCGGTGGCCGCGGCCCCGGCGGACTCGATGATCCATCTCCACGACGCCATGACGACGGTCCAGCTCGGGAACCCGCTCGCCACGACGACCGCGATCGACGTCCGCGCGCGGCGCGTCGACCTGCCCGCGGACTGGGCCGTCGAGGTGAGCCCCGCGCAGGCGACGCTCGCCCCCGGCGCGCAGATGCCGGTGACGGTGACCGTCGTCGCCGGCTCGCCGGTGCCCCAGGGCAGCAACCCGAAGGTGGCCGTCGAGGGCTGGGCGGGCAGCCAGCTCCTCGGCGGCGTCGCGGTCGACGTGGTGGTTCCGTACTTCGCCACGCTCCCCACGACCACGACGACGCTGCCGCAGCTCTGCAACTCGATCGAGACCTGCTACACGGCGCTCGGCGCGGCGCTGCCCCCGCCGAAGGGCGCCGCGAGCCGCAAGGCGCGGCGGATCGCGCGGAACCTCGCGCGCCGCTACCGCAAGCTCGGCCAAGCCCTCAAGCGGGCCGCGGCGGCGCCCGCACGCAAGCGCCGCAAGCGCTACACCAAGGCCGGGAAGCTGGCGCAGCAGCTCCTCGCGGCGGCCGAGAGCGCCGCGGGCAAGGGCAGGCTCGGCGTGCCGCTCGGGCCCGTCGAGGCCGCGGCCGACGCGCTCCTCGCGCAGATCGCCGCGGCCGGGGCGTAGCGTGTCCGCGGCCCGGCGGGCCGCCCCTCGCGACCACCAGCCGTAGTGGATGCGCGTGGTCACGACGCGCGCTGCGGCAGCCGCACGAGCCGCGGCGGCGCGAGCGGCCGGCGCGCGAGCGCGCGGGAGAAACCGCGCACGAACTCAGCTGCCAACGCCGTGCGTAGGCGCCACTCGGCCGGCGTGTCGAGCCGCCGCCGCCAGGCGGCCGCGCTGCGGCGGCGGTCGCGGTCGGGCGTCTCCCAGTCGAGGCCCCGGCACTCGAGGTAGGCCATCTCGGGCTCGAGGCCGAGCAGCAGCGCCGCCCACTCGCCGTAGATGGCCGCGTCGCGCGCGCGTGAGCGCGCGAGCAGTGTGCGCACGTGCGCGGCGTCGAGCACGAACGCCGGCACCAGGAGGTCCACGCGCCCAGCGAGCCCCGCCCGTCCCGCGAGCAGCCGGTTGACGACCGTCTCGGTGGCGTAGAGCGGGCGCTGGTGCGAGCGGTGCGCGGCCGGCGTGCGCCCGAGCAGGAGCACCGGGCGGCGGCGCGCCGCCCGCAGCACCGCCTCGAGCTCGCGCGGGGCGCGCCGCAGCCAATGGAGCGCGCGGTCGAAATCGACGTAGTGCACCCGCGGCACGCCGCGGGCGAGGGCGCGACGCAGCGCGAGGCGGTAGAGCGGCCCGCGGGTGTTCTGCGCGGGCGTGCCCGCGTATGCGCCCGCGCGCGCCAGCAGCGTGCGCAGCCGCGGCGCGGTGGGCGGGCTCGTCGCCACCGCGACCCGCGCGTAGAGCGCGCAGAGGCGGGGGAGGAGGCGGCACACCTCGCCCGCGAGGGCGCCGGTCGGATCGTGCAGCGTCGCCGCCAGCGCGACGTCGGGCCGCACGGCCCTCATTCGCGCCCCAGCGCCGCTGCGACGCGCTCGGGCGGGTAGCCGATCCCGCGCAGGACCTCGGCCCCGTGCGCGCCCAGCGGCGGCGCCGAGCCGCGGTAGGCGATCGGGGTGGCGGAGAAGCCGATGAGCGGGCCGCCGAGCGTGACCGGGCCCAGCACCGGGTCGGCGAGCGTGACGAAGCCCCCGTTCGCCGCGAGGTGGGGATCGGCGAACACCTCCGCGACGTCGAGGCACGGCGCGGCGGGAACGCCTGCGGCGGCGAGGTGCGCGAGCGCCTGCGCGCGCGTCCGGTCCCCGAGCCACCGCGCGACCGCCGCCGCGGCGGCGGATTCGGCACCCTCGGCGCCGCCGAGCCCGACGCCCGCGAGGCGCCCGAGCGCGGCCGCCTCGGCCGCCGTGCCCGCCGCCACGCAGAGCCAGCCGTCGGCGCAACGGTAGAGGCGGCGGGCGGCCGCCGGGCCGAGATAGTCGCGCCCCCCCGCCTCCGCCGGGGTTCCGAGCACCGCTGCCGCCTGCGCGACCAGCGCCGTGCGAAACAGGCTCACGTCGACGCGCTGCCCTCGCCCGGTGCGCTCGCGCACGAGCAGCGCCGCGATCGTGGCGAGCGCCGCGAGCGCGCCGGCGCAGTAGTCGTTGTAGGGGACGGTGTGGAAGACGGGCTCGTCCGTCCCGCCCTGGGCCGCCATGAGGCCGCAGCGCGCCTGGAGCACCGGATCGAAGCCGGGCAGCGCGGCGAGCGGACCCGCGAGACCGAAGCCCGTGATCGAGGTGTGCACGAGGCGCGGGTTCGCGGCGCTGAGCGCCTCCCAGCCGACGCCGAGCCGCTCGAGCGCGCCCGCACGCAGGTTGTCGACCACGACATCGGCCGTGCGTGCGAGGTCGAGAAAGGCCGTGCGCCCGGCCGGCCGCCGCAGGTCGAGGACGATCGAGCGCTTGCCACGGTTCCAGCCGACGAATCCGAAGGCGGTCATGCGGAACGGGTCCCCCTCGGGACCCTCGACCTTGATCACGTCGGCGCCGAGGTCGGCGAGCAGCATCGGGCAGAACGGGCCGGCGATGAAGCTGGTCACGTCGAGCACGCGGATGCCCGCGAGGCACGTGCGCGGCGGCGTGGCCGCCGTGGCCGGCGCGGGCGCACGCCAGTGGACGGGCTCGGTGCCCGGCGCGGCGAGCGGCGTCGCCGAGAACGCCGCCGGCCCCGCCGGCTGCCAGGTGAGCCCGAGCGCGGGATCGTCGACCCGCACGACGAGGCCGAGCGCGCGCGCGCCGGGGTCCTCGAGCGCCTGCGCGCGCGTGGCCACGACGCCGCAGGGGATGTCGGCCGCGCGCAGCACGACCTCCCACTCGCGCACCGGGCGCGCGGCGAAGATCGGCTCGAGCTCGCCGCGCACCAGCGCGCGCAGCTCGGGGTGGCCGAAGGTGAGCGGGTTCGCCTGGAGGCGCGGGTGCGCGAGGAGATCGACGCGGCCGAGCACCGTCATGAGCTTCACCCAGAACGCCTGGGTGAGCGCGCCCACGAGCAGCCAGCCGTCGGCCGCGCGGTAGAGGCCGTAGGTCGGGTAGAGGCCGCGCGGCTCGCCGCCCGCGAGCAACGTGCCCTCGTGGTTCGGCCCGGTCACGTAGGTGCCGCTCGCGAGCGCGAGGGCGCCGGCGAGCCCCGTCACCTCGACCGCCTGGCCGGGCGCGCCGCGCCTCCAGGCGAAGAGCGCGGCCACGGTGCCGAGCGCCGCCAGGATCCCCGTCATGTAGTCGATCATCGGCGTCACCAGCCACACGGGCCGCCCGCTCCACGACCACTGCGTCGCCGCCAGCCCCGTCGCCGCGGCGAGCAGCGCGTGGTCGGGGGGCAGCGCCGCGCGCGGGCCACGGGCGCCCCAGGCGCGCACGCGGCACGACACGGTGGCGGAGGGGCCGGGCGCGTCCTCGTCGGCGAGGGACACGTCGGCCGCGGCGGGCGCACCGTCGGCCTTGCCGCGGTCGAGCACGGGATGCCGCGGCCGCGCGCCGGAGCGCACGACCTCGGCGCCCAGCTCGTGCAGCAGGAAGCCCGCGTACGCCGCGGCGAGGCCAGTCGCGCGCTCGGCCACGCGCACCTGAGCGAGGGGCGGAGCGTGCCGCAGGTCGGCCTCGGAGGCCTTCGGCTCGACGTCGCGTGGCAAGGCCGCTCTTTCAGCCCGCCGGCTCGACGGTGACCGGGATGCCGCACAGCACGGCGTCGCCGGAGAGCGGGTCGAGCGCCAGCTCGTCGGCGAGGAGGTTCGTGTTCACGCCCGGCCGGCGGGTGGCCACCCCGAGGTGGACACCGGGAACGTCGTGCCCCCAGCCGTGCGGGATGCTCACGACGCCCGGCATGACGGCGTCGGTCAGCTCGACGGGGATCTCGACCGCGCCCACGCGCGAGCGCACGCGGGCGACGGCGCCGTCGGCGAGCCCGAGGCGGGCCGCGTCGCCGGGGTGAAGGTGCAGCGTGCAGCGGGCCCGCCCCTTCATCAAAACCGGCAGGTTGTGCATCCACGAGTTGTTCGAGCGCAGCTCGCGGCGTCCCACGAGGACCATCGCGCCCGCTGCGCGGTCGAGCGCCGCGTGCAGCCGCGCCACGTCGGCGACCAGCGGCTCGGGGGCGAGCTCGATCGTCCCCGAGGGGGTGCGCAGCACCTCGGGGATGCGCGGCTCGAGCGGGCCCAGGTCGATGCCGTGCGGATGCGCCTCGAGCACGGCGAGCGTGAGCCCGCCGGGCCGGGCGCCGAAGCCGTCGCCGTACGGCCCGCCGCGCAGCATGAAGTCGAGGGCGCGCTCGGGTCCGCGCCGGGCGCCGAGCGCGGCGAGGACGTCGCCCGCCTCGCGGCCGCGGATCGGCGAGGCGGGGTCACGCACCGCGCGCTCGACGCGCTGGCGCATGACGAAGTCGTCGACGGCGTCGAGCGGCGCGTCACGGCCCTGCCCGCTCACGATCGCCGTGAGGCGCAGGAGCGACTCCCACTCGGGCGGCTGCCCGGGGGGCGGCGCGAAGAGCGGCGGCGAGTAGCGGGCGGCGTTGCGCACGGCGAGCGCCGAGAGCGCCACGTCGTAGTGCGACTGCTCGAGCGGCGAGAGGCCAGGGAGGATCACGTCGGCGTGCCGCGTGGTCTCGTTGAGGTAGAGGTCGAGGCTCACCATGAACTCGAGCGCGTCGAGCGCGCGCGCGAGCCGGCCGCCGTTCGGCGTGCTCAGCACGGGGTTGCCCGCCACCGTCACCAGCGCGCGCACCTGCCCCTCACCGGGGGTCTCGATCTCCTCGGCGAGGCAGGAGACGGGCAGCTCGCCGAAGACCTCGGGGAGCCCGCGCACCCGGCTGCGCCGGCGCCCGAGCTGGACGCCGCGGCCCCGTCCCGGCGTCCCGTGCGTGTTGGCCGCGCCCGCCGCCGGCCGCGCGAACATCGCCCCGCCCGGCCGGTCGAGGTTGCCGGTGAGCACGTTGAGCACGTCGACGAGCCAGCTCGCGAGCGTGCCGAACTCCTGCGTGCACGTCCCGATGCGCCCGTAGACCGCCGCGCGCTCGGCGGCCGCGAGCTCGCGGGCGAGCCGGCGGATCACTGCGGCGTCGATCCCGCAGCGCGCGGCCACGCGCTCGGGCGCGAAGGCCTCCGCGAGCCGCCCGACGGCGTCGACCCCGTTCGTGTGCGCGGCGACGCGGCCGAGGTTGACCAGGCGCTCGGCGAAAAGCACGTGGACCATGGCGAAGAGCAGGTACGCGTCCGTGCCGGGGCGGATGAAGTGATGCTCGCTCGCCTCCCGTGCGGTGCGCGTCCGGCGGGGGTCGACGACCACGATCCGCCCGCCGCGGGCGCGCAGCGCCCGCAGCCGGCCCGGCAGGTCGGGCGCCGTGCACAGGCTCCCGTTCGACTCGAAAGGATTGGCGCCGAGCACGAGCAGATAATCGGTCCGGTCGACGTCGGGCACCGGGATGCTGAGCGCGGTGCCGAAGACGAGCCCCGCGGCGACCTGCTTCGGCATCTGGTCGACCGTGCTCGCCGAGAAGACGTTGCGCGAGCCGAGCGCGCGCAGGAGCACGGGAGCGTAGAGCCCGAGCGCGAGGCTGTGCGCGGTGGGGTTGCCGAGGTAGACGGCGACGGCGTCGCGGCCGTGCGTGCCGAGGATGCGCGTGAGGTTCGCCTCGATCTCCGCGAAGGCCTCGGGCCAGCTCACGGTCTCCCAGGCGCCGCCCCGCCGCACGAGTGGCGCCCGTAGCCGGTCGGGATCGGCGTCGAGCTGCTTGAGGGCATAGCCCTTGGGACAGAGGAAGCCGCGGCTGAAGACGTCGTCGGGATCGCCGCGGATGCCCGTCACCTCGCGGCCGCGCGTCGTGATCGCGAGCCCGCAGGTCGCCTCGCAGAGCGGGCAGATGCGATGGCGCGTGGCGTCCATTCCGCCGTCACTCCAGCCCGGGCAGCACCTCGCGGCCGAGCCACGCCACGCGCTCGCACCACTCCGCGAAGCTGCCGGCGGCGAGGCCGGCGTGCAGCGCCGTAGCCCCCGCGCGGCGCCAGCGTGCCGCCGCGGCGAGCACGGCGTCGGCCGGCGCGTCGACCGCAACCTCGAGCGGGGCGACGAGCGTGAAAGGCGCTTCGCGACCCGCCTCGGCGCGCAGCGTGCGCGCCGCCGCGGCCGCGGCGGCGAGATCCTCGGGCGTGAGCTGCCAGGGCACCCACCCGTCGGCGAGGCGTGCCGCCCGCCGCAGCGCCGCGCGCGAGTTCCCGCCGACCCAGATCGGCGGACGGGGCCGCTGCGCGGGGCGAGGCGCGACGATCACGTCGTGGAACACGACCGTCTCGCCGCCGTAGGCCGCGACCTCCTGCTCCCAGGCCGCGGCGATCGCGCGCAGGTAGTCGTCGCTCACCTGCCCGCGGCGCTCGTAGCTCGTGCCGAGGATCGCGAACTCGGGCTTGACGTGGCCGCTGCCGACGCCGAGGACCAGCCGCCCGCCCGAGAGCCGGTCGAGCGTGCCGTACTGCTTGGCGACGATCAGCGGATGGCGGTAGGGCAGCACGAGGACGTGGGAGAGGAGCCGGATGCGGCTCGTCGCGCCGGCCACGAACGCGAGCGTGCTGCCCGCGTCGTACCACACGGGGCCCATCGCCGCGGTCCGCGCGGCCGGCACCAGCACGTGATCGCTGCACGAAACCCACGCGAGGCCCCCCGCCTCGGCCGCGCGCGCCGCCGCCAGGATCTCGGGCCCGCCGACGGCGGCCTCCCAGGGCCGCGCGCGGCCGGGGATCTGCTGCACCGCCGGCAGGCTCACGCCGACCGGGACCACGACCGGCAGCTACGCGCGGCCGCGCGCCCAAGTCAAGGACGACCGCACGCGTGACCCGAGCGGCCGCCTCGGCTACAGAGGAGGCCCCATGCGACCGGCGCTGCGGGCGGTCAACGTGGCGTGCGCGCTGGTCGCGCTGGCGAGCGCGCTCGCGGTCCTGGGCTCGATGCTCCTCGAGCCGGGCTACCGGGGGGCGCACGGGGACTCGTTGGTCGCGGTGCTCGCCTACGTCGCCTGGCAGGGCGTCGTCGCCTGGGCGTTCGCGCGCGACCTGCCGCTCGTCCCCTGGCTCGCGCTCGCCAAGATGCTCGCGGCGTGGGTATTCCTCGCCACGTTCGCGGTGGCCGGCCCGTACTGGATGGCCTGGACGCCCGGGCGCTACGTCTACCAGCTCTTCGACTGGGGCGTGGGCGCCGAGGTCGGCCTGTTTGCCATGGTGTGGATCGGCCGCGGCGCCGGGAACACGCTCAACGCGCTCTACTTCACCGCCCCGTGGTGGCAGCCGCTGCGCCGGCGGCACCCGCTTACCGGCCGGCTCGTGACGGCCACGGCCATCGCCGCCGTCGTGTTCTGCCTCTGGACGTTCCGGGAGCTGCTGCGGGTGGGGCACGTGCGCGATGTCGCGCGCACGATCTTCGATCAGCTCGACTGCGCGACGATCCGCGCCCACGCGGGGCAGACTACCACCGACGTGCGTCAGGGCGGCGCGCGCCGCTACACGGTGCGCATCGTCTACGACTGTCCCCGCGTGCGCGTGATCGTCGGGGACGAGGACGGGCGGGTCGCGGCGTGGGCGGGGGTGCGGGGGGAGTGCTGCGGGGGGTCGGCCGCTCAGGACCCGAGCTGACGAGCGGTTTCCTCCAAGCCGGCGGCCGGGCCCACCGGGGGTGCCCAGCCCTCGACGTCAACCGCCGGCGCGCCGGCCACGCGACGCGCCGCCACGGCCCAAAGAAAAGCCGGCCGGAAGCGCAACACGATCGCCGGTAGCAGCAGCAACGTGCTCGCCGACGACACTACCATGGCGAGCGCGACCAAGGAGCCAAGCTCCACGTGCATACGGAAGCCCGAGAGGCACAGCGTGGCATATCCGAACGCGACGGCCGACGACACGAAGAGAACCGCCTTCCCGGACGTCATGAGGGCCCGCCCGACCGCGTCTTCGAGCGTCCCGCCTTCCGTAACCTCCTCGCGGATCCTGAACAGGAGATACATGGCGTAGTCGGCACCGATTCCAACGGCCATGGCGGACAGTGCCGCAGTCACCGTGTCGAGGGGAATGCCGAGCGCACCCATGACGCCGAAGTTAACGCCCACCGTGATCACCAGGGGCAGTACGACAAGAAGACCTCCGGTCACCGAGCGCAGCAACAGCGAAGAGATGAGCAACGTGATCAACGTGATCTGGAAGATGTTCCGCAGCTTGTCCGATACCATGGACTCGAGGCCCGCCGTCGTCGATGCTAGCGAGCCCGTATACCGGACGCGGTAGCCCCGCGGGAATCCTTGGGCGACCAGCGCCTGCGCCAGATCGATCAGGCGCTGGCCGTACGCCGTGTCGTCCTCATGGACGAGCAACCGCACCTTGGCCGCGCGGCGGGTCGGGTCGATGAGCGTGTCGAAGTCCTCGCCGCCGCCGGAAAGCGAGTAGAGAAAAAGGTACTGCGCGGTGAGCGCCCGGGTGGCAGGAAGCTCACCGGCGTCAGGCCGATCGGCGTTCATGGCTAGGTGGATGCGGCGGACGAAGTCGACGTAGGAGGTTGCCTTCCCGACACCCGGCTCCTGCTCGAGGCGCCTTTCGAGCCCCAAGATCGCCCGCATCACGGCCGGCTCCTCGAGCGCTCCTTCGCCGTCCCCTTCCACGAGGAGAATTAGCGTGTTCGTGCCCGCGAACTTGGCGTTGAGCGCGGCGTCGTCACGACGCACGGGATCAGCCGCACCGAACTGACGCTTCAGGCTCATCTCCACTTGCAGGCGGCTAGCGAGGTTGATGCACCCGAGGACGAGCAGCCCGGTCGCCACGAAGACGAGGCGGCCGCGGTCGCGTGCCAACCGTGCAGCCGCGCGGAGGAACGCGTCCATCCACGGGTGCGCCGCCGCTTCCCGCTGCCTCTCCCGCACCCGTGGTGCCGGCAGCATCGCGCGAACCGCCGGGATCATCGTGAGCTCGATGATCATCGCGGAGAAGATCCCGAAGCCGGTGAATAGGCCGAACGTGCGGATCGTCGCGGTGCGGAACGCCGCGAGCGAACAGAATGACAACCCCGCGACCGTACCTGCAGCCAACATCACGGGGCCGATCCGGGCCAGTGAGCCGACGATGGCCTCGTTCACGCTGCCCGCGCGATCGTACTCCTCGTAGAAGCGCTTGAGAATCTGCACCGCGTGTCCCGCCGCAATGGCGAGGATCAAGATCGGCGTGGTGGTGTTGATGGGATCGAGCGGAACCCCGACGATGCCCATCACGCCGAGCGCCCAGAGCACCGAGAGCAACGCCGTCAGGAGCGGAAGAAACAGCGCTTGGAGAGTGCCGAAGGCATGGTAGTGGATCAGGCCGATCACGAGCAGCGCGAGCGGGAACAGATAGGCCATCCGGCTCGAGTACGTGCTGAGCTCCGACATGAAGGCCACGGGGCCCGAGAGCCGGAAGTCGAACGTGCCATCGTCCACGTCTTGGAGCACGTGGAGGACCTGCCGGTGGATCTCGCGATATCCGGGGACCTGTGGCGTGAGCTCGAAGCTCGCCTGGACGCTCGCCGCCGAGCCGTCTTGCGCGACCAATGTCCCGACGTAAGCGGGGTTCGCGAAGGCTCGACGGCGCACCTCTTCGGCGCCCTCGATATCAACCGGCGGAGCCTCCATCACGCGGACCACCGTGATTCCGTCGGCGGTGCCCCGGATGTCCTTCGTTTGCGGCGCGGCGAGACTCTGGATCAGCGCTGGATTTGCCCCGGGGAGGTGGCGGAAGCGATCGGTGATCTCCGCGAGCTTGCGCAGGAAGGTCGGTGTGAAGACGTTGCCGTCGTGCGGGAAGAGGCCGACGACGATCAGGTTCTTGTCGCCGAACAACCGGTACAGGTCGTTCAGGGCGCGGATGTAGGGGTGATCCTGGGGGAGCTGGCGGTCCGCGTCCACTTCGACGTGCAGGCGGCCGGCCGCCGCGAGCAACAACATCGTCGCCAACGCGACGGCGGCGACGACGAACCGACGATGCGCGACGATCCAGCGGGTGTACGCCTCAAGCCACCGCGACATGGGGGCAGGCCTCGTCTGCACTTCGGAGATAGGCCTCGAACGAAGCGTAGAACACGAGATTGAGCTCGGCGAAGACGGCATCCAGCCGCTCCCGAGCCGCAGCCACCATGCCCGGGGGCAAGCGTCGATCGAATCGTTCGATCCAATCGCGCAGGTACGTCACATGCCGATGCTCATCCTTCAGGATGCTCCCGATGACCGCCTGAGTCTTCGGGTCCGGAGCCAGAACCGCGTAGTTGGCTTCGAGCTTCGGAACGGCGTCGGCCTCGGCGATGAAGGTCGCGATCAGACACTCCGCGGTCTCCTCGTCCGAGAGCTCCTGCCGCTCCTGGTAGACCCGCTTCGTGTCGCGGGCACCACAGCGCGCGATCAACGCCTCGGTGCGGTCGACCTCGGGAGGAAGACGTCTGGGTGACACGCCCATTTCCGCCAACCGCCGCACGAGCAGATAGGCATGGCGCGCCTCGTCGGCCGCGTGCCGCGTCACAGCGAGCTTCAAGCGCTCGTCGCGCACCACGTCTGCCATCGCACCCAGGTCCGTTGCCCCACGCACCTCGGAGGCCCGGATGAGATTCAGCAGGGCTCCGGTGCCGCCGGGACGCGCATGGACGGCACGGAGGAACTCCACCATCTCACGGCTCGCCTGCATGGTCATGCGCTCCTTCGCACGGCGGGCGACTCGCCGGCAACCCCCGCGACCAAGCCGAAGCCCGGGAGCGGGTCGGGCACGACGATCTCCGGGTGATCCATCTCGAATGCATCGACGTACCGGAACGAACTCGCCTCCTGACCTTCCTGGCGCCATGGCGAACCGCGCCGCAGGTCGCAGACGAGCAACTCGTGCTCGGAATTCGCAAGCTTGCCGTACGGGGCACGAATGCCGGAGCGTCGGAACTTGAGCCACTCGTAGGTCCAAATTCGCTCGGGCTTCGAGCACACGATCGCTTGCTCCACCCGGAGCCGCTCGAGCAGACGCCCGACGAGGATGAACAACCCGAACGCGACCGCGGGTAAGAACCGGGGCCCGCCAGGCTGATCGTGCAGGGTTGCAAACCGCGTGATCTCCACGACGCGGGATGAGCGGAGCCCCCGAGGAAGCACGAAGTACTCTTCGGTCTCCAGTGGCCCGCCCCAACGCGGGGTGACCCGCATAGAGCCGACCGCTGCGCCCGACTGAGCATGCTCGACCAACAGCAGCCAGGATCGCTGGTCGTACGCGTCGGGTATGGGGATTTCGTATCCGCACCGCCCGACGTACACCTGCCGCCGCACCTCGAGAGCACGGGTCGTAGCCTCGCGGGTCGTGCACACCCCGAACTGATAGCCCCGAAAGAGGCGCCGGAATATCGGATTCCGCCGCGGCTCTCGGAGGCCGTCTACTACTGCAATCTGCTGACCTTTCTGCATGGCGCCCTCCGGAGGCGTCCGCCAAGCAAGCGCCATGCCGCTTCCCTGAGCACGCGGAATGCGCCTTGGCCCGTCATCGGCCCAGAGGAGAACGGGGAACGAGGGTTCCTGGCCGTCTCCTCGCGTTCAGCGGCGGCGCCGGTGGCCCGCCGCGAAAGCTTGCGACTGCCGCCTACGCCTGCGAACCTCGTATGATCCATGCATTATCATGCGATGATTCCCTTCATCGCGGCGGTGGCGAACCTGCTCCTCTGCATCCCGGTCCTTCGCCAGCGCAACCGCAGTCCGATGCACCACGCGTTCGTCCTGCTGACGATCACGCTCGCGTCGTGGAACCTCGACATCTTCGCGCTCTACTTCTTCGCCGACCCTGTCAGGGCGGAATGGTGGAGTCGGCTGTTCCGTACCGGCATGTGTTTCGCCCCCGCGGCGGCGTTCCAGACCGCCCTGGCGTTGTCACGGTCGTGGACGCCGGTGTGGGACGCCCTCCTCGGCGTCGCATACGTGGCCGGGGCGCTGCTGGCGCTCATCAACCTCCGCGGCGGTCTCGTGCGCGGTCTCACCCCCCACGTATGGGGATGGTACATCCAACCGACGCGCCTCTATTCTGCGCTCACCGCCCTTCTCCTCCTGTTCCTCGCGATGTCCATCGAGCGCGCATCGGTCGCCTACCGTCATCCTTCGTCGCCGCGACAGCGCGCCCAGGCGAAATTCTGGTTCCTCGGAGCGGTCGCCCAAACGATATTGAACCTCACGAACCTCCTTGCGATCTACGGAGTCCGGGTCTATCCGCTGGGCAGTCTCGGCAACGCGGTCTTCGTCGGCATCGTCGCCTACGCGATCGTGCGGCACCGGCTCATGGACGTCGACTACGTCGTGCGCAAGTTCGTGAGCTTCTCCCTGGCGTCGATCGCCGTCCTGGTTCCCGGCGGCGTAGGCCTCCTGGCCCTCGGCCGCCACTTGGGCGCCGGCGAGCCCCTCCTGATTGTCTTCGCCGCTCTCACGTTGGCGGTCACCGCAATGGCCGTGGTTCCTGCCGTGCAGGAAGCGCTGGAGAGTCGCCTGCAGCGGCTCCTCTTCCCCCGTCGCTACGATCATCGTATGCGCCTCCGCCAGCTTGCAGCCTCCCTCGTCCATGTCTTCGACGAGGCCGCCCTGATACGCCAGTTGGGCGACACGCTGACGACCGCGCTGGACGTGGAGCGCTGTGAGTTCTTCGTACAGCACGAGCGATCGACCATGCTCACCCGGGCCTATCCCGAACCGGGTGAGAGCCTCCCGCAGGCGGTCGCATTGTATGTCGAGGGTCAGCGGGGCGTCCTGCTCACGTCGGAACTCGAGGCGACCGGTGTTCCCGCGGCCCGGTATTTTCACGAGCGCGGATGGGAAGTCGGGATGCCCCTGCACGTCGAGGAACGCCTGACCGGCTTTATCGGCCTGGGTGCGTATCGCGATCTGAGCATCTTCTCGGGCGAGGATTTACAGCTACTCGTCACCGTGGTCTCCGCTGCGGGAGTCGCCCTCGAGAACGCCCGCCTCTCCCGCCGTCTGCACCGCTCGGCGACCGAGCTCGAGCGGGCGCGGCGGCTCTCGTCCATCGGGCTGCTCGCCGCGGGCCTGGCGCACGAGATCCGCAATCCGCTCGTCGCCGTGAAGACCTTCCTCGACCTGCTGCCGGAGCGGCTGGACGACCGGGAGTTCCTCACCAGCTTCCGCGACCTGAGCTTGACCGAGCTGCGTCGGGTGACCGACCTCGTCACGGACCTGCTCGCGCTCGGCAAATCGACGACCGCCGACCGCAAGGCGGTCGACGTCGCCGCGACGCTCGACCCCGTCCTCCGCCTGATGGAGTCGACCGCGGGCAAGCACCACGTGCGCCTCGCGGTGCAATGCCAGGCGGGCCTGCCCTCCGTGTGGGCCGATCCGGATCAGCTCAAGCAGATCGTGCTGAACCTCGTGCTGAACGCCATCGAGGTGAGTCCCGAAGGGACCCGCGTCTCCGTCGAGCTCCGCCACGCCGCGCAGGGCGGCATCGCGCTCGAGGTGCGCGACGAGGGGCCGGGCGTGCCCGCCGATCAGCTCGACAACATCTTCGACCCGTTCTTCACCACCAAGGAGAGCGGCACCGGACTCGGCCTCGCGCTTGTGCACCAGATGGTCGTCGAGCACGGCGGGAAGATCGCCGTCGACAGCGCCCCGGGACGTGGCGCCACGTTCCGCGTGACCCTCCCCGCCGCGCCGGCGACGCTCGAACGCACCGGCACATGAGCCCGCGGCCGCGGGGCGGCCACGTGGAGGGCACGCGTCCCGTGTGAGCTGTCGAGGGAGGGCTAGGGGAGCGCGTGCCCTCCGCCGTGCCTGGCAAGACGGGGGGTGAGGGGCGGATGCAGTGTCCGGCCACGGACAGGCCGGACGCGACGCGGCCGATGCCTCCACCCGGGCTCCCAACCCGAGGGCGCGAGTAGCTCGCACCGGGTGGAGGGTGGCATCGGCCGGTGCTGTTCGGCCTCGCAAACGCCGTGCCTCACCGCGCAGCGCCGTCGGCACGCGATCCTCACGCCCGGCAGGCGGAACGCTCGTTCCCGGCCGACGCGCCAGGGGACCCGCGCGTTCCTACGGCTCGATCACGAGCTTCGGATGGCGCCAGCGGATCACCGCCACCATCGTCGCGGCGGCGAGCAGGTTCCCGCCGAGCACCGCGGGCCATGCGAGCGCGTGCAGCACGGGCTCCGCCACGATCATCGACACCTGGAGGAAGCCATACTGGAGCACCACGAAGAGCAGCACGACGCCGAAGCCGAGGCTCGGATTGCGCTCGACCGACGCGACCAGCCAGGCGGTGGCCATCCCAATGAGCAGGAAGATCAGCGCGTGTATCCAGGTGAACGAGATCACCATCTCGAGCGACACCGCCAGGCTCGCGGGGTCGTCGAGCCCCCGCCCGCCCCGGAACAGCGCCGTGCCCAGGACCGTCGGTGTGTAGAGCGGCCGGCCCTGCACCACGTCGATCAGGAGGAACCAGAGCGCGATCGCGGCTGCCCCGGCCAGGCCGACGAGGACCCCCTCGGCGTACGTCGTGACCTCGACGGGGGTGGGTGGCGCGCCGGCGACCGGGTGGGAAACGCTCTCGGCAGCCATGACGGACTCCTTTCTGGGCGCCGTGGCGCCCGTCGCGAAGGGTCGTCTCTTGCACGCCTACGTCCGCGGTTCGGCCGCCGTCAAGCCCGCATCTGTGTGCGCTCACCCCACAGCGCGTCGCGCAGCCCCGACGACCGAACGAGCGGCCGCTCGACCGCGGCGCGCAGCGTCTGCGCCTCTCCCCACACCTCGACCCGCCGCCGCGCCCGCGTGACCGCGGTGTAGATCAGCTCGCGGGTGAGCACCCGCGACGGCTCGGTCGGCAGCACGAGGAGCACCGCGTCGAACTCCGAGCCCTGGCTCTTGTGAACGGTCATCGCCCACGCCGTCTCGTGCGCCGGCAGGCGCGCGGGCGGCACGCGGCGCACCGCGCCGTCGGCCGCCTCGAAGTGGACGCGCAGCGCGCCGCGCGCGGCGGGGTCGGGCAACACGATGCCGACGTCGCCGTTGAACAGCCGCAGCTCGTAGTCGTTCTGCGTCACGAGCACCGGGCGGCCCGCGTACCACGGGCCGCGGCCCCCGCCGAGCACGCTCGCCCGCAGCCGGGCCTCGAGCCGGTGGTTCACGGTCTCCGCGCCCGCCGGCCCGACGCGGTGGGCGCACAGCACGCGGAACGCAGCGAACGCGGCGAACGCCTCGCCGACATCCGCCCCGGCGACGACCCGATCGAGATAGGGCCGGAAGCCCTCGAGCGCACGCTCGTCGAGCTGCGGGCGCACGTCCGTCGCCACCGTCATCGGGCGCCAGACGACGTCGGAAAAGCCGCCCTCCTCGAGCAGCGCGAGCGCGCCGGCGCCGTCGCCGCGATTGACGGCCGCGGCGAGCCGGCCGATGCCGCTCTCGGCGCCGAAGCGCCAGCTCCGCCGCAGCAGCACCACCGAGTCGCCGAGCGCCGACGTCCCGCCCGCGGCGGCGGGCACGGGCGCGCCTGTCACCGCCGCCAGCCGCGCCGCGCACGCCTCCGAGAGCCCGGGGGCGGGGCCGCAGACGTCCCCGAGCACCGCCCCCGCCTCCACCGAGGCGAGCTGGTCGCGATCGCCGAGCACGACCAAGCGCGCGGCGGGGGGAAGCGCCGCCACCAGCTTCGCCATCAGCGCGAGGTCGACCATCGACGCCTCGTCGACCACGAGCACGTCGAGCGGAAGCGGATTGGCGCGGTCGTGACGGAACGCCACCGATCCCGACCGCGGGCCGAGCAGGCGGTGGATCGTGCACGCGTCCTCGGGGATCGCGTCGCGCGCGGCAGGGTCGAGCGGCTCGCGGCGCTTGGCCGCTCGCACGGCCTCGGCGAGCCGCGCCGCAGCCTTGCCCGTCGGCGCGACGAGCCCGGCGCGCAGCCGGCCGTGCGCCTGCGCCGCGAGCAGCGCGAGGATGCGCACCACGATGCTCGTCTTGCCGGTGCCAGGCCCGCCCGAGATCACGCACAGCCGCCGCAGCGCCGCGGTCGCGGCCGCGATCCGCTGCCAGTCGACCTCGCCCTCCTGCGCCGGGCCGAAGAGGCGCACGAGGTCGGCGCGCAACCGCCGCTCGTCCACCTCTTCCACGACCGCGGCGCGCGCGAGCAGGTCGTCGGCGAGCCGCCGCTCGTAGGCCCAGTAGCGGTGGAGGTAGAGGCGGCCGCGCCCGTCGAGCACGAGCGGGCGGTGCTCGCCGGGCGCGCCGACGACCGGCGATGCGCGCAGCGCGGCGGTCCAGGCGTCGAGGCCCGGCGCGACGACAGGGGTGACGTCCGCCGGGGCGTCGACGCCCTCCTCGGGCATGACGACGCCGCCCGCGAGCGCGGCCAGGTCGACGCAGACGTGTCCGCTCGCCGTCGCGCGGCTGGCGAGACAGGCGGCGAGCGCGAGCTCCGGCGCGTCGCTGCCCGCCAGGTGGGCGACGAAGCGCGCAAAGTGCGCGTCGAGGTCGGCGAGCCCCGCCGCGCGCAGCGCCTCCAGACGCTCGATCATGCCCGGGCCTCTCCCGCCGCCATCAGCGCGTCGAGCGCTTCGACGAGCGCGCGCGCGGGTCGGTCGTGGAAGACCCCACGCGCGGGGCCGCTCGCCGGGTCGAGGCCGCGCAGGAAGAGGTAGAAGACGCCGCCGAAGTGCGCCTCGTAGGCGTATCCCGGGAGGCGTAGCCGCAGCCAGCGATGCAGGGCCACCGTGTAGATCAGGTACTGGAGGTGATAGCCATGGGCAGCCATCACCGCCGGCAGGCGCTCGGCGGCGTAGTCGGCGGGCGTGTCACCCAGCCAGTTGGACTTGTAGTCGGCGAGCCAGTAGCGCCCGGCGCAGGTGAACACGAGATCGACGAAGCCCTTCATGTAGCCCCGCACCGGGCCGGCCGGCGCGCCGAGGGGGCCCGCGGGGATGCCGTGCGCGCGCAGCAGGCGGGCGAGTGCCGCCGGGCGCAGCGCGGCGAGCGGGTAGTGGAACTCGATCTCGTCGAGGCGGTCCGCGCGTGTGACGCGGTCGAGGCGAATCACGCCCCTGGCGTCGAGCGGCGTCGCCACCACGCGCGCGAGCAGCTCGAGCACGGCCGGCGTCCATTCCGGCTCGAAGCCGTGCGCGGCGAGCGCGGCCTCGACCGCGGCGCGTCGCGGGCCCGCATCGGGGTCCGCGAAGTCGATGCGCTCGAGGATCGCATGCAGGCAGCTCCCCGCACGCGCGCCGCGCGGGAACGTGAACGCGTCGCGCCGGCCGGCGGGCACCGCGGCGGCCGGCGCGCCGGTGTCCTGGTCCGTGGTGAGGCTCGAGAAGCTCACGACCGACCACGGCACGGGGATGGCGCCGGTGAACCGGCGGGCGGCGAGCGACGCGGCTCCGAGGGGCGGCCCGGGGCGCGCGGCCGGCCGCGCCGCGGGCAGCGGCTCGACCGCGATCGCGCCGCCCGCGCGCGCGGCGACGCGGTCGAGGTCGGCGCGCCACGCGGCCGGGGTGAGCCCACGCACGTGATCGGAGAGCGCGCCGACCGGGTCCTCCCCGGCGACCCCCGGCTGGTGCAGCAGCCACGCGAGCGGCGAGGTCTCCGCGCCCTTCGCCTGCGCCCACACGACGTAGCAGCGCTCCCGCGCGCGCGTGAGCGCCACGTAGAGCAGGCGCAGGCGCTCGGCCAGCTCCTCGCGGCAGGCGAGCGGCCGCGCGGCAGCCTGGCGCGCCGAGCCGAGATCGAGGCAGGGCCGGTCCCCCTCCGCCGGGTCGTGGAACTCGAGGGCGGCGCCCTGCTTGGTGTGCAACCACCCGTCCCAGAGGAAGGGACAGAACACGATCGGGTACTCGAGGCCCTTGCTCTTGTGGACGGTCACGATCGTGACCAACCGCTCGTCGCTCTCGAGCCGGAGCTGCTGCGCGTCGTCGCCGGCCTCCACCCGCTCGGCCCGCCGCCGGCCGGCGAGCCACTCGACGAGCCCGTCGGGCCCGCCCCGCTGCGCGCGCGCCCGCTCGGCGAGCAGCTCGGCGAGATGGAGCACGTCGGTGAGCCGCCGCTCGCCGTCGGGCAGCCCGAGCAGGCGCGGGGCGACGTTCTCCTCGGCGAGCAGCGTGCGGAACATGCGCGCGAAGCCGTGCGTGCGCCAGAGCGCGTGCCAGCGATGGAACGCCTCGGCGCGCCGCGCCCAACCCTCCTCGTCGCCCGCGAGCCGCAGGAGCTCTTCCCCGGTCGCGCCGAGCAAGGTGGTGGCGAGCGCCGCCCGCAGGAGCGCCGCGTTCGCCGGCTCGGCGACCGCGAGCAGCACGCGCTCGACCTCGGTGGCCGCGGGCGCGTGGAACACCGAGTCGACGGCCTGCTGCACGCTCGCGACGCCGCAGGCGGTGAGCGCCTCGCGCACGCGGCGGCCCTCGTCGTTCGTGCGCACCAGCACGGCCACGTGGCCCCCACCGAGCGGGGCGTCGCCGAGCCGCGCCTGCCCGCTGGCGCCGAGCGCGAGCAGCCGGGCGATCTCGCCCGCCACCGCGCGGGCGGCCCGGTCGCGCGCCTCCGCTTTGCTCGCCGCGGCGTCGAGGACCCACAGCCGCAGCGGCGCGTCGCCGTCGCCGGCGCCCGTCAGCGCTGCGCGCTGCGCCGCGGCGGCCGGCCGCGCCGGGCGGAACTCGATCTGCGGCAGCAGAAACGGGCGCGGCACGTGCCCGAAGAGCGCGTTGACCGCATCGACGAGACGGGGCGCGGCGCGCCACGTCACATCGAGGGGATGCGGCCCCGCGGCCTCGCGCTGCGCCGCGAAGTAGGCGAAGACGTCGGCCCCGCGGAAGCCGTAGATCGCCTGCTTCGGGTCCCCCACCAGGAAGACGGGTAGACCCCGGGCCCCCCAGACGCGGCGCAGGATCGCGTACTGCACGGGATCGGTGTCCTGGAACTCGTCGACCAACGCAGCCGGGTAGTCCGCGCGCAGCTCGGCCGCGAGCGCCTCGCCGCGCGCCGGGTCGTCGAGCGCGGCGCGCAGGCGCAGCAGCAGGTCGTCGTACGCCTGGACCTCGAGCCGACGCTTGCGGGCCTCGAGATCCAGGCGTGCCTGCTCGAGCAGGCACGCCTGGAGTGCGCTCGCCCGCAGCGTGAAGCGGTTTCGGAGCGCGTCGCGCGCGGCGACGAGCGCCGTGCAGGCGTCGAAGAAGGGGTGGCGCGGCGCCACACAACCCTTGCGCGTGGCGGTCGCCAGCCGCTCCGCCGCGAGCCTCTCGATGCCCTCGCCGAGGGCGAGGCGCGGGGCTTCGGCGGCGAGGCCGACGGCGATCTCCTCGAGCCAGGCGGCGATCCGCGCCGGAGAGTATCTCCCGGGGCGCAGCGCCGCCGTGTCGCCCAACGCGGCGGCGACGGCGTCCGGCTGCCAGCACGCACGCGCCGCGGCCCACGCGGCACAGAACCGGGCCTCGAGCGCCGGGGTATCCGCCGGCTCCACGGCCGCACGCACCTCGAGGTAGGGGCGGCCGACCGGCCCCCGCACCAGCTCCGCGAGCCGCGCGGGTGCCAGCTTCGCTGCGAGCACGTGCTCGACGAAGAGCGGCGACGCGCCGTAGAGGTGGCGGCGCCAGAAGTCCTCGACGACCTCGATGAGGAGCTCGTCGGGATCCCCGACCAGCTCGGGGGCGAAGGGCTGCCCGCTCTCGAACGCGCGGTCGGCGAGCGCCCGTTGACAGAAGCCGTGGATGGTGAAGACCGCAGCGAGGTCGAAGCTCCGCAGCGCGTCCTCGACGAGCCCGAGCGCGCGCTTCCGATCGGGCCGGCTATCCAGCAGCGCGCCGAGAAAGGCATCCGCGCTCTCGCCGGCGCGCAGCGCCGCGCGCACGGCGAGGAGGAGCGCGCGAATGCGGGCGCGCAGCTCCTCGGTCGCCGCGCGCGTGTAGGTGAGGACGAGAACGCGCTGCACCGGCAGCTCGCGCTCGACGAGCAGGCGCAGGTAGAGACGCGTGATGGTCGTCGTCTTGCCCGTCCCCGCGCTCGCCTCGACGGCGGTAACGGCGTCGAGCGGGAGCGTGAAGACGTCGAGGCCCTCCGCGGCGCTCGCCGTCATGCCTCCCCCCCCTCGCTCGCGTGCAGCGGGTCGAACACGGCGTGCGCGAGATCGAGGAACTCCCGCCCGAGCGGCGGCGCCGAGCGGAAGGCGAGGTCGACGTAGGCGTCGTTCCCTTCGGCCCGCTCGCCCTCGGCGAACTTCCGCCGCGCCGCCCCGAGTGGGTCCTTCCCGTGGCGGCAGGCCGCGCGCGCGCTTTCGGGGAAGAAGGGCAGCGGGCGGTGCAGCCCCTCCCAGTAGAGCGCGGCGAGGCGCGCGAGCGGCGTCGCGGGTGCCGCGGCCGGCGCGAGCGTCACGTCCTCGCTCTCGCCGACGCAGCGGCTCGCGGGCACCACGCCCGCGGGCGCGACGCAACCGAGCACGAGGTGGCGGACCCACAGGTCGAGGCGATCCTTGGCGCGCATCGGGCCGAGGCGCACGGTCACGAGCCCCGCCTCGGTCACGCCGCCGAGCGTGCCGGCGAGCCGCACCGGGCCGAGCGTCAGGTCGACCGCGAGCGGCGGTAGCGCCGCCCCGGCGCGCGCCGCCTCCGCCCGGGCGGCCAGATCCTCGATCTCCTCGCACGCGTGCCGGAAGACCACCTCGCCGACGCGACCGTGCGGCAGCATGCCCGCGCCGCGCACGATCGGCAGCGCAGCGGCGAGTGGGTTGCCGGCGAGCCGCCAGGCGAGGAGCCGCGAGCGCAGCGACCAGCGCTCGAGCCCCGCGAGCTCGAAGGGCTCGCGGCTCTCGATCATCCCCTCGGCTTCCTCCAGACGGAGCCCGAGCCGCTCGCGCAGCAGGTAGCGCACCGGATGCTTGAGGAAGCGCGCGAGCCGCTCGACGTCGATCGTCCGCCACTCCTCGCCGGCCTCCGGCAGCCGGCGCACGAAGGCCGGCGCCCGCTCGGCGCCGGCGACCCGCCGGATCGCCGCGCAGCGCTCGGCGGCGTAGCTGAAGAGCTCGGGCTGCGTGCCGTCGAAGTAGCGGCGGCTGAACGCCTGGAGCGGATGCGCGACGAGCAGCTCGCGACCGTAGGCCTGCTCGACGTAGTCGAGCAGCTCGCTCACCGCCACCGAGGGTGGCAGCCGCCGGTTGTCCCGGATGTCGCGACCGACCCAGCTCAGGTAGAGGCACCGCCGGGCCGAGAGCAGCGCCTCGAGGAAGAGGTAGCGGTCGTCGTCGCGGCGGTTGCGGTCGCCGCGGCGGGGGGCGTCGGCCGTGCGGTCGAAGCCGGGCGGGCGGCTCGAGCGTGGGAACGCGCCGTCGTTCATCCCGAGCAGGCAGACCACGGCGAAGGGGATGCTGCGCATGGGGACCATCGCACACACGGTGACGCTCCCGGCGAGGAACCGGCCGGTGCGCACCGGCACGTCGAGCGCACGGCGGAGCTCGGCGCGTACGAGCGCGAGCGACACGGGGCCCGTGAAGCCCGCCCGCTCCGCCGACTCGGCGAGCGCGCGCAGAGCTGCGCGCACCGCGGCGGCCGCGTCCTCGTCCTCCTCCGCCTCCGGGGTGAAGAACGCGTCGAGCAACGCCCCCAGCGCACCCGCCCACTCGCCCGGCGGCCGGGGCGCCGCCAGCCGCTCGCGCAGCGCGAACGCGGCGGCGGCGAACGTGGCGAGCGGGCCGAGCGCGCGTGCCGCCGTACCCTCGATGTCGTCGTACGGCAGCACGCCACCCACGCCGCCCTGGTCCTCGCCCGCCATCGTGTAGCCGAGCAGCAGGCGGTCGAGCCCGAAGCGCCACGTGTGCTCGCCGATGGCCGGCAGCCCGAGCGCGCCGCGCGCGGCGGCGTCGACGCCCCAGCGCACGCCGCTCGCCCGCACCCAGCGATGCGCGAGCGCGACGTCGCCCTCGGCCATGCCGAAGCGCCGGCGCACCGCGTCCACGGCGATCAGCGCGAGCAGCCGGCTCGCTTCGTAGCGGCTCTCGGGCAGCTCGAGCAGCTCGAGGAACGCCTCGACCAACGGGCTCTCGCTGCGCAGGCTCACATCGGCCACCGTGAACGGGATGCGTCGCTCGGGCGGCGCCGTGGCGAACACGGCTTCGACGCACGGCGCATAGCGCTCGACGTCCGGGGTCATGACGACGACGTCCGCGGGAGACAGCGTCGGGTCCGCGGCGAAGAGCGCCAGCAGCCGATCGTGCAGCACCTCGACCTCGCGCATGGGCCCATGGCAGGCGTGCGCCTGCACCGAGTCGTCGTCGGGCGGGAGCACGGGCCGGTCCGCGCCGTCCCGGCGGTCGCGGAGGTGGAGCACGTCGGACTGGAGGCACTGGAGGAGCGTGCCCGTGCCCGGCTCCTCGAACGTATCGACCTCGGCGGCGGCGTACTCCTGCACCGCGTCGATGAAGTCGCGCCCCAGGCGGCCGAACGAGGCGAGCAGCGGGTTGCCCGCGGCGAGGTGCAGCGCGGCGGCGTCGCGCCGCCCCGCCCGGCGCGGCAGGTCACGCTCGGCGACGACGTCGCCCCAGTACTCGCGGCAGGGGTTGAGCACGAAGAGGTGCACGTCGAGGTGCGCGGCGAGGCGGGCGAACGCGTCGAGCTCGGCCGGCGGGAGGGTTGGGATGCCGAAGAGCGCGACGCGCGCCGGCAGGCCCACGCGTCCCACCGCTCCCGCCACGGCGGGCGTCAGCTTCGCCGAGAGGCGGGCGCGGTGCGCCCCGGGCTCGCGGGCGACCAGCCGCCGCCACAGCGCGGCCTGCCAGTGCGTCTCCTCGCCGCGCTCCCAGGCGAGGATCCAGTCCGGCCGATAGACGAGGTACCGGTCGAACACGTCGGCGAGACGGCGCGCGACCTCGAAGCGGCGCCGCTCGTCTCCCGCGCCGAGCGCATCCACGAGCGGGGCGAAGACGGAGTCGGGGGGCAGCGCCTCGAGCAGCGCCATCAGGTGCCAGGTGACCACGGCCGGCTCGAGCGCGGGCGCGGCCGGGACGTCGGGGAGCAGCCGGCGCAGGACGTCCCAGAGGAACGCGGCCGGCAACGGGAAGCGAACGTTGGCACACACACCGAGCCGGGCGGCGATCCGCATCGCGAGCCACCGGGCCATGCCCCCGTTCTGGACCACGACCACCTCGGGCACGAGCGGCGGCGCCGGCGAGGCCCCGAGCACGTCCACGAGCCGGTCGGCGAGCGTCTCGAGGCGGTTGCCCTGAACGACCGTCAGCATGCGTCCCCGAGGATACGGCCCCGGCCCGTCAGCGGCTGACCGCCCGGATCACATGCCGAGCCGGCGCATCTTCTTCACCAGCCCGCGGTAGGTGATGCCGAGATCCTCGGCGGCCCGGACCTTGACGCCTCCGGTGCGCGCGATGGCCGCGGCGATCTCGGCGCGCTCGAACTCGTCGGTTCGCCGCTGCAGCTCGCCGCGCACGCTGCCGTTCGCTCCCGCCACGTTGATGATGTGGTCCGAGAGCAGGTCCTCGGTGATCGGCGCGCCGGGCTCGGCGAGGATCATCGCCCGCTCGAGCTCGTTGGCGAGCTCGCGGACGTTGCCCGCGAAGGGGTAGCGGGCGAGGAGCGCCAGCGCCTCCGGCGTGGGGGGGCCGACCGGCTTCTTCAGCTGCGCCGTGAGGCGGGCCACGAGGTGGCGGGCGAGCGCCGGGATGTCCTCGCGCCGCTCGCGCAGCGGCGGGAGGTGGATCGGGAAGACCCGCAGCCGATAGTAGAGATCCTCGCGAAAACGGCCGGCCTTCACCTCCTCCTCGAGGCGGCGGTTGGTGGCCGCGATCACGCGCACGTCGACGGGGCGGGTGCGCGACTCGCCGACCGGGCGCACCTCGCCCTCCTGGAGCACGCGCAGCAGCTTCGCCTGGAGCCCGAGGGTCATCTCCGAGATCTCGTCGAGGAACAGCGTCCCTCCGTCGGCCACCTCGAAGAGCCCCTTGCGGTCGGCGATCGCGCCGGTGAAGGCGCCGCGGCGATGGCCGAAGAGCTCGCTCTCGAGGATACCCTCCGAGAGCGCCGCGCAGTTGACCGCGACGAACAGCCGATCCCGCCGCGGGCTGCCCGCGTGAATCGCGCGCGCGATCAGCTCCTTGCCCGTGCCGGTCTCGCCCTCGAGGAGCACGGTCGTGCGCGACGGCGCCACCTTGGCGACCAGCACGAGCGCAGCGCGGAAGACGCTGCTGTCGCCGACCAGCTCGTGCGCACCCTGCGCCTCGGCCTGGCGCAGGTAGGCGTTCTCGGCGGCGAGCCGCTCGTTCGCCCGGTGCAGCTCCTCGACCAGCCGGGCGTTCTCGCGCGCCAAGTGGAAGACCTCGACCGCCCGCCGCAGCGAGATGCGCAGCTCCTCGCTCTCCCACGGCTTGGTGACGTAGCGGTAGATGCGGCTCGTGTTGATCGCACGGATGATCGCCTCGACGTCCGTGTAGCCGGTGAGGATGATGCGCACCGCGTCGGGGCGCAGCGCCATCGAGCGCTCGAGGAACTCGGTGCCGCTCATCACCGGCATGCGCTGGTCGGCGACGATCACCGCGGGCTCGTGCGTCTCGAGCAGCTCGAGGCCGCGCGCGCCGCTGTCGGCGGTGAGCACGCAGAAGTCGTCGCCGTAGTTGAACGTGAACGAGCGCAGGATGTCCGGCTCGTCGTCGACGACGAGCACCGGGAACTGGCGGTAGTCGACGTCCACGGCGCTCCCTATCCGCTCGCGCTCGCCGCCCTGTCAAGCGAAGCGACGGCGACGGGAAGGACAATTTTGAACGTCGAGCCCTTGCCGGGGGCGCTGCTCACCTCGATGCGGCCCCCGTGGGCGGCCACCACGCCGTGGCTGATCGCGAGCCCGAGCCCGGTGCCGCGGCCGACGTCCTTGGTGGTGAAGAACGGCTCGAAGATGCGCCCGAGAACGTCGGGGGCGATGCCCGCCCCGTCGTCGCGGATCGCCACGGTCACGACGTCGGCCTCGGCCCGGGTGGTGATCCAGACGTTCCCCGTCCCGGGGATCGCGTCGCAGGCGTTGGCGAGCACGTTCATGAAGACCTGGTTGAGCTGGCCCGCGTCGCACTCGACCGGCGGCAGCGCGCCGTAGTCGCGGTGGATCGTGACCCGCTCGCGCCAGCGCGAGGCCAGCAGCCGCAGGCTCACCTCGATGCCCTCGTGCAGGTCGACTGCCTTGTGCGCAGCCTCGCCGAGGCGGGAGAAGCTGCGCAGATCCTTCACGATGGCGGCGGTCCGCTCGGCGCCGCGGGCCATCACCTCGACGATCTCCTCGGCCTCGCGCAGGAGGCGCTGCACCTCGGGCGCCGCCGCCCCGGCGGCGGCGCGTGCCAGGCGGCGGCGCAGCGGCGCCACGTTGGCGGCGATGAAGCTCACCGGGTTGTTGATCTCGTGGGCGACCCCGGCCACGACGCGGCCGAGCGACGCCATCTTCTCCGACTGCACCAGGTGGGTCTCGGCCGCCTTCAGCTCGCCGTAGGCTTGCGCCAGCTCGCGGTTGGCGCCCTCGAGCTGCTGCGTGCGCTCGCGCACCCGCTCCTCGAGGCTCGCGTTGAGCGCGACCAGCGCCTCGTAGGACGCGGCGTTCTCGAGCGCGGTCGCGGTCTGGTGCGCGAGCGCGCGCAGGAACGCCGCGTCGCCCGCGGTGTAGAACAGGCCGGATCGCTTCGGCCCCGCGGTGAGCGCGCCGACCAGCTCGCCACCGTGCTGGAGCGGCACGGCGATGTCGGCGTCGAGCAGCGCCAGCGCCGCGCGCACCGCCTCGTGCGTCTCGGCGTCGCGATAGAGCTCCGGCGCGTCGTAGGCGGTTGCGAGGCGCCCGTCGGCCAGCTCGGCCCGCAGCGCCGGCGGCACCACGGCGCCGCCGCCCACCTCGTGCGGCCCGCCGTCGCGCCCGACGAAGATGCGCGTGGCGGTGTTGGGAATGGCGTCCTCGACGCCCGCCCGGACGAGCGCCGCGATGTGCTCGCGCGTCAGCGCGGCGGCGAGCTGCGCGCCGACCTGCGCCAGCACCTTGCCGCTGTCGTATCGCGTGCGGAAAAACACGCGGTCGACGAAGGCCTGGAGGCGCGAGCGCAGGGGATTGAAGAGCACGAGGACCGCGAGCGTGAACGCGACCGGGAACGCAGGCGAGTCGGTGATGTCGCCGGCCTGGAGGATCAGGTTGAACACGACGACCGCGGCCACGTAGGCGGCGCTGACCGAGCCGGTGAGCAGGAGGTAGTAGGCGCCGCGCTTCACCATCGCATCGATCTCGAACAGATCGTGCTTGACCACCGCGTAGGCGAGCGAGAGCGCGAACAAGAACGCGGTGAAGGCCCCCGTGTTCACGGCGAGGCTGCCGGCGGTCACCGCCGAGGCGACGAAGAGGAGCCCGGGCAGCCCGAAGCCGAAGACGGTGCCCAGGGTCATCACGCGCACGCGCTGGCGCGCGAGCTGGGAGCGGCCGCGCCGGTACTCGGCGACCAGGCGCAGCCCGAAGAAGACCGCGTCGAGCCCGAGGTAGAGGGTCGCGAGGTTGTGCACCGCCGAGTAGGCGGTCGGGTGGTAGAGGACGACCTCGTAGGGCACGAGCAGCGCGAGCGACGCGAGGTAGCCCACCCAGGCGAAGCGCGCGAAGCGGTGCGGCTGCGGGAAGAAGAGCGCGAAGTGCAGGCCGGCCGCGGGGCAGAGCGCCTCGACGAGCACGTGCAGGCGGAAGAAGGTGGCCGGGCCGTAGAGGTCGACCGCGGTCATGAAGTAGAAGGCGAACAGCCCGCTGAACGCGAGCAGCGCGCGCGCGAGCGCCGAGCGCGGGCGAAGGACCCAGACGACGAGCCCCGAAGCGAGGTAGACGGCGCTGTTGAGCAGATAGGCGCCGAACAGGAGCAGCCAGTCGCGCCAGCCGAAGCGCTGCGCGCTCACGGTGACCGTGCGGCGCTGCCCGCGCCAGGCGATCTCGTAGCTCACGGGCGTTCCCGGCGCGAGCGCGGCGACCATGCGGTAAACGTCGGCGGCGCCGCGCACGCGCCGCCCGTCGACCGCAACGACCTGGCTCTGGTAGAGCCCCGGGATGCGCGTGCCCGACCACGGCGCGAGCCCGATCGACGCCACCACCCGGTTGTCGAGGAGCACGAAGCCGGGGAACGTGCGGCCGACCCAGGCCGTGCTGGTGATCGTCGTGCGGGTGCCGAGCGCCACCGCGATCAGCGCGATCGCGAGCGCGGCGGCGCGCACGGCACGCGGCGCCCGCGGTGTCGTGGGGAAGCTCTCCGGCATGGCCGGCCGCCGCGGGAGCCTACCTCAGGGGATCACCCGAACGCCACCGCGACGCGGGCCCGGTCCCCTGCCCGACGCTCCCTCGTCCCGGCCGGCGCGCACGGGGCGACCCTCGCCGGCGGCCGGGTGCGGCGCCGTTGCCCGGCGGCCCTCCGCGATGCTAGACCCCAGGGCGATGGCCACGGAACGGCAGCGAGAGCTCCGCCGGCGGCGCAAGCGGCGCCAAGAGCGCCTCAAGCTGCGCCGGCGCGAGCAGGCGAAGGAGCGCCGCCGCCAACGCGCGAAGAGCTAGGAGCCTGTCCGAGAAACGTTCACTCGGACTCCGACTTGGGATGAATCTCTGGGTTCTTCCGGCTTCAGTGTGGGTAAAGGTCCAAGCCGCCGCAGTGTGTAGAAGTCGGTACCTGATCTGACACCGTGATCGTCCGGTCATCGGTGTCGGGTTCACGTTTGTTGTCCGCTCCCGCTCACGCCGCCAGCATCTTCTCCTTCGCCAGCGACACGCTGTCCAGGAAGGTCTGCATCGGCGTCTTGCCGTAGCACCATTGGCCCTGGTGCGTCCGCTGCTTGTTGTAGACCACGAGCCACGCGCCAAGCCTCACGCCGCGTTCTTCGTCGTGCGCGCCTCCTTTCGTTCGGCGGTCATGTCCAAGTACCGGCGATCGTCCAGGCGAAGCCGGACCCAGTGCGCCACCGGAAAGACGTAGAACTGGGGACCGTTTGCGCGACGTTTGACAAACTCGGGCGTTTGTAGGGACTATACTCGGAGCCAGCCTGACCATTCCTCCCCACGACGGAGCCATGCCGTGACCAAGGCTGACACCCTGCGCCTGCAGGACGCCCGTGCCGCCTTCCGCCTGCTCGGAGAGTGCCGGGACCTGGGAAACGAGCCGGCCCTCTGGCACCAGCACATGTTCGAGGGGCTATCCGGGCTGTTCGGCGTCACGCAGGCGACCGGGGGCGAAGGGTGGTGGCACACCCCGACTGCCCCCATCCGTCCGGTCTCCGCGTTCGGTGCGAGCCAGGATCCCGTGGCCCATGCGCTCTGGCTCGCCTATCACCGGCAGCACGGCACGAGCACCGATCCCTTCTTCCGTGCCCTCCATGGCAGGACGGATCGGCTGATCACACGGACCCGGCGAGACCTGGTGTCCGACGCCGAGTGGTACCGGTCCTCCAGCTTCAACGACTTCCGGCGACCCGCCCGCATCGCCCACGAGCTGACGTCGCTCTTCCGGGTGAACGCGGGGGGCGCGATCAGCGTGATCGCGCTCAACCGGATGACCGGCGAGCGGGCCTTCTCGGGACGCGAGCGGCGGCTCCTGGACTTCTTCCACCTGGAGCTGGGCCGCTTGATCGGTGGCCCGCTGGTGAGCGCGACGGAACCCGGCCTCGACGGCCTCTCGCCCCGGCTCCGCCAGACCCTTGCCTGCCTGCTCGAGGGCGACAGCGAGAAGCAGGTCGCGAGCCGCCTCGGCCTGAGCCGGCCGACCGTCCACCAATACGTGACCGCGCTCTATCGGCACTTCGGCGTGGCGAGCCGCGCGCAACTCCTCGCCCACGTCCTCGGGCGACGACGCGGATCGGGTCGCGCATCCGCGGAGTGACGCCGGTCGCCGTGGGGCGCGACGGCGGCGGCCGGGGCGATCGCCCGTTCAGCCGCACGAACAGTCGGCGCGCGTCGTCTGCTGGCACGTCTGCCCCGCCGGACACCCGCCTCCGCAGATTCCCGTCGCCAGATCGAAGCCGCACGGTTGTGCGAGGAGCTGCGGCTGGACGACCCCTTGCAGCTTGTGCACGCCGTCGAGCAGCTGCGAGACGCCGGTGATCGCGTCCTGGGCGAGCGCGGTCTCCTTCGTCCGGAGCTGCCCGCTCGTCTTGAGCGTCTGGAGCTGTGCGAGCACGTCCGCCATGGCCGTGTCGCGCTCCGCTAGCGCGTTGAAGAGGTCCTGGACCGCCGGGAGGCTGAGGCTGCCGCCGGCGGGATCCGGCGTGCTCGCGGCGGTGACGACCGCCCAGCCCTTGGTCTGGAGGACGTCGAGCTTGTCGCTCTCCACTTGCAGCGCCTGCGACGCGGCGAGGAGCCTGGCCGACGTCTTCATCTTCGCCGCTGCGTCGCGGATCCGCTGGACCGCGAGCTGATACGGTTCGAGGAGCACGGCGATGATGGAGATCACGACGAGCAGCTCGATCAGCGTGAAGCCGGCGGCGGCGCAACGGTCCCGAAGCCGGTTTCTTGTGGGAGTCCGAGGTCGATGGATCATGCTGTCACCTCCGCTCCATCCGAGTCAGGCAACGATCACAGGGCCGATCGCACCGCGCGCACGTTGAGTAGCGTGGTCTTGGGGAAGATGAACGTGTTCCCCCCGGGGTAGCCCTTCACGAAGAGGATCGTCCACGCGTCCTGGTCGTTCCGGGAGCTTGCCGTCCAATAATACCCGTAGAACGACGGGCCGAAGATCGGATCGATGCATGCCGTTCCCGGGGTTGCCGTTTCCAGGGTCGGACATCCGGACTGGGAGAGGTCCAGGATGGTTTCCAGCTCCCCGACGGTTGGCAGACGCCAGTCGGTGTAGTTGCCGAGAAACGCCTGGGACGTCGTCGCCCCATCCTCGCTCGTACTGGCGCCGGCGTAGGCCATCGCATCGCGCCACGGGACTTGGTCCCTCACGTAGTGCGCCGTCGGCGTGCACGTGCCGCCCGGGCAGTCGGCGTCGGCGACGCAGAGCTGCGGGGCGCTCGAGCAGGCGCCGGCCGTCTTCTTCTCCCACTGGAGCCCGGTGTCGTAGTCGATCACCGTCCCGTCGCCGTTGTCCTGATAGCGGCATGCGATTCCGGCCTTCGCCGCGGCTGCGGTGATCTTCGGGAGCGCCGCCTGGAACTTCGTCTGGCACTTCCCGAGATCTGCCGGCTTCCCCACCAGCGCCTTCGCCGTCTCGCCCGCCTGACACTTGCGCAGCGCGGCCCACACCTTGAACTTCTTCGCGACGCACGCCGACGTCGTCAGCGCGCCGCGCGCCGGGATCCCCGAACCGAGCAGGATCGCGACGACCAGCGCGCCGCAGAGGTCCCGGCGCCCTCGCGTCGGTCGTTCCCGTCCCGCCCGAGGTGTTGGCCTCATCGGAGCCGGAGCGAACCTACCCGGCAACGTGGTCGACTCTTCGGTCACCGCCATCGTGAGGTTCACGCGTCGCATCTGTCGGCTCCCCCCTTCGAGCATGGTTTACACACCGTCCCGCCGGATCCGGCCAGATGCGCCGGTGACGGCTGCGTCGCACGTAGCGAGCACACCCCCGGTCTGGCAATTCCTCCAAACAGAGGATTCGCACGGCGGGTCGGTGTGCAGCGGCAGTCGGTCAAACGCTGGGCGACGCAGCTGGCGGCAGGCGGCCGAGCGGCGCTCAAGCATCCGGGACGCGCCGGCCGCAAGCCACGGCTGAGCGAGCGCGATCGGCGCACGATCATCGCGGGCCTCCAGCGCGGGCCGGAGGGCCTCGGGTTCGCGACGAGTCTGTGGACGGCCGAGCGGGTCGCGCAATTAATCGACCAGACCTGTCACGTCCGCTATCACCCCGGCCACGTCTGGCGGATCCTCAAGCAGCTCGGCTGGAGCTGTCAGCGCACGACGGGACGGGCCCTCGAACGGGACGAGACCGCGATCGCGCGGTGGAAACGCCATCGCTGGCCCGCCCTAACACAAACGCTGCCTGCCAAGGGCAAACGATCGTCTTCGTCGACGCGAGCGGGCTGCGCGAGCGGCGCCATCGCTGTCGCATGAGGGCTCCGCGCGGCGAGCCGCCCGTGCTCAAGTCTCACTTCCGCTGGCACATGCTCTCGGCAATCGCCGGCATCACGCTGTGGCGGTTCTACTTCCGCCTCTTCCCCCGGCAGATTCGCAGCCCGCAGGTCGTCGAGTTTCTCCGCCCCCTCCTGCCGTATATGACGGCTCCGGATCCTTGTGGGGGGCAGGCCCGGCGGGGTGCGAGCAAACGTCTGATAGCGAGGGTTACGTAAACTGGCCGCTAGTGGGTCCCATGCCCTCGGCGCGCTGGTCGCTCCAGGCGCCAGGTCCTACTTGACGGTCTTGGCGTGGGCTCGCAGGCGAGGGCAAGGGCGACAGCAACTACGCTTGCATACGACACCAGGCGGAGCGCTTTCAGAGGGTCTCCTTTTGCATGCGCCTTCCTGCGGCGAGGTACCGATTGGTTACAACGCCGACCGTACCGCGCGAACGTGACCGGGACCCGTCGTCGGAACCGGTACGGTGGGATTCGGCGAGCTCAGGTCGATGACCACGACCCACGCGCGCGTCGGATCGGCGGCGTCGATCGGGCCGACCAGTAGAAGGGAGAGAATAGTCCGACCTTCCCGGCCGTCGGACCGAAGGTCGGATCGATGCAGGGCGGCGACGCGGCACACGCGGTACGGTCGACGATTCCGTTCAACTCCGCGATCGTCGGCAGCCGCCAATCCGAATGGCCGGCCAGACTGGCGACCGGACCTGTGATACCCGCGCCGTCAGCAATCACGCCGTTCACATAGGCCACCGCCTCGTCCCACGTGAAGAGGCGGTTCACGAATTGCGGACTGCTGTCCGCCTCGCACGTTCCCGTGCCGCATGCCGCATTCGTGACGCAGGGGCGGGGTCTCACCGTGCACGTCCCGGGAATTTTCTTCTCCCATTGCAGGCCGGTGTCGTAGTCGATCACCGTCCCGTCGGCGTTGTCGCCGTAGCGGCAGGCGAGTGTCACCGCCGCTGCCTTGTCTTCGATCTTGCCCACCGTGGCGGTGAACTTCGCCTGGCATTTCGCGAGGTCGGCAGGCTTGCCTGCAGCTGCTTCGCCTGCTCGCCGCCCTGGCACTTTCGGAGGTTGGTCCACGCTGCGCGCTTCCTTGCGAGGCATCCCGGCGTGGTGAACGCGGCGTGCGTGACGCCGTTCGCCGCCAACAATGTGACGAGGGGAAGGATGGAGAGTCTGGGCATCATCGATCCTCTTCTTGGCACTCCCGCCGCCGCATCCTAGAAGATGCTGCCACCGCAGAGGCCGGAAGCCGTGTTGTTGGTCTCATTGCTCTCGATCACCACGTTCGTGGCATCGACGACGATCGTGAAGTGGCAGATGTTGGAGGCGTCATAGCAGCTCACCGGAATGGGGAACTCCACGATGGCGGACGCACCGGGGGCGAGTGGAGGCGCGGGCATGTCCACGCCGGCATTGTTCGCGAAGTCCACGCGAACGGTCGACGCGACCGAGCCCGCCGTCCCCTGGTTGAGGACGTGCACCTGCAGCTTCGTCAGGTCCGGGCTCAACTGGCAGAAGGTCGGGGGGCCGGCCGAGACCGGGCTCGGCATCGGGAGCAGATCAGCCGGCAAGGCCGCGCCCACCTGGGTCCGCAGCGAACCGAGCTGCGCGGAGATATTCGCCAGGCTCTCGAGGATGGCGACCTGGCCTTGCACCAGCAGCTTCAACCCGACCGGGCTCGTGCTGCGGGTCTTGGTAGGCAGGCAGAGGGCGTAGGTCTGCGCGCACCCCGCGACGCACTGATTGTAGAGGTCGACGGAGATGCTCTGCAGGGGCGGACACGTCGCGCCCAGGCAGAGCGCGAGATCATCGCTGCACTGCTGAACGGTCTTGCCCGTCTGGCCGACGGGCTCGGCCGCGCCGGTGCCGGCCATCCCGAGAAGCACGCACAACGCGAGCGCACACGATCCGACGACTTGCTTCAGGCTGGACATTTAAGGCTCCTTAGCCCCTGCGCGAGTTATGGTCCCCTGGCTCTCGCGCGGGCAATTCCTCTATTTAGAGGAATGCCCTTCTGGGGCGGGCTCGAACGACGTCGGGATCGGGCATCACCCCGACCGTCGAATCGGCCTGACCGCCGAGCGCGCCCGAGCCTATGCGCGCGGGTGCGGACCATGCTGCTCGTAGCCGTCCTAACGCTCACCCTCGGCCGGACCGTCGATGCTGCAGCACAGAGCTGTGCATTCGATGCGGGTGCGCTCCCCGTCGATACGCTGCCGCCGGGCTCGTTGCACCGACCGGCGATCCTGGTGGAGCACGTCATCGTGATGACGCAGGAGAACCGCTCGTTCGACCATGGGACGGGTTCCTAGCGGCCGAGCTTGCCCTCCAGGCGGGCGAGCGCCTCGCGTCCGTGCGCCCAGAGGATCCCCCGCGCCTCGATTGGGCGCCAGAGCCCGCTCGACTCGACGAGTCGCCCGGCGCTGGGCTCACGCACGATCGTGCCCTTCAAGAAGGGAAACTCCTCGAGCGCCGTGCCCGCCGCCGACTCCGCGAAGTAGGGCGCGGTCGCCTCGTCGGGCATCGGGATGTGGCGCGGCCGGCGCGTCGCCTCGCGCTCGGCCTCGATCGCGCGCCACGCCACCTCGGCGCCGTCGAAGAGATGGAGCACGCGGCGCAGCCCATCGGCGGCGTCGCCGGGGACCGCATTGCGGGCGGCGAGCGTCTCGACTTCCTGATGGAGCCGGCGCAGGTCGGCGGCGTAGGCGTCGAGCGACGCGGGCGGGCGCTCCGCGGGCGCCAGCGCCTCGAGCCGTGCGAGCACGTCGGGGAGCGCGACGGGGACCTCCGGCGGCAGCGGCGGGGGCGGGGGCGGTGAAACCGCGGGCGAGGGCGGGCTCGGGGGCGGCACCGCGGCGACCGCGGCGCCCCACGTCGCCGCGGCGAGCGCGAGCGGCACCTCCTGCTCGCCACGGCGGACGAGCAGCAGCACGGCCGCGTGGTCCCGCCGCGCCTCGCGCAGCGCGCGCGCCCAATCCGCGCACGCGTGGGGCTGCGTGGCGTTCGCCTGCACGAGCACGTCGCCCGTCTGCACGCCCGCACGTGCGGCCGCCAATCCCGCATCGACCGCCTCCACCGCGAGCACACCCTCGTGGTTGCCGACCGCAAGGCCGGTGGTGGCCCGCTCCTCCTCGCACGGTCCCGCCGCGCCCGCCGCGGCGGCCGCAAGGAGGCCGATCACCACGATCACGCCGCGAGCGCCCGCCATGCGGCCTCCACCCGCGCGCGCAGCTCCGCGCGCGTGCCGTCGTTCTCGATCACCACCTGCGCGTGCCGCCGCCGCTCGGCGTCCGGGAGCTGCGCCGCAAGCCGCCGCTCGGCGGCGGCGCGGTCGAGGCCGCGGCTGGCGACGACGCGCGCGATCGCGGTCTCCGGCCGCGCGGTCACCAGCCAGATCTGGTCGAAGAACCGCCAGCCGGCCTCGATCAGGATCGCCGCCTCGATCACGATCGGCCGCCCGTCCCCCGCCGCCGCGATTCGCGCGCGGATCGCCTCGCCGATCAGCGGATGCACGATCGCGTTGAGCCGCGCCAGCGCCGCGGGATCGGCGAATACGACCGCCCCCAGCGCCCGCCGGTCGATCTCGCCGTCGGGGCCGACGACGCCGGGCCCGAAGGCGGCGACCACGCGGCGGAAGCCCTCCGTGCCCGCGCGGTAGACCTCGTGGCCCACCTTGTCCGCGTCGATCACGTGCGCGCCGAGCTCCCCGAGAATGGCCGCCACGGTGCTCTTGCCCGAGCCGATGCCGCCGGTGAGGCCGATCACCGGTGCCGCCGCCCCCATGGCCGCCGTCGCTAGCGCAATCGCCGTGGCAAGTCGAGCCGCGCTCGTCTCGGCGACGCGCCTCCGGTAGGAGGAGCGACGATGCCGGAGGGTGCCGGACGCCGCTCGATCGCGCTCGCCGGCGGCGGCGCGGTCCCGGCGGAGGTGACGCTCCCCCGGGGCTTCCGCCCCCGGACGACGCCCGCGGTGGTGCTCGCGCCCGGCGCGGGCAGCGATCTCGCCCATCCCTTCCTCGCGACGCTCGCCGGCGGGCTCGGCGCGGCCGGCTACGTCGCGGTGCGCTTCGACTTCCCCTACCGCGCGGCCGGACGGCGCCGCCCCGACCCGGCGCCCGTCCTCGAGCGCTGCTGGGCGGCCGTGCTCGCCGCGGTCATCGCCGACCCCGCGCTCGCGCCGCCGTGGGTCGCGATCGGCGGCCGGTCTCTCGGCGGCCGTATCGCCTCGCACTTGGCCGCCGCCGGCCTGCCCGCCGCTGTCCGCGCGCTCGTGCTGCTCGGCTACCCGCTCCATCCTGCCGGCCGCCCGGCGGCGCTGCGCGCCGCGCACCTGCCCGCGATCCGCATCCCCACGCTCTTCGTGAAGGGCACGCGCGACGCGCTCGCGCCGCTCGAGCGGCTCGAGCCCGTCGTGGCGCGCATGCCGGCGGCGGCGCTGCACGTGGTCGACGGCGCGGACCACGGCTTCCACGTGCCGCGCCGCAGCGGGCGCACGGACGGCGCCGCTTGGGGGGAAGTCGTGGCCGCCGTGGTGCGCTTCCTCGCGCCGCTGCGTTGATCAGCGCGCCGCCGCGGCGGACTTCCCCGGCCCCGCGGTAGCCGCGTGGTAGGCGCGCAGCCACCCGACCGTCGCCGCTTCGCCAGCGGCGATCAGCCGCAGCAGCTCGCGGGTCTCGAGGTCCTCGCTCAGCTCGCGCGCGAGCGCGTCGAGCGCCGACGACGCCGCGGTGTCGTCGGGATAGCGCCCGAGCACGCGCGAGATCTTCTCCGTGTCGGAGACCCCGCTCGCCCCGAAGCACGTGAGGGCCGCACGGCGCAGCGGCTCGGAGAGCGCGCGTCCCGGGACGGCGCCCAGCTCGCGCACCCGCTCGGCGAGCAGCCGCGCGTGGACGCCCTCGCGCGCCGCGATCGTGCGCAGGCCGCCCCGGAGTCCGGGCGACGCGCACACGGCGATCCAGGCGGCGAGGACCTCGTCCGCCGCCGCCTCGGCGGCGCGCAGCGCGTCGAGGAGCGGCACCACGAGCTCCCGCTCGGCGCTGCCGCCGCCGTCGTCGACCCGCGGCAGCGTCTCACCGGCCTCGCGCAGCCAGCGCAGGCTCGCGCGCTCGTCGTCGCCGATCGTCTCCAGCAGCGCGCGCGTCTCCCCGTCGTCCTCGATGCTGCGCACCAACTCCGCGAACGGGTCGTAGACCTCCCCGGGGAAACGCGCGAGCAGCACGGTGAGCTTCGAGCGATCGGAGACGTCGGAGGCCCCGAGCAGACTGCAGAGCGCCGCCAGGCCGCGGCTCACCTGCGCCGAAGGGCCGGCACCGAGGGTGCGCAGCCGCTCCTCGGCGAGCGCGGCGTGCGCCGCGTCGCGCGCCGCGACCACCCGCAGGCCGCCTCGGAGCGCCGGCTCGTGGCAGCTCCGGATCCACTGCTCGAGGGCCAGCGCGCCGGCGCGCTCCGCCGCCTGGAGCTCGTCGAGGAGCGCGACGACCCTCGCCTGCTCGGACGACATGGTCCTGGCTCCCGCCCGGGTCTAGCGGCCGGCCCGGGCGGCTGTCAACGAGCCCGCCCGCGCGCTACTTGCCCCACGCCACCTGGCGCCCGCGGCCCGGGACCGCGCGCACGCGGCCGCGCCCCTTCTCGGCCTCGGCCTGCGCGGCCGGAGGTCCCTCGCTGCGGCCGACGCAGGAGGCGAGCAGGCGGTCGAGCGGGACCGGCTGGGTGCCGTTGCGCGGGTCGGTGAGGGTCGCGGCGAAGGCGGCCGCCGCATCCTCGCCGCCGCCGAGCAGAATCGCATGCGGCGCCGGGCTCACCGCCCCCAGCGCGGCGGCGATCGCATAGCCATCGCGGCGCGCGAGGTCGAGATCGACGACCACCGCCTGCGGCCGGACGACCGGGAGCAGGTCGAGCACCTGCTTGGCGTCCCAGGCCATGGTCACCGAAATACCCTGGCGCGAGAGCGCCTGGCGCAGGCTCATGAAGCCGTCGACCTCGCCGCCGACCGTGATCGCCCGGCCGCCGCGCGTCACGAACGCGCCGAGCGCCGCGAGGATCGCGTCGGGGTCGAGGGGGTGGAGCGCGGGCTCGATCATCCCGAGCGCAACGCCGCGGTCGGTCGCCGGGTTCGCGATGCAGCCCCAGACGCGCGCCTGGCAGCCCGCGGCGCGCAGCCCGACGAGCACGCCGAGCGCGTCGCGGGCGGCGAGGTTGAGCACCACCCGTTCGGGCGCGAGGGCCGCGAGGCGGCCGGCGAGCTCCGCGTCGGGGGCGAGCAGCGCCACCGTGCGGCCGTCCAGCGCGACCCCCTCCCAGGTGGCGTCGCTGTCGATCACCGCAACCACCCGGCCGCCGGACCCCGCCTCGCGCGGCCGGCTCGTGCGCGTGCCGCTGCCCACGGTGACGACCTGCAGCGTCGGCGGCGGCGCCGCGCTCGAGGGAGACGGCACGAGCGCGGGCTCGTGCGCCGCCGCCTCGCGTTCGGCGAGCAGGCGGCCGCGCTCGGCCTGGAGCCGCGTCGCATCGGCCTGGAGGCGGTCCCGCGTCTTCTCGAGCTCCGCCTGCGCCAGCCGCGCCTGCTCGAGGGTGCTGTCGAGAAGCGCGCGCTCTGCGGTCTCGCGGGCGAGCGCCTCCTCGAGACGCGCGATGCCGGCGGCGGCCGCGGCACCCTCGGCGCGCAGCCGGTCGCGCTCGACCTCCGTCTCGACGAGCCGCGCGCGGATCTGGTCGCGCTCGGCGGTGAGCGCCTCGAGGCGCGCGAGCACCCCGCCCGCCTCGGCCTGCCGCGCGTCGTCCGCCGCCCGCCGGCGCTCGCGCTCCTCGCGCAGCGCGCCGAGCTCGCGCTCGAGGGCCGCCACGCGGGCGCGCGCCGCGTCCTCGGCGGTGCGCAGCCCGCCGAGCTCGGCCTCGAGCCGCGCCCGCTCGGCGCTGGCGCCGCGCTCACCGGCCGTGAGCCGCGCGATCTCCTCGCGGGCACGCCCGGCGTCGGCCTCGAGGCCGGCGACGGCGGCCTCGAGGGCCTTCACCTGCTCGCGGGCTGCGCGCGCCTCGGCCTCCGCGGCGGCCCGCGCCGCCTCCGCCACGCGCCCGGCCTCCATCGCCGCGGCGAGCGCCCCGGCGTCGGGCGTCCGCCCGCCCGCGGCCGCCTTGAGCTCCTCGTGCAGCCGCTGCTCGCGCTCGGTCGCCGCGCGCAGCGCCGTGTTGAGCCGCCCGAGCTCGACCTGGCGGTCCTGCTCGCGCGCGTGCCCGCGCGCGACCTCGGCCTCCGCCGTCTCGAGCTCGGCGCGCACGGCCTCGAGCTCGCGCTCGACCGCCGCGCGGGCGTCCTCGGCCTCGCGCTTGGCCGCGAGCGCCTTGCCGACCTCCGTCTTGTCGGGCGACCCGCCCCGCGCCTCCGCCGTGGCGAGGGCCTCACGCAGCCGCTGCTCGTGCGCGACCGCGGCCTTGAGCTCGGCCGCGAGGCGCGCGACCTCGCGCTCCTTCTCCTGCTCGCGCGCCTGCGCCCGTTCGACCGCCGCCTCGGCCTCCGCCAACCGCGCCCGCGCCTGATCGAGCTCCGCCACGGCCTCCTGCGAGGCGAGGCGCGCCTCCCGCGCCGCCTCGACGCTGCGCACGCTCGTGCCCGCCAGCTCCTCCTGAAGGCGCCGCTCGCGGCTCACCGCGGCTTCGAGCTCGGCGCTGAGCCGTGCGAGCTCCCGCTCGTGCGCGGCGCCCTGCTCGCGCGCCCGGACCGCCCCGGTCTCGGCCTCCCGCAGCCGCAGCTCCCAGCGCGCCCGCTCGGACTCGCTCTCGGCAGCGAGGCGCTCCATCTCGGCGACGCGCTCGGCGGCCGTCTGCTGCGCGCGGGCGAGCTCGCTGGCGAGCGCGTCGGCCCGGCGCGCCGCCTCGGCGCGCGCTCCCTCGAGGCTCGCCTCGCGCCCGAGGAGCTCGTCGCGTGCGGCGGCCGCCGCGTCGAGCGCCGCCCGCAGGCGGTCCCGCTCGGCCTCGGCCGCCGCCACCTCGGCAGCCATCGTCGCCACGCGCTCCGCCTGCGCGCGCGCGCGGGCGAGGTCGGCCTCGAGGGCCGCCCGCTCGGCGGCGGCGCCGTCGACCGCCGCCTGCAGGCGGTCGCGCGTGCCGGCGAGCTCCCCCAGCTCGACGGCCAGCCGCTCGCGCTCCGCCCGCCGCGCGGCGAGCTCCGCGGCGAGGCTGTCGCGCTCGGCGGCGAGGGCATCGCGCTCCGCCGCGAGGCGCACCACGTCGACCGACGGCCCGTAGACCGGAGCGCGCGACGGCGTCGGCGGCGCATCGCTGCCGAGCGCCTGCCCCCGCGCCTTCTCGATCATCCGTGCGAGCTCGCGCAGCGGACGCATGAGCGCCTGGATCTCACGCTCGACGAAGCAGCGGGGGGCCACCGCCACCAGGATCACGCTGCCGAGCGGGTCGGCACCGGCGTAGAGCGGCACGCAGGCGACCGTGCGGACCGGCGCGACCGAGTCGACGAGACGCGGCACGTAGCGGTTGCGCGCCGCGCTCTCGATCAGATACGCGCGCCGGTTGAGCAGCCCGTGCAGCGGCATGTCCCACGTCGTGGGGTCGGCGGCGCGCACCGTGCGCAGGCGCTTGCATCCCTCGTCGGAGAGGCCGACCTCGGCCGCGAGACGCAGGAGGCCCCGCCGCGGGTCGAAGAGGCAGAGCGCCCCGGCACGCGCGCCGGTCGCCTCGACCACCGCTTGGAGCATGGGATCGAGGGCGTCCTCGGGAGCGCCGGTCTCGATGGCGAGCGCCCGCAGGCGCTCGGCGAGCGTCGGGGCGTGCCGGGCGGCCTTCGGCTCGGAGTCCGGGGGGGACCCCTGCTGATCCGCGTCGGCCCGCGGACGCCGCGGCTTACGGAACATTCCCATGCCCGAAGCCCTCGAGGGCTTCGCCCCCTGGTGCAACCGCCGTGCCCGCGCCCGACACATCCCGGCGGTTTCCCACCCCCGCCGAATCGACAGAATTGGACCGTTGCGGCGCCACCGCGTCAGGATTGCGCCGCCCGTCACCACCGTGCCGCCGGCCCGACGGCCCGACGGCGATTGACAGCCGGCGGAGTCCCGCCGACAGTGGAGGACGTTCCATGCCGCGGCAGCTCGCCGATGTCCTGGCCCCGGAGGAGTTCGACCGTCTCGTCGCCGAGGCGCTCGACGCCATCCCCCCCGAGTTCGCCCGCCATCTCGAGAACGTCGCGGTCGTCGTCGAGGACGAGCCGTCGCCCGCGCTGCTCCGCCGCCTTGGGCTCGATCCGCAGCGCGGAACGCTCTTCGGGCTCTACGAGGGCGTGCCGCTGCCCCGCCGGCCGCACGACTTCGCCGGGGCTCTCCCCGACCACATCACGATCTTTCGCGGCCCCCTGCTCCGCGGGGTGCGCACACGCGCCGAGCTGGCGCGAGAGGTGCAGGCGACCGTCATCCACGAGCTGGCGCATCTCTTCGGCCTCGACGACGGCCGCATCCGGCGTCTCGGGTACTAGGAGCCCATGCGAGTGATCGACGAGAGCGAGGCGACCGGTCGAGTTGACAGGCTCCGGGGCCTCTTGCATCATCGCCCGCTCATGCCGCTCGCCCGCGTCGGGCTCGCGCTGCTGCTCCTCACCGCTCCGCTCGCAGCGCGCGCCGAGGACTCCGCCGCCGGCATCGCCGCGCATTCGCTGGCGGAGTGCGAAGCCGGTCGGGCCGCCACGGTGCGCGGCGTGCGGCTCGCCCACTTCGAGCGCGGGCAGGCGCTCGCGCAGCGGGCGATCGCCGCCGACGAGCGCAACGCCGAGGGTCACTTCGCGCTCTTCTGCAACATGGGCGAGATCATGCGCATCGACGGCGAGAGCATCACGTCGGTGTTCCAGCTCCACCGGCTGCTCGCGGAGCTCGACCGGACGCTCGAGCTCGATCCCGGGCACGTCGATGCGATGGCGGCGAAAGGCACGCTGCTGCTGCGTCTCCCGCGCCTGTTCGGTGGCGACTCCAAGCGCGGCGAGGCCATGCTGCGCGAGGTCGTGGAGCGGGATCCGAAGGCGGTCGCGGCGCGTCTGACGCTCGCCAAGACGTGCGAGGCGCGTGGTGACCGGTCGGAGGCGCTCGCGTTCGCCACCCGCGCGCTTCAGATCGCACGCGAGCAGGGCCGCGCCGACAAGGCGGCGGAAGCGCAGGCGACGCTCGCCGAGCTCGGCGAGCCGCGCTAGCCCCCGGCGGCGGCATGGCGGTGCCGCTCTCGCCCGAGACGCGCGCGGCCGCGCTCGCCGCGCTGCCAGCGGCGGACCTCGATCTGCTGGTGGTCGGCGGCGGGATCACGGGAGCCGGCGTGGCGCGCGACGCCGCGCTGCGCGGGCTCCGCACGGCGCTCCTCGAGCGCGTGGACTTCGCCGCCGGCACGTCGAGCCGCAGCTCGAAGCTCATCCACGGCGGCGTACGCTACCTCGAGCAGGGCGACGTCGCTCTGGTGCGCGAGGCGGCGGCCGAACGCCAGGTTCTGCGCCGCATCGCCCCGCACCTGGCGGAGCCGCGACTCATGGTGCTGCCGACCTACCGGCGGGCGACGCACGCGAAGCTCGGCATCGGCCTGTGGACGTTCGAGAAGATCGCCACCGTGGCTCCCGACGAGCGCCACCGGATGTGGGACCGTGCGGCGACGCTGCGCGAGGAGCCGTTGCTCGCCCCCGCCGGCCTCCACGGCGCCGCCGCCTTCGTCGAGTACCTCACCGACGACGCCCGCCTGGTGCTCGCGACCGTGCGCGCGGCGCACGAGGCGGGGGCGCTCGTCGCCAATTACGCCGAGGTGGTCGCCATCGAGGCCGGCCGTCCGAGCGCCGTCACGGCACGCGACGCGCTCAGCGGCGCGACGCTCCGCGCGCGGGCGCGCGCCGTCGTCAACGCCGCCGGGCCCTGGGTGGACACGGTGCGCGGGCTCGCCGGCGCGGGCGGCGGCCGGCGGCTGCGCCTCACCAAGGGCATCCACGTCGTCGTGTCGCACGCGCGCCTTCCAATCCGTCACGTCGTGGTGATGCAGGCCCGTGACCGCCGCTCGGTGTTCGCGGTGCCGCGCGACGGGGTGACGTACCTCGGCACGACCGACACGGACTACGGCGCACCGACCCTCTATCCCGCGGTCACCGCCGACGACGCCGACTACCTACTCGAGGCCGCGAACCGCACCTTCTCGGGCCCGCCGCTCGGGCGCGCCGACGTGCTCGGCGCGTGGGCCGGGCTCCGGCCGCTCCTGCACGAGGAGGGCAAGCGTCCTTCGGAGATCTCCCGCAAGGACGAGATCATGGTCGACGCCGCGAGCGGTCTCGTCTCGATCGCGGGCGGCAAGCTCACGACCTATCGCACCATGGCCGAGCGGGTCGTGGATCTCGTCTGCCGCCGCCTGGGCGCGTCGGGCAAGCCCGGTCGCACGGCGGCGCTTCCGCTGCCCGGCGGGGAGCGCGCGCCGGGCGAGCTGCCCGCGCTCGTCCGGCGGGTCGCGGAGGCGCTGCCGCGGCTCGGCCCCGGGGCGGCCGAGCGCCTCGTGCGCCTGCACGGGACGGGGGCCGAGGCGATCTGCGCGCGCGCCGCCGCCGATCGCGATGCCGGCGCGCCGCTGCCCGGACTGCCCGACGTGCCCCGCGCCGAGGTCGAGCACGTCCTCGAGACCGAGATGGCGCTCACGCTGACCGACGTCCTCGAGCGCCGCACGCGCGCGCTGCTCTTCGCGCCGGGGCAGGGGCTCGAGGCCGCGGAGACGGTGGCGGCGCTGATGGCGCGCCGCCTCGGCTGGGACGCCGCGCGCGCCGCCGCGGAGGTCGACCGCTACCGCCGGCTCGCCACGAGCCTGCGCAGCTTCCCGAGGAGCGAGACATGACCGAAATCGGCGCGGCCCTCGCCGCCGCCCTGGGACCCGATCGCGTCGCGGAGGACGCCGCCACGCTCGCCGCGCATCGCGTCGACTACTGGGTGCTCGCCCACCTGCGCGCGCGCCAGGGCCGCCTCGACCCGGGACCGGCCTGCGTCGTGCGCCCGCGGTCGACCGCCGAGGTGGCCGCCGCCGTACGCCTCGCGCAGCGACACGGCGTCGCGGTGGTGCCGTGGGGCGGCGGGTCGGGCGTCTGCGGCGGGGCGCTCGCCCCCGCGGGCGCGCTCGTCATCGACCTCCGCGCGCTCGATCGGCTCCTCGAGGTGAACGAGACCGCGCTCGTCGCCCGCGTCGAGGCCGGTATGATGGGCGACGCCTACGAGGCCGCGGTGACCGCGCGCGGGTACACGACCGGCCACTATCCGCAGTCGATCGCGCGCTCGACCGTCGGCGGCTGGGTCGCGACGCGCGCGGCGGGACAGTTCTCGACCCGCTACGGCAACATCGAGGACCTCTGCCTCGGCCTCGAGGCGGTGCTGGCGAGCGGCGAGGTGGTGCGGATCGATCCCGTCCCGCGGGCGTCCACGGGGCCGTCGCTGCGCGAGCTGTTCCTCGGCAACGAGGGCACGCTCGGCATCGTCACCGAGGTCGCGCTCCGGCTCCACCCGCTGCCCGCCGCGCGGCAGACCGCAAGCTTCGTCTTTCCGGACATGCGCGCGGGGCTCGACGCGATCCGGCGCATCGTGCGCGTCGGCTGGCGGCCCGCGGTCGTCCGTCTCTACGACCCGACGGAGACCGCGCGGCAGTTCTCGGCCTGGGTGCCGGGCGAGGGGTGCCTCCTGCTGGTGCTGAGCGAGGGGCCCGAGGCGCTGGTGGCCGCCGAGATGGGGGCCTGCGGCGCCGAGGCGGAGGCCGGGGGCGGGCGGCCCGGCGGGCGCGAGCCCGTCGCGCACTGGCTCGAGCAGCGCAACACGGTGCCGAGCTGGGACTTCTTCCTCGAGCGCGAGATGGTCGTCGACACGATCGAGGTCGCGGCGACGTGGGACCGCGTCCCACGGCTCTACGAGACGGTGATCGCCTCCCTGCGCCAGATTCCCGGCATGCTCGCGGCGAGCGCGCACAGCTCGCACAGCTATCCCCAGGGCACCAACCTCTACGTCACCTTCGCCATCAAGCCCGCCGACTTCGTCGACGCCGAGGCCGCTTACCTCGACGCGTGGGGACGCACGATGGACGCGACGCTCGCCGCGGGGGGAACGATCTCGCACCACCACGGCATCGGGCGGCTGCGCGCGCCGTGGCTCGCCGCCGAGCTGCGCACCGCGCATCCGCTGCTGGCCGCCCTCAAGCGCGCGCTCGATCCGGCGGGGCTGCTCAACCCCGGCGCGCTGCTCGGCCGGTGACGCTCAGCCCTTGAAGAGCCGCTTGCGGTCCGCCTCCATCCGCGCGAGGTACTGCTTCTCGACCGCGGCCGAGGGCAGGTAGTCGCGGTCGAGCGCGCGGCCCAGCCGCCAGGTCTCGCGGGCCGCCCGCACCAGCGCGCGTAGCTGCTCGGGGAACAGGCCCTGGAAGCCGTCGGACTTGGCGATCAGCGGATTTGGATGCGCCTCGACCAGCACCACCGACGCGCCCGCCATGATGCCGGCGAGGGTCGCGGGGTGGACGAGGTCGCGGATGCCCGTGCCGTGCGAGGCGTCGACCGCCACCGGCAGCCCCGAGAGCTGGTAGCGGAATGCCGCGATCGAGCCGACGTCGAGCGTGTTGCGGGTGTAGCGGTTGGCGCTCGAGATGCCGCGCTCGCACAGGATCACGTTCTCCTTGCCCCCGGTCATCATGCGCTCGACCCAGAGGAGGTACGCCTCGGTGTCGAGCGAGTTCCCGCGCTTGTGGATGACGGGCAGCGGCGTCGTGCGCAGGCGGTTGAGCAGCGCCTGGTTCTTCGAGTTGGGCTCGCCGATCTGGATGCAGTCGACGCCTGCGTCCTCGTAGACCGGCACGTCGGCCGGATCGAGGATCTCGACTACGGTCGGCAGGCCGAACGCACGGCCGGCCTTCACGATCAGCGCGAGCCCGCGCCGGAGCGCCTCCTGGTCCGAGGAGCCGAGCCCCTCCCAGCCGCTGTAGGGGCTCGAGCGGTACTTGACGACCCCGCCGCGCAGCGCATCGCCGCCCGCCTCCTTCACCAGCTCGGCCGCCTCCATGATCTGCCGCTCGCCCTCGACCGAGCACGGACCCGAGACGAAGACGAGCTCCTCGCCCCCGCACACGACCGGGCCGATCCGCACCGTCTGGTAGATCGGCTTGCCGGGCTGCCCCTTCTGTGCGGCTCGTTTGTAGGCGCGCGAGATGGGAATGAGCTGCTCGACGCCGGGCAGCTCCTCGATCTCGCCGACCGGCAGGCGCGAGATGTCGCCGTAGACGCCGATCAGCGTGATCTCCTCGCCCACCATCTTCCCCGTCTTGAAGCCGAGGGCGACGATCTTCTGCTCGACGGTGGCGACCTCGTCGGCGGTCGCATCGCGGCGCATCTTGACCAGCATCGTGCGGCAGCTCCTCGGGGAAAGCCTTTGCCCGACCCCTCGGCATTGCAATAGAAGCGGGGGCGATGCGTCAAGGGGCCGCCGACCTCGCGGTGGCGCTCGACGTCGGCAGCACCGGCGTGCGGGCGCTGGCGGTCGCCGCCGACGGCGAGGTCCGCGCGCAGGCCTACCGCGAGGTCCTGCCGCGCTGCCCGGCCCCGGGGCTCGTCGAGCATGACCCCGAGGCGATGCTCGGCGCCGCGGTCGCGGTGCTCGGCGCCGTCCTCGCCGAGGCGCGCCCCGGCGAGGTGCGGGGCGTCGGGCTCGCCACGCAGCGGGGCACCGCCGCGGTGTGGCAGGCCGCCGACGGACGGGCGGTCGCTCCGGTGCTCTCCTGGCAGGACGGCCGCACGGCGGCGCGCTGCCGGGCGCTCATGGCCGAGGGGGTGTTCGTGAGCCCGCTCGCGGCGGCGAGCAAGATCGAGTGGCTCCTCGACCGGGTCGACCCGCAGCGCGCCGCGGTCGGCGCCGGGCGGATGCGCTGCGGGACGCTCGACGCCTGGCTCGCGTGGCGGCTCACCGGCGGACGGGTGTACGCGACCGACGCGTCGAACGCGTCGTGCAGCGGTCTCTACGACCTGCTCGCCGCGGGCTGGAGCCCTACGGTCGCCGAGGCGCTGCGTGTACCCCTCGGGGCGCTGCCGCCGGTGGTCGACTCGAGCGGCGTGCTCGGCCGGCTCGACCCCGGCCTCGGCCTGCCGCCGCTCCCGCTCGCCGCGCTCGTCGGCGACCAGCAGGCGGCGATGATGGGGCAGCTCCGGCTTACTCCCGGCGCGGTGAAGATCACGTACGGCACCGCGGCGATGCTCGACCTCAACGCGGGCCCGACGCCGCTGTGGTCGATGCACGGCGCCTATCCGCTCGTCCTCTGGCGGCACGCCGGCGAGACGACCTACTGCCTCGAGGGCAGCGCAATCACCGCCGGCGCGGCGGTCACCTGGCTGCGCGACGGCCTCGGGGTGATCGCCACGCCCGAGGAGAGCCAGACGCTCGCCGGGTCGGTCCCCGATGCGGGCGGCGTGTGGGCCGTTCCCGCCTTCCAGGGCCTCGGCACGCCCTACATGGATGCCGGGGCGCGCGCCGTCGTCGGCGGCCTCACCCGGGCGTCGACGCGCGCGCACGTCGTGCGCGCGCTGCTCGAGGGCGTCGCCTGGCGATGCCGGGAGGTGTACGAGGCGCTACGCGCCGACTCGCCGCATCCGCCGCCTACCACGCTGCGCGCCGACGGCGGCGCCGCGCGCAACGACGTGCTGCTCCAGGCGCAGGCCGACGCGCTCGGGCTCGTGGTCGAGCGGCCCGTGGTGCTCCAGGCCTCGGCGCTCGGCGCAGCCTATCTGGCCGGGCTCGCCACCGGCGTCTGGGCGGGCCCCGACGAGCTCGCGCGCGCGTGGCGCCGCGAGCGGGCGTTCGAGCCCCGGCTGCCCGTCACGGAGCGCGAGGAGCGCTTCGCCGCCTGGCGCCGCCACGTCCCGCTCGCGCGCGGCGGCGAGCCATGACGGACGCGCCGCCGCTCGCGCACCGGCTCGCCGCCGAGATCGCCGCGCTGCGGGCGGCCCCGCTCTCCGAGGCGCTGCGTGCCCGCGCCGCCGACCTGCTGCTCGACTTCCTCGCCGTGGCGCTCGGCGGCGCCGGCGAGGCCTCGAGCGTCGCGCTGCGCCGCGGGCTCGGCGCGCTCGGCCTCGGCGGCGAGGCGACGGTGATCGGCACCGCCGAACGCTTACCGGCGCCGCAGGCGGCGCTCGCCAACGGCGCCGCCGCACACGCCCTCGAGATGGACGACACGCACCAGGGTGGCTCGATCCACCTCGGCGCGAGCGTGTTTCCCGCCGCGCTCGCCGCCGCCGAGCTGACCGACGCGCCCGCCGCGCTCGTGCTCACGGCGGCCGTGGCCGGCTACGAGGTCGCCGCCCGGCTCGCCATGGCGCTCGATCCCGCGGCGCACTACCGCCGCGGCTTCCATCCGACCGGCACGTGCGGCGCGTTCGGCGCCGCGACGGCCGCGGGCGTGGTCCTCGGCCTCGACGCGCCCGCGCTGGCAGCCGCGCTCGGCATCGCCGGCAGCCAGGCGGCAGGCTCGATGGAGTTCCTCGCCGACGGCGCCTGGACCAAGCGCCTGCACCCCGGCTGGGCGGCGTTGGCCGGGCTCCACGCCGCGGCGCTCGCCGGCGCCGGCTTTCGCGCGCCTGCCACCGTCTTCGAGGGCCGCTTCGGCGTGCTGCGCGCGTACTCCGACGCCGCCCGCACCGCGCCGCTCCTCGGCGACGGCGGCTGGGAGCTCTTGCGCACGAGCGTCAAGCCGCACGCGTGCTGCCGCTACATGCAGGGGCCGATCGACGCGACGCTCGCGCTGCGGGCGGCCCACCGTCTCGCACCCGACGCGGTCGCGCGCGTCGAGGTAGGCATGCTCGCGGCGGGCATCCCCATCGTGTGCGAGCCCCCGGCCGCGAAGCGGCGCCCGGCCTCGGTCGTCGACGCGCAGTTCAGCCTGCCCTTCGGCGTGGCCGTGGCGCTCGTGCGCGGGGCGGCGTCGCCGGCGGAGTTCGCGCCGCGGTGGCTCGCCGATCGCGACGTGCGCCGGCTGATGGACCGTGTCGAGGGCGTGCCCGACGCGGCGCTCGACGCGCACTATCCTCGCGCCTGGCCGACGTGGGTGCGCATCACGTGCACCGACGGCCGCGTGCTCTCGACCGACGTCCGCCATCCGCGCGGCGATCCCGAGAGCTTCCCGACACCGGCGGAGCTCGCGGCGAAGCTCCGCGGGCTCGCCGCCCGCGCGCTTCCCGCGCCGGCGATCGAACGCGTGCTCGCCGCGGTCACGGCGGGCGCCCCCGCGCGCGCGCTCCTCGGCACGACGGTGCCGACCGGCACGTAATTGCCGCCGTCCTCGCGTTCGCGATCGTGGGATCTCGGCGGCCGAGTGCGCGCGACGCCCTGGCATTCGGGTTGCACGACGCCACGGCACCCGCACGCGCGCGGGTGGCCGAGTCGCCGTGCCGAACCGCCGACATCGGGTCAGCATCCTGACTCTCGCTGCGCTCGCCGCCGCCGCGACGACGCACGCGACCACGTTCGTCGCGATGAGCGAGCACGCCCTCGCGCGCGCCGCCGACGCGATCGTGCTCGGCCGCGTGCAGCGCCTGGAGAGCGTGGCCGACCGCGACGGGGCGATCAGCACGCTGGTGAGCGTCGAGGTGGAGCGCACGTACAAGGGCGCGCACCACGACCTCATCGTGCTCCGCCAGCCCGGCGGGAGCGTCGGCGGCCGCGGGCTGTGGATCGCGGGCTCGCCCCGCTTCGCGATCGGCGAGCGCAACCTGCTCTTTCTCTCCGTGGCGCGCGACGGCAGCGTGCGCACGACCGACTACGGTCTCGGCCAGTTCCAGATCGTCTCCGACGGCGCCGGTGGGGCGCCGGTGGCCATGCGCACGCTCAGCGAGAGCGTGCTCGGCGGCGCCCGCGTGCGCCGCCTGTCGCTCGCCCGCCTCGAGCGCCTGATCGCCCGCGCGGTCGCCCTCGACCGAGATCACGCGGTCGCCCCGCTGGTCGCCGTGCCGCACGAGGCGACCGACCCGGGCCTCGCCCGCGAGAGCATCGAGGCCTTCACGCTCATGGACTCGCCGCACGGACGCTGGCACGAGCCCGATCTGGGCGAGCCGGTCGTGTACCTCGTCGCCGGCGCCGACGCCAAGCTCGGCGCGGCGGCTTCGCTGGCCGCGGTCGACGGCGCGGCGGCGGCGTGGACCAACGTCGCCGGGGCGAGCATCGTGCTCGAGCGCGGCGGAACGACGCCGGCGGCGCCGCTGGTGTGCGACGGGCTCTCGCAGATCGTCTTCAACGACCCGTTCAACGAGATGCCCGCCCCGGTCTCGTGCAGCGGGGTCCTCGCGCTCGGCGGCTTCTGCACGTCCGCGGACACGGACGTCGTGAGCGGGGTCACGTTCAACCGCATCACCGAGGGCAACGTGACCATGAACGGCGGGTTCGGCGGCTGCAGCTTCTGGAACGAGACCAACCTCGCCGAGGTGCTCACCCACGAGCTCGGCCACACGATCGGCATCGGCCACTCCTCGGAGAACCCCGACGAGCCCGATCCCGTGCTCGCCGACGCCACGATGTACTACCGCGCGCACTTCGACGGCCGGGGGGCCTCGGTGCACGCCGACGACATCGCCGCCGTGCGCTTCATCTACCCCGGCCCGGACACGGTCGACCCGGCGACGGCGGACACGGACGGCGACGGCATCCCCGACGTACGCGACAATTGCCCGTACATCTACAACCCGGCCCAGACCGACACCGACGGCGACGGCATCGGCGACCTCTGCGACCCCTGCCCGCTCACGGCGGGCACCGACTGCGACACGATCCTCGTCGACACGCTGACCGCGAGCGCCCGGCGGGGCAAGGCGCGGCTCGCCTGGGACGGCGCCCTCACGATCCCGCCGGGCACCGCGGTCGGGACCGTGCGCGTCCTGCTGGTCGCGGGCAGCGGCGTCGTGCTCGACCGTACGCTCGGCGCGCGCGCGGGCGTCGCGACCGCGGGGCCGCACGAGGTCCGCTACCACGGCGGGCGGGCGGGCGTCATGCTGCGCCGGAGCCCGGGCGGCGTCTACCGGATCCGGGTCTCCGCCGCCGACCTCGCGCTCGACCTCGACCACGTGCCGCTGCTCAGCGCCAACTTCCAGGTGGGCGACAAGCAGTTCACCGGCACGCTCAGCTGCTCGCGCCGCGGCCCACGCAAGCTCGTCTGCCGCGACTGAGCGGCGCCGGGCGCGTTGCGGGGCCCGGGCCCGCGCAGTAGAAGCGGGCGCATGAAGCTCCGCGGGCTGCGCCACCTCGCGTTGCGCGTGCGCGACGTGCGGGCGGCCGCGGCGTTCTACGGCGAGCACTTCGGCATGCGCGTCGTCTGGCAGCCGGATGCGCAGAACGTCTACCTCTCGTCGGGCGCCGACAACCTCGCGCTGCACGAGGTGCCCACCGTCGCACCCGGCGGCGCCCTCGACCACCTGGGCTTCGTGGTCGACTCCGCCGACGCCGTGCACGCGCTCGCCGCGGCGGCAAGGGCGCGGGGCGTGGAGATCGCCCGGCCGCCGCGCACTCACCGCGACGGCAGCGTGTCGTTCTACTGTCGCGATCCCGACGGCAACCTGGTCCAGGTCCTCTGGATCCCCGGGCTCGCGGAGTGAGGCCGCGGGTCGTCGCCGCGTGGGGCGTCCACCTGCTCACCGCCAGCGGTGCGCCCGCCGCCGTGCTCGCGCTGCTGGCGATCCACCGCGGCGACGTGCGCACGGCGTTCTGGCTGATGGCCTACACGCTCGCGGTCGACGCGATCGACGGCACGCTCGCGCGCGCCGTCGGCGTGCGCGCGGTGCTGCCTTGGGTGGATGGCAGCCGCCTCGACGACGTCGTCGACTACGCGACTTACGTGATCGTGCCCGCGCTGTTCCTCGTCGAGATCCCCGTGCTGCCGCCCGCGGCGGCGGTCTGGGTGGCGGCGCTGGTGACGGTGGCGAGCGGCTACGGCTTCGCGCACACGCAAGCCAAGACCGCCGACCACTTCTTCACCGGGTTCCCGTCCTACTGGAACGTGGTGGTGTTCTACGTCTACGCGCTGCGCTGGCCGCCCGCGCTGAACGCCGTGGTCGTGATCGTGCTCGCGATCGCCGTGTTCGTGCCGCTGCGCTACGTCTACCCCTCACGCACGCCGACGCTGCGCGGGCTCACCGTCGGCCTCGGGCTGGTGTGGGGCGCGGCGCTGGTCTGGGTGCTGATCCACCTCGACCGCGCACCTCGGGGCCTGGTGGTCGCCTCGCTCCTCTACCCGCTGTATTACTTCGCGCTGTCGGTCGTGCTGCACGTCCGCGCCCGGCTCAGTTGAGCTGGTAGGTGAGCCGGAACTGAACCATGTCGTGGCCGACGAACGTGCCGAGGAAGTAGTTCGGCCGCGTCGCCTGGATCGAGAAGTACTGGATGCCCGCGAGGAGATTGTCGTTGACGCGGTAGGTGATCGACGGGTTGAGCGCGAAGACGCCGGTCACGTCGACGATGGCCGTGAGCTGCGGCAGGAGCCGGCCGTGCATGTACTCGGTCTGGAGCGTCGACTGGACGAAGAGGTCGTCGACCTCGTAGGCGTCGACGTAGTCCTTCGGGTTCGCGTAGATGCAGAGCTGGCGCAGCAGCGGGTTGTTCAGGTACTTCGCCGGACACCCCGACTGCGGGCCGATCTCGGTCGCCGGATGCCCCGGCTTGGGGCTCGACTGGCGGTAGTCCTGGGTCTCGCGCTGCGAGATGTTCCACTGGCCGTGGATGGCGTTCACCCACGTGAAGCTGTTGCTCGGGTTGAGCGGCCGGAAGAAGAAGAAGCGGTCGTAGCCGATCACCCAGCGGAGGTAGTCCGCCGTCGGCAGCCGGTTCGGCTTCTGGCCGGGGTTGAACTGCACCGGGAGCTGGACCCGGGGGTTCAGGTTCTCGGTCGGGATCGACGCCAGCTCGTGGTTGAAGTACTCGCCCTCGAGGCGCACCACCCCGTTGAGCGTCGGGCTGAACCACGAGCCCGACAGCCCCACGACCGACTCGAGCCGCCGCTCGAGCACGGTCACCGACGGCGCCGCCCAGGAGCAGGGCCGCCCGTCGGGCGTGACGCCGGTGGAGCCGAAGGCCTTCTTGATCGACTTGCCGGTCGACGGGCTGAGGCAGACGGGCACCCGGAACCCCCGGTCGTCGATCAGCGTGATCATGCCCTGGGAGCCCAGGTCGAAGGCGCCCGGGGGCCCGAGGATGAGCGGGCTCGGCGCCTGGTTGAACGTGCGGTAGAACCAGCCCTGCACGGTGTAGTCGCGGAACAGCACGCCGGTGAGCCGCGCCCCCCAGCGGCTGTTGTTCCAGGTGTTGGTCGGGAGCTTCGACACGGTGATCTGGTGGATCGAGGCCTGCTGCGCCGTGGGGATCTGGCTCTGCGGATCGCCCTGGTTCGGGCTCCAGGGGCTCACGCCGCCGAGGATCGGATCGATGGGCACCGTGGTGTCGATCGGGCCGGGCACGAGGTAGCTGTCGAGGAAGAAGCTCGACAGCCAGTCCCAGTTGTCGACCAGCTTGATCGTGCTGCGGAAGGTCCACAGCGGGATGCGCGCCTCCTCGATGTCCTGGAAGAAGCCGGGCGCCCCTTGCGTGAGGTCGTAGGGGTTCTGCACGTCGAGCAGCGCGATGTCGTCGGACTCGCCCCACGAGATCGCCTGGCGCCCGACGCGGAAGAAGAAGCGCCCGACCGTGTAGTCGAGGTACAGCTCGTTGATCCGGTTGCGTTCCCCGTAGATGTGGCGCGCATTCTTGTTCTCGTCGTTGAAGCCGAACGTCTCCCGGCCGATGTCGTCGCTCTCCGAGAAGCGCGCCTTGAGGTTCTCCCGGTTCCGGTTCCACAGCGGGTCCATGTAGTCGTAGATGCCGTCGTAGAAACCCCACCAGGCGAAGTGGAACTTGAGCTCGTCGGGGGTGAGGACCGACAGGCCCCGAACCTCGCTCATCCCGCGCAGGTAGTCCGTCAGCTTGGCATCGAACTCGGGATTGTAGAAGTTGCGCTGCGAGGCGAGATCCCCGACGTGATAGGCCTGACCCGGCCAGTCCGTCGGCGCGTTGTTGGTCATGATCTCGACCTGCGAATAGGCGCGCAGGCGGACGTCGAAGTTGCGGTTGCTGTCTAGGAAGTACGCAAGCGACGAGGTTTCCCCCCCGATCATCGCCGCGACCACGAGCCCCAGCCGACGCGCCCACGTCCGCATGGCGGGGCCTATCCCGGAAATCCCGAGCGCTTGTCAAGGGGAACGCCGCAGCAAATGCAGCAGCGTCAGCGGCGCAACGTGTCAACCAGCATCTTCTTGAGGTGCTGGAGCAGCGCCTCCGACTGCTCGGCGGCGTCGTGGCCCATGAAACCCTGGACGAGCAGCCCGTGGAGCGCGCTCAGGATGAGGCCGGCGTCGAGCGACGGGTTCAGGTCCGCCCGCAGGAGGCCCTTCTGCCGTCCGCTCTCGAGGATGTTGGCGAGCAGCCCGCCGAAGAGCCGCTGCAGCTCGTTCATGCGCCCGACGACGTCGTCGGGGTGCTTCTCCTCGCGCAGGATGAGACCCAGGAAGAACTTGACCGAGTAGATGTTCTTGGACACGAACGCGTAGTACTCGTCGACGAGGCGCTTGATCTGGTCGATCTCCGAGAGGCCCTCGAGGTCGTCGAGGACGTTGATGAAGTAGGGCTCGAGGGTCCGCTGGATCGCGGTGCGGAAGAGCTTTTCCTTGCTCTCGAAGTGCCAGAAGATCAGCGCCTTGGAGACCGCGGCCTCCTTCGCGATCTGGGAGAGGGAGGTGTTCCCGTAGCCGTGGGTCGAGAAGAGCCGCATGGCGGTCTCGAGGATCTTCTCCCGCGTGTCCATGGGCGACCCTTCTCGTGACCCACGCGCCAGGGGGAGTCAAACGACGCGGCGGGGACGGCGGGCGAAGAGCGGACCGAGCACGAGGCCGGCGACGAACCCACCCACGTGGGCCCAGAAGGCCACGCCGCCGAGGCTCTGGCGAACGCCGAGGGCCTGGAGCCCGGCGGCGAGCTGCATCACGAACCAGAACAGGAGGAAGAAGACCGCCGGCACCTCCACCACCTGGATGAAGAAGAGGACGGGGACCAGCGTCACGATGCGGGCGCGCGGGAAGAAGAGGAGGTAGGCTCCGGTCACCCCGGCGATGGCGCCGCTCGCGCCCACCATCGGGACCGTCGAATGCGGGTTCGTGAGCGTCTGGGCGACCGCCGCCGCCGCGCCGCAGAGGAGGTAGAAGAGCACGTAGCGCAGGTGGCCGAGGCGGTCCTCGACGTTGTCGCCGAAGATCCAGAGGTAGAGCATGTTCGCGAGCACGTGGAACCAGCTTCCGTGCAGGAACATGCTGGTGAGCACGCTGTGCGCGGAAATCGTGCGCGGCACGAGGCCGTGGGCGAGCACGAAGTGCTCCATCCGGCTCCCGAGGCTCAGCTCGTAGAGGAACACGCCGACGTTGGCGGCGATGAGCAGATGATTGACGAGTGGAACCCGGCGAGAGGGGATCGTGTCCCGCAGCGGGATCATGGCTCCTCATACACGGCCGCACACCAGGCTGCGACAAACCACCGTCCGCGTTGATTCCGCTTCCGGCCCGCGGATAGAATCGCACGCGATGCTCCGTCACACCGTCCGGCTGGGCCGACTCGTGGTCGGCATTCTCCTGCTCGGCATCGGCGGCGTCCTCGCGTTGCCCGGGGTGCCCGGCCCCGGGCTGCTCGTCATGTTCGGCGGGCTCACGGTGCTCGCGACGGAGTTCCACTGGGCCCGCCGGCTGCAGGAGCGCCTGCGGGCGAGCGTCGCGCGGGCGAGGGGGAAGAATCATGGACGAGAAGGATCGTCTCGGCGAGAAGCTGCAGGACAAGGAGCGGGCGGAGGAGGACCGGTACTTCAAGAAGCGCGATCAGGAGCTGCTGGCGAAGCTCCGGACCTCGCAGCGGGCGGCGGGCGAAGACGAGGTGCGGGAGCTGGCGCGTGACCGCTGCCCGCGGTGCGGCGCCCGGCTGGCGGCCGTGAAGCACCACGGCGTCGCCGTCGAGGAGTGCCCCGCGGGTCACGGCACGTGGGTCGACCACGGGTCGCTCGAGACGATCGCGCAGCGCGAACGGGACTCCTGGCTCGGGCGGTACTTCTACCGGCCGAAGCCGGTGGTCTGACGCCGGCCCGTGTTCTCCGGAATCATCCAGAGCACCGGGCGCCTCGAGGCACGCACCGCCCGCGGCGGGGGCGCGCGGCTCGTGCTCTCGACGCCGCGGCCGCTGCCGCGGCTCGCCCTCGGCGAGAGCGTCGCGGTGAACGGCGCCTGCCTCACGGTCGCCGGACGCAACGGCCGGCGCTTCACCGCCGACGTGTCACCCGAGACGTTGCGCCGCACGACCCTCGGCCGCCTCGCCCCGGGCACCCGGGTCAACCTCGAGCGGGCGCTGCGCCTCGGCGACCGCATCGGCGGCCACATCGTGCAGGGCCACGTCGACGCGGTCGGCCGGCTGGACGCGATCACGCCCGAGGGCGACTGGGTCCTGTTCCGGTTCTCGGCGCCGGCCGCCCTCGCGCCCTTCCTCGTCGAGAAGGGGTCGGTGGCGGTCGACGGCGTGAGCCTCACGGTGTTCCGATGCCGCAAGGGCGGCTTCTCCGTCGCGCTCGTGCCGCACACGCTGCGCGAGACCACCCTCGGCGAGCGCCGGCCCGGCGATCGGGTGAACCTGGAGGCGGACATCCTGCTCAAGCACATCGCCGCGCTGGTACGCACCCGGCGCGGGCGGTAGCGCGACGCGCCGAGCGACCCTCACGCCTCCGGCACGACGCCCGCCACGTACGGCAGCAGCGCGGCGCGCACGTCGACCTCCGAGCCGAGCTGCTTGCCGATCCCCGAGAGCAGCCCCATCACGCGCCCGACGAGCAGGATGTCGCCCGGCACCTCGATCAGCGGGTTGCGGCGCATGGCCTCCGGCAGCTCGCGGTTGAACTGGGCGAGCACGTCGGGATCCGCGTAGGCCTTCTGCTGGCGGACGGCGAAGCCGAGGAACGCCTCGCCGAGGAGCGCGAGGCTCTCGTCGGACTCCTCGCGGGTGCGGAAGCCGAGCGCGCGGAAGGCGGCGGCCACCTGGGCGGGCACCCCGCCCATGATCGCGAGCGTGAGCCGCGCCACGCCCTCGCGGAAACCGGGGGGGAACGCCTTGGCGAGACCGAAGTCGAGCAGCACGAGCCGCCCGCTCGGCTGCACGAGGATGTTGCCCGGGTGCGGGTCGCCGTGGAAGAAGCCGTGCCGCAGGATCATCTCCGTGAACACGTCGGAGAGCCGGCGCGCGATCTCCTTGGGGTCGACGCCGTAGGCGCGCAGCCCCTCGACGTCGGTGACGCGCACGCCCTCGGCGTACTCCGTCACCAGCACCCGGCGGGAGCTGCACGAGCGGATCACGCCGGGCACCCACACGTCGGCCCGGGCCCGCAGGCATGCGGCCATGCGCTCGGCGTTGTCGGCCTCGTTCACGAAGTCGAGCTCGAGCGGCACGAGCTTGCGCACCTCGTCGATCAGAACGCGCAGATCGAGGTTGCGCTCGAGCCGGCGGAGCACGTCGATCAGGAAGGCGAAGTTGCGGAGATCGCCGTCTACGAGCCGGGCGATCTCCGGGTACTGGATCTTGATCGCGACCTCGCGCCCGTCACGCAGCCGGCCGCGATGGACCTGCGCGAGCGACGCGGCGGCGACCGGCCGGGCATCCACGCGCGCGAAGACCTCCTCGACGGGACACCCGAGCCCCTCGCGCAGCACGGGCAGCAGCGTCGCGAGCCGCCGCGGCGGCACCCGGTCCTGGAGGCGCGAGAGGACCTCGATGTACTCGCCGGGCAGGACGTCGGCGCGCGACCCCAAAAACTGGCACATCTTGATCGGCAGCCCCTCGAGCCGGGTGGCCAGCCGGTAGGCCGCCTCGGCGCTCCGGCGATGCTGGCGGTGGAGGCGACGCCCGCCGCCGCGGACCCCGAGCCGCCCGATGCCCTGCACCAGCTTGTAGCCGGCGTACACCCGGGCGAGGAGCGCGGCCTGCGCCGCGAATCGCAGCCGTCGGTCGTGCACCGCCATCGCCGCCATTGTGGCCCACGTGCGGGCCGCGGGCGAGTGCGCCTTGCAATCGCTGCCCGCGCGCGGCAAGCTCCCCCTCCCGCATGGCCGAGACGCCGATCCAGGTGGGCGACCGGGTGGTGAGTCTCTCGGCGCCGGGGATCTTCACGGTGGTCGCGCGGCGCGGCACGCTGATCACCATCGAGAGCGACCGCGGCGTGCGCCTGGTCGTGGTCGAAGCGAACCTCCGCCGGATGCCCTAGGAGCCCACGGGCGCGAACGGCGTCAGGTCGACCGGCGGCGGCCGCCCCTCGACCAGCGCCGCCACCGCGGCCGCCGTGATCGGCGCGAGCAGCACGCCGTTGCGGTGATGGCCGCAGGCCACGAGCAGGTTCTCGGTGGACACGGCCCTGCCGATGAGCGGCCCGCCGGCGGGCACGTGCGGGCGGAGCCCCGACCACGTGCGCAGGACCGGCGCGGCAGACGAGGACGGGGCGAGCGCGGCGGCGTGGCCGGCGAGCCGGGCGAGCCCCGCAAGGGTGACGCCCCGGGCGAAGCCCGCGGCGTCCGCCGTCGATCCGACGAGCACCTCCCCCCGCGGGGTGGGGACGAGGTAGGCCTCGCCCCGGGCGAGCACGTGCCGGCAGAGAGGCGCCGCCGGACGCAGCGCGAGCATCTGCCCGCGCACGGGCTCGACGCCGAGCCCCGGCGCGACGCCGGGCACGCGCGCCGCCCAGGCCCCGGCCGCCAGCACGACCGTGCCCGGTGTCACCCACTGCGCGCCCGCGCGCACGCGGGCGATCCGCTCCCCGGCGCGCTCGACTCCATGCACCTCGAGCCCCGCGATCAGCTCCGCGCCCCGCCGCCGCGCCGCCGCGGCCAGCGCCGCCACCAGCCGCTCGCTCGTGACGCGCCCGTCGTCGGGGAAGAAGAGCGCGCCGCGCGCGGCAGGATGCACGGCCGGCTCCGCGGCGCGCAGCGCCGCGGCGTCGAGCCGCTCCACCGGGAAACCCTGCACGCGCCGGTGCGCGAGCCGTGCGCTCGCCGCCGCCTCGTCGGCGTCGTCGAGCAGCACTTCGAGCATTCCGTCCTCCACCAGCTCCACGTCGATCCCGGTGTCCTCGCGCAACGCCGCCGCGAGCGCCGGAAAGAGCGCGCGGCTCGCGCGCCGCAGCGCGAGCCGCGGTCCTTCGTCGCCGCCGCCCGCGACCGCGAGCACACCCGCGGCGGCGCCCGACGCCTCGCCGCCGAGCGCGCCCCGGTCGACGAGCAGCACGGAGGCGCCGCCGCGCGCCAGCGCGTGCGCGATCGCGCAGCCGATGACGCCGCCCCCGATCACGAGCACGTCCGGCGACGGGCGCATCGTCGCTCCCTACACCGCGCCGCCCGCGCGCGTCGAGGCACCCTTGCCCGGGCGCCCCGCCGCCGATACACGGGAGGCGCCCCATGCTCTCGCACGCCACGCTGCTCGGGCTCCTCCTCCTGCTCGTGGGCGGCGGCGTGGGGTTGCCGTTCCCCGAAGACGTGACGCTCATCGGCGCCGGCGTGCTCGCACAGCAGGGCGTGCTGCGGCTGCCGGCGGTGATCGCGGTCGGGCTCGCCGGCGTCGCGATCGCGGACTGGCTCATTTATCTCGTCGGCCGGCGCTACGGAGCCGACCTGGTCTCGCATCCGCGGCTCGCCCGGCTCTTCGGCGCCGAGCGCCTCGAGAGCGTCCGTGAGGCCGTGGCGCGCCACGGCGCACGCGCCGTGTTCTTCGCGCGTTTCCTTTTCGGCTTCCGCATCGTCACCTTCCTCGCGGCGGGGACGTTCGAGGTCTCCGCGCCGCGCTTTGCGCTCGCGGAGGCCGCCGGCACGGGGATATTCGTGCCCGCAACGGCCACCCTCGGCTTTCTCTTCGCGCACCAGGCCGAGCGCGTGATCGAGAACGTCGGCCGCGCCGAGCAGTGGATCGTGCTGGTCGGGCTCGCGGGCCTCGCGATCTACCTCGGGCTCCGCGCGCTCGCCGCTCGCACGGGCCTCACGGGCGAAGGGCCGCCTCGAGATACGGAAGGAACGCCGCCAGGTCCGCCACCAACCCCAGGTCGGCCGACTTGAAGATCGGCGCCTTCGGGTTCTTGTCGACGGCGACGATCGTACCCGCGCGCCGCAGCCCGACCACGTGCTCGATCGCGCCGCTCACTCCGAGCGCGACGTAGATCCGCGGCGCGATCGCGCGACCGGTGAGCCCGACCTGGAGCCGCCGCGGAAGCCAGCCCGCGTCGGTCACGTCGCGGGTCGCCGCCAGCGCGGCGCCGAGGCGAGCCGCGAGCGCCGCGACCGCCGCCACGCCCTCGGGTCCGCCCACGCCGCGGCCCACGCCGAGCACGAGGTCGGCGGCGTCGAGCTGGGCGTCGAGGCCGTCGGCGGCGAGCCGCGTTCCCGTCACCCGTACGCGCGCGGGCAGCGCCGGGACCGCGAGCTGCTCGACCGCTGCGCGGCGCGCCGGGTCGGGGCGCGCCGGGGCGAGGAGGCCCGGGCGGACGGTCGCCATCACCGGGGTCGTGCGCGAGAGGATCGGCGCGACGATCGCGCCGCCGAAGGCGGGCTTGAGCTGGCGGATCCGGCCCTCGGCGTCGACGTCGAGATCGACGGCGTCGCCCGTGAGGCCGAGCCCGAGGCGCGCCGCCACGCGCGGCGCCAGATCGCGGCCGCGCACCGTCGACGCGAGCAGCACGAGGCGCGGGCGGCGCGCGAGGATGGCCTCGGCGAGCACCGCCGCGTGCGCGTCGGTGGTGTAGGGCTCGAGCCCGGGGTCGCCGGCGACCAGCACGCGGTCGGCGCCCATGCCCGCCAGCGCCGCCGCGCCGGCCGTACCGCCGCCCCCGACGACGACGGCCTCGACGGATGCGCCCAACGCGGCAGCGAGCGCGCCGGCCTTTGTGAGCAGCTCGGCGGTGACCGGCCGCCAGCCGCTCCGTCCGGCCTCGGCGACGACCCAGATGGGCGCCCCCGTCCCCGGCCCGCGCACGGCGGGCGCAGGGGGCTCGACCGCCGGCGGCGCGAGCGCCCGCAGCCGTTCGGCGAGGGCACGCGCCAGCGCCGCGGGCGAATCGCCGGTGAGCACCTCCCCACGCCGCGTGGTGGGCACCGGCTCGAGTCCTGCGACCCACGTGGGGGAGCCGCCCGGGCCGACCGCCGCCGGCGCCAGCTCGAGGTCGGCGAGCGTGCGCACGGCGACCGGCCTGCCGGCCGCCACCTGCCGCTCGGCCTTGGTCGGGAAGCGCTCGGGCGCGAAGTCCTCGCCGACGGTCACGACCGCCGGCAGCGGCCCGACGACGGTCTCCCCGCCGTCGTCGGTCTCGCGCTCGGCGACGAACGTGCGCGCCCCCGGCTCGAGCTCGAGGCGGCCGACCGCCGTCGCCTGCGGCAGGTCGAGCAGCTCGGCCACCTCGGGCCCCACCTGGCCGGTCTCGGCGTCGACGCTGGCGCGCCCGAGCAGGATGAGGTCGGGCGCCTCGGCCCGCAGCGCCGCCGCCAGCGCGCGCGCGGTCGCGAGCGTGTCGGAGCCGGCGAGCGCGGGATCGCAGAGGTGCACGCCGCGGTCGGCGCCGAGCGCGAGGCACTCGGCGAGCGCCTCGCGCGCCGCCGGCGGCCCCATGGTGAGCGCGACGACCTCCCCGCCGTGGCGCGCGCGCAGCGCGAGCGCGCCCTCGAGCGCGCGCAGGTCGAACGCGCTCGGCTCGCCCGGCACGCCCTCGCGCACGAGCCGGCGGGTCGCCGGGTCGAAGCGGAGCGCGCGGAGCACGGGGACGTACTTCACGCAGACGACGATGCGCATGCGCGCCTCCTCACCACATCTTGCCGGGGTTGAGAATGCCGCTCGGGTCGAACAGCGCCTTGATGCCCTGCATGAGCGCGAGCGCGGCCCCGTGCTCGCGCGCGGCGTAGCGGCGGTTGCCGAGCCCCATACCGTGCTCGCCCGAGCACGAGCCGCCGAGCGCGAGCGCGCCGTCGACGAGGGCGTCGCGGGCCGCCTCCGCCGCCGCCCGCTCGGCCGTGTCGGCGAGCACGAGCGCGTGCAGGATGCCGATGCCGGCGTGGCCGAAGAGGTGCACGGCCAGCCCGCGGTCGGCGGCGATCCGCGCGCAGCGCTCGACGAGCGCCGGGAGCGACCCGATCGGGATCGCGACGTCGGCGCGCACGGTCGCCGCCCCCGCGCGCGTGGCGGCCACCGCGCGGGTGGCGTGCTCGCGGATCGACCACGCGTCACGCCCGGCGGGGAGCGCGAGCGGCACGCCGCCTGCCCCGGCGATCACCTCGCCGGCGGCCCCCCAGGCCTCCTCGGCGCCCGCCGCGCCGCCGTGCACCTCGACCATCAGGCACGGCGCCGCGGGAAGGGCGAGGCCGAGGAAACGGCCGAGCGCCGCCATCGTCGGCGCGTCGAGGAACTCGACCGCTGCGACGTCGAGGCCGAGACCCACGAGATCGGCGGTCGCGCGCGCCGCGGCGACGGCGTCGGGGAAGCGGAAGCCGCCCTGGCGGCGCACGGCCGGCAGGCCGGCGAGCGCGAGCGTCAGCTCGGTGGCGATCGCGAGCGTGCCCTCCGAGCCGACGAGCAGGCCGAGCAGGTGGTAGCCCGACGCGCTCTTGCGGCAGCGGTTGCCGAGCCGCAGCACCTCGCCCGTGCCGGTGACCACCGTCGCCGCCCGCACGTGGTCGCGCGTGCCGCCGTACTTGACCGAGTAGATGCCGCTCGCGTTGTTGGCGACCATCCCGCCGACGGTGGCCACGTCCGCGCTGCCGCCCGGTGAGGGCGGGAAGAAGAGCCCGTGGGAGCGCAGCGCGTGGTTCAAGCGCGCGTAGACCACGCCCGGCTGCACGTCGACCTGGAGATCCGCGGGACGCACGGCGAGCACGGCGTCCATGCGGGTCAAGTCGAGGACGAGGCCGCCTGCCACCGGGATCGGGTTGCCCTCGAGGCTCGACCCTGCGCCGCGCGCGGTGAGCGGGAGGCGATGGGCGGCGGCGAGGCGAACGACCGCGGCGACCTCGCCGGTCGCGAGCGGCCAGGCGACGGCGTCGGGCCGCGCCGGCGGCAGCGACGAGGCGTCGCGCGCGGCCGCGTCGAGGTCGGCGGGGCGCGTCGAGCAGCGGCCGGGGAGCAGCCGCTCGAGCTCGGCCAGAAGCGGGGCGGCGAGCGCCACGCCCGAGGCGTAGCGCCTCGCCGGGCGGGGGACAAGGGAGGGGTCAGCGGTCCGCGCAGTCGGCGGGGGCGCGCGCGAGCGCGAGCTGCGGGGGGCGCGTGCGGCGGGAGGCGACGAGCGGGCTCCAGCCGCGGCGGGCGAGCGGCGCGAGACCAGCCTCCGGCAGCACGACGTAGCCGCCGTCGCAGCGGGCGCGCCCGGCGGCGAGGTCGCGGCCGAGCCGCCAGTCGAGGATCATCACGTCGGTCGGCCACACGTCGGGGGTCACGTGCAGCGGCGCACCGGCCGGCACCGCGCGGGCGACCTCGGCGGCGAAGTCCGCGAGGGACTCGCGCCGCGCCAGGTGCACGCGGTCGGCGCGCGTGCCCCCGAGCGCCACGACGTCGACTAGCACGACCAGCACCGTCACGAGGGAGGCGTGGCGGACGCTCGGGCCGGCGATCTCGCGCGCGGCGAGCAGCGCGATCGCGGGGGCGAGCGGCAGGATGTAGACGGGCCGCTTGTTGCCGAGCGCGAGCGTGAACGTGCCGAGCACGGCGAGCCACCACGCGTGCAGGAAGCGCCCCGCGTCGTCGGTCCGCTCGCGGCGCAGCCCGCGCCACGCGGCGACCGGCAGCACGAGGCTCCACGGCAGGTACTTCACCGCCAGGACGGCCGCCATCCCGAGACGCGCGTGGCGGAAGAGGTTGCCCTGCGCGTGTAGCGCGTAGTCCCGCCGCGCGACCAGCGCGTCGAAGTTCTCTTGCACGAACTGGAGGCGGAGAAACGCCATCCCGCCCTCGCGCGCCGCCAGCGCATACCAGCCTCCGTCGATCGCGAGCACCACCGCCGCGAGCCCCCAGGACCACAGCCGCGCGAGCAGATCGAGGCGGCCCGCCCAGGCGAGGAAGCCCAGGATCGGGAGGCCGACGAGGACGCCGCCCGCCGGCCCCTTGGCCAGCACCGCCGCCGCCGCCCCGAGGTAGCAGAGCACCCGCGGACCCGCCGCTCCCGCGCCGCCCGCGGCGGCGCGGTACCAGGCCGAGAACCCACCGAGCGCGAGGGTGAGGCAGGCGACGAACACCATGTCGACCCGTGCCTCGGTCGCCGCGCCCCAGAACGGCCCCATGCCGAGCAGCGCGCCCGCGGCGAGCCAGGCGGCCCGGCGGCCGCCGCACGCCTCGCCGAGGAGCCACGTGGTGGCGGCGACCGCGCCCGCGGCGAGCACCGACGCCGCCCGCACGCTCGCGTCGGAGAGCCCGGCGACCCGGGCGAGCGCCGCCGCGACCCAGTGGAAGAGCGGCGGCTTCGACGGCAGCGCGCCGCTGCGCCGGGGGAGCACCCAGCGGCCGGTGCGCACGATGTCGCGCACGACGAGCGCCTCGCGCGCCTCGCCGTGCGTGCCGATCGGGCTCGCGCGCTCGACCACGGCCGCGCCGGCGACGACGAGCGCGAGCAGGAGGGCGAGGTCGCGCCCGCGGCGCGCGGAGTCGCTCATCGACCGCGAACGATCAGCGCTCCAGCAGCCGGCGCAGGTCGCGGATCTCCTCCTCGAGCTCGCGGCTGCGGCGGCCGAGCCGGAGCAGGTAGGCGAAGAGGCCGATCCACACCGCGGCGTACGCCGCGAACAGGTAGGGCAGATGCGTCACGTGCCGCCTCCCTCGCGCGCCTCGGCGAGGCGCCGGAGCGCCGCGACCTCGCCGCCGAGGCGCTCGCTGCGCGCGCGCAGCGCCACCAGCCATCCCGCGAGCAGCAGCACCGCGAGCGAGGACACCCACAGGGCGGCGCGCATCCGCGGGTCGGCGAGCCCGCTCTGCCCTCCCCGGTCGGCGAGCACCGAGGGATGCATGCCCTGGAGCAGGCGCACCGAGACGTGGATGACGGGGATGTCGAGCGTACCGACGAGGCCGAGGACGGCGGCGTAGCGAGCCACCGCCTCATCGGGTCCGCCGAAGGCGCGCAGCATGAGGTAGGCGGCGTAGATCGCCCAGAGGATCACGGTCATCGTGAGGCGCGGGTCCCACGTCCACCACACCCCCCAGATCGGCCGCGCCCAGATGGGGCCGGTCACCAGCACCAGCGTGCAGAAGAGCACCCCGACCTCCGCCGCGGCCAGCGCCAGGCGGTCGGCGCGCGCGGAGCCGCGCCAGAGGTAGGCCGCGCTCGCCGCGGCGACCGCGAAGAAGCAGAGGAACGCCGCCCACGCCGCCGCCACGTGGAAGTAGAAGATGCGCTGCACGACCCCCATCTGCGCCTCCGTCGGCACCACCATGAACACGAGCCAGAGCGCGAGGAGCATGGCGGCGCCGGTGAGCGGCGGGAGGACCCGGTCGAGCACGCTAGTCCCTTACCACATACGGGAAGAGGAGCCACCCCGCGGTGGCGAAGATCACGTCGAAGGCGACCAGCACGCCGAGGGCGTCCGCGGCGCCGGCGAGCCCGCCGGCGAGCACGCCCTGCGTCGCCTTCACGCCGCCGACGAGCACGGGCACCAGCAGCGGCAGGAGCAGCAACGGCAGCATCACCTCGCGCGCCCGCACCCGCACGGCCACCGCCGCGAACAGCGTGGCGAGCGCGGCGAAGCCGAGGGTCCCGAGCAGGAGCACGAGGACGAGCCCCGGGAGCACCGCGCCCAGCTCGACGTGGAAGAGGAGGCCGATCAGTGGCACCACGATCGCCTGGAGGACGCCGAGCAGGATCAAGTTCGCGGCGAGCTTGCCGGCGTAGATCGCCGCCGGGTCGACGGGGGCGGTGAGCAGCCCGGCGAGGCAGTCGTGCTCGCGCTCGAGGAGGAAGCCGCGCTGGATACCGAGGATGCCCGTGAACACGAACGTCACCCACAGCACCGCCGGCGCCAGCGCCGGCGCCTCGGCCGGCGTCGGGTCGTGGGCGACCGTGAAGACGACCAGCAGCAGCACGCCGAGCACGACGAAGCTCGAGAGGCTTTCCTTGGTCCGCCACTCGATGCGCAGGTCCTTGCGCAGGATGGTGAGCGCCGCCCGCACCGCTAGTCCCCGTCCCCGACCGCCGCCCGGTACGCAGCCGCGATCGCCGCCGCGTCGCCCGCCCCCTGCCAGGCGATGCGGCCACGGTGGAGCACCACCGTGCGGGTGGCGAGCGGCGCCGTGCGGGCGAGGTCGTGGGTCGTGAGCAGCAGCGCGCAGCCCGCGGCGCGCAGCGCGGCGAGCCGCGCGGCGAGCCGCTCGGCCCCCGTCGGGTCGAGGCCGCTGAACGGCTCGTCGAGCAGCAGGAGCGCCGGGCGGTGGAGCAGCGCGCGTGCGAGCGCGAGGCGCTGCTGCATGCCGCGGGAGTAAGTCCGCACCGCCCGGCGCGCCACCGCCCCGAGCCCGGCCCAGGCGAGCAGCTCGTCGACGCGCGCGCGCGCGTCGGGCACCGCGAAGAGCGCAGCGTAGAACGCGAGGTTCTCGGCCCCGCTCAGGTCGGGATAGCAGGCGCTCTCGTGGCCGACGTAGCCCAAGCGCCCCCGGACGGCGTCGGCGCCGCGGCGCACGTCGACGCCGAAGAGGAGAAGCTCGCCGCCGCTCGGGCGCAGCAGCCCCGCGAGCACGCGCAGCAGCGTCGTCTTGCCGGCGCCGTTCGGGCCGAGCAGCACGACCAGCTCGCCGGCCGCCACGGTGAGGTCGACGCGCGCGAGCACGGGGGTGCCGGCGAGCAGGCGCGTGAGCGCGGCCGCGCGGACCGGCGGTGCCGTCACCGCACGGCCGCGCCGGCCGCGACCGGCGCGTCGGGGCGGAGCACGACGATGCGCTCGCCGTCGGCGGCCGCGAGCAGCATGCCCTGGCTCTCGACGCCGCGCAGCTTGGCCGGCTCGAGGTTCGCCACCACGACCACCTGCCGGCCGACGAGCGCAGCGGGCTCGTAGTGGGCACGGATGCCCGCCACGATCTGGCGCCGCTCGCCACCGAGGTCGACGTGCAGCACCAGCAGCCGGTCGGCGTTGGGATGCGGCTCGGCGGCGGTCACGGTGCCGACCCGCAGATCGAGGGTGCGGAACTGCTCGATGGTGATCATCGCTTCGGCTCCCGTTCGAGCGCCGCCAGCGCCTCGAGGGCTTGGGCCTCGAGCCGCGCGCGCAGCGCGTGGAAGTCCTCGTCGGACAGCTTCCCCATCCGGCGGTCCATCTCGGCCTCCCGGATGGCCCCGAGCGCCTGCCGCTTCTGCCGCTCCCAGCGTTCGCGCTCGACGGTGTCGTCGTCCGCCGCCGCGGCCGGCGCACCCGCCGGCCCGAACAGCGGCGCGGCGACGAACACCGAGACCGCCACGATCACCAGGAGACCGAGCAGGAAGATCGCCAGCGTGACCGGCGTCATGGCTCCCGCTCCAGCTCCTCCAGCTCGCGCGCGAGCCGCGCCCGCAGCGCCGGATCGACGGCGGGGGGCGCCGGGGCCTCGCCCTGCGCCGGCCCCCGGCTCCGGCGCGCGAGCACGAGGCCGAGCGCGAGCGCCGCCGCCAGCACCGCCGCGAACGGCGTCACCCACGCGAGCCAGTTGAAGCCCTTGAAGGTGGGCGCGGACAGCACCTTCTCGCCGTAGCGCGCGCGGAAGGCGGCGAGGATCGTCTCCTTGCCCTCCCCGCGCGCGAGCCGCTCGGCGATCTCGCGCTTCATGGGCTCGCCGGACGGGCACTGGAGGTGGTTGCAGGCGTGGACGGTGAGCCCGCAGCCGCACTGGCAGGTGAGCGCCTCCTCGACCTCCTGCTGCGTGGGCGGCGCCGCGGCGAGCGGGGCCACACCCAGGACGACGGCCAGCGCCAGCGCCGCCGCGTGCGCGAGGCGCGTCACTTCGCCGGCACGCCGACGCGCCCGGGCGCCCACGCCCGCTCGCGCCGCTCGAGCGCGCTCGGCCACATCGCGACCGCGGTGCCGAGCGCCAGGATCGCGCCGCCGATCCAGATCCACGACACGAGCGGGTTCACGTAGGCGAGCAGCGTGACCAGTCCGCTCTTCGGATCGTAGGAGCCGAGCACCAGATAGAGGTCCTCGGTGAGCCGTGAGCGCAGCGCCACCTCGGTGGTGGGCTGCTGCGGCTTCTTGTAGAGCCGCTTCTCGGGGGCGAGCGTCGCGATCTGCCTCCCGTGCTCCCGCACGGAAACGACGGCGGCGAGCCTCGCGACGTGCGCGTCCTCGCTGCTCTCGGTGCGCTCGAAGCGCAGCGTGAACCGCCCCGCCTGCATCTCCTGGCCCGGGGCGAGGGTCTGCTGCGCCTCGACGCGAAACGCGCTCGAGGCCGCCACGCCGACGAAGATCGCGACCACCCCGACGTGGATGACGTAGCCGCCGTAGCGCCGGCGGTTCTTGCCGACGAGCCGGGCGAGCGCCCGGGACGCGGGCTCGTGGAGCATCGCCTGGCGCGCGCGCACACCGCGCCAGAACTCCTGCACCACCGTGCCGAGCACGAACACGCCGAGCGCGAACGTCGCGTGCGCCCAGCCGAGCGGCACGCCCGCGAGCCGCAGCAGCACCGCCGCGGCGAGCCCGGCGCCGACGGGGCCCGCGAAGGCCCGACGCAGATTCCGCGGCGTCGCCCGCCGCCAGGCGATCACCGGCCCCACGCCGACCAGGAAGAGCAGCACGATCCCGAGCGGTGCGTTCACGCGGTTGAAGAAGGGAGGCCCGACCGTGATCTTCACCCCCCGCACCCACTCCGAGAGCACCGGGAAAACCGTGCCCCAGAAGACGGCGAACGCGATCCCCACGAGGATCAGGTTGTTGAACAGGAACGCCGCCTCGCGTGAGAGGAACGACTCGATCGTGCCGCGCGTGCGCAGCTCGGGCAGCCGCCACGCGACGAGCCCGCCCGCGACGAGGATCACCGCCACCAGGAAGCCGATGAAGAACGGCCCGAGGCCCGACTGCGTGAAGGAGTGCACCGACGAGATCACGCCGCTGCGGGTGAGGAAGGTGCCGAAGATCGTGAGCGTGAAGGTGAGCAGCACGAGCACCATGTTCCACACGCGGAGCAGGTCGCGCTTCTCCTGGATCATCACCGAATGGAGGTAGGCGGTCGACACGAGCCACGGCATGAAGGCCGCGTTCTCGACCGGATCCCAGGCCCAGTAGCCGCCCCACCCGAGCACCTCGTACGCCCAGCGCGCCCCGAACAGGTTCCCGAGCGAGAGGAAGAACCACGAGAACAGCGCCCAGCGGCGCGTCGTGCGGATCCACTGGTCGTCGAGCCGGCCGGTGGCGAGCGCGGCGATCGCGAACGCGAACGGCACGGACGCGCTCACGTAGCCCGTGTACAAGGACGGCGGATGGATCATCATCCAGTAGTTCTGGAGCAGCGGGTTCAGGTCCTGCCCCTCGCGCGCGGGCGCGGCGAGCAGCTCGAAGGGGTCGGTGACGAAGGTCACCAGCGCCAGGAAGAACACCGCGATCACCATGAGCGTCGCGGTGACCCACGGCATCAGCTCGCGGTTGCGCTCGCGGTTCTGGAGCTGGACGAGCGTCGTGAACAGCGAGAGCACGAACACCCAGAAGAGCAGCGAGCCCTTCTGCCCACCCCACAGCGCCGCGACCGTGTACTGGACCGGCAGCGTGCTCGACGAGTAGGCGGCGACGTACTCGAGCGAGAAGTCGTGCGTGAGCAGCGCCCGGAGCAGGATCGCCACCGCGACCGCGACGAGCGCGAAGACCGCATACGCCGCGTGGGCCCCGGCCGCGACGAGGTCGCGCCGGCGCCACCCGGCCCCCGCGACCGAGGCGCCGACCGAGAACGTCGCGCACAGCAGCGCCAGGCAGACCGCGAGCCGACCGAGCGCGGGCATCCGGTCAGGAGCCCGCCTTCGCGGGCTCGTACTTCGACGGGCAGCTCGTCATGATCTGCCGCGCGGCGAGGCTGCCGTCCGCCCACCGCCCCTCGACCACGACCTCGCGCCCGGCCGCGAACATGTCGGGGAGCACGCCGTGGTAGCTCACGGGCACGGGCGCGCTGCCGTCCTGGCGGGCGAGGTCGAAGGCGAGCGCGTTGGTGCGCGCGTCCCAGACGATGCTGCCCGCCCGCACCCAGCCCTTCACCCGCAGGTCCTCGCCGGCGTGCGCCGCACGCTGGGCGAGGAACTGGTCCATGTCGAAGTAGTACATCGAGGTGCTGCGGATGCCTGCGTAGACGAGATAGGACACCGCTGCGGCGATCAACACGGCTCCGACGATGAAGCGGCGCTGGTTGAGCAAGCGCCCCAACCCTAGGGGAACCCCCCGGCGCTTGCAAGGCGCCCGCGGCCGTCAGTCCGATTCGCCGGCGTCCGCCGCGCCCCGGTGCGGCGGCCCCATCGCGACGCCGCGCGTGGACGCGCGGATGAACGCCAGGAGGTAATCGACGTCGGGGGAACGCACCTCGGCCTCGACGCGGGCGATCGCCGCCCGGAGGTTCGTGCGGACGCGGAAGAGCAGACGGAACGCCGTCGCGAGCGCGCGGATGCGCGCGGCGTCGAAGCCCGCGCGGCGGAGCCCCGTGCGGTTCAGGCCGCGGACCGTGTGCGTGCCATCCATGATCGCGAACGGCGGCACGTCGCGGCTGGTGCGCGAGAGCCCGCGCAGGATCGCGAGCCGGCCGATGCGCACGTGCTGGTGCACGACGCAGTTGCCCGACACGAACGCCTGGTCCTCGACCACGGCGTGCCCCGCCACCAGCGCGCCGCTGCAGATGATCGTGCGGTCGCCGAGGCGGCAGTTGTGCGCGACGTGGGCGCGCGCCATGAGGTAGTTGTCGCTGCCGACCTCCGTCCAGGTTTCCGGCTGCGTGCCGCGGTGGACCTCGCAGTGCTCGCGGAACACGTTGCGGTCGCCGATGCGCAGCCCCGTCGCCGCCCCGCGGTAGGCGAGGTCCTGGGGCTCGTGGCCGAGGACCGCCCCCGGATGCACGACGTTGTCCGCCCCGAGCACGGTCGTCCCGGTGAGAAACGCGTACGCCATCACCCGGGTGCGCGGCCCGACGCACACCCGGCCGTCGATCGCGACGTAGGGGCCGATCTCGGCCGTCGGATCGACCTCGGCCCGGGGATCGATCACCGCCGTGGGGTGGATCGCCACGCGCTACTTCCCCCGCGGCCCGGGCCCGGGCGCGTCGTCGGGCTCGCGCGGCACCGGCTCGCCCGCGATGCGGTAGCGCTCGTCCGCCCACGCGGCGAGGTCGAGCACCCGGCAGCGCTCGGAGCAGAAGGGCCGATGGGGATTGCCTTCCCACGGGACCTCCCGCCGGCAGGTGGGACAGCGGACCCGGCGCACGGACACGGAGTCTAGCCGCTCGTCCGGCGCGCTTCCACCTGCTGCGCATCCATACCCGGAGCCGCTTGACAGCGGCGACCGACCGGAAGCAGTCTCGCCGCGGTGCACGACGCCCTCGACACGCTCCAGACGCTGCTCTCGACCGCGCTCGGCCTCCTCGACGAGGTCGCCGCCGACGTCCCGATCGGCCGCCTGCTCGCGGTCTTCGCGCGCATGCCGCGCGCGGATCGCGACGCGATCCTCACCGTCCTCGAGCGCGAGGTCGACGCGCGGCGCCTCGCGCACGCCTCCGACGGCGCGCTCACCGGCTGCCGGCTCGTCCCCAACCGCAACGCGCGGCTCTACTTCCGGGTCTTCGAGCACGACGAGAGCCGGATTCCCGCGCTCACCTACGAGGAGTTCATGCGCGGCACGCTCGCATCCGCGCGTGCCGTCCACCGGCTCGCGCCGCGTGACCGCGAGTGCTGGGAGACGGCGACCCTCGACGCCTTCCGCCAGCTCGACCCCGCCGAGCGCGAGTCGCTCCGCCGGCTCAACCACGACGTCCTGCGCCTCCTCGACGAGGCCACGGACGCGCCCGCCGCCCGGGCAACCGAGCATCCGTGAGGGCGCCCGACGAGCCGATCGAGACGCTGCGCACGCTGCTGCGCTCGGCGGCGAAGCTCACCCGCGACCTCGCCGCCGACCCTCTGCTCCCGCGCCTGCTGCGGGCCTTCGCGGCCATGCCCGCCGACGACCGCGAGACCGTGCTCGGCGTCCTCGAGCGCGAGGTCGGCATGCGCCGCCTCACCCGCACGATGGAGGCGGTCACGGGCGTCGCCGTGCGGCCGAACCCCAACGCGCGGCTCTACGTCCGTGCCGTCGGCCGGCACGCAAAGGCCGCCGACGCCGATCACGAATCGATGGTGCTCGCCACGCTCGGCGGCGCGCGCTCGATGCAGCTCCTGCTCGGCGCCGACCTGCGCGCGCGGTGGGCGAGCGCGGTCCGCGAGGCGTTCGCGATGCTCGAGCCCGACGAGCGCGCCCAGGTGGCACGGGTGCTGCGCGACATGCTCACGCTCGTCGAGGAGTGCGACCTCGCCGCCGCCGCGCTCGCGTGAGCCCGCCGGGGGCGCTGGCGGGGCTGCGCGTCGTCGTCTTCGAGGCGCGCCGCGCCACCGAGGTGCGGCGCATGCTCGCGCACCACGGCGCGGAGGTCGTGAGCGTGCCCGCGCTGCGCGAGGTGCCGCTCGAGTCGCCCGAAGCGGCCCACGAGCTGGCGCGCCGGCTCGAGCGCGGCCAAGTCGGCTGCGTCGTCCTGCTCACCGGCGTGGGGACGCGCGCGCTCGCCGCCGCCTGTCCCGAGCTGCCGGCGCGGCTGGCGGGCGTGCCGCTCGTCGCGCGCGGGCCGAAGCCGCTCGCGGCACTGCGCGAGCTCGGGGTCGCCGGCGCCCACCCCGTGCCGTCGCCCCATACCTGGCGCGAGACGCTGGGCGTGGTCGACGGCCTCGGCCTCGCGCGAGGGGCGCTGGTCGCCGTGCAGGAGTACGGCATCGCCCCGGCCCGTCTGCTCGCCGGCCTCGAGGAGCGCGGGCTCGGCGTGCTGCGCGTCCCGGTCTACCGCTGGGCGCCGCCGGCCGATCCGGGGCCGCTCGCCGCCGCCGCCGCCCTGCTCGCGCGCGGCGCGGCGCAAATTGCGGTGTTCACGAGCGCGGCCCAGGTCGAGCACCTCGCCCGCGCGGCGGCAAACCCCGGCGCGCTGCGCGCCGGCATGTTACGCACGCTGATCGCGTCGATCGGGCCCGTGACCAGCGAGGCGCTCGAGGCGCACGGGCTGCGTCCCGACCTCGAGGCGAGCCCACCCAAGCTCGGCGCGCTCGTCGCCCTGCTGGCGGAGCGGGCGCGCGCCGTGCTAGCGACCAAGACATGAGCCATCCGATCCGCTTCGGCCTCATGCTGCCTCAGATCGGCAGCGAGTGGAGCCGCACCCGCGAGGTCGCGCAGGCCGCCGACGAGTCCGGCTTCGACTCCGTGTGGTGCATCGACCACTTCGTCGGCATCCCGATGGACGAGGAGCCGTGCTTCGAGGCATGGACGGAGATCACTGCCGTCGCCGCGCTCACCCGGCGGGTGCGCGTGGGCCACCTCGTGCTGTGCGTGAGCTTCCGCGCCCCCACGCTGCTCGCCAAGATGGCGGCGACGCTCGACCAGGTCTCCGGCGGGCGGCTCACGCTCGGGCTGGGCGCGGGCTGGCACGCGGCGGAGTACGAGCAGTACGGCTACGCGTTCCCGCCGGTCGGCACGCGGCTCGGGCAGCTCGGCGAGGCGCTCACGATCCTCCGCCGGATGTGGACGGAGCCGCGGGTCACGTTCCGCGGACGCCACTTCACGGTCGAGAGCGCGCCCTGCAACCCGAAGCCGGTGCAGGCCCGCCTGCCGATCCTCGTCGGGGGCGGCGGCGAGCGGGTGCTGCTTCGGCTGGTCGCGCAGCACGCCGACGTCTGGAACAACTTGGGCGTCAACCACGCCGACGTCGCCCGCAAGCGCGAGGTGCTCGCCGCGCACTGCCGCGCGGTCGGACGCGATCCCGACGAGATCGTGGTCTCGCAGCAGACGCTGGCCGCGATCGCCACCGACCGCGACGAGGCCAAGCGCCGGGGCGACGCGATCTTCCGCGCGCTCGGCTTCCTAGACTCGAGCCCCGACTTGGCGCTGATCGGAACCCCCGACGAGATCCGCCGTCGCGTCGAGCGCAACCGCGCGCTCGGCATCAGCACGTTCATCATGACGCTCGGGCGGCGCACGGAGCCCGAGCACGTGCGCCTCTTCGGTCGCGAGGTGATCGCTGGCTGCGCCTGAGACGCCCCCCTTCCTGGCCGCGTGCCGCCGCGAGCCCGTTCCCTACACGCCCGTGTGGCTCATGCGGCAGGCGGGGCGTTACATGCCCGAGTACCGGGCGGTCCGCGAGCGCCTGGGCTTCCTCGAGCTCTGCCACGATCCCGACGCCGCGGCCGAGGTGACCGTCACCGCCGCCGCGCGACTCGGGGTCGACGCAGCCATCATCTTCGCGGATATCCTGCTGGTGCTCGAGCCGATGGGCGCGGGCGTCGAATTCCCCGCCGGCGACGGGCCGCGCATCCGCCGGCCGGTGCGTGCCGCCGCCGACGTCGAGCGGCTGCGGGCCGTCGAGCCCGGCGCGCTCGACTTCGTTGGCGCCGCGATCGGGCGGGCGCGCCGCGCGCTGCCCGCGAACGTCCCGCTGATCGGCTTCGCCGGCGCGCCGTTCACGCTCGCCTCCTACCTGATCGAGGGGGGCGCGTCGCACGCCTTCACCCGCACGCGCGCCTTCATGCTCGCCGACCCCGGCGCGTGGGACGCGCTCATGGAGCGGCTCGTCGCCTCCGTGGCCGCGTACCTGCGCATGCAGATCGCCTCCGGCGCCGCGGCGGTGCAGCTCTTCGACAGCTGGGTGGGGTGCCTCGCTCCGGCGGACTACCGCGCCCATGTCCTGCCGCACGTGCGGGCGCTGATCGGCGCGCTGCCGGCCGGCGTGCCCGTGATCCACTTCGCCACCGGCAGCGCGGGGCTCCTCGAGGCCATGCGGGCCGCCGGCGGCGACGTGATCGGGCTCGACTGGCGCGTCGACCTCGACGCGGCGTGGGCGCGCGTCGGCCACGACGTCGCCGTGCAGGGCAACCTCGACCCCGCGGCCCTGCTCGCGCCGATCCCGGAGATCCGCCGCCGCGCGGCGGCGATCCTCGGGCAGGCGGCCGGGCGGCCCGGCCACGTCTTCAATCTGGGACACGGCGTGCTGCCGCAGACCCCCGTCGACCACGTGCGCGCGCTCGTGGACGCGGTGCACGAGCTGTCGGCGAGCGCGCGGCATGCCGGCTGACGGCGTGCTGCTGATCGCCTTCGGGGGGCCGACGCGTCCCGAGGAGATCCGGCCGTTCTTGGCCCGCGTCGCGCACGGGCGATCGATCCCGCGCGAGCGTCTGGAGGAGGTGGCGAGCCACTACGAGCGCATCGGCGGCCGCTCGCCACTGAACGACATCACCTTCCGCCAGGCCGCCGCGCTCGCCCGCGCGCTCGCGACCGCGGGGCGCCCGCTGCCCGTCCACGTGGGCATGCGCAACTGGACGCCCTCGCTCGCCGACGCGCTCGGCGCCATGGCGCGCGCGGGGCTCCGGCGCGCGGTCGGCGTGATCCTCTCACCGCACGCCACCGAGGCGAGCCGCGCGCGCTACGTCGAGGCCGTGGACGCCGCGCGGGCGGCGCTCGGGCCCGCGGCGCCCGAAGTTCTCTACGTCCGCCCCTGGCACACGCATCCGCTCTTCGTGGAGGCGGTGGGCGACGCCGTGCGCGCCGCGTGCGCGACCGTGCCACGCGGGGCCCGCCTGGTCTTCACCGCCCACAGCGTGCCGGTGGCGATGGCGGCGGCGTCACCGTACGTCGCCGAGGTCACGGCCTCGGCCGCGGCGGTGGCGGCGGCCGTCGGCGCCGACCGCTGGCAGGTGGCCTACCAGAGCCGCAGCGGCAGCCCGCACGAGCCCTGGCTCGATCCCGACGTGAACGACGCGCTGCGCGCGCTCGCCGCGGCGGGACCCGATCCGGTCGTCGTCGTGCCGGTCGGCTTCGTCTGCGACCACGTCGAGGTCCTCTACGACCTCGACGTCGTGGCGCGCGCGACCGCGGCGGCGCTCGGGCTGCCGTTCGCGCGAGCCGCGACCGTGAACGACCATCCGGCGTTCGTGCGCATGCTCGCCCACGTCGTGCGCGAGGCCGCCGGGTGAGCCGCCGGCGCGTCGCGGTGGTGGGCGGCGGCGTGGCCGGGCTCGCCGCGGCGCACCGGCTGGTCGAGCGGGGCAGCGAGGTCGTGCTGCTCGAGGCCGCCGAACGCTTGGGCGGCACCATCGTCACCGAGCACGCCGGCGGCTTCGTCGTCGAGGGCGGCCCCGACGCCTTCATCACCGAGAAGCCCTGGGGCCTCGCGCTCTGCGAGCGGCTCGGCGTGACCGGCGACCTCGTCGGCACGCGCGAGGGCGACCGCCGCACCTACGTTGCCAGCGGCGGGCGCATCCATCCGCTGCCCGAGGGGTTCCTGCTCCTCGCACCGACCGACCTGCGCGCGCTCGCCGCCTCGCCGCTGTTCTCCTGGCGGGGCAAGCTCCGCATGGCCCTCGACCTCGTGCTGCCCCGGGGCCGCACGGCGGCCGACGAGAGCCTCGCCGCCTTCGTGCGCCGCCGGCTCGGCCGCGAGGCGCTCGAGCGCGTCGCCGACCCGCTCGTCGGCGGCATCTACACCGCCGATCCCGAGCGCCTCTCGCTCGCCGCCACCATGCCCCGCTTCCTCGAGATCGAGCGCCGCCACCGCAGCGTGATCCTCGGCCTGCGCGCCGCGGCGCGCGCGGCGCCGGCCGCCGGCGCGCGCTACGGCCTCTTCGTCACCCACCGCGACGGCATGGGGGCGCTGGTGAGCGCGATCGCGCGGCGGCTGCCCGCGGGCGCCGTGCGGCTGCGGACGCCGGTTACGGGCCTCGCGCGTGAGGGCGGGCGCTGGCGGCTCGCCGCCGGCGGGGAGGCGATCGCGGCCGACGGGGTCGTGCTCGCGACGCCCGCGCACCAAGCCGCGCGTCTGCTCGCTGCGCTCGACGACGCGCTCGCGCGCGCGCTCGCCGGGATCGACTACGCGTCGTCGGCGACCGTGACGCTCGGTTACCGCGCCGCGGACGCGCCCGCGCTGCGCGGCTTCGGGTTCGTCGTCCCCGCCGCCGAGGGCCGGCCGCTGCTCGCGTGCACGTTCGCGAGCCGCAAGTTCCGCCACCGTGCCCCCGAGGGTCACGAGCTGCTGCGCGCCTTCGTCGGCGGCGCGCGGCGACCCGAGGTGGCCGGGCTGCCCGACGACGTGCTCACCGCCCTCGTGCGCGCCGAGCTGCGCACGCTGCTCGGCATCGTCGCCGAGCCCCTGCTGCTGCGCGTCCACCGCTACCCGCGGGCCATGCCGCAGTACGCGGTCGGCCACCTCGAGCGCGTGGCGGCCATCGAGGCGCGGGCGGCGGCGCTGCCCGGGCTCGCGCTCGCCGGCGCGGGCTACCGCGGGGTGGGGCTGCCGGACTGCGTCCGCGGCGGCGAGGCGGCGGCGGACGCAGTCGGGTGAGCGCGATGGACGTCGGGGTCTACCTGCCGCAGATGGGCTTTACCTGGGAGGAGCTGCGCGCCCGCGCGCAGGCGTGCGACCGCGCGGGCATCGACGCGCTCTGGCTCATGGACCACCTCTACCCCCCGGGCATGCCGGCCATCCCCTCCTTCGAGGCCTGGACGGCGGCAACCGCGCTCGCCGCCGCGACCGAGCGGGTGCGCATCGGCCACCTCGTGCTCGCTGCCGGGCTGCGTCACCCGGCGCTGCTCGCCAAGATGGCGGTCACGCTCGACCACACGAGCGGCGGCCGCTTGGACCTGGGTCTCGGTAGCGGCTCCTATGCCCCGGAGTTCGCGCGCCTCGGCCTCCCCTGGCCCGACGCGGCCACCCGCGCCGCGCAGCTCGACGAGGCGCTCACGGTGATCCGCCGCCTGTTCGTCGAAGAGGCGCCGTCGTTCTCGGGCCGCCACTACCGCCTCGACGCCGCGCCGAGCCTCCCGCGCCCCCGGCAACGCCCGCACCCGCCGATCCACGTCGGGGGCGCCGGCGAGCGGCGCACGCTGCCGCTCGCCGCCCGCCATGCCGACGTGTGGAACTGCCCCACCTACGCGCTCGCCGAGCTGCCGCGCAAGCGCGCCGCGCTCCTCGCCGAGTGCCGCCGTATCGGCCGCGACCCGGGCACGCTGCGGGTGACGGAGGCCGCGGTGCTCGCGCTGGCGGCCCGGCGCGACCAGATCGAAGCGGCCCGTGCGCTCGCCGTGCGCCGCTTTCCCGGCGCCGGCTGGGGCTTCGCGGCGGGCGGCTACTGCGGCACGCCCGACGACATCCTCGTCCGGCTCGAGGAGCGGGCCGCCCTCGGCGTGGACGGCGTCGTCTTCTTCCTGCACGACCGTGCGGAGCCGGCGACCGTCGCGCTCCTCGGCCGCGCGGTCGTGCCGGCGGCCCGCGCCATCCGCCCGCGCATCACATCTTGACGGGATTTCTCCGGGCGCCGACCCCGGCGTAGAAGGGTCTACAAGGGGGGTCGGGCCATGCGAGCATCCCTCGCGCGGTTCCTGATCGTCGCAGCGCTGATCGTTCTGCCGGCGGCTCAGCAGCCGGCGCCCGACGGTCGGCCGCCGCCCAGGGCCGAGCAGGCCCCGGAGGAGACGCAGCCCGCCGCGGCGCCGTCGTTCGTGCAGGCGCTCCTCGACGCGGTCGCACGGCTGGAGCGGTATCCCGGCCGCGACGGCCGGGGGCATGCCGCATCCCTGACGCATCCGCCTGCCGGCGACGAGCGCTGAAGCGGCCTACGGCGCCGGCAGCGGCCGGCCGAGCCTGCGACCGACGACCTCGGCCAGGTTCGCGTAGAGGTCGTGGCCGTCGCGGTCGCAGACCCACGTCGCGCCCCCTGCGTCCCAGTCGTAGTGCCAGGCCCGGTCGACGGCCGCGAGCCACATCTGGCGCGCCGCGCCCTGGCGGTTGAGCACGAAGCGCACGCCGTCGGGGAACTCGATCTCGAGCTTGCCGTCGCCTGTGGCGTAGTCGACGTCGTCGGGGTCGAAGCCCTCGAGCCAGCGCGCGACGCGCTCGAGGCACGCGGCGGCGCGGCGCTGATACTCCTCGGCGTCGAGGCGCATGCCGCCACGGTAGCGCACCGGCCCGGGGCGCTCCAGCCTGGCAACGGCCGGCTCCACGAGGCACAATCCGCCGCCGAGGAGTGACCCCGATGATCGAGTGGGACGAGCAGCACCTCATGATCCGCGACGCCTTCCGGCGGTTCATCGACGCCGAGATCAAGCCCAATCTCGAGCAGCTCGAGCACGGCGACCTGCCCCCGTACGACATCCTGCGCAAGATGGTGAAGACCTTCGGCCTCGACGAGGTCGCGCGCGCGCGCTTCGCCGCCCAGATCGCGCGCGAGAAGGCCGGGCGGCCGCGCGGCGAGCACCGGGGCGCGGCAGGCGAGGGCGACGGCGTCGCCATGCAGCTCATCCCGATCATCGAGCTGTGCCGCTGGTGCCCGGGCATGGTGACCGCGATGGGCGTGAGCGCCGGCCTCACGCCGGCCGCGATCCTCTCCCGCGGCACCGCCGCGCAGAAGGAGCGCTGGGCGCTGCCGCTGCTCACCCTCGAGAAGATCGGCGCGTGGGCGATCACCGAGCCCGGCTCGGGCTCCGACGCCTTCGGCGCGATGCAGTCGACCGCGCGCCGCGACGGCGACGGCTACGTGCTGAGCGGCAGCAAGACGTTCATCACCAACGGCCCCTACGCCGACACGATCGTCTTCATCTGTAAGCTCGACGACGGGATGACCGCGCCCCGTGACCGGAAGGTCCTGAGCTTCGTCCTCGACAGGGGCATGCCCGGCCTCACGCAGTCGAAGCCGCTGCGCAAGATGGGGCTCCACTCCTCGCCGACCGGCGAGCTGTTCCTCGAGGACGTGCGGGTCGGTCGCGATCGCCTCCTCGGCGAGAGCGAGGAGCAGGCGCAAGGCCGGGCGGGCGCCAAGGCCACCTTCTCGATCGAGCGCACCGGTGTGGCCGCGATGGCCCTCGGCATCGTCGAGGAGTGCCTCGCGCTCAGCCTCGACTACGCACGCACCCGCGTGCAGTTCGGGAGGCCGATCGGCGAGTTTCAACTGATCCAGCTCAAGCTCGCCACGATGGAGGTCGCGCGCATGAACCTCCAGAACATCGTGTTTCGCCAGATCGAGATGGCTCGGGCAGGCAAGGCGCCGAGCTTCGCCGAGGCGTCGGCCTGCAAGCTCTACGCCGCGCGGGCGGCGATGGAGGTCGCGCTCGAGGCGGTGCAGCTCTTCGGCGGCAACGGCTACATGGCCGAGTTCCGGGTCGAGCAGCTCTGCCGCGACGCGAAGGTGCTGCAGATCTACGCCGGCACCGACGAGATCCAGGTGTCGCAGATCGCGCGCTCGCTGCTCGGCGGCGCCGCGTGAGCCCGCGACCGCGGTGCCCGTGGGCGCGCTCGCCCCTCGAGGTCGCCTACCACGACCGCGAGTGGGGCGTGCCGGTGCACGACGACCGGCGGTGGTTCGAGTTCCTGATCCTCGAGGGCGCGCAGGCGGGACTCAGCTGGAGCACGATCCTCGCCAAGCGGCCGGCCTACCGCCGGGCGTTCGACCGCTTCGACCCGCGCAAGGTTGCGGCCTACGACGCCCGGCGGCTCGCCGCGCTGCTCGCCGACCCGGGCATCGTCCGCAACCGCCTCAAGATCGCCGCCGCCGTGCGCAACGCCCGCTGCTTCCTCACCGTGCAGCGCGAGTTCGGCAGCTTCGACGCCTACGCCTGGCGGTTCGTGGGCGGCCGCCCGCGCCAGCGCGCGCGCCGAACGATGCGCGCCGTCCCCGCCCGCACACCCGAGTCCGACGCGCTCAGCGCCGATCTCCGCCGCCGCGGCTTCGCGTTCGTCGGCTCGACGATCTGCTACGCGCTCATGCAGGCGACCGGGATGGTCAACGATCACCTGGTACGGTGCTTTCGCCACGCGGAGCTGCGCTAGCGACGTCCTCGATCCACCAGCGCCCCAGCACCAGCTCCACGACCTCGAACGGCTCGGCGCGGACGGGGCCGTTCCCCTCGTGGGCGTCCACGAGCACCCAGCGCCCGGCCTCCAGGCGGTACACCTCGAGCGTGCAGGCACGCGGATCGACGAGCCAGAGGTGGCCGACGCGGGCCCGCGCGTAGATGCGCGTCTTGCGCGCGCGGTCGAGGCGGGCGGTGGTCGGCGAAACGACCTCGCAGACCCAGTCCGGGGGCTCCGTGAAGGCCGCGACGTTCGGGAGCACCGGCATCCGGGTCCGGCGCCACGCGGCCAAGTCGGGCACGAGCACGTCGTCGTCGAGATGCAGCTCGGGCTCGAAGAGAACCCACCAGCCCCCCGGCCGCTCCGCCCCGCCCGGCGGGCCGTGAAACTGCCCGATGACGTCGCTGCCGAGCACGCTGGTCGCATGGGCGTGCGGGCTCGCTGGCCGCGGGCTGACGAAGAGCTCCCCGTCGGCGATCTCGGCGACGAGGTGATCCGGGATCTCCAACAGGTCCTGGTACGTCGCGCGGCGGCGTGGCCCTTCCACACTCGACAACATACCACGGCGCCCGGGCTCCGGAGGAGCACGGGGCGTGCCACGCGGGGCCGCTGCCGGCCGCGCTCACCGTGCGGCGCACGCAACGGCATGCGCAAGGCGACGCTACGCCCAGAGCGCGGCCAGCCGCTCGACGGTCCACGCCATCGCGACCGTGCCGATCGCGTACGCCGGCACGAGCCGGAGCCACGGCCGCGGCCGCACGAAAGCCGCCGGGCCGAGCATCACCGCCACGAAGAGGAGCTGCCCCACTTCGACGCCGCCGTTGAACGCGACGAGCGCCAGCGGCACGTGCGCGGGCGGGAGTCCCGCCTGCACGAGCGCGCCCGCGAATCCGAGGCCGTGCAGCAGGCCGAAGGCGAAGGCGACGAGCCAGGGGAAGCGCCGCGCGAGCGTCGGCGGGGCGTCCTCGGAACGCACCAGCTCGGCCGCCACGAGCACGATGCTGAGCGCGATCAGCGCCTCGACCGGCGCCGGCGGTACGGCCACGACCTTCAGCACGGCGAGCGCGAGCGTCACGCTGTGCGCGAGCGTGAATGCGCTCACCGTGCGCACGAGCGGCGCCCATCCGCGCACGAGCAGCAGGAGGCCGAGCACGAAGAGCAGGTGATCGGGTCCGCTCCAGATGTGCTCGACGCCGAGGCGCACGTAGCCGAGCGCCACCGCCGGCGCCGCTGCCCCCTCGGCCACGGGCCCCGCGGGCACGGCGAGCGGCGCCGTGCCCGCGAGGCTCGTGCCGTCCCGCCAGGTGATCCGCACGAGCGCGTCGATCCGCCCGGCGACGAGGCCGTCGACCGTGAGGGCCGCGCCGCGGAGGCCCTCCCCTCCGCAGGCGACGGAGAAGGCACGCGCGGTGGAACCCCCGGAAACGTGGGTACAGCGCGCCGGCAGCCGCGGCTCGAGCCCCGGCGGCCCCTCGAGCCGCACCGCGAAGACGCCCGGGGCCTGCTCGCGCAGATCGAGGAGCGCGGGCGCGAACGCGTGCGCTGCCACCAGCGCGGGCGCCGCCAGCAGGGCCATGGCGATGCCGGCGCCCTTCATCGCGCCGCCACCTGGCCGCTCTCGCCGTCGTCCTCGACCGCGACCGCGTAGCGGGCGCGCAGCGCCGCCCGCGCCGCGCGCACGCGAGCGGCGCGCTCCTCCTCCTGCCAGTCGCGGGTGACCGCGGCGCGCACCTCGTCGAGGACCGGCGGGTACCCGGGCTGCCGCTCCCGCACCAGCACGAGGTGGAAGCCGTAGCTCGAGCGCACGGGCCCGGCCCACTCCCCAACCGGGAGCCCCATCGCCGCCGCCGCGAAATCCGCGCCGAAGACGTCCGCCAGCTCCTGCTCGCTGCGCCGGGCGAAGCTCCGCCCCGCGACGAAGGGCGCGCCCACGGCCGCGGGATCCGTCCCGGCCGCGAGCCGCGCGCGCAGCGCCCGGGCCGCCGCGGCGTCGACACCGGGGCCCGCCCACACTTGCGTCAACGACACGCGCGCAGGCGTCGCGTAGCGCTCGGCGTGGCGCGCGAGGTACTCGGCCAGCACGGCGTCGCTCGGCGCCGGCGCGTCCGGCCCTTCGGCGAGGATCTCCATCTTCTGCACCAGCCGCCGGCGCACGATCACGTCGCCGCGGTCGAGGCCCAGTGCGAGCGCCTCCCGCACCAGCACCTCGTCGTCGACCCAGCGCTCGACCAGCCCGGCCTCCTCGGCCGGCGTGGGGGGCATCCCGGTGCGCCGCAGGTGGTCTTGGCGGAGCCCGCGGACCACCTCGGCGGGCACCACGATGCGGCGCGCCTCGGGCGCGAGACGCCGCTCGACCGCGAGCAGCGCCGCGGCCAGCACGGCGAAGTGGAGCAGCGGCTCTCGCAGCCAGCGCGTCATCGCCACGCTGCCGGCTGGTACCAGATCGGCGACGTCCACGCGCGCTCCTGGATGGTCTTCGGCACGCTCGGATCGCTGCACGACGGCGGCCGGTCGGCGGGCGCCAGCGCGTTGCACTGATACGTGCTCCAGCGGCACGTCGGGTTCTCGAGCACGCGGGCATAGTAGAAGGCGGGCTGGTCGGCGCGGAAGGCGCGATCGGTCCACGTACCGCAGAGCGCATCGGCGCCGGGCCCCCGCGGCGTGCAGGTCGGCGCGTCGACGCTCGCCCCGTTGGCGGCGTCGCCGGCCACCTCGAAGACCTGCTCGTGCGCCGCGCCGTTCTCGATCCAGCCCTTGATGATCTGCACGTGCTGGAGCGGCGCGCCCTCGGGGTCGCGCAGCGCCGAGACGACGAAGGTCGGCGCGGCCGCGCGCCCGCGGGGCGGGAGCGCGCCGCCCATCGGCACGCCGCGCGCGTAGGCGCGCGCGACCAGGTCGGGCGCCTTGCACAGGCCGGCGGACAGCCCGAAACCGCCGAAGAACCGCACCGCGATCCGCGGCCCGCTCGTCCCGAAGACCTCGCGCCGACGGAGCGCGTCGAAGATCGCCGGACGCGAGTTCTCCTCGGCCCACACGCCGGCGAGCCCGCCGGGGCTGAAGAGGATGCCCCCCGGATAGAACTGCCCGGGGCCGAGGCGGAACGCGGGCGTGTCGTCGTCGGTGCCGCGATGGCCGACCCACGTCGCCTCGTCCGTCTTCCCGGGCGTGCCGTTGTGCGTGTCGGTGCTGGCGACGATCCCGAGCCGGTACGGGTTCACGCCGAGCCGCGCGGCCTCCGAAAGCCCGGCGAGCAGCGCCCCGCGCACGAAGTCGAGGCGCGACACGCAACCCGCGGTGATCGTTCCTCCCGCCCCGGTTCCGCCGCCGCAGTCGGGGACGGGCGGGCGCCGGCGCTTCTCGAAGTCGCACAGCTCGTCGGGGGCGCCGATGACGCCCGAGAGCCCGTTCATGCATTCCGAGTCGCCCTTGTGCTGGTAGATCTCGACGACCGGCTCCATCGCCGCGCGCAGCTCGGCGGCCGTCCGCTGCTGGTCCACGTCGCTCGCGCCCGGGTACTCGACGAGGAACATCTTGCCGTTGCTCTCGTTCGAGTTGTGCGGGATGGCGAGCACGTCGCAGCCGTCGAGCCCGGCGATGCACGTCGACCGCAGCTCGGCCCACAGGCCCTGCGGCGTCGGCTGCTCGAAGAACGTCGTCGGCGCGGGCACCCGGTCGGTGCGGAAGATCACGTTGCGGTGCAGCGTGCTCACCGCCTGCGTGCCGGTGTACTCGTAGGCGATGAAGGTGGTGAAGGCGCACGCCGCGCTGCGGTCGTAGGCCTGCTCGGCGGCCTCCTGCACGCGCTGCCAGACCGCGCCGGCCGCCTGGAGGCAGACGTGGCCGTCGGCGCCGCAGATCGCCGGGTCGCGGCTCGGTGGAGTGAGCGCGAGGCGCACGCCGAGCTGCGTCGCCGCGGCGTTGCTGCCGGCCCGGTAGGACTGGCAGCTCGCCGACGCGTAGGTCGGCGAGCCGGGCGTGACGCAGGTCTCGACCTCGCCCAGGAACTCGGAATGGTCGGTCACCGCCGTGAAGTCGAGCGGGCGGGCGAGGCGCACGATCTGCGTGCCCGCCCCGTTCGCGTCGAGCGGCGGGAGCGCCACCGGCTCGCCGCGCGCAAAGCGGTACGCCTGCTCGGGCGTGGTGCGGGTGCGGACGTCGAAGGCATAGGCGTCGAAGGAGAGCGCCGTGTGCACGTGCAGATCGCCGAAGTAGACGTTGCGCAGGCGATCGTGCTGCGCGCAGGCCGCATGGGGCTCGAGGTAGGGAGCGGTCGCGAGGGCACGAACGAGCCGCATCCGGCGGGCGACCACGACGCCGGCCAGCGTCGCGCCGTCGGCGGTGAGCGCCGCGTGCGGGGCACACAGGCGGGCGCGGAGCTGCGCGCGCGGCGCCACGCGGAGCCTCGCGCCGCCGGCGAACAGGCGCACGTCGCCGGCCTCGAGCGCCACGTCCTCGGCGGGGCCCACGACCGCTCCCCGATCGAGCAGCGCCTCGCCCGCGACGTCGACCTCGACCGGCGCCCGCGCGAGCACCCGCGCGCCGCGCAGCACGCGCAGCCCGCAGAAGACGTAGCGCCCGCCGGTGAGCGCGAGCACCCCCGCACGCCGTCCCCCGCGCACGGTGATGGCGCCGTAGACGCCCGGCGCCAGCGCCCGGAGCGCCCCCGCGGCGACGGTCACCGGCCGCGCGCGGTCGCAGGCGGGGAAGGGCGCGGGGTAGCCGCAGGCGTCGGCGACGTCGGGCAACACGGCGCCCGCGGCGCGGGCGGCGAGCGGACACGACGGCCCCGTGCCGGCGACCGCGTCGCCGATGACGGCGGCGCAGCGGGAGGCGCCGCGCAGGCGCACGGCACGCGCGACGACCTGCGAGCCGGGGGCGTCGAGCTCCGACGCCAGCAGCGCGCCGGCGTCGACCGCGACGTCGCCGCGCTCGACGCGCAGAGCGCGCGCGCGGAGCGACTCGGTGGCGAGCAGCGCGTAGGCGTCGAGCCGCCGGTCGACCGTGGCCGCCGACGCCGGCGCAGCGAGGACCGCGAGCAGGACGAGCGTCGCGCGACCAAGCGGCATCGCGGCCGCGGTTTAGCATTGCCACCCTCCGGAACGCCACCGCTTGAACGGCGCGCGCCGCGGCGGTACGAGGCGCTCGATGGCCGGCGGCACGGCGCGCGGGCGGCTGCAGGTCGGCGTCAGCGCGTGCCTGCTCGGGCAGCGCGTGCGTTGGGACGGCACGCACCGGCGGGACCGCTTCGTCACCGACGTGCTCGGCAGGTGGGTCGAGTGGATACCCGTCTGCCCCGAGGTCGAGGTCGGGCTCGGCGTCCCGCGCACGCCGGTACGGCTCCAGGGCCACCCGGCGGCGCCGCGTCTGGTCGCGCACGAGACCGGGGCCGACCACACCGAGGCGATGCGGCGCTTCGCGCGCGCGCGCGTCGGCGCGCTCGCGCGCCGCGGGCTGGCCGGTTGGGTCCTCAAGCGGGGCTCGCCGAGCTGCGGCATGGCGCGGGTGCGCGTCTACGGCCCCGGAGGCGCGCCGACGCGCGACGGCACGGGGCTGTTCGCGCGCGCGCTCGCGGAGCGGCTGCCGCTGCTGCCGCTCGAGGAGGAGAGCGGACTCGGGAACCCCGCACGGCGCGAGAGCTTCGTCGTGCGGCTGCTCGCCCATGCTCGCTGGCTCGACCTCGTCGCGGGCCGCCCGACGGGTGCCGCGCTCGGCCGTTTCCATGCGGCGCACGAGCTCCTGCTGCTCGCGCACGATCCGGCGGCGTGGACGCGTCTCGGCCGGATCGCGGCACGCGCCGGACGCCGGCCGCGGCGCGCGGCGCTCGAGGCCTACGGTGCGGCCTTCATGGGGGTGCTGCGCACCCCGGCCACACGCCGCGGTCACGCCCGCGCGCTCGCGCGGGTGCTCCGCCGCCTCGCGGACAAGCTCACGCCCGCCGAGCACCGCCGGCTCGCTGCGCTGATCACCGCCTACCGCCGCGGTCGCGTGCCGCTCGATGCACCGCTCGCCGTGGCGAGGCGCCACGCGCGCCGGCTCGGCGTCGCGCGGCTCGCGGGGCAGGTCTACCTCGACCCCCACCGGGGCGCCCCGGTGTAACCGCCGTTGCCGGTGGCGTATGCTCGCCGGCGATGGCCTCGCTCTCCGCCGCCGGCGCCGCGCCCGCCGTGATCCTCGGCGGGGGCGTCGCCGGCCTCGCCGCCGCGCGTCTGCTCGCACGCCACTTCCCGCGCGTCCTCGTGCTCGAGCGCGACGTGCGCGCCGACGTTGCCGCGCCCGAGGAGGCGTTCGCGCGCTGGGAACGCCGCGGCGTGCCGCAGTTCCGGCACTCGCACGCGTTCCTCGCCCGCGTGCGGCTCATCCTGCTCGCGCACATGCCCGACGTGCTCGAGCGGCTGCGCGCCGCCGGCGTGCGCGAGATCCCGCTGGCCGAGACGGCGCCGCCCGGGATGCCGCTCGTGCCGCGCCCCGACGACGAGGACGTCGTGCTGCTCGCCTGCCGGCGCGCCACCTTCGAGTGGGCGCTGCGCGAGAGCGTGCGCGAGCGGCCGAACGTCGAGGTGCGCGAGGGCACCGCCGTCGCCGGGCTCATCGCCGCGAACGGCAACGGCCGCCGCCCGCGCGTCACCGGCGTCCGCCTCGACGACGGGACGCCGCTGCCCGCGCGCCTCGTCGTCGACGCGCTCGGCCGCCGCTCGCCTGCGCCCGCGTGGCTTGCGGCGATCGGAGCCCCGCTGCCGCGGGAGCAGACGCAGGACACCGGCCTCCTCTACTACACGCGCTTCTACCGGCTGCGCCGGGGGCGCGCCCCGGGCGCAGCGGCCGGCCTCGTCGCCGGCGACCTCGGCTGGGTGAAGGTCGCCATCTTCCCAGGCGACGCCGGCACGTTCTCGATCACGGTCGGCCCGCCGGCCGACGACGCCTCGCTGCGCCGGCTCGCCGAGCCACGGCGCTTCGAGCGGTTCCTGCGCGCGTTCCCCGGTGTCGCTCCCTGGCGCGCGCCCGGCGTCTCGACCCCGATCGGCGGCGCCGAGGGGCCGGTGCGCGCGATGGGCGAGCTCAGCAACCGGCTGCGGCGTTTCGTCGATGCCGAGGGGCCGCTCGCGCCGGGCTTCGTCGCCATCGGTGACGCCGCCTACCACTCGAACCCGGTCTACGGTCGCGGCTGTCCGATGGCGCTCGTGCAGGCGGTGCTGCTCGACGAGGCGATCGCGCGCCACCGCGATGACCTCGTCGCCGCGGCTTGCTACCTCGATCGCGAGAGCGAGGCGCAGCTGCGGCCCTACTGGGACGCCGCGGTCTCCGCCGATCGCCGTGCGGTCGGACGCTCACCAGGGGGCGGGGCGCGTGCCCCTCTCGCCGCGATCGCCGGGGCGGCCGAGCAGGCGTTCGGCTGGTTCTTCGACCGCGGCGTGCTGCCCGCCGCGCGCATCGACCCCGTGGTGTTCCGCGGGCTGCTGCGCACGTTCCACATGCTCGAGCGGCCGGAGCGGGCGCTGCTCGATCCCGAGCTGCTCGCCCGCTCGCTGCCGGTGCTGGCCCGCGTGCTCGGCGGCCGGGGGCCGGCACCGACGTTCCCTTACGTCCGGCGCGCCACCGCCGTGGCCCGGCTCGACCGGGGGTGAGCGGGCGCGCGCCTACGCCGCCGTCGAGCGGCGCGCCGCGTGATCGCGGCTGTGCGCGACGAGCGCCTCGAAGAGCCGCAGCGGCCCCGCCTCGCCGAGCGCATCCAGCTCGGGATGCCACTGCACCGCGAGCAGGAACGGGTGCCGCTCGGACTCGACCGCCTCGACGACACCGTCGGGGCTCCAGGCGACCGCGCGCAGCCCCGTGCCGAGCCGCCCGACCGCCTGATGGTGGAAGGAGCGCACGACCAGCTCGGTCGCCCCGAGGATGCGCGCCAGCCGGCTCTCCCCGGCGAGCCGCACCGGATGCGTCACGGGGAGCCGCTCGGGCCGGCGGTGCAGCACCCGCTCGCCGAAGTGGTCGGGGATGTGCTGGACCAGGTCGCCGCCGAGCGCGACGTTCAGGAGCTGCATGCCGCGGCAGATGCAGAGCACCGGCAGCGTGCGGCGCGCGAGCGCGGCGCGCGTGAGCGCGAGCTCGAACTGGTCGCGCTCGGCCGAGACGTCGTAGTTGGCTTCGTGGCGCACCGAGTGCCCGTAGCGGGTCGGGTCGACGTCGCCGCCGCCGGGCAGGATGAGCCCCGAGATGGCGTCGAGGACCTCGAGCTCCCCTTCGACCGGAGGCAGGATCAGCGGCGCGCCGCCGGCCAGGCGCACGACGTCGACGTACTCGCAGGGGACCGAGAAGGTCTGGCGCTGCCCCGCGCGCCCGTAGCTCGAGATGCCGATCAGCGGCCGCACCGCCTCCCACATTAACGGCGCGGGGCGCGAGGTTCCAGCGCCGCGGCGCGTGTGCTACTCGGGGCCCGATGCAGCCCTACACGCTCTACGTCATGTCACTCAGCCCCTACTCCGACAAGATCCGCATGTACCTGGCCCTCAAGCGCCTGCCGGTCGTCGAGGTGCGCGAGAACATGCAGAACCGCGAGCGGGTGCTGCGCGCGCGCACCGGGCGCACGATGGTGCCGGTCGTGATCACGCCCGACGACCGGGCGCTCAATGACTCGACCGCCATCGTGCGCGCGCTCGAAGCGGCGCACCCCGAGCCGGCGGTCCTGCCCGCCGATCCCGGCCGCCGCGGCTTCGACGCGCTCGTCGAGGACTACGCCGACGAATGGGTGGTGCGGGCGATGCTCGCCTCGCGCTGGCTGCATCCCGCCGACGCCGAGCAGGCGAGCGCCGTGATCGCGGCCGACATGACCTGCGGGGCGTTCGGCGTCGACATGGCGACCGCGAAGCAGCTCTTCCCGAAAGGCATCACGGCGACGCTGCCGGCGATGGGCGCCACGCCCGACATGCTCGATCTCCTGCTCGACGACCTGCGCGGCCTGTGCGCGGACCTCGACGCGCTCTTCGCCGCGCACCGCTTTCTCGCCGGCGCCGAGCCCGGCGCCGGCGACCTCGCTCTCTATGGCCAGCTCAACCAGATCCGCCGCGACCCGACGGGCACGGCGATCGTCGCCGACCCCGCCCGCACGCACCTCGCCCGTTGGTTCCGCGACCTCGAGCGGCGCGCCGAGAACGAAGCGGCGGAGCATCCCGGCACAGAGCCCCCCGACGGCACGGCGCTGGGACCGCTCGCCGCGCGCATCGCCGGCACCTACCTCCGCTTCGCGGTCGCCAACGCGCGCGCGCTCGAGGAGGCGCCGAAGGGCCCGCTCGCGGTGCCGCTCGCCGGCGGGCGGCGCTTCACGGCCGCCCGCGCGGGCTACAACCGCAAGTGCCTTCAGGCGCTGCTCGGCGAGCTGGACGCCGCGCTGGCGGCGGCGGGCCGGCTCGCCGGCGGCGCCGCCGATCGCCACGTGCTGGGCGAGCTCGCCGGGCTCGGGCCGCTCCTCGATCCCTTCCCGGCCGTCTCCCGCGCCGCCCGCCACGCGGCGTGAGCCCCCCGCCACTGGCGCGCGCCGGCGGCCGATGGTAGGCCCCGGAGGGCACCGCGGCCGATGTACGAGCGTTTCTTCGGGCTCTCCGACGCCCCCTTCCGGCTGACGCCGGATCCCCGCTACCTCTTCCTCTCGCGTCGCCACGCCGACGCGCTCGCCCACCTGCGCCTCGGCCTCGAGGAGAGCGGGTTCGTGTGCCTCACCGGCGACGTCGGGACCGGCAAGACGACGCTGCTGCGCGCCTTCCTCGGCCAGCTCGGACCGGAGATCGCGGCCGCCTACGTCTTCAATCCCGCGCTCTCGGCGCTCGAGCTGCTCAAGACCGTGAGCGCCGAGTTCGGGCTCCCGGCGGCGAGCGCGAGCCCGAAGAAGCTGATCGACGGCCTCAACGCGCACCTCCTGGCGCAGCGCGAGGCGGGACGCCGCTGCGTGGTGGTGATCGACGAGGCGCAGGCGCTCGGCATCGACGTCCTCGAGCAGCTCCGGCTGCTTTCGAACCTCGAAACCACGACCGAGAAGCTGCTGCGCATCGTCCTCGTCGGCCAGCCGCAGCTCCGCGCGCTGCTGCTCCACCCCGAGCTGGTCCAGCTCAACCAGCGGATCACGCTGCGCTGGCACATCGGACCCCTCGGACGCGCCGAGACGGCGGCCTACGTCCGCCACCGGCTCGCGGTGGCGGGCGACGGGCAGGCCGGCCGCATCTTCACGCGCGGCGCGCTCGCGCTGGTGCACCGGCGCTCGGGCGGCGTGCCGCGGCTGGTGAACATGCTCTGCCATCGGGCGATGGTCGCAGGGTTCGCCGCCGACCGCCGCACGATCGGGCGCCGCCTCGTGCGCCGGGCGTACCGCGAGATCGCGACGGTGCCGCTGCCCGCGCCGCGCAGCGCCGCGCGGCGCGCGGCCTGGACGGCGCTGGGGGCCGGCGTCTGCCTGGGCGCCCTGGCGCTCGCCGCGCGCCAGCTCGCGCCGACGCTCCTGGGAGCGCCCGATGCGAGGGAGGAGGCCGCACCTCCGGGCCCGGCGCTGGCGAGCGCAGCCGATCCCGCGCCGGCGCCGCCGCCCGCCGACGTCGCGCCCGCGTTCGGCGAGCGCGTCGCCGCGCTCGATTCGGCGGCGAGCGCGCGGGCGGCGCTCGGCGACGTGCTCGCCGCGTGGCGTGCGACGCCGCTCGCCGCCGACGAGGCGGTCGCGTCGGCGGACGACTTCGCGGCCGCCGCCGCCCGGCGCACGCTCGACGACCTGCCGCTGTCGGGCAACCTGAGCATGCTGCGTCTCCTCGATCTCCCGGCCGTCCTCGAGCTCCAAGCGCCGGGGTCCGGCGGGCCGCGCTGGATGGCGCTGCTCGGCGTCGACGGGGACACGCTGCGCCTCGGGGCGGCCGGCACGCCCGTGCACGCCTCGGTCGGCGAGCTCGAGCGGGTCTGGTTCGGCCGCGCCTACGTCTTCTGGCGCGACTTCGACGGCCTCGGGCCGGTGGGCGTGTTCGTCCCGGACGCGAAGGGCGACGCGGTGCGGCGCCTGCAGGGATTGCTCCGGCGCGCGGGCGCCTACGCGGGGCCCGACAGCGGCGTCTTCGAGCAGGCGACGGCGGACGCCGTCCGCGACTTCCAGCGCTCGCGGTTGCTCGTGGCCGACGGCGTGGTGGGACCGCTCACCCGCATCGCGCTCTACGGCGCGGTCGGCGGCTACCCCCGCCCGGCGCTCGCGGGCGAGAGTGGCGGGGCGTCGTGAGCTCGATTCTCGACGCGCTGCAGAAGGTCGAGGCGGCCGCGCCGCGACGCACCCTCGAGCTGGGGGCGCTGCCGCCGCCCCGGCACCGCACGCGGCGCACGGCTCTGGCGGTCGCGGGGGCGTTCGCCGCCGGCGCGTTGGCGGCGGTGGCGGCCGCCGTGTTCCTGCCCCGCCGATCCGCTCCACCGGCCGAGCCCGCCCGGCCCGTCGCGGCCGCGCCGCCCGGCCTTCCGGTCGTCCCGCCGGTGCCGGCACCCGCCGAGACCACGAGCGAGCGCCCCTGGGCGCAGGTGGACGCCCCACCGGTCGCCCCGGCCGCGCCGGTCGTCGCGGCCCGCGAGGCGCCGCCGCCCGCCGCCACCGAAGGGCCCACCCCGCACGTGCACGTGAGCTTCCTGCTGTACTCGAAGGCCCCCGAGCGCCGGTCCGTGTCGCTCGCGATCGAGGACGGCGGCCTGGTCACGCTGCACGAGGGCGAGCAGGCCGGCGGCGTCGAGGTGGCCCGAATCCTCCCCGATCGCGTCGAGCTGCGCTACGACGGCCGCACGTTCACGGTGCGCGCGCAGGATTAGCGAGCCGCCGTCACCAGGCGAGCCACGCGACCCCGAGCGCGAGCGTGAGGAGCGTGAGCGGCGCGCCCACCCGGCAGTACTCCCAGAACGACACGCTGACGCCCCGGCGGCGCGCGCCCTCGATCACGATCAGGTTCGCGACCGACCCGAGCAGCGTGAGGTTTCCCGCGAGCGTGCTCGCCATCGCCAGCGCGAGCCACCCGTCTTCCGGGCGCGCGAGCGAGGCGACGATCGGCTTGAGCACCAGCACCGCGGGCACGTTGCTGACGACGTTCGACAGCACCGCCGACACGGCGCTCACCAGCGCCACGGGATGGGCGTGCAGCGGGGCCCACGAGGCGAGACCCCAGCGGGCCACCACCCGGCGCTCGAAGCCGTCGACCACGACGAAGAGCCCAGCGAACATCACCAGCAGGCCCCAGTCGACGTGGCGATAGACGAGCGCCGGCCGCGCGCCGATCAGCAGCAGCACCGCCGCCGCCCCGAGCGCGACGAGCGCGATCGGCAGGCCGGCGAAGAAGAGCGCCACCGCCGCCGCCGTCACGGCCAGCGTGCGGCGCTGGAACGGCCGCCGCGGCCGGAGGGTCGCCGGCTCGGGGGCGAGGGGCACGCCGCGGGCGAGCGCGCGGCGGTAGAAGGCGGCGACCAGCGCCAGGTCGAGGACGAGGCCGAGCGCCGCCACCGGAGCCAGGCGTGCGGCAAACCGCAGATAGGGGACGTGCGAGAGGCTTCCGATGATCATGTTCTGGGGGTTGCCCGTCATGGTGGCGGTGGAGCCCACGTTGGCGCCGGTGGCAAGGCCGACCAGATAGGGCACCGGATCGAGCCGCCGGCGCTCGGCGACGTGGAGCACGAGCGGCGTGAGCGCGAGGCACACCACGTCGTTCACGAGGAAGGCGGAAAGCACACCGGCCACCGCGACGGTGGCCGCGAGCAGCGCGAGGGGGCGGCGCACGCGGGCGAGCGTCCAGTCGGCGAGCCGCTCGAAGAAGCCCGAGAGCCGGAGGTGGCCGACGACCACCATCATCCCGAAGAGCAGCGCGAGCGTGCCCCAGTCGACCGCGCGCACCGCCTCCCCGCGCGACACGACTCCCGTGACCAGCATCGCGGTGGCGCCGACCAACGCGATGCCGGAGCGATCGATGCGCAGCCCCGGCACCCCCCCCGCGGCGAGGCCGAGGTACGTGAGGAGGAAGATCACCCAGGCCACGCCGGTCATGCAGCGTTCGGCGACGCGCTCTCGGGGACGCCCAGCACGCTGGAGCAACCCGCGCTCCCGGCAATGTCCGCGCACACGGCCACGACCGCCACTCCATAGACTCCCGCCCCGATGCCGTCGAGCGCCTGGATCGCTTCGTTAGGCGCGTGCCACGCGTGGCTCCCCCTCCGCGGCGCTCGAAGCGTTCCGCCGTGACCCCGGGATGAGCATCGGGACGCGCGTCCGATAGCTCGCGTACTCGGGGTGCGCCGCGACCAAGTCCCGCTCCTCGAACCGGATCGCGACCAGGATGTACGCGCTGGTCACCGCCGCGAACAGCAGGTGCGTCACGGTCATCGTCGGCGTCGACCAGAAGGCGAACAGCCAGCCGACGTAGAGCGGATGCCGGACGATTCGGTAGGGACCGGGGGTCCCGAAGGTGAGCGGCCGGTAGGGCCGTCCGCGCAGGTGGAGCCACACCTGGCGCAGCCCGAAGAGGTCGAAGTGGTCGATGAGGAAAGTGGTGACGAGCACGAGCAGCAACCCGAAGGCGAACCCGCCGTACAGCAGGGCGCGGCCGACAGGGTGCTCGACCTCCCAGACCACGCCACCGAGCGGCCGCCACAGCCAAAAGAGCAGGATCAACGCGAGGCTGCTGGCGAGCACGTACGTGCTTCGCTCGACCGGCTCGGGCACGATTTGCGTCCAGACCCGCTTGAACGCCGGGCGTGCCATCACGCTGTGCTGCACGGCGAAGAGCGCGAGCAGCCCGAGGTCGATCACCAGCGAGGTGCCGAGCGGGCCGACGGGCGTCCCGTCGAGGCTTTTCGGCACGATGACGTCCCCGATGAAGCCGGCGGCGTAGAGGAACGTCCCGAAGAAGACGACGTACGCGACGAGACCGTAGGCGAACGCGATCAACTTGCCCATGACTACGTACCCCCTTTGGTTGGAAGTTGGTCGACTTCCTGCAAGGCAATGCGGGTGCCAGTTGTTTCGACGGAAGAACCGGCTTATTGCCTGGAGCGCGTGGCCCTGGGGGGCCACTTCTGGCCCGGGAAGCCAGCCTGGCCGTGACGAGCGACATCATCGGGGAGGCGCCCGCGATCGCTGCCCTCCGGGCGCAGGTGGAGCGCCTCGCGTCCTTCGATCGGCCGGGGAGCCCGCGCGTCCCGACCGTCCTCCTTCACGGGGAGACGGGCACGGGGAAGGGCCTGGTCGCCCGATTGATCCACGAGAGCGGCGCGCGCGCCCGGGGGCCCTTCATCGACGTCAACTGCGCCGCCATCCCGGAGACCATGCTCGAGGCGGAGCTCTTCGGCTTCGAGGCGGGAGCCTTCACGGACGCCCGGAAGGCCAAGCCGGGCCTCTTCGAGGCCGCTGCCGGCGGGAGCCTCTTCCTCGACGAGGTCGACGCGTTGCCGCTCGCGCTCCAGGGAAAGCTCCTCAAGGTGATCGAGGAGAAGAGCGTCCGGCGCCTCGGAGCGGTCAAGCCGTACCGGATCGACGCGAAGCTCGTCGCCGCGACACAGAAGGACCTTCGCGAGCTGGTCGCGGCGCGCGCCTTTCGCGCGGACCTCTTCCACCGCCTCGCGGTCGTGATCCTCGAGCTGCCCGCGCTCCGCGACCGCCGCGGCGACGTCCTTCTCCTCGCCGATCACTTCCTCGGACGGCATGCGGCGGCGCACGGGCTCGAGCCGCGGCGGCTGACGGCGGCCGCGCGGGCCTGGCTCTGCGACCGGGACTGGCCGGGGAACGTCCGCGAGCTGAGCCACCTGATGGAGCGCGTCACGCTGCTCTGCGACGAGACCGAGGTCGATCGCGGCGCCCTCGAGCGGCTGCGCGTGCCGCTCGGTCCGGGTCCGGCGCCGTCTCCCGCGGATCCCGAAGCGGCACGCATCCGCGAGGCTCTCGTGCGCGCGGGCGGCAACGTCGTGCGGGCGGCGCGGCTCCTCGGCGTCGGGCGCAATGCGCTGCGCGGCCGCATGCGCCGGCACGGCATCGAGCGCCCGACGCTCGAGGAGCTGGCGGCCGCACCGGCGCCGCGCCGCAGGACGGCGGCACGGCCGAAGTCGCGGCCTCCCGCGGAGCCCAGCTGGGAGCAGAAGCCCGTCGCCGTGCTGGCGATCGACCTCGTCCTCCCGTCCGGCGCACACGAGCCGTGGACGGCGGCGCGGCGGTGGGAGCGGATGATCGCCGAGCGGATCGCCGGCTTCGGCGGCGTCTTCCTCGCGCGCTCGCCGTCGCGCCTCACCGCGGCCTTCGGCATCCCCCGGGCGCTCGAGCAGCTCCCGCAGCGGGCCGTACACGCGGCGCTCGCGATCCACCGGCTCGCCACCGAGGAGCCGCCCGAACGCCGCCCGGAGCTCCGTATGGCGCTCCACGTGGGGAGCGTGCGCGTCGACACGACGGCCGCCGACCCCACCACCACGATCCTCGCCGCGGGCGACACGGTGGCGCTGCCCGAGCGACTCCTCGGCCACGCGGGCGCGGGCGAGATCCTCGCCTCCCCGCAGGCCGCGCGGCGGATCGAAGCGACGTGCGAGCTCCGCGCACGCGATCTCCGCATGGGCGAGGCGGAGACGGTGCACGCCTCGGTCGTCGTCGGACGGCGGGAACGGGCGGGCGCCGTGCAGCCGCCTCCCGAGGCGAGTCGCTTCGTCGGACGCGAGCGGGAGCTGCAGCTCCTCCACGAGGCGTTCGAGAGCGCAGCCGCCGGACAGGGCCAGGTCGTGCTCGTGATCGGCGAGGCCGGGATCGGCAAGTCGCGGCTCCTCGCCGAGTTCCGGAGCCGGCTCTCGGACGAGCCGCACCTCTGGATCGAGGGCCGCTGCGCCTCGTACGCCACGAACGCCGCGTTCCACGCCGCCACCGACGCGCTCC
>DATGIZ010000041.1:0-11952 GCA_035295465.1 Binatia bacterium | reverse complement strand
CTCCCGGCTCACGATCACGCTCGGCCGATTCACCCCCACGGACCTCTTCGACCAGAACGCGTATGCGAGCGACCCGCACCGGCAATTCCTCAACTGGGCGGCGGTCACCAACATCGCCTGGGATTACGCCGCCGACAGCGTCGGGTTCACGACCGGAATGGCGCTGGAGCTCAACCGCCCGACCTGGGCGCTGCGCTACGGCTTCTTCCAGCTTCCGGCCGCCCCGAATTCGTTCACCGCCGAGGACCGGATCCTCAAGTGGCCGCCCGAGGGACGGGACGGGCCGTTCACGAAGGCCTGGGACATGCCGGTGGAATTCGAAGGCCGGTACCGCGCCGCGGGGCGTCCGGGGATCGTGCGCCTGCTCGCCTGGCTCAACGAGGCGCACATGGCCACCTACGAGGCGGCGACCGCCATCCTGCGGCGAGAGGGACCGAGCGCGAGCATCGTGCCGGCCCGCGCCTACCGGTACAAGTACGGCTTCGGGCTCAACTGGGAGCAGGAGATCGCCCCCGACGTCGGCGCCTTCTCACGCCTGGGCTGGAACGACGGCCGCACGGAGGCTTGGGCCTACACCGACACCAACTACTCCGGGTCGCTCGGCGGGAGCCTCAAGGGACGGGCGTGGCATCGGCCGGCCGATACCTTCGGCCTCGTCGGCGTCGTCAGCGGGGCTTCACGCGCCAGCCAGAGGTTCCTCGAGGCCGGCGGCACGGGCATCCTCTACGGCGACGGCGCCCTGACGTACGGCTGGGAGAAGAACCTGGAGACGTACTACGACTGCGACGTGTGGCGCACCGTCCACCTCGCCGTCGACTACCAGCTCGTCGTCGATCCGGCATTCAACCGGGCTCGCGGTCCGGTGTCGATCTTCGGAGCCCGACTGCACTGGGAGTTCTCGCCGCAGAGCGTGCCGTGAGCGGCGAGCCCACACGCCCTACTTGCCGGCGCCGAGGTGCTCGAGCGCGAAGAGCCCCGGGTCCATCGGCATGCGGCGCTCGTGCGCTCCGCGCCCGCCCGGCGACGGCGCGACCACGGTCGCGCGCGCCGCCTTCACGTTCTCCGCACCGATGTACTCCATCGACGAGCCCCCGATCACGAGCCGCTCGCCGCCGACGTCGATGGGCCGCGGCGCATGCAGCAGGAACTGGAGGCTGCGCAGCAGCCCCCCCTGCGCGTCGAACTTGCGGCTGCTGGCGCCCTGGAAGGTCTCCTGGTCGATGCCGACCTCGATGCGCGCGAAGAAATAGTACGGGTCCCGCGGCTTCGCCTCCACCACCCAAAGCCGCCGCCGGACGAGCACGGGTCCGATCGGCGCCCAGGGCACGCCCTTCCACGCGGGCTCCTCGTAGCCCACCACCTTCTGCTCCGCCGGCCAGGTCTCCTCGATGCCGCCGTCGGGGCGCGCGCGGCGGTCTACCCGATCCGTCAGGCTCGCGGGGTCCACGAGCACGAGCGCGTCGCGCTCGCCCACGAGACGCCAGGCGAAGTCCTCGGGCTTGCCGTCGAAGAACGTGCCGTCGTCCTGGCTCAGGTCCGATCCGAGAAAGCCGTCGGAGCGGTTGGCGGGCGATATCTGCCGCACGCGCCGCAGCGCGGGAACGTAGGTCCACGCCCCATCCCGCTTGTCGGCGTCCTGGAACCGCCACGTGAGCGAGGCCGTCCCGTTCAGGTCGGCGGGGCTCAGCACGACGGCGAGCTGCTGCGAGGCGAGGCCGAGCTCGTTCTGCTTCGGGGCCCGCGCCGGCGGCGCGCCCTCCCAGTAGAGCGTGCGGCTCTCGATCTCGGCCTGGCGCTCGAGGCCGTGCTGGCCGATCCAGTCGAGCGCGAGCACGTCGTGCGAGCTCGCGGTGCGCCAGAGCGCGTAGTAGGCGTTCCAGACGACCTCGACGCCCGCCTGCGGGTCGGCGGGGTCGATGTGGAACGGCAGGCCGTAGAGACCCCGCGCCGGCTTGCCGCCGCCGCGCTCGACGATCGTGCCACGCTCGTTCACGGCGAGGCGGCCGGCGTTGCGCTGCGAGGCGGCCTCGAACGCCTCCTCCCAGGCCGGGCCGGACGGCCAGGCGGCGATCGCGTTGCGGTACTCGCCGGCGCGGTAGTGGGCAAGCGTCTCGGGCGGCAGCAGGCCATCGGCCGCCCCCGCGGTGTCCCGGTCGAGCATCCCGCCGGGCGCGAGCGCCTCGTCGGCGTGCGCGGCGAGCGGCGCCAGCGCGAGCAGGACGAGCACGGCGAGCGGGCGAGAGGCGGCCGCCCGCACCCGGGCCGGCCGCGCCTCCGTGCCGAAGACGAAGCGCGGCCGCGTGCGCAGCACCATGACGGGGATCACCGCCAGGGCGGCGAGGCACGAGATGCCCATCGCCGCCGGCATGAGCGTCCCGAAGAGCCTGAGCCCGAAGAAGCGCGTGAAGCCGATCACCGCGAAGCCCGCCCCGATGCTCGCCGCGACGAAGACCACGGCGCGCCCGGAGGTCCGCAGCGCCGCGCCCACCGCCGCAACGTCGTCGGCGGTGCGCGCCCGCTCCTCCCGCAGGCGGTAGAGGAAATAGATCGCGTAGTCGGCGCCCACCCCCGCGGCCATCGCGATCACGGTCGCCGAGCCCATGTCGAGCCGAATGCCCGTCCAGCCGAGCAGCCCGAAGAGGAGCGCCACCGTGATCAGGATCGGGGTGGCGACGTAAAGCCCGCCGAGCGGCGAGCGCAGCATGAGCGAGGACACGGCCCAGATCGTCGCCAGCACGACCAGCATGTTGAGGAGCTTGCCGTAGGTCGTGTGCTCGTTGACCGCAAGCACGGTCGGGCCCGCCCCGCCGGCGACGAGCACCCGCTCGCCCGCGGGCGGCGGGTGCTCCACGAGCCAGCGCTGAACGCGCCGGACGAGCGGCCCAACGCGCGCGGAGTCGTCGTCGCGGAGGTACGCGATCACGAGCGCCTTGCCCTGGGCGCGGTCGGTGAAGCGCTCGAAGGCCGGGGACTCGCCGAGAAACACGAGCTGCGAGACCAGCGCCTGATCGTCGGGGATGGCGTAGGGCCGCGCGCCGTCGGGGTCGAAGCTGCGGTGCAGCGTCTTCACCAGGTCGGCGAGCGACGCCGTCCGCCAGACCAACGGGTCGGCCACGAGCTCCTGCTGGAGCGCGTCCATGTGCTGGAGCACGCCGACCGTCTTGGCGCTCCCGGGCTCCCCCTCGTAGAGGATCGTCATCGTGACCGTCCCCGGGAAATGCTTCTCGATCGCCTCGAGGTGCGTGCGCGGCAGGCTGCCTGCCGCCATGTACTCGCGCGTCGGGCCGAAGGTGCGGATGCGCGTCGCCCCGATCCCAGCGAGCCCGAGCGCGACCGCCGTCCCGACGAGCACGGCGCGGCCGTCGTGCCGCACGATGCCGCGGTGGATGCGGGCGAGCAGCCGTTCGCTGGCCCCTCCGGCGCGCGGGGTGCGCCGCGGGGCCGGCAGCAGCGAGCGGAGCGCCGGAATGAGCGTCATCTCGAGGAGCACCGCGCTGCCGATCCCGTAGGCGCAGGCGAGGCCGAAGTTCGCGATCGCCGGAACCCCGAAGAGCGCCAGCGAGGCGAACCCGAGCGCGGCCACCGAGCCCGCCGCGAGCATCACCGGGCCCATGCGGACCGTCGACTCGATCACCGCCGCGCGGTTGTCCCCGAGCCGCACCACCTCCTCGGTGTAGCGCTTGAGCATCTGCGCCGAGTGCGCCGCGGCAACGGCGATGAGGAGGATCGGCACGGCAACGTTCCAGCTGTCGATGGCGATGCCGGTGCGCGCCATGATCCCGAGGCCCCACACCGTGCTCAGCGCTGCGGTGAGCATGGGGATCATCATCCCCTGGAGATTGCGGAACGAGAACAGCAGCATGAGCGCGATCACCGCGAACGTGACCGGGATGCGGTGGGCGACCTCGGCCGACTGCTCGACGTCGGTGAGCGAGATGATCGGCTCACCCGCGAAGTAGAAGTCGATCGGGCGCCCGCGGTACGGGGCGGCGAGCGAGAGCGCGCGGTCGGCCAGCTCGTGGGCGGGGGCGCCCGGCCAGAAATCGAGCAGCACGATCGCGGCCTTGTCGTCGGGCGTGACGAGGAGCCCGCGGAGCTGCGGGTCCTCGTCCACCCACGCCCGCAGGCGCGCGATCTCCGCCGGCGTGCGCGGCACCTCGCGCATCAGGTAGTCGACGCTCAAGCCCCCGCCCGTGTCCTCCACGTGGCGCACGCTGGGCGACGCGAGGCTTACCACGTTCTGCGCGATCACGTCGGGCAGCCGCAGCGCCGCCAGCGTGACGTCGCGCACGACCTCGAGGACCTCGGGGCGCCAGGCGTCCCCCTCGCGCGGCACGATCGCCACGATCACCGTGTTGCGCCCGCCGAAGGTCGCCCGGATCTCGCGGTCGATGCGCACGAAGGGATGGTCCGCAGGCAGGCTCGCCTCGACGTCGAAGTCGGTGCGCAGCCGTGGCAGGCCGGCCGCGAGCCAGGCGGTGACGAGCAGGATCGCGACCAGCACCACGCCGGCACGGCGGACGAGGAAGCGGACGTATCGGTCGAGGAGCGGCACGGTGAAACATCGTCCCGTGCCGCGTTCCGGCCGCCGATGCAAGGGGGTGGCTCCCCGGGCGCAACGACGCTATGACGTCCGTCATGTCACTGCCCCGCGCTCGGCTGCTCGACGGCTACCGCACGATGCGCACGATCCGCGCCTTCGAGCAGACCCTCAACGAGCTGTCGCTGGCCGGGCGCGTGCCCGGCTTCCTCCACCTCTGCGCGGGCGAGGAGGCGGTCGCGGCCGGCGTGTGCGCGCACCTCGGCCCTGCCGACGCGGTGGCGAGCACGCACCGCGGCCACGGCCACGCCATCGCCAAGGGCGTCGACCTGGACGCCATGATGGCCGAGCTGTTCGGGCGCCGCGACGGGATCTGCCACGGCAAGGGCGGCTCGATGCACGTCGCCGACACCGAGAAGGGCATGCTCGGCGCCAACGGCATCGTGGGCGGCGGCATCCCGCTCGCGGTCGGCGCGGCGCTCTCCGCCAAGGTGCTGCGCACCGGCGGCGTCGCCGTGGCCTTCTTCGGCGACGGCGCCGCCAACCAGGGACTCTTCCACGAGAGCCTGAACCTCGCGGCCGTGCTTGCGCTGCCCGTGGTTTTCGTGCTCGAGAACAACGGCTACGGTGAGGCGACGCCGGTCGAGTACCACGCGCGCGTCCGCGACCTCGCCGTGCGCGCCGCGGGCTACGGCATGCCGGGTGCCGTCGTCGACGGCATGGACTTCTTCGCGGTCCACGCCGCCGCCGGCGAGGCGATTCTGCGCGCGCGCCGGGGCGAGGGGCCGACGCTCCTCGAGTGCAAAACCTACCGCTACTTCGGCCACTACGTCGGTGACCCGCTCACCTACCGCCCGAAGGACGAGGCCGAGCGCATGCGCGCGGAGCGCGATCCGCTCGACCTCTTCGAGCGCCGTGTCGTCGCCGAGGGGTGGCTCGCCACGGGCGATCTCCGCCGCGTCGACGACGAGGTCGCCGCCGCCGTCGCCGCCGCGGTCCGCCACGCCGAGGCGAGCCCGCCGCCCGATCCCGCCGACCTCATGCGCGACGTCTACGTGGACTACCCGCGCCCGCCGGAGAGCTAGCGCCGTGGCCGAGCGCACGCTCACGTTCGTCCAGGCGATCAACGAGGCCCTCCACCAGGCGATGGAGCGCGATCCCACGGTGGTCGTGATCGGCGAGGACGTGGCCGGCGGCGGCGGCCGCGCGGCGCAGGGCATCGAGGACGCCTGGGGCGGGATCATGGGGGCGACGCGCGGGCTCATCGGCCGCTTCGGCGCCGCGCGCGTGATCGACACGCCGATCAGCGAGGCCGGCTTCATCGGCATGGCGGTCGGTGCGGCCGCGACCGGGCTACGGCCGGTCGCGGAGCTGATGTTCATGGACTTCCTCGGTGTGTGCCTCGACCCGCTGCTCAACCAGGCGGCCAAGCTGCGCTACATGTTCGGCGGCAAGGCGCGCGTGCCGCTCGTGGTGCGCACGCTGATCGGCGCGGGGCTGCGCTCGGCGGCGCAGCACTCGCAGTCGCTGCACGCGTTCACCACCGCGATCCCCGGCCTCAAGACGGTCGTGCCGTCGAACCCTCACGACGCCAAGGGGCTGCTGCTCGCGGCGATCGCCGACGACGACCCGGTGGTCTTCTGCGAGCCGAAGACGCTCTACTTCACCACGGGCGAAGTCCCCGCCGAGCCCTACACGGTGCCGCTCGGCACGGCGGCGGTCGTGCGGCCGGGCGGCGCGGTCACGATCTGGGCCGTCGGCCGGATGGTCGCCGTCGCGCTCGCGGCCGCCGAGACGCTCGCCGCGGAGGGCGTCGAAGCCGAGGTGGTTGACGTGCGCAGCCTCTCGCCGCTCGACGAGGCGACGCTGCTCGCCTCGCTCGCGCGCACCGGCCACCTCGTGGTCGTCGACGAGGCGCCGCCGCGCTGCGGCCTCGCCGCGGATCTGGCCGCGCTCGCCGTCGACCGCGGCTTCGACCTCCTGCGTGGGCCGGTCAAGCGCGTGACCGCACCGCACGCACCGGTGCCCTTCAGCCCCGTGCTCGAGGATGCCTACGTCCCTTCGCCGGCGCAGGTCGTCGCCGCCGCGCACGCCGCGCTCGAGACCTGACGGGGATGGCGGCGGCGGTGACCATGCCGCGGCTCGGCCTCGCGATGGTCGAGGGCACGGTGGTCGAGTGGCGTGCACGGCCGGGCGATCGCGTGAGCCGGGGCGCGACCCTGCTCACGGTGCAGTCGGAGAAGGCCGAGGTGGAGGTCGAGGCGAGCGCGAGCGGTGTACTGGCGGCGGTCTACGTCGAGCCCGGCCGCGCGATGCCGGTCGGCGCGCTGCTCGGCGCGATCGCCGCGCCCGGCGAGCCGTTCGATGCCGCGGCCTTCGCCGCGACCTTCGTCCCCACGGTCGAGCCGCCCACGGCTCCCGCCGCGGCGGCGCCGCCCGGCGCGCGGGCGCCCGCGGTCGGTGTCACCCGACCGGTCGCACCCGCCGCCCGCGCGCTCGCGCGGCGGCTTGGCATCGATCCCGCCGGCGTGCCGGGCACGGGGCCGGGCGGCCGGGTCACCGTCGAGGACGTCGAGCGAGCGGCGGCGGGAGCCGGCGGCGTGAGCGGCGGCGGGCTCGAGTTCGCGGTCACCGGCGACGGGCCCACCCTGCTCCTGCTCAACGGCTGGGGTGTCGACGCCAGCGCCTGGCAGCCGCAGACCGACGCGCTGCGCGACGCGTTCACCGTGATCAGCTACGAGCACCGCGGCGTCGGCGGCTCGCCCCCGATCGCCGGCGCCGCCGCGACGGTCGCCGGGCTCGCCGACGACGCGCACGCGCTCCTCGCCCACCTCGGCCGCGCGCCCGCGGTCCTCGCCGGCGCGAGCCTGGGCGCGGCCGTGGCCTTGGAGGTCGCCCTGCGCCATCCCGGGGCCGTGCGCGCCCTCGCCCTCCTCTCGCCGCCGTTCTTGCCCGATGCGCGGCTCGCCGCCGTACTCGCCGCCTGGCGCGACGCCGGCGACCCGACGGCCGACGCGCGCGTGCGCGCATTGCTCCCCTGGCTCTTCGGCCGCGACTTCCTCGCCCACGACGGGCGGCGCGAGGGGGCGGTGCGCGCCTGGCGCACCATGGCTGCGCGCACGCCGGCGGACGCGCTCCGGCATCACGCCGAGGCGTTGCGGGCGTGGCTCGGCACCCGTGCCGGCACTCCCTTGGCGATCGAGGTCCCGGCGGTGATCGCGGCGGGCGACGACGACGTCCTCACGCCCCCGCACCATGCCCGCGCGCTCGCCGCGGCGCTGCGCGCGCGCCTGGAGATCCTTCCCGGCGCCGGCCACGCGCTCGGGCTCGAGCGCCCCGCCGCGGTCGTGGACCTCGTGCGCGACCTCGGCCGCTGAGCGCCGCCGCTCGACCGCGCCTCAACGCCCGCGGCGCGCGTCGAGCCCCGACCGCCCGCGCCGGCGCTGCGCCTCCCGCTCGCGCTCCATCTCCGCCACGATCGGCCGCAGCTCCGCGATCGCCTGCTCGACCTCCTGCTTGCGGGGCGTGCCGGTCGCGAACAGCGGCGCGGCGCGCTCGAACTGGCTGAGCGACTGCACGAGGTCGCCGCGCAGGCGCGACGCGAGCGCCAGGTGGTAGAAGCCGTCGGCCTCGTTGCCCCGGCGCCCGAGCGCGAGGCCCGCGAGGCGCTGCGCCTCCTCCAGGTCGGGATCGACGATGATCGCGCGCTCGAGCTCCTTGAGCGCCCCGTCGTCGTCCCCAGCGGCGGCCTGCGCCTTGCCCATCTGGAGGAGCGCGTAGCCGTCGTCGGGATGGCGCCCGAGGTAGCGCCCGAGCGCGGCCTCGGCCTGCTCGGGCATCTTGAGGTCGGCGTACACGGTGCCGAGCGGGCGGTCGACGCGCTCGCCGAGGCCGCCGAGCTTCTGCGCCTGCTCGAGCGCCGCGCGCGCGGCGCCGAGCTGACCCACCGTCTGGTAGATGCGACCGAGCAGGAACTGGCGGCCGGCGTCGTCGGGCTTCTGCTCGGCCTGCCGCTTGTACTCGTCGACGACCGTATCGACCGGGCCGGCGATCGCGCGCGTCACCGCGCGCACCTCGGCGAGCGCGGGGCTCGCCGCCGGGCGGCCGGGCGGGGTCTTGAGCTTCTCGGCGCCGATGATCGTGTCCACCTTCGCCACCCGCTCCTCGGTGAGCGGATGGCTCAGCATGTAGGCGGGTACGCTCGTGGGGTTGACCTGCTGGTCGGCGAGCAGCGTCTTGAAGAAGGAGCCGAGCGCGTGCGGGTCGTAGCCCGCCTCGCTGGTGAACCGCAGCCCGAGGTAGTCGGCCTCCTGCTCGAAGTCGCGCGAGTACTTGAGCTGCGCGGTCTGCGCCGCGGCGACCGCGCCCGCTCCGAGCACCGGGTTCACGGCCGAGAGCACCATGCCGAGGAGCTGCGCGGCCGACCACCCCATCGTCTGCGTCTCCATGCGCACGATGTGGTGGGCGTGCGCGTGGCCGATCTCGTGGCCGAGCACGCCGGCGAGCTCGTCGTCGTTCTTGACCCGGGCGAGCAGGCCCGTGAACACGAAGACGAAGCCGCCGGGGACCGAGAACGCGTTCAGCGAGGGGTCCTGGACGACGAAGAAGCGGTAGTCGAAGGGCTGCGGGCCGAGCACCTTGACCAGCCGGTTGCCTATCCCCTCGACGTACTCCCGCACCGCCGGGTCGGCGACGAGCGGCAGCTCCGCGCGCGCCTCGAGGAGGAAGGTGCGCCCGAGCTCGCGCTCGTCGGGTGACGCGTGCGCCGGGCCGCCGAGGGCGAGCACCAGCGCCGCAGCGAGCAGCGCACGGCCTCGTCTCATCGGCCGAGCCCCCGCGCCACGTCGCGCGCGAAGTACGTGACGATGACGTCCGCCCCGGCCCGACGGATCGCGGTGAGCGACTCCTCGACGACCCGCGCCTCGTCGAGCCAGCCGCGCGCGGCCGCCGCCTTCACCATCGCGTACTCGCCGCTCACCTGATAGGCGGCGACGGGCCAGCCGAAGCGCTCCTTCACCCGCCGGATCACGTCGAGGCACGGCAGCGCGGGCTTCACCATCACGACGTCGGCACCCTCGTCGATGTCGAGCGCGACCTCGCGCAGCGCCTCCTCGGCGTTGGCCGGGTCCATCTGGTAGCCGCGGCGGTCGCCGAACGCGGGGGCGGACTCGGCGGCTTCGCGGAACGGCCCGTAGAACGCCGAGGCGAACTTGGCCGCGTAGCTCATGATCGGGAGGTGGGCGAAGCCCGCCGCGTCGAGCGCGCGGCGGATGGCGCCCACGCGCCCGTCCATCATGTCCGACGGCGCCACCACGTCCGCGCCCGCGCGCGCGTGGGCGAGGGCCTCCTCGGCGAGCACGGCGAGCGTCGGGTCGTTGTCGACCTCGCCGTCACGCAGCACGCCGCAGTGCCCGTGGTCGGTGTACTCGCAGAGGCAGACGTCCGTGATCAGCAGCAGGCCGGGCACCGCCTCGCGGATGGCGCCCAGCGCCCGCGGCACCACCCCGTCGGGATCGAGCGCCGCGGTGCCGCCGGAGTCCTTGCGCTCCGGGATGCCGAACAGGATCACCGCCGGCACGCCCAGGTCGGCGAGCCGCCGGCACTCCTCTGCGGCGCGGTCGACCGAGAGCTGCGCCACGCCGGGCATCGCGGCCACCGGCCGCTCCACGCCGTGGCCGGGCACCACGAACAGCGGCTGCACGAGCTGCGCCGCCGTGAGCTGCGTCTCGCGTACCAGGCGGCGCAGCGCCTCGCTGCGGCGCAGGCGGCGGGGGCGGTACGCCGGGTAGCGGCTCATGCGCTCCCCCTCGATAGTGCATCCCCGCGTGCATTGCAAAAATACTCCGCCAGCGCCGCGGCCAGCGCGGGCACCGTGTACGTCTGCGGCTCGACCGCGACCGCGAGGCCGAGCCCACGCGCCGTGGCCGCGGTGACCGGCCCGATGCACGCGACGACGGGCGGCCGGCGCCCGGCCGCCGGCGCCAGCGCGTCGCGGCCCACGAGCGCGACGAAGTTGCGCACCGTCGAGCTGCTCGTGAACGTGAGCGCGTCGACGGTGCCCGCGGCGAGCGCGGCGCGCATGCCCGCGACGTCGGCGCCGGGTGGCGGCACGGCCCGGTAGGCGATCACCTCGTCGACGTGCGCGCCGCGCGCCGCGAGCGTCTCGGGCAGCACCGGGCGGGCGCCGGCCGCCCGCGGCAACAGCACGCGCCGGCCGGCGAGGTCGCCGCCGAGGGCGGCGAGGAGCCCCTCGGCCCGGTACTCCGCCGCCACCACCGCCGCGCGCAGGAGGTGGCGGCCGAGCTCGGCCGCCGTCTCCGGGCCGATCGCGGCCAGCCGCACGCCGGCGAGCGCGCGCACGTCGCCCCCCCGCGCCGCCAGCTCGCCGAGGACGGCGCGCACGCCGTTGGCGCTCGTGAAGACGATCCAGTCGTAGCTGCCGGCCGCGGCGACCGCGCGCGCGAGCGGCCCGGGGTCCGGCGGGGGCGCGATGAGGATCGTGGGAAACACGATCGTTTCCGCGCCTTGCTCCTCGAGGAGGCGGGCCAAGTCGCCCGCCTGCGCGCGGGCGCGCGTCACCACCACCCGACGGCCGAACAGCGGTCGCCGCTCGAACCAGCGGAGCTCCTCGCGCAGGCGCACCACCGGGCCGACGACGAGGACACCCGGCGGCCCGAGGCCGGCCGCGCGCACGCGCTCGGCGAGGGTCGCCACCGTGGCGACGACGCTCGCCTGGCCGCCGAGCGTGCCACGCCGCACGGCCGCGGCGGGCGTGGCCGGGTCGAGGCCGTGAGCCAAGAGCTGCGTGCAGATCGCCTCGACCTGGCGCATGCCCATGAGAAAGATGAGCGTCCCGCCCTGCCGGGCGAGCGCCGCCCAGGGAAGCGCGGGGGGGCCGGCGGCGCACGTCGCCTGGTGGCCGGTGGCGATCGTGACCAGCGAGGCGTGCTCGCGATGCGTCGCGGGGATGCCGGCGAAGGCCGGCGCGGCCAGTGCCGAGGTGACGCCGGGGACGACCTCGAAGGGCACGCCCGCCGCGTGCAGGGCCTGCGCCTCCTCCGCGCCGCGGCCGAAGAGGAACGGGTCGCCGTTCTTGAGCCGCACGACGTATCGCCCCGCACGCGCCCGCGCGATCAGCAGCGCGACGATCTCCGCCTGCGCGAGCCGCGTTCCCGTCCCGTGCGGCGCGCCCACTGCGATCACCTCGGCGTCCGGGCGCACGTGCTCGAGCAGCCGCGGCGGCACGAGGTGGTCGTGGACGACGACGTCCGCCGCCGCCAGATGCCGCTGGCCGCTCAGCGTGAGGAGCCCCGGGTCCCCGGGCCCCGCGCCCACGAGCACCACCCGGCCCGCGCTCATGATCCGAGCAGCGCCCCCGCCCCCTGCGCGAGCAGCTCCTCGGCCAGCCGCCT
>DATGIZ010000040.1:0-65039 GCA_035295465.1 Binatia bacterium | reverse complement strand
CGCGAGGTTGGCGCGCACGATATCGCCCACGAAGACGTAGTCGCGCGTCTGCTCGCCGTCGCCGAAAATAGTGACCGGTTGCCCGGCCAGCATCCGACCGCAGAAAATCGCCACCACGCCGGCTTCTCCATGCGGGTCCTGGCGCGGCCCGTAGACGTTGGCGTAGCGCAGCGCGACGAACGGGATGTGATACTCCGCCTGGTAGAAGAACGCGTACAGCTCCCCGGCCCGCTTGCTCACCCCGTAGGGGCTCACGGGGTTCGTCGGGTGGGTCTCGGGCGCGGGAAAGATCTCCTGCTCCCCGTAGACCGCGCCTCCCGACGACACGAAGAGCACCCGGCGGACGTTGGCGCGCCGCGCGCCCTCGAGCAGGTTGATCGTGCCGAGGATGTTGGTGCGCGCGTCGAACAGCGGGTCGGCCACCGAGCGGCGGACGTCCATCTGCGCCGCGTGATGGCTCACCGCCGCGGGGCGCTCGTCACGGATCAGCTCGACGAGGCGGGGGTCGGTGACGTCGAGCTCGACGAAGCGCGCATTGGGGTTCAAGTTCTCGCGGTGGCCGGTCGAGAGATCGTCGACCACGACCACGTCGTGGCCCGCGGCCACGAGCGCGTCGACGACGTGCGACCCGATGAACCCCGCGCCGCCCGTGACCAGGACCTTCATGCGGGCGGCAGCACCTTGGTCCGGAAGTATTCGATCGTGCGCCGCAGGCCGTCGTCGAGGCCCACCTTCGGCTCCCAGCCGAGCAGCGTGCGCGCGCGGCCGATGTCGGGCTGGCGGACCTTGGGGTCGTCGACCGGCAGCGGGCGGAAGACGATCTCGCTGCGGCTCCCGGTGAGCGCCTTGATGCGGCGCGCGAACTCGAGAATCGTCACCTCGGTCGGGTTGCCGCAGTTCACCGGGCCGCTGTAGTCGGAGCGGAGCAGCCGCACGATGCCCTCGACCAGATCCGAGACGTAGCAGAAGCTGCGCGTCTGCGAGCCGTCGCCGTAGACCGTGATCGGCTCGCCGCGCAGCGCCTGCGCGATGAAGTTCGGGACGACCCGGCCGTCGTTGAGGCGCATGCGCGGCCCGTGGGTGTTGAAGATGCGCACGATGCGCGTCTCGAGGCCGTGCGCGCGGTGGTAGGCCATGGTCAACGCCTCGGCGAAGCGCTTGGCCTCGTCGTAGACGCCGCGCGGCCCGATCGGGTTCACGTTGCCCCAGTAGTCCTCGTTCTGCGGGTGGACGAGCGGATCGCCGTAGCACTCGGAGGTGGACGCCAGGAGAAAGCGCGCCCGCTTCTCCTTGGCGAGCCCGAGCGCCTTGTGGGTGCCGAGCGAGCCCACCTTGAGCGTCGGGATCGGCAGCTCGAGGTAGTCGACCGGGCTCGCGGGCGAGGCGAAGTGGAGGATCGCGTCGAGCGACCCCTTCACGTAGATGTAGCTCGTCACGTCGAGCTTGATGAACGTGAACCGGTCCTGGCCGAGCAGGTGCGCGATGTTGTCGGGCGAGCCGGTGAGGAAGTTGTCGACGCAGATCACCTCGTCGCCGCCGGCGAGGAAGCGCTCGCAGAGATGCGAGCCGATGAAGCCCGCGCCGCCGGTGATGAGGACCCGCGCCACCCCCGCGCCTCAGCCCGCGGGCCGCACGGCCGCGCGACCGATCGGGAAGTACGCGAAGCCGTGCTCGCGCATCACCTCCGGATCGTAGAGGTTGCGGCCGTCGAAGACGAACGGGCGCTTGAGCGCCTGCTTCATGCGCGCGAAGTCCGGCCGCCGAAACTCGTTCCATTCGGTGACGATCAGCAGCGCGTCCGCGCCCTCGAGCGCATCGTAGTTCACGCGGTGATACGTCACCCGGTCGCCGAAGACCTGCCGCGCCTGCGCGAGCGCCTCGGGGTCGTGGACGGCGACCTGCGCGCCGCGGTCGAGCAGCCCGCCGATCACGGTGATCGACGGCGCCTCGCGCATGTCGTCGGTGCGCGGCTTGAAGGCGAGCCCCCAGACCGCGAACCGCCGGCCGGCGAGCGACTCGCCGAACTCGGCGACGACCTTCTCGACCAGCCGCCGCTTCTGCGCGTCGTTCACCTCCTCGACCGCGTTGAGCAGCGGGAACGGCATCGCGTGCTCGTGCGCCGTGTGGATCACCGCCTGGACGTCCTTGGGAAAGCACGAGCCGCCGTAGCCCACGCCGGGGAAGAGGAAGTGGTGGCCGATGCGGCGGTCGTAGCCGACCCCGCGGCGCACGTACTCGACGTCGGCGCCGACGCGCTCGCAGAGGTTCGCGATCTCGTTCATGAACGAGATGCGCGTGGCGAGCAGCGCGTTGGCCGCGTACTTCGTCATCTCGGCGCTGGCGTTGTCCATCTCGAGGATGGGCGCGCCGGTGCGGACGAACGGCTCGTAGAGCTCGCGCATGACCTTGAACGCCTCGGCCGAGGCGGCTCCGATCACCACCCGGTCGGGCTTCATGAAGTCCTCGACGGCCGCGCCCTCCTTCATGAACTCCGGGTTCGAGACCACGTCGAAGGGGTGCTTGGCGATCGGCTCCATCTCGGCGCGGATGCGCCGGTGCGTCCCCACCGGCACCGTGCTCTTGGTCACCACCACGCGGTAACCGTCCATCGCCTGGGCGATGCCGCGTGCGACCGCCAGTACCGCGCTCAAGTCCGCCCCGCCGTCGTCCTTCTCGGGCGTGCCGACCGCGACGAAGCAGACGCTGCTGCGGCGCACCGCCTCCGCGAGGTCGGTGCCGAAGGAGAGGCGCCCCTCCGCGACGTTGCGGCGGATCAGCTCCTCGAGCCCCGGCTCGTAGATCGGCACCTTGCCCGCGCGCAGCGTCGCGACCTTCGCCGCGACGTTGTCGACGCAGACGACGTCGTTGCCGCCTTCCGCAAAGCAGGTGCCGGCGACGAGGCCGACGTAGCCCGTGCCGACGACGCAGAGCTTCATGGCCCGCCAGGGATACCGGCGGCCCCCCGGGAAGTCAATTGAAGATGCTGTGGACGACGCCTATCCGACGATTTCGCGCACCCGGTAGACGGGCTTGCGCTGCGACTCGTGATAGGTGCGCACGACGAGCTCGCCGAGCAGGCCGATCGAGACGAACTGGACGCCGAGCACCGCGAGCAGGATTCCGAGCAGGAGCAGCGGCCGGCCGCCGATCTTCTCGCCGAGCACGACCTTCTCGAAGCCGAGCATCGCCGTGAGGGCGAGCCCCACGCTCGCGCAGGCGAGCCCGAAGAGCCCGAAGAGCTGGATCGGCCGCGTCGAATAGCCCGAAAGAAACTTCACCGTGAGCAGGTCGAGGAGCACCCGCAGCGTACGCGACAGCCCGTACTTCGAGCGCCCCGCCGTGCGCGGCCGGTGCCGCACCGCGAGCTCGACGACCCGTGCGCCCGCGTCGGCGGCGAGCGCCGGGATGAAGCGATGCAGCTCCCCGTAGAGCTCGAGCTCCTTCGCGACCTCGGCGCGCATCGCGCGCAGCGTGCAGCCGTAGTCGTGCAGGCGCGTGCCGGTGACCAGCGAGATGATCCGGTTGGCGATCTCCGAGGGCAGCCGGCGGGTGAGCCAGGCATCCCGGCGCTGCTCGCGCCAGCCCTGCACGACGTCCGCGCCGTCGGCCAGACACGCGAGGAGCCGGGGGATGTCGCGCGGGTCGTTCTGGAGGTCGGCGTCGAGCGTCACTACGATCCGTCCGCGCGCCTCACCGACACCGGCGGCGAGCGCCGCGGTCTGGCCGTAGTTGCGCGCCAGCCGCACGACGCGCAGCCGCGGCTCCTCGGCGCGCAGCGCGGCCAGCCGTGCGAAGCTCGCGTCGGCCGAGCCGTCGTCGACGGCGACGATCTCGGCCGGACGCGCGAGATCGTCGAGCACCGCGCCGAGCTCGCGCACCAGCGGCGCGACGTTTTCCTCCTCGTCGTAGACGGGGACGACGACCGACAGCTCCGGCGGGGGGGCGCTCAAAATTCGGTCAGCGCGACGAACTGGCGATAGCGGCGCTCGACGTCGTCGCGCGTGAGCGTGCGCATGCGCCGCCCGCCGAAGTCCTCGACCACGAACGACGCGAGCACGCTGCCGTAGACGATCGCACGCCGCAGGTTGCGCTCCGAGGTGTCCCCGGTGGCGGCGAGATGGCCCATGAGGCCGCCGGCGAAGGTGTCGCCCGCGCCGGTGGGATCGAAAACGTGCTCGAGGGGGAACGCCGGCACGGCGAACACCGAGCCCGGCGAGAAGAGGATCGCGCCGTACTCACCACGCTTGACGAGCACGCTGCGCGCGCCGAGCTCGAGGATGCGGCGGGCGGCGCGCGCGACGTTCCCCTCCCCCGTCAGCAGGCGCGCCTCGCCGTCGTTGATCACGAGCAGATCGACGCGCGCGAGCAGGCGCACGAGCGGCTCGCGCGTGTTGACGATGTAGTGCTCGATCGTGTCGAGCCCGACGAGCACCGGGGCCGCGAGCTGGTCGAGGACCCGCGCCTGGATCGCGGGGTCGATCACGCCGAGGAAGACGTACGGCGCGGTGCGCGCGTCCTCGGCGAGGCGGGGCTCGAAGCCCGCGAACACGCCGGGCTCGAACGTGAGCGTGTCGCGCAGGTTCATGTCCTCGTGGTAGCGGCCGTGCCAGAAGAGGCTCCGGCCCGGCCGCCGCTCGAGCCCGGCCAGGTCGACGCCCTTCGCCGCGAGGTACTCGCAGTGCGCGGCGGGGAAGTCGTCACCCGCGACCGCGATGACATGGACGGGGACGAAGTAGCTCGCCGCCACCGCGAAGTGCGTGGCGGCGCCGCCGAGCTCGCGTTCCGCGCGCCCCGCCGGCGTCTCGATCGTGTCGAGCGCGACCGAGCCCACGACCGCGACGCGGCTCACAGGTACCGCCCGACGATCGGCGCGAGGTCGCGACGGGCCGCGGCGGGGATCGCCCCGCGCTCCGTGACGATCGCGTTGCGGAGCGCATCGGGACACGGGCAGCCGCGGCGCTCGGGCAGACGGCCCGCGAGCCGCGCCACCGTGCGGCGCGCGAGGTCGACGTTGGCCGCGATCACCGCGAGCACGGCCTCGATCTCGACGTCGCCGTGGGCCGTGTTCCAGCAGTCGTAGTCCGTCGACAGCGCGAGCGTGGCGAGGCAGATCTCCGCCTCGCGGGCGAGCTTCGCCTCCTGGAGGTTCGTCATCCCGATCACGTGCGCCCCCCAGCTCCGGTAGAGGTGCGATTCGGCACGCGTCGAGAACTGCGGGCCTTCCATGCAGACGTACGTGCCGCCGGCGTGCGCGGTGGCGCCCTCGGCGCGGGCCGCCTCGACCAGCGCGCGCGAGAGGACCGGGCACACCGGGTCGGCGAACTGCACGTGCGCGACGATGCCGCGGCCGAAGAACGTGCTCTGCCGGCCGCGCGTGCGGTCGATGAACTGATCGGGCACGACCACGTGGCCGGGCGCGATGTTCTCGCGCAGGCTCCCCACCGCGCTCACCGCCACGATCCACCCGCAGCCGAGGTGCTTGAGCGCCCAGAGGTTCGCGCGGAAGGGCAGCTCGCTCGGCAGGAGCCGGTGCCCGCGGCCGTGGCGGGGCAGGAAGACGAGGCGGGTTTCGCCGAGGCGGCCGACGACGAGCTCGTCCGACGGGTCCCCGAACGGGGTCTCGACGCGCACGCGCTCGACGGCCGAGAGCCCGGGCAGCTCGTAGAGCCCGCTGCCGCCGATCACGCCGAGGGTGGGTTCCGCCATGGGCCGCGCCATCGTAGGCAAAACGCGCGCGAGTGCAAGGTCGGAGGGGGCGACTTCAGCGGCGCGCCTGCCGCGGCGGGGCTGGTGGGCACACCGGGGCGGGCGCGGCGTCCGCTGGGAGCGCGGCGGGACGACCGCGATCCAGGCGCAGGCGAAGAACCCACGCCGGGCTCGGGGGATTGAGCGGTATCGCGACGTCGCAGGTGAGCCGCCGCGCCATCGCGGCATCGAGGGCGGCGCCGAAGCGCGACCAGTGCAAGTCGACCAGCGCCGGGTACTGGAAGGCCAGAGCCGAAGCGACCGTGAGCATGGCCAGCACGGGAGCCAGCGCGAGGCGGCGCGGCCAGGGCAGCACCCCTGCGCAGACCACGAAGAGCATCACGACGAAATCGGCGGGAAAGACGAAGAAGCGCCCGCCCCCTTTGTGATGCCAGTTCACGACTATGTCCGGCCGGCCGCGAACGACCATGAACGCGTAGACGGACAGCGCCGTCGCGCTCAGCACCAGCCACGCTCGCTGGCGAGGCGTGCCACGTGCCACAACCACCCAGGCCGCGACGGCGATCAGACCCGCGGCTGCCGCCGGCACCGCCGTGCCGAACCGCTTGACGAGACGCAGCGGATCGTACTCGCCGACGAACGCCTCGCCGAGAACGCGCCAGCCGAGCAGGTGGAGCATCTGGCCGGCCGTAGCCGCCGGCGCCTGCAGTTGGCTCGCGCCGATCGTCGGCCAGTCGAGGAGCCCCACGAGGAGCAGGCTCGGCAGCAGGCACAGAGCGCCGCAGAGGCGCTCGCCGCGTGCCGGGCGCAGTATCAACCTCAGGATCCACAGCGGAGCCAGCGCGAGCGCCCCGGGGGTGCAAAGCCCGATCGCCCACCACGCGGCGACGTAGCCGGCCTTCCCCCACGAGCCGCGCGGCAGGGGCGCCAGGATCAGGAGGTAGCCGAGCCAGAGAAGGTACCACTGCACGTTGCAGAGGTTGCCGATGATCTCGCCGCCGGTGGCGACGGCGGCGGTCGCGAGGCACATCGCTGCCCGCGTGCCGTCGTCGGAAACGACGCGTCGGTACTCGGCTCGCGCGAACCACGCGCACGCGACCGCCCCCACGATCAGGGAGAAAACGGCGTAGCACCACGCCGTCGCCCGCACGGGGAGGAACGCCAGGAGCCCTGCGACGGCTCGGGGGGTGACGAGCACGTATCCCGCATATGGACGCAGCACCGCGCGCCGAAACCCCCAGACCAGCTCGTCGTGGAAAAAGACTGTGCCGTCCTCCGCCCAGAGCTGCGGGGAGCGCAGCACGCTCGGTCGGCGGGCGAGCAGCACGCCGAAGGCAAGCAACGCCACCCGCCCCACCCCCGCCGCCGCCCGCTCCGCGTCCGGATCCCAGAATGTCGCCAGTCGGGCTGCGGCGCACCTCCACCCGCCCATGTGCGAGGCTTTCTAGGGGATCAGCAAACGCCGCGCAAGAAGAACGAACGCGGTCAGCTCCGGATGAGCGTCACCCGGCGGGGCACGTCCACCTCGAGCCGCTCGGCGGGCGGCAGGATGTCGCCGTCGAGCATGTAGTGGGTCGGGCGGAAGAAGCGCACGCTCATCCGGGCGCCCAAGTTGTCCCAGAGCGTCGGCTCGCCGGTCGGGAAGCCGCGGTAGAGCCGCACCGCGCGGCGGATGAGCCGGCGCGCCGGGACCGGGCCGCCGAGCACGTGGAAGAATCCACGCTTGCGCGTGCCGAGGTACGTCGGACGGAAGCCGAGCGCGATGCGGTCGACGGTGGAGGCGAAGAAGAACGTGAACTGCCGGAACGGCAGCGGCTCGCCGTCGACCTCGATGTCGGCGTCCGTCGCCTGGAAGACCGTGCGCGCCGAGTGGGTGCCGAAGAGCGCCGAGAGGATCAGGCGCGCGAGCAGCCGCGCGGCGTGCAGCGGCCCCTGCTTCTCGAGCGCGTAGTAAGCGCGCAGGTAGTTCACCGCGGTGCCGAAGCTCAGCACGAAGCCCAGGTCGCGCCCGTTCACGCGCAGCACGTCGCGCTCGGTGGTCACGTGCGTGCGCCCCCGGCGATGCTCGCGGAGCACGCGGGCCAGCACCTGCTCCGGGCGGCCGCGCTGCCCGCCGACCGAGTGGGCGATGTAGTTGATCGTCCCGGCACGCAGCGGGAGCAGCAGCGGCAGCGGCGCCTCGCCGTAGACCACGTGAAAGGCCGTGAGCGCGCAGTGGTAGCTGCCGTCGCCGCCGCAGATCGCGAGGATCTCGACGCCGCGGTCGCGGAACTCCCGCGCGACGTCCTCGATCGCCGCCACGGTCTCGGTGACGCGCACGAGGCCGGCGTCGCCCACCACGGCCTCGAGGCGACGCGTGCGGTCGGATAGGCCGTTGCGGTTGGCCCGCGCGCGCGGATTGACGACGACGCCGACGACCGGCACGTCAGGCGGCGGGACGCTCGACCGCGAGCTGCCCGCAGGCCGCCTGGATGTCCCGGCCGCGGCTCTCGCGCACGGTCGTGTGCACGCCCGCGGCGCGCAGCAGCGTCTGGAAGCGCACGATCCGCGCGGGCGGGCTCGGCGCGAAGCCGGCGCCCGGGAAGGGGTTGAACGGGATGAGGTTCACCTTCGCGCGCAGCCCGTGCAGCCACCCGGCGAGCCGCCGCGCGTCGGCGTCGGCGTCGTTCTCGCCCGCGAGGAGCACGTACTCGAAGGTGATGCGCTGGCGGCGCGGCAGCGGCACGGCGCGGCAGGCCTCGAACAGCGCGGCGAGCGGCCAGCGGCGGTTGACCGGCATCAACCGGTCGCGCTGGGCGTCGGTGGTGGCCGACAGGGAGACCGCGAGGTGGACGCGTGTGTCGGCGATGAAGCGCGGGATGTCGGGCGCGAGCCCGACGGTCGACACCGTGATCCGACGGGGCGAGATCGCGTAACCCCACTCGGCGGTGAGGATCTCGCATGCGGTCCGCACCGCCTCGTAGTTGGCGAGCGGCTCTCCCATGCCCATCAACACGACGTTGGTCACGGGCTGCGGAGCGGCCGCCTCCTGCCCGGCGCGCACCTGGCCCAGGATCTCGGCGGGCCGGAGATTGCGGACGAGCCCCATCCGCGCCGTGGCGCAGAAGGCGCAGCCCATCCCGCAGCCGGCCTGGCTCGAGATGCAGAGCGTGAGCCGCGCGCCGCGCGGGATCAGCACGCTCTCGACCGACGCCGCCCGGGGCAGGTGGAAAAGCAGCTTCCGCGTGCCGTCGGCGGCCGCGACCACCGCCGTCGGGGCGAGGCGATCGAGCGCGAAGTCGGCGGCGAGCCGCGCGCGGAGCCCCCGCGGGAGGCTGGTCATGTCCTCGAAGCGGCGCGCGCCGCGGCGGTGCACCCAGGCGAGGATCTGCTCGGCACGGTAGCGCGCCTCGCCCGCCGCGGCGCACCACGCCGCCAGCTCCGCACGACCGAGGTCCTGGACGTCCCGCCGCATCGCGCAATCTTAGCGGATCGTGGTGGCAGGCGGCGAGTCCTGCTAGACGGGGACCCGTGTCATGGGCACTGCTCGCCTTCGCGCTCCTCGCGCCGCTCGACTGGATCGCGGTGGCCCGCCACCGGCGGACGCTCGAATACGCCGCCAAGCCCGCGGCGCTGGGCGCGCTGCTGCTGTGGGCCGCCGCGGGCCCACACCGCTCGGCCCTGCTGCTGGCGGCGCTCGCCTTCTCGCTCGTCGGCGACGTGCTCCTCATGCTGCCCGCCGACCCGTTCCTCGGCGGCGTGGCGGCGTTCGCAGCGGCCCACCTCGCCTACGTCGCCGCGTTCACGGCGCCGCCCGGCGCCCGCCTGGCGTGGCTCGCCGCCGTGCTGCTCGCCACGGCGCCGGCCAGCGCGCGGCTGGTGCGCACCGCGCCTGGGGCGGGTCTGCGGGTCGCGCTCGGCGCCTACGGGCTCCTGCTCGCGCTCATGACCGCGTCCGCGCTCGCCTCGGGCAGCGGCCTCGCCGCCGCCGGCGGCCTGCTCTTCCTGGCGTCCGATACGATGCTCGCCTGGAACCGCTTCGTGCGCCGGCCGGACTTCGGGCACACGGCGGTCATGGTGACCTACCATCTGGGGCAGCTCGGCCTGGTCGCGTCCCTCCGGGGTCCGGCTTGATCGAAGTAGCTACGGGCTCGCCGTCGTGCCGGACCGCTGCCCCCGGGGATCGCCTCAGGGCTTCGCGGTCACGCCCGGCAGCTCGAGCCCCGGGAAGAAGAAGGCGATCTCCGCGCGCGCGGTCTCGGGCCCGTCCGAGCCGTGCGCGGCGTTTTTCTCCACGTCGGTCCCGAACTCGCCGCGCACGGTGCCCCGGGACGCCTTCTTGGAATCGGTCGGGCCCATGAGATCGCGCCACCGCCGGACCGCATCGTCGCCCTCGAGCACGCCGACGAACACGGGGCCCGAGGTCATGAAGGCGATCAGGTCGCCGAAGAACGCCCGCTCCGCGTGCACCGCGTAGAATCGCCGCGCTTGATCGGGCGCGAGCGTCGTGAGGCGGCCGGCGACGATCCCGAGCCCCCTCGCTTCGATCATGGCGAGGATCTTCCCGAGCACGTGCTTGGCGACGGCATCGGGCTTGACCATGAAGAAGGTGCGCTCGGTCATCGGAGCAGGCCTTTCTCCCGGAGAGCTTGCTGCATCGTGACGCCCAGCTCCGCCGGGCTCGGCGCGAGCCGCGCGCCGGCGCGGCGGAGCGCGTCCATCTTCTCGGCCGCGGTGCCCTTCCCGCCCGCGATGATCGCCCCCGCGTGGCCCATGCGCTTGCCCGGGGGCGCGGTCTGGCCGGCGATGAAGGCGACCACCGGCTTGGTGACGTGCGCCGCGATGAAGGCCGCGGCCTCCTCCTCGGCCGCCCCGCCGATCTCGCCGATCATCACGATCGCCTCGGTCCCGGGATCGTCCTCGAAGAGCCGCAGCGCGTCCACGTGCGACGTCCCGATGATCGGATCGCCGCCGATGCCGATGCACGTCGACTGCCCGATGCCGAGCCCGGTGAGCTGGTAAACGGCCTCGTAGGTGAGCGTGCCGCTGCGCGAGACCACGCCCACGCGCCCCGGGGCGTGGATGTAGCCCGGCATGATGCCGATCTTGCAGGCGCCGGGCGTGATGACCCCGGGGCAGTTGGGGCCGATGAGCCGCGTCGGCGAGCCGTCGAGCACGCGCTTGACGCGCACCATGTCGAGGACGGGCACCCCCTCGGTGATGCACACGACGAGCGGCAGCCCGGCGTCGACCGCCTCGAGGATCGCGTCGGCGGCGCCCGCCGGCGGGACGTAGATCACGGAGGCGTTCGCGCCCGTGGCGCGCACCGCCTGGGTCACCGTGTCGAAGATCGGGATGCCCTCGAAGTCGGTGCCGCCGCGGCCGGGCGTGACCCCGGCCACCATCTGCGAGCCGTACTCGCGGCAGAGCCGGGTGTGGAGCTGGCCGGTCGCGCCGGTGATGCCCTGGGTGAGGACGCGGGTCTCCTTGCCGACGAGCACGCTCATCGCGCCACCGCCGCCACCGCCTTGCGCGCGCCGTCGAGCATGTCGGCGGCGGCGATGACGTCGAGCCTCGACTCGGCGAGGATCTGCTTGCCGCGCTCCACGTTCGTGCCCTCCATGCGCACGACGAGGGGCACCCGGAGCCCGACCTCCCGAGCGGCCGCCACGACCCCTTCCGCGAGCACGTCGCAGCGGAGGATGCCGCCGAAGATGTTGACGAAGATCGCCTTCACCGCCGGGTCCTTCAAGATGATGTGGAAGGCGGCCTTCACCTTCGCGGCATCGGCGCCGCCGCCCACGTCGAGGAAGTTCGCCGGCGCGCCCCCCGCGCCCTTGACGATGTCCATCGTGGCCATCGCGAGCCCGGCGCCGTTCACCATGCAGCCGATGCTGCCGTCGAGCGCGATGTAGGAGAGGTCGTGCGCGGCGGCCTCGGTCTCGCGCGGGTCCTCCTCGCTCGGGTCGCGCAGCGCGCGCAGCTCGGGGTGGCGGAAGAGCGCGTTGTCGTCGAAGCCGATCTTGGCGTCGAGCGCGAGGAGGTCGCCCTCGGCCGTGACCACGAGCGGGTTGATCTCGGCGAGCGAGCAGTCCGACTCGAGAAAGCAGCGCGCGAGCCCGGCGAGGAAGGCGACCGCCTTGCTCACCTGCTCCTTCGCAAGCCCGAGGCCGAACGCGATCCGCCGCGCCTGGTAACCCGCTAGGCCAATCGCCGGGTCGATGGTCTCGCGCAGGATCTTCTCCGGCGCGCGCGTGGCGACCTCCTCGATCTCGACGCCGCCCTCGGTCGACGCCATCACCGCGACGCGGCCCGCGCCGCGGTCGACGACCATGCCGAGGTAGAGCTCCCGCGCGATCCGGCAGCCCTGCTCGACGAGCAGCCGGCGCACCACCCGGCCCTGCGGGCCGGTCTGGTGCGTCACCAGCGTCCTTCCGAGCAGCTCCTGCGCCGCCGCCCGCGCCGCGCGCATGTCCTTGACCAGCCTGACGCCGCCCGCCTTGCCGCGGCCGCCGGCGTGGATCTGGGCCTTCACGGCGCAGGGGAAGCCGAGCCGCTCGGCGGCGGCGACCGCCTCGTCGACCGTGAAGCAGGCCTGCCCCTCGGGCACCGCGACGCCGTAGCGGCGGAGCCACTCCTTCGCCTGGTGCTCGTGGATGTTCATGCCTGGGCGAGCACTTTGTCGGTCGCCTCGACCAGCTCGCGGACGTGGGAGGCCGAGACGGCGAGCGCCTGCTTCTCCTCGGCCGTGAGCGCGATCTCGAACACGCGCTCGACGCCGCCCGCGCCGATCTGCACCGGCACACCGACGTAGAGGCCGCGCAGCCCGTACTCGCCCTCGAGGAAGGCGGCGCACGGCAGCACCTCCTTCTTGTCGAAGAGGTAGGCCTCGGCCATGCGGATCGCCGCGTGCGCCGGCGAGTAGAAGGCAGAGCCCGTCTTGAGCAGCGCGACGACCTCGCCGCCCGCGCCGCGCACGCGCTTCTCGATCGCGTCGAGGCGCTCGGGCTTCACCAGCGACGCCACCGGGATGCCGTTCACGGTCGTATGGCTGCGGATCGGCACCATGTCGTCGCCGTGGCCGCCGAGCACCATCGCCTGCACGCTCGCCACCGAAACGCCGAGCTCCCAGGCGAGGAAGGTGCGATAGCGGGAGGAGTCGAGGACACCCGCCATGCCCACCACCCGCTGCTTGGGGAAGCCCGTCACCCGCTTCATGAGCGTCACCATCGCGTCGAGCGGGTTCGAGACCGTGATCACGAAGGCGTGCGGGGCGTGCCGGCGGATGCCCTCGGCGACCGTGTTGATGATCTTCGCGTTGATCCCGAGCAGGTCGTCGCGGCTCATGCCGGGCTTGCGCGCGATCCCGGCGGTGACGATGCAGACGTCGGCGCCGGCCAGGTCGGCGTAGTCGTTGGTGCCCTTGATGGCGCAGTCGAAGCCCTCGACCGGGCCGGCCGCCGCGAGGTCGAGGGCCTTCCCCTGGGGCAGGCCCTCCACGACGTCGAAGAGCACCACGTCGCCGAGGCCCTTCAGCGCGCAGAGGTGGGCGAGCGTGCCGCCGATCATCCCCGCGCCGACGAGCGCGATCTTCTTGCGTGCCATGAGGGGGTGTCAAAACAAGAATCGGGGGACGGTGCAACCGGGACAGGAGCGCCGCTCGCACGCGCGGACTCCCTAGCGCGCCAGGGGCACGACGCGCGAGCGGCGAAGCCGGCGGTCACGGGTGACCAGCGGCACGCGGTGCACCAAGCTGGTCGCGGCGATGATCTCGTCCGCGGGATCGCTGTCGAAGTCGAGGCTGCGAATCGCTCGGCACACGTCGAGGGTGAGGGGCCAGACGTGTACGCGCGACACAGCGCGGGTCAGATCGGAACCGTCGAGGTCCACGGCGATGCGGCCGAGCTCGACGAGTTTCGCGATTTCCCAGAGCACGATCGCCGAGATGCTCCACGTCGCGCGACCGAGCAGCGCGTGCTCGCGCGCCGTCAGCTCACCGGCGAGCGCGTGCAGCAGAACGTGCGTGTCGAGATTCAGCATCCCAGCGGAGCCCCGTGGTGAGAACGTCGCCCGTGATCCGCAGCTTGCCCTTGAGACTGCCGATCAGGTCCGCCGCATCGTCGCCGAGCGCGATCAGCTTGGCCACGGGCCGGCCGTGCTTGGTGATGACGATGCCGTCGGGACCGACGCGATCGAGCAACGCCAGGCACTGCTCCTTGAACTTGGCCGCCGCGATCGTCCTCATGGCGTGCATTCTGTCACTGGACGCAAATCATGTCCAGTTTCTGGCGGGGGACCCGCTACATGTGCTCGACGATCGCCCGGCCGAAGCCCGAGCACGAGACGAGCGTCGCGCCGTCCATGAGGCGGTGGAAGTCGTAGGTGACGGTCTTGGCGCCGATCGCGCCTTCCATGCCGCGGAGGACCAGGTCGGCGGCCTCGTCCCAGCCGAGGTGGCGGAGCATCATCTCGCCCGAGAGGATCACCGAGCCCGGGTTCACCTTGTCCAGGTTGGCGTACTTGGGCGCGGTGCCGTGCGTCGCCTCGAAGATCGCGTGCCCGGTCGTGTAGTTGATGTTGCCGCCGGGCGCGATGCCGATGCCGCCCACCTGCGCGGCGAGCGCGTCGGAGAGGTAGTCGCCGTTCAGGTTCGGCGTCGCGATCACGTCGAAGTCGGTGGGGCGGGTGAGCACCTGCTGCAGCGTGATGTCGGCGATCGCGTCGCGCACGAGCAGCTTCCGCTTCCACTTGCCCTCGCCGTGCGTCGGCCAGAGCGCGAGCGCCACCTCGACCTCGCGGCGCACCTTCGCCTGCTGGTCGGGCGTCATCATGTCGTAGCCCGGGTCGACCGCGCGCGCGTTCTCCTCGACCGTAATCGCGGGCTTCGCCTCGCGGTTGCCGAGGATCCAGCTCTCGCGCTCGGTGACGACGCGGTCACGGTACTCGCGGGTCGCCAGCGCGTAGCCCCAGTCGCGGAACGCCCCCTCGGTGAACTTCATGATGTTGCCCTTGTGCACGAGGGTGAGGCTGCGCCGCCCGTGGCGGAGCGCGTAGTCGATCGCCGCGCGGGTGAGTCGCTCGGTGCCCTCGCGGGAGACGGGCTTGATGCCGATGCCGCTCGTCTGCGGAAAGCGGATCTTCTTGACGCCCAACTCCTGCTGGAGGAACGCGATCAGCTTCCGGGCCTCGGGCGTCTCCGCCGCCCACTCGACGCCGGCGTAGATGTCCTCGGTGTTCTCGCGGAAGATCACCATGTCGACCTGCTCGGGGCGCTTGACGGGGCTCGGGACGCCCTTGAAGTAGCGCACCGGCCGCAGGCAGACGTAGAGGTCGAGCATCTGGCGCAGCGTTACGTTGAGCGAGCGGATGCCGCCGCCGATGGGGGTGGTCAGCGGCCCCTTGATGCCGACGCGGAACTCCTTGAAGGCCGTCACCGTGTCGTCGGGAAGCCAGTCCTTGAAGCGGTTGAACGCCTTCTCGCCCGCGAAGACCTCCATCCAGGCGATCTTGCGCTTGCCCCCGTAGGCCTTCGCGACCGCCGCGTCGAAGACCGCCTGGCTCGCGCGCCAGATGTCGGGGCCGGTACCGTCGCCCTCGATGAAGGGGAGGATCGGACGGTCGGGGACCTGGAGCCGGCCGTCGGCGGCGAGGCGGACGGGGTCGCCGGGGGGGACGGTGGTCGTGGAGAAGGTGGGCATGGAGGTGTCCTGAACCAGAAGGGGCGAGGGGGCGCAAGACGGGGGCGGGACGGTTGACAGGGCGCACCCTAGCAGCGCTGCGGTCGTGGGATCGCCCTGCCGGCGACGCTGCTGTGGGCACACTGCTCGTGGCCGCTGGTCGAGGAGCCGGCGCTGCGGCTCGAGGGCGCTTTGCAGACCCGCGCCCCGGTCTGCTACGGAAGCTCCGCACCTCGACGATGAGTCGGCACGTGGTCATCTACGCGTCGGCCCGCGTGCTCGAGCGCGACCGCATCACCTTCGGTGATCACGTCATCATCGACGACTTCGTGTTCGTCGGGAGGCACGAAGAGCTGGTGATCGGCAATTACGTCCACATCGCGTCACATGCTTCGATCACCGGAGGAGGCCGCTGCGTGATCGCTGATTTCGCCGGAATCTCGAGCGGCGCGCGTATTCTCACGGGCACGGACGAATTCGCCGGCGGCGGACTGACCGGACCAACAGTGCCGGACGATCTCCGGGTCGTCCGCCGCGGCGTGGTCGTGATCGAGTCTCACGCGGTGATCGGGGTGAACAGCGTCGTGCTTCCGGGCGTCACGGTCGGCGAAGGGGCAACCGTGGGGGCAAACAGCGTCGTGACACGGGATCTCGCCCCGTGGACGATCCATGCGGGGGCCCCGGCACGCCCCCTCCGAGAAAGAGACCGCCGTTCCGTGCTCGACGCGGAAGAACGGCTCTACGTGATGCACGGACGCCCGTCCGTCGCCCATCGCCGACCGACCCGCGGGGCCCCGTGATCCCCTTCGTGCGTCCGACCCTCCCCGCGCCCGAGGAGTGGCTGCCGCACCTCCAGCCAGCCTATGATGGGCGCTGGTTCAGTAACTTCGGCCCCGTTGCGTCGCGCCTCGAGGACGAGCTGACCGCCAAGTACGCGACCGGCAATCGTCGCGCGGCGCTGGTGTCGAGCTGCACCGCCGGTCTCGCCACGGCGCTGCTCGCCATGCGCATCCGCGGCCGCGTGGCGATGCCGTCCTTCACTTTCCCGGCCACTGCGCAGGCGGTACTTCTGGCAGGGTGCGAGCCCGTGTTCTGTGACGTATCCCCGACCACGTGGGAGCTCGATCCGCCGAAGCTCGACGAGTGTGTCCGCCGGCACGCCCCGGCGGCCATCGTCCACGTGCGCTCGTTCGGCTTCTGTCACGACGTATCTCCGATCGAAGAGGTCGCACGTCGCCATCGACTTCCGCTGATCATCGACGCCGCCGCGGCCTTCGGAGGGGCGCTGGCTGATCGACGGTGGGTAGGGGGACAGGGAGAAATGGAGGTGTTCTCCCTTCACGCTACGAAGGTGTTCGGCATCGGCGAAGGAGGGGTGATTTTCGCTCCGGCTGACCGCATCTCCGCTCTGCGGCGAGCCTGCAACTTCGGCATCGAGGATGGCGACGTAAGAAGCCGCGCGCTCAACGCGAAGCTCAGCGAGATCCACGCCGCAATCGGCATGGCGGTGCTGGCGCGCATCGACGCGTTCATCGCGCGGCGGCGGACCGTTGCAGAGGCTTACGTGCGGGCGTTCGCGCCATCAGAGCTGATCGCTCCTCCCCCCGCGGGGGGTCTGCCGCCCATGCAGACCTTTCCCATGCTCACGAGGGACGAAGCGATCGCCGACGCCGTCGTCGCGAACTGCCACGCCGAGGGGGTGGAGATCCGCCGCTACTACCGGCCGGCGCTGCACCGCACACGGCTCTTTTCCAGTGCCGTTCACGAAAAACTGCCGGTTTCCACTACGCTGGCCGCACGCACGCTGTGTCTGCCCATCTATTCGGACATGACGCGGGATGAGAGCAACCGCGTGATCGCGGTCGTTCAGACCGCCCTCTCGCGGGCGTAGGAACCCGCTGCATGCACATCGCCTCGCGACGTCACTGGCGGGCGATCGGTCGACCCACGCTGGAAATTCACCTGCCCATCAGTCCGACTCCGAACTTCTTCACGATGGTTCGCTACTTCGCAGCGTCCCTGCAGCTTGTGGGCGGGCCCCTCGCCGACAGTCCGATCATCGTGACGGTCGGCGCCGATCAAGAGCCGGTCGACCTCACTTTCCCATGGGCGAACCGTTATCCGATCGAGTGGGTATGGGTAGACCGCACGCTCTTTCGAAGGCATGGCTACTATGCGACGGCCCTCGAGCGCTTTCGTCGGCCGTTTCGCGCGCCCATGGTCATGATTGCCGATGCGGACACCTTCTTCGCCGGGCGCTTCGATGACATCGTCGCATCGCTCCATCGTAAGCCGGCCTTCGCGGGGCTTATCGCACATATGAGCCCGTTTACGGGCCTGGCCTCACGGACGAGCGTGCAATGGTGGGAAGAACTCTTCCGTGCAGCGGATCTCCCGCCCCCGTCCTTGGAGTGTGAGCACACGGGCTGGGGCGCCTTTGGGTCCGACCCCTCGGATCGACATTGTCCCCCGTACTTCAACCTCGGCGTCCTCCTCGCGCCTGCGGCGTACGTGACCCGCATCGGGGAACGCATCTACGAGGAGATGAGGCACGTCGATTCGGTGTTGGAGACGGGCTACCGCTGTCAGCTCGCGTTGACGCTCACGATCGAGCGCCTCCGCATCCCTTGGCAGGCGCTGCCGATGCGGTACAACTTCCCGAACGATGAACAGATCGCGGCCAGGTATCCGCAAGAGTTGCGCGACGTGCGGTTGTTCCACTACCTCCGCGTCGGCCCCGTGGACAAGCGACGAGACTTCGACTCCGAGAACAGCGTGGCGGCCCTTTTGAGGCGCCGCGACTTGTCGGGGGTGAATGTGGTGATGCAGGAGCGGTTGGCTCGCGTTCACGCGTCGATGAGCGATAAGAAACGGGCAGCACCATCCCTCCCGACACCCGACACACGAGATATGACGTTCACCGTCCACGTATCGTCGCGGGGCAACATTTTCATGCGGGAGTTGGCTGGCTACCTGCTGGAGGCGTTGGGGGTAGGTGGCGTCGCCGCGGTCGCCGAAGAGGGCATCCCGCCCGTGGGGCGATCGCTCAACATCATCCTGGCGCCGCACGAGTACTGTTCGCTCGACCCTGCCTTCGCCACCGCGGACCGGGACGAGGTCCTGCGTCGCTGCATCGTCGTGAACACCGAGCAGCCCGGCACGCCGTGGTTCGAGTCGTCGGCGGCCTTCTGCGCGAAGGCCGGCCTCGTTTTCGACATCAACACGGACGGCGTGCGTGCGCTGCGCGCGCGGGGCATCGTCGCGCACTACTTTCCACTCTGCCATCAACCGCGCCACGATCGCTGGCAGGGGACCGACACCTCGTTGCGCGACATCGACGTCCTGTTCATGGGAGACCTCAACGTTCGCCGGAGCGAGCTGCTGGCTCAGTACGCCCACCTCCTGGCGCCCTACCGGTTCGAGCTGTTTCCAACCGACTCCAGCTGCCCGATCCGCGCCGAGGGCCGTCACTTCGTGCTCGGCAGCGCGAAGGCCGAAGTGCTGAGGCGTGCACGCATCCTCCTCGACATCCACCGGGGCCCGCACGCCTACTTCGCCTGGCAGCGCGCGATCCCCGCCTTCGCCAACGGCGCGGTCGTGGTGACGGAGCCATCGCCGGGCCTCGATCCCCTCCAGGCGTTCGACCACCTGGTCGTCGCGCAGTACGACCTGATTCCGCATTACGTTCAGGCCCTTCTACTCGATGAACCTCGCCGGCGCACCATTGCGTCGCGTGCGTACGACTTTCTGACGACACGGCTGACGCCGGAGAACACCTGGGCCGCGGTCGCGGTGCCGCTGACCGACTTCGCGAGACGGAGCGCCGCCGAGCAGACTTTCATGAGCCCGACCGGGCATCGGGAAAGCCCCTCCGCCACCGGGGAGGGATGGTGGAGCGTGCTCGACTCGAACGGTGTGCCTCGCCGCCGATCGAGGATCTCGCCACCGCACGACATCGCGCCACAGCCCCCCGCGGCTTCCCAGGGCGCGATTCTGAAGAAGCTTCTTCTCAGTAACCGATGCCTGGAGCGCCAGTTAGGCGCGATGCGACTTCGGGAGGGGCGAACCCTCGCGCCACAGGGACCGCCACCGCCTGAAGTGACCGCAGCGTGGGATGCGCAGGTGGGCGACGTGAGCGTCATCGTGACCGTCCACAACTACGAGCAGTTCGTGGACGAGTGCCTCGGCAGCGTGCTTGCCTCTGTCGATGTCCTGCCAGAGGTGATCGTGGTCGACGACGCATCGTCTGACGGGTCCGCGACGCGCGTCCGGCGTTTCATGACGGCGCATCCCGAGCTACCGATCGCCTTCGTCACCCTGCCGGTCAACCACGGGCTCCCGTTCGCTCGGAACGAAGGCTTCCGCCGCGCCCGGTCGGAACATGTCTTGGTCCTCGACGTGGACAATCTGCTGTATCCCCGGGCGCTCGCGCGACTGCGTCAGGCGCTTCTCGGTTCCGCCGCGGGATTCTCGTATTGCGTCATCGAGCAGTTCGGCGAGATGTGCGGCTTGATGAGCAAGCACCCATGGGACGTCCAGCGGCTGCTGCGGGGAAACTACATCGACGCATTGGCGATGATCCGTCGACGAACCTGGGAGCACGTCGGCGGATACGTCGAAGGCGCGGAAGCCGAGACCCTCTACGGTTGGGAGGATTGGGACTTCTGGCTGGGATGCGCAGAGCGTGGCATCGCCGGAACGTTCGTGCCCGAAATTCTCGCTCGCTACCGCACCCGGGGAGGCTCGATGATCTCGATCACGAATCTCTACACGGAGCCGGCACTGGCGCTCCTGCGAGCACGGCACAGCCGGCTCCCATGGACGGAGGATTGAGCGTGCCCGACATCGTTGTCCGGCCCGACGGGACGCGGTCCGAGGACGCCCAGGGCCCCCGTCAGGGCGCCGACCCTGCGGAGGCAGACCCCTGGCGTCGTGTGCTCGAGCTGGAACGCCGGGTGCGCATGGTCGAAGACCTGCTCGCGGTACGCACGGAATCCTTTCGTGCCCTGATGGAACGCCTCGTCGAAGCCGAGCGCCTCGTCCACCGGCAAGAGTGCGCACTCCGCGCCGCCCACGCCGAGCGAGGGCTGCTGATTCGCCAAAAAGACGAAGCCCAGGCCCTGGCGACGGCACTCCAAGAGCTGCGGATATACCGTTACACCAGGCCGCTGCGCTGGATATGGGGCGCCGTATTACGGCTCGTTCGATGATCCGTACACGAACTGCGACCGTGCCTGCCCGTGCAGACTCGCTTGCAGAGCTCGGCAAGACGTCGCTCCGCGATCCGTCGCACGACTGCCCGCGCGCTACATCTCGCTCATCGGCCTCTTGCGCTGCGCGTGAAAAGCAAACACCACTCGGCCACCCGCGGGACGCGGTCCAGCCGCAGTCGTTCAGCGAGCTGCACCACGAAGGCATGGTCTCGCGAATTCCCGGGGCACTCGACCAGAGCACCAACCTCCCCCGGTGGCAGTTGCGCTAGCGCTTGTTCGATCGTGCCCGTTTCGGGATCTCGTCGGATCCAATTGGGAATCATGAGTGCACGCCGTTCGGCGTACAGCGGCAGCTCCGATGACCAGTCGAGGCCGACGCCGACCACGATGCTGTCGCTCGGAATCGCTGATCGAATGATCACGCCCAGCCGCTGCGCGTAGCGATCGTTCCGGTCTTGTTCACTCGCGTAGCCGGAGAATCGTGAACCGGAATAGAGACGATAATCGTGCCGCACACCAGGGTCGTAGTACCCGTAGACAGCAATCCCAGCACACGCCAACAACGCCACGTGCGGAAGCCACCATCGCGTGTTGGCGCGGAACAGTCCTTCGATCGCCCAGCCGCTCCCCACCAGAAGGAAGAGCCCGTTGGCGTACGCGTAGTAGTTGTGAACGACGTGCAGATTCGCAAAAGCGACGATAGGAAGCACGAAGGCACCGAGCGCCGCGATGTAGTAGCCTACGCGCTCACGCGTCACGCAGAGCGCAAGCAATGGCAGAAGAAAGCCTGCCCGTCGACCGGTGATGTCTGGAATCGTACGATCTGCCATGATGCTCCAGGTTTCCCAATCGAACCGCTGAGCTAGAGTGCCATAGAGATGACGCACTATGATCGGCGAGTTGCTCCGCATTACGCTCCCGATAGGATTGTGACTCTTTACGAGATCCGCATACTCGGTCCAGCCCGCGAGGGCCACCGCCGGCAAGACGGCCGTCGCACATCCGAGGAGCGCAATTCGCTCCACGGAGACCCGTGGCATCCGCCCTTTACCTCCTCGATATGCCTGGACTGCTACCATCAATCCCGCGAGCGCGGCGAAGGGCATCCACGTCGTGGGCTTGACTAGCGCGGCCAGGGTTCCCATCGCCCATGCACAGATCACCGGAGCCAAAGTGCGCACCCGAAGCCCTCGGATCACGAAGTAAAGCTGCGCCGTGGCCAGAAACAGCGCCGTAGATTCGATCATGAAGCAGCGAGACCAGAAAACGTAGAGCGGGCTAGTTATGAGGAGGGTGAGGAACACCAAGCGATGAGGACGAGCAACAGCAAGCTCTCCTAGCAAGTGCCATACAGTGCAGAGTGTCGCATATAGAAACAACACGCTGATGAATCGACCAGTCGGAATTAGCGCGGTATGCAGAGTCCGTACGGCTGTGGCGACGATGTATTGGTACAGGGGAAACTCGAAGGGGATGCTCCAAGGAGGGCCGACAACGGGCGTCTCGTACGCCAGCAGCGGGCCCCCGCGCGCAAGGTAAACGGTGGAAAGCGCCGTCTGCGACTGCCGAAACCCATTTTGAAATGCGCCCGAGATCGTGTGGTGCCAACCCACGGTCTCCCGATGCACGCTCCAGCCGAGCGATACAAGAAAAACAAGCACGAGGAAAAGGGCGTCTCGGCGAGAGGGACCTGTCGCGGTAGGGCTCTGGTCCACCCAACAGGACACACCACACCCGAGCTCTTCCTTGGCGGACGAACCGACGGGCACCACTAATGACCTACCCGGTCGGCCTGCCAGCCACCATCCGCCGCAGTGCTCGCAGCGGTCCCGTCAGACGCCAGCTCCTGCTGCCTTCGATCGCCTGGAGACGGCCCCGCAATCCGAGGAGCTCATCTCGCTCTCGCTGGAGCTCGGCGACCCGACGCGCCCCGTCTGTCCGCTGCTGATCGGCAAGACGCAGCGCCTCGCGCACCTGGCTGGCCTCTTCCCCGACCAACCGTAAGTTGGTCCGCAGGGACGCTAGCTCGCGTGGATCATCGGCTGGGCGCTCAAGGTCCACGGACGTGCAGGATACCGCACGCTTGCGGAGCGTCGCGATGCCTTGCCCAAGACCCGCCTGCCAAGCGAACCCATCCGGGCGGAGGGCGAGAACGTCGAACGCCCGCCCCCAGTGTTCGCGGATCCACCAAGGGGAATGGAGAACCATGGGTCCGCCGAGGTCCCACGATTGACCGATCTTGAGAACCACCATCCCGACCTCATCTTCGTCGAGCGCTTGGCCGGAAATCAGTTCGTACATTCCCCGGCCCATGAACGTGAGGAGTGCGATCCCCCCGGGGCGCAGCACGCGATGGACCTCCAACAGCCAGGCACTCCAGGTTGCCGCGAGATGGGTGAAGACCGAGATGGCGTAGACCAGATCGAGTGACTCCGTGGCAAGCGGCAGTGGCGGCACGTCGCCGTTCGCGAAGCACACGAACGGGGGGCACAGGTGCCGTTGAACCCAGGTGACGCTTTCGCCGTCGATGTCACAACCCATGAATTCCGCGATCGCAGCCTCGGGAACAAAGTGACGCAGGGTGCGTCCGGCACCGCACCCCAGGTCGAGCACACGCTTGCCGCGCCATGCCCAATCAGTCGGTAGAGCAGCGCACAGGTCTTCCCGACCGCGCCGCCCGATGAGCTCGTACTGCCCGTAGGGGTCGTCTCCGGAGAGGGCCCCTACACGATGGGCCAGCGGCAGCGGAGGGAAAGGGAGGTCGTCCACGCCCCCTCGGAGGCTGCGCTCCGCTCCCATGGCGCGTACGTACCCATCGACATCTGGGGCGGTCAAGCCGGGTATGCCGACAGACTCGGACGGACGGATCGGATTGCCCCCCTCGGACCCATTGTGTATGGGCTGGGCGCCGATGAGTGTCGAGAGGGCCGACCCTCGCCGCGTCGTAGTGGTTCTCGGGATGCACCGCAGCGGGACCTCGCTGCTGGCGAGCATAGCCCACGCGCTCGGTGTTGCGCTCGGCACCAACCTCCTCGCCGCCGACGAGCACAACCCCGCGGGATACTGGGAGCAGAAGGACATCTTCGAGACGCAGGAGGCGATCCTCGATCGCATGGGACGCACGTGGTGGGGCCCCAGAGGCTCCCTGCGATATCCGCCACGGTGGTGGGAGCGACCGGAGGTGGCCGGCCTGGTGAGCCGGCTGGCGGACATCGTGCGCCGGGAGATCGATGCGACCGACGGGGTGTGGGGGTTCAAGGATCCCCGTACCAGCCGCCTGTTGCCGATGTGGGAACACATCTTCGCCTCGCTCGGCGTGGAGCCCTGCTACGTTCTCGCCGTCCGCGCGCCCGGGGCAGTAGCAAGGTCGGTCTGCCGGCGCGTCGTGGGCGCCACGCCGGCCCGCGCGGAGCTCCTTTGGCTGCTGCACAACCTGGACGCGATACGTGACACGCACGGGATGCTGCGAGCCGTCATCGACTACGACCGGTGGTTCACGCACCCGATGGAGCAGGGGCGCGCGCTTGCCGCTGCCATCGGCCTTCCCTGGCCGGCAGACGACGCTGCGCTCCGCGAAGAGATCGAGGGGACAGTCCGGCGTGAGCTGAGGCACCATGACGCTCAAGAAACCGTGGCCCTGCCCTACGTGGCGGAGACCTACGCGCTCCTGTGCGAGGCATCCGCGAGCGGACGGCTGCCGGAGCGCCTGAGCAGGATCGACGCGGCGGTCCGTCACGCCGAGGCACTGCTCACGACGTGGGCCGACTCGCTCGACGGCCTGGCCGCAGAAGCCGACGGAGACCGGAGGCGGTTCGAGGCCGAGCACGCGCGCGCCGCAGCCGAACGCGCGTGCCTCGAAGGGCAGTGCCGGCGCCACGAGGCCGAACTGGAGGATGTCCGTCGCGAGCTGTCCCTGCTCCGGTCGGAGCTGGACACCGCCCGTGAGGAGATTGCCGCGGGTCATGCGCGGCTCGAGACGGCCTTCGCGCGGCTGGCCGAAGGGCAGCGGGCCCTCGCGGCGGCCGAGGCCGAGGGCGGACGCCTTCGCGACGAGCGGAACCGCGCACAGGAGCTGGCCGACGCCCTGCAACGGCTGCGTATATTTCGCTATTCGAAGCCGCTTCGCAGAATCTGGGGCATTTGGCTCCGTCTCGCGGGCAACGAGCGGACTTCCTGAGGCCGTGGGAACTTCAAGGCGCAGCCTCAGCTCCAGCGGTGCTTGCCGAACCGGCGGGTTGCGGCTACGGAGACTGCTGCCCAGACAATCCGTTTCCGCATGCGGCACATCGGGGTGGTGATTGCGTGCGGCACGGCTGCGATTGACGGATGCCGAGCTCTTCCGACCTCCGCGTTCTCTACGTGACCGACGGCTGGGACGGCTCCTACCGCTACCGCTGCAAGCAGGCCGTCGAGCAGCTCCGGCTGGCGGGCGCCGCGGCCAACGTGTTCAACCTCGCGGATCCCGGCCTGCTGGACGCGCTGCCGTCCTACGGCGTGGTCGTGCTCTTCCGGCTGCCCTGGAGTCCGCGCGTCGCCGCCGTGGCCGCGCACGGGCGCCGTCACGGGGCCACCCTCGTCTTCGACATTGACGACCTCCTCTTCGATCCGAGCTTCGAGCCCCTCCTCCTCTTCCTTGCCGATCTGCCGACGGCAGCCCGCCGGGAATACCGGCAGCGGATGCGCGCGCTGCGGCAGACCTTCGACGCGTGCGATCACTTCGTCGGAAGCACGCCGGTGCTCGCCCGCCACGCGGCCGCGCTCGGCAAGCCGGCATCCGTGCACCCCAACGTCGTGAGCCGGGAGTACGTTCGCTTGGCACGTTGGCTCCGGCGCGCCCATCCCTGGCTCGACCGCACCCCGACCGTCGCCTACATTAGCGGCTCCAACACCCACGACCGCGACTTCGAGACGGTCGCGCCAGCGTTGGCCGCCGTCTTGCGCGAGGAGCCCACCCTGCGGCTCATGGTGTGCGGGTTCGTCGAGCTGCCCGAGTGCCTGCTCCCCTTCACGGACCGCATCGTGCGCCTGGCCTACCAGGACTGGCGCGTCTACCCGTGGGCGCTCGCGCGCTGCCGGGTCAAGCTCGCGCCACTGGCGGTCGTGAACGACTTCAGCGACGCGAAGAGCGCGCTCAAGTTCTTCGAGGCCGGCATCTTCGGGGTGCCGACGATCGCCACGCCGACCGCGGCGTACCGCGACGCGATCCTCGACGGAACGAACGGGCTCCTGGCTGCCGACGCGGCTGCGTGGACGGTGCAGCTCCGCCGCGTGCTCGACCGCACGGCGGCGCACCGTCTCGGAGCGGCTGCGCACGCCGCCGTGCTCACGCACCACTCCTTCGCCGCCGTACGCGGAACGTTGGCCGCGCTCCTCGCGCCGCTCGCGGGCCGGGCGGCCGGGCCGCCTCCGCCCGCCCTCTCCACCGACCCCGATCGGCGCCATGCACGGCCCCGGCCGGCGCCGGGTCGCGCGGAGCGCCTGCGACGCGCATTCGTCCTCGTGCGCGGAGGCGTGCCGCCGGAGCCCAGCGCGCCCGCCGGCGCTGCGCTCGCGACGCCGCTCGATCCCGAGCCGTTTGCCGCCGTGCTGGCCGCCGCGCGCAATCATAGCGCGGCGACGGTGAGCGAGGAGCTGCCGGTCTGCCGGGAGCTGAGCGCCGAGTCGGCGCGCTGGACGTTCTGGCGCGCCGACGGCGATGCCGAGCGGCTCGGCGACACCCGGTTCGCTTCGCGCGGGCCGGATCCGCGGTTGCTCGGCCCGGAGTTGCACCTGTGCGCAGGGGACCATCGGTATCTCCTGGTCCGCATGGCCGTGCACGACGCCCCCACGGGCGCCGTCGCGCAGCTCTTCTGGGCCGGGGCCGCAAGCTCCGAGTTCATCGAGGCGCGGAGCGTCCGTTGGCCCGTCGAGGTCGGGGGCAAACCCCGGGACTACGTGATCGACCTCTGGGAGGCTGGCTGGAAGGCGGCGGAGACGATCACCAGCCTCCGCCTCGATCCGCTCGATGCCCCGGGCACCATCGAGCTGGACACGCTGGCACTCTTTGGAGATCTGGCACAGCTCGAGCCGGGCGGCGACCCCGGAGCCGCCGTCCTCGAGCGCTATCTGCGCGGGCGTGGAATCGCCTGCGAACCGCTGCACGCTTCGCTCCCAGCCGATACGGTCGTGGAGCTGGGTCATGATCTCCGCGCAGACCCCAGGGCGCTTCCCGTCCTGACGGGCAGCGTCGACTTCTGGGTCGGGTCGTCCGACCCCGACACGCTCGCCGAGGGGGTGCGGGTCGTGCGCGCGGGCGGCTTCCTGGCCGTCGCTGGCGAACGCCCATCCGGACACGGCGAGCTTCGGCTCGTCGAGCAGGTCGGCGGCATCGCAATCCTCCGCCAGCGGTTCGGCACGGTCGAGCGGGCCGCGCGGCCGCCGGCCGCGCCGGTCGACATCGTCGTTCCGGTCCACGACGCCCGCGAGGCAACCGTGGCGTGCGTCGAGAGCGTACTTCGCCATGCCGTGGGCGACTGGCGACTCGTCGTCGTCGACGACGCGAGCACGGATGCGGCATTGCGCGAGTTCCTCGGCCGCACCGCGGCCGCGCATCCTGCGCGCGTCCGCCTACTGCGCAACAAGACCAATCGGGGCTTCGTCGCCAGCGCCAACCGCGGGCTCGGCACTGCGGAGGGACGCGACGTCCTGCTGCTCAACAGCGACACGGTGGTCACGGCCGGCTTCCTCGAGCGGCTCGCCGCCGCCGCCTACGCGGCCGGGCAGCCGGCCATCGTGTCGCCGCTTTCGAACAACGCAACGATCTGCAGCGTGCCCGAGTTCTGCCGGGACAACCCGATCCCGGCCGGCCACACGATCGACACCTTCGCGGCGTTGGTGGCGGGGGCGAGCCTCCGGCTGTACCCCGAGCTGGTCTCCGCGCACGGCTTCTGCATGTACATTCCGAGGGCGATCCTCGCCCGCGTCGGGTCGTTCGACGAGGAGCGGTTCGGCCGCGGTTTCGGGGAGGAGAACGACTTTTGCGAGCGCGCGCGGCAGCTCGGCGTTCCGGTCCGGCTCGCCGACGATGCGTTCGTCTACCACGCCGGCGGCGCCTCGTTTGGCGACGCCGCCGATACCCTCAAGGAGGCCAACTACGCGACGCTGCGGGAGCGTCATCCGGCGTATTTTCCGCGTGTCGCCCGCTTCGTCGAGCAAAATCCGCTCGCGCCGGTGCACGCGAGCGTGCGACTCGCGCTGGCGCGCCGGCACGTCGAGCGCCCGGCGCTGCTCGCGCTCCTGCACGCCTCCTTCGACCATCCCGCCGGTGGCACCGAGCATCATGTTCGCGATCTCGTCGAGGCCGCCGCCCTCCCGCGCGCCGTGGTGGCCGTGCCCGAGCACGACGGGGTCCGCGTCACGGAGGTGTTCGACGGCCGGCTCGATCGAGCCGTGCGTTACCGCTTCGCGCTGCCCGAGCCGCCGAGCCGCGCTGCGTCGGATCGCCCGGATCTGTTGCACGCCCTGCGCGTCCTCGTCCACCTCTTCGGGGTGGGCGCCGTACACATGCACCAGATGCAGCTCTGGCCGCTCGACACGTGGCGCCTCCTGGTCGCCCTCGGCATTCCCTACGTCGCCACTTTCCAAGATTACCTCTGCGTCTGCCCCAACCTGAACCTCTACGACGTCGTCGACGACCGGCTCTGCTGCGCGGCGCCCGAGGGTCCGCCAGCGGATCCTACCGCGTGCATGCAGCATCTCTTCGCCCACCTGGACCTGCCCGTTCCACCCCATCCCGCGAGTTTCGTCGCCCGTCATCGCGCAGCGTACGGCGCGCTTCTCGCCCACGCGCATCGGGTGTTCTTTCCCGCGCACGCAACCCGTGACCTCGTCGCACGCTTCCACCCCCTCGATCCCAAGCGCGCCCTCGTCGTGCCCCACGGCTACCTCGAACCGTCCCGGCGCGTGCAGCGGCGGAGCACCCGTCCGACGCTCCACCTCGCGCTCTTGGGCGAGGTGGCCTATCCGATCAAAGGCGCGCACAACTACCCGCCGCTGCTCGCACGGACCCGCCACCTGCCCGTCGTGTGGCACGTCTTCGGCCACGCCGAGCGCCTCGGCTTCGCCGACGCGCTGCGGGGACTGGGGCTCGGCACACGGCTGGTTCTGCACGGCTGGTACCCGCGTCAGGCAATTTTCGAGCGGCTCGCGGCCGCGGAGATCGACCTCGTCGTGTTCCTCCCGCCGTGGCCGGAGACGTTTTCCTACACGCTCTCCGAGGCGCTGGCGGCGGGCGTGCCGGTCGTCGTCTCCGACCAGGGCGCGCTCCCCGAGCGCGTGCGCCGCGACGGGGTCGGGCTCGTGGTGCGCACCGTGGACGAGGCCGTGGCGATCATCGAGCGGCTCGTGACCCACCGCGAGGAGCTGGAGCGGCTGCAGGAAGCCGCCGCCCGCTTCCGCCACCGCACGGTCGCCGAAATGGCGGCGGTCTACCGGCCGATCTACGAGGAGCTGCTCGCCGCGTCGCCGGCGCCCGCGCCGCTCGGCATCGCCGCTCGGCGGGCGGTGGTGGCCGCATACCGCGCCGCCGGCGCCATGGCAGAGCCTGCCACGGTTCCCCTGCTGCCCCACTACACTCGGCGCTGGTATCGCTACTATCTCCGCATCGCCAAGCTCGTGCCGGCCGCGGCGCGCGAGTGGGGACGCCGGCGGGTGGCCGAGCGCTGGTGGCCGACCGTCCGCGCCTATCGCTTCGACGAAGCACGCGATGTGACGCCGAACGCCGCGCTGCGGCTCGCCCGCAGGCGGCGGGGCAGGACCGTTTTCGAGGCGCTCGGGGGCGACCCGGGCTTCGTCTTGGAACCCGCACCGTTTCCCACGCGGGATGTGCGGGTCATCCGCTTCGACATGCGTTGCCGCCGAGCCGACGGCCCACGTTTTGCCCAGCTCTACTGGAGCCACCGGGCCGACGAGGAGTTCTCCGAGGACAAGAGCCTCCGCATCCCCGTCGATGGCGCTGATGGCCGCTTGCACGAGTACACGGCGGTGATCGATCAGACCGAGCGGCGCGGGCTTTGGGACGCGGGCGAGCAGATCGTACGGCTGCGGTTCGACCCCGTCGACGGACCGGCGGTGTTCGAGCTGGGCACGCTGCGCCTGTGCACGACGGCCCCTTCGGCCGAGCCGGGGGCGGAGGCGTGATGGGAGGCCGCGCGCTTCTCCGACGGCTTCGCGCTCGGACCCGCACACCATCGGCCGCTCACACCACCGACGCGTCGCCACCCCCATCGCTGGGCAAGCTCGTCGTCGATGACGGGAGTCGGACGCATCCCGACTACGACCGGTGGCGCTACGTCGTGCCGCTGCCACCGCCCGGACTCATGTGGACGACGGGCGCGCCCAGCGTCGAGAATTTCCTGGTCGTCGGCGAGGCGTGGGCTCAGGTGGTCGGGCATTTTCTTCGGCTCGGAAGCCGTGTCCTCGACATCGGCTCGGGCTGCGGCAAGCTCGCACGGCACCTCGTCGGCCACCCTTTCGTGGAGCGCTACGTCGGTTTCGACGTCATCGCCGAGAGCGTCGCGTGGTGCCGTCGCTTCATCGTCCCCCACTCCGGCGGGCGGTTTCGCTTCGAGCACCTCGACGTCCACTCGACGGAGTACAATCCTCGGGGCGCGTTTCGAGGAGACGCCGCCGTTTTTCCCGCCAACGACGGCACGATCACGCTCGCAGCCGCAGCCTCGCTGTTCACCCATCTCCTCGAGCCCGAGGCTCGCCACTATCTGCGGGAGACAGCCCGTGTGCTCGCCCCATCGGGGCTCGCCGTGTTGAGCATCCACACACAGGCGCCGCCCCGAGTGCCCTTCGCCGGCACGGCGGCGCGCGTCGACGTCGCACCCGATTACTTCGTGGCGATGACCGAGGAGGCCGGCCTCACGCTGCGCGAGCGGCTCGGGCCACTGTGCGGGCAGGAGACCTTCGTCTTCGAGCGATGACTCTCACTCATCCCCCGCCCGACGCCGCCAGCGACGCCCCCGCCGCCACGCCCATGCCCATCGCCGCCTCGAACGCCGCCACGACCGCCGGCGCCGGTCCGTCCTGGCGGATGCGCCCGGCCTCGATCCAGATCGCACGCTCGCACAGCTCGAGGACGGTCCCCATCGAGTGCGACACGAACAGGAACGTCGCGCCCGCCGCGCGGAAGCCCGCCATCCGCGTCATGCACTTTTGCTGAAAGACGACGTCGCCCACCGACAGCACCTCGTCGAGGAGCAGCACGTCGGGCTCGACGTCGGTGGCGATCGCGAAGCCGAGCCGCGCCACCATGCCCGTCGAGTACGTGCGCAGCGGTGCGTTGATGAATTCCTCGAGCCCCGCGAAGGCCACGATCGCCGGAATGCGCGCCTGCATGTAGCGCCGCGAGTGGCCGAGCATCGAGCCGTTGAGCAGGATGTTCTCGCGCCCCGACAGCTCCGGATCGAAGCCCGCTCCCAGCTCGAGCAGCGGAACGATCCGCCCGTGCGTGCGCACTGCGCCGGTACGCGGGCGAAGCACCCGGGCGATCACCTTGAGCAGCGTCGTCTTGCCGGCGCCATTGCGTCCGATGATCCCCACCCGCTCGCCCCGTCGCACGCCGAGCGTGACGTCGGTGAGCGCCTGGAACTCGCGCCATTCGATCCGTCCCCGCAGCCAGCGGATCGCGAATTCCTTGAACGTCGGGATGCGCTCGTGGGGCACCCTGTAGCGCACGGAGGCATTGCGCACATCGATGACGAGGTCGTCGACACTCATACGAGGTAAGCGATGCGATCCGCGCGGCGCTCGAAGAGCCACCACCCCGCCACCAGCATCGTGACGGCCGAGAGCACTGCGGCCGCGCTGATCGGCACGCTCGGCAGGCTGCCCGAATAGATCGGGGTGCGGAACATCTCGACGAGGTAGTACATCGGGTTGACACGGATCATCCAGCGGAAGCGCTCCGGGATCGCATCGGCCGGGTAGATCACCGGGGTGAGGTACATCCAGGCCATCTGCACCGCGGCGTAGATCTGCACGATGTCGTTGAACTCGATGCAGATGCCGGCCAGCAGCAGCGAGAGGCCGAACGCGAACATCACCGCGAGCAAAATCGGCACGGGCAGAAACAAGAGCGCGGGGCGCAGGGGATGGCCGACCGCGATCATGATCGCCGCGAGCGGCACCAGCGAGACAACGAGGTTCACGAGGCCCGAGAGCACGGTCGCGAGCACGAAGATCGCTTTGGGCACGTAGACCTTACGGATGAGCGGCGCGTAACCGAGCAGGCACGCCGTCGACCACGACGTGGTCTGCGCGACGAAGTTCCACAGCAGGTAGGCGGCGAGAAAGTAGACGACGAAGTGCTCGAAGGTGAAGCGAAAGACGTGAGAGAAGACGATGCTGAAGACGATCATCATGAGGAGCGGGTTGAGCATGGTCCAGAGGATGCCCAGGACGGAGCGCTTGTACCGGACCTTGAGATCGCGCTCGACGAGGTTGCCGAGCAGCGTGCGGTACGCGACGATCTCCCGCGCAGAGTGCAGGACCAAGGAGGTCACCCGTCGCGTCGCTAGCAGAGGCCCTCGGGACGCGCAAGCAACGCACGCGCACCGGCCCGGCGGCGTGCGCTATGGGGCGGGCGGTGGAGTCCCGCCGACCGTCACGGTCGCCGCGGCGCCGCCCCCCGAGCTCGACGCGGCATAGGTCACGGTCGCGGTCGGTGAGACGGCGGTAACGCCGATCGGTCCGGGCAGGGTGCCCACCTGCGCGATGGCGATCGCCTTCGCGCCGGGCGCCACCCAGCCGAGCATGCTCGTACCGCCGGGCGCGATCGTCGCCGGCGCGGCGACGAAGGCGAAGAACGGTGGCGCGCCGTCGATGTTGCCCGCCGCCTTGCCGGCGAGCTGATTGAACGCCGCGGCGTCGGCCGCCGTAGGCCCGCAGTAACGGGTGTAGACGCCGGTTCCGGCGCTGGTCGCGAAGGCATTGCCGGTGTACTGGATGGTGCTGAAACCCGGCTGGTTGCAACCGTACTCGACGATCTCGAAGTCTTTCACGTCGGGGTTGGCGGCGTCGCCCACGAACGACGTGTTCTGCACGCTGCCGGCGGTTGGCCCCGCGCCGCGGGCAAGCTGGTCCGTCACCATGATCGCAGCGCCAGCGACAGGCTGGGCGGCCGAAACCGTATTGCCCACGAAGGCTGAGCCATCGACGCGAAGGCTCCCGCCCAGGTCGACGTAGACTCCGGCGCCGTTTCCGGCCGCGGCGTTCCCGGCGATCGTCGTCCGGGTGAGCGCCAGAGCCGACGCGACCGCCTCGATGGCTCCGCCGCTTGCCCCCGAAGCGGTGGCGCCATTCATGAGGAGCTGCGTGTCCTCTATCGCGACGTCGGCGAGATGCGCGAGCAGCCCTCCCCCCATCACCTCCGCCGCGTTGTCAACGACCAGGCTGTCGGTCATCGTGAGCGCGCCCCGGTTGTCGGAGAGCCCCGCGAAGTCGCCTTGAATGAAGAGGCCGCCGCCGTACCGGCCGCGGTTGCCGTCGACGAGCGTGCGGGTGAGGGTCACCGACGCCGGTCCGTGCACGGGGCGGCTCACGTTGACCGAAGTCGCCGAGAGGCCGCCACCGTATCCGCCGTTTGCAGCGTCGACCGCGACCGAGGTATTGTCTTCGATCACCGAGTCGGTGATCGTGTATGCGGCCTGGTAGTCGCTGAGACCGCCCCCCAGGTTCGCGGTGTTGCCGCGCACCGTGACGCGCGTGAGACTCGCGCTCACGTTTTCCTCGATGTGCAGGCCGCCGCCCTCGGCGATATCGCGCGGGTTGGCCTGCAGCACCGCGTTGTTCTCGAGCGTGCAGTCGGTCATGGTCAGCGTGGCGTTTCGCACGTAGGCCACCACGGCCATGCCGCCACCGGCGAAGCGCCCCCGGTTTTGGGCGACGCGCGTCGCGGAGAGCGTCGCGACGGAGTTGTGCACGTAGATGCCGCCGCCCCAGCCGTTGTTCGCGTCGCGGGTCCCTGCTTCGTTGCCGACCACCTGGCAGCCGGTGAGCGTCAGCGTGCTCGGATGCCCGTCGCGGCTTGAGGCCTCGTCGATCAGGATTCCACCGCCCAGGCTCGCCGCCGAGTTCCCTTGGACAACGCAACGCTCGAGGGTTGCGGTGCTGCCGAAGAGCACGGCACCGCCGCCCCGGAAGGCCTGGTTGCCGGCAATGACGCAGTCGCGGAACGTCACCTGGGCATAGCGCATACGAATGCCGCCGCCCCAGCGTCGGAGCGACGGCTCGCGGCCCCCGGTGATCGTGATCCCCTCGATGACCACGTTCCGGGAGTTGTAGAGCTGGATGACTGACGGTGGGCGGCCGTCGCCATCGATCACGACCTGCGCAGGATCTTCCGGAACGCCGCGTAGCGTGAGCGCCCGCTTCCCGCGCTGGATTCGTAGGTGCTCGTGATAGTGACCCGGTTGGATCTGGATCACCGTACCCGCTGGGGCGCTGCGCACGGCCGCGCGGATGGTCGGATATGTCCCGGGTACCGTGACGGTCGCCGCCCGGGCACCGGAGGCGGCCAGTACGGCACAGCAGAGGGCAAGCGTGCGCATGGCACAGACCAAGGGTGCAACGCCGATGCCAGAACGACCACGGCGGATCACACCGCCCCGTTTGGGAACCCGAGGACTTGAAGCAGTGCAAATTTTCGACCACCGTCAACCCTGTCACGCTGCGGCTGGCTCCGGGTTGAGCAGGGTCGCACGAATACGCCGGCCCGGCTGCGCTTGCTTGACTTACCGTTGGAACGGCATACCCCATCAGCGATGACATCGCGGAGCCGAACGACCGACACGGCGCCAGGCCGAATCCCGCGCGTCGCCGTCGTGACGGTCACCTTCAACGCGGCGCCCTTCATCGAGCCCTTCCTGATCGCGGTCAAGGATCTTCACTACCCCCAACTCGAAGTCGTCATCGTCGACAACGCCAGCCACGACGAGACGACCGGCCTCATCGCAAGGCTCCTTCCCCGGGCCGTGCTGATCCGGTCACCGCGGAACCTCGGTTTCGCTGCGGCGTGCAACCTCGGAGCCGAATGCGCCGGGGGTGACGTGCTGCTGTTTCTCAACCCCGATACACGGCCGCCGCCCGACGCCGTCGAGGCGCTCTGCGCCACGATTTGGCACAGCCCCGAGATCGGGGCCGCTGGTAGCAAGCTCGTCTTCCCCGACGGCCGCATCCAGCGTATCGGCGGGGCGCTCGGCCCCAACGGCATCGCAAGCCACCCCGGTTGGGGCGAACCCGATCGAGGTCAATACGACCGACCGGCTGACGTCGACTACGTGCCTGGCGCGGCCCTCGCGATCCGCCGCAGCTTGTTTCTGGCCCTTGGCGGATTCCATACGGGCTACTTCCCGGGCTTCTACGAGGACACGGAGCTCTGCCTGCGCCTGCGCGAGCGCGGCCTCCGCGTGTGCTACGTGCCTACACCTCGGATAGCGCATCTCGAAAGCCCGTCGATGGGACGCCGTACGGCCTACTGGCTCCATCGCAACCGCATGCTCTTCCTCGCGCGCAATCCGAGCGCGCGAGCCGGCATCGGCCGGGAGATCCGTTGGTTGTCCGCGACGCACGTGATGCCGATCGTGCGGGCGCTCGTAGGCGGCCACCCGCGATCGTTCGCGCGCGAAGCGCGCCTGCTCGCAGGCGTGATCGCGGGCATGGCTGCTGGTGGTCTCGCCGTGCTGCGAGCGCGCCGTGGCGGCCGCATCCTCTCGAGGCCGCCGCACCTTCCCGCCGGGGTCGCTTCTGGTTGACCCTTCCGGACCCGATGCGACGGCGCCTTCGCCTACTCTGGGTGTGCCCGAACCTTCCGCGCCGCGGTGTGGCGGCAGCGCGAGAACGCTGGTGGAACCTCCTCGTGCGGTTGGCTCCCCGCCACGACATCACCCTTCTCTACTTCGTCGATCCGGAGGACGTGGGCGCCGAGCATGAGCTGCCACCCGGACTCGCGGCGGCTCACGGCGTTCCGAGGCTTCCGTGGGTTCCCGAGGACCCGCTGGCGCTCCTTCCCCACACCGTCAGGGGCGGCTTCTGTCATCCGACGCTGCGTGCGGCCGTCGAGGCTCGTCTGGCGAGCGAGCGTTGGGATCTCGTCCAGTTCGAATACACCGAAATGGGCCACCTCATGCCGCCACCGTGGGTGCCCACCGTGCTGACGGTCCACCAAATCGGCTATGCTCGGCTCGCCCCAGCTTGGCGAGCCGGTGGAGGAGGGCTGCGCGAAGGCGCCGTGACGCTGTTCCGCTACGTGCGCGACCTAGACTTCGAGCTACGCGCCCTCGACCGCGCGCACCACGTGGTCACGATGTCGCGCGAGGACGCCGGCCGCCTGCGGCGCTTCCGCCCCGACCTGCCGGTGACGGTGAGCCCGGTCGGCGTCGACTGCAGCGATTTTCGTCCCGTGGATCCGCCGCCGAAGCCGGAGGTCGATCTCGTTTTCGTCGGGAATTTCGCGCATCCTCCGAACGCCGACGCGGTGACGTTCCTCGTTCGCGACGTTTTGCCGCGGCTCGATCGGCCCGTGGGTGTGCGCGTCGTCGGACACGGCATTCCGAGCGAGCTGCGGGCGCTCGCCAATCACCGTCCGGGCGCGATCGAGCTTGCGGCGAGCGTCCCGGACGTCAGACCGCATCTCGCCGCAGCGGCCGCGGTGGTCGCCCCGGTCCGCTTCGGCACCGGAATGCGCGGCAAGGTCCTCGAGGGGCTCGCCATGGGCCGGCCGGTCATCACGACCTCGGTCGGCGCGGAGGGACTCGACGCACAGTCGGGCCGCGAGCTGCTCGTCGCGGATGACGCAGCCGCCTTCGCCGCCGCCATCGCCAAGGTGCTCGGCGATCCTGCGTATGCCGCGGGACTCGGCCGTGTGGGACGCGCCTTCGTCGAGGAGCGCTTCGACTGGAACCGGATCGCACTTGCGCACGAGGAGATGTACGAGGCATTGCTGAGCCGTCCACTTCCTCCGAGGCCCGCCCGCGGCGATGGCATGCTACCGGCAGCCTGTCGCATCGCAGCGCTGGGGCGTGCCCCCGCGCTCGCCGCGAGCGCCACGTTGCTCGGCCTGCGCGCACTCCGCCGTCATCTCGCCACCCGCAGGGCGGGGCCGATGGACACGTGGCGCCCGCCATGACCCCCGCCACCGTCGTCATCTGCACCCACAACCGCGCCGATCTGCTCGGCCGTGCCGTCGCCGCCGCGCACGCCGAGGCGGAGGCCTGCGGCGCGGAGGTGCTGGTCGTCGACAACGCGTCGACCGACGCGACCGCGCGCGTGGTGACCGACCTGATGCGCACCTACCCCAGGCTCCGCCTCGCGCACGAGCCGGCGCTGGGCCTCTCCGCCGCCCGCAACCGCGGGCTCGCCGAGGCGCGCGGCCCGGTCGCCGTCTACCTCGACGACGACGCCGTGCCGCGCCCGGGCTGGCTCGCCGCGCTGCTCGCCCCGTACGCGGAGCCCGCGGTCGCGTGCACCGGCGGGCGCATCCTCCTTCGCTTCTCGACGCCACCGCCTCCGTGGCTCGACGCGGAGCTGGCCTCGGCGCTGAGCGCCTACGACCTCGGCGACGCGCCGCGGCGGCTGCGCTGGCGGCCCGGCGACACGTTCCCGTTCGGCGCCAACATCTCGTTCCGCGTCGAGGCGGCGCGCGCGCTCGGCGGCTTCTCGACCACCGTCGGGCCGCGCGGCGCGCGCCTGCTCGTCCACGACGAGACCGACCTCTGCTATCGCCTCGATCGCACCGGCGCCGAGATCCGCTACTGCCCCGGCGCCGTCGTCGACCACTGCATCCTCACCGAGCGGCTGACCCCCGCGTGGATGCTCGCCCGCCACCGCGAGCGCGGCGAGTCCGCGGCCGTCTTCGAGCTCCGCAACCGCGGGCCGCACCGTGCGCTCGGCCGCGTGCGATGGTACTACGGAGCGCATCTGATGGCGCTGCCCTACACGCCCAGCCCGCCCGTCGACGCCGGCCGGCTCGTGCGCGAGTGCCGGCGCCAGGAGGCGCTCGGCTACGTCGCCGGGCTCGCGTGCGGGCTCGTGCGCCTGCGGGCGCTCCGCCGCGACATGGCCCTCAGCGGAGCGCCGGCGTGAGCGCCCCGCAGGTCTCGGTCATCATTCCGGTCTACGACGCGGGCGCGTACCTGCCGCGGGCGCTCGCGAGCCTCGACGCCCAGACCTACCGCGACTTCGAGGTCGTGATCGTCGACGACGGCTCGACCGACGCGCGGACGCTCGCGGTGCTCGACGAGGCCAAGGCCCGGCCGAACGTCGCCGTCCACCGCACGCCGAACCAGGGCCCCGCGCGCGCCCGCAACACGGCGATCGAGCGCTCCCGCGGCGCCTACGTCCTCCCGCTCGACGCCGACGACTACCTGGCGCCCGCGTTCCTCGCGCGCACCGTGCCCGTGCTCGACGCGGAGCCCGACGTCGGCATCGTCTACACCTGGGTCGGCCTTTTCGGCGACCACTACGGCGTGTGGCGCACCGGCGGCTTCTCGCTCGAGGAGCTGCTCTCGCGCTGCACGATCCACGTCTGCTCGCTCTACCGGCGCGAGGTCTGGGCCGACGTGGGCGGCTACGACCCCCGCTTCGTCGAGAGCTGCGAGGACTGGGACTTCTGGCTCGGCGCGGCGGCCCGCGGCTGGCGGGCCCGCGGCATCCCCGAGGTGCTCACCTACTACCGCCGGGCCGCGTCGAGCCGCGAGCGCCGCGCCCGCGAGCCCGGGGTGAGCGCCAACCTGATGCGGAGTCTCGTCCAGAAGCACCGGGGCCTCTACGAGGCCCACCTCGAGACCGCGCTCGGCGGCATGTACGAGCGGCTCTCGAGCGCGGGGCTGCTTCTCGAGCGCATTTACAACCACCCGGCCATGCGCCTCGCGGTCCGGCTGCGCAGCCTCGTGCGCCGCGCCCCGGCATGAGCGCCGAGGTCTCCATCGTCGTGCGCTGCCGCGACGAGGCGCGGCACCTCAGCCCCGTGCTCGACGCCGTCGCCGCCCAGGAGGGCGCGCCGCCGTTCGAGGTGCTCGCGCTCGACTCGGGCTCGCGCGACGGCACGCTCGACCTTCTCGCCCGCCACGGGGTGCGCGTCGAGCACCTCGCGCCCGCCGACTTCAGCTACGGCCGCGCGCTCAACGCGGGCGCCGCGCGCGCGCGCGGCGAGATCGTGGTCTATCTCTCCGCCCACTGCCGGCCGCAGGGCCTCCGCTGGCTCGCCGCGCTGCTGGCGCCGTTCGCCGAGCCCCAAGTGGTGGCGACCTTCGGGCGCCAGGTGCCCGTGCCCGGCATGAATCCGATCGAGGGCCTCACGACCGCGCGCCTGTTCCCGCCGGCGCCCCCGGCGGGCGTGCTCTTCTCGAACGCCAACGGCGCAGCGCGCCGCGCCGCCGTGCTCGCGCGCCCCTTCGACGGGGAGATTCCCGCCGCCGAGGATCATCTGTGGGCGTGCGGCGTCCGGCCGCCCGAGCGGATCGTCTACGTCCCCGACGCGGTCGTGGGCCACAGCCATCCGATGCTCGGCCGCGACTGGCAGATGCGCTTCTACAACAACGGGCTCGCCACGGCCTACGCGCGCCGCCGCGGGATCGCGATGCCCTGGGACGCCGTGCACGCCCGCGGCGCCGCCGGCGGTGCGCGTGCGCTCGGGCGCCTCGTCGGCGCGCTCGCGCGCCGCGGCGAGCTGCGCGCGCTCGCCCACCTGCCCGCCTACGCGCGCGCGCGGGCGTGGTACGCGCGCGGGCTCGCCGACGGCGCGCACCGCTTCGGGGGGGCGGGCGCGTGAGGCGCCGGTTCCTCGTGCTCGCCGCCGCGGCCCTCGGCGCCACGCTCGCCACGGCGCTCGTCGGCGGCTGGCGCGCGGGCATGCCGCACCACTACTGGGCCGACGGGTTCTTTCGCCTGCTCGCCGACCTCGTCTGCGAGCGCTTCGACCGCTGGGCGCCGTGGGCGCTGGGCGCCGCCGCTGCCCTCGCCCTCTGGCCGCGCTGGCCGGTGCCGCGCGGGCTCGTGCGCGCGGCGCTGGTGCTGCTCGTCGTCGTGGTCGGGCTCCGCGCCGCCGTCGCGCTCGACGCCTGGCGCGCGAGCCGCGGCCCGAATCTCCTCCTCATCTCGATCGACACGTTGCGCGCCGATCGGCTGGGCGCCTACGGCTACGACCTCCCGACGAGCCCCGCTTTCGACCGGCGGCTCGCCGCCGAGGGGGTGACGTTCACCGACGTCTACAGCCAGTCGCCGAAGACCACGCCCTCGCACATGACGATGCTCACCGGGCTCTACCCCTGCGTCCACGGCGTCGAGCTGTGGTGGGGGACGGCGCCCGCGCACCGGCTGAACCCGGCTGTACACACGCTCGCCGAGGTGCTGCGCGAGGCCGGCTACGCCACCGCCGCGTTCACCGGCGGCGCGCACCTCGACCACACGCGCGGCTTCGACCAGGGCTTTCAGGTCTACGAGGACGTCGGCAACGACACGCAGCTCGGGCACGCGCTGCGCTGGCTCAAGCGCCACCACCGGCGCCGGTTCTTCCTCTTCTTCCACACCTACCGCGTGCACGACCCCTACGTGCCCCCACCGGCGCTCGTGCAGCAGTTCGGCGAGGGCTATCGCGGCCCGGTGCTCGACGCGGTGAATCGGCTGCGCGCCGACGCGAGCGCATACGAAGAGCGCTCGCGCCTGTTCTGGGCGAGCGTCGACCCCCACGACCCCGCCGCCGTGCGCTTCGTCTCGCGCCTCTACGACGCCGGCGTCCGCGACATGGACGACGTGATCGTGAACGGCCTTCTCGACGCTCTCGAGCGCTTCGGGCTCGCGCGCGACACGCTGGTCGTGTTCACCTCCGACCACGGCGAGGCGTTCGGCGAGCACGGTCATTTCCTGCACGACGACGTCTACCGCGGCACCGTGCACGTCCCGCTCGTGCTGCGCTTCCCGGGCCGGCTGCCGGCGGGCCGGCGGGTCGCGGCGCGCGCCCGGATCGTCGACGTCACGCCGACCATCCTCGACCTGCTCGATCTCCCGCCCGAGCCTGACGTCCAGGGGCGCAGCCTCGTGCGGCTCATCGACGGCGGGGGCGTGGGCCTCGACGCGGTGAGCGAGCACCGCGTGCCCGGCTCGGACGCCGGCGAGGTGTGCCTGCGCCGCGGCGCGCTCGGCTACGTCGTCGACGGCACCGGCGAGGCGCTCTTCGACCTCGCGGCCGATCCCGGAGAGACCACGAACCTCGCCACGTCGCGGCCGGAGGCGATGGCCGCGCTGCGCACCGAGGTGGCAGCCTGGCGCGCCGAGTGCGCGCGGCTCGGCGCGATCCTGGGCCCGCGCGACGCGGGCGTCGCGCCGAGCGCGGAGCGCGTGCGCCAGCTCCGCGCGCTCGGGTACGTGCAGTGAAGCGACTCGCCGCGGCGCTGCTCGGCGTGGGCCTCGCGGGCGTGGTCGCCTGGCGGGCATGGGAGCGGCGGGCGGAGGCCCTCCCCGCCCGCATCCACATCGAGGACGTCATGGCCGAGCTGCCGCCGCCCCCCGCGGGCACGGCGCATCTCGGCACGCTCACGCCCGAGCCCGCGTTCCTCGACCTCGCCGGCGGTGAGCGCCCGGCGCTGATCACCGCGGTGCCGCGCCGGCTCACGTACCGGCTGCACGTGCCGGCGGGCGCCGTGCTCCGTTTCGCGGCCGGCGTGCAGCGCGACGCCCCGCCGACGCACGGCGCCGGCGGCGTGCGCTTCGCCGTCGCCGTCGACGGCGTGGAGCGCTACGCGCGCGCCGTCGATCCCGGTCGCAAGCACGATCGCCGCTGGTTCGAGGAGCGCGTCGACCTGGGCGCCGGCACTGCGAGCGACGTCGAGATTGCGCTCACGACCGCCCCCGCCCGTGCCGGGGCCCCCCCGGGCGGCACGCCCGGCTGGAGCAACCTCCGGGTCGTCACCGACGCGTGGCGCGAGCGGCAGCGCGCGGGGCCGGCCTCGCCGAGCGTCCTCGTCGTGCTGGTCGATGCGCTGCGCGCCGACCGCCTCGGCTGCTACGGGGCCGAGCCGAGCCCGAGCCCGACGCTCGACCGCCTCGCCGCGGGCGGCCTCGTGTTCGACGCGGCCGTGTCGCAGGCGCCGTGGACCGCGCCCGCCGTCGCCACCTACTTCACGGGGTTGAACCCGCGCAGCCACGGCGTCCTCGGCGCCGAGAGCGACGAGGTGCCCGGGAGCGCGGACCACGGCCAGGCGATCTTCCTCGCCGACGCGCACCGCACGCTCGCCGAGGAGGCCGCCCGCGCGGGCATCACCACGCTCGGCGTGTCGAGCAATCCGCTCGTCTCGCGCGGCACGAACTTCGCCCAGGGCTTCGAGGTGTTCCGCGAGTTCGGCTGGGATCCGGCCCGCCGGAACTGGGCGGACGCCGCCGAGGTCACGGCGGCCGCGCTCGACGCGCTCCGCGCCGCGCGCGGGCGGCGCTTCCTCGCCTACGTCCACTTCATGGAGCCGCACGATCCCTACACCCCCGACGCCGATCTCCGCCCGCCCGCTCCCGCGGGCGTGGACCCCCTCGTGGCCGCCGGGCAGGCGCACGCGCTCGCCGCCGCGCAGCGCCGGGGGGCGCCGGCCCCGGGCCCGCGGGACCTCGCCTACCTGCGCGCGCTCTACGACGCCGAGATCCGCACCTGGGACCGCCAGCTCGGCGCGCTCCTGGACGGCCTCGGGCGCCTCGGGCTGCGCGACTCGACGGTGGTGGTGGTGCTCGCCGACCACGGCGAGGAGTTCGAGGAGCACGGCTGGCTCACGCATCGGGTGCAGCTCTACGACGAGCTGATTCGCGTGCCGTTGGTCATCGCGGGACCCGGCATCCCGCGCGGGCGCGTAGAGGCACAGGTGCAGGGCATCGACGTGTTCCCGACGCTCGCCGCGCTGCTCGGCGTGGCGGTGCCGCCGGGGCTCCCCGGCCGCGACGCGCTCGCCACCCCGCGGGCGGAGCGGCCCGCGGTCGCGGAGACCGAGTTCGGGCTCGGCGCCGGTGGCGGGACGACCGAGCTGCTGGCGCTGCGCCGGCCGCCGTGGAAGCTCATCTGGGCGCCGGCCAGCGGACGCCACGAGCTCTACGACCTCGCCCACGACCCGGGCGAGCACCACGACCGCTTCGCCGACGCGCCCGAGGGCGCCGCGCTCGCCGCCGAGCTGGCCGGCTGGCGCGCGACGGCACCATCCCCGCCGCGCGCGCAAGGCCGCGACCCCGCCCTCGAGCAGAAGCTGCGTGCGCTCGGGTACGTGGACTAACCCCCGGCCGATCGGGCTCGCCCGCGAACCCGACGCTACCCGCGCTGGCCCTGCGTGGCGACCATCCGCCGCGCCTGCGCGGCGACGGCCGAGGGGACGTTGCGCGACTTGGCGAGCTGCTGGACGTCGCGCTGGTTGAGCGTCGGGAGCTGGCGCATCGCGATCGCGAGCGGGGTCTTGGGATTGGTGGCGAGCCCGAGGCGCACGCCGTAGAACCGCACCCAGTCCCGCCGCTCGGAAATGAGCCGTAGCAGCTCGTCGTCGGCGTTCTTGTTGCGCGTGAGGGCCACGACCTCGGCATCGCTCATGCGGGGGTTCTGGAGCACGAGGCGGCGGATCACGCGGTTGGCGTCGTGGACGAGGATCATGCGCGCGTCGCGGTTGCCCCGCAGCGCGAGCTTGATCTTCTCCGGGACGCTCATGCCGACGATCTCGGCGTAGAGGCTGCGCGCCTTCGGCTCCTCGCTCGCGGGTGCCGCGGCGTCCTCGCGGAGCAGGGTCTCGGGCACGGCGATGCCGTCGGTCCCCGCCTCGACCGCGGCGACCACCGCCTCCACCTCGGGGGCGTCAGGCATGCTTCTCCGCCCGCGCCGCCTGCGCCTCGCGGATGATGCGCTCGGCGATGTGCGGCGGCACCTCCTCGTACCGCCACAGCTCCAGCTCGAAGTCGCCGCGGCCCTGGGTCATCGAGCGGAGATCGGGCGCGTAGCGCAGGACCTCGGCCATGGGTACGTGGGCGCGGATCACCTGCTGGCCGTTGCCCTTCGCCTCGGCGCCGAGCACCTTGCCGCGGCGGCTGTTCAGGTCGCCGATGATGTCCCCCATGTGCTCCTCGGGCACGGTCACGGTGATCGTCATGATCGGCTCGAGCAGCACCGGCCGGCACTGCTCGAAGGCCTTCTGGAACCCGACGCGCGCCGCGATCTTGAACGCCATCTCGGAGGAGTCGACGTCGTGGTAGCCGCCGTCGTACAGCTTCACCTTGACGTCGACGACGGGATAGCCGGCGAGCAGCCCGTGGGGCAGCAGCTCGCGCACGCCCTTGTCGACCGCCGGGATGAACTGGCGCGGGATCACGCCGCCGACGATGGCATCGTCGAACTCGTAGCCCCCGCCACGGGGCAGCGGGGACAGCTCGATCCACGTGTCGGCGTACTGGCCGTGGCCGCCCGTCTGCTTCTTGTGCTTGCCCTGCGCCTTCGCGGTCCCTTTGATCGTCTCCTTGTAGGGCACCTTCGGCGCCTTCAGCTCCGTCTCCGCGCCGAACTTCCGCTTGAGCCGCTCGACGGCCACCTCGACGTGGAGCTGGCCCGTGCCCGAGATCACGAACTCCTTGGTCTGCTCGTCGCGATGCACGCGCAGCGCCGTGTCCTCCTCCATGAGCCGGTGCAGCCCCTGCATGACCTTCTCGTCGTCGGCCTTGCTCTTCGCGGCGAGCGCGAAGGAGATGGCTGCGGGCGCGTCGGGCAGCGGCGGGTAGGCGACCGGATGCTTCTCGTCGCAGAGCGTGTCGCCCGAGTGCGTGTCCTTGAGCTTCGCCATCGCGACGATGTCGCCGGCCACGGCGGCGGGGATCTGGCTCTGCTTCTTGCCCTCGAGCTTGAGGAGGTGGCCGAGGCGCTCGCGGCCGTCGCGGATGGCGTTGAGCACGTTCATGTCGGAGGTGGCCCGCCCGCTCACGATCCGCATCACGGAGAGGCGGCCGGCGAACGGATCCACGATCGTCTTGAACACGAACGCCGAGAACGGCGCTGCGGGATCCGCGGCGCGCTCGACCGGGTCGCCCGTCTTGGGATCGTCGCCCGTCCACGGCGGCAGCTCCGCCGGCGACGGGAGCAGGTCGACGATCGCGTCGAGCAGCGGATGGACGCCGATGCCGCGCGCGGCCGCCCCGCAGAGGATCGGCAGGAATTTGCCCGCGCGCGTTCCCTCGCGCAGCGCCGCGCGCAACTCGTCGGCGGACAGCTCGACGCCCTCGAGGTACTTCTCGAGGAGCGCGTCGCTCGCCTCGGCGATGGTCTCCACGAGCTGCTCGCGCGCCGTGGCGACGGTGGCGGCGAGGTCGGCGGGCACCGGGCCCTCCTGGAAGGTGCCCGAGTCGCCGTGGTAGAGCAGCGCACGCCCCGCGAGCAGGTCGACCACCCCGCGGAAGGCCGCCTCCTCGCCGATCGGCACCTGGAGCACGGCGGGCCTGGCGCCCACCGTTTTCAAATCCTCGAGCGCGTGCGCGAGCCGGGCGCGCTCGCGGTCCATGCGCGTGACGAACCCGATGCGGGGAAGCCCGCGTTCGGCGCACCAGCTCCAGACCTTCTCGGTCTCGACCTTGGCCTCGCCGCCGGTGGGGCCGAGCACGAGCACGGCGCCGGTCGCGGCCACGAGGCAGTTGCGCGTGTCGTGCAGGAAGGGCGAGTAGCCCGGCGTGTCGATCAGGTTCACCTCGTGCTTCTTCCAGCCGACGTGGTGGAGCGCGGCGGTGATCGACGTCTTGCGCCGCTGCTCCTCGGGCTCCGTGTCGAAGGCCGAGGTGCCGTCGTCGACGCGGCCGATGCGCGTCGAGGCCCCGGCGGCGACCAGCAGCGCGTCGGCGAGCGTCGTCTTGCCGGCGCCGCCCTGGCCGACGACGGCGACGTTACGGAGCTTGGCGACCTCGTCAGCTGGCATCCCGTCCTCCGTTGCGCGTCCAGATCAGCCGCAGCCCGTCGAGCGTGAGGAACTCGTCGACCGCCTCGATCGTCTCCGAGTGCGGAGCGATCAGCGCGGCGAGCCCTCCGGTGGCGAGCACGCGCGCCGAGGAATCGTGCTCGGCGCGGATGCGCGCCACGAGCCCGTCGACGAGCGCCGTGTAGCCGTGGGTGACGCCCGACTGGATGGCGTGCACGGTGGTCTTCCCCACCACGCGTGGCGGCCAGGCGAGCTCGACGCGCGGCAGCTTGGCGGTGCGCCCGATGAGCGCGTCGAGCGAGACGCCGATGCCCGGCGCGATCACGCCGCCGGTGTACTCGCCCCGCGCCGTCACCACGTCGAAGGTCGTCGCGGTGCCGAAGTCGACCACGATCGCCGCGCCGTGCAGCCGCTCCCAGGCCGCCACCGCGTTGCAGATGCGGTCCGCGCCGACCTCCCGCGGATTGTCGTAGAGGATCGACACGCCGGTGCGCACGCCGGGGCCGACCACGAGCGGCGGCTGCCCGAAGAAGCGACGGCACACCTCCTCGACGCGGTCGTTCATCGGCGGCACGACGCTCGAGAGCGCGACGCCCGTGATCTGCGGCCGCGGATCGCCCCATTCCGTGAACAGCCCGCGCAGGAGCACGCCGTACTCGTCGACCGTGCGCGCCGGATCGGTGCTGATCCGCCAGTGCACCGCCCGCCGCTCCCCTTGGTAGAGGCCGATCAGCGTGTGCGTGTTGTTGACGTTGAACGCGAGCAGCATCCGCCCGCGCGACCATACAGTGCCTCGCGCGCGCCTGGCAACCGCTCGGGGTCAGGCGATCTTCAGCGCAGCGTCACCTCGCCGGCCACGACGCGCCGCTCGCCCGCCGCGGTCCCAAGGCGCAGCGCCCCGTCGTCGTCGACGCCGAGCACACGACCGGAGGTCTCCCCCTCCGGGCCACTCACGCGGACAGTCTTCCCCGTGAGCGCCGAGCGCGATTCCCACTCCGCGCGTACGGCGGCGAAGCCGCCGGCGACGAAGCGCGTGTAGCGGTCCTCGAGCGCGGCCAGCAGCCGGGCGGTGAACGCGGCGCGGTCGACGGGCCGGCCCGCCTCGATCGCCAGCGACGTCGCCCGCCCCGCGAGCTCCGCGGGAAGCGTCGCGACGTTCAGGTTCACGCCGATGCCGGCGATCACGAAGCGCACGCGCTCGAGCTCGGCTTCGAGCTCGGTGAGGACGCCGGCGACCTTCCGCTCGCGCACGAGCACGTCGTTCGGCCACTTGATCGCCGCAGGCAGCCCCGTCGTCTGGTCGACCGTGGCGGCCACCGCGACCCCGGCGACGAGCGCGATCTGCGGGACGGCGGCGGGCGCGAGCGGCGGTCTCAGCACGAGCGAGCAATAGAGGTTCGCGCCGGGCGGCGAGTGCCACGTTCGCCCGAGCCGCCCGCGGCCCGCGCTCTGCGCCTCGGCGATCACGCACGTGCCTTCCTCCGCCCCGGCCCGCGCCAGCTCGCGGGCGAGCCGTTGCGTGGAGTCGATCTCCGCACGCCACTCGATCCGCCGCCACGTTCCGGAAAGGTGCGGCGCCAGCTCGGCGGGGCCGATCCGGTCGGGCACGGCGGCGAGCACGTAGCCGCGCGCGTGGTGGGCGGCGATTCCGTAGCCGCGCGCGCGCAGCCCCGCCACGTGCTTCCACACCGCCGCGCGCGAGCAGCCGAGGCGGCGCGCCAGCTCCTCGCCGGAGAGCGGCGTCGCGCTCGCGCGCAGCCAGGCGAGGATGCGCTCGGCGGGGGTCACGCCGCGCCGGGGCAGACTCGCCGCATGGACCTAGCCGCGATATCGCCGGGCATTCACGGCGGCCCGAGCTTGAGGCTGAGATCGGCCGCCGGCGCCGAGTGCGTGAGCGCCCCCATCGCGACGAAGCGCACGCCCGTGGCGGCGACGGCGGGGAGATCGTCGGGCCGGATGCCCCCCGAGGCCTCGAGCGGCACGCGCCCGGCCACCAGCCGCACGGCGGCCGACAGGTCGGCGACCGACATGTTGTCGAGCAGGATCAGGTCGGGCCCCGCTGCGACGGCCGCCCCGACCTCGGCGAGCGTGCGGCACTCGACCTCGAGCGGCAGCCCCGGCCAGGCCGCCCGCGCCGCCCGCACGGCGGTCGCCGGGTCGCCGCCGCCGAGGACGAGGTGGTTGTCCTTGATGAGGATCGCGTCGTCGAGGGCCATGCGGTGGTTCGTCCCCCCGCCGGTGCGCACGGCGTACTTCTCGAGGACGCGCAGCCCGGGGAGCGTCTTGCGCGTGTCGCGCACGACGAGCCCGCTCCCCGCCACGCGCTCGACGCACGCGCGCGTGAGCGTCGCGATCCCCGAGAGGTGCTGCACGAGATTGAGCGCGAGCCGCTCGCCCGCGAGCAGCGCGCGCGCGCTCCCCTCGAGCACGGCGACCACGTCGCCCGCGGCCGCCTGATGGCCATCGGCGGCGCGCAGCGCCACCGCGACCTCGCCGAGCCGCCCGAACACGCGGCCGAGCAGCGGCAGCCCGCACACCACGAGCCGCTGCTTGGCGAGGAGCCGGCCGCGCGCGCGGGCGCCCTCGGGAACGAGCGCCGCCGACGTCCGATCGCCCGAGCCGAGATCCTCGGCGAGGGCCAGGTCGAGGAGCGCGGCGACCCGCGGGTCGGCGAAGGGATCGGCGGCCGTTGCTCGCCCCTCCCTCAAGCCTCGGCCAGCTCGAGCGCGACCAGGTCGACCACGCCGTCGGCGAGGTCCGCCCGGGTCCGCACCTCGTGCTCGGCCACGCGCGCCGCGGCCATCACGTCGGCGCGCACCGGGTCGAGGCGGGCGACGGTCGGCGCCGCGGCGGCCACCACGAGCCGGCGCACCGCGCGGCCCACCGACGCCTGCGCTTCCGACTTCCCCTTGTTGATCGCGACCCAGCAGCCGACCGCGGCGTCGAAGCTCCGCGGGTCGGCCGGCGCCGGCACGCCGGCGAAGTCGGCCGCGCCCGGCCACGGCGCGCGGTGGATGCTCGGCTGTCCGGCCTCGGCCGCGAACGCCCAGGACCAGACCTCCTCGGTGATGTACGGCAGCGCCGGGGCGAACAGCCGCAGCAGCACCGAGAGCCCGAGGCGCAGCGCGCCCACGGCGGAGCCCGCGGCCGCCGCGTCGGGCTCGCGCGCGCGCACCTTCACCAGCTCGAGGAACGTGTCGGTGAAGTCGCCCCAGAAGAAGCCCTCGGTCTGCTGGAGCGCGTGCGCGTAGTCGAAGTCCTCGAAGGCCGCGCTGACGCGCTCGACGAGAGCGCGCAGCCGCGCCAGGAAGGCGCGGTCCAGCTCGGCCGTGATCGGCCCCGGGGCGCGCTCCTGCGCGAGCACGAACTTCCCGGCGTTGAAGAGCTTGGTCACCAGCCGCTTGCCGACCTTCATCACCTTCTCGTCGAAGGCCGTGTCGGTCCCCAGGCGCGCGCTCGCCGCCCAGTAGCGCACGCCGTCGGCCCCGTGCGCGTCGAGGAGGTGGGCCGGCGTCACCACGTTGCCCTTGCTCTTCGACATCTTCTTGCGGTCGGGGTCGAGGATCCAGCCGGAGACGACCACGTGCCGCCAGGGGATCGTGTCCTCGTGCAGCAGCGCCTTGGCGATCGTGTAGAAGGCCCAGGTGCGGATGATCTCGTGGCTCTGCGGGCGGATGTCGGCGGGGAAGAGCTTGCGGTGACGGTCGAGGTCGAGGAGCCAGCGCGAGCTGATCTGCGGCGTGAGCGAGCTGGTGAACCAGGTGTCGAAGACGTCGGCCTCGCCGGTGAAGCCGTGGGCGCGGTCGCGCTGCTCGGGCGTGAAGCCCGGCGGCACGTCGACCGTCGGGTCGACGGGGAGCGCGTCGGCGGCGGCCACGATCGGCCGCTCGTGGTCGGGACGGCCCTCGTCGTCGAGCCGGTACCAGACCGGGATCGGCACGCCGAAATACCGCTGGCGGCTCACGCACCAGTCGGCGTTCAGGTTCTGCGTCCAGTCGCGGAAGCGCAGCCGCATGAAGTCGGGATGCCACCGGACCAGGTCGCCCTTGGCGAGGAGCTGCGCCTTCTTGTCGAGCAGCCGCACGAACCACTGCCGGCTCGTGACGAACTCGAGCGGCCGCTCGCCCTTCTCGTAGAACTTCACGCTGTGCTCGATCGGGCGGGGCTCGCCGCGCAGCGCGCCGGCGGCGCGGAGCTCGTCCACGATCCGGCGACGTGCCTGCTCGACTTTCTGCCCGCGCAGGGGCTCGTAGGCTCGGTTGGCGTCGGCGGGCCGGCGGCTCTCCCAACCCGGCTCGCCGAACCCGACCTCGGCCATGCGCCCGTCGGGACGGAGCACCTGCCGCAGAGGCAGGCGCTCCGCACGCCACCACGCGACGTCGGTCGCGTCGCCGAACGTGCACACCATGAGGATGCCGGTGCCCTTCTCGGGATCGACGAGCGCGCTCGGGAAGATCGGCACCGGCACATGGAAGAGCGGCGTCACCGCTCGCTTGCCGAAGAGATGGCGATACCGCGCGTCGTCGGGGTGCGCGGTGACGCCGACGCAGGCGGGCAAGAGCTCGGGGCGCGTGGTGGCGATCACCAGCTCGCCGCCGCCCTCGACCGCGAACGCGACGTCGTGAAACGCGCCGTGCACCGTCCGGTCCTCGACCTCGGCCTGGGCCACCGCCGTCTGGAAGTCCACGTCCCACATCGTGGGCGCCTCGACGCTGTAGACGTGGCCCTTCGCGAACAGGTCGAGGAACGAGAGCTGCGCCAAGTGGCGACAGCGCGGGTCGATCGTCGAGTACTCCTCGTGCCAGTCGACGGAGAGGCCGAGGCGGCGCCACAGGCTCTTGAAGGCCTCTTCGTCCTCGCGCGTCAGCCGGAGGCAGAGCTCGATGAACTGCCGCCGCGGGACCATCGTGGGAAAGGCGCCCTTGGCCGCGCCAGGCAGCACGACATCCCCGTGATCCGGAAAACGACGATCGCACCGCACGTGATAGTGGCTCTGCACCCGCCGCTCGGTCGGCAGCCCGTTGTCGTCCCAGCCCATCGGGTAGAACACGTTACGACCTCGCATGCGGTGGTAGCGGGCCAGCACGTCGGCGTGCGTGTAGCTGAAGACGTGCCCCACGTGCAGCGAGCCCGACACCGTGGGCGGCGGCGTGTCGACGACGAAGGTCTCCTCGCGTGGGCGCGCGGGATCCCAGCGGTGGATCCCGAGCCGCTCCCACTCCGCACCCCAGCGGGCCTCGGCCGCGGCGGCGTCGAAGTGCTTCGGCAGCGTGGCGGGATCGATCATGCGGGGCCCCTCAGATACCAAAGCCGCCCCTACCCTCGCCAGGCGACCCACGCCAGCACGAGCCAGCCGGCGAGGAACGCGAGGCCGCCGAGCGGCGTCACGGCGCCGAGCCAACGAACGCCGGAGAGCGCGAGCACGTAGAGGCTTCCCGAGAACAGCACGACGCCGGCGACGAAGAGCCATCCCGCAACCGCCGCCCCGGGCCAGCGGCCGACCGCCCACGCCACCGCGAGCAGCGCGAGCGCATGGTACATCTGGTAGCGCGCGCCGGTCTCGAAGACCGCGAGCAGATCGGGAGCGAGGCGCGCGCGGAGCCCGTGGGCTGCGAACGCGCCCGCCGCCACCGCCAGCGCCGCGAGCGCGGCGCCGAGCCCGAAGAAAAGTCGGTCCATCCCGCAATCTCCGCCGTCCAGCGAGAGCCGTGTCCCCTCGTGATGTCCGCGACCGCGAGCCCGGCGGTCTCCTCGAGCTCGAGCCGGCCCGCCGCGGCGCCGACGTGCGACGAGCGGAGCGCCGTGCCGAGCTTCACGCGGCGCCTCTTCGTCAGTGCGACCGCTTCCCCGCGCTCGACCCGTTCGAGCACGCGCCGCAGGGTCCTCGTGTCGGACACAAGTGCATAACCTCGGGGCTCGGGTCAAACTCGGTGCCGGCGGGCAGCGAACGGCGTCGGCGTTCGCCTGTTCGCCGCGTCTCGGGTACGGTATACGACCGTCATGCGCATCCGTACCCTCGGCCGCTCGGGCCTGCGCGTCTCGGAGCTGTGCCTGGGCGCCATGACCTTCGGCATGGCCGACTGGGGCTGCGACGAGGCGGAGTCGCTGCGGCTCATCGACCGCTTTCTCGACGCCGGCGGGAACTTCATCGACACCGCCGACCTCTACGCCGGTACGCTGTCCGAGGAGATCTGCGGCAAGGCGCTCGCCGGGCGACGGCCGCAGCTCGTGCTCGCCACCAAGTGCACGATGCCGGCGGGCAGCGGCGCGAACGATCGCGGCGCGTCGCGCAAGCACATCCACGAGGCGATCGACGCGAGCCTGCGGCGGCTGCGCACCGACTACGTCGACCTCTACCAGATCCACGCCGAGGACCTGTGGACGCCGCTCGAGGAGACCGTGCGCGCGCTCGACGACCTCGTGCGCGCCGGCAAGGTGCGTTACGTCGGCGCGTCGAACTTCCGCGCCTACCGGCTGATGAAGGCGCTCGCGCTCGCCGACCGCCACGGCTGGACGCGCTTCGTCTCCTTACAGCCGCAGTACAACCTGCTCGTGCGCTCGATCGAGCGCGAGCACTTCGCGCTCTGCCGGGAGGAGGGGATCGGGATCATCACCTGGAGCCCGCTCGCCGCCGGCATGCTCACCGGCAAGGTGACCCGCGACCACAAGCCGCCCGAATCGCGGCTTGCGCAGCGCGACATGGAGTTCTACCGCCTCTACTACACCGAGCGCGCCTTCGGGATCGTCGACGTGCTCAAGGCCGCGGCGGCCGAGGTCGGGTGCACGCCCGCGCAGCTCGCGCTCGCCTGGCAGCTCCGCAAGCGCGAGGTGACGTCGGTGATCCTCGGCGTGCGCACGCAGGCGCAGCTCGCCGACAACCTGGGCTCCCTCGGGGTCGAGGTGCCGGCCGCGGTGATGGAGCGGCTCGACGAGGTCTCGGCACCGTCGCCGGAGTATCCCGGCGCCTTCATCGACATGATCCAGCGTTGGCTCGGCAATGTCTGACCGCGGGCGGCTCGCCGATCACCTCTTCTTTCACCAGTACTTCACGCTGCTCGCGCTCGCGGGCGGCGTGGGGGAGTGGAGCCTCCTCTGCTGGCTCATGGCCCCGCTCGGCTGGCGGCCGCCGCTCCCGGCGCACCTGCTCGGCCCGCTTGCGCTGGCCGCGGGGATCCGCGTGGCGGCGTTCGTCTTCCGGCGCGACGAAGCCGCGCCGGGCCGGCCCTCGACGCGGGTCGGACGGGCCACCGTCGCCACCGGTCTCGCCGCCGCGGCGGGCGCCCTCGCGCTCGGCGCGAGCCAGCTCGCGTGGACGGGCTTCGCGCGGCTCGTGAGCTCCGCGGAGGCCGGCGTCGTCGCCACGCCGCCCCACGGGGCGTTGCCGGCGGGGCCGCCACGCACGCTCGGGGCGGGCGCCGTCGCCCTCGCCATCGGGGCCGTCGCCTATGGGTATGCGCGCGGGTACCGCCGGTTGCGCGTGCGCCGGCACACCGTCGCGGTCGAGGGGCTGCCCCCCGCGCTCGCTGGGCTGCGGCTCCTCCACGTGAGCGATCTCCACGTGGGTCCGCTCGCCGATCGCACGCTGCTGCGCGCCGCGCTCGCCGACGCCGCCGCCCTCGCCCCCGATCTCGTGTGCGTCACGGGCGACGTCGTCGACAATCCCTACGCGGACCTGGGGACCTGGCTGCCCGAGCTGGCGGCGCTGCAAGCGCCGCTCGGCGTGTACGCCATCCTCGGCAACCACGACCTGCACGCGGGCGCCGAGCGCGTCGCCGCGGCGCTGGCGGCGGCGACCGGCTGGCGGGTGCTGCGCGACGAGATCGCCGTGGTGGAGCGCGCCGGCGCACGCCTTCATCTGATCGGTCTCGAGCACCGGCGCCGGGGCCACGCCGCGGACGCGCTGCCCGCCGCGCTCGCCCGCGTGCCGCCGGGCGAGCCGGCCGTTCTGCTCATGCATCATCCCGCGGCTTTCCCGGCGGCCGCCGCGGCCGGCGTGGCGCTCACGTTGGCCGGCCACACGCACGGGGGGCAGGTTGCCGTGCCCGGCCTTCCCTGGCTCAATTTCGCGCGTGTGGGCGTGACTCGCTTCGACGCGGGCCTGTTCAGCGCGGGCCCCGCGACCTTGCACGTGAGCCGCGGGGTGGGCACGAGCGGGCAGCGCCTGCGCCTCGGCGTGCCGAACGAGCTCGCGCTGCTGACCCTCGTCCCCGCCGCGGCCGCGGCGGCCGCCTGAACCCCGGATGCGGCTCGGCCTCCAGCTCGGCTACTGGATGTTCGGCCCGGAAGACCCGCTCGACCTCGTGCTCGAGGCCGAGCGGCTCGGCTTCGACTCGGTGTGGACCGCCGAGGCCTACGGCTCGGACGCGATCGCGCCGCTGTGCTGGATGGGGGCGCGCACGACGCGCATCAAGCTCGGCACGGCGGTGCTCCAGATCTCGGCGCGCACGCCCGCGTGCGTCGCCATGACCGCCGCCACCATCGACCACCTCTCGGGCGGGCGGCTCATCCTCGGCATCGGCGTCTCCGGGCCGCAGGTGGTGGAGGGCTGGTACGGCCAGCCGTTCCCGCGTCCGCTTGAGCGCACGCGGGAGTTCGTGACGCTGCTGCGCGCGATGCTCGCGCGCGAGGGGCCGGTCACGTTCGCGGGCCGCCACTACCAGCTCCCACACCCCGGCGGCTCGGGGCTCGGCAAGCCGCTCAAGCTCATCATGAAGCCGCTGCGCAGCCGCATCCCCATCTACCTCGGCGCCGAGGGGCCGAAGAACGTCGCGCTCGCCGCCGAGATCTGCGACGGCTGGCTGCCTCTCTTCTACTCACCCTACCGCCACGAGGTGTTCGCCGAGTCGCTGCGTGGCATGCGCCCGGGCTTCGAGATCGCGGCCACGGTCACGGTGTCGGTGGCGAAGGACCTCGCCGAGGCCCTCGTGCCGATCAAGTGGATGCTCGCCTTCTACCTCGGCGGCATGGGCGCGCGCGGGCGGAACTTCCACCTGAACCTGATGGAGCGCATGGGCTTCGGCGACGAGGGGCGGCGCGTGCAGGCGCTCTTCCTCGACGGCAAGCGCGACGAGGCCGCGGCGGCCGTGCCCGACCGGCTCGCCGACGAGATCGCGCTCTGTGGCCCGCCCGAGCGCATCCGCGATCGGCTCGCCGCGTGGAAGGCGAGCCCCGTGACGACGCTGCTGTGCGGGACGCGCGATCCGGCCGCGGTGCGGGCGATCGCGGAAGCCGTTCTCTAGTTCGGCGCCGCGGCTTCGTTGCGGAGCACGCGGCCGGGGAGCGCGCCGGTGGAAATGCCGTCGCGCATGACGACCTGGCCGTTGACGATCGTCGCGACGTAGCCGCGGGCGCGTTGGACGAGGTTCGTGGCGCCGCCGGGGAGGTCGTGGCGCACCTCGGGCAGCGTGAGGTCGAGCCGACCCAGGTCGATCACGTTCAAGTCCGCGTACCAGCCCGGCCGCACGAGCCCGCGCAGCGCGATGCCCCACGTCGACGCCGCCTCGAAGGTGAGCTTGCGCACGGCCGCGGGGAGCGGCAGCGCGCCGCGGTGGCGCACCCAGTAGGCGAGGATGAACGTCGGCACGCCGACGTCGCAGGTCTGGCTCGTGTGCGCGCCGGCGTCGCCGAGGCCCGGGACCGAGAGCGGGTGCGCGAGCATCGCCCCGGCGGCTTCCAGGTCGGGGTTGTAGAGCGCGACCAGGAAGAGCGCGCGCAGCTCGCTCGCGACCAGCCGCTCGAGAATCACCGCGCCGGGCGTGGTGCCGGCAGCCTCGGCCAGGCCGACGACGCTGCGCGCGCGATCGGTCTCGTAGGCGAGCACGCCGCGGTCCTCGAGCGGGAAGACGCGGTCGAGCGTCGCGAGCCCGGCCATGATCTCGCCGCCGGGGTCGAGGCTCGCGGCCAGACGCGCGCGTACGGCGGGATCGCCGAGCGCGGCCAGCACCTCGACCTCCGGACGGCCGACGAGGTCGCCGGCCGCCGGGAACAGCAGCAGCGGCGAGAGCAGCCCGCCGAAGCCGAGCACGAGCCCGATGCTGCGCGGCGCCACCTGCGGCACGATCCGCGCGCCGGCGCCCGCGGCCGTCGCGATCGCGTCGAGCGCGCTCCGCCAGACCTCCGGATACTGGCGCACCTGCGCGAGCCCGACGCTCACCGGACGGCCGATGCGCCGCGCGATCTCCACGAGGAGGTCGTGGTCGCGCGCGTAGCCGCCGGCCGCCTCGCCCGCCGCGCCGTAAGGGATCACCTGGAAGACGCCCGCGCCGAGGCGTCCGAGCGGCTCGGCGAGCGCGAGCAGCTCCTCGCGGTCGGCGAACGTGCCCGGGACCGCGTCGCCCGCGGGCGTGCGGTGCATGGTGGTGCGGCCGGTCGAGACGCCGAGCGCCCCCGCGGCGAGCGCGTCGGCGACCGCGTGCCGCATCGCCGCGAGCTCGTCCTGCGACGGGGTCGCTTCCGTGGCGCCGCGCTCGCCCATCGTAAAGACGCGCAGCGGCGCGTGGGCGGCGTAGGCGCCCACGTTGGGCCCGAGCCCGCCCGCGGCCAGGGCCGTGAGGTACTCGGGGAACGTCTCCCACCGCCACCGCATGCCGGCGGCGATGGCGGCGCGCGGGATGTCCTCCACGCCCTCCATCAGGAACGTGAGGTAGTCGCGGTCGCGCGCCCGGCACGGCGCGAACCCCACGCCGCAGTTGCCGACGACCACCGCGGTGACGCCGTGGGCGGTCGAGATCGTCGCCGCGGGGTCCCACGTGAGCTGCGCGTCGAGGTGCGTGTGCACGTCGACGAACCCCGGGGTGACGAGCAGCCCGCGCGCGTCGATCACCTCGCGCGCCGTCCCGTCGTGGCGGCCGAGCCCGACGATCCGATCGCCCCGCACCACGACGTCGGCGGTGAATGGCGCGCGGCCGCTGCCGTCGACGACCGTGCCCCCGCGGACGACGAGGTCGGGCGCGTCGCTCAGAGCGCCGCCTCGAAGAGCCCCGCGGCGCCCATCCCACCGCCGATGCACATCGTGACGATGCCCCAGCGCTTGCGGCGGCGCTGGAGCTCGAGCAGCAGCGTGCCGGTCATGCGCGACCCCGTCATCCCGTAGGGGTGCCCGATCGCGATCGAGCCGCCGTTCGGGTTGAGCTTCTCCATCGGGATGCCGAGCCGGTCGCGGCAGTAAACCACCTGCGAGGCGAAGGCCTCGTTCAGCTCGACGATGTCGACGTCGTCGAGCGTGAGCCCCGCGCGCTTGAGCAGCTTCGGCACGGCGAACACGGGGCCGATGCCCATCTCGTCGGCCTCGCAGCCGGCGAACACGCAGCCGCGGAAGAACCCGAGCGGCTTGATGCCGAGCGCCTTGGCGCGCTCCCAGGACATCACCAGCGTCGCTGACGCGCCGTCGGAGAACTGCGAGGAGTTGCCGGCGGTGACGCTGCCGTCGGGCCTGAAGGCGCCGGGCAGCTTGGCGAGGCCCTCAAGCGTCGTGTCGGGGCGGTTGCACTCGTCGCGGTCGATGGTGACCTGCTTCTGCGACTTGGCGCCGGTCGCCTTGTCGGTGACCTCCATGGTCACGGTCATGGGCACGATCTCGTCGCGGTGCTTGCCGCTCGCCTGGAACGCGGCGGTGCGCTGCTGGGAGGCGAGCGCGTACTCGTCCTGCGCCTGGCGGCTCACCTTGTAGCGGTCGGCGACGACCTCGGCGGTGAGGCCCATCGGCATGTAGACCTGCTTGTAGTGCTCCATGAGCCAGGGGTTGAAGAGCTGGTGCTTGCTGAAGTCGTTCTGGAGCATCGTGATCGACTCGAGCCCGCCGCCGATCACGGCGTCGGCGCCCTCGTTCTCGACCATGTGCGCCGCCACCGCGACTGCGTTGAGCCCCGAGGAGCAGAACCGGCTCACGGTGCCGCCCGGCACCGAGTGCGGCAGCCCGGCCATGATCGCCACGTTGCGGCCGACGTTGAAGCCCTGCGGGCCCTCGGGAAACCCAGTGCCCATGACCACGTCGTCGACCTCCGCGGGGTCGAGCTGGGGGACCTTGCGGAAGAGGTCCTTGACGCAGGCGACGGCCATGTCGTCGGGCCGCGTGAGGTTGAAGGACCCCCGGAACGACTTCGCCAGGCCGGTGCGCGAGCTGGCGACGATCACGGCTTCACGATGGGCACGCATGGTTCGAGACCTCCTGTTCGACCGGCCATGACTCGCAGGTGAGCCGGCGCGATGCAAGAGGCCGTCGCCACAAACGGCAGGAGGGACGGGCCTCGTGGTCCGTCCCTCCCGTGGTCCCCCGGCCGGAAGCCCTGCTCGGTCTTCCGGAGGTCGGGCGTTACGAGCAGCAGAGGTTGCCGGTCTGGCCGTTCGCGCAGGTCTGCCCGCAGCTATCCCATAGGCACTGCTTGTAGGAGGCGAGATTCGCCTGCTGCATGGTGGTCGTGACGGTGAAGCCGGCGGCGTTGGTCGTGGCGCAGGTCTTCGCCGCCGCCACGCAGTTGACCTGGCCCGAGGGGTTGAAGCCCGGGAGAGCCCCCGCGCTGGCGCAGTTGCCCGCGAAGTAGGCGCTGTTGTCGACGAAGTACGCCTCCTCGCCGGTGGCCGCGTTGCGCGCGTCGGCCGCCATGCGGGCGTTGTAGCCGCGCTGGCGGTATGCCGCGAACTGCGGGATGGCGATGGCGGCGAGGATGCCGATGATGGCCACCACGACGAGGAGCTCGATCAGGGTGAAGCCCTTCGCCTTCTTCCGCCGCTTCTTCATGGACTGCTGCATGTGTCCTCCTCTGGCGCCGCTCTGCGGCTGACCGGATTCGAGCAAGGGACGGGCCAGGCGACGACGACGCAGGCACGGGGCCGCTCGTGTCGGCGAGCGACGGGGCCATAGCGGCGACGGCGATACGACTCCCCGACTTTGGATGGAGTCGTTCAACCTTCGGAGGAGGGGGCCGCTCGGCCTAGTCCGTGCGACGTGGGGGCGAAGGGCTCTGATCGAGCGCGACGATCCCCGTCCGGATCGCGTACACGGCGAGCTCGACGCGGTCACGGACGCCGATCTTGTGGAACGCGCTGTTCAGGTGGGCTTTGACCGTGACCTCGCTGATGCCAAGACGCTCCGCAACCTCGGCGTTGCGCAGGCCGACGGCCACGTGCCGGACGATCTCGCGCTCGCGGGCGGTGAGCCGGTCCGCGGGCGAGGGCTGGGGTGCCGCATCGAAGCTCGCTCGCAGGGCCGGCGGGATCCACACCTCGCCCCGGGCGACCGCGTGGATGACGTCCACGAGCGTCTCGACGGCGAAGCGCTTGAAGACGACCGCCCGGGCGCCCGCGTGTATCGCGCCGATGGCATCCGCTGCGAGCTCGCTCGCCGTGAGGACCACGACGGCGACCCGCCGCGCGAGCTGCTCGATGTCGGTCATCGTCCGCCGTTCCATTTGGAGGTCCAGGAGGAGGAGGTCACACGGGGTGTCGGCCAGCAGCCGCGGGAGGTCTTCGACGTTGGCCACCTCCCCGACGACCTGCATTTCGGGGTGGAGCGTCAAGATCGACCTGAGGCCTTCGCGGAAGATCGTGTGGTCGTCGGCGATGACGACGCGGAGCGACGCCGGCGGGCTCATCCCTGCGACAGCTCGACCAGGAGGTGCCCACCCGGTCGGGTCTGGTCGATCGACACCCGACCGGCCGACTCCGTGGCCCGCGACGCGATCGACCACGGCGGTGCGCCGCCGCTCGGAAAGCCCGTCCCGTCGTCGTCGATGGCGATGCGGATCCCACCGCTCGCCGGCGTGACGCTGATGGTGGCCGAGGTGGCCTGCGCATGGCGCACCACGTTGCGCGCCCCTTCGAGCATGATCGCGAGGGCATGCTCCACAACGCCGCTCGCCCCGTCGAAGTCCGCGTGGACCGAGAACCGCGTCTCGACGTGCCGGGCCGTGGATCCCGCGGCGCCCTCGCGGTCGGTGAGCGAGTGGATGTAGGCCCGCACGGCGTCGTACTCGCCGAGAACCGACGCCCGCAGCCCGGACAGCTCGGCCGCCGCAGCTTCGTACCGGCCGCGGCAGAGGAGCTCGCGGCACGTCGCGAGGCGTAGGTTCACGCCGGCGAGCGCCTGCACGTAGCCGTCGTGGAGCGTGCGGGCGATGCTCCGGCGCTCCTGCTCGATCTGGAGCGAACGCACGTTGGCCTCGAGATCCCGGCGTTGCTGCCCCAAATAGCCGACGAGATAGCCGGTGATCGCGAGATTCACCGGCCGCATCACGTAGAAGTTCTGCGCATCGGGAGCCGACAGGAAGATGAGCCCCAGGTAGAGGACGACGCTGACGCCGGTCACGGTCAGCGTCGCACGGAGCCCCTCCCGAAGCCCGACGCCGAGGACGGCGAACGCGAAGAAGGGATAGAAGGGCGTCGCGGCTCCCTCGGTGAGCAGGGCGATGGCCCAGCCGAAGAGGACGTCACCCCAGGTGGCGATCTTCGCGAGGCGGTCCAGGCGCACGATCGCTCTTCGCACGAGCGCGTGGAGCGTCAGGCTGTAGAGGAGGTGGAGCGCCAGCAGATCGCGCGCGTACGGATCGATCGGCAGGGGACCGGAGGGCGGCAGGGCCGTCGGGGGCGCGAACGATGAGCGCGTCGGATCGATGCACAGCGCCAGGAGCGCCATGAGGGAGAGCGTCATGCGAGCGCGCGCGATGTTGCGCTCGAAGCGCAGGGCATTCGTCTGGGCCGACGGTCGGCTGCTCACGACCCGCTGCTCCACCGGATGGTCCTCCACGACGAGCTATCGGCCGAATGGGGCCGGTTCTGAAGTCCGCCGCGGCGATGTTGGCATACGCGCAGGATCCAGGAGCGCGGAGCCCTCGTTCGCACAGAGTGCCGCGCACTTACACCATCGCGGAACCGCAACGGCAGAACAAGGGCAGCGCGGCGACGCTGCTAGATCGAGAGCACGACCTGCCCGAAGCCGCCGTTGTAGATCAGCACGAAGTGCCGCAGCACGTCGCGCCCGATGAGCGCGATGATTGGCGGCTGCTGGCCTGCGAGGTTCGCGCCGATCACGAAGTTGAAGCTGATCGTGGGCAGCCCCGTGCCCGGAAAGCTGAAGCTGGCCGGGAACTGCGCCTGCTGCTGGACGCCGCTGACCCCTCCCACGTTCACGATGCCGATCGGTGGAATGCCGAGCTGCTGGACTACGGATTGGTCTACGGCAATCACGCTCGCGCCGGTGTCGATCAGCCCGAAGCCTCCCACCGGCGCGGGAAGCGCAGTTCCCTGAGCTTGAAGCTGCTGGGCAAGAATTGGATGTACAGAGATGGCGACCGGAAGGAGCGGGCCGCCGAACTGGAGTCCGTCTGGACTCGGCTGACCCGCCGGGTCCAGGACCATCATGTTGTGGATCGGCACCCGCTACGGATGGGCGCCGAGCAGGCCGAGCGTGAGGACCGGGATGTGCGCCACCGGATCCTTCTCAAGAACCTGCTTGATGAGGAACGGAACGTTGCCGAACTTCTGCACCCCCGCCACGTAGGCGTTCTCCGCCGTGTCGAAGGTGTCCACGAGCTGCGAGTCTTTGATGAGGACGAACTTGCCCTTGTGCTCGTTCAGGAACTCGGCGCGATGGGCCTCGAAGAAATCCCGCTCCGCCTTCAGCTCATCGGCAGCGTCCATGGCGTCTCCCTAGTGTACCCGGCCCGCCGCACCTCACAACCCGAGCCATCGCCAGTGGTGGAGTCCTACCGCAGCGGGGCGTCCGGCGACAAGGCTGGCGCAGGGTCGCCACCTTCTGTCCCTGTCGCGTAGGGCGCGCTCGAGGTGGGGGAGACGAGGCCCGAGGCAGATCATCGGGTATCCCTCGTGATGTGTCACACAGCCGCCGGTGCCAGCCCGCGAGCGCGAGGGCAGCGATTACCACCCAAGTCGTCCAATCCTGGCGCGCCTTTTTGCCATCTGCTAGAACCTCGCGCGGACGGCGAGCACAGGGATCACAAGGGCAGAGCAAGGGCAGACCGCTCATAACCCCGCGCGAAAGTGGCGGAATTGGCAGACGCGCAGGATTCAGGATCCTGTGGGCTAATCACCCGTGGGGGTTCAAGTCCCCCCTTTCGCACTTCAGAGAACCGTCGCGCCCTGGGCTTCTACGGGGTCGCGAGTTCCTGCGTGAGCTCGCCGGTCAGATGCTGAAGCGCCGCCGCACGCCGCGGTGCTTGAGCTTTCGCGGCCGTCGCCCGGTCGTCCCCGCCGCCGACCCGAGTGCGGCACTCGCCGCTTCGAGCTTCCCTCGCAGCGCCCGATCCACCGCCGGCGGCACGATCTCGCTGCCGCAAAGCGGCTGCGCGAGGGCAGCCGTGAGTCGACACTGCACGTGGGCGAGTCCGCTCAGCCCCGCACATGCGACCGGTGAGACGGTCGTGCTCGTCGTCGCGGCGGTCGTGACGGTGGTCGTGGTCGTCGTTTTGCCACCGGGCAGGGTCGTCGTCGTGGTGGTCGGCGAGGGACAGAAGGTGAGGCTGGCATCCACGACAGACGGCGCAGTCCGGCTGGGCGGGAACGACGGCTGCGCCGGTGCAACCGTAGGCCGCGGCGACCGGATCGCCCCACCGGCACTCGCACGCCTCGCCACGGGACGCGTCGACGACCCCGTTGCCGCACATGCCGCGACAGCCCGGGAGCGTCGTCGTGGTGGTCGTCGGACGGTCGGACGGTCAGATCGGGCGGTGGGGCGACAGTGGGGTACGTGTGGCCGCTCGCGCCAACCGCAGGGGCGCCGTCGGTCGTGGCGAGGAGCGCGGTCGCCGTGTCGAGGGCCGAGATATCGGCAACGTAACTGCCGGATTGGTTCTCACTCGGGAGCAGCTGCATGGAAGGGAACACCCCGAAGATCACCGCATGACGACCGGTCGGATCGTGTCGCTACAATGCGTCGTCCAGCACGGCTCCCGTCGCGCGCTTGAGCCGGTAGCGCTGCACCGTCGTGCGGCGGAAGACGCCCTCTTCGACGACGAGCTTGGCGACGTCGAACTCCGCGCCGTCGCGCAGCAACGCGAAGAGTGGCCGTGGGTCTCGCGGTCCCCAGACTGGTCGGTAGACGGCACCAAGCCGGCATAGCTGGCAGCGTGCTTGGCGCTCGGGAACCGGTGCACGTCCGAGAAGAAGGCCTCGCGGTCAGTGAGACGAGCGGACCGACCCCCGGCACGGTCCGCAGGCGCGCGGCGACAGAGATCGGGGCGCATTGCGACCCCGTGGTTGGCCGTGGATCTTACCGCGGCAGAGGGCAGCCCGCCTTCATCGATACGGTCTTGAGGTGTCGATCGAGAGCAACCCGGCCCCTCCCCGGCCACCCCGGCTACCCCGCCGCGGCCGGGCGACGGGGGAGCGCACAGTGCCGCCACCGCCGGCCATCCACTCGCTCGATGTACCCCGCGCGTTGGAGGGTCGCGAGACAGCGGCTGACGCGCTTCTCCGAGGCGACCACGAGCTGGGCGAGGTCCTCAGCCGTCAACGGCAGGTCGATCACCACGCCCCGCGCATCGGGGCTCCCGAAGTCCCGGGCGAGTACGTCGAGTACATGCCGCAGGCGCTGCGGGATGGTCATTGTGAGGATCAAGCATTTGTCCTCGAGGAAGCGGGAGTAGCTCCGCCAGGCGTAGGCCATGACGTCGAACTGCGCTCCGGCGGGCAGCGTCGCGATCACTTCCTTGATGATCCCCGCACTCCACTTCGCGACCCATGAGTCGACGTGCGCCTCCGCCCCGAAGGCGCGGTGCCGCGGACGCCCTTGAACAAGCCACCCCGTGGCAATGAAGTGGCCGGGCTTCACGAAGAGGACCGTAACCGCCCGGTCGCCATGCCCCTGATACGTGACGCGCGTCGCACCCACCACTTGAAAGCTGAGGACGTCGCTCTCATCCGCGGCCGTGAAGAGCACTTGCCCGGGGCGATAGGCGTCGAGGTCCGCGCTTTTCACGAGGTCCGCGATCGCGGTGGTGGTGAGGCCGAGGGCTCTATTGTCGCGGAGTAGGCGGGCGAGCGTGTCCTTGACCAAGAGCGGACGCGGCACCCTGCGCGCCGGGACTGCAAACATGTGCGCCCTCCTGATCGAGTAGACCCCGGAATCACCCAGAAACAGACCGCGTGTCCACCACGCAGTGCGGCGTGCATGGCACCTAGAAATAGCTGCCGTGGGGCGGTTGTGTTGGCGCAGGGCTCTCTGGCACCCGAAAGCGGAAGTGACGAGTGCCCTCTGGCACTCGAACAGCTTCGCAGGCATCGGCCAGAGGCGCAGTCTGAATCTCGATGGAGGGACGGATGGATGAGCACCTACCGACTCGTCCACGCAATCGGGCGGCCTGCGGCGTGAGCGGCGGGGCGGCCTCAAGAAGGAGACGACCATGTACGAAGTCAGGCTTGGTGCCGTGGCTGCGCTGGTTCTTCTGTCCTCGGCCTCGGGAGTGCAGGCGAAGTGTATGCCCCTCGGGCCTGACGATGCAGGGTGTCTGGTCGCGAGTCGCCGCGCCGCACATTGCGAGGGCGGATTCAGCCGAGCAGAGGTTGAGCCGCTGCTCGGTAACATAGCTCGCTGTCACGCCCGGCAGGTGCGGGCGCTCTTCAACCACCAGTCCTTCGATGAGGAAGGCTGTGAGCAAAAGGCGCTGGCTCCTCTGCTGAGCCAAGCGCCGCCGGCGGACTGTTCGTGTATCGATCCCTTCGTCGTAGCCTCCCTATCTGCGGCGGTATTGGATGCCAACAACAGCGCGCTCTACTGCGACCCGGCCGGGGCTCCGATCGACCCGACTGGCGACGATGCTGGCAACGTCCCCTCGACGAAGGCGATTGAGCGGTGCGAGATCCGCGTCGCCTCGCGCGCCGTGAAGCTGCTCGAGGCGATCTTGCGGTGCCATCGGATTGCCGTCGAGCGATTCGCAGCCGGCTCACCTTTTGATGAGGAGCGCTGTGAGACAGCAGCGCTCACGGTCTTCAACCAGGGCGTTGCATCGCTTTCGGGCTGTCGAGGGTGCGAGAGCGTCGGCTCGCTGCCCTCGTTTGTGGAGCAGGAATTGAGTGAAGGGCTCTATTGCGAGTCCCCCGGCGGAGCCTTTCTGGACTTCGCGCGCGTACGCTGAACCGACGACGGTGAACCTGACTGCCTCGCTTCACGCGCGCATGATAACCGCCTTCCAAAGACGGATATCCCGCCGGGCGAGAGGGAGGAAAACCAGCGTCATGGCAACTCTCCGTCTCCCGAAGGTAGCCCTGGGACTGGCAGGCGCACCACTGCTGTTGGCTCACTCGGCGCTCGCTCGAGTGACCGTGGAGCAGCGGTGCGCGGCGCTCCGCGCGAGAGCATGGGCGAAGTACGAGTTCTGCGAGAAGCGCGTCTTCACCAATCACCCCCTCGCTTCGTCGCCCTGCCTGGCGGGGTAGTGTCCCCGGACGTGGTGGAAATTCGAGCGGAGTAGCCGAGGGCGCCTCGGTGGAAAAGGAAACGGCCATCGCGCATCTTCCCACCGCGCACGCTGGCGAGCGTAGAGCGCGGAGGAGGAGGCGATGGCCAA
>DATGIZ010000039.1:0-30098 GCA_035295465.1 Binatia bacterium | reverse complement strand
GCCGAGCGGCCGGCGCAGCTCGGCCCCCGTGCCCGCGCCGAGCGCCAGCGGCAGCCCGCCGAGCAGCGCCGCCATCGTCGTCATCATGATCGGCCGGAAGCGCAGCAGGCACGCCTCGTAGATCGCGGCCTCGGGCGTCTTGCCCTCTCCGCGCTCGGCCTCGAGCGCGAAGTCGATCATCATGATCGCGTTCTTCTTGACGATGCCGATGAGCAGGATGATGCCGATCAGCGCAATCACGTCGAGGTCGGTGCGGCAGAGCAGCAGCGCGAGAATCGCGCCCACGCCCGCCGACGGCAGCGTCGAGAGGATCGTGAGCGGGTGGACGTAGCTCTCGTAGAGGACGCCGAGGACGATGTAGACCGTCACGATCGCCGCGAGGATGAGCAGCGGCTCGTTGGCGAGCGAGGCCTGGAAGGCCTGGGCGGTGCCCTGGAAGCTCGGGCGGACGGCGGCGGGCAGCCCCAAGGCGCGGGTGGCGGTCTCGATGGCGGCGACGGCGTCGCCGAGGGCGACGCCGGGGGCGAGGTTGAAGGAGAGGGTGACGGCGGGGAACTGGCCCTGGTGGTTGACCGCGAGGGGGGCGGTGGTCGACGCGAGCTGCGTGAACGTCCCGAGCGGCACCTGCGCGCCGCTCGCCGACGGGACGTAGAGGTCCTTCAGCGCGTCGGGGCGCTGCTGGAAGCTCGGCCTGGTCTCCAGGACCACGTGGTACTGGTTGAGCTGGGTGAAGATCGTCGACACCTGGCGCTGGCCGAAGGCGTCGTAGAGCGTGTCGTCGATCGCCTGCGGAGTGATGCCGAGCCGCGAGGCGGTGTCCCGGTCGATCGCGAGCGTCACCCCGAGCCCGCCGTCCTGCTGGTCGCTCGCCACGTCGCGCAGCTCGGGCAGCGCCGCCAGCGCCTCGACGACCCGCGGCGCCCACCGGCGCAGCTCGGCGGCGTCGGGGGTCTCCAGCGTGTACTGGTACTGCGTGCGGCTCACGCGGTCCTCGACCGTCAGGTCCTGCACCGGCTGCATGAACAACGTGATGCCCGGCACCGCGGCGAGCGCCGGCTGGAGCCGCCGGATCACCTCGCCCGCGCTCACCCCGCGCTCCGCGAGGGGCTTGAGATCGATCTGCAGCCGTCCGCTGTTGGCCGTCGTGTTGATGCCGTCGACGCCGATGAAGGAGGAGAGGCTCCGCACCGCGGGGTCCCGGAGGATCACCCGGGCGAGCGCCTGCTGGCGCTCCGCCATGGCGGCGAACGACACGGTCTGCGGGGCCTCGGAGACGCCGAGGATCACGCCCGTGTCCTGCACGGGAAAGAAGCCCTTGGGCACCACCACGTAGAGGAGGATCGTCCCGACCAGCGTGCCGGCGGCGACCAGCAGCGTCGCGGTCTGGTGCGCGAGCACCCGGCGGAGGCTCGCCCCGTAGCGCTGGATCGTGGCGTCGAAGAAGCGCTCGGTGGCGCGGTAGAAGCGGCCCGTGGCCGCGGGCGGGCGGTGGCGCAGCAGCCGCGCGCACATCATCGGCGTCAGCGTGAGCGACACCACCGCCGACACGAGGATCGTGACGCTCAGCGTGATCGCGAACTCGCGAAACAAACGCCCGACGATGTCGCCCATGAACAGCAGCGGGATCAGCACCGCGATCAGGGACACCGTGAGCGACAGGATGGTGAACGCGATCTGCTTCGAGCCTTCGAGCGCCGCCGCCAGCGGCGGCGTCCCCCGCTCCACGTGCCGCGCGACGTTCTCGATCATCACGATCGCGTCGTCGACGACGAAGCCGGTCGAGATGGTCAGCGCCATCAGCGAGAGGTTGTCGAGGCTGTAGCCGAGCAGGTACATGACGCCGAACGTGCCGACGAGCGACAGCGGCACCGCGACGCTCGGAATGACGGTGGCGGCGAGGCTGCGCAGGAACAGGAACAGCACCAGCACGACCAGCGCCACGGTGAGCATCAGCTCGAACTGCACGTCGCGCACGGACGCGCGGATGGTGGTGGTCCGGTCGGTCAGCGCCCGCACCTCGACCGACGACGGCAGCGAGGAGGTGAGCTGCGGCAGCAGCCGCTCGATGCGGTCCACGACCGCGATGATGTTGGCGCCGGGCTGGCGCTGGATGTTGAGGATCACCGCCGGGACGTCGTCCATCCACGCCGCCTGCTTGACGTTCTCGGCGTCGTCCTTCACGTCGGCGACGTCCCCGAGCCGCACGGGCGCCCCGTTGCGGTAGGCGACGACGAGCGGCCGGTAGGCGTCGCTCGAGAGCAGCTGGTCGTTGGCTCCGATCGTGTAGGCCTGCTCCGGGCCGTCGAAATTGCCCTTGGCCTGGTTCACGTTCGCCGCCGCGACGGCCGTGCGCACGTCCTCGAGGCCGAGCCCGTACGCCGCGAGCGCCGTGGGGTTCACCTGGATGCGGACCGCCGGCTTCTGCCCGCCGCTGATGCTCACCAGCCCCACGCCCGGAAGCTGCGAGATGCGCTGGGCGAGGCGCGTATCGGCGAGGTCCTGCACCTTCTGGAGCGGGAGCGTCTTCGACGTGAGCGCCAGGGTGAGAACGGGGGCGTCCGCGGGGTTCGTCTTGCTGTAGATGGGCGGGTTCGGCAGGTCGCGGGGCAGGTAGGTGGCCGCGGCGTTGATGGCCGCCTGCACCTCCTGCTCCGCGACGTCGATGTCGAGGTCGAGCGCGAACTGAAGCGTGATCAGCGAGCTGCCGAAGGAGCTGGTCGACGTCATCTGCCCGAGGCCGGGCATCTGCCCGAACTGGCGCTCGAGGGGCGAGGTGACCGACGAGGCCATCACGTCCGGGCTCGCCCCGGGGTAGAAGGTGACCACCTGGATCGTGGGATAGTCCACCTGCGGCAGCGCCGAGACCGGGAGCTGGCGGTAGGCGATCGTGCCGGCCAGCATGATCGCGGCCATGAGCAGCGAAGTCGCGACGGGCCGCAGGATGAACGGCCGCGACGGGTTCATGCGCTCGGCCGGCGATTCGCCGCCGCGCTCGCGGGCGCCCGCACCTCGACGGCGGCGCCCGCGCGTAGCTTGTCGACGCCGTCGACCACGACCACCTCGCCGGCTTCGAGGCCGGACTCGACGGCCGCTTCGCCGTCGGTCGTGGGCCCGAGCGTCAGGGGACGCACCTCGACCGTCCGATCCCCCTTCACGACGTAGGCGAACGTGCCCTGCGGGCCGCGCTGGACCGCCGCCGCGGGCACGATCACCGCCCCCGCACGCACGTCGAGCAGCAGGCGGACGTTGACGAACTGGTTGGGGAACAGCGCCTCGTCCCGGTTCTCGAACACGGCCTTCAAGCGCGTCGTGCCGGTGGCCGGATCGATCTGGTTGTCGGCGGTGAGCAGCGAGCCGGTGGCGACCTTGCGCTGCCCGGCGCGGTCGTAGGCCTCCACCGCGAGCGTCGCGCCGCCGCGCAGCTTCGTGAGCACGGCCGGCAGGTCGTCCTCGGGGATGGTGAACACGACGGCGATCGGCTGCACTTGGGTGATGACCAGGAGGCCGCCCGCGTCGGTGGCGTGGACGATGTTGCCAGGATCGACCAGCCGCAAGCCCACCCGGCCGCTGATCGGCGCGGTGATCCGGCTGTAGACGAGCTGGAGCTTCGCGTTGTCGATCATGCCCTGGTCGGTCTTGACGGCCCCCTCGTACTGGCCGACCAGCGCCGCCTGGTCGTCGACCTGCTGCCGCGCGATCAGTTGCCGGGCGAACAGCTCGCGATTGCGCTCGAGGTTGAGGCGCGCGTCCTTGAGCTGCGCCAGGTCGCGGGCGAGCTGCCCCTCGGCCTGGGTGAGCTGCACCTCGAACGGTCGCGGATCGATCTCGGCGAGCAGATCGCCCGCGCGGACGAACTGCCCCTCCTCGAAGGCGACCTTCAGCAGTTGCCCGTCGACCCGGCTCCTGACCGTGACGGTGTTGAACGCCGTGACCGCACCGAGCCCGGTGAGGTAGACGGGCAGGTCGCCGCGGCGCGCCGCCGTGGCCACGACCGGGACGCCCGCGGCGCGCGGCCGGCCCGCGGCCGGGGGCTCCGGCCGCGCGCGCGCCGCGAGCCAGTAGCCGGCGGCGCCGAGCACGGCGACGGCCAGCAGCAGGCGCCGCCGGAGCCGTCCGTTCACGGCAGCTCCGGCGCACGGCGCTCGAGCCGCGCGCGCTTGCCGGCGGCGGTGCCCGCGCCGCCCATGAAGACGCCGACGACCGCGGCGACGCGGTCCTCGAGGTGATCGTCGCGCGGCCCGTAGTGGGCGACGGCCCGCATCATGCCGAACAGTATCTCGGTGGCGATGCGGGCGTCGACTCGGCGCACCTGGCCGGCCGCGATCGCCCGCTCGACCACGCCTTGGACGACGCCGACCAGCCGCGCCCGCCGGCGCACCCCCTCGTCGGGCCGGGGGGCGTCGTGGGGCACGAGCGCGAAGATCCGCCGGCGGTCACGGACGAAGCCGAGCGTGCAGCGCACGACCCGCTCGATCGCGCGCGCCGGGGGCACCGGGCCGCCGACCGCATGCTCGATCTCCCGGCGCAGCCGCTCGACGCCGTCGAGCACGACCGCACGGTGGAGGTCGCGCTTGCTACGGAAGTACCGGTAGAGCGTGCCCTTGGCGACGCCCGCCGCGCGCGCGACGTCGTCCATCTGCACCTCGTGGTAGTCACGGCGCGCGAACGCCTCCTCGGCGGCGCGCAGGATGTCCTCGCGCCGGCCCGGCGTCGGCGGGCGTCCGCGGAGGGCGGATCGAGGGGCAGCGACCGTGGCGCGCATGCGGAACGACATTCCGGACCGGTCAGTCACTAACTGACCCCGCGCGCGCAGCGAGTCAAGCCGGCGGGTTGGGCGCGATCGGACGTACTCCTGCGCCCCGCAGCGCGTCGTGCACGGCGAGCGCCACCTGGCTGCGCACCGCGCCGAGCGCCTCCTGGCGATCGGTCCAGGCGCTCAGCGCGAAGTCGAGACCGTTGGGGTTGAAGCCCGCGAACAGCGCCGCCGGCGCGGGGCGGTCGAGCACGTCGGCCACGGTGCGTGCGGCCTGCTCGAGGAGCGCGATCACCCGCGCCGGCTCGGTGCCGTACGCGACGCACACGCTCACGTCGAAGCGCCGGCGCGTGCTGGAGAGCGTCCAGTTCATCACCCGCTGCGCGATCAGGTCCCCGTTGGGCACGATCATCTCGGCGCCGTCGCCGGTCATGATCGTGCTCGACCGGATGCCGATGCGGCGCACGGTGCCGGTGACGTCCCCGAGCCCGATGATGTCGCCGATCTGGATCGGCCGCTCGAGCAGCAGGATCAGGCCCGAGACGAAGTTGTTGACGACGTTCTGCAGCCCGAAGCCGATCCCGACGCTGAGCGCGCCCGCGAGCAGCGTGAGCCGGCCGGGATCGAGCCCGGCGGCCGAGAGCGCGAGCGCGCTCCCGGCGACGAGGATCAGGTAGTTCGCGCCGGCGGAGATCGCCGCCGCGACACCGCGCGCGAGCCGCAGCCGCGGCAGCACGTCCTCCTCGAGGAGCACGCGGACGATGCGCGCCACCTGAAAGGAGACCCAGAGCGTGACGGCGACGGCCACTCCGTCGCCGAGCGAGAGCGACAGGGCCCCGACGGCGAGCCGTGCAGCGAGCGCGGCGCGGACCGCCCTCGCCAGCGGGTCGAGCAGCGCGAAGAGGCGCAGCGTGACGAGAAGCCATGCCGCGACCAGCACGCCGCGCAGCGCGCGCGACGCCCGCGGGCGCAGCTCGGCTGCGCGGGTCGCGACGGCGTGGAGGCGGGCGGCGGCGGGCGACTCGAGCGCCTCGCGCAGCAGCCACTCGGCCACGCGCTCGGTCGCGAGCAGCAGGACGGCGACGAGCGCCGAGTTCACCACCCCGTCGCTCACCGCGGTGGCCAGCGCGGCGTCGCCGATCACGTTGGCGGCCGCGGCCACGGCGAGCAGCGCCAGGGTGGCGCGCCCGAGCAGCAGCGCGGCGCGCGCGCCGGCGCGCGCGCCGGCGCGCGCCGGCGCCTGGCCGCGGCGGGCGCGCAGCGTGAGCCCGAGCCAGAGCCCGCCTACCGCGTTTTCGGCCAGCAGCAGCAGCCGGGCGGCCGGCGCGAACGGCGGCAGGAGCTGGCGCAGCTCGCCGGCGATCAGCAGCGCGGCGAGCACGATCGCCGCCCGGCGCGCCACGCGCCCGGGCGTGCCCTCGAAGAGCCGCAGCGTCGCCCCCGCGGCGACGAGCGCCGCGAGGCGCGTGAGCGCGGCGGGGGCGTGCGGCGCGAGCAGCAACGTCGAGAGCACCCCCAGGACGAGCGCCGCCGCGAGCGGGCGCCGGACGGCCGCGTGCGCCGCCCCCGGCGCCCGCTCGCGGCTTCGCCGGCGCCGTGACAGCGCAAGCGTGCCGGCGACGATCGCCACGAACAGGAGCCCCTGGACGACGAGCCGGTGTGCCCACGCCGAGGCGAAGGCCGCGACCGCCCGCTGGTTGCGCTCGAGGCCCGCGCGCAGCCGCCCGAGATCGGCCGCGAGCCCGGAGAGGTCGCGCAGCGCCGTCCACAACGGCGGGGAGTCGCGGCTCAGCAGGTCGCCGCGGAACCGCTTGCGGGCGACCGCGAGGTCGTCGAGCCCGCCGCTCACCCGCGCCTGGAGGGCGGAGATCCGGCTGAGCGCGTCGAGGAGTCCGTCGCGCTCGGCGCGCAGCCGCGTGCGCGTGTCGCGGATGTCGACCCGCACGCCGCGCACCGTGTCGCGCACGGCGGCGGGGAGATTGCCCGCCCGCGCCGCCGCGTCGGTCGCGGCCCAGAGCACGTCGAGGTCGTGCAGCCGGGCGAGGTCGTGCTCGATTGCCTCGGTGCGCGCCATCAACGGCTGCGCCTGGCCGGTGAGCGCGTCGCGGAGCTGCTGCCACTGCCGCTCGAGCTCGTCGAGGGCCTGCGCGGTGGGCTCCGCGCTGTCGAGGAGCGCCGCCTCGCGGGTAAGCTGGTCGACCTGCTCGGCCGCGTGCGCGAGGTCGGGCGCGCCGCCGCCGGCGCGCGCGGCGACGCGCGCGCGCATCTCCCGCAGCTCCCCCGCGACCTCTCCGGCGCGCTCGGCGATCTGCGCGGCGGGGATCACGGTCTCGGCCGGCGCGGCCGGCGGGGTCGCGGCGGGCTCCGGGGCTGGCGCTGCGAGCACGGCGGCGGCCCGCAGGAGCGCGAGCAGCGCGAGCGGGAGCAGGCGGCTCATGGTGCGGCGCCGCTTCTATAGAGGAGCGGGCGCGCCGCGTCGAGGCCGACCGCCCCCTACTGCGCCCGCCGCCCGTCGGCTATGATGCCGCCCGGAGGGGACGATGCGGGCGGTGCGGGAGGCGAAGGCGGTGGATGCGCCCGGCGAGATCAAGGTCTCGCGGGCGTGCGTCGGAGAGGAGGAGCGGGCGGCGGTGGCGGCCGCGCTCGGCGAGGGGTACTTCGGCCTCGGTCCCCGCGTGGCCGAGTTCGAGGCCGCGCTGGCGGCGCGGCTCGGCGTCGAGCACGTCGTCGCGACCAGCTCGGGCACGGCGGCGCTCCACCTGGCCCTCGAGGCGCTCGACCTCGCCGCGGGCGACGAGGTGATCGTGCCCTCGCTCACGTTCGTCGGCTGCTTCCAGGCGATCGTCGCGGCGGGCGCCGTGCCGGTCGCCTGCGACGTCGACCCCGAGACGCTTTGCGCCGACGTCGCCGACGTCCGCCGGCGGATCGGTCCGCGCACGCGGGCGATCATGCCCGTCGACTACGCGGGCGCGCCCTGCGACCTCGATGCGCTGCTCGCGGTCGCCGCGGAGCGCGGGCTGCGCGTCGTCGAGGACGCCGCGCATGCCTTCGGCTCGCGCCGCGGCGCGCGTCCGGTCGGCGGGGCCGGCGACCTCGTCTGCTTCAGCTTCGACTCGATCAAGAACGTCACCTGCGGCGAGGGCGGGGCCGTGGTCTGCCGCGACGCGGCGGCCGCGGAGCGCGTGCGGCGCCAGCGCGTGCTCGGCGTCGACCGGGGCGCGCAGGCGGGCGCGCGCTGGCAGGAGCGGCGCTGGGAGTTCGCGGTGCGCGAGCGCGGCTTTCGCTACCACATGAGCAACTTGAACGCGGCCATCGGCCTCGCCCAGCTCGCCAAGCTCGAGCGCTTCGTCGCGCGGCGCCGTGCGCTCTGCCGGCGCTACGACCGTGCGCTCGCCGGCGTGCCCGGGCTGCGGCCGCTCGCGCTCGACCGCGATGGGATCGCGCCCCACATCTACGTCGTGCGCGTGGCCGGGGGCCGCCGCGACGCGCTCATGGCGCATCTGCGTGCGCACGGGATCGAGACCGGGATCAACTACGTCCCGAACCACCGCCACCCGCTGTTTTGCCGGCCCGGCGTCCGGCTGCCGGTGACGGAGCGCGCGGCAGCCGAGATCCTCACGCTGCCGCTGCACTGCGGGCTCGCCGACGCCGACGTCGATCGGGTCGCCGAGCGGGTCGGGGCGTTCCTCGCACGCTGAGCCGTCAGCGCCGCCGCGTGGCGCCGCGGACGGCGGGAGGCAGGCGCACGGTGAAGGTCGAGCCCTCGCCCGGCGCGCTCGCCGCCTCGAGCGTGCCGCCGTGCGCCTCGACGATCGCCTTCGAGAGGTAGAGGCCGAGCCCCGTGCCCGGGATGCCGCGGTCGCGGTGAAAACGGGCGTACTTGGTGAACAGCCGGGCGGTGTCGGCCGCGGCGAGGCCGTAGCCCGTGTCGGCCACGGCCAGCGTGACGCCGTTCCCACCCGCCGCGAGCGTCACGTCGATGCGCCCGCCCGCCGGCGTGTACTTGACCGCGTTGCTGAGGAGGTTGGTGAGCACGCGGCCGAGCTGGCGGCGGTCGCCGAGGAGCGGCGGGCTCTCGCCGGTGAAGGTGAGCGTGATGTCCTTCTCGACGGCCGAGGGCCGGAAGCGGTCGACGATGTCGGCGACCAGCGTGCCGAGGTCGATGGGCTCGCGGTGCAGCCAGGGCACGCCGCGGTCGATGGCCGCCATGTGGAGGTAGTTGGAGACCAGGTCGGCCACCGTCTTGAGCGACTCGAGCACCGAGGCGGCGAGCGGAGCGAGTGTCTCGTCACCGGCCGTGCGCAGCTGGTCGAGGATGATCTCGGTGTAGCCGAGCGCGATCGTGACGGGGTTGTTGATGTCGTGACGCAGCATTGCGAGGAATTCCTCGCGCGCCTCGCTGCGGGCGACGTCGAGCGCGAGCGCCGCCGAGGTGGCGGCGATCGCCAGCAGCCGGCGGCGCTCCTCGAGATCCTCGGCGTCGCCTTCGGTCCAGACCAGCAGCAGGCCGGTGGTCGCGTCGCGCACGCGCGTGGGGGCGCAGAGCAGCGTCGGGGGCGTGGCACGGCCGCCGGTGCCGAGCCCCGGCGGCGGCGGCTGATCGGGGAGCACCGCCGGCTCGGCCCGCTCGAGCAGCGCGGCGAACGGCGGTGCGTCGAAGCCGAGCTCGCCCGCGCGCTCCGTGTGCGGCTGCGGCGGGGCGAGCGCTTCGAGCCGGCAGACGCGCCGCTGCGGATCGACCGACACGTAGGCCACCAGCTCGCCGACGCGCTCCTCCCAGACGAGGTCGACCAGCCCGCGGCAGGCGGCGGCGAAGCCCGGCGCGCGCGCCAGGCGGTCGTTCAGCGCGCGGAGGAACGACAGCGCCTCGATCTTCTCGAGGAGCGCGGCCGCCGCCTGCCGCGCGCCCTCATTCGAAGAGGGCATAGTTCAGCGCGTAGTCGAGGTCCGCGTCGTAGCGCTCGAGCACGCGGTCGAGCCCCGCGGCGTCGAGCGCGAGCCGGGCCCAGGCCTTCGCGTCGACGGGCGGGACGCGCTGGTCGCCGCCGGAGCCGTAGCCGAGGCCGCGCACGAGCGTGTTGGCGACGTGCACGATCGCGGTCAGGTCGGGCGCGGCGACGGCCCGGCCCGGCTCGTGGTGGTACTTGATCGGCTCGGCGAGCGCGGGCGGGAAGCGCCAGTGGTCCACCAGCCACGCGGCGATCTCGCAGTGGTCGACCCCGAGCACGTCGCGCTCGAGCTCGCGGAAGCTGCGCTGCTCGACCTCGGCGCGCTCGAGGATGTAGGCGAATGCCTCGGGGAGCTGCTTGAAGAGCACCACCTTGCCGAGGTCGTGGAGCAGACCGGCGGCCACCGCCTCCTCCGGGTTCGCCTTCCCGCTCACCTTGGCGATCGCGCCGGCGGCGGTCGCGCACCCCAGCGAGTGCTCCCAGAAGCCGCGGAGCGATACCTCGCGCAGGTCGAGCACGCTGCTCGAGAGCACCACGCTGCGCGTGACGACCGCGCCGAGCATCACCAGCGCCTGGGACACGCGGCTCACCGCCCCCTGGCGGCTGTAGAACGCGGAGTTCGCCAGGCGGAGGATCTGGGAGGCGAGGGCCTGATCGACCTCGACGACCTCCGCCACGCTCTCGAAGTTCACCTCCGGGTCCTCGAGGATGGCGATCACGCGCTCGAGGAGCCGCGGCAGGGTCGGGACGGTCTTGAGGCGCGCAACCTGGCGGCGGAGCTGCTCCGGCGTCACCGCGATCGCGCCGGCGGGGTCGGCCGGCGTCATGATTGCTCGCCTCCGACGGCCGCATCGCGCCGGCGCAGATGGCGGGCGATGGCGGCCTTCAGCTCGGCGAGCGGCGCGCTCTTCGGCCCGCGCCGGAAGCGCTGCTCGAGGTCATCGAGCTCCTCGGCGAGCGGCCGCACGGTCTCCCACGCCTTGAGGTCCCCGGATTCCTGCACGACCACGGTCTGCACGGCCATCGCGCGCAGCACGCGCACGACGCGCTCGCCGAGCAGCGTGCCGCTGCCCGCCACGACGCGGCCCTCGGCGTCGCAGATGGGCCGGGCGAGCCGCATCGTCGGCTTGGCGAACTGGAGCGGGACGCGCACCGGCACGACCCACTATCGGCCGGGCGGCCCGGGAACTTGAGGCCCCGTTGCCGCCGCTGGCGTGCTCGGGCTAGGGTTGCGCATCCTCGGCCGATGCACGACTTCGACGCGACGCTGCGCGAGCACGGCCTCGGCCGCCTGCGCCGGGGGGTGCCCGACACCCTCCAGGTCAACGTCGGCAAGCGCTGCAACCAGGCCTGCCACCACTGTCACGTCGACGCTGGCCCGACCCGCACCGAGATGATGGCCGCCGCGACCGCCGCCCGCGTGCTCGCGCTGCTGGCGCAGAGCCCGGGGGTCGGGACACTCGACCTCACCGGGGGCGCGCCCGAGCTCAACCCGAGCTTTCCGGAGCTGGTCGCGGGGGCGCGCGCGCTCGACCGGCGCGTCGTCGTGCGCTGCAACCTCACGGTGCTGTTCGTCGAGGGGCTGGCGGGGCTCGTCGATCTCTACGGCCGGCACGCGGTGGAGCTGATCTGCTCCCTGCCCTGCTACACGGCCGAGAACGTCGATCGCCAGCGCGGGGGTGGCGTGTTCGCGCGAAGCGTCGAGGCGCTCCGGCGCCTCAACGCGGCGGGCTACGGTCTGCCCGGCTCGCCGCTGCGGCTCGACCTCGTCTACAACCCGGTGGGGGCCTTTCTGCCTCCGCCGCAGGCCGCGCTCGAGGCGCGCTACCGCGAGGAGCTGCGGCGCGCGCACGGCATCGAGTTCCACCACCTGCTGACGCTCACGAACATGCCGATTCGGCGCTTCGCGGAGCAGCTTCGCCGCGCCGGGGAGGAGGCGGCCTACCTCGGGCTGCTCGTGAACCACTTCAATCCCGCGACCGTGCCCGGGCTCATGTGCCGCAGCCTGGTGAGCGTCGGCTGGGACGGGGCCCTCTACGACTGCGACTTCAACCAGATGCTCGAGCGCCCGCTCGCCGACGGCTCGGGGCCGCGCACGATCTGGGACGTCGGCGACCTGGCGGCGCTCGGCACGCTGCCGGTCGCCACCGGCGCGCACTGCTTCGGCTGCACGGCGGGTGGCGGCTCGAGCTGCGGTGGGGCGCTCGTGTGAGCGCGGTGGCGGCGCCCGCAACCTCCCCGCGGGCGGCGCCGGGAGCGGAAGATACCAGGGGAGCCCGAGAGGAGAGCACGATGCACAAGGGAGTCCTGATCGCGACCGCGGCGGCGAGCCTGTTCCTCGCTGGGGCGGTCACCGCGCGGGCGGGGGAGAAGGCCGGGGGTGATACCGTCAACTGCCTCGGGGTCAATGCCTGCAAGGGCCAGGGAAGCTGCGCGACCGCCCACAACGAGTGCAAGGGCATGAACGCCTGCAAGGGCAAGGGCGTCGTCGAGATGAGCGCGGCCGACTGCAAGGCCAAGGGCGGCACCGTGCAGGAGCCCAAGAAGGAGATGGAGTAGCCGCAGCGGCATCGCCCCGGGCTTCCACCGGAGCCCGGGGCGCCTCCGCCACCCCGCCATGGCGTTCGACCTCCCCCGGCTCGGCCACGGCGTCGGCCTGCGGCCGGCGCACTTCACCGCGGTCCTCGAGGGCCCGGCACGCGCGGACTGGTACGAGGTCGTCTCGGAGAACTTCATGCTCCGCGGGGGCCGGCCGCTCCACGTGCTCGATCGGGTGCGGGCGCAGGCGCCGGTCGCGCTGCACGGGGTCTCGCTCGCGCTCGGCTCGACCGATCCCCTCGACGACGACTACCTCGCCGCGCTCGCGGCGCTCGCGCGCCGGGTGGAGCCGGCCTGGATCTCCGATCACCTCTGCTGGGGCGGCTTCGGCGGCCACTACGCGCACGACCTCCTGCCGCTGCCCTACACCGAGGAGGCGCTCGCGCACGTCGTCGAGCGCGTGCGCCGCGTGCAGGACCGGCTCGGCCGGCGGCTCGTGCTCGAGAACGTCTCGAGCTACGTCGCGTTCCGGCACTCGACGATGCCCGAGTGGACGTTCCTCGCGGCGGTCGCGTCCGCCGCGGACTGCGGCATCCTGCTCGACGTGAACAACGTCTACGTGAGCGCCGTGAACCACGCCTTCTCTCCGGTCGCCTATATCGAGGCCCTGCCGGCGCGCCGCATCTGCGAGATCCACCTCGCCGGCCACAGCGACCACGGGACGCACCTCCTCGACACGCACGACCATGGCGTCCCGCCGCCGGTGTGGGACCTCTACCGGCTCGCGGTGCGGCGCTTCGGGCGGGTGCCGACGCTCGTCGAGTGGGACGACCGCATCCCGCCCTTCGCCGACCTGCTCGCCGAGAGCGCGCGGGCGCGGGCCATCGAGGCCGAGGAGGACGATGCCGCCGCTCGCTCTGCGTGAGCTGCAGGAGCGTTTCTGGGACGCGCTCGCGCGCGCGCCCGGCGCGTTTGCGCCCGAGACCGTCGCGCCCGCGCTGCTCGCCGCGATCGAGCCGAGCCCGACGCTCGACCCCGCAGGGCGGCTCGCGATCTACGCCGACGCCTACTTCTGGCGCATCCGCGAGGCGCTGCGCGAGGATTATCCGTGCGTGGCGGCCGTGCTCGGCGACGCCGCCTTCGACGGGCTCGTCCGCGCCTACCTCGCCCGCCACCCCTCGGCGCACCCCTCGCTGCGCCACGTGGGGGAGCGTCTGGCGGAGTTCGTCGCGGCGCGATGGGCGGGGGCGGCGCCGCCCTTCCTCGCCGACCTCGCCCGCCTCGAGTGGGCGCGGGTGGAGGTCTTCGACGCGCCGGACGCGGAGCCGCTCTCCGCGGCCACGCTGCGCCGCGTCGCGCCGGAGGCCTGGGCCCGGCTCCGCTTCGCGCCGGTGCCGGCGTGCGAGGTCGTCACCGCCGCGTGGCCCGTGCACGCGCTCTGGGCGGGCGCGCGCGACGTCGGGCCGGCGCCCACCGTGGTCCGGGTGTGGCGGCAGGGGTGGGCGGTGTACCACGCGCCGATGGACGCGCCCGAGGCCGCGGCGTTCGCGCGCGTGCGCGCGGGCGCGCCGTTCGGCGCGGTCTGCGAGATCTTCGCCGACCGGCCACCGGAGTCGGCGGCCGCCGAGGCCGGGGCGCTCCTCGCCCGCTGGCTCGCCGACGAGCTGCTGGTGCTCGCGCCCTAGTCGACGCGGCAGCCGCGGGCGAGGTAGCCGTCGAGGAGCCGGCGCAGCCGGTGGAACTCCGTGCGGGCGCGCGCGAGCAGCTCGTGCGCCGGGTCGAGGTCGCCGCGGCGCGCGGTCGACTCGATCTGCTCGCACACGGCGCCGAGGGCGGCGGCGCCGAGCGTGAGGCAGCTCCCCTTCAGCGAGTGCGCGTCGGAGCGCACGCGCGCGGGGTCGCCGGCCGCGAGCGCGGAGTCGAGCTGCGAGAGGGCGTCGGGAGTCGTGTGCAGGAGCTTCTCGAGGAACTCGCGCTCGAGCGTGGCGTCGTCCCCGCAGATGTCGCGGAGCCGGTCGAACTCGAACACGGCCGCGGTGCCGTCCTCGGCTGCGCGATTCTCGTCCAGGGGGCACATGGCTTCGCCGGAGATGCTCGCTACGGAGCATGATCCGTACCATTGCAGAGGCCATGGTGCGTAGGCCGCCGTAACGGGACCGGGTCTGCGCGGCACCGTCAGGTTCCGGACGGTCTGCCCCGAGCCGACGTGGAGTTGACACTCCCCGCCAGAGCGACGGACACGGCGGGAGGCGGACGAACGAGGCGGCAGGAATTTCTCTGTGCCCTCCGCGGTGCCGCGTGCGACGGGCCTTCGCGCCGGGCTGGTACGGATCGTGCTGTGCCCGGCCCGCAGGCGCATCGCATGGCACCCGCTCGCGTCCGCGATTGCCCGCCCCATGAGGGGCCGGCTGGTCCTCTCCTTGCTTTCGCACGGGCGAACGTTGCGGCGGCCCGTCCGGGGGCGGGCGCGAGGAGGTGCCTCCATGCAGGCGATCATGAAGAAGCTGATGGCGGACGAAGCGGGTCAGGACTTGGCCGAGTACGGCATCGCGCTCGCGGTAATCGCGGTCGCCGTGGCGGCCGCGGCGCTGGCGATCTCGGGCAACGTGACCACGCTTTGGAACAACGCCAGCGCGGCGATCGCGAAAGCCGTCTAAACGGTCGAGCGGGGGGCGGCGCTTCGCCGCCTCGCCGGTCATGCCCGCACCCATCGCCGCCGCCGTCGTGGCGCTGGTCACGCTCGCCGTGGGTACGGACGTCCGCGCGCGCCGCATCCCCAACCACGTCTCGGGCGCCGCGGCGCTCGCCGGGCTCGTGCTCAACGCGCTCTACTTCGGGGCGCCGGGGCTCCGCGACAGCGCCGCCGGGCTCGTCGTGGTGGTGGCACTGCTGCTGCCGCCCTTCGCGCTCGGGGGCGTCGGCGGCGGAGACGTCAAGATGATGGGGGCGGTCGGTGCGCTGCTCGGGCCGGCGCGCGCGGTCGCGGCGCTCGGCGCCGGCATGGCGCTCGGCGGCGTCGTCATGGCGGCGCACCTCGCCGGGTGCGGCCGGCTGCGGGAGAAGCTGCGTCGGCTCGGCTGCATGAGCGCCGATGCGCTCCTCCACCGATCGCTCGTGCCGCTGGGCGTCGCGGCTTCGGCCGCGGACGCGGTCGCGCTTCCCTACAGCGTGCCCCTCGGCTTGGGTACGCTCGCCGTCCTGCTGCTCGTCCACATGGAGGGGGGGTGGTGAGGGCACGCTCGACGCGCGGGCAAGCGCTCGTCGAGCTCGGCATCGTCGTCGTCCTGCTGCTCACGCTGGTGATGGGGATCATCGAGTTCGGACGGGCGTTCATGATCGCCAACATGGTGACGCACGCGGCGCGCGAGGGCGCCCGCATCGCGGCCGTGGTGCCGGCCACCCAGCGCAGCGCCAACGGCATCATCCTGAGCCCGGCGAGCATCCAGCAGCAGGTGCTGGCCGAGCTCGCGAACGCAATGGACGTCTCGGCCATCAGCGGGGTCAGCGTCGTGCAGGGTACGACCGGCGGCATCCCGACGGTGACCGTCACGGTGAGCGGGCAGGTGCCCTTCGTGTTCGACCTGCCCGGCGTGGGCACGAGCTTCACCGTCGCCCGCTCGGCGACCTTCCGCGACGAGGGGCGCTGACGATGGCGGCGGACGCGATGCGCAGGCCGGCGAACGCCCTCCTGCTCGCCGTGGTCCTGGGCGCGCTCAGCGCAGCGCTCGTCTACCGCCAGCTCCGCGCGCAGCAACGCGAGGCGGCGGCGGCCCGAACCGCCGCGGCCCGGCCGACGGTCGACGTGGTGGTGGCGCGGGAGACGATCCCGGTCGGCGCGACGGTCGCGCCCGGGCTGCTGCGCGTCGTGCCGTGGCCGGCCGACGCACAGCCCGACGGTGCCGTGCACGACCCGCAGGCCGTCGCCGGTGGCGCGGCCCGGGTGACCATCGAGCGCAACACCCCGGTGGTGCCGGCGCTGCTGGTGCCGGCGGGCGAGGGCCTGCTCGCGGCACGGATCGCCCCGGGCAGGCGCGGCATGTCGGTGCGGGTCGACGACGTCACCGGCGTGAGCGGCTTCATCACGCCGGGCAGCCGAGTCGACGTGCTGGTCGCGGGCAGCCCCGAGACCGAGCAGGTTCAGCGCAGCAAGGTCGTGCTGCAGAACGTGGAGGTGCTCGCCATCGGCCGCAACGTCGATCCGGGCGACAACGGGCCGGCCGGGGCGCCGACGGTGACGCTGCTCGTGTCGCCCGACGAGGCCGAGACGCTCGCCCTGGCCTCGCGTTACGAGCCGGTGCGGCTCGCGCTGCGCGGCTATCACGACCACGCGGTGGTGGCCACGCCCGGGGTCTCGGCCCCGGCGCTGTTCGGTGCGCCGGCGGGGGCGCCGGCGGCGGTGGTGCGCGGCGGGCGCGCGGGCCACGCGGTCGAGGTGCTGTTGGGAGGGACCGCCACCCGGCAGGTGGTGTTCTGACGTGGGAGGCGGCCGGTGCGGAAGGGGTAGGGGATGTGGGGTCGGTGGTCGGTGATGGTCGGCGCGGCGGTGCTGTTCTCCGCCTGCAGCGCGCGGAGCACGAAGGCGCCCGGGGTGAGCCCGGACTTCGACGAGATCGTGGGGAGATTCCGCAAGCGCAACGCGGTCGCGAAGGCCATGGAGCGGCAGGAAGCGCCGCCCGAGGAGGCCGTGCGCGCCCCGACGGGGCCGACGACGCTCGCACCCGGCGAGTCGCTCTGGATCCAGGGAGGGAAGAGCCGCGTGCTCGAGTTCCCGAGGCCGGTGACGCGCGTGTCGATCGGAAACCCCGACGTCGCCGGCGTGGTCGTGCTCGGGCCGCACACCGTGATGATCAACGCCAAGGAGCAGCCGAAGGCGCCGATCGAGTCTGCCCCCGACACGTTCACGCCCCAGCGCAGCGGCGTGATCTCGGGCAAGACGCTCACGCCCGAGCCGCACGTGGAGGAGACCACGCTGGTCGTCTGGTGCGGCCACGGTGACCCGGAGGTGCACGACCTCCTGGTGGCCGACTTCCTCGACCGGCAGGTGCTGCTCGAGGTCACGGTGGCCGAGCTCAACCGCACCGCGATGGAGCAGCACGGGATCGACTTCCGGCAGGCGGGCGAGGACGTCGTCAACGCGTTCTTCATGGGTGGCGGCGCGGGCGCGCTCGCGCCCGGCACGGTGGTCACCGTGCCTCCGCAGATCGCCCAGCCGCTCCTACCGCTGTCGCCGACCGATCAGGCGCCGATCTACGCCTTCCAGCTCCCCGAGGAGGACATCACGGGGTTCATCCAGGCCCTCCAGGTCGAGGGCCTCGCCACGGTGCTCGCGCAGCCGAAGCTCGTGGCGATGAGCGGGCAGAACGCGGTGTTCCAGGTCGGCGGGGAGATCCCGATCCGGATCGTCTCCGGCTTCGCGGCCGACGTCGAGTACAAACCCTTCGGCACGCTGGTGAACTTCGTGCCGCGGGTCGCCGACGACGGGGCGATCACGCTCACGGTGACGCCCGAGGTGAGCCAGCCCGACTTCACCAACCAGGTGGAGGGCGTGCCGACGTTCCGCACCCGCCGCGCCTCGACCAGCGCGCGCCTGCACGACGGCCAGACGCTGGTGATCGGCGGGCTGCTCGAGAACGACCGGCAGGAGACGGTGAGCGGGGTCCCCTATCTCCAGGACATCCCCTGGCTCGGCTACGTCTTCCGCAAGACGAGCTACACCAACAACCTGACGGAGCTCCTCGTGGTGGTGACGCCGCGCCTGGTGAAGCCGCTGGCGCCGGGCAGCCAATTGGCGCTGCCCACCGATCGGCCCCCGCTCGCCAAGGACGAGGTCCGCACGCAGCCGAGCCCGGCCGAGGTCACCCGCCCGCGGGTGCCGGGGGTGCCGTGAGATCGATCTCCCGCGGCCGCCGTCCCCGCAGCCGGGGCGCCGTGCTCGTCGCCATGGCGCTGGCGATGCTCGTCCTGCTCGGCCTGGCGGTCCTCGGGATCGACGTCGGCCGTCTCGCGCAGACCGCGAGCGAGGTGCAGGCCTTCGCCGACAGCGCAGCCACCGCGGGCGCGAGCGCGCTCCTGGCGGGCAGCTCCCGGGGCACGGCCGTGGGACAGGCGACCACGGTGGGCGCCCAGAACGGGGTCGACGGCAAGGCCGGCACGCAAGCGCAGCTCATCTTCGGCCGCTGGGACGCGGCGAGCGCCACCTTCACGGCGACGAACGTGCGCCCGAGCGCGGTGCGCGCCGCGGCCACCGCGACCGTGCGCACGCTCCTCGCCGGCATCTGGAACCAGCCGACGGTCACCGTGCAGCGGACCGCGACCGCGGCCTTCACCGGCCTCGGCCGCGCCGTGCCGACGCTGCCCTTCGCCATCGGCGACTGCGCCTTCCAGAGCCTGGCTGCGTGCTTCGGGCAGAACGGCTGTCTCCCGCGGATGCAGGGCGCTCCCACCGCGGCGACCCATACGGCGTGGACCGCCTTCCTCGACTCGCCCGCCGATCAGGGCAACGTCGGCGCCTATCTGCCGCCCGCCTGCGGGGGCAGCCGCAGGCCGCCGCAGCTCGGCGTCGGCGATCGCATCTCGCTCGGCACCGCCCCCGCCGACCCGGTGCTCCGGGCGCTTTCGCGGTGCGTGACGCCCGGGCAGAGCGAGTTCCTCGTCCCGACGGTGAGCTGCTCGGCGAACTTCGCGCAGGCGGGACCGGTCTCGGGATTCGCGACCGTGGTGATCGACGCCGTGCGGACGAACGGCCGCAAGGGGCTGACGCTGCACGCGGTCTTCCGCCAGGTGCCCGGCCCGCCGGCGGGCTGCGAGAAGTGCGGGACCGGCTGCGTGGCGCTGGTGGGATGAGGGTGATGGAAACCGAAGGCACGCTGCTCTGGGTGACCGACGACCCGGCGGTCGACCGCCAGCTGATCGGATACGCGGCCGCCGAGTTCAAGCTGGCCGCGCGCTTCTGCGGATACGCCGAGCTGCCCGACTTGCTGCGCACCGAGCGCTGGGCGCTGGTGACGCTCGAGGTGGGCGCCGAGATCGAGGCGGTGGGCCGGCTCGCCGGGCGCTCGCCGCGCCCGCCGATCCTGGTCGCGGCGCGGGGAGGGGACATCGCGCTCGTGCGGCGCGCGCTCGAAGCCGGGGCCGACGACGTCGTCTCGCTGCCGCTCGACGCGCACGAGCTGCGCAAGGCCCTCCTCAAGCTCACGCGCGCCGGGGCGAGCGCGTCGATGGCGCGCCAGGTGACGGGCGAGGTGATCACGCTCTGCGGGGCGCGCGGCGGCATCGGGGTCACGACCACGGCGGTCAACCTCGCCTTCCAGCTCGCGGCGCTCACCGGCGCCGAGGTCGCGCTCCTCGACCTCGACCTCCAGCGCGGCGACGTCGCGGCGTTCCTCAACCTGACGCCGGCCGACTCGCTCGCGACCCTCGCCGGAGCGCACGGCGAGGCCGACGCCCTCTTCCTCGCCGGAACGCTCACGCGCCACCCCGACGGCGTCTTCGTGCTCGCGGCCCCGGCGCACATCGAGGAGGCCGACGCGATCGGCCACGACGACGTGGCGCTGGCGCTCACACTGCTGCGCTCGCAGTTCCGCTACACGGTGGTCGACACCGCACGGACGATCACCGGCGCGACGCTGGCCGCGTTCGAGGGGTCCGAGCACGTGCTGCTGATCAGCGACCTCTCGATCCCCGGCGTGCGCTCGGCACGCCGCGTGCGCGACCTCCTCGAGCGCCTCGGTGCCCCGCCCTCGGCCCTCGATCTGCTGGTCACCGAGGCGGTTCCGGGGCCGGTGAGCGTGTCCGATGCCGCCCGCGCGATCGGCAAGCAGCCGCTGCTCGTCATCCCCCACGACGCGGCGGCGCCCGACGCCATGAACGAAGGGACCCCGCTCAACGGCAGGCAGACGCCGCTGCCGGCGGCGATGGCCCAGCTCGCCGCGAAGCTCGCCGGCGTGTGCACGACGCGGCGGCCGCGGGCCGGCCTGCTGCGGCTCTTCTCCCGCGGCGGGAGGGTCGGCGCGTGAAGCTGCGCGACGGCTTCGGTCTCGACCGCAAGGCCGCAGCGCCACCCGCGCCGCTCCGCCGGCCGGCGGCCGACCGCGGCCTGCACGACCTGAAGGTCCGCGTCCATCGCGAGCTGCTCGACCGTCTCGACCTGAACAGCCTCGCGCGCATGAACCCCGAGCAGGCGAGCGCCCAGCTCCGCCGACTGGCCGGTGGGCTGCTCGACGAGCAGGCGGTGCCGCTCGGCGCGCGCGAGCGCGATCAGCTCGTCGACGAGGTGATGCACGAGGTCTATGGGCTGGGGCCGATCGAGCCGCTGCTCCACGACCCCGAGGTCGCCGACATCCTGGTCAACGGCCCGCGCCAGGTCTACGTCGAGCGCGCCGGACGGCTCGAGCTGACGCCGATCGTGTTCCGCGACGACGCCCACCTGATGCAGATCATCGACCGCATCGTCTCGCGCATGGACCGCCGCATCGACGAGAGCTCGCCGATGGTCGACGCGCGGCTTCCCGACGGCTCGCGCGTCAACGCCGTCATCCCCCCGCTCGCGATCGACGGCCCCGTGCTCTCGATCCGCCGCTTCGGACACACGCCGCTGTCGATGCAGAACCTGATCGAGAACGGCTCGCTCACATCCGCGATGGCCGGCCTGCTGCGCGCCATGGTGCGCGCGCGGCTGAACATTCTCATCTCCGGCGGGACCGGCTCGGGGAAGACCACGCTGCTCAACTGCCTCACCGCCTACGTCCCCGACGTGGAGCGGATCGTCACGATCGAGGACTCGGCCGAGCTGCAGCTCCAGCAGCCGCATGTCGTGCGCCTCGAGACCCGCCCGCCGAATATCGAGGGCCGCGGCGAGGTCACGCAGCGCGATCTCGTGCGCAACGCGCTGCGCATGCGGCCCGATCGCATCATCGTCGGCGAAGTCCGCGGCGCCGAGGCGCTCGACATGCTGCAGGCGATGAACACCGGCCACGACGGCTCGATCTCGACCATCCACGCCAACTCCGCGCGCGACTCCTTCGCCCGCCTCGAGGTCATGATGCAGATGGCCGGCCTCGCGCTCGGCACGCGCGCCATGCGCCAGCAGATCACCCAGGCCATCGACGTCGTCGTGCAGACCGCCCGGCTCTCCGACGGCTCGCGCAAGGTGGTCGCGATGTCGGAGGTGATGGGCATGGAGGGCGAGACGATCGTCCTCCAGGACCTGTTCCTGTACGAGCGCGCGGGGGTCGGCGTCGAGGGCCGCATCTCGGGCTGCCACGCTTCGACCGGGATCCGCCCCCGCTTCGCCGACCGCATCAAGGCCTCCGGCCACGAGGTCGAGGCGCAGGCGCTCGCCTATCTGGAGCGCTGAGTGGCCGGGCTCGCGGCGCTGCTCGTCTTCGCGACCGTCGTGCTGGGCGGCGCTGCCGCCGCGCTCCGGCTGCGCGAGGTGGAGGCGCGCCGTGCGGCGCTCGTCCGGCGGCTCGAGGCGATTGCCGGGCCGGCGCCCGGGGCGGGGGCGCCGCTGCTCAAGGACCGTCGTCTCTCGGGCATCCCCCTGGTCGACGCGCTCCTCGCGCGCGTGCCGTTGATGCCCGCGGCGGCGCGCATGATCCGCCGGGCCGGCCTCGAGCGGCGGGCGGGCGAGCTGCTGCTCGCGGCCGCCGGGCTCGGCGTCGCCGGCTTTCTGGCCGCGGTGCTCGCCGGCGGCGGGCCGGCCGCCGGCCTCGCGGCGGGCGCCGTCGCGGGCGCCATCCCCCTCGCCGTCGTGCGCCGGCTCCGCACCCGGCGGGCCGAGCTGTTCGCCGAGCAGCTCCCCGACGCCCTCGATCTCGTGCGCGCCGCGCTGCAGGCGGGCCACGGGCTGGTGAACGCCTGCGCGCTCGTGGGCGAGGAGTTTCCGGAGCCGATCGCGCGCGAGTTTCGCGAGCTGACGCACGAGATCCGCCATGGGCTCCCGCTGCGCGACGCGCTCTACGGTCTCTGCGACCGCGTGGACAACCCCGAGCTGCCGCTACTGGCGATCGGCATTCTCATCGCGCAGGAGACGGGAGGCAACCTCGCCGAGGTGCTCGACAACATCACCTACACGATCCGGGAGCGCTTCAAGCTGCTGCGCGAGACGCGCGTGCTGACGGCGCAGGGTCGCCTCTCGGGGATCGTGCTCACCGTGCTCCCCTTCGCCGTCGGCTTCCTGCTCTGGGCGACGAGCCCCGATTACTTCGGTCCCATGCTCGGCGATCCCCGCGGGCGGGGGGCGCTCGCCTGCGCGCTGGCGAGCGTCGTCTGCGGGCACCTCGTGATCCGCCGCCTCACGTCCATCCGGGTCTGACGCCGTGCTGCTCCTCCTCATCGCCGCGACCACCTTCACCGCCGTGACGGCCGGCGTGCTGGCGGCCTGCTGGAGCCTCACCGTCGAGTCGGCGACGACACGGCGGCTGCGGGCGCTCGTCCCGGAGGCCGCACCGGCGGCGGTGCGCCCGAGGGCCGCGCCCGGGCGGCTGGCGCGGGGCGTGGCGGCGCTCGGGCACGCGCTCGGCGGGCGGCAGGCGCTCGCCGGTCCGCTGTCGGCCGCCGGAATCCGCGGTCCGCACGCGGCGCTGGTCTTCGTGGGAGCGCGCACGCTGCTCAGCCTGGGCCCGGCGCTCGGCATCCTCGTGCCCGCCGTCTCCGCCGGCAGGCCGCTGCGCGGGGCGCTGCTCGCTGCGGCGGCTGCCTGGGCGATCGGCCGCCTGGGCGCGGATCTCTGGCTAAAGCTGCGCGTGCGGCGACGCGTGCGGCGAATCGCCGCGGCGCTGCCCGACACGCTCGACCTGCTCGTCGTCTGCCTCGAGGCGGGCCTCGGTCTCAACGCCACAATCGCGCGGGTGGGCGCCGAGCGCGCTGCCCTCGACGATCCCCTGGGGCGCGAGTTCGCGCAGGTGGCGCTCGAGCTGAACACGGGCCGCAGCCGCGAGGAGGCGCTGCGGGCGCTCGGCGGCCGCAACGGCGTGGAGGAGCTCCAGGCGCTCGCCGCGCTCATCATTCAGAGCGATCGTCTGGGGGCGAGCATGACCCGGACGCTGCGCGTGCACGCGGACCTGCTGCGCACCAAGCGCCGCCAGCGCGCCGAGGAGGCGGCGCGCAAGCTGCCCATCAAGGTGCTCCTGCCGCTCGCGCTCTTCATCCTGCCCGCGCTGTTCGTCGTGGCGGCCGGGCCCGCCCTGCTCAGGCTCGGGGACCTTGCCCGGGCGCTCGGCGGGCGGTGAGCGCGGGTCCGAATGGGCGCGGCGCGGCTGCGGGCGAGCGACGCCACGAGCGGCGTGGTGATCGCCGACCGCTTGCGCTCGGCGCACACGCACTGGGCGCGGCTGCGCGGGCTCCTCGGCCGCAGCCCGCTCGCCCCGGGCGACGGGCTCTGGCTACGCCCCTGCCGCCAGGTGCACACGTTCGGGCTCCGCGACGCGATCGACGTCGTGTTCCTCGACGAGGCGGGACGCGTGCTGCGCGCCGTCGGCGACCTCGCGCCCCGGCGGATCTCGCCGCACGTCACCGCGGCAGCGAGCGTGCTCGAGCTGCCCGCCGGAACGCTCGCGCGCACGGGCGTGCGCGCCGGGACGCGGGTGGCCATCGCCGGCGTGGACGCGGAAGTCGAGCCGGTGCGCGGCGGGGCGCTCGCCGCGGCGGCCGGCAATCTCGGGCTCGCCGCGCTCTACGCCTCGTTCTGCGCGGCGCACCTCGCGCACGTGCGCGCGACGGGGCGCTGGCTCCCGCTCGTGCCGATCCTCGTCGAGGAGGCGCTGCTCGTCGCGCTCTTCCTCGTGCGCCGGCGCAGCCGGCGGGTCTCGACGCGTTTCGGCGACTGGGCGGTCGGCGTCGGCGGCACCTATCTGCCCCTGCTCCTGCGCGCGACCGCCGAGGCGGGGACGCTCGCGCCCTTGGGTTTCGGCCTCCAGGCCGCGGGGCTCGGCGTGTCGGTCCTGGCTCTCTGCGCGCTCGGCCGGAGCCTCGGCGTCGTCGCGGCCGACCGCGGCGTGCGCGCGGGCGGGCTCTACCGCGGCGTTCGCCATCCCCTCTATGCGGGCGAGACCGTGAGCTACCTCGGCTACCTCGTGTCGTACCCGAGCCTGCGCAACGCGCTCGTCGTGCTCGCCACGACGCTCGCGCTCGCCGTGCGCGCGGGCGTCGAGGAGCGCTTCCTCGCGCGCGACCCGGCCTACCGCGACTACGTCGCCGCGGTCCGCTGGCGCTTCGTCCCCGGGCTGTACTAGCTGCGGTCGCGGCGGCCGGGGGGCGCCGCCGCTCGGGCCGGCGCGCTTGTCAGCGGCGAGGGCCGCCGGTAGAGTCACGCTCACGCCGTCCCGGCGGGGCGTGCGCGGTTCCCATGTCGGTTGCGCGCTGGTCATTCCTGGCGCTCGCGGCGCTCGTCCAGGTGACGCCCTCTGCGGGCGACGCCGGCACGGGCCGTTCGTTTCCGCAGCGTGGCGGCCAGGGGGCGTCGGCGGAGCAGGCGAAGGTCGAGGAGCTGCTCGACATCTCGCAGCGCCTGCGCTCGCGGGCGGACGCGCTGCGCGATCGGGCGGACGAGCTGCGCGGGCTCGGCAAGGGCGCGCTGGCGCAGGACCTCGACGACCGGGCGGACGCGCTCGAGTCGCGCGCGGGCGACCTCGAGAACCAGGCCGAGCAGATGCAGCAGGCGCTCCAGGGCAGGACGGGCGGGCATCCCCAGCCGCATCGTCCCTCGGGGCCGAGCAAGCAGCACCGTGCACCGTAGCCTCCGCTTCCAGCTGCTCGCCATCGTCGTCCTCACCGTCGTGACCGTGCTCGCGATCTCGCAGTGGCTCGACACGCGGCTCACCGAGCGCGCCCTCGAGCAGGACATGCAGGAGCGCGCACGGCTCGCGCTGCGGGCCCTCGACTCCGCGTGGGAGCGCGGCGACATGATCCGCATGCGCAAGCAGGTCCTCATGCTCGTGCGCGGTCACCGGGAGATCGCCGCGATCGACATCTTCCGGGTCACGCCCGACGGCGGGGCGGAGCCGGTCATGACCACGCGCGACCCGGGGCGGCTCACCGAAGGGCGGCCCGCGCCGGCGGAGGTCATGCGCTTGGTCGCGGGGGCGCCGATGATCGCCACCGACGTGCAGAGCGGCGCCACGCCCCGCTGGCGCATGGCCGTGCCGATCCGCAGCGGCGGGCGGGTCGTCGGCGCGGCGCAGGTCGAGCTGTCGCTGGCGGAGGTGGTCGGCCTCAAGCGCCGCATCCGCTTCGTCGACGGCGTGGCGCTCGTCTTCGCGATCGTGCTGCTCACCCTCGTGCTCGCGCTCTTCCTCGAGCGCCGCGTCGCGCGCCCGGTCGCTGCGCTCGTCGACGGCATGGAGCGCGCCGAGCGCGGTGAGCTCGGCGCGCGGGTCGGCGCGGCCGGCGGCGGCGAGCTCGGCTTCCTCGCCGACAGCTTCAACCGCATGCTCTCGCGCATCGAGGATCTGACCGCGGGCCTCGAGGCCCGGGTGCGTCAGGCCACGCAGGACCTCGCCCAGCGCAACCGCGAGCTGCGGGCGGCGAACCAGCAGCTCTGGCAGGCGCAGCTCGAGATCGCCCGCGGCGAGCGGCTGGCGACCCTCGGCCAGATGGCGGCCACGATCGCCCACGAGCTCGGCACGCCGCTCAACTCCGTGCTCGGCTTCACCCAGCTCCTGCGCCGCGAGCAGCCGACGCCGGCGCAGGCCGAGAAGCTCGCCATCGTCGAGTCCCAAGTGCAGCGCATGATCGAGACCATCCGCAGCGTCCTCGACCGCACCCGCGACCGCGAGCTGGTGCGCAAGCCGGTGGCGGTCGCGCCGCTGGTGACCGAGGCCCTCTCCCTGGTCTCGACTTCCCTCGCCACGCACGGCGTCGTTGCGCGCAGCGAGGTCCCGCCCGACCTGCCGCCGGTGCCCGGCGACGTGGTCGCGCTGCGCCAGGTGCTGCTCAACCTGCTCACCAACGCCATCGACGCCATCGACGGCGCGGGCACGATCCGCGTGTCGGCCGCGGTGGTGCCGGGCAATGGCAAGGGCGGGCGGCGGCTCGAGCTGGCGGTGGCGGACAGCGGCCACGGCATGTCCGCCGACGAGCTACGGCACGCCTTCGAGCCGTTCTACACGACCAAGGCGCCGGGGCGGGGCACCGGCATCGGGCTCGTGATCGTCGACCACATCGTGCGGGCGCACGGCGGCGACCTCGTGGTCGAGAGCGCGCCGCAGCAGGGGACCACGATGCGGGTGCACCTGCCGCTGGAGGTCTGATGCCCCGGATCCTGGTCGTCGACGACGACGCCGTGACCTGCCGGCTCCTGGCCGAGGTCCTGCGCCGGGACCAGGCCGAGGTGGTGAGCTGCACCGACCCCCGGCAGGCGCTCGCGCGGGTCGCGTCGCAGCCGGTCGACCTCGCGATCATCGATGTGCGCATGCCCGAGATGGGCGGGCTCGAGCTGCTGCGCAACCTGCGCGAGCGGTGCGCCGATCTGCCGATCATCGTGATGACCGCCTTCGGCTCGATCGACACGGCGGTGCAGGCCTTCGCCTCGGGCGCGGTCGACTACGTGAGCAAACCGATGAACCTCGAGGAGATCAGCGCGACGGTGCGCCGCGCGCTCGAGCGGCAGACGGTCGCGCAGGCGGCGCTGCCGCGGGGCGAGGAGGAGGAGCTGGGAGGGCTCGTCGGGCGCACGCCGGCGATGGTCGAGGTGTACAAGACCATCGCGCGCGCGGCGCCCGGCCCGAGCACGGTGCTCATCCTCGGCGAGAGCGGCACGGGCAAGGAGCTGGTGGCGCGCGCGATCCACCGCCACAGCCCGCGGCGCGGGCGGCCGTTCGTCGCCGTCGACTGCGCCGCGCTCACCGAAACGCTGCTCGAGAGCGAGCTGTTCGGGCACGTGCGCGGGGCTTTCACCGGAGCGGTCGGCGACCGCACGGGGCTGTTCGCCGAGGCCGACGGCGGGACCATCTTCCTCGACGAGATCGGCGAGATCACCCCGGCGCTCCAGTCGAAGCTCCTGCGCGTGCTCCAGGAGCACCAGGTGCGGCCCGTCGGCGGGACGCAGTGGCGGTCGGTGGACGTGCGCGTGCTCGCGGCGACGAACCGCGACCTCGGCAAGGCCGTGGCCGATGGCCGCTTCCGCGAGGATCTCTTCTACCGCCTCAAGGTGGTCACCATCGAGCTGCCGCCGCTGCGCGAGCGCCGCGACGACATTCCGCTGCTGGTCGAGCACCTGGTGCGCCGCGCCGCCCGCCAGTGCAGCAAGCACGTGACCGGCGTTTCCGAGGCGGCCCTCGAGCTGCTCTGCGGCTACCACTGGCCGGGCAACGTGCGCGAGCTCGCTCACGTGCTCGAGCGCAGCGTGGCGCTCGCCCAGCACGAGGTGCTCGGGACCGAGGACCTGCCCGCCGAGCTGCGGGCGCCCGGCCCTGCGAGCAGCGACGACATCGCAGGCGATCGGCCGACGCTCCAGGAGCTCAAGCGCCGCTACATCCAGCGGGTCCTCGAGGAGAACGGTGGCAACGTGAGCCGCGCGGCGGGCGTGCTCGGCGTCGACCGTCGGTCCCTCTACCGCATGCTCCAGCGCTACGGGCTCGCGCCCCGCGGCGCACTGCCAGGCTGACGCGGCATCCGGCCACCGCCGGCCGGACGGCTCCGGCTGAGCGGCATGGCACTCCAATTGCTCCGACCCCAGCTCGTGGGGTCCGATCCGATCCTCGTCGTCGATGACGACCCGGCCTGCTGCGAGGCGGTGGCCGCCGCGCTCCGGGGCGCTGGATATCGGGTCGAGGCGGTGTGCGACCCCGTCGTCGCCGGCCGCCGGGTCGCCGAGCGGAGCTATCGGCTGGTGGTTTCCGACGAGTGCATGCCGGGCATCCAGGGCATGGCGCTGATCGCCTGCCTGCGGCGCGCGCGGCCGGAGCTGCCGGCGCTGCTCATCGCGGCCTTCCCGGATCAGTCGACGCGGGCGAAGGCCCGGGCGCTCGGGGTCCCGCTCCTGCCGAAGCCGTTCAAGGTCGAGGCGCTGCTCGGCGCGGTCGAGCGGCTGCTGGCCGGGCCACCGGCTGCCCAGGCCTGACCGAGGCGGATTGCCGCACCAGGCGGGGCTCCCTGCCTCAAACGAGGGGAGCGCCCGGGAAAAAACCCTTGGTCTGACGCGGGGGATGGCTGGCACCGGCCTTGCTGCCTCGTCTTCTCGAAGTCGTGAGGCTTCCGGGTGCGAGGATGGGGCTGCCGGCCCCTCGAGGGTCGGCGCCTCGCACTCGGGAGAGCGCGGAGCGTGGAAAGGCTCTTCCCCCGTAGCCACCCGCTCCGCGCTCTCTTTTTTTTCTCCCGCACCGCACACCCTCTTGACTGCCTCTCGCGCAAGCATACGTTTCCGCCGCCACTGAGAAATTGGAGCCCCGGGGCTGCGGGCAGCGGCGTCCGGGCATTCGCGAGGAGGTTCTGCCCATGGCGGTGAAGATTCGCCCGCTGCACGATCGGGTGATCGTGAAGCGCCTCGAAGAGCAAGAGCAGCGCAGCGCCGGCGGCATCATCATCCCCGACACGGCCAAGGAGAAGCCGCAGGAGGGGAAGGTGGTGGCCGTGGGCGCCGGGCGGCGCGAGGACGGCAAGGTGATTCCGCCGGACGTGAAGGCCGGCGACCGGATCCTGTTCGGCAAGTACGCCGGCAGCGAGATCAAGCTCGACGGTGAGGAGCATCTCATCCTGCGCGAGGAGGACATCCTCGGCATCGTCGAAGGCTGAGGAGGAAGAGGCCAATGCCAGCGAAGATGGTACGGTTCAGCGAGGACGCCCGCGCCAAGGTGCTCAAGGGCGTCAACATCCTCGCCGACGCGGTGACCGTGACGCTCGGTCCGCGCGGCCGCAACGTGGTGCTCGAGAAGTCCTGGGGCGCACCCACGATCACCAAGGACGGCGTGACGGTCGCCAAGGAGATCGAGCTCGCCGACAAGTTCGAGAACATGGGCGCGCAGATGGTGAAGGAGGTCGCCTCGAAGACCTCGGACGTCGCCGGAGACGGCACGACCACCGCCACCGTGCTCAGCCGCGCGCTGTTCACCGAGGGCGCGAAGCTGGTCGCGGCGGGCCACGACCCGATGAGCCTCAAGCGCGGGATCGACCGGGCCGTCGGGGCGGTGATCGAGGAGCTCAAGAAGCTGTCCAAGTCGACCAAGGGCAAGGACGAGATCGCGCAGGTCGGCACCGTCTCGGCCAACGGCGACCGCGCCATCGGCGACATGATCGCCGAGGCGATGGAGAAGGTCGGCAAGGAGGGGGTCATCACGGTCGAGGAGGCGAAGAGCCTCGAGACCCAGCTCGACGTGGTCGAGGGCATGCAGTTCGACCGCGGCTACTCGAGCCCCTACTTCGTCACCGATCCCGACCGGATGGAGGCGGTGCTCGAGGACGCCTACGTCCTCATCCACGAGAAGAAGATCTCCTCGATGAAGGACCTGCTGCCCCTGCTCGAGCAGGTCGCCCGCGGCGGGAAGCCGCTGCTGCTGATCGCCGAGGAGGTCGAGGGCGAGGCGCTCGCGACTCTCGTCGTCAACAAGATCCGGGGCACGTTCAGCTGCTGTGCGGTGAAGGCGCCGGGCTTCGGCGACCGCCGCAAGGCGATGCTCGAGGACATCGCGATCCTCACCGGCGGGCGCATGATCGCCGAGGAACTCGGCCTCAAGCTCGAGAACGTGGGGCTCAAGGACCTCGGCCGGGCCAAGCGGATCGTGGTCGACAAGGACAACACGACGATCATCGACGGCGCGGGGAAGAAGGCCGACATCGAGGGGCGCATCAAGCAGATCCGGGCGCAGATCGAGGAGACGACCTCGGACTACGACCGCGAGAAGCTCCAGGAGCGGCTCGCCAAG
>DATGIZ010000038.1:0-124792 GCA_035295465.1 Binatia bacterium | reverse complement strand
CGAAGTAGATCTCGTCGTGCACCCCCGAGCCCCGCCGCCGCGCCATCTCGAAGCCGAGGCCGACCTCGACCCCCTTGGCGGCCTGCAGCGAGAGCAACGCGTATCCGAGCCGGCCGTCGAGCTTGCGGTCCCACTGCGCGTGGGAGCCGAGGCCCGGAGGGAGCCCGACGACGACCGTCTCCACCACGCCGCCGAGCGTGTCGCCGGCGGCCTTGCACTCGTCGATGAGCGCGACGATCCGCGCCTCGGCCTCGCGGTCGGCGACCCGCACGGGCGACTCCTCCGCCCGCGCCGCGATCTCCTCGACGCCGAGCCCCGCGTGGTCGGCGCAGATACCCCCGATCTCGCACACCCACCCGAAGACGCGGATGCCCATCGGCGCCAGCAGGCTCTTGGCGAGCGCACCGACGGCCACGCGCGCCGCGGTCTCGCGTGCGCTCGCGCGCTCGAGGATGTTGCGCACGTCGCGATGGTTGTACTTGAGCGCGCCCGCGAGGTCGGCGTGCCCCGGCCGCGGCCGCCTCACCGCCACGTCGGGATCGCGGTCGGCGGCGAAGGGCGACATCTTCTTCTCCCAGTTGCGCCAGTCGCGGTTCTCGATCCAGAGGGTGATCGGCGAGCCGAGCGATTCCCCCCAACGCACGCCGCTGCGCAGCACGACCTCGTCCTGCTCGATCTTCATCCGGCCGCCCCGGCCATACCCCTGCATGCGGCGCCTGAGATCCCGGTTGATGAGCTCGACGTCGATCGGTACCCCGGCCGGAAACCCCTCCACGACGGCGGTGAGTCCGGGGCCATGGGATTCCCCGGCGGTCAGGTACCGCAACGCCATCCGTCACTCAGCCGCCCTTTTGCCGCTCCTCCCAGAGCCGATCGGCGGCGGGCAGCTGGGCGGTCCCCGTCGAGACGACCTTCGGGGTGAGGAACACGAGCAGCTCCTCGTGGTGCGTGGTGACGAGGTTGTTCTTGAAGAGCCAGCCGAGGACGGGGATGCTGCGGAGATACGGCAGGCCCGATTCCGTGTCGTTGGCCGTGTGGCGGAAGATGCCGCCCAGCACGACGGTGTCGCCGTCGTGGATCAGGACGTTCGAGTTGGCCTGCCGGCTCACCTCGGCGGGGATGTTGTCGACGGTGTGCGTGAAGTCCGGCTGGCTCGACTTGGCGAAGATGTTCATCAGCACGAAGCCGTCGGAGGATATCTGGGGGGTGACCACGAGCGTGATTCCCGTGTTGATCTTCTCGGTCGCGACCGTCGCGCCCCCGGCCACGCCGCCCGCCCCGGTGTTCACCACGGTTCCGGTCGAAGGCAGCTTCACCCGGAGGATCGTGAGGCTCTCGATCGTGGCCGCCACGTTGTTCATCGTGATGACGCGGGGGCGGCTGATGACCTTACCCTTGCCCTCCTGCTCCAGCGCCGTCAAGCGCGCGGCGAGCGCCTGCGTCCCGTCGATCGAGCCCAGCGCCAGGTCGAGGGCCGAGCCGGCGCCCGGACCGAAGCCGGACCCGAAGTTCGCCGGGACCGGGAAGTCCGCGAGGAAGGGCACGGGCGAGGTCGTGATCCCGGGGACCGCCGGAGTCGGGGCGGTACCGGCGCCGAGCTGGCTGCCGCCGAGCGCGATCGTGCCCGGGAAGTTGCTGCCCGTCGGGTTGCCGGTCAGCGGACCGGCCTGGAAGCTGTAGCCCCACTGGATGCCGAGGCCGCGGGCGAAGTCCTCGGTCGCCTCGACGAGGTGCGCCTCGATCAGCACCTGCGGGCTCTGGACGTCGAGCTGATGGATCAGTTCGCGGGCGTCGTCGAGCCCCTTCTGGATGTCGCGTACGATGATCGTGTTCGTGCGGTCGTCGAAGGTGACGCTGCCGCGGTCGGTGAGCACGCCCTTCACCTTGTCGACGAGCGCATCGTCGGCCCGGGCGTAGTTGACGCGGACGTACTCGACCTTGAGCGGCTCGAGCTCACGCGCCGCCTCCTGCGCCGCGCGCAGCGCCTCGCGCTCCTCCTTGAGCCGCGCCACGGTCGAGATCCGGACCACGTTACCCTCCCGCTGCATCTCGAGCCGGTTCGAGTGCAGCACGAGGTCGAGGGCCTGGTCCCAGGGGATGTCGACGAGGTGCAGCGTCACCTTCCCCTTCACGTCGTCGGTGGCGATGATGTTCTCGCCGCTCACGTCGGCGAGCACCCGCAGCACGTTCTGGATGTCGGCGTCCTTGAAGTCGAGGGAGATCTTCTGGCCGGTGAACAGGGGCTTCGGCGCCGGCGGGGGCGGCAGCGCCGCCGAGGCGAGCCGGAACCCGGGATCAGCCGCGGCCGCCGCCGGGCGCGCCGGTGCGGGCCGAGGGTCCGCGGCCGGCTGCGCCGGGACGGGCGCGGCGTCGGCCACCTCGATCGGATCCTCCGCCGCGGCGGTTCCTTTGTCGGCGCCGGCGTCGGCCGGAGCGACGGTGAGCGGCGCAAGCATCGCCAGGGGCTCGGCGCCGGCCTCCCCCAGCTCGGCGACCACGGTCGTCCCGTCGCGCTGGATGCGGTAGTGCCCGACGGGGCCGCTCAGATCGAGGACGACCCGCAGCCGTCCGTGGTAGGGGGCCACGCGGACGCGGGACACCTCGTCGTCCGAGAGCGGGAAGCGCGCCTCGCGCTTCCCTGTTCCGGTGCGCGGCCCGGCCAAGTCGATCACCAGGCGTGGCGGCCCGCTCAGCGTGAACTGCCGCACGTCGTCCGGGGCGCGGCTGAGCTGGATGACCACCCGCCTACCCTTGCCCGCGGGCTCGACGTGCACGTCACGTACCGCGAGCGACGCCGCGTCGGGCTCAACCGGCGCGGCCTGATCGGCCGGCGGCGCAGGCGCTCCCGCGGGCGCCGCCGAGGGGGAGTCCGCCTCCGATCCGCTCGGCTCCGCCGCCGATGCGGCCGGCGTTCCCGGCGGCGCCCAGCAGACCCCGAGCACGAGCAGCACGACGCCCCACCGCAAACCCCTCATCGCTTCCCCCTCTCGGCAACCTTGAGCTCCATCGTCACGTCGGTCGGATGGTGCTCACCGTAGAAGTCGACGTAGTCCTCACGAACCCGCACCCGCCCGCGCTCGATGTCGTCGACGATGCCGCCGTTGGGCCCGATGCGCGTTCCCTTCCTCACGATGTATCCGAGCCCCGAGTCGTCCTCGACGACCGCGCGAGGCTCCCGCGTGTCGTAGATCACCGCCACCAGACGCAGCTGCCCGAGCTCGTAGCGCTCGAGCGGCGTGCGGGCCTCACCGGCGGCCGTCGCCGAGGTCGCCTTCGGCGGGCGGAACGGATCGCGCCGGCCGGCGGGGTCGTAGGGCGCGTCCGCCTGCTCCGGCGGCTGCGCGCTCGCGGCCGGCGCCTGATCCGCCGCCCGTGGCGCGCCGGACGGGAGCAGGAGCGCCAGGCCCACCAGACCGAAGGTCGCAAGCCTCATGTGCCCTTCCCTGCGTTTGGTTTGTTACCCGCCTTCTTCTTCTGCTCGCTCAGCCGCGCCCGCTCCGTCTCGTCGAGGAAGCGGAACGTCGTCGCGGTGCACGACGCGTCGAGCAGCACGCGGTCGCCCTCGACGCGCGGCTTCGTGAGGTGGATGTCGCTGATGTTGACGATCCGATCGAGCCGCTTCACGCGGTCGAGGAAGGCCACCACGTCGTGGAAGGTCCCACGCATCTCCATCTGCACCGGGACGTCGGCGTAGAAGTCGTGGTAGGCCTCGGGCTTCTGCCGAAAGAGCGTGATGTCGAGGCCGGCCTGGCGGCCGCTCGCCGCGATGCTCGACAGGAGATCCGCGATCTCGCGCTGGTCGGGGAGCTGCGCCTGCGCGCGGCGCAGCTCGGCACCGAGATCACGCACCTCGCGCTCGAGGTCGTCACGCGAGTTCGCCTTGGTGCGCTTGGTCTCGAGCTCGGTGCGGCGCTCGAGCACCTGGCTCTGCAGGTCGGTGAGGCGCGCGGCGCGCGGGGAGTAGAAGAAGGTCCAGTCGAGCGCCGTGCTGCACACGAGCAGCACGACGAGCATGCCGAGCTTGGTGCGCAGCGGCTGGTCGAGGAGGTCGTCGATGACGCCGAGGATCATTTGCCACCCCCCGCCGCGGGCGCGGGGGCCGACGCCGGCACGTTGCCCGACCCGAGGTAGTTCACCTCGCCCTTGAGCACGAACTTCTTCTGCTTGATGCCGTCCTGATCGACGAGGCTCGTCTCGTCGAGATCGACGCCGCGGAAGTACGAGGAGGTGGCGAGCCGGCGCATGAAGTCGGCGACCGTCTGCTCGTCCACACCGAGCCCCGAGATCTTGAGAGTCCCGCCGGCGTCGGAGAACTCCGTCAGCCAGAGCTTGTCAGGCGTCGCGCTCGAGAGGTCCTCGAGCACGTGCACCGGGCCGAGCCGCTTGGTCTCCAGCTCGCTGATGACCTTGAGCTTCTCGCGCAGCTCACGCTTCTGCGCCTCGATCCTCTGCACGGTCGAATAGGGTCCCTGGAGCGCCACCAGCTCCTGCGTGAGACGGTTGAGCTCGCGCGTCGCCTCGCTCAGCCGTACCCACTGCCACATGTGCGCGATGGTCATGATCAGCACCACCGACAGGACGGCGAGCACCCCCGTGAACAGCTCTTGCCGGCGGCCCGCGGCCGCCTGCGCCTCCTCCGCCGGCAGCAGGTTGATGCGAATCATTTGTCCCCCGGACGGCGCGTTGCGAGCCCGACGGCGACGGCGAGGGCGGGCCCGTGCGTGTCGACCAGCTCCCGATCCACCCGGCTTCCGATGCTGACGCGGCGGAACGGATCGGCGACCTCGACCGGACACTCCAGGCGCTGCTTGAGCGTGGTCGTGAGGCCCGGCATGCGGGCGCTGCCGCCGCTCAGGAAAACGGCGCCGAGCGGCTCGTCGGTCGCCGCGGTCCAGAAGAAGCTGAGCGCGCGCTGGATCTCCTCGACGATGAACTCGGTGACCGATCCGAGCACGGGCTCCGCGGTCGCCGGATCGACCTTGCCCGCCGCTTTGCCGAGCTTGAGGATCTCCGCGTCGTGCGGCGAGACGCCGAGCTGGCGGGTGAGCGCGTCCGCGTACTCCGCCCCGCCCACGGGGACGTCGCCCGTGAACGTCGAGCGCCCGTCCTTGAGGATGTTGATCGAGGAGTAGCGCGCGCCGATGTTGACCAGCGCCACCGGCCGCCCCTCGGCCGGCGGATCGTAGTTCAGCTCGAACATGTTCTCGAGCGCGAAGTAGTCGACGTCGACGACCACCGGCTCGAGATCCGCCGCACGGATCGTGTTCGTGTAGCTGTTGATGATGTCTTTCTTCACCGCGACGACCAGCACCTCCATCTTGTTGCCGGCCTCGATCCAGTCGGTCACCTGGTAGTCGAGGTTGACGTTCTCGAGCGAGTCCGGGATGAGGTGCCCCGCCTCGGCGAGCACCGCCGATTCCACCGCGGACCCGGGCTGCGACTGCAGGATCACCTTCTTCACGATGACCGCCGGGCCGGGCACCGCCGTCACCACCTGCTTCGCCTGCGCGCCCGTCGCGGTGACCAGCCCGCGGATGGTCTCGGCCACCGCGCCTTCGTCCTGCACGACGTTCGACTGCACGGACGTCGGCGGCAGCGGCGCCACCCCGAGGGCCACGACCTGCGGGCCGCCCGACCCGTGGTAGACCTCCGCCAGCTTGAGGCTGCTCGAGCCGATGTCGAGCACCAGATAGCCCCCAGGGCGGCGGAACGGGTTGGGTAGCTTGAAGCTCCTCAGGCGCGAGAGAACGCTGCTCGCGCTCACACCGGCCGAAGGCAGCACGACTTCATCCTCCACATCTCCACTTCCCCCTGGTCGGCGGTAGAACCGAGTTTCGGCCGCAACCGAAGCTCGATCACGGCCATACTATGCTCTTCGCACCGGGGGTTTGTCAAAGCATACGGCGAACCCTCTCGGAGCGAAGCAATTCGTGCGCCAGAAACGAGAAGACCCGGTCACGTCTCCGTGACCAGGTCTCCTCGTGTGCAGAAAGGAGGGGCTGGAGCCGGAGAGAGCAATCCGGGTGCCACGCGTCGCGCACCGAAAACCGGGCGTTTTCGGGCACAGACCTGGACGGCGGCGTTTCTTCTTTGCCGCTCCGCCACCAGCGTGGCGCTCGGCAAGTTTGACACCCCTCGGACAGATTCCCTAACACCGCCGTTCATGCCCGGGATGGTGGAGATCGCCCCCCTGCCTCCCGTGCCGCGCCACGACCTGTTCACGTACGGCGTGCCCGAGAGCCTGCGCGACCGCGTCCACCCTGGGATGCGCGTGCGCGTGCCGCTCGGCCGCCAGACCAGGACCGGCGTCGTGACCGGCGTTGCGACGGCGGCGCCCCCGGGCGAGCTGCGCCCGGTGCTCGACGTCCTCGAGGCCGTGCCCTTCGTCCCCCCCGAGCTGCTCGACCTCTGCCGCTGGACGGCACGCTACTATCTCGCCTCGCTCGCCGAGGTCATCGCGACCATCGTGCCCGCGCGAGTGCCTGCCCCTTCGAGCGAACGGGGGCTGCGCCTCGCGCATGCGCTCGAGCCGGCGGAGCTGGCGCGCCTCGCTCGCCGCGCTCCGGCGCGCGCACGCGCCTACGAGGCGCTATGCACCGCGCCGGGGGGTACGATCTCCCTGCGCGCCGCGCGCGCGCGCGGCCTCGGCGCGGGCGCGCTCCGCGCGCTCCGCGCCGCGGGGCTCGTCGACGTGGTCGCTCTCGAGCCCGGTCGCGAGGCGCGCACGCCCCCACCGCCCGACGCCCCTCCCGTCCTCGGGGAGGCGCAGCGCCGCGCCGCCGCGGCCCTCGCCGCCGCCCTCGCCGCCGACGCGCCGGCCTCCTTCCTCCTCCACGGCGTCACCGGCAGCGGCAAGACCGAGGTCTTCCTCGCCGCGGCCGAGGCGGCGCTCGCCCGCGGGCGCTCCGTACTCGTGCTCGTGCCGGAGATCGCGCTCACGCACCAGATCGTCGAGCGCGTCCGGGCGCGCTTCGGCGACCGGGTCGCAGTCCTCCACAGCGGGCTCGCGCCGCGCGAGCGCTGGGACGAATGGCGGCGCGTGCGCGAGGGCCGGGCGCCCGTGGTGGTCGGCGCCCGCTCGGCCGTGTTCGCGCCGCTGCCGCGGCTCGGGCTCGTGGTGGTCGACGAGGAGCACGACGCCGCCTACAAGCAGGAGGACGGCGTCCGCTACAACGCGCGCGATCTCGCGGTGGTGCGCGCGCGCCTGGCCCGCGGCGTCGTCGTCCTCGCCTCCGCGACGCCCTCGGCGGAGAGCTACCAGGCCGCGCGCGACGGCCGCCATGCGCTGCTCGAGCTGCCCGAGCGCCCGACGGCGCACCCGCTGCCCGCGGTGGAGATCGTCGACCTCCGGGGGCGCCCGCGCGCGCGGCGTGGCGAGGAGATGGTCTCCGACGAGCTGCGCGCGGCGCTCGAGGCCAACCTGGCGCGCGGCGGGCAGACGCTCGTCTTCCTCAACCGGCGGGGCTACGCCGCCTACCTCCAGTGCCCCGCCTGCGGGGCGACCGCGAGCTGCCCGCACTGCAGCGTGACGCTCACCTGGCACCGCGGGGCGAGCGCGCTCGTGTGCCATCACTGCCGCCACCACCGCCGGCCGCCGGCGCGTTGCCCCGACTGCCACGCCGCGGCGCTCACGCCCTTCGGTGTCGGCACCGAGCAGATCGAGGCCGCGTTGCGCGCCTGCTATCCCCTCGCGGCGGTCGACCGCCTCGACCGCGACGCCGCCCAGCGGCCGGCCGTCCAGCGCCGCATCCTGCGCGACTGGCGCGCGGGCACCACGGACATCCTGGTCGGGACGCAGATGGTGAGCAAAGGCCACGACGTGCCCGGCGTCACGCTCGTCGCGGTGCTCTTCGCCGACCTGTCCCTCAACGTGCCGGACTTCCGCGCCGCCGAGCGGACGCTCGCGCTCCTCGTGCAGGTGGCCGGGCGCGCGGGCCGCGGGAGCGCCCCGGGCAGGGTGATCGTGCAGACGCTGCGCCCCGAGCACCCGGCGCTCGCTGCGGCCGCGCACCACGACTACGCCGGCTTCATGCGCGACGAGCTCGAGCGCCGCCGGGCGCTCGGCTATCCGCCGTTCGGGCGCCTGATCGCCGTGCGGCTCGACGGCACCGACGGCGCCCGCGTCGAGGAGCACGCGCACGACCTCGCCCAGACCCTGCGCCGCCGGGCCACGGCGCTCGGCCTCTCCGAGGGGGCCGTGCTCGGCCCGGCGCCGCCGCCGCTGGCGCGCGTGCGCGGGCGCCACCGCTGGCAGGTGCTGCTGCGCAGCGCCGCGGTGCCGGCGCTGCGCGCTCTCGCGCGCGCCGCGCGCGCGCACGAGCCCGTCCTGCGTCGGGCGCACGTCCGCCTCGTGATTGATGTGGATCCCTACAGCATGTAGAAACCTGGGGGCGGGGGTGGGCCCGCCTCATGGCGCTCCTGCAGATACGGACCTATCCGGACGCGGCGCTCAAGCGGCCGGCCTCCGACGTCGGGACCATCACCGGCGACGTCGCGCAGCTCGCGGCCGACATGGCCGAGACGATGTACGCGGCGCCCGGCGTGGGGCTCGCGGCGCCGCAGGTCGGCGTGTCGCAGCGCGTGATCGTCCTCGACGTGCACGACGAGGACACGCCGCCCGGCAAGCACCTCCTCAAGCTCGTGAACCCGGTGATCGCCGAGCGGGAGGGCGAGGTCGTCTGGGAGGAGGGCTGTCTCTCCGTGCCCGAGTTCACCGCGCCGGTGCGGCGCGCGAAGCGCGTCCTCGTGCGCGCCTGGACCCCGGAGGAGCGCGAGGTCGAGATCGAGGCCGACGACCTGCTCGCGGTCGCCCTCCAGCACGAGATCGATCACCTCGACGGCAAGCTCTTCCTCGACCGCCTCTCGCGGCTCAAGCGCGACCTCTACCGTGCCCGCCGCCGCAAGCTCGAGCGCCAGGGCCGGCCGAGCGAGACGCGCGCGCGGCGGGTCCTCATCTGAGCGCCGTCTGAACACCTGGCGCATCGTCTTCATGGGCACGCCGGCGTTCGCGTGCCCGAGCCTCGAGGCGCTGCTCGCGGGGCCGGATCCGGTGGTCGGCGTGGTTTGCCAGCCCGACCGGGCGCGCGGGCGCGGGCTCGCGGTCGCCGCGCCCGAGGTGAAGCGGCTCGCGGTCGCCCGCGGCCTCCCGGTGCTCCAGCCCGAGCGGCTGCGTGACCCGGGCTTCGCGCCCGCGCTCCGCGCGCTGGCGCCCGACCTGGTGGTGGTCGCGGCCTACGGGAAGATCCTCCCGCGCTGGATCCTCGACCTGCCGCGGCACGGCTGCATCAACGTGCACGCCTCGCTCCTGCCGCGGCACCGCGGGGCCGCGCCGATCCCGTGGGCGATCCTCGCCGGCGACGCGGCGACCGGCGTCACGATCATGGCGATGGCCGAGGAGATGGACGCCGGGGACGTGCTCCTCGCTCGCGCCACCCCCATCGACGCCGAGGACACCGCCGGCACGCTCGGCGCGCGGCTCGCGACGCTCGGGGCCGCGGCGCTGGTCGAAGCGATCGACGGCCTCAAGGCCGGCCGCCTGCGGCCCGTGCCGCAGCCCGCCGAAGGCGTCACCTTCGCCCCCCGTCTCACGCACGAGCAGGGACGGCTCGACTGGTCGCGACCCGCCGACGAGCTCTGCCGCGTCGTGCGCGCCTTCGCGCCGACGCCCGGGGCGTTCACGACGCTCGCGGGCCGCATCCTCAAGATCCACCGCGCACGGCCGGAAGCCGCGCCGCCGGGCGCGCCCCCGGGGACGGTCGTGCACGCCGGGGCCGACGGCATCGTGGTCGCGGCGGGCGGCGGCGCGCTGCGGCTCCTCGATGTGCAGCTCGAGGGCCGCCGGCGGCTCGCGGCCGGTGCGTTCCTCGCCGGCCATCCGCTCCCCGCCGGGACATGCCTCGGGGCGCGGTAGCGCCGCCGGGCGCCGACCCGCGCGCGATCGCGCACGCCGTCCTCGTGCGCGTGGAGACGACCGAAGCCTTCGCCGACGCGCTGCTCGCCCGGCGCCTGGCCGACGCCGCGCTCGCCCCGCCCGACCAGGCGCTCGCCACCCGCCTCGTGTACGGCACGCTCGCCTGGCAGGGCCGTCTCGACCACCACCTCGCCCGCCTCGTGCACGCGCCGCTCGCCTCGCTCGACCCGCCGGTGCGTGCGGCGCTGCGCCTCGGGCTCTACCAGCTTCTGTTCCTCGACCGGGTCCCCGCCCACGCCGCGGTCGACGCGAGCGTGCGCCTCGCCGGCCGCCGTCGCGGCGCCGCCGGGCTCGTCAACGCGGTCCTGCGCCGGGCCGCGCGGGCCGGTCGCGCCGGGCTCGGGCTGCCGCCGCGGCGCGACCTCCTCGAGCGCCTGGCGGTCGAGTGGTCGCACCCCCGCTGGCTCGTCGAGCGCTGGGCGGCCGAGTTCGGCGTCGAACCGCTGGCAGCGCTGCTCGCCGCCGACAACGAGCCCGGATCGGTCGCCGTGCGCGCGAACCCCGCGCGCACCACGCGCGCCGCGCTCGCCGGCGAGCTCGCGAGCGCCGGCGTCGAGACCGTGCCCTGCCGTTTCGCGCCCGACGCCCTCCTGATCGCGCGCGGCGCGGCGCGCGTCCGCGACCTCGCGGCGTATCGCGAGGGACGCGTCGCGTTCCAGGGGGAGGCCTCGCAGCTCGTCGTCCGCCTGCTCGAGGTTGGGCCGGGCGCACGCGTGCTCGACGCCTGCGCGGCCCCGGGGGGCAAAGCGACGTACGCCGCCGCCTTGGGCGCCACGGTGGTCGCGCTCGACCAGAACGTCGCCGGGCTGCGCCGCCTGCGCGCCGAAGCGCTGCGCCTGGGCGTGACGGGCGCTCATCCGGTGGTGGGTGACGCGCGCCGGCCGCCGGCCGCGGCCGCCTTCGACGCGGTCCTGGTCGACGCGCCGTGCAGCGGGCTCGGCACGCTGCGCCGGCACCCCGAGCTGCGCTGGCGCCGGCGCCCCGAGGACGTCGCGCGACTCGCCGCCCTCCAGCGTGATCTCCTCGATGGAGTCGCCGCGCTCGTCCGTCCCGGCGGAACGCTCGTCTACGCGGTGTGCACGCTGGCGCGCGAGGAGAACGCCGACCTGATCGCCATCTTCCTCGCCCGCCACCCGGAGTTCGTGGTCGAGCCCGCGACCGGACACCTCCCCGCCGCGGCGGCGGTCGCGGTCACGGCCGAGGGGTTTTTGCGCACGCTGCCCTCGCGCGACGGCCTCGACGGCTTCTTCGCGGCGCGCCTGCGCCGGGGCAGGTGACCTGGATTCGGAAGGGGCGGTTCGCTAGGACGAGCTTGGTGGTCACCATCGCTCCGTCGATCCTCTCCGCCGACTTCGGCCGGCTCGCCGACGAGGTCCGGGCGGTCACGGCTGCCGGCGCCGATTGGATCCACGTCGACGTGATGGACGGGCACTTCGTGCCCCCGATCACCATCGGCCCCCTGGTGGTCGAGGCGATCCGCAGGGCGACGCCGCTCCCGCTCGACGTCCACCTCATGGTCGAGCGGCCCGAGCGGCTGCTCGCCGAGTTCGCCCGCGCCGGGGCAAACCGGCTCACGGTGCACGTCGAGGCGTGCCGCGACGTCGTGGCGGCCCTGCGCGCGGCGAGCGCCGTCGGGGCCTCGCCCGGCATCGCGCTCAACCCGGAGACCCCGCTCGCCGACGTCGAGCCGTACCTCGGGCTGATCGACCTCCTGTTGGTGATGAGCGTTCACCCGGGCTGGGGGGGGCAGCCGATGGTCCCCGGGTCGTTCGAGAAGCTCTCGACGGCGCGTGCGCTGCGCGAGCGCAGCGGCGGCCGCTTCCTCATCGAGGTCGACGGCGGGATCAAGCCCGCCAACAGCGCGGAGGCGGCGGCCGCCGGCGCCGACGTGCTCGTCGCGGGCTCGGCGATCTTCGAGTCGGACGACTACGCCGCCACCATCACGGCGCTGCGCGGCCGCTGACACGCGCCTTCCCGCGGAAGGCCGGCGGAGGACGGGCCACCCGCCCTGGTTGTTCGGCCCGCCCCCCGATCCGGCCGCACGCCGCGGCTCAACCGCCGCGGCCCTTGGGTGCCGGCGGAGCGTCTCCGACGGTCACCTGGTCCTTGATGCGCTCGTAGAGCTTCTCGCCGATGCCCTTCACCTCGCGCAGGTCCTCCGCTTTGGCGAACGGGTGCTGCGCGCGGTGCTGGACGATGGCCTCGGCTTTCGCCGGCCCGATGCCGGGAAGCCGGGCGAGCTCCTGCACGCTGGCCGTGTTGAGGTTGATGCGCGGGCTGGTCTCGGCCGCCCGCACGCCTCGTCCGCCGGCTGCGAGCGCGAGCCCGCAGAAAAGCCCGGCCGCCACCGCCCTCCTGAATCGCCACATGCTCACCTCCCCGGCGCCCCTCGCGTGGACGCCGATTCGTTGCGCGGACGTGCGAGGAGCAGGGCAAGCCGCATGCCACCGTGCGGGCGGCCGCGCCGCGGGCCGCCCGTGTCCGTGTCCACGCGCAGCCGCAACGCCGGCCGCAACGCGGCGGCGCGGGGCGCGCATCCACCTTCCCTTCCCGCAACGGCTGTGTTAAGTCCGGCCGCACCCAGTGCGCGGGGTGTGGCTCAGCCTGGAAGAGCACTGCGTTCGGGACGCAGGAGTCGCTGGTTCAAATCCAGTCACCCCGACCAATCGGGCGGATGCGGGGCGGGCGAAACGAGTGAGATCGGCACGCAGCGTCCTCTGCGGGACGGCGCTGGTCCTGCTCGGGCTCGTCCCGCCCGCCGTCGCCCGCACTGTCACCCTGCGGGAGACGGCGCGGCTGCGCGAGTCGGCGACGAAGGACTCCGCGCTGGTCGGCGACCTCCCCGCCGGAACCACCCTGGAGGTCACGGGCGAGGAGGCAGGCTGGCTCAAGGTCGAAGCGCCGGACGGCCGCAGCGGCTACGTCTGGGGAGCCCACGTGCGCACGGCGAGCGAGGGGGGCCAGGCGCCCGCGGAGACGGCGCGGCGGACGGAGGCACCGGAGCGGGAGGCTTCCGGAGCCGGCCTCGCCGACACGCTCAACGAGATCAAGGCCGGCGTGAGCGCGCTGCGCCAGAGCCCGCCCCCGGCGAGCGCCGACGATCTCGCCAAACTGCGGGAGCAGATCGAACGGCTGGCCCAGGGCCAGGAGGATCTCGCGAAGCGCCTCGAGGAGCGCGCCGAGCCGACCGACGCTCCCCTCGACGGAACGGGGGTCGCGTGGGCAGCCCTCGCGGTCGGCCTGTTCGTCGGCTGGGTCCTCGGCCTCGTCACCCGGCGCCGCCGCGCTCGGCGCCAGCACGACCGCATCCGCCTGTAGGCACGGCCCGCTGGTGGGATCGCTGCTCCTGCTCCTCGTCCTCGCGTACGCGTGCGGGACGATCCCCACGGGCGTCCTCCTCGCCCGCCGCGCGGGGGTGGACGTGCGGCGGGCGGGCAGCGGCAACGTCGGCGCGGCCAACGTCGCCCGCACCGCCGGCCTGGGGCTCGGCCTCGCCACGTTGGCCGGCGATGCGGCCAAGGGTGCGGCACCACCCCTTGCCGCACGCTGGCTCGGTGGCAGCCCGGTCATCGTCGCGGCCGCCGGGCTCGCCGCGGTTCTGGGACACGTCTTCCCGGTGACGTCGCGGTTCGCGGGCGGCAAGGGCGTGGCCACGGCGTTCGGCGTGCTCCTGGTCGCGGCCCCCTGGGCTGCCGCCGTCGCCGGGACGATCTTCGTGGCGGTCGTGCTCGCGACACGCTATGTGTCGCTGGCATCCATGGCCGGAGCAATCGGGACCGTCCCCGCGGCGGCGCTGCTCGGATACCCGCGGCCCACCCTCGTCGCCGCGGCGGCGATGGCGGCGCTGGTCCTCTCCCGCCACGCGGACAACATCCGCCGCCTCGTGCGCGGCGCCGAGCCGCGCTTTTCTCTGCGCAAAAGGCAGGCGGCGCCCGGGAATTAGGCACACGGAGCACCCAATCCCATGAATTACTTGCGACATCCGAGCGTGACCCGGTGGCACCCCCGTTGCTCTTTCGCGGGCGAACCGCAGGGGCCCATGCGCGCCAGGATTCACCGTGCCGGACGTCACGCCGCCGTGGCTGTGGCCGTCCTCCTCGTGCCGGCCGTCGCCGCAGCCGCCGACGGCGCGGCGAAGGTCGACAGCGGCGACACGGCCTGGATGCTCGTGTCCACGGCGCTCGTGCTGCTGATGACCGCCCCGGGCCTCGCGCTGTTCTACGGCGGCCTCGTGCGCGGCAAGAACGTGCTGAGCGTGCTGATGCAGACCTTCATTTTGATGGCCGTCATCAGCGTGCAGTGGGTGCTGTGGGGCTACAGCCTCGCCTTCGGCCCCGACCACGGGCACGTGCTCGGGAGCCTCGCGTGGCTCGGGCTGCGCGGCGTCGGGCTCGAGCCGAACCCGGACTACGCGCCCACGATTCCGCACCAGCTCTTCATGGCCTACCAGATGATGTTCGCGATCATCACCCCCGCGCTCATCGTCGGCGCGTTCGCCGAGCGTATGAAGTTCAGCGCGTTCCTCGTCTTCTCGCTCCTGTGGGCAGCACTGGTCTACGATCCGCTGGCGCACATGGTATGGGGGACCGGCGGGTTGCTCGGCACCGTCTGGGGCGCCCTCGACTTCGCCGGCGGCACGGTCGTCCACATCAGCTCGGGGATGTCGGCCCTGGTGTGCGCCGTGGTGATCGGCCGCCGGCTCGGCTACGGGTCCGACCCGATGCCGCCGCACAACCTGCCGTTCACCGTGGTCGGCGCGGCGCTCCTCTGGGTCGGGTGGTTCGGCTTCAACGCCGGCAGCGCGCTCTCCGCCGGGTCGCTCGCCACCGCGGCGTTCGTCGCCACCAACACCGCCACCGCCGCGGCGGCGCTCGCGTGGATGGCGGCCGAGTGGCTCGGCAGGGGCAAGCCGACGGTGCTCGGGGCGGCCAGCGGCGCGGTCGCGGGCCTGGTCGCGATCACGCCCGCCTCGGGGTTCGTCACCCCGCTCGCCGCGCTCGCGATCGGCGGGGTCGCCGGCGTCCTCTGCTATGCGGCCTGCAACGCGAAGCAGGCGCTCGGCTGGTACGACGACGCGCTCGACGTCGTCGGCGTGCACGGCGTCGGCGGCACCTGGGGGGCGATCGCCACCGGGCTCTTCGCGACGGCCGCCGTCAACCCCAACGCCTTCGCGCCCGAGGGCCACGCGACGACGCAGGGGCTCCTCGTCGGCGGGAGCTGGGGGCTCCTCGGCCACCAGGTGCTCGCGGTGCTGGTGTCCTACGGCCTCGCGATCGTGGGCTCGCTCGTGTGCCTGGCAGTCGCGAGCGCCGTGTGCGGGGGGCTGCGGGTGAACGAGGACGACGAGTTCGCCGGCCTCGATCTCTCGCAGCACAGCGAAAACGCGTACGTCTCCGCCGTCGGCGGCTACGAATCGGCCGTCCACGGGGCGGTCTTCGGGGCGCGTCCGCCGGCGCGCGCCGCGGGACGGCGCACGGAATGAGTCGATGGGCGGCGACCTTTACAAGCGCGAGGGGGTTGGCTTAAACCGGGTGCCGCCGTTTCGCGGCCCCAGCTGGGAGCAACCATGAAGAAGGTCGAGGCCATCATCAAGCCGTTCAAGCTCGACGAGGTGAAGGAGAGCCTCTCCGCGGTGGGCGTGCAGGGCATCACGGTGAGCGAGGTGAAGGGCTTCGGGCGCCAGAAGGGGCACACCGAGCTCTATCGGGGCGCCGAGTACGTGGTCGACTTCCTGCCCAAGGTGAAGCTCGAGATCATCGTGCGCGACGAGCAGGTGGCCGAGGTGGTGGAGACGATCGAGAAGGCGGCCAAGACGGGCCGCATCGGTGACGGAAAGATCTTCGTGCTGCCGATCGACGAGGTCGTGCGTATCCGCACGGGCGAGCGCGGCGGCGACGCGATCTAGGCGAAACAACTCAAGACGGCGCGTTACTCAGGAGGGGCGCGGCATGGCGACACAGACACCCAAGGACGTTCTCAAGCTGGCCAAGGACCACAAGGTCGAGGCGGTGGACCTCAAGTTTCTCGACCTGCTCGGCATCTGGCAGCACTTCACGGTGCCGACGAGCGAGCTCGAGGAGGCCGTGTTCGAGGAAGGCCTCGGCTTCGACGGCTCGTCGATCCGCGGCTGGCAGCCGATCAACGCCTCGGACATGCTCGTGATGCCCGATCCGACGACCGCCGTGATCGACCCCTTCATGGCGCTCCCCACGCTGAGCCTCATCTGCAACATCATCGATCCGATCAGCAAGGAGGACTACTCGCGCGACCCGCGCAACATCGCGCGCAAGGCCGAGGCGTACCTCAAGTCGACCGGAATCGGCGACGTCGCGTACTTCGGGCCGGAGCCGGAGTTCTTCGTCTTCGACGAGGTGCGCTACGAGCAGAACCAGCACACCGGCTTCTATGCCATCGACTCCGCCGAGGGACAGTGGAACACGGGGCGCAAGAGCGACCCGGTGAACGACCGGGGCGGCCGGGTGATCGAGGGTCTCAACCTCGGCTACAAGCCGCGTTACAAGGAGGGCTACTTCCCGGTGCCGCCGACCGACACCCAGCAGGACATCCGCGCGGAGATGGTGCGCGAGATGGAGAAGGTCGGCATCCGGATCGAGAAGCACCACCACGAGGTCGCGACCGCGGGCCAGGCCGAGATCGACATGCGCTTCCTCTCGCTGGTCAAGATGGGCGACGCGCTCATGTGGTACAAGTACATCGTGAAGAACGTCGCCCGCCGCTGGGGCAAGACCGCGACCTTCATGCCGAAGCCGATCTTCGGCGACAACGGCTCGGGCATGCACACCCACCAGTCGATCTGGAAGGGGGAGAAGCCGCTGTTCGCGGGTGACCGCTACGGCGGGATGAGCGAGCTCGCCATGCACTACATCGGGGGCATCTTGAAGCACGCCCCGGCGCTCGCCGCCTTCACCAACCCGACCACGAACTCCTACCACCGCCTCGTGCCCGGCTTCGAGGCGCCGGTGAACCTCGCGTACTCGAGCCGCAACCGCTCCGCGGCGGTGCGCATTCCGATGTACTCGCCCTCGCCGAAGGCCAAGCGCATCGAGGTGCGCTTCCCCGACCCGACCTGCAACGGCTACATCGCGTTCGCGGCGATGCTCATGGCGGGGCTCGACGGCATCGAGCGGCGGCTCGCGCCGGGCAACCCGCTCGACAAGGACATCTACGCGCTCACCCCCGAGGAGCTGAAGGACGTCCCCTCGATGCCCGGGTCGCTCGACGAGGCGATCGGACACCTCAAGCGCGACCACGAGTTCCTGCTCAAGGGCGACGTCTTCACCGAGGACGTCGTCGAGACCTGGATCGAGTACAAGACCGCCAACGAGATCAACGCGATCCGCCTGCGGCCGCATCCCTACGAGTACGCGCTCTACTACGACGCCTGATCGCGGCGCCGCACGCCAGAGACGCGAACGGCGGAGTGGGCGAGAGCCCCTCCGCCGTTTTCGTTTGCGACGGCCGCGACGTCAGCCCTGCTTGGCCGCCTTCTTGCTCTTCCTGGGCTTGGCCGGCGTCGTACAGGCCTTGACGCGCGCCGCCGACACCTTCATCTCCTTCGCCACGTCGTCGGCCGTCTTGCCGGACGCGATCGCGTCCTTGATCTTCTGGCACGTCACCGCTGTGTGGTGGGCCTTCTTCGCCAACGCCGGCGACGCGACGAGCGCGGTGGCCGCCGCGAGCGCGAAGAGCCCGATGCTGATGCGCTTCACCTTTCCTCACCCCCTTTGCCGCGTGTACGCGGAGTTCGCTGTGTAGCATGGCAGCCCCCGGGGTGCCATAGAGGCCGCGCTTGGGGAACGACGGCGAAATGTGCGATAACCCGGCTCCGCTGTCCGCCGCCCCCCATGAAGCGCGTACTCGTTCTGCTGCTCAAGCTCGGCGTCACCCTCGGCATCTTCGCCGCGATCTTCATCGAGTTCGGCGGCGGGTACGTCCCCGTGGCGACCGCGCGACTCACCGAGCCGGGCGCCTTCGCGGCGAGCAACCCGGCCTACCCCGGCATCGTCGGCCGGGTGCGCGCCCGGCTCGCCGGCCGCCCTCTCCCGCCGCCGACGCTGCCCGTGTCCCTCGACGGCGTCTGCGCGGCGGCCACCGACCGCAGCGTGTTCGTGCGCACCCTCGACGGGACGCTCCGGCCGTTCAAGCCGCTGCGCCACTGCACCGACCGGGGGCTCGCCACGGTCTACGTCCCGGGCGCCGGCGGGCGCTTCACGCCGGTGCCTCTCGCCGAGGCGCCGCCCGAGGCCTTCTTCCGCGCGCAGGGCTTCCAGCTCGTTCCGGCCGACCTCTCGGACCTGTGGGCCGAGGTGCGCCGGCTCAGCCTGGCGGTCTTCCTCCCCTGGTTCCTGGCGGCGATGGCCATCAAGCTGGTCGGGATTTTCGCCAACGTGCTGCGCTGGCAGGTGCTCCTCGCCGGGCAGGGCATCGAGCTCGGGTTCGGCTACCTCACGAGCACCTACTTCGTGGGCCGCTACTTCGGCATCGTGACGCCGAGCACGATGGGCCTCGACGCCTGGCGGCTCTACGACACGGTGCGGGTCACCCGCCGGCCGGTCGAGTGCACCACGGTCCTCGCCGTCGAGCGGGTGCTCGGGCTGGTCGGGCTGTTCACCGTGATCCTCGGCTTCATGCCCTTCGCCGGCCGGCTGACGCACGGGCAGTCGTTCGGTGAGCTCATCGGGGCCCTCAAGCTGCCGCTGCTCGCGACGGCGGTTTGCGGCGTGCTGGTCCTCCTGCAGCCGCGGTGGTTCCGGGGCACGCTGCGCCTGCTGCCGGGCGCCCGCGCCCGGCGCTTCGCCGAGAACGTGATCGAGTCAGCGACCGCGTACGCGAACCATCGCGCCCACCTGGTGCTCGCGCTCGCGCTCGCCGTGGTCGGGCAGATCACGACCACGCTGATGTACTTCGCCAACGCCATGGCGCTCGGCGGGGCCAACGTGCGCACGACCGAGGTGCTGTTCGCGTCGGCCGTGATGACCTTCGGGACGTTCGTCGCGCCGTCGGCCTCGGGCGAGGGCGTGCGCGAGCTCGTCTTCGTGTGGCTCCTCGGCTCGAAGGCGGGCGCGGCCAAGGCCTTCCTCATCGGGAACCTCGGCTTCTGGATCGAGAAGATACCGCTCTCGGTCCCCGGCGGTCTCCTCCTGCTGCTCCGCCGCGATCCCGCCCTGCGCGGGGTCACCCGCGAGGACGTCGAGCGCGTTCGGCAGGAGGCGGTCGCGCGCGCCGGCGCGCGTTGACTCCCGGGCGGCAGTCCTCATGATGGCGGCATGCGTCGCCCAACCGCCGGCCTCCGCACGGCACGGCACGTCGCCGCGCTCTGCACGCTCGCAGCGCTCGTCCCGCCGGCCGCCCCGGCGCAGCAGCTCCCCCGCAAGTCCCTCGACGAATGCATCGCGATCGCGCTGGCGCAGCAGCCGAGCCTCAAGGCCGCGAGCGCCTCGGTGGAGGCGGCGCGCGAGCGCGTGTGGGAGAGCGCCGCGAGCTACCTCCCGCAGATCTCGGCCGGGTACTCGGCCACGCGGCGCAACGCGACCCTCGCCAGCATCACGGGGCTCAGCAGCGCCGCCAGCGGGGCGCCGACCCGTCACATCTCGAGCACGTTCAACTTCTACTCCACCGGCGTGAGCCTGACGCAGGTGCTGTTCGACTTCGGGCAGAACCTGTCGCTGATCCACGCCGCCCAGGCGAGCGCTCGCTCGGTCGCGGCCGACGCGCGGACGGAGCACGACACGGTCGTGTTCAACGTCGAGCAGGCGTACTTCGGCCTCCTCGCCGCCTACCGGCTGCGCGACGTCGCCGACGAGACCGTGCGGCAGAACCAGAAGCACCTCGACCTCGCCCAGGGGCGGTTCGACGTCGGGCTCGCGCCGAAGTTCGACGTCACGCAGGCCGAGGTGCAGCTCGCGAGCGCCGAGCTGAACCAGGTCACGGCGCGCAACAACGTCGAGCTCGGGCGCGAGACGCTGCGCAACGCGCTCGGCCTCTCGCAGCCGCTCGACTTCGACGTCGTCGACGTGCTCGAGCAGCCGACGATCGAGGTCGACCAGGCCGAGGCGCTCGAGCTCGCCTACGCCAACCGGCCCGAGCTGGCGAGCATCCGCGCGCAGGAGGAAGCGGCACGCCAGCAGGTTTCGGCGCTGGAGAAGAACTACCTGCCGATGGTGACCGGGAACGCCGGCTACAACTGGACCGGCTCGGAGTATCCGCTCCAGGCGAGCTGGAACATCGGCGCCTCCATGAACCTCTCGGTGTTCAACGGCGGCCTCACGACCGCGCAGGTGGGGGAGGCGAAGGCCAACCTCGACAACCTCGTCGCCAACGAGCAGGTCGTCCGCCAGAGCGTCACGCTCGACGTCCGCCAGGCCATCCTCAACCTCCGCCAGGCGGTGGAGAGCATCCGCGTCGCCAACAAGGGGCTCGAGCAGGCGCGCGAGAACCTCGCCCTCGCCGAGGGCCGCTACCAGACCGGGGTGGGCACGATCATCGAGGTCACCGACGCCGAGCAGTCCCTGGTCTCCGCCGAGGCGAGCGTCGTCCAGGCGCTGGTGAACGACCGCACGGCGCTGGCGAGCCTCGAGCGCGCGACCGCGCACCGTTTCACGGCGGACTGACGATGCGCCTGCGGCGATCCCAGGCGCTCGCCATCGGCGCGGTCGCGCTTCTGGGCGCGATCGCCTTCGCGCGCTACGGACCGGGGCGGCGCGGGGCCGCGAGCGGGGGCTACGTGACCGTCGCGGTCGATCGCGGGCCGGTCGAGGCCACGGTCACCGCGACCGGGACGGTCAACCCGGTGAAGACCGTGCAGGTGGGCACCTACGTGTCCGGCCCCATCAAGGCGATCTACGTCGATTTCAACTCGCCGGTGACGCAGGGCGAGCTGGTCGCGAAGATCGACCCTGCGCCGTTCGCGGTGAAGGTCGAAGAGGCCGAGGCGAACGTCGCGAACGCGCGCGCGCAGGTGGCGAAGGACCGGGCCGACCTCGCGCTCAAGAAGCTCCTCTTCGAGCGCAACGCGGTGCTGCTCAGGCGCCGCCTGATCGCGCAGAACGACCTCGACACGGCCAGGAGCAACCACGACCAGGCGGCGGCGCAGCTCGCGCTCGACCAGGCGAGCCTCCAGCAGCAGCAGGCCGCGCTCGAGGAGGCGCGAGTCAACCTCGCCTACACCGACATCCGCTCGCCCGTGGACGGCGTGGTCGTGTCGCGTAACGTCGACGTGGGGCAAACCGTCGCCGCGAGCTTCCAGACGCCGACGCTCTTCCTGATCGCGGAGGACCTCACCAAGATGCAGGTCGACACCAACGTGAGCGAGTCGGACGTCGGCAGGGTGGCCGAGGGGCAGGCGGCCTCGTTCACGGTCGACGCGTACCCGGCCAAGCCCTTCCGCGGCACCGTGGCGCAGGTGCGCAACGCGCCGATCACCGTGCAGAACGTCGTGACCTACGACGTCGTGATCGCGGTCGCCAACCCCGACCTCGAGCTCAAGCCCGGCATGACCGCGACCGTGTCGATCACCACGGCCCGCCGCGACGCCGTGCTGCGCATCCCCCTGCGGGCCCTGCGCTTCCGCCCCGAGGAGGCGGCCGGCGGCGCCGCGCACGCCTCCCCGGTCGTGTGGGTCGCCGCGCCGGACGGGGCGCTGCGCCGGGTCGAGGTGCGCACCGGCATCCGCGACGAGCGCTGGGCCGAGGTCGTGGGCGGCGCCCTCCAGGAGGGCGACCGCGTCGTCACCGGGCTGCCGCGCCGCGCCGAGGCCGAGGCCGAGGCCTCCTCGGGCCCGCCGCGCTTCCCGCACCATTTCTGAGGGGTGCCGCGGTGGAGCCGCTCATCGTCATTCGCGACCTCTGGCGCATCTACCACGTGGGCGACCTCGAGGTCGCGGCGCTGCGCGGCGTCTCGCTCGACGTGCGCGCGGGCGAGTTCGTGGCGGTCATGGGCGCGTCGGGCTCCGGCAAGTCGACGTTCATGAACCTGCTCGGCTGCCTCGACCAGCCGACGCGGGGGAGCTATCGGCTCGCGGGCCGGGACGTCGCCACGCTCTCCGCCGACGAGCGCGCGCACATCCGCAACCGCCGGATCGGCTTCGTCTTCCAGAGCTTCAACCTCCTGCCGCGCACGACCGCGCTCGAGAACGTCGAGCTGCCGCTCGTCTACGGCAACGTGCCGCTCGGCGAGCAGCGCGTGCGCGCGCGGGCGGCGCTTGCGGCGATGGGGCTTGCGGAATGGGAGAACCATGTCCCGAGCCAGCTCTCCGGCGGACAGCAGCAGCGGGTGGCGATCGCGCGCGCGCTGGTGAACCGTCCCTCGCTGCTCCTCGCCGACGAGCCGACGGGGAACCTCGACACGGCGACCAGCGTCGAGATCATGGAGGTCCTGCGCCGGCTGCACCGCGACGAGGGCCTCACGATCGTGCTGGTCACGCACGAGGCCGACATCGCCGCCTATGCCGAGCGCCTGATCACCTTCCGCGACGGCCGGATCGTGGCCGACGTCCCGCGGGTGGAGGGCGCGGCATGAACCTGCTGCGGATGACGCTGGTCACCGCGCTGCGGGCGCTGCGACGCAACAAGCTGCGCTCCGCCCTCACGATGCTCGGCATCATCATCGGCGTGGCGGCGGTGGTCACGATGGTGAGCATCGGGCGGGGCGCGGACTGGGCCGTCCAGCAGCAGATCCGCAGCCTCGGCAACAACCTGCTCATGGTCCTCCCCGGGGCCACCACCGCCAACGGCGTCCGCTCGGGCTGGGGCAGCGCGTCGACGCTCTCGGTGGCCGACGCGAACGCGATCCAGAAGGAGTGCCCCGCGGTCGCCGAGGTGACCTACGTCAAGCGGCAGGTGGTGCAGGTGGTGTACGGGAACCAGAACTGGAGCACGTCCGCACAGGGGTCGAATCCCGCCTACCGCACCGTGCGCGACTGGAACGTCGCCGCGGGGCGCTTCTTCGACGACCGCGACGAGGCCGGGGCGCGGCCGGTGGCGCTCCTCGGACAGACGGTCGTCGATCACCTCTTCGAGCCCGGGGAGGACCCCGTCGGCGCCGTCATCCGGGTGAAGGAGGTGCCGTTCGAGGTGATCGGCGTGCTCGCGAGGAAGGGGCAGACCGCGTGGGGGCAGGACCAGGACGACCTCGTGCTGATGCCGTTCTCGACCGCCGAGCGACGCGTGCTCGGCACGCAGATCCTCGGCAACGTCGACATGATCTTCGCCTCGACCGCGGTCGCCGGCGACATCCCGGCGGCGGCGCGGGAGATCACGGCGCTGCTGCACGAGCGCCACCGCATCCAGCCCGGACACGACGACGACTTCACCGTGCGCAACCTGAACGAGATCGCCGAAGCCTCGCGCAGCGCGAGCCAGGTGATGACCAACCTCCTGCTGAGCGTCGCGTCGATCTCGCTGCTCGTGGGCGGCATCGGCATCATGAACATCATGCTGGTCTCGGTGACCGAGCGGACGCGCGAGATCGGCGTGCGGCTCGCGGTGGGCGCGCGGCGCCGGCACATCCTGCTCCAGTTCCTGGTCGAGGCGACGGCGCTGAGCATGGTGGGCGGCGCGGCGGGCCTGCTCCTCGGCGTGGGCTCGACCGAGGTGGTGGCGCGGCTCGCCGAGTGGCCGACGCTGCTCTCGTTGCCCGCGGCCGCCGCCGCGTTCTTGTTCTCCGGGGCGGTCGGCGTCTTCTTCGGCTACTACCCGGCGCGCGCCGCCTCGCGCCTCGATCCGATCGCGGCCCTCCGCTACGAGTAGCGGGCGAGCTCGTGGCAGACGGCCTCGGCGCACGCGAGCCACGCGTCGACGGTGCGCTCCATGAACGCGGTGAGCCGCGCCGGACCTTCGGCGGGACACGCCAGGGCCGCGGCCTCTTCCGCCGCGGCCTCCCGCTCGAGCGCCGCCTCGAACTCGTCCCAGCGCGCGCGCACGACGGTCCCCCAGCGCGCGAAGTCGCGCTCGACCAGCTCGAGCAGCGCGCGCATCCGCCACCAGGGGCTCGCCGGCTCGGGCGCGCCGCCGCCGAGCGCGAGGCGCGGGGGAATCGTACCCGCGGGGTAGAGGGGCAGGAACGCGCCGGTGCACGGGCTGCCGAGGCAGACCCAGGCGACGGCGAGCGCCGTCGGATCCGCGGGTAGCCGGGCGACCATCGCGGCGGTGGTGTTGTCGAGCGGGTCGGCGTGCATGCAGAGCGAGAAGAAGCACGGGTCGTCGAAGGCGCGCGGGCGATGCACGGGCCCGGCGTCGTAGTGATCGCGGAGGATCGCGCGCAGGCTCGCGGGCCCGAGGCCGCCCGCGCCCTCGGCGAGGAGCGTCGCCGCCCGCCGGCGGCGCGGCGCGCACTGGTGCGGCGGCACGCCGCTCTCGTCGGCGTACGCGGCGGCGAAGTCCACGCGCCCGGCCGCCGGCGGCCACCACCCCTGCGCCACCGCGAAGGTCGTCAGGTCCGCCGAGCCACGCGTCCAGTCGGCCCCGATCGCGAGGCCGTTCGACACGTTGCCCACGCCGTCGACCGGCCGCGCCGCCCAGTGTCGGCCCGAGGTCTCGAGGATCCACGCCGACGTCGGATCGGCGATCAGGAAGCCGTTGTGATACGGCCAGTGCAGGTGGAGCTGGCCGGAGCCGCCCTGCCCGTGGGCCTCGAGCAGCGCGGTCATCACCTCGAGCGCCTCGGCGGCCGTGCGCGCGCGCTCGAGCCCGAGCCGCACGAGGTCCATACCCAGCAGGCCCGTGTCGCCGAGCGGCTCGCGGGCGAACACGGTCTCGTTGCCGATCGCCACCCGATGCTCGTTCACGCCGTGCTCAAGGCCCCAGAGCCAGTGGGGCTGCGAGCCGAGCACCGCGGCGGTCTCCGGCACCTGCGGCACCTCGACGTATTGGCAGCGCACGCGCGCCCCCGGCGGATGCCGGCGGTGCGGGAGCTGCACGATGCGCTGGCACTCGCGCGCGGGACGGTCGCTGTTCTTGGCGAACAGCGCGACGCCGTCGCGGGTGGCCTGCGGCAGGGCGACCAGCGTGTCGCACATGGCGCGGAGGCCCTCCGCTTACGCGATCGGCGCCGCGTGGCGCAAGGCCGCACGCGTTGACCACGTCCGGGGCTCCAGTATGATCCGGGGCCTCCCATGCGCGCTCGCTTCTGCCCCCAGTGCGGAATTGCCGCCGTCGCGGGCGCACGGTTCTGCACCGCCTGCGGGTCGGCGCTCGACGGATCGACCGTCGGTCCCGCGCGGGGCGTCGGGGTCACCACCGCGGGCGTGGTCACGCTCGCGTTCTTTCTCGTCGCGGGCCTCACGATCTGGACGCTCATTCTCTCGCCCGCGCCCCCACGACCGGGCCCCGGAGCGCAGGCCTCCCGGGCAGGCGCGCCGGCCGCGCCGCTGGCGACCGGCGCCGCGGGCGGCGAGCTGCCGCCCGACCATCCGAAGATCACGCTCCCCGAGCAGGCGAAGACGCTGCTCGCGCAGATCGCCGCCAAGGCGAAGGAGAATCCCGAGGACAAGGACGCGTGGCTTCGGCTCGCACAGGCCTACTACCGTGCCGCCCAGCTCGACGCGACCTATTACCCCGAGGCGCAGGACGCCTTCCAGCACGTCATCCGGCTCGCGCCCGACGACCCCGACGCGCTGCGGGGCCTCGCCAACATCCACTACGACCGCGACGAGTACCCCGACGCCATCGCCGCGTACGAGAAGTACCTCGAGCAGCGGCCCGACGATCTGAGCGCCCGCACCGACCTCGGCACGATGTACTTCTACGCCGGCGACGCGACGCGCGCGCTTACGATCTACCGCGACGTGCTGCGGCGCGATCCCAAGTTCGTCCAGGCCCACGTGAACCTGGGCGTCACCCTCCACCAGCAGGGCGACGACGCGGGGGCACGCACCGAGCTGACGACCGCGCGCGGCCTCACCACCGACGACGAGGTCCGCCGCCGCATCGACACCATGCTCGGCGGGCTCGGCGGCGGCGCGCCGGCGCCCGAGCCCGCGGCGGCGGCCGGCCCGCCGCCCACGCCGTTTCAGAGCGCGGTCGAGCAGGCCTTCCGCAATCACCCGATCATGGGCCCGAAGATCGTGCGCTTCGCGTGGACCGGCCCGGCGACCGGCCGCGTGGAGATGCGGGACTTTCCGATGGATGCGATGCCGCCGGCGGTCCGCGAGAAGTTCGCCGCGCACCTCGCCGAGGAGATCCGCACCGCCCAGGGCAAGTACGGCGTCACCGACCCGGTCAAGGTGGACGTCGCCGACGCCGCGTCGGGGACGGTGATGGCGACCGTGACGCCCTGATCAGCGCGCGATCAACCGCTCCAGCCCCACTTCGCCTTGTTCGCCGCGATCTGCTCGGCCGTCGGGTGCTCGACCTTCCGGTGCTGCGCGACCTTGAAGTCCGCCGAGCGCTCCATGATCTTGTAGTTGAGCGGGGTGTCGTCCTTGAAGACGTCGGGCACCCCCACCTCCTCGAAGATCGCCTGCCACGGGCACTCGGGCTCGCAAGCGCCGCAGTCGATGCACTCCTCGGGGTGGATGTAGAGCTGATTCGGGAACTCGGCCTTGTCGGCCCCCGTGTACTCGTAGATGCAGTCGACCGGGCAGACGGCCACGCAGCCGGTGTCGAGGCAGTCGCGGCAGAGCCGTGTGATGATGTACGCCATGGGCCTTTCCTCACCGGACGGGACGGTGGAGCGCCCTCTCCTACCGCCGCCCCTGCGGCATTGCAACCCGGCGCGCGCGATCCGACCGCGCGGGGGCGGGCTTCCGCCGGGTGTCGCCACGCGTTATGGTGAGCGTGTGAGCCCCATGGCGATCGCCTTTCCCTCGACCGCGTTCTTCCTCGCGCTCCGCGACGCGATGCGCGCCGAGCAGGAGCGGTTCCAGCGCCTCGGGTTCTTCGACACCACGTTCGGCGTCCGCGTGCTGCCCGACGCGCCCGGCGGCCCCGCCGTCGATCACACGCTCGGGTTCGAGGTATTCGACTGCGTCGCGGTGCGCGAGGGTCTCGACGGCGGCACCCTGGACTTCGTCCTCGAGGGCCCGCTCACGACCTGGCGCGAGATGCTCGACGTCATCCACGCGCTCGGGGCCGCCGACACGGCGCACAGCATCAACACCCTCACGCACTTCGGCGAGCGGCTGCGGGTGCGATACGACGACCCGAACGGCCACGACAAGCTCTACCGCTTCGCCGAGAGCATCCAGCAGTTCTTCGATCTCGCGGCGCGGCTCGAGTTCACGTATCCCGACGGCTCGCGGCCTCCGGCCCGCGAGGGGAGCGCAACATGAGCTACCTCAGCACCACCGACTTCACCGAGGACGCGGCCTTCCTCGAGCGCTTCGGGCAGATCATGCGGGGCGATCTCGAGCTCGGCTGGATGGACGCCGCCCGCGAGCGGCCACGCTGCCGCCCGCAGAACGAGCGCCGCGGGCTCACCTTCCGCGACCTCGACGTCGGCACGTACGGCTTCACCGACATGCCCGAGCTGATCCGCCACAACCGGAGCTTCGCCCCCCGCGGCGCCGCGCTCGCCGAGGGCCTCCCCGACCTCCAGGCCGACGTCAACCGCAAGAGCGAGGTGTGGGCGTACAACGTCGAGGGTTATTACGAGGAGGCCATGACCCGCCAGTGGAACGCCACCACGGACATCCCGTGGGCGGACCTCGCAGGCAGCGAGCTGCCGGAGGACGTCGGCAAGGCGTACGCGCAGCTCCTCACGTTCCTCACCGAGGTCGAGATGATCGCGACCGACGTGCCGGCGAAGTGGCTGGGACGCCTCAACGCGGACTTCTTCGAGGTGAAGAACTTCATCGCGACCCAGGCGATGGACGAGGCGCGCCACGCGGAGGTCTTCCGCAAGCGCGCGCTGTCGACGGGCTTCGGCCTCATGCGCGCGAGCCGTCACAACGAGTGCAATCTCAAGTTCCTGCGCGACGCCGACAGCTTCGCCGAGGCGTCGCTGACGCTCCACCTCCAGGCCGAGGGCATGGTGCTCACGATGTTCCGCTTCAGCGAGTACATCTCGCCGACCGAGGCCGACAAGAAGCTCTTCCGCCTGGTGATGCAGGACGAGGCCCGCCACGTGGGCTACGGGATGCAGCACTTGAAGTGGGTGCTCGACCATCATCCCGAGCGCCGCGAGGTGATCCACCAGCACCTCGACGAGGCCGAGAACTTCGTCTTCGGCGCCGGCTACGCCACCGAGGTCCTCGAGCCGTTCATCATCCTCGCGGGGAAGGGCCTCACGCGCGAACGCGTCCAGGAGGGTGTCCGCATCACCTCCGCCTTCCAGCTCAAGCAGAGCGAGGAGTACTTCGAGCGGCTGGCCCGTTGCGGGCTTCCCGAGCGCCGCGAGCGCTCGCGCCTGTGGAAGTTCGTCGAGATGAACCGCCAGGCGCTCGGCGCCGCGGCCTAGCGGGCGGCGCATGGCTTTCTACGCCGAGCGCGACTTCTTCGAGGACACCCGCCTCGTCGAGCTGGTGACGAGCATCCTCTCGGGCAACCTCACGCTCGAGTGGTACGGGGTCGAGACCGCGCGGCTGCGCGCGCGCCCGGCGGAGCCGCGGCGCGGCCTCACCTACGCCGACTTGAACCTCGGGCCCTACGGCTACGACGCCGTCCCCGAGCTGGTGCGCAACCGCAGCAGCATGGCCGCGCGCGGCAGCGTGCTCGTGCCCCGGCTGCCCGACCTCGGCTACACCGTCAACCGCAAGAGCGACGTCTGGGCGGACGCGATCGTCGCGCTCTACGAGGAGGCGAAGTCACGCCGCTGGGCGCCGGCGGTCGACGTGCCCTGGGCCGAGCTGCACCCCGCCGCACAGCCGCTGCGCGAGGCCGCGATGGCCCAGCTCTGCACGCTGCTCGAGGAGGTCGCGCTGGTGGCGATGGAGGCGCCGGCGCGCTGGGTGTGCGTCGTCAACCAGGAGTTCCTCGAGGTGAAGAGCTTTCTCTGCGCGCAGATGATCGACGAGGCGCGCCACGTCGAGGCGTGCCGCAAGCGGGCACTCGTCGGCGGGCAGGGGCTCGGGCGCGCGAGCGTGCCGGCCGAGCAGGGGCTCAAGGAGCTGCTCTCGGCGGAGACGTACCCGGAGGCGTCGGCGGCGATCAACCTGCTCCTCGGTAGCTTCGTGCTCTCGCTCTACCGCGCGCTCGCCGCGCTCGCCGACACTCGCGCCGACCGCGTGCTCGCCACGCTCGCGATGCAGGACGTGGCACGGTCGGTCGCCTACGGCGTGGGGCACCTGCGCTACCACCTCACGCACCAGCCGGCACGCGCCGCAGCGCTCGGCGAGTACCTCGACCGCACCGAGCACGCGGTGCTCGGCGTCGTCGGCAGCCCCGAGTGCCTCGAGCCGCTGGTGCTGCTCGCGGCAGGCAGCCGCGAGCCCGCGGCGCGCGCGCGCGGCGGCGCGTTCGCCCGCCGCTGGCTCACGAGCGCGCTCGACGAGTACCTCGAGCGCTGCGCGGCCGCGGGTCTGGGCGACCGGCGCGCGCGCAGCCGGCTCGCGCGGCTCGTCGGCCGCCACGCGGCGTGATCGCCGTCGGCGTCATCGGCACGGGCAAGCACGGCCGCCGCTACGTCGACCACCTCCGTGCCGACGTGCCCGGGCTGCGGCTCGCGGCCATCGCCCGCCGCGACGCCGAGGTTGGGGCCGCCCTCGCACGCACGCTCGGCTGCGCCTTCCATGCCGACTGGCGCGCGCTGGTCGACGACCCCGCGGTCGAGGCGGTCGTCGCGGTCGTCCCGCCGAGCCTCCACCCCGCCATCGCCGCGGCCGTCGCGGCGGCGCGCAAGCCGCTCCTCATCGAGAAGCCGCTGGCAACGAGCGGGGCGGCGGCGGCGGCGATCGTGCGCACGCTCCGCGCGGCGGCCGTGCCCTGTCTGATGGCGCACACGCTGCGCTGGAACGGCGTCGTGCAGGCGCTGCGCGCGGCCCTGCCCGCGCTCGGGCCGCTGCGCGCGCTCTACCTCAACCAGCGCTTCGAGCCGTCGCCGCTGCGCTGGCTCGACGAGCCCGAGCTGTCGGGCGGGGGCATCATGCTGCACACGGGCGTCCACAGCTTCGACCTCGTGCGGTTCCTCACCGGCTGCGAGGTGGCGCGCGTGTGGTGCCGGACGGCGCGGGCGGTCACCGTGCGTACCGAGGACAACTTCGCCACGCTGCTCGAGCTCGCCGGCAGCGAGACGCTCGTCGCCGTGAACGGCTCGCGCGCGACCGCCGGCCGCTCGGGGCTGATCGACGTCGCCGGCGCCGAGGGCCAGCTCGTCGGCGACCATCACCTCGGCTTCGCCTACCGCGTACGCGGCACCGAGCGTACGCCGCTGGCGCTGCCGGCGCCCGTGCCCACCGTGCGCGAGGCGCTGCGCGCCTTCGCGGGCCTGATGCACGACGGGACGCCGGCGCTGGCGACCGTCGAGGACGGCGCACGCGCCGTGCTCGTCGCGGAAGCGTGCTACCGCGCCGCGGCGAGCGGCGGCGGGGTCGCGGTGCCGGCGCTCGCGATCGATCCTTCCTGACGAGCTCCCGCTGCTCGGCCCGCGGCGGCCGGCGGAGGCTCGGACTTGACACAGGTGGCGCTCCCCGAATATTGAACTAATATTCAGTTATGAACGCCTCCTCAGCAGAGGCTGTGCGCCCCACACGGTTCGCGCGGCGGCGCGAGCGAACCCGCCGCGAGCTCCTCGCCGCGGCCACCGAGGTGCTCGCCCGCAAGGGCATGCACGACACGAAGATCGCCGACGTCGCCGCAGCGGCCGACGTCGGCGTGGGCACCGTCTACCTCCACTTCGACACGAAGGAGGCGCTCGTCGACGCGGTGATCGACGCCGCCGTGGGACGCATGAAGACCACGATCGACGCCGCTCGCGAAGCGGCGGGAAATCCCATCGCCAAGGTGCGGGCGGCCAACGCCGCCTTCTGCCGCTTCGCGCGCGAGAACCGCGAGGTGTTCCGCATCGTGTTCGGCCATGCCGCGGCGCACCACGACGTGATCCGCCGCGCGCAGGACGTCTTCGCGGCCGACGCCGCGGCGACGATCCGCGCGGGCATCGCGGAGGGGACGTTCGCCCCGGTCGCGGTCGAGCCGGCCGCGCAGGCGGTCGTCGGGATGGCGACCCAGTTGCTCTCCTGGTGGACGGCGCACGAGGCCGTGCCGATCGAGGTTCTCGAAGAGACGATGACGAGGCTCGCCCTCGACGGGTTACTCGCCCGCACGGGCGCGGAAAGGAGTCGGTGATGTTCGAGCCCGCGACGCAGGTGCAGGAGACGCCGCTGCTCGAAGCCGTCCGGAGCGCCTTCGACACCACCTACACGTGGGACTACGGTGTCACGCGCCAGGACCTGCGCAACCTCTACGAGAAGGCCAAGCGTGACCAGTGGAACGCCACCGATCAGCTCGCCTGGTCGACGCCGGTCGACCCCGAGGCCGAGCTGGTCCCCGACATCCAGATCCCCGTCTACGGCACGCACATCTGGGAGAAGCTCACCCCGGCGGAGGTGAAGAAGCTGCGGCGCGAGGCGCTCGCCTGGACGCTCTCCCAGTTCATGCACGGCGAGCAGGGCGCGCTGCTCGCCACCGCGCAGATCGTCGACGCAACACCGTCGTTCGACGCCAAGCTCTACGGCGCCTCCCAGGTCATGGACGAGGGCCGCCACGTCGAGGTCTACGCCCGCTATCTCCGCGAGAAGCTCACGCGCCAGTACCCCGTGAACCGGCACCTGAAGCGCCTGCTCGACCTGATCCTCGGCGACGCACGCTGGGACATGAAGTACCTCGGCATGCAGATCATGGTCGAGGGGCTCGCGATGGCGGCCTTCGGGTACATGCACCAGATGTGTCAGGAGCCCCTGCTCACCGACCTCACCCACTACGTGATGCGCGACGAGTCGCGCCACGTGGCCTTCGGGGTGCTCGCCCTCCAGGACTTCTACGCCGAGCTCCCGGCGACCGAGCGGCGCGACCGCGAGGAGTTCCTCTACGAGGGCTGCCGACTCATGCGCGACCGCCTCCTCATGGAGGACGTCTGGGAGGAGATGGGCTGGCCCAAGGAGGAGGTGCGCCAGATCGTGCTCGGCTCCGAGCAGATGCGCGAGTTCCGCAAGATGCTGTTCGCCAAGATCGTCCCCAACGTGAAGCGCTTGGGCCTGCTGACGCCTTACGTGCGCGAACGCTTCGCGGAGCTCGACATCCTCAAGTTCGAGCACGAGGCGCCGTCGGCCTGAGTAGACGCGCGCCGACCGCCCCCAGATTCAGCGCGACGGCGAGCGCCGCGGCGGCCGCGAGCGCGCCGCTCCAGGCGCGCGCGGGCAGGGCCCTCGACCCGGCGGCGAGCCCGACCACGGCATAGTTGGCGACCCCGGCGGCGTGCCCGACCCGGCTCCGAGCCAGCTCCATGCCTCCCGCTCGCCGGGAGCGAAGCACCGAAACGAGCGCATACGCACCGGCCGATCCGGCGATCGCCGCCGGGACGGCCCACGACACAAGGCCGAGCCGCGCCGCCCGGGCGCTGCCGGCCAGCACGAAGACGATGTCGGCGGCCGCGTCGAGCACCGCGCCGTGCGCCGTCGCGCGGCCGCCGCGGCGAGCCAAGCGGCCGTCGGCGAAATCGCTCGCCGCAGCCAGGGCGAAGACGCCGACTGCGAGCCACCCTCCATCGCCGAGCGCCGCGACGAACAACGGCGCGGCGAGCAGCCGCGCGACGCTGAGGGCGTCGGCCGCTATCGCTTCGCTCCCTCGCGCACCTGCATGGCCCGGCGGCGCCGGTCGCGGCGCAGGAGCACGTAGAGCGCTCCCGCACCGCCGTCGCACGGCCGCGCGCTGGCGAACGCGAGCACGAAGCGGGCGAGCGCGCCGTGCGAAAGCCAGCCCTTGAGGCGCTCCTTGAGCACCGGCGTGCGGTCCTTCGAGTTGAGCCCGCGGCCGTGGACGATGAGCACGCAGCGGTGTCCCGCGCGCACGGCGCCGCGCAGGAAGCCCTCCACCGCCGCGCGCGCCGCCAGCGCCGTCATTCCGTGCAGGTCGAGGTGCGCCTGCCAGGCGAAATCCCCGCGACGCAGCCGCCGCACCAGGCGCGGGTCGAGGCCGACCACCATGCCCTCGAGGTACTCGCGCGTCTCGGTGACGTCGAAGCTCGCGACGCCGGCGACGAGGTCGGAGAGCGCGGCCAGCGCCTCGGCCTCCTCGCTCACGCGCGGCCGCGGCGAGGCGGCCGGCGGCGGCCGGTCGACGCGCCCGTGCACGTCGGGCGCGAGCGGCACGACGTCGGCCATCGCCCGCACGAACAGCGCCGGCTCGTCGGGCGCCGGGGCCGAGCCCGCGGTCCGCGGCGGCGGCGCCACGGCGGCCCGCCCGCGCACGCGACGGCGCAGCTCGGCAAAGGGGTGAGGCTTCCAGTGCTCGGGCGCAACCGCAGACGGACGGGACGGCGGCTGGGCTCGGCGCGCCATGACCTTCGTCTACCACACGGCCCCGGCCGGGCCCACTTGCGGGTGGTGGGGACGGTTGGTAGGTCCGGACCGGTGCCCACGCCGCAGGACGTCCTCGAGCGCCTGAGACAGGTGCGCTACCCGGGCTTCTCACGCGACATCGTGTCGTTCGGGATCGTGAGGGACGTCGAGGTGTCCTCGAGCGGGGTGATGGTGCGGCTCGCGCCGAGCACCGCCAACCCGGAGGTCGTGCAGCAGATCGAGGACGCGGTGCGCGAGGCGCTGCGGACCATGCCCGGGATCGCAGGTCCGGTCGAGATCGCCCGCGAGGCCGCGATGGGCGCCCGGCCGCGCGGGCCGCAGCCGATCCCGGGCGTCGCGAGCGTGATCGCGGTCGCCAGCGGCAAGGGCGGCGTCGGCAAGTCGACCGTCGCCGCGAACCTGGCGCTCGCCCTCGCCACGCTGCGCCCGCGCGTCGGCCTGATGGACGCCGACGTCTACGGCCCGAGCATCCCGCTCATGCTCGGCATCACCGAGCGGGCGCGCGCGACCGAGGGCGCGCGGCTCGAGCCCGCCGTGGCGCACGGCCTGCGGGTCATCTCGATGGGCATGTTCGTGGGCGAGGGCACGCCGATCATCTGGCGCGGCCCCATGCTCACCAAGCTGATCACCGAGTTCCTGCGCAACTGCGAGTGGGGCGAGCTCGACCTGCTGGTGATCGACTTGCCGCCGGGAACGGGCGACGTGCAGCTCACCCTCACGCAGCAGCTCCCGCTCTCGGGGGGGATCATCGTGACGACGCCGCAGGAGGTGGCGCTCGCCGATGTGCGCCGCGGCATCCAGATGTTCGAGCAGGTGAAGGCCCCCGTGCTCGGCCTCATCGAGAACATGAGCTGGCACGTCTGCCCCGGCTGCGGCGCGCGCGCGGACCTCTTCGGCCACGGGGGCGGCGCCGCCCTCGCGCGCGAGTACGGGATACCGCTCCTGGGCGAGGTGCCGCTCGTGCGGGCGCTGCGCGAGGCGGCCGACGGCGGCACGCCGCTGGTGGCGGCCGCGCCGTCGCATCCGCAGAGCCGGGCGTTCCGCGAGATCGCCGAGCGCGTGCTCGTCGAGCTCGCCGCGGCCGAGCGTCGTGCGCCGCGCGGCCCGCAGCTCAGCGTGGTGCCGTAGGCGCGCCGCGCGCGCCGAGCAGCACGACCGCGACGCCGACCGTGATCGCCGAGTCGGCGACGTTGAACACCGGCCAGTGGAGCGCGCCCCAGTGGAGGTCGAGGAAGTCGATCACCTCGCCCAACCGCAGCCGGCAGATCAGGTTGCCGGCCGCCCCGCCCATGATCGCGCCGATCGCCGCGGCCAGCGCCGGGCGGTCCGCCGGTGCACGCGCGAGCCAGGAGGCGAGCACGCCGAGCGCCACGAGCGTGACCGCCACGAACAGCGACGTCCGCAACGCGGCGGGCGCGCCCGCCAGCACGCTGAAGGCGGCGCCCGTGTTGCGCTCGTAGGCGAGCGCGAAGAAGGGCGTCAGCGGGATCGACTCGTGCAGCCGCATCGTCGCGGCGACCGCGGCCTTGGTGGCCTGGTCGGCGACCAGCACGGCGGCCGCGACGGGTGCGGCGAGCCGCAGGCGCGGGTCGGCGAGCCTCACGCGAGCACGTCCGCGCAGCGGGTGCAGAGCGCGGGGTGCGCCGCCCGGGCGCCGAGCGGCCGGACGTTCCAGCAGCGTGCGCACTTGCCGCCCGCCGCACGCTCGACCGCGACGCGAAGCCCGGGGACGAGCGGGCTCTCCGGCACGCCGGGCTCCGGGCCGAGCACGACCTCGGCCACCACGAAGAGCGTCGCCAGCTCCGCACGCTCGGCCGCGAGCAGCGCGGCGATCTCCCCCGCGGCGTCGAGGACGATCCGCGCCTCGGTCGACTGCCGGACCGTGCCGCCCTGGCGCGCCGCCTCGATCGCCTTGGTCACCGCCGCGCGCACCGCGAGCAGGCGCTCGAAGCGGGCCGCGAGGCCGGCGTCGCGCCACGCCTCGGGCGGCGCGGGCATGCCGGCGAGGAACACGCTCGGCGTCGTGCGCGCCGCAGGCAGGTGCTGCCAGATCTCGTCGGCGGTGAACGACAGGACCGGCGCCATGAGCCGCACGAGCACGTCGACGATGCCCGCGAACGCGGTCTGTGTCGCCCGCCGCTCGGGCGATCCCGCGCGCTCGCAGTAGAGCCGGTCCTTGCGCACGTCGAGGTAGAAGCTCGACAGCTCGACCGCGCAGAAGTCGGTGAGCGCGTGCGTGACCACGTGGAACTCGTAGGCCTCGTAGGCCGCGCGCACGCGCTCGGCGAGCGCCACGGTGCGATCGAGCGCCCAGCGGTCGAGCGCCGGCAGGCGCTCGACGGGCACGGCATCACGACCGGGGTCGAAGTCGTAGAGGTTCGAGAGCAGGAAGCGCGCGGTGTTGCGCAGGCGGCGGTAGGCCTCGACGAGCTGCCCCAGGATCTCCTCGGAGATGCGAATGTCCTCACGGTAGTCGGCCGCCGCCACCCACAGCCGCAGCAGCTCGGCGCCATGGCGCCCGACGACCGCCTCGGGCGCCACCACGTTGCCCACCGACTTCGACATCTTGCGTCCCTCGCCGTCGACCGTGAAGCCGTGCGTGAGCACGCTGTCGTAGGGGGCACGCCCGGTGAGCGCCACCGCGGTGAGCAGCGCGCTGTGGAACCAGCCGCGGTGCTGGTCGCTGCCCTCGAGGTAGAGGTCGGCATGACCGCCGAGCTCGGAGCGGCGGCCGACGACGCCGAGCCAGCTCACGCCCGAGTCGAACCACACGTCGAGGATGTCGGTCTCGCGGCGAAACGCCGTGCCGCCGCAGCCCGCGCAGCGGGTGCCGGGAGGCACGAAGTCGGCCACCGGCCGCGTGAACCACGCATCCGCGCCCTCGCGCTCGAAGAGGGCCGCCACGTGCTCGCACAGCGCGGCGTCGGCGAGCACGCCGCCGCATCCCTCGCAGTAGAGCGCGACCACCGGCACGCCCCACGCGCGCTGCCGCGAGATGCACCAGTCGGGGCGCGTGGCGACCATGCCGTGGATGCGCTCGCGCCCCCACTCGGGGATCCAGCGCACGCGGTCGATCTCGGAGAGCGAGCGCGCGCGCAGCCCGCCCCGCTCCATGCCGATGAACCACTGCTCGGTGGCGCGGAAGACGATCGCGCTCTTGCACCGCCAGCAGTGCGGGTAGCTGTGCGAGAGCACCTCCTCGGCCAGGAGGGCCCCGCGCTCCTGCAGCAGCGCGACGATCTTCGGGTTGGCGGCGAAGACGCTCTCCCCGGCCCACTGCGGGACTTCGTCGGTGAAGCGGCCGCGGGCGTCGACGGGCGCGTAGGTCTCGAGCCGGTAGCGTGCTCCGGTCTCGAAGTCCTCTTGGCCGTGGCCCGGGGCCGTGTGGACGAGGCCGGTGCCGCTCTCGAGGGTGACGTAGTCGGCGAGGACGATCGGCACCTCGCGCTCGAGCCACGGGTGGCGGCAGCGGACGCCCTCGAGGTCACGGCCGCGGAAGGTGCGCAGCGGCCGCGGCGCCGCGTCCAGGCCCAGCCGGCGCGCCAGAGCGGACACCCGTCCGGCCGCAACCAGCAGCGTGCGCCGCGCGAGCGTCACCGCCACGTACTCGTGCTCCGGGTGGACCGCGACGGCGAGGCTCGCGGGCAGCGTCCACGGCGTCGTCGTCCAGATCGCGGCCGCCGCCGCCTCGAGGCCGGCGAGCACGGCGGGCAGCGGCGCCACCACGGGATAGGCGACGTAGACGGCCGTCGTCTCCTCGTCGACGTACTCCACCTCGGCCTCGGCGAGCGCCGTGCGGCACGAGGGGCACCAGTGCACGGGCTTCTTGCCGCGGTACACGAGCCCGGCGGCGAAGCAGCGGCCGAGCGCCCGCACCTCGTCGGCCTCGTAGGCCGGGGCCATCGTGAGGTAGGGCCGATCCCAGTCGCCGAGCACGCCGAGGCGCTCGAACTCCGCCCGCTGCACGTCGACGAAGCGCGCCGCATACGCGCGGCAGCGCGCGCGCACCTCCGCGACCGCCATCGTCTCCTTCTTCGCCCGCCCGAGCTCCCGCTCGACCTCGAGCTCGATCGGCAAGCCGTGGCAGTCCCAGCCGGGCACGTACGGCGCGCAGCGGCCGCTCATCGCCCGGTGCTTGACGATGACGTCCTTCAGCACCTTGTTGAGCACGTGGCCGATGTGAATGTGCCCGTTGGCGTACGGCGGGCCGTCGTGCAGCACGAAGCGCGGCCGGCCCGCGGTGACCTCTTGGAGGCGGCGATAGAGGTCGAGCGCCTTCCAGCGCGCGAGCATCTCGGGCTCGCGCTGCGCGAGGTTCGCGCGCATCGGGAAGTCGGTGCGCGGGAGGTTGAGCGTGTCCTTGTAGTCCATCGCGGGGCGGCTCACGCTAGCAGCGGGCCGGCGGACGCGCCAGCGTAGCGCGGGCGGCGCGGCGTGCGGGGAGAGGGCAGACCGCTAACCCGGGGCGAACGCCGCGAGCGCGCGCTCGACGGCCGCCGCCCGCGACTCGCCCACGGGGTTCGGGAACACGATCGCGAGCGTCGCGCCCGCCATGCGGTACGCGCGCAGCCGCTCGCGGCAGGCGGCGGGATCGCCGGCGAGCGTGACCGCGTCGGCCATGGCGTCGGTCACCGCCGCCTCGGCCGCCGGCACGTCCTTGCGCTGCCAGGCCGCGCGGACCGCCGCGACCTCGTCGCGGAAGCCGCAGCGGGCGAGCATGTTGCCGTAGAAGTGGAGCGCGGCGTAGCGCGCGAGCATGCGCTTGGCCTCCCAGAGCGCCGCCTGCCGGTCGTCTGAAAGATACGCGGTGGTGAAGTGGCAGACCTCGAGGGTCGCCGGATCCCGCCCGGCCTCGGCCGCGCCCCGCCGCAGCGCGGCCAGCGCGCGCGGGTAGCGGGCGAGCGGGAAGAGGTTGAAGATCACGCCGTCGGCGAGCGCGCCCGCGATCCGGATCATGTCGGCGGCGAGCGCCGCCGCAAGCATCGGCGGTGGGCTCTTCGGGCGCGGCTGGTGCGGGCCCTTCGCCCACGCCTCGCGCAGCGTGGTGAGCGTCGTGCGCATCTTCTCGAGCGGGCTGCCCATCTCGATCCCGAGCGACGCGTTGACCGTGCGGTGGCCGACGCCCAGACCGAGCAGCAGGCGCCCCCCCGAGAACTCCTGCACCGCGGCCGCCTGCTCGGCGAGCAGCGTCGGGTGGCGGAGGTAGACGTTGGTGATGGCGGTGCCCACTTTGAGCCGCGTGGTCGCCATCGCCACCGCCTCGGCGTAGGCGAGCGAGTCGTTGAACGACTCGGGGATGAAGACGGCCTCGTAGCCGAGCGCCTCCGCCCGCTTCGCCCAGCCGAGGATGTCCGCGGGCGAGGCGTCCCGCAGGGGCGAGAAGGCGAAGGCGACGCGATCCGCGCGGCTCATGCGCCCCCATAGACCGGCCGGCCCGGGGAGGCAAAGGCGGATTGCTCCGGCCCCGAGCATCGGGCTACATGAGCCCATGGCGCGGCGGATGGTGATCCACTTCCAGCGGGGAGGGCTCGGCGGCTACGAGCCCGTCGGCGAGGACGGCGTGCCGCAGCCCTGTGCGCTCGGCCAGCCGTGGGTCAACGAGGACACGGCACGCACGCTCGCGAAGCTCCGCATCCCGCGCACCGATCCCTGGGGGCGACCGCTGCCCGACGAGCCGCGCTGAGGCATGCGCCGAATCGCCGTCCTCGCGCTCGTGGTCGCGGGGCTCGCCGCGGGCGGGCACCTGCTCGGCCTCGCGCGCTACACGACGCTCGCGGGCATGCGAGCGCTGGTCGACGCGTACGGGGCGTGGGGGCCCGCCGCCTTCGTCGCGGTGTCCGTCGCCGGGGTGCTCTTCCACCTGCCCGAGCTGGTGTTCGTCGCGCTCGGCGGCGCCCTTTTCGGCCCGGCCCGCGGCTTCGCCTACGGCTGGACCGCCTGCATGCTCGGCGCCACCGCGAGCTTTCTCCTCGCGCGCTACGTGCTCCAGGACGTCGTGCAGCGCGGCCTCGAAGGCCGTGCGGCGTGGCTCGGCCGGCTCGACGAGCGGCTCGCCCGCCACGGGTTTCGAACGGTGCTCGTGCTGCGCGTGCTCCTCTGCATGGCCCCGCCGCTCAACTGGGCGCTCGGTGTGACGCGCGTCGGGTTCCGCCAATACCTCGCGGCGAGCGCGCTCGGCGTGCTGCCGGGCATCTCGCTGGCCGTGTACTCCGCCGACCGGGTCGCGCAGGCCGGCGCCGGGGAGAGCGTGCTCGCGCCCGAGAAGGCGGCACCGGTTCTGCTCGCGGCGGCGGCGCTGACCGCCGCCGCGATCGTGGGCCGGCGGCTCGCGCGGGCGCAACCGCGGGCTTGAATCCCCCGGAAGCTAGAATTCCGACCCGCCCTCGGGGGCGACGAGCACGCGGCCGTCCTCGACGACGACCGGCACGATGCGCCGCCCGCCGGTGAGCTTCAGCAGCTCGGGCAGCACCTGCGGCGTGGCGGCGACGTCCACCTCGCGCACGGCGCCGCCGCGCGCCGCGAGCTCGGCGCGCTTCGCGTCGCAGAAGCGGCAGCCGGGGCGCATGTAGAGGAGCACCGGCGGCGTCACGGCACCTCCGTTCCCGCGATCAGCGTGGCGGCGGCGCTGAACATACCGCCGAGCCCGTGGCAGATCGACGTCTTCGCGCCCGCCACCTGGCGCTCCCCGCATTCGCCGCGGAGCTGGCGCACCGCCTCGATCAACGTGAACATCCCGTACATGCCGGTGTGCGTGTACGAGAGTCCGCCGCCGTTGGTGTTCATCGGGAACGCGCCACCGGGCGCGGTCCGCTGCCCGGCCACGAACGCCCCGCCCTCGCCCCGCTTGCAGAAGCCCACCGCCTCGAGCCCCATCACGGGCACGATCGTGAAGGCGTCGTAGAACATCGCGTGGTCGATGTCGGCGTGGGTGACGCCGGCCATCGCGAACGCCTGGCGGCCCGACGCCTCGGCCGCCTCCCAGCGGCTGAAGTCGGCCATCTGGCTCACGTTGACGTGCGTGACGCACTCGCCCGTGCCGAGCACGTAGACGGGCTGCTTCGCGAGGTCACGGGCGCGCGAAGCCGACGTCAGGATCACCGCGCCGCCCGCGTCGGTGACCAGGCAGCAGTCGAGCAGGTGCAACGGCCAGGCGATCAGCCGCGAGGCGAGCACGTCGGCAACCGTGAGCGGGTCGCGCATGAGCGCCCGGGGGTTCCGCTGCGCCCACTTGCGCGTGGCGACCGCGACCTCGGCGAGCTGCTCGCTGGTGGTGCCGAAGTCGTGCATGTGGCGCGCGGCGGCGAGCGCGTAGCCGGTCGGCGGGCCCGCGAGCCCGAACGGCGTCTCGAACTGCATGCGTTCGGAGTCCGGCGCGAAGCGCGTGCCCGGCATGCCGATGCGCGACGCGCCGCTCTCGCCGTGGGTGATGAGCGCGACGTCGCACAGCCCGGCGTCGATCGCCGCCGCCGCGTGCTGGACGTGGGCGATGAACGAGCAGCCGCCGATCAGCGTCCCGTCGACGTAGCGCGGCCGGATGCCGAGGTACTCGGCCGTCTCGGCCGACATCCAGCGCCCGGCGCTGAACACGCCATCGACGTCCGCCTTGGTGAGCCCGGCGTCGGCGAGCGCGTTGCGCGCCGCCTCGGCGTGGAGCGCCAGCGCCGATTTGTGCGGCAGCTTCCCCATCTCGTCGGACTCGCCGGCGCCGACGATCGCCACGCGGCCGCGGAGCCGCCGGAGATCCGCGCTCATCGGCCGCCCTCGGCCGGGCGGAAGTGCGGCAGCGCGATCTCGTCCGACACGTCGGCGAACGCCACCTCGAGCCGCATGCCGATGCGCAGCTTCGCGGGATCGGGGTCGACGCCGACCAGGTTCGTCATCATGCGCGGCCCCTCGTCCAGCTCGACCATCGCGAGCACGTAGGGCGCGCCGAGCGGGAAGTTGGGGAGCCCGCGGTGCACCACCGTGAACGTGTGCAGCCGCCCGCGCCCGCTCACCGGCTGCCAGTCGAGGTCGCCGGAGAGGCAGAACGGGCAGGCCGCACGGGGGTGGTAGTGGAGCCGCCCGCAGGCGCGGCAGCGCGGCAGCGCGAGCACGTGGCGCCGCGCCGCCTCCCAGAACGGGCGCGTCTCGGGCGTGGGCACGGGGATGACGCCGGGGTGCTGGGCCATGGATTCCTTCGGGTTGGACTTCGCGATCCGCGCGGTGTATCGGCTCGTATAGAGGCTCGCCTCGGGGCGAATCAAGCGGAATGCGACTGACGGCGGCGGCCCTGCTGGTCGCCCTGGCGCTCCCGGCGGGCGCCGCGACCACCTACATCTCCTGGGACGAGGCCGAGCAGCACGTCGGCCAAGACGTCGTGGTGAAGGGCCGCGTGCTCGGCGTCCACTGCTCGCCGACCTCGTGCCTGCTGGCCTTCGAGCCGACCTTCAACCGCTTCACCGCCGTGGTCGAGGCGAAGAGCTTCGACGCCTTCCCGCCCGACCGGCTCGACGACCTCTTCAGCGGCAAGCTCGTCGAGGTCCACGGCACGATCACGCAGAACGATCGCAAGCCGGAGATCGTCGTCGCGGGCCCCGCCGACTTGAAGGTGGCGAGCCCCGAGTCGAAGGACGAGGGGGGCGAGGGCGCCCAGGCGCACGCGACCGACGCCGAGATCGTAGCGCGGCTCGCCGACGTGCTCGAGAGGATCGAGGCCCTCACCGAGCGGATGGCGGCCACGCAGGAGCGGATGGACGCGCTGCTCGCGCAGCTCGAGCAGCGCAGCGCGGCGCTCGCGGCCGCCGAGCAGCCGGTGACGCCGGCGCCGCAGCCGAGCTACGGCGTCCCCCAGCCGCGCCCCGCCTACGAGGCGCTGCGTACGGTCAAGCGGGGCATGACGGTCGCCGAGGTCGAGCGCCTCATCGGCCAGCCGAGCTACGTCGAGGCGGGCGGCGGCGGCTGGGTCACCTGGTACTACGGATTCGGGCGCAGCATCAGCTTCGACGAGCGCGGTCGCGCCCAGTCGATGGTGGGCTTCCCCGCACCCTGACCGCAAGCCGACCGCGCCGTCAGTGGATGCACTGGAAGGACGGCTGACAGGTCGGCGGCATCCCGCAGCACAGATCGCCGACCGCGCAGCACTCGCCGCTGGTGCAGCACTGGGACGCCGACGGGCAGCACATCGGGTTGCCGGGCACCGGCGCGCAACCCTCGCCGCCGCTGGGGCAGGGGTCGCAGTGGCTGGTCGCCGGGTCGGTGCACGCGTAGCCTTGCGGGCAGCATACGCTGCCGCAGACCTGGGTCGCGCTCGAGCAGCACGTCGTGCCGCCGATGCACACGCCCGAGCAGCACTGGCCGTTGCAGCACTGCTGGAACCCCGAGCAGCAGTGGCCGCCGCACACGTGGAGCGCGTCCGCGCAGCACTCGGTGCCGTTCAAGCAGACGTGGGACGGGCAGCAGGTGCTCCCGCAGAGGTCGAGCACGGTGCAGCAGGTCTGGTCGCTGCCACAGAGCTGCGCGCCGTTGCAGCACGTCGTGCCGCTCCCGCACTCGGGGCCGGCGTCGGGCGCGCAGCAGAGGTTGGTCTTCGGATCGACGCAGCGCTGCCCCACGCCGCAGAAGTAGTTCGGCGTCGACGACGGGACGTTCGGATCGCTGCAGCACTCGTGCCCCGGCGGCGCACAGTAATGGTCGTTGCAGCACGTCCAGCCGGGCGGGCAGCAGTCGGTGCCGCCGCAGATCGTCCCGTCGGGCTCGCAGCAGAGGCCGATGTCCCGGTTGATGCAACTGCGCTGCTCTCCGGTGATCCCGACGCCGCAGCACACGGCGCCGGCACTCTCGTTCGGGCTCCCGCAGCAGCTCGTGCAGCACGTCCCGCCGCTCGGCCCGTCCTTGCCGCAGCAGACCTCACCGTCGCCGTTGCAGCACAGGCCGACGGCGCCGGGACAGTGCACCTTGCAGCAGTCGTCGCTCTTCTCGCAGAGCTGCTCGCAGTCGATGAGGCCGTTGGTGCACGAGAGGCCGTTCAGCTCGAAGCTCGCCACGCAGAGGACGGGCGTGATCACCGGGCTCGCGCCGCACGACACGGCGGTGAGGAACGCGTTGCCGATGCAGGCGAGCCCGCCCGCCTTGCTCGGGTCGAACTGGCAGCCGAGCTTGCAGCGGTCGCAGGAGTCGAAGATCGCATTCGCCACCACCGGAAGCTCCGCACTCGCCGCGGGCTGCCCGGGACACGAGGCGCTCTGCAACGCTTTCCTGGCCTTCGCGAGCGCCCGCGTAACCGCGCGCTTCGTCTTGAGCTTGGGGGCCGGCGCGCCGTCGGCGAACACGAGGGAATCGACGCTCCCGGCCGTGCCCGACACGGTCACGGCGCGCCCGTCGATCTGCCCGGCCAGTTGCGTGCCGTCGGTGGTCGCGAGCTCGACGTGGCGGACGCCCTTGAAGCCGACGCCGAGGTCGGTCGTGCTCCGGACGCCCGCGCCCGAGCGTGCGAACGTGCTCCGGATGATCGACCGCTTCCCCAGCGACGCGCTCATGGTCACGCTCGAGTCGCCGCCGAGCAACACCGAAGTCGTCACGACGACCGTGAGGCGGCCCGCGCCCGAGCCCGTGTGCACGGTCACCTCGGTGATCGAGGTGGGGCCGTCCTTGCGCAGCGTGCACTGGGTGTTGCGGCTCCGCGCCCAGGCGCGCTCATCGGCTCCGACGCACACGGCGAACGCGATCAAAAGGCACGCTGATCCTCTCGTCATGGCCCGATCCCCTTCTTCGCTCCCGCGCGCTCGGCGCGCTGCACCCCGTCGGCGAGCTGCGCCCCGAGCGCCTGGACACAGGCCGGGCTCACGTGTTTCGCGGCGGCGAGCGCCGTCTCGGCCTGGGAGAGGAAGCGTGCCGCCCGGCCGACGAGCCGCTGCGCGTGCTTCCCGCCCTTCGCCGCCTTCGCGATGAACGCGCAGGCGCGACCGCGCCGCCGCGTCACCCGACGCGGGATCGCGGCCGCGGCGCACGCCGCCGGGTCGGTCCGCCGGCAGATGCAGGCGAGCGCGTCGAAGCCGCCTACGGGGCGGCCGCCGCAGACCCCGGCAGTGCACGCCGCGGCCGAGCACGGGTCGTCGGGCGCCGGGCAGTCGCCGTCGACCCGGCACGCGCCGGCGCCGACCAGCGTCGTCGAGGTGGTCGTCGAGCCGCGGGGCACGTGCGTGCAGCCGACCGCCGGGTCGCAGCCGTCGATCGTGCTCGGGTCGCCGTCGTCGCAGGAGAGCGGGAGCGGATCGCCGGAGCAGCGCAGCGCCTGGCAGACCCGCGCGTGGCACTTGTCGACGAGGCAGTCGGCGGCCGTCGCGCAACAGCCGGGGATCGGGGTGTGCGTGCAGCCGCTCGCCGGGTCGCAGCCGTCGGTGGTGCACGGGTTGCCGTCGTCGCAGTTGACCAGGACGTGCTGACAGCCGCTCGGCTCGACGCAGCTGTCGATCGTGCACGCGCTGCCGTCGTCGCAGTTGAGCGGGACCGCGGGGAGACAGAACGGAACGACCACGCCGAAACCGAGCGGGAGCGCGATGCAGCCCGGCGCGCCGTTGCAGACTAGGCCGTCGTCGGGGCAATGCGGCGTGTGAACGCAGCCGTGGAGGTTGTCGCACGAGTCGTCGGTACAGACGACCCCGTCGTTGCAGTCCCGGACGCCGAACACGCAGCAGCCCGCCACGCAGTCGCCGGTGGTGCACTGGTTGCCCGGCGCGCAGTCGCCGATCGACGCGCACGGAAAGCTGCCGGGGCAGTCGGCGCGGACGCCGACGGCCCCGAGCACGATCAGGCACACGATCGCTGCCGCGGCCTGTACCGGCCGCGGCCTCCCGATGATCACCAGCGCCTCCCCCGTGAACGTGCCCCACTCGGGGCGGGCGGATGCTCGTACAATCGCCGGTCGCACGTCAAGGGCTCCGTGAAGCCCACCGCGCAAGGGGGCTATCCCGCCACGGGCGAGTCGGCTATGGGCGTCCAGGGGGAAGACGCCATGAGACACCGGTTCGCGTGGCTTTGCGGCACGCTCCTCGTCGCGACCGTCGCCGGCGCCGACGAGACGTGCATGTCGCCGTACATGCCGAAGATCACCGGCCAGGAGGACTACGTCTACGTCTGGACGCTCGGGCAGGAGGGCGTGGGCGACGGGTCGGACAAGCTCGTGACCGTCGGCGCGAATCCGAAAGATCCGGCCACCTACGGCAAGGTCATCTCAGCGGTCTCGGTCGGCGGACGTCACGAGGCGCACCACGGCGGCTTCACCGACGACCGTCGCTACTTCTGGGCCGGCGGGCTCGACGACAGCAGGATCTGGATCTTCGACCTGGCAGCCGACCCCGCTCGCCCGAAGCTCACGAAGACCATCGACTCGTTCGTGAAGGACAGCGGCGGCGTGATCGGGCCGCACACCTTCTACGCGCTGCCGGGGCGCATGCTCATCACCGGGCTGTCGAACGACAGGGACAAGGGCGGCAAGACCGGGCTCGTGGAGTACAGCAACGCCGGCCGGTTCGTGCAGACGCTCTGGCTGCCGCCGGGCGCCGAGTACGGCTACGACGCGCGCGTGCAGCCGCGGCTCAACCGCATGCTCACCTCGTCGTTCACCGGCTGGAAGAACTACATGCGGCCGCTCGGCGAGCTGATGGGCGACGCGGAGGCGATGAAGCACTTCGGGAACACGATGGTGGTGTGGGACTTCCACGCGCGCAAGCCGATTCAGACGCTCGACGTGCCCGGCGCGCCGCTCGAGATCCGCTGGGCCCTCCAGCCGACCCACGACTGGGCGTTCACGGGCGCGGCGCTCACCTCGAAGCTCTGGCTGGTCGAGCAGGGCGCCGACGGGCGCTTCGCCGCCACCGCCGTGGCCGACGTCGGCGACCCGCAGGCGCAGCCGCTGCTGCTGGTCGACATCAGCCTATCGGCGGACGATCGCTTCCTGTTCGCCGACACCTTCATGGACGGCACGTGCCGGGTCTACGACGTGAGCGACCCGCACCACCCGAAGCTCGTCCACCAGCAGAAGATCGGCCCCCAGCTCAACATGGTCTCCGAGAGCTGGGACGGCGAGCGCGTCTACTTCACGTCGTCGCTGCTCGCGAACTGGGACAAGCGGGGCGCCGACAACGAGCAGTTCCTGAAGGCGTACCGGTGGGACGGCAGGACGCTCTCGCCGCTGTTTGCGGTCGACTTCACGAAGGAAGGGCTGGGGCGGCCGCACATCATGCGGTTCGGGCAGGCGCAGTTCTACAAGAACCAGATCTACACGGCGGCGCCCGCGCGCGTCGCGCGGCTGGACGAATCGCGGTGAGGGCGGCGCTCGGGCTCGTGCTGGCGGCGGTCTTGATTCCGGGCGCGCGTGCGGACGAGACACGCGGGCGGGCGATCGATCCCCGGGACGTCGGATACACCTACGGGGTGGGCGCCTTCGTGCCGAAGTACGAACCGCCGGCGCCCGGCTCCTATGCCTTGCCCACGATCGCCACCGTCGGGGATCATCCGCTCCTCGACGACGCCGGCCGGGCGACGACGCTGCGGGCGGTGCAGGGCCCACGGCTGGCGGTGGTGGCGTTCGTCTACACGACGTGCGTCGAAGCGACCGGATGCCCGCTCTCGCTGGCGGTGCTGCACCGGCTCGATCGTACACTCGCCGCCGACCGCGACCTGGCGTCGCGCGCCGTCCTCATCACCATCAGCTTCGATCCCGAGCGCGACACGCCGGCGCGGATGCGCACGATGCGCGCGCTGCACCGGCCCCGGTCGGACTGGCGCTTCCTCACCACCCGGGGCGCCGCCGATCTCGACCCGTTGCTCGCCGACTTCGACCAGCCGGTCGCCAAGCTGCGCTTTGCGGACGGCGAATGGAGCGGCCTCTTCCGTCACGTCCTCAAGGTGTTCCTGCTCGACCATGCGGATCGGGTCCGCAACGTCTACAGCACGGGCTTTCTGAATCCGGCGCTCGTCCTGAACGACCTCCGCACGCTCCTGCTCGAGGAGACGCCGTCGGCCCCTACGGAAGCGCGCGGACACGCGCCGCGAGCCGCGGCAGCACCTCGCCCGCGGGAGCGCGCAGCGAGTAGCGGGCGAGGTGGCTCAGATCGGTCTCGTTTGGATTGACCTCGATGACGTCGCCCCCGCGCTCGTGGACGGTCATCGGGAACTGCGCGGCCGGGTAGACGGTCGCCGAGGTCCCCGCCACCAGGACGCAGTCGGCCCGCTCGCTCTCCTCGAAGCAGCGCGCGAGGACGTCGGCGGGAATCGGCTCGCCGAAGCTCACCGTGTCGCTCTTGAGGAGCCCGCCGCAGCGCGGGCACCGGGGCGGCAGCTCGGCGATGTCGATGTCCCCGCGCGGGAAGCGGGCGCAGCACTGCAGGCAGCGGACGAGCGTCGCGTTGCCGTGGATCTCGAGCAGGTTCACGCCGCCCGCCGCGCGGTGCAGGTCGTCAACGTTCTGCGTGATGAGGGCCTTGAGCACGCCGAGCCGCTCGAGCTCGACGAGCGCGTGGTGGCCGGCGTTCGGACGGGCCTCGGCCAGCGTCGCCCACAGCTCGCGCATCGGCCCGGTGGGGTTGAGGCGCTCCTCCCAGGCGCGCCGCGGGTCGCGCAGGAAGCGCTGGAAGCCGTCCATCGGCGGCTCACCGTATCGGGTCCAGAGGCCCCCCGGCCCGCGGAAGGGCGGGATGCCGCTCTCCACCGACAGCCCGGCCCCGGTGAGCGCGATCGCGTAGCGCGCGCGTTTGAGGCACGCCGCCGCGGCATCCAGCTCCTCCGCCGTCACCGCGTCCATGGGCGCGACTCTCGCGCTCCCGCACCCGAGGTGTCAACGACCCGCGGGGCAGCGCGCGCCAGCGCGCGAGGAGCGCACGAGCCCCCTCGAGCCCCCCACGAGGGATTGTTGACACGCGCCCCCCGCCCGGTATTCCTCGGCGCATGATGGTTCCGGCCGTACCCGTGGCCGGCGTGATGCTCGCCGGTGGGCGGGCCTCGCGGATGGGAGGGCGCGACAAGGCGTTCGCCGCCGTCGGCGGGGAGCCCATCGCCGTGCGCACGGTCCGGCTGTTCCGCGGCCTGTTCCCGCAGGTCATGATCGCGACCAACCGCCCGGAGCGCTTCCGCGCCCTCGACGTGGAGACCGTCGTCGACCGCGTGCCGGGCAGCGGCCCGCTCGGCGGCATCCACGCCGCGATGCTCGCCAGCCGTTGGCCGCACGTCTTCGTCGCGGCGTGCGACATGCCCGGGCTCGAGGCCGACGTGATCCGCTTTTTGCTGCGCCGCATCGGGCGGGCCGACGCGGTGGTCCCCTGCTGGGAGCGCGACGTCGAACCGCTGCACGCGGTCTACGCGCTGCGCAGCCTGCCGGTGATCGAAGAGTGCCTGCGGACCGGCCGGCACGCGCTGCGCGACGTGCTCGGGTGTCTCGAGGTCGACTACGTCGGTGAGGACGACCTCAGCCGCGTGCGCGGCACGGCGCGCAGCCTCCTCAACGTGAACACGCCCGAGGAGCTCGCCGCGGTCGGCGGCCGCTTCGAGGGCTGCGAGCCATGAGCGCCGACCCGGCCGCCGAGCTGGTCGACGTCGTCGGCGACGACGGACGCACGATCGACCGGGTCACGCGCCGCGAGATGCGCGCCCGGCGACTTCCGCACCGCAGCTGCTACATCCTCGTCTTCAACCGCCGGGGCGAGCTCTTCGTTCACCTGCGCACGCCCACCAAGGACGTGTACCCGGGGCATTGGGACGTCGCCGTCGGCGGCGTGCTCGCGGCGGGAGAGTCCTTCGCGGAGGGTGCGGCGCGCGAGCTGCGCGAGGAGCTCGGCGTCGATGCGCCGCTCGAGCCGCTCTTCCCGCTGCGCTACACGGACCCGAGCACGATCGTCGAGGGCATGGTCTTCCGCGCCCGCCACGACGGCCCCTTCCGGCTCCAGCCCGAGGAGGTCGTGCGCGGGGAGTTCGTCGCGCTCGACACGCTCGCCGCGCGCACGCGGCGCGAGGCTTTCTGTCCCGACGGCCTCGCCGTGCTCGCCGCCTACAGGCGGATCAGCAGCACCTGACCGGGCTGGAGCTTGGCCGAGCGCAGCCCGTTGGTCGCGCACAGCTTGGGAACCGTGATCCCGTGGCGGCGCGCGACCTTGAACAGCGAGTCGCCCCGCTTGACCTGGTACTCGATGATCCGATCCGGCGCGATCTCCGGAAAGTATCGCTCCACGTGGCGCAGGACCTGGGAGGCGGCCACGAACTCGGCGTAGAAGTTGCGCGACGCGAACCCGAAGCCCGGCCCCGCGTAGCGCGTGACGAGCACGCCCAGGTCGTCCGAGCCGACCGCGCGGCGGGCGCGCTCGACCCCGGCGAGGCCGTGGTTGTAGGCAGTGACGGCGAGCGGCCAGGCGGGCAGCGCGTCATGCAGCGAGCGCAGCAGACGGGCCGCAGCCTGCGTGGCACGCACCGGGTCGCGGCGCTCGTCGACCCGCTCCGACACCCGCAGGAAGCGCTGGCCGGTCTCGGCGGTGAGCTGCCAGATGCCGGCCGCCCCGGCGCTCGAGGTGGCGTCTGGATTGTAGGACGACTCGACGAGCGGCAGCGCCGCGAGCGCCCGCGGCAGGCCCTCCTGCTCGAGCGCCCGCTCGACGATCCGCCGGTAGCGGCGCGCGCCGAGCAGCCCGGCCGCGAAGACCTCGCGCATGCCCCGCTGCACCCGTACGCGCCCCGCCCCCAGCGCCGCCGCCCGCGCTTCGAGCCCCGGCCGCAGCAGCCGCTCGAACGGGTCGACCCCCCACAGCCCCTGGAGCGCCACGCGATCGGCGATGCGCTGGGCCTCGGCGGCGACCTCCCCCGCGTTGCGCACCCCGCGCACGACCTCGTACACCCGTCCGAGCTCCAGGCGGTCGTGGATCACGAAGTCGTCCCGCGAGTAGCGCGTGAAGACGTCGACCCAGAACCGCACCGCGGGCGCCAGGTCGGGGGGGACCGGGAACTCGTCGGACGGCGCCGCAAACGAAGGCACGGCCGCGCCGCAGAGCGTCGCGAGCAACGCGACGCGCGCGATCCGGCATCGGACGACCCCACCACCCCACCGCCGCCCCCTGTCTCGGTGTCCCCATTGCACTCTCTGCACCTCCGGGGAACTGGCGTCGGGAGGGGGCCTTCATAGCCCAGGGGGCGCTCCCCTGGCAACCCGCGGCCGCCGGCCCGCTCACCGGTGCTTCTTCCTTGACACCCTTCACAGCGCTTTCTTATAAACCCGCCGCCAACACAGCGGATGCTACGAGCTTCGGGACGGGAGGCCGCGGATGCCGAGCGCGAGAGTCGACCTTCGTCAACGGCTGCTGATGGCGCTGGTCGCCGGAGTCGGGCTCGTGGCGGCCGGGCCGGCCGGCGCCCTCACGGTCGACGACCAGGGCGAGATCCGCTTCGGCATGCGCGCCTACACGGACGTCCGCATCGGCACCGAAACCGAGGGCGGATCGACCGACCCGCTGTCGTTCCCCAAGTCGAGCGCGGGGCATCTCCGCCAGCACCGCTACTTCCTGCAGCTCAAGCTCGACCACGACCTGGTGCGCCTCTCACACGAAGGCTGGGGGCTCGCCCGCCTGCTCGGCTGGCTCAACCTCGACGACTTCAAGTACTCGCTGCAGTACCGGGGCGAGGAGGAGGGCCTCTACGACTACGGGCCGAAGGAGTTCTCCGATCCCCGGCCGGCGCTCGAGGCCTTCCGCGTCGACGCGCCCCTCGGGATCGGCGCCACCCTCGACCCGCGCTACATCGGACAGCGCATCCGCTTCCTGCAGCGGATCGGCCGGCACCGCGAGCGCATCTTCATGGCCTACCTCGACGCCGGCAAGGGGCCGGTCTTCTTCCGCATCGGCCGGCAGGTGCTCGCCTGGGGCGAGACCGACATCTTCCGGCTGCTCGACAACATCAACCCCCTCGACCTGAGCTTCGGCGGCATCTTCATCCCGCTCGACGAGCAACGCGTGCCGCTCGACATGGTGCGCGGCAGCTACCAGTTCGGCTCGATCGGCCCGCTGCACGAGGCGTTCCTCGAGGGGTTCCTCGCGGCGGGCAACACGGTGGCGACGTTCCCCGGCATCCCCCCGGGCTCGCCCTGGGAGCCCGGGGGGCTCGGCACCCCGCTGCAGCAGGTCCAGCGCCCGGTCGCCATGCCGTCGATGGACAACTGGCGCGGCGGCGCGCGCTTCGTGTTCAACCTGAGCGACGTCACGTTCACGCTCGCCCACTACTACACGTACCTCGACATCCCCGGCGTGCGCGCCCGCATTCCGAAGGGCATCCCGAGCTTCACCAACCCGATCATCTTCAGCCAGCAGTATCCCCACGTGCCGATCACGGGCGGGTCGTTCACGTTCCCGGTCCCGTCCTTCTACTCGATCGTCCGCGGCGAGGCGGCGTGGTTCCAGGGGCAACCGTTCAACCGCCAGGGCGGCGGCCACGCCTACGACGCGGGCACCGGCCCGGGCACGCCCGGCTACGCCCGCCTGGCGGCGCAGAACAACACCGAGGGCGGCCTCGACCCGTTCGTCTACCCGGACTTCGCCAACTTCCTCGGACGCAAGACCGCGATCCAGGGCACGACGCTCAAGCGCGACACGTTCAACCTGGCGCTCGGCCTCGACCACAACCGCTTCATCCGCTGGATCAACCCGACCCAGACCATCTTCTTCTCGACGCAGTTCTTCTACCGGCACGTGTTCGCCTCGCCCGGCGACCTGGTCCTGCCCGTGCCCTTCCGCGACGTGGCGATCCAGGACCCCAACGGGATGGTCCCGTTGCTCTCGAAGAGCTGCGGCCCGGCGAGCCATCGCCGGTCGTGCGTGATCGAACCCCGCCTCTTTCGCCTGGCCGACGACCAGCTCCTGCACACCCTGCTCGTCAACACGTCGTACTACGGCGGCCGCGTGACCCCGCAGCTCGCGGTCTACTACGACTGGCAGGGCGCCATCCTCGTCCAGCCCGGGGTGCAGCTCACGCGCGACCCCTTTCGCCTGATCCTCGACTACACGACGATCAACGGTGCCCCGACGGGCCAGCTCGGCGCGCTGCGCGACCGCGACAACGTCCGCGTCCAGCTCGAGTTCGTGTTCTAGCGGCTCCGCCCGTGCCGTTGACAGCGCGAACCGGGCCCGGCTAGGTCCTAGGCCTTCGCGGCCGCCGGCGGCCGACGAGACCTCGATGAGACTCCCGCTCGCCGTACCACTGTGCCTGCTCGCCGTGACGGCGCCGGGATCCATGCGGGCCGCCGCGACCCCGGTCCCGGCGGGCGAGATCAAGCAGGGGCTGTTCGCCACCTGCTTCGCCGACCAGCGGGCGGGCTGGATGGTCGGCGAGCTCGGCCGCATCTTCCACACCACGGACGGGGGACGGAGCTGGGAACGGCAAGAGGCCGGGACCAAGCGCCCCTTCCTGACCGTCGCCTGCGTGGACGCACGGACCGCATGGATCGCCGGCAAGGAGGGCATCGTCTACGCGACCGCCGACGGCGGGCGCACGTGGACGTTGCGCCCGACGGGCTCCACACGCCACCTCTTCGGCATCCGCTTCGCGGGCCGTGAGCGGGGCCACGCGGTGGGGGACTACGGCACGATGATCCACACCGAGGACGCAGGCGCCACCTGGACGGTGGAGCCGATCGCCGACGTGGTGAAGCTGCCCGACAGCGCGGTCGACCTCGGCGTCGACCCGGGCGACGTCAACCTCTACGCGGTCGCCTATGGCGACGCCGAGCACGCCTGGGTGGTCGGCGAGTTCGGCACGATCATCGCGACCGACGACGGGGGTCGCTCGTGGCGGCAGCAGCACGCGCCCGTGGAGAGCACGCTGTTCGGCGTCTACTTCGCCGACGCGCGCCGCGGCTGGGCGGTGGGCATCGATGCGGTGATCCTGCGCACGGAGGACGGCGGCGAGACCTGGCTCGTGCAGCCGCCACCGATCGCCCAGCGCTCCTACTACGACGTGTTCGTCCAGGGCCGGACGGGGTGGATCGTCGGCGACTCGGGCACGATGCTCGCGAGCACCGACGGCGGGGCGACGTGGAGCAGCGAGCCGCTCCCGATCCAGATGGCGGCGCGCTGGATCCGCAGCGTCTGGCTCACCCCCGAGGGGGCGGGACTCGCCGTCGGGGCCGAGGGCCTCGTCCTCCGGCTCGAGGACGGCCGGCTCGCGGCGCGGAGCCCGTCGTGATCCCGAAGCGCTGGATCGAGTCCTACCTCTACTTCCTGCTCCGCAACCGCCTCGCGGTCTCGATCGTGATCGCGGTCATGACGCTCTTCTTCTCCTGGGAGGTCACCAAGGTCCGCGTCCTGCCGCAGTTCCTCGACTTCTATCCCGGGCCGAGCACGGTGCGCATCCTCGGCCACGAGCTCACGTGGCGCAAAGGCCACCCCTACATCGCGATCTACAACCGCTTCCGGCGCATGTTCGGCAGCGCCAACATCCTCCAGGTCATCGTCGAGGTGAAGCACGGGGACATCTACAACCCCACGACGCTGCAGAAGATCGACCAGGTGACGAAGTGGTTGGTCGACACCAAGGGGGTCGTGCCCTATCAGATCCTCTCGATCGCGCATCCGCGGATGAAGGCGATCACCACCGCAAACGGCGCGATCCAGATCCGCGAGCTGTTCTGGCCGCACGTCCCGCAGACCCAGGAGGACGCCGACCGGGTCAAGTTCTCGGTCTACGCCACCAAGGGCATCCGCGGCCTCTACGTCTCCGAGGACGACACCGCGGCGCTGGCCACCGCGGGCTTCTGGGAGGAGGACCTCGACTTCAACTACCTCTACGACCGGATGATGGCGCTCAAGCGCGCCGTCGAGGACGACAACCACACGATCTACATCACGGGCTTCCCGTGGCTCTACACGGTGATCCAGCGCTACGCCCCGCAGGTGGCGCAGGTCTTCGTGCTCACCGTCGCCGCGCTCGCGTTCCTCCTCTACAACTACTTCCGCACCTGGACCGGCATCTGGGTGCCCATGTTCTCGGGCCTCCTCTCGGGCATCTGGGCGCTCGCCTTCGGCCCGCTGCTCGGGCTCAACCTCGACCCGCTGGTGCTCGTGATCCCGATCTTCCTCACCGCCCGGGCCCTCTCGCACTCGGTGCAGTCGATGGACCGCTACCACGAGGAGTACCACCGGCTGGGCGACAAGCAACGCGCGATCGTCGAGTCCTACTCGCACCTCTTCCCGCCCGCGATCGCCTCGATCCTCGCCGACGGCTTCGGCATGCTGGTGGTCGCGATCGCCCCGATTCCGCTCATCCAGAAGGTCGCCGTCTTCTCGAGCTTCTGGGTGATCTCGATCTTCGTGAGCGTGGTCACGCTGCACCCGATCATCCTCTCGGTGATCAATCCCCCCGGCGTGCACGAGCAGCGCTACCCGGCGTGGGCACGCCGGGCGGGGCACGCCGCGCTGGCGGCCGGCGCCGCGGCGTTCGCCCTCTACGCGCTGCGCATCGCGCTCGCGCTGCTCGGGCCCGCCAAGGTCGTCGCGGTGCTCGCGATCGGCGCGGCGCTCTACTTCTTCGAGGCGCCGATCTACCGCGGGCTCACCAACGCGGTCATCGCGGCCAGTGACGGCTGGCGGCGCTGGGCGCTGATCGGGCTCACGCTCGTGCTCTTCGTCGCCTGCCCGCACTGGGGCTGGCGGCTCAAGGTCGGCGACATGACGCCGGGCGCCGCGCTCCTCTTCCCCGATCATCCCTACAACGTCGCGTACGCGAAGCTCAACGAGAAGTTCCTCGGCGCGAGCCAGCTCGTCATCATCGCCGACAGCGGCAAGCCCAACGGCATCAAGAACGTGGCGCCGCTCACATCGATGGAGGAGTTCGCCGACGCCATGGAATCGATCCCGGGCGCGGGCATCTCGGTGACCATCATTGACGTCGTCAAGCAGCTCGAGCGGCTCTTCCACGAGGGCGAGCCCAAGTGGGGTTTCGTGCCCGACAAGGAGAAGTACATCGCCGAGGTCTTCTACCAGTTCACGCAGAGCGGCAACGGCAGCGACCTCGACCGCTTCATCTCCCAGGACGCCCGCTACGGCACGATCATCACGCTGTTCCGCGGCTACTCGCACGATCTCATCATGAACGCGATCGAGACCGGCAAGCGGTGGGCCGCGGCGCACAGCGACGCCGACGTCCACTATCTGTTCGCGGGCGGGCTGTTCGGCGTGCTGGCGGCGGTGAACGAGGCGGTCGAGAGCTCCTACTGGCTCAACCTCGCGCTCATCATGGGCGTGGTCGCGGCCTGCCTCTACTTCACCTATGGGTCGCTGGTGGCGACCCTCATCCTGATGATCCCGGTGGTGCTTTCGCAGCTCGCGTGCGAGGCGTTCATGTACGTCTGGCACATCGACCTCAACGTGAACTCGCTCCCCATCGCGGCGGCGGGCGCCGGCGTCGGCGTCGACTACGGCATCTACCACTTCAGCCGCATGATCGACGCCTTCGACGAGGGCCGCGACATCGACCAAGCGGTGGACTACGCCACCGCAACGACCGGCAAGGCGATCATCTTCACCGCCTCGACCATGGTGGCGGGAACCATCTTCTGGTGGTTCTCGGCGCTCAAGTTCCAGGCCGAGATGGGCCTGCTGCTCGCCCTCCTGATGGTCTTCAACACCTTCGGCGGCCTGGTGATCGTGCCGGCGTGGGTGAAGATCCTGCGCCCCCGCTTCCTCACCGGCCGGCGCCCGACGGCGCTCGAAGGCGACACCGTGCGGCTGGCGGTCGGGTGATCGTTGCCGAGCAGCTCGCCAAGCGGTTCGGGACGCAGGCCGCCGTCGCCGACGTCTCGTTCCACGTCGCGCGCGGCGAGGTGGTGGGCATGCTCGGCCCCAACGGCGCGGGCAAGACGACCACGCTGCGCATGCTCGCCGGCGTCTTTCCCCCGACGGCGGGGCGGGCGCTCGTAGACGGCCACGACGTCGCGCGCGCGCCGCGAGCCGCCCGCCGGCGCGTGGGCTACGCACCCGAGCGCCCCGCGCTCCACCTCGAGATGACGGTCGAAGGCGCGCTCGCGTTCGCCGCGGCGCTGCGGGAGGTGGCGCCGCGTGGGCGGCGGGCGGCGGTGGACTTGGCGGTCGAGCGCGCGGGCCTCGACGCCGTGCGCCGGCGGCGGCTCGGAGCGCTCTCCAAGGGCTTCCGCCAGCGCGTCGGGCTCGCGCTCGCCCTCGTGGGCGATCCGCCGGCCCTCGTGCTCGACGAGCCGCTGGTGGGCCTCGATCCCGCGCAGGGCGCCGAGGCCCGCCGTCTCCTCCGCACCCTCGCCCCCGATCACGCGGTGCTGATCTCGAGCCACGTCCTCGCCGAGATCGAGACCCTGTGCGACCGGGTCGTGGTCCTCCACCGCGGGCACGTGCTCGCCGCCGGCACGCCGGCGGCGCTGGCGGCGCGGCTGCGCCCGGCGACGCGCGTCGAGGTCGAGGTCGAGGCCCCCGCCGCGGCGCTCGTCGCGGCGCTCGGTGCGGTCGAGGGGGTCCGCCGGGTCGAGGCGCTCGGGAACGCGAACGGGCACGCGCGCTGCCGCGTCGAGGCGGGACGCGACCGCGACGTGCGTCCGGCGCTCGCCGAGCGCGTGCTGCGCGCGGGCTGGGCGCTGCGCGAGCTGCGCACCGTCGAGCCGTCGCTCGAGGAGGCGTTCCTCGCGCTCGTCGGCGCAGACGACGCATGAAGAAGGCGCTCGCGATCTGCCGGCGCGAGCTGGCGGCCATGTTCGGCGGCCCCCTCGCCTGGGTGCTGACCGGCGTCTTCGCGCTGCTCACGGGCTACTTCTTCTACAGCGACCTCACCTTCTTCGTGCTCTTCGGCGGCGCCAACCTCGCCGAGGGGCTGTGGCGCTTCGTGTTCCTCGACTTCCGGCTGGTGGCCCTGCTCGTCACCCCGCTCCTCACGATGCGGCTCATCGCCGAGGAGCGCAAGCTCGGGACCCTCGAGCTGCTCTGGACCTTCCCGCTGCGCGACGGCGAGCTGCTGGCGGGCAAGCTCCTCGCCGCGCTCGCCCTCTACCTCGTGATGCTGGCGACCACCCTCGTCGGGCCGCTCGTCCTTCACGTGCTCCACCCCTTCGCCTGGGGACCGTTGCTCGCCGGCTACACGGGCCTCGTCCTCCTCGGCGCGGCCTTCATCGCGTGCGGGCTGGCCGCGTCGGCGATCACCGAGAATCAGGTGGTGAGCGCGATGCTCACCTACGGCGTGCTCGTGTTCTTCTGGTTCGTGTCGTGGAACGAGGCCGCCATCGGCAGCGCCATCGCGCCCGTCCTCCTCGGCCTCTCGCTCTTCGATCGCTTCTACGGCTTCGCCCAGGGCGTCATCGACGACCGCGACGTGGTCTACCTCCTCGGCCTCGGGGCGGTCTTCCTCTTCCTCGCGCTGCGCGCGCTCGGCGCGCGCACCTGGCGGGGCGTCGCGTGAGCAGGCCGCGGCTCCTGCTCGCGGTTCAGACGGCCGCGCTGGTAGCGATCGTGGGCTGCCTCGTCGCGCTCGCCGCCCGCCATCCGTGGCGGCTCGATCTCACGCCGGAGCGCCGCTTCACGCTCTCCCCCCACAGCCGCGAGGTGCTCGGGCGCCTCACCGACGACGTGCGCATCACGGTCTTCTACTCGAGCCAGGAAGGTGCGATCCGTCGCGAGATGGCCGACCTGCTCGGGCTTTACACCGACGCCTCGCCGCGGGTCCACGTGCGCTTCCTCGACCTCGACCGCAGCCCGGGCGCGGCGCAGCAGCTCGACGTGAGCGCATACGACGTCGGGATCGCCGAGGCGGGCGCGCGCCGCGAGCGCATCGACCCCGTGACCGAGGTCGAGGTGACCGCGGCGCTGCTGCGCGTGGCGGGCACGCCGCCGGTGATGACGTACTTCGTCGTCGGCCACGGCGAGCACGACCCCCGCGCGCGCGAGGCGCGCGGCGGCGCGGCCGAGGCGGCGGCCGTGCTCGCCGCCGACGGCTTCGAGCTGCGCGCGCTCGAGGGCGTCGCCGCGGTCCCGGCCGACGCCGGGCTCGTCGTGCTGGCCGGCCCGAAGCGCGACCTCGCTCCTGCCGAGGTCGCCGCGCTGGAGGCCTACGTGGCGGGAGGCGGCCGCGTGCTCGTGCTCGCCGACCCCGGCGCGCCGCCGTCGATCGGCGCGCTCGCCGCGCGCTTCGGCATCGAGCTGGCGGACGACGTCGTGGTCGACGACCGGGGCCGGCTCTTCGGCGCCGACGGGCTCTCCGCGCGCGTCGCGTATCTCAACCAGACGCTCGTCCCGACCGCGCCCGCGGCCGACGCGCTCCTGCCCGTGGCGCAGTCGGTGCGGCTCGTCGACCGCCCGGGCGTGCACGGCGAGTACCTCGCCACGACGGACGAGACCACGTGGGCCGACGTCGACCGGCGCGCGCTGTCGAGCGCCGAGGCGTCCTTCCGCCCCGGCCGCGACCGCCGCGGGCCGCTGCCCGTGGCGGCGCTCGCGCGCGTCGACGCGCCCGGCGGCCGCCAGGGCCGGATCGGCATCGTCGGCGACTCGGACTTCGTCACGAACCTCGACTTGAACCTGCTCGGGAACCGCGACCTCCTGCTGATCGCCGCCGAGCTGGTGGCGCGCGCCGACCCGCTCGCGGCGCCGCGGCCGGCGGCGCCGCCGGGCGGCACCTTCTCGCCGCTCGCGCTCACCGCCCGCGAGGGCCGCGTGGTCTTCTGGACGACCGTCGTCGCCCCGGCGGCGCTCCTCGGAGCGATGGCCGCCCTCATGGCGCGGCGCCGCTACGCGGTGAGCCGATGACCGCCCGCGGCACCGCGCTCCTGCTGGCCGTGCTGGCCGCGCTCGGGCTCTACGTCCTGCTCGAGTACCGCCGGCCCGCCACGCTCGAGCCCGAGCAGGCCCCGCCGCTGCTGCGCGTTGCGGCCGCGGACGTCGCGCGCATCGAGGTCGACGATGCCGACGGACGGCTGATCGCGGTGCGCGGCCCGAGCGGCTGGACCGACGGCGCCGGCCGCGCCTGGCAGGGCGACGCTCCCTCCGACCTGCTCGACGTGCTCGCCACGCTCGGCCCGGTCATGGTGGTGGACCCGGCGCCCGAGAACCCGGCCGACTACGGGCTCGGCCCCGATGCGCCTCGGCTCACGCTCACGGGCGCCGGCGGCACGGTGCTGCTCGCGCTCGAGGTCGGCGAGCGCAACCCGGCCTGGACGGGCCTCTACGCCCGCGCCGCGGGCGAGCAGCGCGTGCTCCTGGTGGGTGCCGTGCTCCACTGGGAGCTCGAGAAGCTCAAGGAGAGCGCGCCGGGGAGCTGATTTCCCTTGAAAACCGGGCACGGACAGGCGAACAACGAGGATCACCCGATCCTCTGGAGGAGTGCATGACGGCAGCATGGCGCCGGACGGCGCTGGTGACGGCGGCGATCGCGGTCCTGGGCACGGCGGCTCCGGCCGCGCGCGCGGAGGACAAGGCCAAGAGCGGCTCCGACGAGCCCTGGATCCTGGATGCCAACAACTGGCAGGAAGGCAAGGACCTGCTGCCCGACCCCGTGCTCAAGCGGCTCGAGAAGGGTGAGTACTGGTTCAAGGTGGTCCCCGTCGACCCGGCCAAGTTCCGCCAGAACTTCGCGCAGAAGTTCTGGGACGCGACCAAGGGGAACGCCGGCAAGTACGACCTCGACGAGAAGACCTGCGGGCTCAAGGACAAGGCCAGCGGCAAGATCCCCGAGTTCGTTTTCGGCCTCCCCTTCCCCACGATCGACCCCAAGGACCCGCTGGCCGGCTGCAAGATCGCCTGGAACTTCACGTTCAGCGGCAATCAGGGCGGGGGCGGAGGCGCCACCTTCACGCTCGACGGCGTCGACGGCACTGGGGAGTACCGCAAGATCAAGGCGTTCCTCCACGGCATGATCTACCAGGGACGCCTCGACGGCGAGATCAAGGACAATCCCGAGAACCTCGAGAACCAGGCGGTCACCGCCGCGCTCGAGCCCCAGGACGTCGAGGGGGTGTCCAGCCTCAACAAGCGCTACTGGGACTGGGAGAGCCAGGACGCGATCTGGGCCTACGTGCCGTCGACCCGTCGGGCCCGCCGGGTGAACGCCGCCACGCGCTCGGACCCGGTCGGCGGGCTCGACATCTTCGCCGACGACCTCAACTGCTACGGGGGCAAGGTCGAGTACTACAAGTGGAAGCTGGTCGGCGAGGGGAAGATCCTCGCCCCGGTGCTCCAGCCCTATCCGTTCCCGATGAAGCAGGTGAACCCGAGCCGCTTCATGGTCGACACGCCCTACGTGAAGGCCGGCTACGAGGTGCCGAAGAGCAAGGGCGCACAGTGGTGGCCGCAGGAGAACCTGGTCTTCATCCCGCGCCCGGTGTGGATCGTCGAGGGCGAGTCGACCGACCCGTACTACAACTTCGGCAAGGTCATCATGTACTTCGACAAGGACATGTACCGCATCTACTGGAAGCTCGTGCACAACCGCGCCGGCGAGTACTTCTACACGGCGATGTGCGGCTACCACTTCGTGAAGAACGACGAGACCTACTCGGCGGTGTTCCCGAGCCTGGTCCTCGGCGTCAACGACAAGACCAGCCGCGCCGCGCTCGGCGGCCGCTACCAGAGCTCGTTCATCGAGCGCAACTGGGACCCGAACTACTTCTCGCTGCGGACGCTGACGCACCTGACCGACTGACGCCGGCCGTCACTCGTTGCCGAGCGGGAACTTGGGCGACAGCGCGAGCGGCTGGCGCTTGCCGCCCGCCGTCGTGTTGAGCTGGATCTCGGCGGCGGGCGCGCGCATCGGCGCGGCGAGCGGGATCGTCCAGTCCACGGTCTCCCGCAGCTCGCCGCCGGCGGGAAGCCGCACCGTGCCCGCCCAGGCCGCGGGCAGCGCGAGGTCGATGCGGCGCGTGCCCCCGGCGACCAGCACCAGCTCGAGGTCGCGCAGCTCGGTGTCCCGCCCGAGGTTGCGCACGACCAGCTCGCCTGCGACCGCCACCTCGCGCTGGAGCTCGCGCGCCACGGCGCGGGTGGGCGCGAGCGCGATCTCGAGCTTCGGCGTGCGCTTGAGGAGCCCGAGCACGGGGGGCCTACGAATCCGCGAGGAGCCGCGGCAGCCCGCGCTCGAGACAGCGCGCGATCTCGTCGCGGCAGCGGCGGAAGAAGTCCTCGCTCTGCATCGCCGGGTCGGCGATGTCCCCCTCCTCGCCCGCCAGCTCGCGCAGGGTGAGCACCGGCTTGCCCTGGGCCTCGGCGAAGGCCGCGAGCATGCGCCGCTGCTCGGCGGTCATGACGAGGATCACGTCGGCGGCGGCGATCAGGTGGCGGTTGCGCTTCAAGTCGGTGGCGCCGGCGTCGCGCGGCATCTCGATGCCGACCTCGCGCAGCACGAGGCGGGTGTCGAGCGAGACCAGGCTGCCGTCGCGAGCGTAGGGCGCGATGCCCCCCGAGCGCACCTCGACCGCGTCGGCGAGCCCGCGCGCGGCGAGCAGCCGCAGCAGCATCGCCTCGGCGATGATGCTGCGGCTCGTGTTCGCGTGACAGACGATGAGCACCCGGCGGCTCACAGCCCGCCGGCGAACACGTCGCCCATGCCCTCGGGCGCCGTGATGCCCTTGGCCAGCTCCTCCTTGATGCGCTTGCCGAGCTCGGCGGCGTCCCAGGCTGCCTCCTTCGGGTTCTTGATGCGCACCGCGGAGTGCCAGCCCTTCATCGGCCACACGCTGCGACCGCCCACGCGGAACACCTGCCCGTTCACCCCGGCCGCGTCGTCGCTCGCGAGCCACGCGACCAACGGCGCGATGTTCGCCGGGCTGAACATGTCGAACTCGCCCGCCTTGACCGGGCCGCCCATGAGCGCCGCCGTGGACGGCGTCGCGTCGACCGTGAGCCGGGTCCGCGCCACGGGCGCGATCGCGTTGGCGGTGACGCCGTACTTCTTCATCTCGTGGCCGATGATGATCGCCATGGCGGCGACGGCGGCCTTGCAGGCGCCGTAGTTCGACTGCCCGACGTTGCCGAGCAGCCCGGCGTCCGAAGAGGTGTTGACGATGCGGCCGTTGAGAAGGTTGCCCTTCTTGTGCTCCTCCCGCCAGTACTCGCACGCGTGGCGCGACATGTTGAAGGTGCCCTTCAAGTGCACGGCCACCACCGCGTCCCAGTCCTCCTCGGCCATGTTGAAGATCATCCGGTCGCGGAGGATGCCGGCGTTGTTCACGACGATGTTGAGCTTCCCGAACGTGTCGATCGCGCACTCGACGATGCGCTTGGCGGCCTTGAAGTCCGCGACGCTCTCGCCGTTGGCGATCGCCTGACCGCCCATCTTCTTGATCTCGGAGACGACCTCCTGCGCAGGCGTGGCGGTGGGCTGCCCGGTGCCGTCGAAGTGCGCGCCGAGATCGTTCACGACGACCTTCGCGCCGAGCTTGGCCAGCAGCAACGCCTCTTCGCGGCCGATCCCGCGACCCGAGCCGGTGACGATCGCGACCTTACCATCGAGCAACATCCGGGAGCCTCCTCTCGCGTAGCAGAATCGACATTACCTGCCCCACCCCGTCCAGCCCTGTCAAGGCAGCCGTAGCGTCCTCAAGAGCGCGCGCGTCCGCTCGACGGCGCCGTCGTCGCCCTGCACGCGGAAGGGGATCGCGAGGAAGTCGGTGGCACCCGCCTCGGCGAGCCGCCCGAGCTGCTCGCCGACGGCGCTCTCGTCGCCCACCACCGCCACGTCGGCCGGCCCCTCGACGCCCTCGCGGTCGAGCATCGCGCGGTACGACGGCAGCATGCCGTAGATCTGGAAGCCGCGCGCCGCCGACGCGCGCGCCGCGGCGACCTCCCGCGTGACCGCCACCGGCAGGCTCACGATCACCCGCGGCGCGGGGCGGCCGGCCTTGGCCGCGGCCTCGCGGATGCGCGGCACGGTGTGCTCGCGGATCGTGCGCGGGCCGGTCATCCACGTGATCGTGCCGTCGGCCTCGCGGCCGGCGAGCGCCAGCATGCGCGGCGCGAGCGCCGCCATGAGGATCGGGCACGGCGTCGCCCCGGGGACGCTCACCTGCGCGGTGACGCGGTACTCCTCGCCCTGGTGGCTCACGCTGCCGGTGCGGATGAGCGGGCCGAGCACGGCCATGTACTCCTTCATGTGAGTGTAGGGCTTGGCGAAGGAGAGCCCGAGCATCCCCTCGATCACGACCTGGTGGGAGAGCCCGATGCCGAGCGCGAAGCGGCCCGCGGCGGCCGCCTGCGCCGAGAGCGCGAGCTGCGCCATCACGACCGGGTGGCGCGGGTAGGTCGGGACGACCGCCGTGCCCAGCTCGATCCGCGACGTCGCGCGCGCGCAGAGCGCCGCGGCGAGGATCGCGTCCATGCCGAAGATGTTGGCGAACCAGCCGCTCGCGAACCCGTCCGCCTCGGCGCGTCTGGCCTGCTCGATCAGCCCCTCGACGCCGGCGGGCGCGCCCGCGATGTCCCCGATGCCGATCCCGATGCGCATGCCCATCGGCGGGTCTTAGCACGACGGCTCGCTCGGGGTGAACCTTGTCGGTCCGGGCCGGGCCACGCTACGCTCGGCGCCCCGGAGGACCCATGCCGACGAGGGCAGCAGGCTTGCGCGTCGCGCCGTTGGCCGCCCTGCTCGCGGTCGCGGCGCTCGTTCCGACGGCCGCCCGCGCCGAGGGCGCCGGCGCGTTCGTCGTCGACACGAACCCCTTCGTGCTCGGGCAGGCCGTGACCTGGCTCGACGCGACCCACGTCGTCTGGCACGGGCCGGTCGACGGCGACGTCCAGATCATTCGCTCGACCCTCGACGGCGCGGACCAGGTCTGTCTCACCTGCGGGCTCGCGGGGCCGAACCAGGTGCCGGTCGCCCAGCCGCACGGGCGCTGGATCCTGTTCCACTCCTGGAACGGCCACGCGGTGCGCGTGGGCAGCCCCGGCTTCGGCGGCCTCGGCTCCGACGTCTGGGTGATGACGCGCGACGGGACGCAACGCACCAACCTCACCCCCGACGCGGAGCTGCACGACAACTTCCACGCCTACTGGTCACCCGACGGGCGGCACATCGTGTGGACCGCGCTCGACTGGAACGCGGAGGAGGGCGGAACCGGCAAGTCCGACATCCGCGTCGCGCGCTTCGACCCCCACGGGCCGAACGGCCCCCGGCTGCTCGACGTGCACGTGGTCCGCCCGGGCAACGGCCACTGGTACGAGACGCAGTGGTGGGCGCCGGACGGCTCGGGGTTTCTCTACACCGAGACCGTCGACACCGCGATCAACCCCGAGCTGTTCTTCTGCCGCCTGCCGGACCCCGCCCGCGGCGCCTGCCGCCCGGTGCGCCTCACGCACGACCCGGCGTGGGACGAGCAGGCGATCTTCACGCCCGACATGAGTCGGATCATCTTCATGTCGTCGCGCAACCTGCCGGGCGCACAGAACGACTGGGCGCAGGCGGCCACCCTCCTCGACCTGCCGGCCGACTACGACTACGTGCTGATCCTGCCGGAGTTCAGCCAGAGCTTCCTCCAGCCCGTGCTCCAGCAGGCGACCGATCTCTACGAGCTGACGCTGCGCTGGAACGCCGCGCGCACGCGCTTCAAGCCCGGCGCGGTGCGCCGCCTCACGCGCTCGGGCGAGGACGGCTGGGTGATCCCGGAGTTCGCCTGGGATCCGCGCGGCCGCCGGCTGCTGTGGACGGAGAACCGCTTCGCCGCGGGCCGGCGGGTCGATCAGGGGTGCGTCATCGCGCAGGTCCGCAGCGCCGTCGTGAGCCAGCTCGGCGCGGTCCACGCGATCACCCAGGTCCCCCTCGACCTCCCCACGCAGATCCGCGAGCAGGCCGCCGCGCTGCTCCGCGACCCGACGGCCTACCCCGTCAGGCCCGGCCCGTGCGGCGGCACCGCGCCGGGCGCGCCGCCCACGGTCGAGCGGGCGACCCGCGTCGGGCACTTCGAGTGACGTGACGACGGTGGGGCGGCGCCGTCGCGGTGAATGTCCGGCACCCGCGCCTCAGGGTACGTGACATCGACTTCGCTGGTTTCCCGTCACGCCCAACCGCACAGACGCCAGTTGACGCAAAAGCAGAGAAACACTAATGTGCTGATGTGGCGACACGCCTTTCCGCGGACCTCGGCGATCCGCGCTTGCTGCGTCTCCTCAAAGCCGAGGCCAACGAGCGCGAGACGACCGTCAAGGACGTGCTCACGCGTGCCCTGGAAGCCTATTTCGCCGACCGGCTCGAGACCAAGGCGCTGGCCAAGCTGGCCGAATCGTCATTCGCCGAGTGGGACGACCCGAGGGACGCGGAGTACGACCGGCTGTGAAGCCGGGCGAGGTCGTGCTCGTCCGCTTCCCCTTCACCGAGCTCGCCGCCACCAAGAAGCGCCCCGCCCTCGTCCTGGCCCGTACGATCCGATCGCCGCGTAACCGCCTGGCGACGGTGGCGATGATCACCAGCAAGGTCGAAGTGCTCGAGCTCGACGGCGACGTCCTGCTGAGAGACTGGAAGAGCGCCGGCCTTCTCCACCCCAGTTTGCTTCGTCTGGCAAAGCTCGCGACAGTTGACGAGGACCTGGTCGACAAGGCGATCGGGCGGCTGTCGCCGCGGGACCTCGCAGAGGCCCGTGAGGCCTTCCAGCGCCTCTTCGCATTCTGGACAGGCTGACGTGCGGCTTGGAAGCCCCGCGCCTTGACACCCCCGCGCGCGGGCCGCTACGCACCCGAGACGCATGCGCGGCACGCTCGACGGCATCCGCGTCCTCGACCTCACGGCGGAGCCCGGCTTTCTCGCCGGCAAGCTCCTCGCCGAGATGGGCGCCGACGTGGTCAAGGTCGAGCCGCCGGGGGGCGACCCGGCGCGGCGGCGGCCGCCGTTCTGGGGCGGCGTCGAGGACCCCGAGCGCTCGATCCTGTGGCTCGCGCTCAACACCTCCAAGCGCGGCATCACGCTCGCCCTCGACCACCCCCGCGGGCGCGAGCTTTTCCTCGACCTCGCGGCACGCGCCGACGTCGTGCTCGAGACCGGCACGCTCGACCCCACGGCGCTCCGCGCCCGCAACCGCCGCCTCGTCCTCTGCTCGATCACCCCCTTCGGCCGTACGGGCCCGTACGCCGGCTGGCGCGGCTCGGACCTCACGGTCACCGCGATGAGCGGCAACCTCTGGTGCACCGGCGACCCCGACCGCCCGCCGGTGCGCTGCTCGCTTCCCGTCTCCCACTACCACGGCGGCATCGAGGCGGCGGCGGGCGTCGTCTTCGCGCTGCTCGCCCGCGAGACGACCGGCGAGGGCCAGGACGTCGACGTCGCGCTGCACGAGGCGATGCTCATGCCGAACATCGGCACGGCGGCGATGGCCGTCATGACCGGCAACCGCGGCGCGCGCAGCGGCGCCATGATGCGCCAGGGCCGGAGCGTCCAGCGCGAGATCTGGCCCTGCAAGGACGGCTTCGTCTCGTTTGCGCTCCGCGGCGGGCCCGCGCGCATCCCGGGCTTGGTCGCGATGGTCCGCTACATGGACGAGCACGGCATGGCCTCCGAGCGCCTCAAGGCCACGGACTGGAAGAGCTACAACCACAACCTGCTCTCGCAGGACGAGGTCGACGCGCTCTCCGCCGAGTTCGGCGCGTTCTTCCGCACCAAGACGATGGCCGAGCTGTACGCCGCCGCCTGCGAGCGCAATCTCATGCTCGCGCCGATCAACACCCCGCGCGAGATGCTCGCCTCCGCGCAGCTCGCCGACCGCGGCTTCTTCGCCGACCTCGACCACCCCGGGCGGGGCCGGCTCACGCTGCCCGGCGCGTTCGCGCGCACGACGCCCGCCTCGGTCGCGGTGCGCAGCCCCGCGCCGCGGCTCGGCGAGCACACGGCCGCGGTGCTCGGCGAGATCGGCGTGGACGCGGCCGCGCTCGCGCGGCTGCGGGCCGAGGGCGTGGTATGAGCGGGCTCTTCGCGGGCACGACCATCCTCGAGTTCGGCGGCGGCGCGGCGGGCCCGCTCGCCACGCGCTACTTCGCCGATCTCGGCGCCGCCGTGATCCGCGTCGAGTCGCGGCAGCGCCCGGACTTCCTCCGCACGCTCAAGATGACGCCCGGCACCAAGGGCGGCCTCGACGGCTCCGAGCACTTCGCGGTGCTGAACGCCGGCAAGCTCTCGCTCGCGCTCAACCTCTCGCACCCCGAGGGCGTCGCGGTGGCCCGCCGGCTCGCGCTGCGCGTGGACGCGGTGGCCGAGAACTTCGCCCCCGGCGCGATGGCGAAGTGGGGCCTCGACTACGCGTCGCTGGTGACGCAGCGGGCCGACCTCGTGATGATCAGCACGTGCCTGAACGGTCAAAGCGGCCCGCACCGCTTCTATCCCGGCTTCGGCGGCCAGGGCTCCGCGCTCGCGGGCTTCAACCACTTGACCGGCTGGCCCGACCGCGAGCCCGTCGGGCCCTACGGCACGATCACCGACTCGCTCGCGCCGCGCTTCGCCGCCCTGCTCCTCGCCGCCGCGCTCTTCCACCGCCGGCGCACGGGCGAGGGGCAGCACATCGATCTCGCTCAGGTCGAGGCCGGCATCGTGTGCCTCTCGGAATTCGTCGCCACCTACACCGCCACCGGCGAGATCCTCGGCCGCGTCGGCAACCGCTCGCGGCACGCGGCGCCGCACGGCGTCTTCCGCTGCGCGGACGAGGGGGGCCGCGAGCGCTGGGTGGCGATCGCCGTGCACGACGACGCCGACTGGCAGCGGCTCGTGCGCGCGCTCGGCAGCCCCGCGTGGGCGGCCGACCCCGCGCTCGCCACCGCCGCCGGGCGCCTCGCGCGCGTCGCCGACGTGGAGGCCGGCCTCGAGGCGTGGACGCGCCCCCGCCGGGCCGCCGACGCCGCCCGGCTCCTCCAGGAGGCCGGGGTCGACGCGGGCCCGGTCGCGGACCTCCGCGACACGCACGACGACCCGCAGCTCCGCCACCGCCGCCACTTCCGCGAGGTCGAGCACGCCGTGCTCGGCCGCCATCCCGCCGAGACCAACGCGCTGCGCTTCTCGGCGATGGAGCCCGAGATCCGCGCCGCCGCCCCGTGCCTCGGCGCAGACACCGATCGCGTGCTCCACCGCCTCCTCGGCATGCCCGCCGCCGAGATCGCCCGCCTGCGGGACGCGGGCGTGCTCGCGTGAGTCGTTGACAGGCTCCGCCGGTCGCTTCAGTGTAGGGGGTCCATGGCGGAAGCGGAGCAGGAGGCCCGCCTCGAGGCGCGGCGGATCATCGGCGACCTCGTGCGCTCGATCGACCGGCGGCTCGGCGTCGAGGTGCGCGACGTGCCCGGCGAGGGCCGGCTCCAGGTCACGCTGAGCCACGGGTCGCGGCACGGGCAGGTCGAGCTGCGGCTGCCCGACGTGCTCGCCACCCTCGACGACACGATGGCGCGCAACGCGATGCGGCTGCGCATCAAGCGGGCGGCGGACACGATGCTCTTCCGTGGGATGCCCGACCACCGCATCCAGGTGAAGCCGATCGCGCCGCCGGGCGGGCAGGCGCCGCCGCGCGGCCGCGGGCGGCGGTAGGGCCCAGGACCCCGAGGAGCCTGGCGTCGATCTCCAGCGCCCGGACGACGTCGCGCGGCGGGACCGGCTCGAGCGCAAACAGCTCGGCGACGATGCCGCCTCTCACTCCTCGAGATCCTTGAACAGCTCCGACTCGTCGCCGAGCTTCACGGCCGTCGACACGAAGAGGCCCGTCGACGGCGGCCGGCGGTGCCGGTAATACCTGGCAGCGACGACCCGGAGCCCTTCGCGAATCAGGCGGGACGCCGACAGGCCGTGCGCGCGAGCCCGCGCCAGGGCCTCGGCATCCTCCGGATCCAGCCGCACGGTGGTCGTCAGCTTGCGCGCCATACAAACGCCATACGCGTGCCGGCCTCTGGATCGTGTCAACCGTGGTGGTCCCCGCGGTGCGCCTCGGCGGGGTGGGCCCCTTCGCCCGCGATCGTCAAGAGGTACGCGCAGTCCTCGACGGCCTCCAGAGCGTGAGGGATGCCCGCGTGCAACGTCAGCAGCGCGCCCGGTCCGAGCGTCTCTTCCTGTGCGTCGGTGCGGAATCGCAAGCGGCCCTCGAGGGTCTGCAACGCGATCGGGCCTTCGGCGTGGTGCGTGCGGACGATCGTGCCCGCGTGCATCGCCACCAGCACGACTCGCATCCCGCGCGTTTTCAGAAGCGTGATCGCATTGCGATCCGCGGTCTGCCACGTCGGCTCGCCCCTCAGCTCGGCCAGAATGGCCGGAATGTCGAAGGCCATGAGCGCCGCGTCGAGCGGGCGGGGTGTGCGAGTGAGCGATCGTTCGACTGTCATCTGGCGACTGTCATCTGGTCGGCGTGGAAGCTGCAAGCCCTTTAGGAGCGCGCCCGGCGCCGCTCGACCGACTGCTCCTGCGGCGGCGCCGCGGCACGGGCCTTGGCGCGCACCCAGTCCTCGTAGTTGCCGAGGTAGCGCTCGGCGCGCCCGGCGCCGACCTCGATCACCTGCGTCGGCAGCCGGTCGAGGATGTAGCGATCGTGGGCGACGATCACGATCGTCCCCTGATAGGCGAGCAGCGCCTCGAGGAGGACCTCCTTGGCCGTGAGATCGAGGTGGTTCGTCGGCTCGTCGAGGAGAAGACAGTTGGCCGGATGGAGCAGCAGCTTCGCGAGCGCCAGCCGGCTGCGCTCGCCGCCCGAGAGCACACCGACGCGCTTCTCGACCGCGTCGCCGGAGAAGAGGAACGCGCCCAGCAGCGGGCGCACGTGCGGCGCGGTCTCCACCGTCGCCGCGCGCATCACCTCGTCGAGGACGGTGCGCTCGGTGTCGAGCATCTCGCCGTGGTCCTGGGCGAAGTACGCGAGCTGCACGTTCTGGCCGACCTTCCGCCCTCCGCCGTCGAGGGGCAGCACGCCGGCGAGCAGCTTGAGCAGCGTGGTCTTGCCCGCGCCGTTCGGCCCGACCAGCGCCACGCGCTGGCCGCGCTCGACGAGCACGTCGACGCCGTCGTAGACGGCGACTTCGCCGTAGCGCTTGCGCGCCCCGCGCAGCTCGACGACCGTGCGGCCGCTGCGCGCCGCCTCGGGGAGGCGGATCTTGAGCGTGCGCTCGTGGCCGTCTGGCGGGGGCAGCCGCTCGATCCGCTCGAGCTGCTTGATGCGGCTCTGCACGAGGGCCGCCTTCGACGCCTGGTAGCGGAACCGGCTGATGAACGCCTCGATGCGCTCGATCTCCTCCTGCTGCTGCGCGTAGGCGGCCCGTGCCAGCTCGAGGCGCGTCTCGCGCTCCTCGAGGTAGCGGCTGTACGGCATCGGGTAGTCCGTCACCCGGCCGTTGAGCACCTCGGCGGTGCGCTCGACCGCGACGTCGAGGAAGTAGCGGTCGTGGGCGACGAGGATGACCGTGCCCGCGTAGCCCACGAGGAACTCCTCGAGCCAGTTGCGCGCCTCGAGGTCGAGGTAGTTGGTGGGCTCGTCGAGCAGCAGCACGTCGGGCCGCTCGAGCAGCAGCCGGGCGAGATGGGCGCGCATCTGCCAGCCGCCCGAGAGCGCGCCCAAGTCGCGGGCCAAGTCGGCTTCGTCGAACCCGAGCCCGCGCAGTACCACCTCGGCCGCGGCGTCCGTGTCGTAGCGGCCGCGGTGGTCCCACTCCTCACACACCGCGACGTAGCGCTCCATCACCGCCTGATACGCGTCGCTCGCCGGATCGACGGTCGCGAGCTGGTGCTCGAGGTCGGCCCGCCGCGCCTCGAGCGCGTGCAGCTCGGCGAACGCCGAGAGCGCGTGCGCCCGCACCGTCGTGCCCGCGCCGCCGAGGATGTGCTGCGGGAGGTACCCGACGCGCGTGCCGCGCGGCATCGTCACCGCCCCGCGGTCGGGCTCGATCTCGCCCGCGATCAGGCGCAGCAGCGTGGACTTGCCCGCGCCGTTCGGGCCCGCGAGCCCGACCCGCGTGCCCGGCGCGACGGTCCACGTGACGTCGGCGAGCACGACCTGCCCGCCGTACGCCTTGGAGACGCCCGAAACCTGCAGCATGTGAACGAGGTAGCATGCCGCGCTGCGACGCCGACGGCAACCGCCCGTTATTATAGTTAGGGGACCAAGTCGAAGGCGCGCACGTGCCGCGGCCGGACCTGTGCGAAGTGCCGCCGGTCGGTGGTGGCGATGCGCCGCAGGCGCAGCCGCTCCGCGATCGCGACGACCGACGCGTCGACGAAGCCGATGTCGGGATAGTCGCCGACGAGCTCCCTGCACCGCTGGAGGTCGGCCGTGGTGAGGCCCTCGACGGCCAGCTCGTGCGACCGCTCGACGTACGCGCGGGCGCGGCCGTGCCAGGCGTCGTCGCGGTCGGCGAGTGCGTAGAGCACGCCGGTGTCGAGCAGGAGCGGCATCAGGCGCGGCGCCGACGTCGAAGCGCAGACGGCGGCTCGGGTCGCTTCCAGAGCAGCTCCTCGTGTCGCTCCGCCGTGTCGCGGCGCCCGCTCGCGCCCGCGCATCCCGCGGGCAACGGATCTCGGGCGTGCGACACGGGACGCTGCCTGATACAGAACGGTCCATGCAGGCCCCGCTGACCGACGCCTTCGCCTTCAACCCCTACGACGAGGCGACCCGGCGCGACCCCTACCCGCTCTTCGCCCGCGCCCGGTGCGAGCACCCGGCGTGGCGGCACGAAGGCCTGCCGGTGGTGTCGGTCTTCCGCCACGCCGACTGCCAGGCCATCCTCCGCGACCCGCAGGCCTGGTCGAGCCGCTTCCCTCCGCCCCCCGGCTTCACCGACGACGACCTCCCGCGCAGCATGCTCGTGGTCGACCCGCCCGAGCACACACGGCTGCGCGGGCTGGTGAGCCAGGCCTTCACGCCGAAGCGCGTGCGCCAGCTCGCGCCGCGCATCGAAGCGATCGCCCACGAGCTGCTCGACGACGCGCTCGCGCGGCGCGAGGTGGATTTCGTCGAGGCGCTCACCTACCCGCTGCCGGTCATCGTGATCGCCGAGATGATCGGCGTGCCGCCGGAGGACCGTCCACGCTTCAAAGCGTGGTCCGACGCGCTCGTGGCGCCGCTCGGGTCGGTCTTCTTCGCGCCGCCCACGCCGGAGATGATCGCCGAGCAGCGGCGCATCCGCGGCGAGCTCGAGGCGTACTTCGTGCGCCTCGTCGAGGAGCGCCGCCGGGCGCCGGCGGACGACCTGCTCACCGGCCTCGTGCAGGCCGAGCTGGAGGGCTCGCGGCTCTCCTTCGACGAGCTGCTGGCCATGCTGATCCTGCTGCTCGTGGCGGGCAACGAGACCACCACCAACCTGATCGGCAATACCGTGCTCGAGCTGCTCGCCCACCCCGACGCGCTCGCGGCCGCGCGCGCCGAGCCGGCGCTCGTCCCCGGCGTCGTCGACGAGGTGCTGCGCTTCGCCTCGCCCGTGCAGATGGATCCCCGCCGGGCGACGCGCGACGTGGCGCTGCACGGCGTGCCGGTCGCCGCGGGCGAGTTCGTGCTCTGCTGGCTCGGCTCGGCGAACCGCGACGAGGCCGTGTTCGAGCGGCCGGAGGCGTTCGACGTCCGCCGCGAGCGGTCGAATCATCTCGCCTTCGGGTTCGGGCCGCACTACTGCCTCGGCGCCTCGCTCGCGACGCTCGAGGCGGAGGTGGCGCTGCGCGTGCTGCTCGCCCGCACGCGGAGCTTCCACCGGCCGGACGACGCGCCCCTGCCGCTGCACCCGAGCATCGTCTTCCGCGGCGTGACGCGCCTGCCGCTGGTGCTCGAGCCGGCGGCTCAGCCCCGCTCGAAGCCGTAGCGGCGCACGACCTCCGCCACCTCGACCTGGTACGTCTCGTACCAGCGCGCACGGCCCTCCGCCTGCGCGACGCGGTGCTGCTCGTCCTCGGCCCAGGCGCGCAGCGTCTCGGCCGACTCCCAGTGGATCAGCGTGAGCCGCTCGCCGTCGCGGGAGACGAAGGTCTTGGCGTCGACGTAGCCGGGCATGCTCCGTGCGCGGGCGAACATCTCCGCCGAGCGCGCGGCGTAGTCCTCGCCCGCGGCGGCCGTGAGGCGGGAGCGGAAGAGCACGACGACCATGAGGCGTTCTGCGCACGACGCGCGCCGCGGCGCAAGGCGGCCCGCGCTACCCCTCCCCCGCGAGCCGCAGCCCCGCCGGCAGCGCCTCGTCGAGGAGCCGCGCCTGCTCGCGCTCCTCGAGCGCGACCGGCTCGCGCACGATCCGCGCCAGGCGCGCGCCGCCGGCCGCGCCCTCGAGCCTCGCCGCGACGCGCTCCCGCACCGCCGCATCGAGGTCCCGCTCGCGGTCGCCGGTGGCGCGCGCGACCTGCGCCAGCGCGAACGCCGTCGCTTCCTCGCGCCCCCACTCGTGCCGCAGCAGCCGCTCCGCCCACCGCTCGGCCACGGCGCGCGGCACGACCGCGTTGAGCGGCCCGTAGAGCGGGACGCGCGCGCCGAGCCGCGCGAGCGCCCACAGCTCCTGCTCGGTCGCCCGCCCGCGCTCGATTGCCGCGAGCAACGCCTCGCCCAGCTCGGTGCGGGCCGCCGCCGCGAGCCGCTCGCACGCGCCCACCGCCTGCCACATCTCGCGCAGCTCCTGCGGGCCGGGCCGCGGGCCCTTCGCCTTCCCGCGCGGCACGAGGGCCGGGCGCACGCGCTCGAGCAGCGCCTGCTGCTGGCCGGCCGACAGGCCCCCCGCGACCCGCTTCCAGAGGTTCCACCACTCCGCCCGGCACTGGACCGCGCGCGGGTGGCGCAGCTCCGACGAGAGCACGCGCCAGAGGCGGCCCACGCGCAGCTCGTCGCCCGCGTCGCCGAAGCCGGGCCGCAGGAGAAAGCCGGCCAGGTTGAGCCAACGCGCCTCGTGCTCGGGCGAGCGCGCGCGCCGCGCCTCCAACGGCCAGAGCGCGTCCCACAGCGCGCGGATCGCGGGCAGCGGCCAGGCGTCGCGGCCGGCGTCGAGCGCCGTCTCGAGCCGGCGGGTGAGCGTGACCGGATCGTCGGCGCCGTCGAAGGCCGCCGCGAGCAGGGCCGCCGCAGCGGCGACGCGGGCCGTGTCCACTTCGAGGGCGGCTGCCGCCGGCGCCTCGGCGTCCACCGTGTCGCGCAGCCGAAACTCGAGCCGCCAGCGATGCTCGGTCGTGCGCGACTTGAGCCACAGCGCGAGCGTGCCGATCTCGGTGAGCCGCGCCTCGACGTGGACGGGGAGCGCCCGCTCCTCGAGCCGCTTGCCGAAGCGGAGCACGGTGCGGATGGGCGGCAGCGAAGCCAGCGCTCCCGGCTCGACCGCGACCACGTCGCCCGCGCGCTCGCCGCTGCGGTCGGTGGCGGTGTAGAGCGGAAACGCCACCGGGCGGTTCGCCAGCAGCTCGAACTCGCGCTCGGCGATCGCCACCGTCTCGCCCTCCTCCATGCCCCGCGGCACCACGCAGAGCGCGCGCGGCGGCCCGGCGCCGGCGAGCCCGAGGTAGTAGCTGCGCGCCGCGCCGGCGCCGATGCGCACGCCGCCGCCGCGGCGCGCGAGCCCGAAGTACGCCGCGCCGCGGGCGACGGCGAGCTGGAGCGAGCGCGCCTCGAGCACCGCCGGGCGCCAGCTCCCGTCGGGCGCGTGCCAGGCGCCGACGACCGCGGCGAGACGCGCGCGCAGGACCTCGGGCTCGAGCGCGCCGCCGTTGAAGAGGATCGCGTCGGGGCGCACGAGGGGAAGCTCCTCCTGCCCCGCGGCCGTGCGCTGGCGCGCCAGGAACTCGGCCATGTGGCGCGTGATCGCCGGCTCGGCGGCGAACGGGAGCCCGAACTCGCGGAGCCCGAGCCCGCCGCCGCGCCGCGGCCGGGCGTCGGCCGCGACGGCCGGAAAGAACCCGTCGAGCACGACCGCCTCGACCTCGGCGCGCGTGACGGTGGTAGTAAGCGCGCCGCCGATCACCGCGCCGCCGCGCCCGGGCACGCCGAGCGCCACCTCCCCGGCGTCGGCCTCGGCGAGCAGCCGCTCCTTCGCCGCGCGGCACAGGCTCACGAGCCCGTGGAAGCGCTGCGTGTCGAGCTGGCCCCCCCCGGGCACGAGCCGCGCCTCGGCCGCTCGCGCGAGCGCCAAGTCCATGTTGTCGCCGCCGAGCAGCAGGTGCTCGCCCACCGCGACGCGCTCGAGACCGAGCTCCCCGCGGCTCGCGCGCGCGGCGATCAGCGAGAGGTCGGTGGTCCCGCCGCCCACGTCGACCACGAGCATGAGCGGGTGCGCGGCGACGCGCGCACGCCAGTCGTCCTCGTGCGCCGCGAGCCAGGCGTAGAACGCCGCCTGCGGCTCCTCGAGCAGCACGACCTCCGGGAGCCCGGCCGCGCGGGCCGCCGCGAGCGTCAGCTCGCGCGCCACCTCGTCGAACGACGCCGGCACGGTGAGCACGACGTCCTGCGCCGCCAGCGGCGCGGGCATCGTCGCGTCCCACGCCTCGCGCACGTGCGCGAGCACCCGCGCCGACGCCTCCACCGGCGAGACGCGGGGCACGTCCGCGGGCGCGCCCCAGGGCAGGATCGCCGCCGTGCGGTCGACGCCGCCGTGGCAGAGCCACGACTTGGCCGACGCAACCAGCCGCCCCGGCACGCGCGCGCCCTGCTCGCGCGCGAAGAGCCCCACGGCGAAGGCGCGCCCGGCTGCCCACGGCAGGTCGAGGCTCCCGGCGGGCAGCTCGTGCTCGCCGGCGAGGTAGACGAACGAGGGCAGCGTCGCCCGCGGCTCGACGCGTCCTGCGGCGACGAGCTGGGGGATCGCGAGCACCTCGATCGTGCGGCCCGCGGCCGTATCGACCCAGGCGCACGCGGTGTTCGTCGTGCCGAGGTCGATGCCGACGATGTAGCGCGCGGCGCTCACGCCGCCTGGCGCACGTTGAACTCGAGCCGCCAGCGCCGCCCGCCGTCACGCGCGACGCACCACAGCTCGAGCGTGCCGAGCTCGGTCACGCGCGCGCTGAGCCGCACCCGGACGGTGCGCCCCTCCTCGCCTTCGGCGGCGAGCGTCGTCTCGAGCGGCCGCAGCTCCTCGATCTCGCCCGCGCCCCAGCCCTCGACCACCGTGCCCGGCAGGTCGTCGCGGCGCACCGAGGAGCCGAAGAAGCGGAACTCCGCGGGCTCGCCCACCACGAGCCCGAGCTCCGTGCCGGCGAGCTCGACCTCGCCGCCTTCCTCCATGCCGAAAGGGGCCAGGCAGAGCGCCTTCACCGGGGCGGGCACACCCGGCACGGCGGGCGCGGCCGCCTCGACGCCGACGTAGTACGCGCGCGCGGTCCCGCCGCGGATGCGCACGCCGCGCCCGCGGCGCGCGAGCCCGTAGGCCGCCGCGCCGACGGCGACCGCACGTGCCGGATCCGCGCCTGCGAGCACGCGCACGGCGCCGGCCGCGCCGCGCCAGGCGTCGAGCGCCTCGGTGAGCCGTGCCCGCAGGCGAGCGGCCTCGGTGACGCCGCCGTTGAACAGCACCGCGCTCGGCCCCTCGGGCGCCACCTCGCGGTGGCGGGCGAGGAAGCCCGCCACGTGACGGGTGATCGCGGGATCGGCGGCGTACGGGAGACCGATCTCCTGGAGGCCCGCGCGCCGGGGGCTCCGCGGCCGCTCGTCGGCCGCAACCAGCGGGAAGAAGCCGTCGACCAGCGTGCGCTCGACCTCGGCGCGCGTCACCTCGGTGCGCAGCGCCCCGCCGACGACCTTGCGCGAGCGCCCGAGCACGAGCACGGTCTCCTGCTCCGGGCCGTCCGCCCCGAGCAGCCGCTCCTTCGCCTGCCGGCAGGCGTGCACGAGCCCCCGGAGCTGCCACTCGTCGAGCGCGGTGCCCGTCTCGGCCAGCCGCGCGCGCACCGCGTGGGCCAGCGCCAGGTCCATGTTGTCGCCGCCGAGCAGGATGTGGTCGCCGACGGCGCGGCGCTCGAGCACGAGCGCGCCTGCCTCCTCGCCGACGCTCACCAGCGAGAGGTCGGTCGTGCCGCCGCCCACGTCGCAGACGAGGATCACGTCGCCGACCCGCACCTCGCGCCGCCAGGCGCCGCCGCTCGCGGCGATCCAGGCGTAGAAGGCCGCCTGCGGCTCCTCGATGAGGCGCGCGCCGCCGAGCCCTGCGGCCTCCGCCGCCCGCACCGTCAGCTCGCGCGCCACCGCGTCGAACGACGCCGGCACGGCCAGGTACACCTCCTGCGCCGCGAGCGGCGCGGGCATCGCCGCGTCCCAGGCGGCGCGCAGGTGCGCGAGGTAGGCCGCCTCGGCCGCCACCGGCGAGAGCCGCGGTACGTCGGCAGGCGCGTTCCACGGCAGGATCGGGCGGCTCGGGTCGGCGCCGGTCGCACACAGCCAGGACTTCGCCGATGCGACCACCCGTCCCGGCACCTCGGCACCGCGCGCGCGCGCGAGCGTGCCGACGACGTGCTCGGGCGCGCCCCACGGCAGCGCCAGCGCCTTCGCGTCCATCTCGCCCTCGGCGGGCAGGTAGAGGAACGACGGCAGCGCGTCGCGCGGCTCGACCACGCCCGCCTTGACGAGCTGCGGGATCGGCAGCACGGCGATGGCCGGCGCCTCGGGATCGAGGTCGGGGCCCTGCGTGTCGACCCAGGCGAGCACGCTGTTGGTCGTCCCGAGGTCGATGCCGACGACGAATCGCGGCACGCTCATCGTCTACGGCAGCTCGACCTCGGCGGGGGCGATCACGCGCGCGTCGCACCCCTGGCGCGCGGGGACCGTCACCCCGGTGACGCGCCAGCCCGCGTGGCGGAGCACGCCCCGGAAGGGCGGCCGGCCGGTCACGTTGCCGGTGAGGCGCACGGCGCCCGGATCGAATCCCGCTTCGACGGTGACCGGCTCGTTCTCCGCCCCACGCAGGATCGGCTCGAGCTTGACGCACGCCTCGAGCGCCTTGCGGCAGCTCGCCTGGATGCCGCGCACCGCGGCGCCGACCTGTGCGTCGGAGTAGGTCCCGATGTCTTCCGTGAGGAAGTCGACGAGCCGGCCCTCGTCCTGGAGCGCGGCCAGCAGGTCGAGCGCGGGCGTGTCGGGCGGCGGGGGAGCGGGCGCCGCCGCCGGGGGTGGCGCCGCCGGGCGCAGGATCGCGAGCGCGAGCAACGCCAGCACGAAGGGGCCGGCGACCACCCATGCAAGGCATGGGGCGCACGCGCGCAGCGGGTCGGCGACCGCGAGCCAGTCGGCCCCCGCCACGACGAGCGCGAGCACGAGCACCGAGGCCACGCGACCGGCGGACATGCGCCTCTGCTATCACACGGTCGCCGCGCGGCAAGCCGCCCGCGGGGCGCTGCGGACCAGCGTCGCCCCGAGCAGCGCCACGCCGGCCGCGACCGCGAGCAACGTGCCCGCGAGCGTGCCCAGATGCAGCCCGGCGCCGAGCAGCGCCAGCGTCAGCGCGAGGGCCAGCCGTGCCACCAGGCTCTGGAGGGAGAGCACGGTCGCCCGCAGGCGCGAGCCCACCAGCCGGTTCTGGTACACGTTGCAGAGCGGCTGCCAGAGGCCGTCGAGGAGGCCGCGCGTCAGCACGAGCCCGGCGCCGGCCGGGGTGGCGACCACGGCCATCGCCCCCAGCCCGACGGCCGGGACGAGCGCCATGGCGGCGCTCGCGCCGCGCGCGCCGAGCGCGGCGTCCACGCGGTACGCGGCCCCGGCGGTGAGCGCGGTCACGACCTTGGTCGCGGCGAACACGACGCCGAAGAGCGCGACCGGCAAGCCGATCGCCTCGAGGTAGGGCTGCTGGAGGTAGAAGTACACGTGCGACGTGGTGATCGCGAACGCCGCGAGCCCGATCGCCCAGCGCACCGCCGCCGTGCGCCGCGCGTGTCCGGCCGCCGCGCGCATGAGCGTCCACGCGCCGGCGCGGTACGGCCGGCGGCTCGGGTCCTCGGCGAGCCCGGCGGCCGCGGCCGCGCTCGCCGCGGCGGCGAGCACGGTCGCCACGTAGGGCAGGCGGAGGTCGACGGCCGCGAGCAGGCCGCCCACCACTGCCGTCGCGCCCGACGCGAGCGCGGTGACCGCCTGCCCGCGGCCCTCGGCCCGCGGGTACTCCGCGAGCCGTCCGGCGCGCTCGAGGCCGTCGTAGAGGAGCGCCGAGTCCGCCCCCGAGCGCAGCGCCGAGGCGACGGCGAAGAGCGTCTCGGCCGCGATCGCCACGTCGAGCCCGGGGCGGACGAGAAGCGCGGCGGCGCCCGTGGCCACCGCGGCCGCCGCCGCGACGAGGCAGCCCCGGCGCGAGGTCCGATCGGCCACCGCGCCGAACGGGAAGTCGAGGAGCGCGCGCACCGTGGTGTTGTAGGACTGGAGCCAGAGGACGGTCGCCACGCCGAGCCCGGCGCGCCGCTCGTAGTAGAGGAAGAAGATCGGCTGGAAGAAGACGCAGTTCGCCGCGGCCTGGTAGAGATAGTAGGAGCGGAGGATCAACGTCGTGTCAGCCGGTCAGCCCGGGCGCGAAGCGCACACGACCGCCCGGAATCATACTCCTCCAGCTTTCGCAAGCAGCTCCGCCAGCTCCTTGGCGTTGCGCACCGCGGACTCGCGACGGCAGTTGTTCATGAGCACGCACACCGTGCGCGTCTCGGCCGCCAGCCGGCGGATCGGGGCCACCCACTCGGCCAGCTCGGCCGCCGAGTAGAGATAGTCGAAACGCTCGGTCGTGGAGACGCCGCGGCGGTCCCACGTCTCGCGCCGCCGGCCGTGGAAGCGCACGACGGCGAGCGCGGGCGACGTGACCGCCGCCACCGGCGGCACGCTCGCCCGCGTGCCCTGCGGCTCGTCGACGCACACGTAGGTGAAGCCGCGCTCGCCGAGCGCCGCGAGCGTGCGCGCGCGGCGGCGCTCGGCGAGCCAGCCCGCCGCGCGGAACTCCACCGCGACCTGCACGTCGGGGAGCCGGCGCGCGGCGTCGTCGAGGACGGCGTCGCTCTCGTGCGAGGGCACGAACCACGGCGGCATCTGCAGCAGCACGTAGGCGAGCTTGCCGGCCGCGCGCAACGGAGCGAGCGCCGCGCGGAAGCGCTGCCAGATGGCCTCGAGCACGTCGGCGGGCACGTCCCGCGGGTAGAGCCGGGGCAGGCGCGGCAGCGCGACCTGGAGGTCGCGGTCGAGGCGCGCGCGCTCGATCGGGTGGCCGGTGAGCGCGGCAAAGGCCTTCACGCCGAAGACGAAGCCGGGCGGCGTGCGCTCGACCCACGCGGCCGCCGTGCGCGGCTGCGGCAGCGCGTAGTAGCTCGCGTCCACCTCGACCACGGGAAAATGGCGCGCGTAGTATCGGAGCCTCCGCTCGGCGGTACGCACCTGGGGCGGGTAGAACGCGCCGCTCTCGAGGAGCGTCCGCTCCGTCCACGACGCCGTGCCGACGAGCACGTTGCCGACGCGCGCCGGCACGGGCCCGCCGCGCAGCGTCGCCGCCGGCGGCGGCTCGTCGAGCCAGCTCGCCGTCACCCGCCCTTCGCCACCCGCAGCTTCTCGACCACGGCCCAGCGCACGTGCGCCCGCACCGCCGCCGCGAACGGCCCCGCATCGGCCTCGCCCGCGCGGATGCGGTCGGCCAGCGCCGCGGTGAGCCCGCGTACCGCCGCGCGCAGCGCCGCCGTGCCCGCGGGCGCCGGCCCCTCGTCACCGAGGAGCGCAGCGAGCCGGCGCCACTCGGCGGCGAGCGCCTCCTCCTCGCTCCGGAGCTCGCGCTCGACGATTCCGAGCACGTTCGCCGCGACGAGCGCGTGGAAGCGCCGGCGCCCGCCGAGCGCGGGGACGACGTCGGCCTCGAGGAACTCGCGCACGGCGGCGAGCAGCTCGAGCGCGGTGGGCCGGTCCTGCATGGCTCACTCCTCCATCAGGTCGAGCAGCTCGAGCTCCACCTCGGCGACGCGGCGTCCGAGGCTCGCCAGCTCGACGTTCTTCACGCCGCCCAAGAACGTCTGCGCCTGCATGATACAGATGACGGCCCACTTGAGGTTGCCGAACGCCTCCCACCAGCGCACGACCGCGGGGTCGACGGGCCCGCCGCCGGCGCGCTCGTACGCCGCGAACAGCCGCTCGCGCTCGCAGAGCCCGGCCACCGGCGGCTCCGCCCCGAAGCGCCACGAGCGCACGCAGAGCCAGCCCAGATCCTCCATCGGGTCGCCCGTGTGCGCCAGCTCCCAGTCGATCACCGCACGTAGCCCCTCCGGGCCGACGATCACGTTGCCGAGCCGGAAGTCGCCGTGGACGAGCGCCTGCCGCGCCCGCCGGGGAGCGCGGGCCGCGAGCCAGCGCAGCCCGAGCTCGAGCGCGGGATGCGGGTCGGGCGCGATCGCCCGGTAGATGCTCTCGTAGCGCTCGAGCTCCGCCGCGGCGGGCGAGGCGACGGCCGCCGGCTCGGCGCCGAGCGCCCCGAGCGGCATCGCGTGGATGCGCGCCGCGGCGCCCGCGAGCTGCTCGGGCAGCGCCGCGCGCGCGGGGGCGAGCGCCGGGTCGCGCAGGATTCTCCGGCCGATGGTCTCGCCCGGGACGAAGTCCATCACGAAGAACGCCGTGCCGAGCACCGCCGAATCGTCCTCGCACCAGCGCACGCGCGGGACCGGGACGCCCGCCGCCGCGGCCGCCTCGATGAGCGCGAACTCCCGCCGCCGGCTCGACTCGATGACGTGCCCCGGCGGGTCGCGGCGCAGCACGAGCCGCTCGCCGCCCACGGTGAACGCCCAGCTCTCGCGCGACGCGCCGCCGGCCAAGCGCTCGAGCCCCTCGACCGCCGTCGCGCGCCCGAGGCGCGGCGCGAGCCAGGCGGCGAGCCGCGCCTCAAGCTCCGTCGGGGTGATCGAGGTACTCCGACCAGCCGTAGCCGATGCGGTCGCGCCAGCGCCACTCGGTGAGCCCTTCGGCGATGCGCGTGGTGACGCCGGCGCGGCGGTTGCGCAGCGGCACCATCACGAGCACGCGACCCGCCACCTCCTCCACCGCGCCGCCGTCGGCGGGATGGAGGCGGGCGCGCAGCGCCGCGTGCAGGCGCTCGGGGCCGGCGAGCTCGCTCTCTACCTCGACGCGCCCGAGCGGCCGATTCGGCGCGCCCCGCTCGTACACGTAGCCGGCGTGGATCTCGCGGCCGTCGCGCTGCGCGGTGAGCGCGGCGGCGATGCCGCGCTCGGGGCCGAAGTTCATCGTGAGCCAGCGGTACCACTGGGGTCCCTGCCACCAGCGCGGCCCCCACGAGCGGTCGCGGAGCCCGCAGCCGTCGACCTCCCACGTGGTGCCGTCGACCGTCACCCGTCCCGCGGCGCGCCCGTGCTGCTCGAGGTGCCCGCGGGCGAACTCCTGGCCGGGGCGCTCGTGGCGCACGCTCACCCACCCGCCGTCGCGCCACGCGCGCGGCTCGCCGCCGGCGACCGGCGACAGCGCGGTATAGGTGAGCGCGATCTCCGCCGGCCGGTGGGGGTTGGCCGTGAAGGCCGTGCGCGGATCGAGGAGATCGAGCGGACGGGCGAGCAGGCAGACCGTCCCCGCGTAGGCGATGCGGTGCTCGCGCATGGGCGCCACGACCTCGAAGCGAAGCCCGCCAGCGTCGAAGCGCGCGTTACGCGTGATCGCCGGACGCGCGAACATGAAGCCCACGCGGCCGTCGGGAAGGTAGAGGCAGACCGTCATCTCGGCGAAGCCCTCGTTGGGACGGTTGCCGAGGCGCAGGAAGCCGCCCAGCCGGCGCGCGGGATCGTAGAAGTTGTAGTAGGCGCTCTCGTTGTAGTTGGCCTCGCCCGAGTTCTCGTGCGGGAGATCGTCGGAGTCGAGACACACCAGCCGGACGTCCGCCATGCGGCCTCCTCTCAGCGCGGAAACGCCTCGGGCACGCCGCCGTCGACGGGGAGCGCGGCGCCGGTCGTGGGGGTGAGGTTCGAGGCGAAGAACACCACCGCGTTCCCGACGTGCTCCGGGGTCACCGCCACCTTCAACAGGTTCCGCTGGCGGTAGTAGTCCTGGAGCTGGCCCGGATCGAGGCCGCGGGAGCGCGCGCGCGCCGGCCCGACCTCCTGCCACAGCCCCGAGGGGTGGCGCGCATCACCGAACACGGCGTCGGCGTTGATCATGTTCACCCGCACGCCCGCGGCCGCCAGCTCGAGCGCCGCCACCCTGCCGAGCTGGTGCGCCGCCGCCTTCGACGCGCTGTACGCGCCGAACTCGGCCCCCGGGCCGAAGACGTTTTTCGACGAGTTCACGATCACGTTGCCGCCGGTCCCCTGGCGCGCGAAGAGCCGCGCCGCCTCGCGCAGCACGAGGAAGTAGCCGTGGGCGTTCACGTCCATGACCCGGCGGAACGCGGCCGCGTCCATCGCGTCGATGCGGCTCACGTGCGCGACGCCGGCGTTGAGCACGAGCACGTCGAGCCCGCCGTAGAGCCGGCACACCTCGGCCAAGCCGCGCGCCACGGCGGCCTCGTCGGTGACGTCCATCACGACCCCCGCCGCGAGCCCCCGGCGCTTCGGGTCGAGCTCGGCGACGGCGGCCTCGAGGCGCGCGGCGTCCACGTCGGCGAGGACGACGTGCGCCCCGGCGGCGAGGAGCTGGCGGGCGATCCCGAAGCCGATCGCGCCCGCGCCGCCGGTGACGAGCGCCACCTGGCCCGCCAGCGCCGCGTCCTTCGCCTTGCCGAGCTTCGCCTGCTCGAGGCTCCAGTACTCCATGTCGAAGAGGTCCCCGTCCGCGAGCGCCGTGTAGCGGCCGATGTCGTTCGCCGCCGCCTTGGCGATCACCGTGTGCTCGGCGATGTCGGCGGCGATCCGGGCGTCGGTCTTGCTGCGCCCGGCGGCGAGCACGCCCAGGCCGGGCACGAGCACGACCCGCGGGTAGGGGTCGAGCTTGGTGAGCTTGGTGCGCGCCCGGGCCGCGTTGGCGGCGAAGTAGGCGTCGTAGCGCGCGCCGTAGTCGCGCACCGCGGCGGCGAGCGCCGCGCGCAGCGCCTCGGTGTCGTCGAGCGGAAGATCGCCGAGGAACAGCGCCGGGCCCTTGGTGCGGATCACGTGGTCGGGGGTGAGTGGCCCCGCGAGCGCGAGCGCGGCGGCGTCGGGGCGCGCGAGCGCGGCGAGCACGGCGGGGCTCGCCCGGTGCTCGAGGACCACGCGACGCCACGGCCGGTCGGGGTTGCCGGTCGGCTCGGCGAGCGCCCCGCGGAGCGCCGGGCCGAGCCGGACGGCGCGCACCGCGGGCTCGAGGTCGGCGCCGGGCACGACCGGCGCCGCGGCACGCCGGCGCGCGCGCACGAAGCGCTCGGCGCGGTCGACCCCCGCGATCATGCGCTCGTAGGCCGTGCGGGCGTCATCGGCGAAGGTGAACAGCCCGTGGTTCACGAGCACGAGCCCTTCGACCGCGGGATCGCGCTCGAACACCTCGGCGGCGAGCTTGGCGAGCGCGAAGCCCGGCATGACGTAGGGCACGATCGCCCAGCGCGCCCCGAACGCCTCGTGCACCATCGCCTCACCCTCCGCACGCGGCTGGTTGGTGACCACGAGCGCAACGTCGGCGTGGGTGTGGTCGATGAAGCGATGGGGGAGAAACGCGTGCAGCAGGGTCTCCACCGAGGGATTGGGCGCGGAGGCGTCGAAGAGGTGCGTGCGCAGCTGGTTCACCATCTCCTCGTCGGAAAGCGCCGGGAGCCCCCGCAGCCGGCGGAGGTGCGCCAGGTCGACCGCGGGCAAGCCCGGGGGCTCGATCGAGTCCAGGTCCCAGCCGCTGCCCTTGACGAACAGCGCCTCGACGCGATCGCCGACCAGCGTGGTCACCGTGCCCTTGAGCGAGGTGTTGCCGCCGCCGTGCATGACCAGGTCCGGGTCGCGTCCGATCAGCCGCGAGGTGTACACGCGGAGCGCCAGCTCCTCGCCCCACGTGGGGCCCAGGCGGTCCACGTACTCGGCGGCCTCGCGGTCCGACCAGCGGCTCTCCATGTGGGGCGGGAGAGTAGGCGCCCTTGCGGCGGGTTTTCAAGCTGCGCTAGGGTCCGCGGCGCGGGCCCGTCCGGCGCCCGCAGGAGGGGATCCGTGAGCCAGCTCACCGCCGACGACCGGCTCGCCATCGGCGAGCTGCTCGCCGCCTACTGCCAGCACCTCGACCTCGGAGAATGGGACGCGTTTTGCGCGCTGTTCACCGAGGACGCCCGCCTCGACTTCGGCAGGGTGATGGGTACGCACGAGGGCCGCGCGGGCATCCGGGCCTTCGCCGACACGATGAAGGGCCTCGGGCTCTTCATGCGCCACTACGTCACGAACGTCGTGATCACCGGCGACGGCGAGCGCGCCCGCGCGCGCTCCTACGTGCTCGCGCTCACCGGGCAGCCCGGGCAGCAGAGCCAAACGACCGGCCTGTACGACGACGAGCTGGTCAAGGTGAACGGCCGCTGGCTGCTGCGGGCGCGTCGCGCCCTCCTCGACGTGCCGCCGGCCTGAGGGAGACCGCGGCCGCCGGATGGGTCCGATCGGGAGCGGGCCGAGCCGCGATCTCAGGCTGTTCGCGGCCGCCGTGGCGATCGGCGCGCTCGGAGCGTTGGGGGCGATCGTCTTCCGCGAGGCGATCGTCGGAGCGAGCTTCCTCTTCCGCGGGCTCGCCGCGCCGCTCGGCCGCCCCGCGCTCCCCCTCGCGCTCCTCGCCGGCGGCGTGACGCTCCTCGCGCTCGACCGCGCGTTCCCCGGCGAGGTGCTCGGCTACGGCTTCCCCGCCTTCCTCGAGATGCTGCACCTGCGCGGGGCGCGCGTGAAGCGGCGCTGGGTGGTGGTGAAGACGCTCGCCTCGGCGATCTCGCTCGGCGCGGGCGCCGCCGTCGGCCGCGAGGGTCCGAGCGCGCAGATCGGCGGCACGATCGGCGGCTCGATCGCCTGGTCCGCCGGCTTCCCCACGCCGCAGCGCAAGACGCTCATCGCCTGCGGGGCCGCGGCCGCGATCGCGACCACGTTCAACGCGCCCATCGGGGGGCTCATGTTCGCGCAGGAGATCGTGCTCCTCGGCGAGAGCGAGCTCGCGAACCTGAGCCTGATCGTGATCGCGACCGTCGCCGCGGTCGTGGTCTCGCAGGGACTGCTCGGCTACGAGTCGGTCTTCCACGTCACGCCGTTCGTGCTGGCGAGCCCGTGGGAGTGCCTCACCTACGCCGGGCTCGGCGCGGTGCTCGGCGTGCTCGCGGTCGTGTACGTGCGCTTCTTCCACGCCGCCGCGCGCGCGCTCCGCCAGCTCCCCTGGCCCCCCGCGGCGGTGCTGCTCGTCGGGTTGGCGACGGTCGGCCTGCTCGACGTCGCGCTGCCGGGCAACGTCTCCGACGGCTACCCGGTGATCAACCAGGCGCTCGCGGGCGGCCTCGGCTGGGGGGCGATGGCCGCGCTCGCGGCGGCGAAGATCTTCGCCAGCGGCCTCTCGCTCGGCTGCGGCGCGCCCGGCGGGGTGTTCGGACCGATCCTCTTCATCGGCGCGATGGCCGGCGGGAGCTTCCGGGCGCTCTCCGCGCGGGTCCTCCCGGGCCTCACCGGCCCGCCGGGCTCGTACGCGGTCGTCGGCCTCGCCGCGTTCTTGGGCGCCACCACGCACGCGCCGCTCACGGCGATCTTCCTGCTCTTCGAGATGACGCACGACTACAGCGTCGCGCTCCCCGCGCTCATCGCCACCGGCGTGTCGCTCCTGGTGGCGATACGCCTCGAGCCCGAGTCGATCGACACGCTCGGGCTCAGCGCCGAGGGCAAGAGCCTGCACCCCGGGCAACGCGATCGCCTGGGGATCGAGCGCATGCCGATCGCCGACGTCTTCCGGCCGACGACCGAGGCCATCCCCGAGCAGGCCCTGCTGCCCGCCGTCCTACGCACGATCGGCGAGAGCCGGCGGAGCACGTTTCCCGTGGTCGACCCGGGGGGCCACCTGGTCGGGCTGCTCTCGATGGACGCGCTGCGCACCGCGCTGGCCGAGGAGGCGCTGCGGCCGCTCGTCGTCGCCCGCGACCTCTGCGACCCCAACGTGCCGACCCTCACGCCCCGGGCGACGCTCGGCGAGGCCGCGCGCCTGCTCGAGACCGAGAGCATCGAGGACGTCCCGGTGGTCGACCCGCTCGACCGCCGCCGCGTCCTCGGGGTGCTCTCGCGGGCGGACCTGATCGCGGCCTACAACCGCGCCGTCGCGTCGCTGGGCGCCCTGCCCGTGTCGACCTGGGTGGCGACCGAGCCGCACCGGCTCGCCGGCGACCGCGTGCTCGACCTCGAGGTGCCGGCGGCCTGGGTCGGCCGCTCGCTGCGCGAGCTCGACTGCCGGACGCGCTACGGGATCACGGTGCTCGCCCGGCGGCCGGCCGGCGGGGACATGGATGCCTACGAGGTCCCCGATCCCGCGCGTCCGCTCGCCCCGGGCGACGTGCTCACGGTCGCCGGCCCGCCCGACGCGCTCGAACGGGTGCGCAAGGGAGGCTAGAAGCGCACCTCGATTTGGCCCGCGTCGACGACGTCGATCGCCTCCAGCGCGCGGTGCACGGCGAGGACGCCCGGGAGCGGGCCGACGACGTCGCCGGCGACGCGATAGGAATAGCGGTGCACGGGCGCGTACAGCTCGACGCCCTCCACCTCGGGATGTTCCTCCTCCGCCTCCGTGCGGCGCTCGATCCGCACCCCCTCGGGAAGCCGGGCGAGCGCGGCGCGGACGTCGGCGGCGACCTCGCGCGAGAAGGTTTCTGCGGCGAAGGCGAAGCGCGCGCTGCGCACCGGCCGCGCGTGCTCGATCCGAAGCCCGAGGGATGCGCCCTGCTGCGCGAGGCCCTGCGCCAGCGGGCGCAGCAGCGCGCCGGTCACGAACACGACGCAGTGCGAGCCCCCGGCCACGAGCGCGCGCAGCCGCTCGCCGACGGTCGCATGCGCGAGCGGGAGGTCGCCGCCCACGACGACGTGTTCCCCGTCGCCGCCGCGGCCCGCGACGAAGCCCGCCACGAACGCGCGCACCGCCTGCTCGGCGCCGTGCGTCGGCCCCTCGATCACCAGCTCGTGCCAGTCGTCCATCGCGCTCTCCTATCGGCGGAAAAACACCCAGGTGGTCAGGGCGAAGATCGGGACGAAGATCGGCAGGCTGTAGCGCAGCACGTACCCGAAGAAGGACGGCATGCGCACCCCGGCCTCCTCGGCGATCGCCTTCACCATGAAGTTGGGCGCGTTGGCGACGTAGGTGTTGGCGCCCATGAACACGGAGCCGACCGCGATCGCCCGCAGGTAGGCATCGTGCTCGGCCAGCAGGCGCGCGACCGCCTCGCGCTCGGCGACCCCCGGATGGAGACGGCCGAGCGCCGTCGAGAGGAAGGTGAGGTAGGTCGGCGCGTTGTCGAGGAACGACGAGAGCACCCCCGTCGCCCAGAAGAACTGCGCCGGCGTGCGCACCGCGCCGATCAGGAACCCGAGCGGGCCCGCCGCGCCGGCGTGCAGCATCGCGAGCGCGGGGATCATCGTCGCGAAGATGCCCGCGAAGAGGATCGCCACCTCGCGGATCGGCCCCCACGAGTAGCCGTTGGCGTCGCGGATGCGCTGCGGGGTCGTGAGCCACGAGGCGGCGAGCACGAGCAGGAGGAAGCCGTCACGCGCGAAGCCCGCTGCCCGGCCCGCGCCGCCTGCTCCGACGCTCCCCGAGGCGACGACCGCCGCGAGCACGCCGCCGAGGAGCACCAGGTTGTGCACCCCCTCGAGCCGCAGCGGCTCGCGCGGGCCGACGGGGCGGGCGCGCAGCGCGGGGTCCTCCCGGCGCCAGAAGTACAGCTCGTGGAGGAGGTAGAGCGTGAGCAGGCACCCGCCGACGAGCAGCGTCTCGGGCCAGAGGCCGAGCGTCCAGGCGAACGGCACGCCGTGCAGAAAGCCGAGGAAGAGCGGCGGGTCGCCGAGCGGCGTGAGCGCCCCGCCCACGTTGGCGACCAGCGCGATGAAGAACACCATGGTGTGCGCCCGGTGGCGGCGGTCACGGTTCGCGCGCAGGAGCGGCCGGATGACGAGCATGGCGGCCCCCGTCGTTCCGACCCACGACGCGAGCAGCGTGCCGGTCCCGAGCAGCGTCGCGTTGACCACCGGCGAGCCGCGCAGCGCGCCGCGCACGTGGATTCCCCCGCCGATCGTGAACAGCGCGGCGAGGAGCACGACGAACGGGAGGTAGTCGACGAGCGCCACGTGCACGACCTCGTCCACCGCGTCCCGGCCGCGGGCGAGCACGAACGGGCCCAGGAAGGCGGCGCTCCACGCCGCGGTGACCTTGGGAAAATGGCGGTGCCAGAGCGCGGGCGCCGTGAGCGGGAGGAGCGCGATCGAAAGCAGCAGGCCGACGAAGGGCAGCGCGCTCCAGGCAGGCAGGGTCCCGAGGTCGTGCACCCGAGCCCCCGGCGGCCGCTCAGCGGCCCTCGCCGACCGTGACCACGCCCTCGATCCGCCGCAGCTCGTGCTCGGTGAGGATGCCACGCTCGACCAGGTCCTCGGGCCGCGTGTAGGGCCTCCCCTCGACGATCTTCTTCGCCATGGTCGGCGTGATGCCGGGCAGCCGCTCGACCCGCCGCAGCGACGCCCGGTTCAAGTCGAGCGGGGCCGCCTGCGCCGGCGGGCGCCGCCAGGGCAGGCGGCCACAGCCCGGCGCGCCGATCACGAGCACGAACGCCGCGGCCCCGTACAGCCTGCTGACGCCGCGCATCGCGTTCCTAGGGATACGCGGCGCGGCAGGCGAGGGTCAAGCGCGGGAGCCGGGCTCCTTGAGTCGGCGCCGCGGCCCCTGGTAAGCACGAGCCGACGTCCCGCGAAGGAGCCTGCCGGTGAATCTCAAGTTCAGCGCCGAGTACGAGCAGTTCCGCGCCGAAGTACGCCGTTTCCTCGACGAGCACTGGACGGCCGAGGACCGCGCCACGAGCCCCGACCTCGACGGCGCCGGGATGCTCAGCATCGGCCACGCCGATGCCCGCACGACCGCGTTCCGCCGCAAGGCGATCGAGCGCGGATACCTCTACCGCCACGTCCCGCGCCGCTGGGGCGGCGCCGAGCAGCCCCCCGATCCGCTCAAAGCGGCCGTGATCGCCGAGGAGTTCCGCCGCGCCAAGGCGCCGACCGAGGTGATCGGCCAGGGCGCGAGCATGCTCGTGCCCACGCTCCTCGAGCACGGCACCGAGGCGCAGAAGCGGCGCTTCATCGAGCCGACGCTGCTCGGCGAGCTCCTCTGGTGCCAGGGCTACAGCGAGCCGGGCGCCGGCAGCGACTTGGCGTCGCTGCGCACCCGCGGCGTGCTCGAGGGCGAGCACTGGGTGGTGAATGGGCAGAAGATCTGGACCTCGACGGCCACCCAGGCGGACTGGATGTTCTGCCTGGTGCGCACCGAGCCGGACGCGCCCAAGCACGACGGCATCAGCTACCTCCTCATCGACATGAAGACGCCCGGCATCGAGGTGCGCCCCCTGCGGCAGATGACCGGCGACGCGGACTTCAGCGAGGTCTTTTTCGACAACGTGCGCGTGCCGGCCGAGAACCTCGTCGGCAAGCGCGGCCAGGGCTGGGTCGTCAGCCGCTCGACGCTCAAGCACGAGCGCGCGCTCATCGGCAACGCGAGCCTCACCCGCCGCGCGTTCAACGGGCTCGTCATGCTCGCCCAAGCCCTCGAGCTGCGCGGGCGCCCGGCGATTAAGGACCCGGTGATCCGCGACCGGCTGGTGGCGCTCGAGGCCCGCCTGCTGGCGAGCGAGTACCACGGGTACCGCATGCTCACGATGAGCGCCCGGCGCGAGGAGCCGGGTCTCGCCGGCTTGGTGATGAAGCTCTACTCGACGACCCTCGGTTACGACGTCGCCAAGCTCGCCATGGACGTGATGGGCGACCGTGGGCTGCTCGCCCCCGGCGAGCCGAACGCGCCGGCCATGGGCATGTTCGGCACCGCGTACATGTGGTCGCTCGGCGTGCTCATCGCCGGCGGCACGGCCAACATTCAACGCAACATCATCGCGGAGCGCGGCCTCGGCCTGCCGCGCGACGCCCGCCGGTAGGACGCGCGCATGGACTTCGGGCTGTCGGAGGACCAGGTCCTCCTCAAGGACACGATCCGCCGCTGGGTGGAGAGCGAGTGCCCGACCACCCGGGTGCGGGCGATCATGGAGAGCGAGAACGGCCACGACGCGGCCTTGTGGCGGGGGCTCGCCGAGCTCGGCGTGCCCGGCCTCGCGATTCCCGCCGCGCACGGCGGCGCCGGGCTCGAGCTGCTCGACCTGGCGCTCGCCGCCGAGGAGCTGGGTGCGGCGTGCACGCCGGGCCCCTTCCTCGCCTGTGCGATGGCGAGCGTCGCGCTCGTCGCGAGCGGCGACACGGCCGCGCAGGCGCGCTGGCTCCCGCGGATCGCCCGCGGCGAGGCGGTGGCGACGGTCGCCTTCGGCGAGGAGGGCGACGAGTGGGCCCCGGAGCGCTTCGGGACGCGCGCCCGGCGCGGCGAGATCACCGGGCAGAAGCCGCTCGTCCCCTACGGGGCGATCGCCGACCTGCTGGTGGTGGCGGCGCGGGACGACGACGGGCCCGGCCTCTGGCTCGTCGAGCGCGGGGCGCCGGGGCTCACGGTGACCCCCCTGAACGGAACCGACATGACCCGCAGGGTCGCCGCGGTGCAGCTCGCGGGCACGCCCGCGGTGAAGATCGCGGGCGGCCGGGCGGCCCACGACCGCAGCCGCGACGCCGGCCTCGTGCTGCTCGCCGCCGACGCCTACGGAGGCGCGCGGCGCTGCCTCGACATGACCGTGCGCTACGCGCTCACGCGCGAACAGTTCGGGCAGCCGATCGCCGCCTTCCAGGGCGTCAAGCACCAGCTCGCCGAGGTCGCCGCCGATCTCGAGCCGGCGCTCTCGTTGTGGTGGTACGCGGCTCACGCCCACGACCACATCCGCGACCAGGCTGAGCGCCACGCCGCGCTCGCGAAGGCGCTGCTCACCGACCTCTTCGACCGCACGGCCCGCGTCGCCACCGAGCTGCACGGCGGCATCGGCTTCACCTGGGAATACGACCTCCACCTCTGGTTCCGCCGGGCGATCTTCGACCGCGCCTTCCTCGGCGAAGCCGGCTACCACCGCCAGCGCGCCGCCGACCTCGCCGGCTGGTAGACCGCCCGGCCCGCCGCGCGCGCCCGCGCCGCGGTGGATTCGGCGGGCACGGCCGGCTATTCGATCGGCAGACAGATGATGTGGCTCGTGCGCACGGCGCTGCGGCGCCCGCTCTCCGTGGCCGTGATGGCCCTCCTCATGCTCGTGCTCGGCGCGCTCTCCTTCACCTTCATGAACGCCGACATCTTCCCGGCCATCGACCTCCCGGTGGTCATGGTCGTCTGGAACTATCCCGGCCTCTCGGCCATCGACGTCGAGCGGCGGATGGTCATCATCAGCGAGCGCGCCTACTCGACCACGGTCAACGACATCGAGCACATCGAATCCCAGTCGATCGCGGGCCTCGGCATCCTCAAGGTCTACTTCCAACCCGACGCGGACATCGGCAGCGCGATCGCGCAGATCAACGCGGTCTCCGAGACGATCCTGACCATCCTCCCCCGCGGGACCGAGCCGCCGCAGATCATTTCCTACAACGCGTCGAACGTGCCCGTGGCGCAGCTCAACGTCTACAGCGACACGCTCTCGACCGGGCAGCTCTTCGACTACGGCCTCAACTTCATCCGCGTGCAGCTCTTCACGATCCCGGGCTTCTCCACGCCCGCGCCGCTCGGCGGGGTGAGCCGGGCGATCATGGTCAACCTCGACCCGACGGCGCTCTACGCCAACGGCCTCTCGCCCCAGGACATCGGCAGCGCGCTCGCGGCGCAGAACGTCGTCATCCCCTCGGGGCAGGCGAAGCTCGGCGACTACCAGTACAACGTCGACATCAACATGAGCCCGGCGACCGTCGCCGAGTTCAACCGGCTGCCGCTCAAGATGACGGGCGACACCCCGGTGTTCCTCGGCGACGTCGCCCCGGTCAGTGACACGCACCAGCCGCCGACGAACGTCGTCCGGATCGACGGCCGGCCGGCGACCTACCTCATGGTCATCAAGCACGCCGCGGCCTCCACGCTGGCCGTGGTCGACGCCGTCAAGGCCAAGCTGCCCGACATCCTCGCCACGGCCCCGAAGGGCCTCGAGGCGGCCCTCACGTTCGACCAGTCCCGGTTCGTGCGCGCGGCGCTGTGGGACGTCGTGCGCGAGGCGGTCACGGCGGCGGTGCTCGTCGCCCTCATGGTGCTCGTCTTCTTGGGCTCCCCGCGCAGCATGCTGATCGTGATCGCGTCGATCCCGCTGTCGATCCTCACCGCGATCGTGGGCCTCCAGCTCACCCACCAGACGATCAACACCATGACGCTCGGCGGCATCGCGCTCGCGGTCGGCATGCTGGTGGACGACGCCACCGTCGAGATCGAGAACATCCACCGCAACCACGCGATGGGAAAGTCGCTCGTCGCGGCGATCCTCGACGGCGCCTCCCAGATCGCCACGCCGACGCTGGTGGGCACGCTGTCGATCTGCATCGTGTTCTTCCCCGTCGTGCTCCTGACGGGCGTCGCGCGCTTCCTCTTCACGCCGCTCGCGCTCGCGGTGGTCTTCTCGATGCTGACCTCCTACCTGCTCTCGCGCACCCTGGTGACGACCATGGCCCGGTACCTGCTGCCCGAGTCGCACGCGGAGCAGCCGGGCCGCGGCCTCTGGGGCCGGTTCCTCCGGGGCTTCGAGGGCGGGTTCGAACGGCTGCGGGCGCGCTACCACGCGGCGCTGGCGGGGTTCATCGCCCACCGCCGGCTCGCGCTCTCGGGCGTGGCGCTCATGGTGGCGGCGTCGGCCCTGCTGCTGCTCTCGGTGGGCGAGGACTTCTTCCCCCGCGTCGACTCCGGCATGATGCGGCTGCACGTCCGGGCCCCCACCGGCACCCGGATCGAGAAGACGGAGTGGATCGTCGACCGGATCGAGCGGGTGCTGCGGGGGATCATCCCGGCCCGCGAGCTCGAGGGCATCAGCGACAACGTCGGGCTACCCGTCTCCTACGACCTCGCGTTCTACCAGACGGACACGATCGGGCCGCAGGACGCGGACATCCTCGTCCAGCTCAAGCCGGAGCACCGGCCGACGGCGGGCTACGAGGCCCGCATCCGCGCGGAGCTCGCCCGGCGGTTCCCCAACGTCACGACATACTTCCAGGCCGCGGACATCATCAGCCAGGTGCTGAACTTCGGCCTCTCCGCGGCCATCGACGCGCAGATCTCGGGGAACGACCTCCGCTCCGACCACGCAATCGCGCTGCGGCTCGAGGCCGCGATGGCGCACATCCCCGGGATCGTCGATCTGCGGATCGCCGAGCCGCTCGACTATCCCGCGCTCCGGGTCGACGTCGACCGGGCCAAGGCGCTCGCGTTCGGGATCACCGAGCAGCAGGTGGCGACGAGCCTGCTCACCTCGCTCAGCGGCAACGGCCTGATCCAGCCGACGTTCTGGCTCGATCCGGCCAACGGCGTGAACTACACGGTGATCTCCCAGACGCCGCAGCAGCGGATCGACTCCGTGCACGCGCTCGCGAACACGCCGCTCTCCGCCGGCGGCGGAGAGCGCGCGCCGCAGCTCCTCGCCAACGTCGCGACCATCACGCGTGCGGTCGATCCGGCGGTCGTGGCGCACTACTCGGTGCAGCGGGTGATGGACGTGAACTGCGCCGTCGCCGGCCGCGATCTCGGCGGTGCCACCGCCGACGTGCGCCGGGCGATCCGCGGCCTCGGCACGCTCCCGCCGGGCACGAAGGTCGTCGTCCGCGGGCAGAGCGAGGCCATGCGCAAATCGTTCACGACCCTCGGCGCCGGGATCCTGCTCGCGGTCGTGCTCGTCTACCTGCTCATGGTCGCGAACTTCCAGTCGTGGCTGCAGCCGTTCGTCATCATGATGGCCGTGCCCGGCGCGCTCGCCGGCGTGCTCTGGGCGCTGGTCCTCACCGGCAGCACGATCAACGTCGAGTCGCTCATGGGGGCGATCATGGCGGTCGGCGTGGGCGTCGCCAACGGCAACCTGCTGATCACCTTCGCCAACGATCTGCGCGAGGAAGGGTACGACGCCGGCGCCGCGGCGCTCGAGGCCGGGCGCATCCGGCTGCGTCCGATCCTCATGACCGCGCTCGCGATGATCCTCGGCATGCTCCCGATGGCCCTCGCGCTCGGCGAGGGCTCGGAGCAGAACGCGCCGCTCGGTCGGGCCGTGATCGGCGGGCTCCTCGTCGCCACGTTGATGACGCTGTTCGTGGTGCCCGCGGTCTACTCGATCTTCAGTGGCCACCTGAAGGGCAAGCGCGAGCGGGACGCCGAGGTCGCAGCGGCCGTGTCGGCGAGCGGCTGACGTGGGCGGACCGGAGGCGGGGATGGACGCTCGCTCGACCCCGGGCGCGGCACGGCCGCGCAGCTCGGCGGCAGTCCGCTGGCTGGCCGCGGTCCTCGCGGTCTGCGTGGTGAGCGCGGGATTCGTGGTGGCCCGTACGCGCCGGGTGGCGAGCGAGCGGTCCGAGCGCGAGCGGACGCTGGCCCGGGGGCCGCGCGTGCTCGTGACGGCGGTGCGCCACGCGCCCGAGGAGCGCGAGATCGCGCTGCCCGCCACCATCCACGGCTTCGTCGAGACGCCGATCTACGCGAAGATCGCCGGCTATCTCAAGACGATCCGCGTCGACAAGGGCGACCGCGTGCGTCAGGGCGAGCTGCTCGCCGTGCTCGACTCGCCCGAGCTGGACAAGCAGGTGGCGGACATGGAGGCCGACTACGCGATCAAGGCGCTGACGGCGCGGCGCGACCGGGCCGTGGCGAAGGCCGGAGCGCTCTCGCAGGAGGAGGCGGACGTGGCCCAGGCCGACGCGGCCAAAGCGAAGGCCACCCTCGAGCAGTACCGCGCGCTGCAGGCCTACGAGCGCATCACCGCGCCCGTCGACGGGGTGATCACGGCGCGCTACGTCGACCCGGGCGCGCTGATCCCGCAGGCTACGTCGCCGGCGGCGAGCGGCACGCCGATCCTGGCCATCGCGACGCTCCAGCCGCTGCGCGTCTACGCCCACGTGCCCCAGGACCTGACTCCGTTCATCAGGGACGGCGACCCCGCGGTGGTGACGGTCACCCAGTACCCGCGGCGCACGTTCGCCGGATCGGTCACACGCCATCCCGAGGCGCTCTCGCCGGACACGCGCACCATGCTGGTCGAGGTGGACCTGCCCAACGCCGACTCGGCGCTCCTCCCAGGGATGTACGGTACGCTGCGCCTGCGCGTGTCGCAGCCGGACGTCGCCCGGGTCCCCGACGACGCCCTCGTGTTCCGCGACGGGAAGGTTTACGTGCCGACGGTGCGCAACGACCGCCTGCACCTCGCCGAGGTCACCCTCGGCTACGACGACGGCCGCGAGGTCGAGGTCCTCTCCGGGATCGCGGACGACGACGTGATCGCGCTCAACGTCGGGCAGGGGGTGCAGGAGGGCGACCCCGTGCAGGCGGTCCGAGCGGACGCCGAGGCCCCCGCGGCGGGACGGGACTGATGCGCGGCCGCCTCGCCGCCCTCGCCGCGATCGGCCTGCTCTTCGGCTGCTCGCCCGTGCGAGAGCCGCGCGGCGTGCTCGGCCGACTCTGGCGCCTCGAGGTGGGGCCGGACTACCGGCGGCCCGCGGTCGCGACGCCCCCCGACTTCCGCAACCGGATCGGGCCGGCCGAGGCGGCATCCTTCGCCGATCTGCCCTGGTGGCGCGTCTTCGACGATGCGACGCTCGGGCGCCTGATCGGCGAGGCCCTCGCCGACAACTTCGACCTCCAGGCCGCGGTCGCCCGCGTCGGCGAGGCCCGCGCGCGCGTCGGGGTGGCCGCCTCGCCGCTCTACCCCCAGGTCGGGTATCAGGGCGAGGCGTCGCGGTCGCGGGTCTTCTTCCCCATCGGCGCGGGCGGGAACGTCACCTTCGACACGTTCGCGGGCCTGTTCGACGTGGCCTGGGAGATCGACGTCTGGGGGCGCATCCGCCGGGCGACGGAGGCCGCGCGCGCGAACCTCCTCGCCAGCGAGGAGGCGCGCCGCGGCGTCGTGCTCACCTTGGTGAGCGACGTGGCCACGGCCTACTTCCAGCTCCTCGAGCTCGACCGCGAGCTCGAGATCGCGCACGAGAGCACCGACGCCTACCGCGAGACGCGCGACCTCTTCCTCGAGCGCTACCGGCACGGGACGGACACGAAGATCTCCATCGCGCGCGCCGAAGCGGCGCTCGATGCGAGCCTCGCTGCGACCGCCGCCGTCGAGCGCCAGATCGCGCAGCAGGAAGACGCGATCAGCGTGCTTCTCGGCGCGGACCCGGAGCCGATCCCGCGCGGCCTGCCGCTCGTCGCGCAGGCGATGCCGGCGACGCCGCCCGGTCTCACGACCGCTCTTCTCCACCGCCGGCCCGACATCCGGCAGGCGGAAGAGGACATGATCGCCGCGAACGCGCTCGTCGGCGTGGCGGTCGCGAGCTTCTTCCCGACGATCGGGCTCTCGGCGCTCTACGGCGGCCAGGGCGAGCGCATCGGCGACGTCGTCAAGGACAGCTTCAGCATCTGGAACGTCGCCGGCAACGCGGCCGGCCCCCTCTTCGAGGGCGGCCGGCTCCTCGAGTCCTACCGCGCGCAGCGGGCGTTCTGGGACGAGACCATCGCCCGCTACCGCGCCACCGTGGTCACCGCCTTCCGCGAGGTGTCGGACGCGCTGGCGGCGGAGGCGACGCTCACCGACCAGCGGGCCGCGCTCGAGAAGCAGGTCGCCGCGCTCCGGGAGGCGAAGGACCTCTCGCTGCTGCGCTACCACACGGGCTACGCCTACTACTTCGAGGTGCTCGACGCCGAGCAGCAGCTCTACCCCGCGGAGGCCGCGCTCGCGCAGACGCAACGCGACCAGCTTCTTGCCGTGGTGAGCCTCTACCGGGCGCTCGGCGGCGGCTGGGAGACGCCCGGCGATCCGGCCGCGGGGCCCTGAGCGGCGGCGTTCAAAGTTGACCGTCGCAGGACCGATTTCGTGCAGCGCGGCCGTGGCACCCCGGCGTCGCTGTGCCGAGCCGGCCTGCGGGCGCCGCAGGGTCCGCCACGCGCTCGGTTTCGGGCGGCGGAAAACCTCCGGCGGGCCGGCGATCCCGCCGCCGCGAGCGCACCACGCATGGCGCCCGCGGCGCCGGGTGGGCAAGCCGCTTGCTCCCCGGACACCCCATGCGGACCAGGCACGTCCCGCTGGTGCTCGCCGCGATGGTGGCCGGCTGCGGCATCGCGGGCCACGTGACCCCGCCGGCGCCTTCGCCGCCGGAGGCCGAGAAGCCCGCCCCTCGAGCGCCCGCAACCGAGCAGCTCGGGTGCATCAGGCATCCGCGGATCGACGTGTGGGAGCGCCGGCTGCGCGCCGAGCGCGGGATGGGGCCGTGGGCGCGGCCGGATCTCACGCGCGGTCCCGCCTACCTGCCGCGGCTGCGGCCGCTCGTCTCCGCGGCCGGGCTGCCACCCGCCCTCGCGCTCCTGCCCGCCGTCGAGAGCGGATTCGACCCTGACGCGCGCGGCCGCGCCGGCGAACGCGGCCTGTGGCAGCTCCGGGCGACCACCGCACGCCGCTTCGGGCTCGTCGTCACGGGGGCGCGCGACGACCGCCTCGCCCCCGAGCGCGCCACCCGCGCCGCCGCCCGCTACCTGCGCTTCCTCCACGCGCGCTACGGCGACTGGCCGCTCGCGCTGGCCGCCTACAACGCGGGCGAAGGGCGGATCGACCGCGCGCGCGCGCACCGGCCGACCGCGACCTTCTGGGAGCTCGCGGCGGCCGGCGCGCTCCCGCGCCGCAGCCAGGAGTACGTCCCGCGGTTCCTCGCGCTCGTGCGCTTGCACGAGGACATGCGCCGCTGCCCGCCCGCGGCCCACCCCGGCGCCGCGCTCGCCGGCCTGCATTGACCGAGATGAACGTGAACGAGGATGCAGACCCGGCGGCGTGATCGGCGGGCTCGTCTACGCCGCGATCATGCTGCGGCGGCAGGCCCGCGCGGGTTGACAGCAACCGGGCGCGTCCCCTACACGCATCGACGATGCCCACGCGGATGGGCCCCCGGCTCCTGCTCACCGCGCTGCTCGGTCTGTCCGCGCCGGTCGCCGCCGCCCCGTGGGAGGTGACGCGGCGGACGGTCGTCGATCCCATCAGCGCGATGCTGCACCGCCGGCTGCCGGCGCTCGTGAAGGCGCACGACCTCGACGGCATCCTCGCGCTGTACGCGACCGACACCGGCACGGGTCTGCGCTGGCCGGACGCCCGCATCGTGTATCCCGACGCAGAGGAGGAGACGCTGCGCTGGGAGGGGCCGGGCGGAGCCGAGCCGATGCGCCTGCGCTGGGCGGGGCTGCTGGCGACCTTCGCCGCGGTCGACAAGGCCGAGCTGCGCATCGACCGCGTGCACTGGCGCGCCGCCGACCCCGCGGGATGGCCGGCCGACGTCCACCTGGTCGTGCGCGGCACGCGCAGCGACGGCGCACGCGCGCAGCTCGAGCAACGCGCGGTGCTGCACCTGGCGCAGCGCGACGGCGCCTGGCTCATCAGCGGCGAGGAGGTCACCGCCCGCCACCTGGTCGCACGGCCCGAGCCACGCTACGTGCGTGCCACCGAGGCGGCCGGCATCGAGAACGTCCACACCAACGCCGCCTCGCCCGCCTTCCACCTCTTCGGCGGCCCGGCCGACAACCCGATCCGCGCCAGCTCGGGCAGCGCCGTGGCCGACGTCGACGGCGACGGCTGCGAGGACGTGTTTCTCGCCGGCAGCCCCGACGCGGCGCTCTACCACAACAACTGCGACGGCACGTTCACCGACGTCACCGTGGCCGCCGGCCTGCCGCGGCCCTATCCCGCGGCGGCCACCGGGGCGGTCTTCTTCGACTACGACAACGACGGCTGGCCCGACCTCTTCGTCACCGCCGTACGCGGCGGCAACCGGCTGTTCCACAACCTCGGCGGCGGCCGCTTCGAGGACGTCACGGAGCGCGCGCACGTCCCGGCGGGCCGCTGGGGCAGCATGCCCGTGGTCGCCGACTACGATCGCGACGGCTTCCTCGACGTCTACGTCGTCGGCATGGGCGATCACGAGCACGACACCCCCGATCCGAGCTACGACGCGCGCAACGGCGTCGGGGGGACCCTCCTGCACAACGACGGCGACGGCACGTTCACCGACGTCACCGCGCGCGCCGGCGTCGCTCACCACGGCTGGGACCTCGCGGCGGCGTGGGCCGACTACGACGAGGACGGCTGGCCCGACCTCTACGTCGGCAACGAGTTCGGCGGCAACGCCCTCTACCACAACAACGGCGACGGCACGTTCACCGACCGCGCCGAGGCGAGCGGCACCGTCGACGGCGGCTCGACCATGGGCGTCGTGTGGGGCGATTACGACGGCGACGGGCACCTTGACCTCTTCGTGTCGAACATGCACGCGAACTCGGGCTGGGCGCTCTTCCACCCCGACTTCCCGCTCCCCATCCCGCTGCGCTTCCGCCTCCTGAGCCTGGTCGCGCCCGGCGTGGTGCGCCGCCGCAGCGCGGAGATCGTCGACCACCTCGTCCGCGGCAGCTCGCTCTACCACAACAACGGCGACGGCACGTTCACCGACGTGAGCGACGCGGCCGGCGTGCGCGACGCGCAGTGGGGATGGGCCGCCGAGTTCCTCGACTACGACGACGATGGGCGCCTCGACCTCTACGCGGTCGACGGCTTCGTCTCCGGGCCGATCCTCGACGACGTCTGAATGGACATGTTCAGCGGCGTCGGTCGACGCCTCGACAGGACGAGCGGCCACTGGATCGACATCGGCCAGCACAGCTTGAACGGGCACGAGCGCAAGGTCCTCTTCCGCAACGACGGCGACGGCACGTTCACCGACGTGGCCTTCGTCGACGGCGTCGACATCGACGCCGACGGCCGCGGCCTCTCGGTGTTCGACTACGACCGCGACGGACGGGTCGATCTGTTGCTGCGCAACTACCGCCAGCCGGCGGAGCTCTTCCACAACACGGGCGGCGGAGGGCACTGGCTCGCGCTGCGGCTCGTCGGCACGCGCTCGAACCGCGACGCGGTGGGCGCGCGGCTGCGGCTCGAGACCGCGCGCGGCTGGCAGACCCGGCAGGTGAGCGCGGGCTCCGGGTACCTCTCCGGGTCGAGCCTGATCCAGCACTTCGGGCTCGGGCCCGAGACGCGCGCCATGGAGCTCGACGTCCTCTGGCCTTCGGGCGAGCGTACCGTGCTCCGCGACCTTTCGGCCGACCGGCGCTACGCGATCGTCGAGGGCGCCGCCGCGGCGGTGCCGCTCGACGGAGGAGGGACAACGAGATGATGCGCACGGGGACGCTCGCCGTCCTGCTCCTCGTCGCGGGCGCCGCCCGTGGCGACGAGAGCCTGTTCCTCAAGCAGAGCCCGGGCGTCGGCAATCCCGCGGACATCGACGTGTGGCGCCAGGGCGAGCAGCGCCAAGGCCTCGCACCGTATCCGAGCGCGCCGCCGGGGACGCCGAACCCCGCCGACGGGATCCGCCGCCACGGCGGCGGCGGCGCGACCTCGTTCAGCGGGCCCGACCTCGGGATGCCGTTCAGCGCGTTCGTGACGAAGATGAAGAAGCAGCGGCCCGCCGTCGACGCGGCGGCGCGCCGCGCGATCGAGGCGCGCTTCGACCTCACCTGCCGCAGCGATCCCAAGATCACGATGTCGCGCGGGAAGCCCCAGCCGCTCGGTCCCACCGCGCGCCTGCCGAAGGGTGCGAAGTCGTGGGAGGACTGGGCGGCGCAGTCGCCCGACGCGATCCGCGCGGCCGACGACTTCCCGTGGACGCCCCTCGAGCACCCGCTGCACTCGACCGCGCACATGGTGTTCCCCAAGCAGTGGACCGCGGTGCACCCCGAGCACGAGCGCTTCGACGTCGGCATGGACATCCCCGACTGCTTCCTGCCCGAGATGCCGCCGCCGCTCTACCTCACCACGCACCCCGAGCTGGGGGACGTCTCGCGCGGCGTCGAGATCGGCTACGGCAACTACTTCGACATGTTCAACGGGATCTTGACGCCCGAGCAGCTCGACGGTCTGCGGCTGCTGGTGACGCCGTTCCAGACCACCTGGTTCAACGTGACGCACCACCGCGTCACCGAGCAGCCTTCCGAGGGCGTCACCTGCTTCTCGTGCCACACGAACGGCCACACCAACGGCGCCTTCGAGCTGGCCCCCGACTCGCGGCCGAACTACGCGCGGCTGCGGGTCGACACGCCGTCGATGCGGGGCAACTACGCGTTCCTCGTCTTCTCGTCGAAGCGCTCGATCCGCTCGATGGACCACTTCGCCGAGGTCGAGGAGTACTTCGACGGCGACGAGACCATGCTGGCGGCGATCGGCGGGCGCGACCTGCAGAAGGCGAACACGAACCACGTCGGCGACTTCAACGCGATCATCGACTTCCCGCCCGCGCCGAAGCTCGACCCGACCAACCACCTGATCCCGGACAAGGCGACCCCGGCCGAGCTGCGCGGGGAGGCGCTCTTCTACGGCAAGGCGCGCTGCGCGGGCTGCCATCCCCCCGCGACCTACTTCCAGGACAACACGCTCCACGACCTCCACGTCGAGCGCTTCTACGCCGGGCGTCCGGAGGGCCCGATCAAGACGTTCTCGCTGCGCGGGATCAAGGACTCGCCGCCCTACCTCCACGACGGCCGCCTGCTGACGCTCGAGGACGCGGTGCTGTTCTTCGACGTGGTCCTCGGCACCAGGCTCACGGCGGCGGAGAAGGCCGACGTGGTGGCGTTCCTGCGGGCGCTGTAGCCGGCCTCAGGGCAGTCCGGCGCCGGGCACGTCGACGGCGAAGGTCTCGATGCGCCCGCTGGCGTGCGCGCGGCAGTACGTGGGGTTCGAGTTGTCGGCGGTGAGCACGAACATCGTGCGGCGGTCGGCGCCGCCGAGCATGCAGGCGAACGCGCGGTTCGAGACCGCCACCCGCTGCGTGATCCCGCCACCGGCGGTCACCCGGACGACCTCGCTCCCCACCGGCGAGGCGACCCACACGGCGCCCTCGGCGTCGAGGCACGTACCGTCGGGGACGACGTCGGTGAGCGGAGCCCAGAGGCGCGCATTCCCGAGCGAGCCGTCGGGGGCGACGTCGAACGCCTGGAGCGCCGGCCCCATGCTCTCGGCGACGATCAGCGTGCCGCCGCCGGGCGAGAGCACCATGCCGTTCGGGAACCGCAAGCCCGCGGCCACGACGCGCGCCGCGCCGCCGGGCTCGACCAGGATGACCTCGCCCGGCGCGTACGGGGCGCCGCCGTCGAGATCGAAGCCGAACGTGCCCACGTAGGCGCGCCCGCGCCCGTCGACGAGGAGCTCGTTGCAGCGGAACGAGGCGAGGGCGGCGAGGTCCGCCACCTCCTCCCAACGCGCGCCGTCGAGGCGCAGCAGGCGCCGGTCGACCATCGACACGGCGAGCAGCCGTCCGTCGGGCGTCCAGCCGAGCCCGGCCGGCTGGGTCGGGAGCCGGGCCACGGCCTCCGCGCGCCCGCGCGGGTCGACGGCCATCACCTGGTGCCCGTGCATGTCGGAGAACCACAGCCGGCCGTCGTGCCAGCGCGGGCACTCGGGGAAGTGGAGGCCCTCGAGCAGGAGCGTCGTCACCGGCGCGCCGCCGCCGCGCGGGCGCCGATGCCGAAGGCGCTGCGGGTGCGCTCCTCCCAGCCGGCGAGCGGCATCTGGTCGCGGACGGCCTTGACGCGCGCCAGCATCTCGGCGGCTTCCGGCCCGGTCGCCGACCACTCGCGGGCGAAGCTCCCGTCCTGGATCTCGCGCAGGACGGCGGCCATGCGCCCTTCGAGGTCCAAGTCGGCGAAGCGCGCGCTGCGGGTGAGCGAGCCGTACTGCGAGGTGTGGGAGTGGAAGTCCATCTGGCGCATCATCCCCACCTCGCGGATCTTCTCGAAGGCGTAGGCCAGCTCGCCCGAGAGGTAGAGCTCGAGGAGCACGGCCTCCGGGGGGTAGCCGGCGGCGACGAGCGTCTCGATGGCGGCCATGAGGACGCGCCCGAAGGCAGGCCCGAAGGCCTGTTCGGTGAAGAGATCGAGCGTCGCCTCGTCGTGCATCGACATGAGGAGACAGCCCGCGCGCGTCGAGCCGAGCGCGCGGGCGAGCGCGAGCAGCCGCGCCATGCCCGCTCCCGAGGCGTCCTGGTGGAGCGCGACGAACGACGGGAAGCCGCGGCCCGCGACGTACGCGTCGCGGACGCCCGGCCCGATCATGCGCGGGGCGACCATCACGACGTCGACCCCCGAGGGCGGAACGACGAGGCCGAAGGCCACCGTGTAGCCCGAGGCGAAGTCGAGCACCTTGCCGGAGGCGAGGTGCGGACGGACGGCCGCGGCGTAGACGTCCGGCATCACCTCGTCGGGGACGAGCAGCAGGATCACGTCGGCGCGCGCGCACGCCTCGGCGATCGGGTGGACGGCGAAGCCGTCGGCGCGCGCCCGCGCCGCGTACTCGTCGTCGCGGTTGCCGACGATCGTGGCGAGGCCGCTGTCGCGGAGGTTGAGCGCCTGGGAGCGGCCCTGGTTGCCGTAGCCGACGACCGCGACCGTCCTGCCCTCGAGGGCACGGGGGTCGGCGTCGGCGTCGTGGAAGATCTTCGGGCCGTCGGTCATGGTCGCTCTCCTCTCGATCGGCGGCGGACGCTCGGGCGGGGCCGCGACTCCGGGACGCGCCGGCTCGCCCGGCGGGCGCGGCCGCCCGCGCCCCGCCGCGCGTCGAGCGCATCGATCAGCCGATGCACCACGGCCACGGCCTCCTCGCTGCGCCCGGTCGTGAGCACGTGCAGCGTCGCCTCGGAAAACGCCCCCACCAGCACCCGCGCCAGCGCCGTCGGATCGAGCGGCGCCAGATCGCCGCAGGCCATCCCCGCGCGCAGCAGGCTCTCGACCATCCCGAGCGACGCCTCCTGCTCGAGGCGCCCCACCGCGTCGAGCGCGGGCACGGCCCAGAACTGACGGAGAAAGAAGTGCCCCTCGCGCAGGTCTTGGAGCGCGCCCAAGAACGCGTCGAAGGCCCGGCGCAGGTTGGCGAGCGTGTCGCCGCGGGGCTCGATCGCGCGCAGGGCCTCCGCCTTCACCCGCGCCCAGAAGCCGTGGTGCAGGTCGCGGGCGATGTCCTCCTTGTCCCGGAAGTAATAGTAGAGCGCGCCCTTGGTGAGCCCGGCGCGGCCGGCGATGTCGTCGATCGACGTGACCGTGTACCCGCGCTCGCCGAAGAGCGCGAGCGCCGCGGCGAGGATGCGGTCCTTGCTGTCGCGCGGCTTGGGGTCGCGGCGGGCCATGCGTCGCCGCGCCCCTTGACATACTTTCGGTCGAAAATCTATACGCGGCGCATGTCGCCGAAAGCGCAGATGGCTCTCGCGCTCGCGTCGGGCCTGCTCGCGGCTGCGGCCGCGCGCGCCGCCACGATCGTGGTGACGCCCGGCCAGTCGATCCAGGCGGCGGTCGACCAGGCGTCACCCGGCGACCGCGTGGTCGTCCGTGCCGGCACCTACCACGAGACGGGCGCCCCGTACGCGGTGCAGGTCACGAAGAGCCACATCCACCTGCTCGCCGCGGGGCACGTGGTGATCGAGCGCACGGGCGCCCAGACCAACGGCATCTGGGTGTCCCCGCCCGACAGCCTCTTTCCCGAAGACGTCGAGCAGCCGCCGTGCGGGCTGAGCGGCACGCGCCTCACCGACTTCGAGCTGCGCGGCTTCACGATCCAGGGTTTCCCTGCCGACGGCGCCTACCTCGCCTGCGTCGACCACTTCCGCATCGTCGGCAACACCGCGCAGCACAACGACACCTACGCCATCTTCCCGGTGCGATCCTCGAACGGCCGCATGACCCGCAACATGGGCAAGAGCACGCTCACCGACGCGTGCATCTACGTCGGTCAGGACGACCACATCGTGGTCGACCACAACCGGGCGACCGACTGCCAGATCGGGCTCCAGATCGAGAACAGCACGAACATCCGCATGCGCGACAACGTCTCGACCGGGAACACGGCGGGCATGATCGTCGACATCTTGAACGGCCGGCAGGTGAAGGTCGTGTCCGACAACGTGGTGAGCGGCAACCGGCTCCTCGACAACAACCGGCCGAACAGCGCCCCGGAGGGCGCCGACACGCACGACATCCTGCCCGGCATCGGCCTCGTGGTCGACGGGGCGCAGCGCACCACGGTCTCGAACAACGTCTTCCGCGGCAACACGCTCGCCGGCATGACGATCGTGCCCTTCTGCCTCGACCGGGCGGACGTGTGCAGCGCCGGCCCGCTCGACATCGTGCCCGACCCCGGCGACAACCGCTTCGTGCACAACCGCTTCCAGGACGACAAGATCGACGTGATCTATCTGCCCGGCACGGGTCAGGGAAACTGCTTCGCGCGCAACGTGCCGCGGACCCTCACCGCGTCCGGCGGCCCGCTCCCCGCGTGCGCCCCTCGCTGACGCGCCCCGCCTTTACTTCCCCGGGGGCTCGGCTAGGCAGGATGCATGCGATTCAGGGTCGGTGCGGCCCACGCGGCGCTGGTCACAGGCGGCGTGCTGACGGCGCTGCTCGCCGTCGAGGGGTTGCTGCGGCTCTGCCCGGCGCTCGCCGGGCCGCGCAGCACGCCCGCCGAGAAGATCTTCTTCACCCGCTACGACCCGGAGCTCGGCTGGGCGCCGCGGCCGCAGATCGCCGGCATCCACCGCGACGACGGCTTCTCGGTGTTCGTCTCGCAGAACGCCTGGGGGCTGCGTGCGGCGGCGGACGTCGGCCCGGCGCGGCGGGTCCCGGGGCGCCGCCGCGTGCTCGTACTCGGCGACTCCTACGTCTGGGGCTACGGCGCCTCGCAGCACGAGATCTTCACCGATCCCCGCGTGGCCGGCGACCGCGTCGACCTCGTCAACTTCGGGGTCTCGGGCTACGGCACCGACCAGGAGCTGCTCTTCTACCGGCGCCTCGGCACGCGGTTCGACGTCGACGAGGTGACGCTCGTTTTCACGCCCTACAACGACGTCGAGAACAACCTCGAGCCCGAGCAGTACGGATATCTCAAGCCGTACTTCACGCTCGCCGCCGACGGCAGGCTCACCCTCCATTGCGAGCACCTGCACGAATCCCGCGTGGACGACGCGGCCGACGCGCTCCTCTCCGACAGCCGGACCATCAACCTGCTGATCGGGGGCAGCCTGCGGGTCCGCAACCTGCTGCTGCACGACTTCGAGACGCCGCTCGGCGCCGCGGAAGCCCGCGCGCGCGTCCTCGGCCCCGGCGACGTGACCCCGCGCGACCGGGCCGGCCTCGCGCTCACGATGGCGCTCGTCCGCACGCTGCGCGACGAGGCGAAGGGGCACGGCGCCGCGTTCTCGGTCGTCTTCGTCCCCTACAAGCCGCACATTCTCGCCGGCGAGCCCGAGAACCACCCCTTCGTGCCGCTGCTGGCGGCCGCCCTCTCCACGGCCGGTATCCCCTACTACGAGCCGTACCGGCTCTTCCTCGAGGAATCCCGCAACGGTCCGGCCCTCTTCAACGCGCTCGACAACCACTTCAGCCCCGCCGGGCACCGGCTGTTCGCGCGCGTGTTCGCCGACCCGGCGGTTCGCGAGGAGACGCTCGACGTCTACGACCGCCGGCCGGTGCTCGCGTCACCGACGCGGTAGGATCCGCGCGCGCGTGGCCGGCCACTCGTCGAGTGGTCGCACGTGGACTCGAACCACGGACCTCCTGCATGTGAGGCAGGCGCTCTAACCAACTGAGCTATGCGACCGAGTGACGACGCATCCGGGGTGACAACCGGGTAGCACGTCCTACCCACCCGCGGGCGTTTGCGCAAGCAGAACCGTAGCTTGCACATGCTCTTGGGGGCGCCTCCTGCGGGCGTCGAGGCGCCCGGGCCCCTGCGATTTTGCCTTGACACCGTCGGGGCGCAGCGAGAGGAGTAAGCGGAAGCGGGAGCGTTCGATCATCAACCACGAGAACGGGGGAAGGAGGGTCCTTCGTATGCAACGGGTCCTGTTGGGGTTTCTGTTCGTCGCGTTGGGGACCGGGGCCGTCCGCGCGGCCTGCACCCCGTTCGGCGGCGACGACAGCGGGTGTCTGACGACGAGCAAGGCGGCCGCTTCGTGCGAGGAGAAGATCGCCGGCAACGTCGCCACGAAGCTCGTGCTGGGCATCGCCAAGTGCCACGCGAAGCAGGTGTCCGACGCCTTCAAGGCGGTGGCGAAGTCGACCACCTCGACCTTCGACGAGGAGAGCTGCGAGGACACGGCGGTCTCCAAGTTCACGAGCGTGTCCTCGACCGCGAGCTGTCCCTGCGTGAACACCGCGACGATCGCGTCGGCCGCGCGCGCGATGCTCGACAGCAACAACAGCCTCGTCTTCTGCGATCCCGCCGGCCCGTCGATTGCCAGCGTGGACGTGGGCGACACCTCGGGCGACGATACCGGCCACGTGCCCAGCACGAAGGCGATCCTCGGGTGCGAGGCGAAGCTCGGGAAGTGCGTGACCCTGTTGGTGAAGGGCTACGCGAAGTGCCATCAGCTCGCGCAGAAGGCGGCAGTGAACGGGAAGACGTTCGACGAGGACGGGTGCGAGACGACGGACCCGAAGGGCCCGGCGCAGGCCTATACCAAGTGCGTGGGGTCGCTGACGGGCTGCCAGGGCTGCGAGGTGGCGAACGAGCCGACGATCGCAGCCGACGTGGATGCGGCCCTCGACGGATCCAACGGCCTCGTGTTCTGCGAGTCGCCGAGCGGCGCGTTCCTCGACGGCGCGCGGTAGCGGACGAGGAGACGTCATCATGCGTATTGCACTAGTCGCGATGGTCGCGCTCGCCGTCGGCGGGCTCCCCGGGAGCGTCCGGGCGGGGAACGGGCCCGCGGATTGTGAGGCGGCACGGTGCGCCGTGCAGGCCGCCGTCAACCAGAACTGTCCGTGCTCGACTGCCCGCAATCACGGCCAGTACGTGAGCTGTGTCGCGCATCAGGTGAATGCGCTCGCCCGCAGCGGCGCGGTGCCGACGGACTGCAAGGGGAAGGTGACCCGGTGCGCCGCGAAGTCCGTCTGCGGCAAGGCCGGCTTCGTCACGTGCGAGATTCCGGAAACGGGGACCTGCGACCCGACGACGAACACCTGCGTCGAGAATCCGGCGATCGCGTGCGTGAACGGCGTCTGTATCCTGGGCGAAGCCTGTCACATCAAGTCGAGCGCCGCGCTCTGCACCGCGAAGGGCGGCACCGTGGGGACGAGCCCCACGTGCTGCGCGGCGTGCGTGAGCTCGCCCAGCGCGGCATTCTGCGGCTCGGAATAGGCGGACAGCGCGTTCGCCGCGGTGAGGGCTCCGGGGCGCCGGGTCGTGGCGACGGCGCCTCGGGGCTCGAGCCCCCGAGCGCCACGCGGACGACGCGGCGTCGCACGGCTGACAGGCGATGCCCGTGCGCCTCGCCATGCGTCGCCGAGACCTGGCGCAGTCATCCCGATCCGGCGTGGTTTGGCCCCGGGCTTGCTCGAGAGAGCGGCATGACGAAGCGTCTCACTGGTCTCGGTGCCGTGGCCGTGCTGGTCTGCGGCATCGGTCTCCTCGGTTCATCGGCGCTGGCGAAGTGCCCGGGAGTCTGCCGGAAGACCCTCGCGCACGAGCTGGTGGCCTGCAAGAGAGCCTGCGGGCGCGGCAAGGCGGCCAACGCCTGCCGCAAGGCGTGCACCGCCGATCACCTGTCGGGCCTCCGGGCGTGCAAGGCCGCTGTGAATCCGACGCCCCCGGGGTGCTCGCCCTCCGGCGCGTTCCTCGACTAGCCGCGAGTCGCCCCGCGGCCGGGATTGCCGAGCGTCATGGCACGGCCCCGGTCGTTGCGCGAAACGCATGACCGGTTGTGACTCGCGCGGGAGCCCCGTAGGCTCGACCGCATGAGGCTGCGGGCAATCGTCCTGCTCGCTGCGCTCGCGCTCCCGGCGGCGGCACAACAGGGCGCCGGGCAGCGCCCCGGCGGCCGCACGGGGATCGACGTGGTCGTGCCCGTCGACCCCTACGAGCACGACCGGCTGCACTGGTTCGACGGCCAGCCGCACCACCTCGTTCCCGGCACCGTGACGATCGATGCCCCGCCCTACGTCTGCGATCGCGACGGGGAGACCTTCACCGATCAGGAAGCCTTCGCCGCGCATCTACGCAGCGCGCACCGCGTTCCGGCCGGCCAGATCCCGAGCCGCCTGGTCGTCGAGGGCGGCCAAGTGCACTTCCCCCGCTGACCCCCCGTTGACAACCCATGACGCAGTGCGTAGTACCTCGATCAGATCGAGTAGAATGGAAAAGTAAGGAGGAGCTACGCATGGCACAGGCTAGCCGACTTTCCCTGGACGAGGTGCGGGCCTCCGTCCGGCGCATGCAGGCCGAGGGGGAGCGCCTCGTGGGGCGGATCCGCCGGGACGCGCGCACGCTCGTGGAGCAGCCGAACGTCCGCCGGCTTCGGCAGGACGTCCGCCAGCGGGCCGAGCAGGCGTTGAAGGACCTGCGCCGCCAGCGCACCCGGCTCGCCGACGCGGCCGAGCAGGCCTTCAACCGGGCCGCGGCGCTGGTCGTCCGCGCGCTGCGGGTTCCGACCGCCGAGCAGCTTGCCGAGGTCAACCGCCGGCTCGCCAACATCGAGCGGCGCCTCGAGGAGATCAGCTCGCGGGCCGCGTAGCCGCCGTCACCGCCGGGCGCGGCCGAAGCCGCCGCCGCCCGGCGTCTCGACGCGCAGCCGATCGCCCGCAGCGAGGGTGACCGTCGCCTTCGACGGGAGCCGTCTCGTGCGGCCCGCGTGCACGAGCGCGTCGCGACCCGGCGCGCCGGCGCCCCCGCCGCGCAGCCCGTAGGGCGGCACCCGGCGGCGCTCGCCGAGCAGCGTCACCTCCGCCGGCGCCCGGAGTTCGATCTCCCGCACGACGCCGCAGCCGCCGCGATGGCGGCCCGCGCCACCGGACCCCGGGCGGATCGCGTAGCGGCGCACCCGCAGGGGGTAGTAGGCCTCCAGGGCCTCGACCGGCGTGTTGAGCGTATTCGTCATGTGCGTGTGGATCGCCGACGCGCCCGGCCCGCCGGGCCCGGCGCCGGCGCCGCCCGCGATCGTCTCGTAGTACGCGAACGCGCGCCCGCCGGCGACGCCGCCGAGCGCGACGTTGCTCATGCTGCCGGCGCTCGCCGCCGGGATGCGGTCGGGTAACGCGCGCGCGAGCGCCCGCAGGACCACGTCCACGATGCGCTGCGAGGTCTCGACGTTGCCGCCCGCGACCGCGGCGGGAAAGCGCGCGTTCACGACCGAGCCCGCCGGGGCGCGGATGGCGAGCGGCCGCGCGAGGCCCTCGTTCGGGGGGATCGGCTCGCGCGCGAGAGCGGTGAAGACGTAGAGCACGGCCGAGCGCGTGACCGCCAGGTTGGCGTTCACCGGCCCGCGCGTCTGCGGCGCCGATCCCGCGAAGTCGACGACCGCCCGCCCGCGGCCGACGACGATCCGCACCGCGATGCGGATGCGCGTGCGGTCGAAGCCGTCGTCGTCGAGCACATCGGCGGCGCGGTAGCTCCCGCGCGGGATCGCCGCGAGCGTGGCGCGCATGAGCGCCGCCGAGTAGTCCTGCAGGGCCGCCATCTGCCGGCCGAGCGCCGCCACACCGCCGGCACGCGCGGCCACCTCGCGCAGCCGCTCCGCCCCCACCCGCAGCGCGGCCCATTGGGCGAGCAGGTCGCCCTCGCGCTCGCCGGGCACGCGCGAGTTGGCGAGGAAGAGCGCAACCACCTCGTGAACCAGCCGGCCGGCCGCGACCAGGCGCACGGGCGGGAGCCGGAGACCCTCCTGAAAGATCTCGGTCGCGAGCGGCATCGACCCGGGCGTCATGCCGCCGACGTCGGCGTGATGCGCGCGGTTGGCGACGTAGGCGAAGGGGCGGCGGGCGCCGGCGGCGAAGACCGGCGCCACCACCGTCACGTCGGGGAGATGGGTGCCGCCGGCGAACGGGTCGTTGAGGATCGCGACGTCGCCCGGCCCCATCGGCACGCTGGCGATCGCCGCGCGCACCGAGAGCGGCGTCGAGCCCAGGTGCACGGGGATGTGCGCCGCCTGCGCCACCAGGTTGCCGCGCCCGTCGAAGATCGCGCACGAGTAGTCGCGGCGCTCCCTGATGTTGGGCGAGAGCGCCGTGCGGCCGAGCACCACGCCCATCTCCTCCGCGATACCCGCGAGCCGGTGGTTGGCGATCTCGAGCGCGACGGGGTCAGCCACGAACGGGCTCCAGCACGAGGCCGCCGTGCCGATCCACCCGCGCCCGCCAGCCGGGCGGCACGACGGTGGTCGCGCTGTACTCGCAGACGATCGCGGGGCCCCGGATCTGCACGCCGGGCGGGAGCGCCTCGCGGCGGTGCACGGCCGTGGCGTGCGCGCGGCCGCCGAAGACGACCCGCTGCCAAGATGCGGCCGCGCCGCGGCTCCGCGGCCGTTCCGCCGGCAACGGCACCGCGTTCCCGCGCGCGCGCAGCCGCAGGGTCACCACCTCGACCGGGCGCGCCGGGGCGGCGTGGCCGAAGAGACGGCGGTGCTGCGCGTGGAAGGCGCGACGCCAGCCGCGGCTCCAGGGCACCGTCACCTCGTACCCCTGCCCGGCGTAGCGTGCGTCGAGGCGACGCTCGACGCGGGCCCGGGCGACGCCCTCGCGCGCGAGCGCGGACCGCGCCGCGCGGGCGAGGGCACGGAAGCCTTCCTCGATTCGCCGCGGCGAGGGGTCGACCACGCGCAGCGTCCGGCTGAAATCCCGGCGCACCGCGGCTCCGAGCACGCCCCACGCGGAGAGCAGCCCCGGATAAGGCGGCAGGTAGATCCGGGGAATGCCGAGCGCGGCGGCGAGATCCGCGGCGTGAAGCCCGCCGGCGCCGCCGAAGGCGACCAGCGTGAAGTCGCGCGGATCGTGCCCGCGCTCGACCGTGAGCACGCGCACCGCGCGCTCCATCACCGCCGTCGCCACCCGCACCACGCCCTCCGCCGCCGCGGCGAGCGAGCCGCCGAGGCGCCGGGCGATCGGGGCGAGCGCCCGCCGGGCGCGTGCGGCATCGAGCGGGAAGGCGCCGCCGAGGAACTCGTGCTCGACGAGGCGGCCGAGCACGAGGTGCGCGTCGGTGACCGTCGGCGCCGTACCGCGACCGTAGCACGCCGGCCCGGGGTCGGCGCCCGCGCTCGCGGGCCCCACGCGCAGCGCTCCCCCCGCGTCGACGCGCACCAGCGAGCCCCCGCCCGCGCCCACCGTGTGGATGTCGAGCGAGGGCACGCGGATCGGCAGCCCCTCGACGATCGCCTCGGCCCGCTCGCCGAGCGCCCCGTCGACCACGCTCACGTCGGTCGACGTGCCCCCCATGTCGAGCGTCACCAGCCGGCGGTACCCCGCGCGCCGGGCGCGTGCCGCCGCGCCCACGACGCCGCCCGCGGGGCCGGAGAGCACCGTGCGCACCGGCTCGGCGGCCGCGGTCCGCGCGGCGAGCAGCCCCCCGTTCGACTGCATCACCCGCAGCCGCCCACCGAGCCCGCGCGCGAGCGCGCGCAGGTGGCGCGTCACGAGCGGGCCCACGTAGGCGTTGGCCGCCACGGTCGCCGTGCGCTCGTACTCACGGTACTCGCGCAGCAAGCGATGCGAGAGCGTGACGTGGAGCCCCCGGCCGGCGAGCGCCCGGCCGAGCGCGCGCTCGTGCGCGGGACGAGCGTAGCTGTGGAGCAGGCACACCGCCACCGCCTCGGCCTTCCGGCGCACGACCGCGGCCGCCGCACGCGCCGCCGCCGCGCGGCTGAGCCGCCGCTCGACGCGCCCGTCGGCGAGCACCCGCTCGGCGACCCCGATGCGCTCCGCGCGCCCGACGAGCGGCGCGGGCGGGTCCGGCTCGAGGGCGTAGAGCACCGGGCGCGCCTGCCGGCCGATCTCGAGCACGTCCTCGAACCCCGCCGTCGTGAGCAGCACGACGCGCGCGCCGTTGCGCTCGAGGAGCGCGTTGGTCGCCACCGTCGAGCCGTAGTGGAGGGCGGCGACGCGGCCTCGGACGCTGACCGCGCGCAGCGCCCGGCGCACGGCCTCCGCCGGATCCCGCGGCGTCGACGGCACCTTGAGCACGCGCAGCCGCCCCCCGACGAGCGCCACGACGTCGGTGAACGTCCCGCCGGTGTCGACGCCGACGACGGTGGCCCGGTTCAGGACGCGGGCTTCGCGCTCGGGCTCGCGGTCGCGGGGGCGGCCGCCGTCTTCGACTCGGACGTGGACGCCGGTTTGGCCTCGCCCTTCGGCTCGCCCTTCGACTCCGCCTTCTTCTCGCCGCCCTCCGCCGTACCGCCGTTCGCCTTGCCCGCGCGGGCGTAGTCGGTCACGTACCAGCCGCTGCCCTTGAGCTGGAAGCTCGTGCTCGAGATCAGGCGATGGACCTTCCGCCGACACGTCGGGCAGCGCTCGATCGGCGGGTCGGTGATGCGCTGCATCTGCTCGAAGGTCCCGCAGCGTTCGCAGGCGTACTCGTAGATCGGCATGCGACGCCAACGCTATGCACGCCCCCCGGGCTTGTCAACGGAAGCGGCGGCGCCGAGGCGGGCGCGCACGGCATCCGCCGTGAGCCCCTGCACGCGCACGCGCTTCTCACGCCCGCGCGGGCCCGCCTCGACCGAGAGCGCGGCCGGCCGGATCCCCAGCGCCGCGGCGAGCAGCGCCAGCAGCTCGCGATTCGCCGCCCCCTCCACGGGCCGCGCGCGAACCCGTGCGCACAAGGCGGGTCCACGGAAGCCTCCGAGGCCCGCGCGCGCCGCACCCGGACGGACGTGCACGCGCAGCGACGCGCCGCCCGGCACGGGGACGAGCCAGCCGTCGGGCTCAGCCGACACGGAGCCAGGGCCCGCCGAGCGTGGCGATCCGGTAGGCGAGCTCGCGCAGGCTCTCGACCACCACCACGTCCAGAAAATAGATGGCGATCATCACCACCATCGGCGAGAGATCGATCCCGCCCATGTACACGAAGGGCAAGCGGCGGCGGATCTCGTAGAGGACCGGCTCGGTGACCCCGTAGAGGAAGCGGACGACGGGGTTGCGTGGATCCGGGCTCACCCACGAGAGGAGCGCCGCGATCAGCACGATGTAGAAGTACAGCCAGAGGAGCTGGTGCAGGATGAGGGCGAGCGCCAGCGTGAACTGTCGGAGGACGACCGAGCCCATCGCGGAGGTCAGGCCGCGGCCAGCTCGCGCGCCCGGCGGGTCGCGGTCTCCACCGCCGTGATGATCGCGTCGCGGAAGTGGTGCGCCTCGAGCGCGTTCAACCCCGCGACCGTCGTGCCGCCCGGGGAGGCGACCATCTCCCGCAGGTCGCGCGCGGAGAGCCCGCTCTCGAGCAGCATCGCGGCGGCGCCGCCGAGCGTCTGGTAGGCGAGCTGGGTGGCCAGGGTCTGCGACAGCCCTCCGCGCACGCCGCCCTCGATGAGGCTCTCGGCGAAGACGTAGACGAAGGCCGGGCCGCTGCCCGAGAGCGCGGTCACCGCGTCGAGCAGGTCCTCGCCCGTGATCGCGACCGCCTCGCCGACGGCCTTGAAGAGCTTGAGCGTCTGCTTCAAGTCGGCCGGCGTCGCGTGCGCGCCGGCCACCGCCACGGAGATGCCGCGCCCGACCAGCACCGGGGTGTTGGGCATCACCCGCACCACGCGCGCCTGCCCGCCGAGGCCGGTCTCGAGCCGCCGCAGCGGGAAGCCGGCGGCGATCGACACGAAAAGCTTCTTCGGGGTCACCTCCGGGCGGATCTCGTCGAGGACGGCGGCCATCACCTGCGGCTTGACGGCCAGGATCACGGTCTGCGAGCCGAGCACCAGCTCGCGGTTGCTGCGCGTGCCCGCGATCTTGTGCGCGCGCTTGACGCGCCGCAGCTGCGCGTCGACGGGATCGCTCGCCCAGATGTCGTCGGGACGGTAGCGCCCGGCGCGCAGCAGGCCCCGGATGAGCGCTCCGGCGATGTTCCCCGCTCCGATGAATCCGATCTTCCTCATGAGCCCTCCCGCCAGGCCCCGGGGCCGCGCGGGCCGAAGAGCGCGCGGCCCAGCCGCAGCATCGTGGCTCCCTCCTCGATCGCGATCACGAAATCATCGCTCATTCCCATAGAGAGGTGGGGCAATTCAACCCCGAGGCGGTCCCGCGCCCGGTCACGGAGCTCGCGGAGCCTGCGGAAATGCGACCGGCGGTGGGCCACCTCGGCCACCGGCGGCGGGATCGCCATCAGGCCGTCGAGCGCAAGCGCGGGCAGCGCGAGCACGGCCTCGGCGAGCCCGGCCACCTCCTCGGGCCGCACGCCCCGCCGCGACGGCTCCCCCGTCACGTTCACCTGGAGCAGGACGGGCATCCGCCGCCCCGCCCGACCGGCCTCGGCCGCCAGCGCGGCGGCGAGCGCCGGCGAGTCGAGGGTGTGCACGCGCTCGAACGTCGCCACGGCCGCCCGCACCTTGTTGCGCTGGAGCCCGCCGATCAGGTGCCACGTTCCACCAGGCCCGACCGCTCGGCGCTTCGCCCGGGCCTCCTGGACGTAGTTCTCTCCGACGTCCTCGAGGCCCGCCGCCAGCGCCGCGGCGACGACCGCCGGCGGAAACGTCTTGGTCACCGCGACGATACGCACCGCCGACGGGTCACGACCCACCCGCTGCGCCGCGAGCGCGATCGTCTCGCGGACCGCCGCGAGCCGATCCGCGAGCGCCCCTACGGACACGCGCGGCATGCTCGTGGTGGTGCGCGGCCCTGTCAAGTTGCCGGCCCAGCGAGCGGATGCTACGCCCCGATCGGGGCGTCATGGGAGGTCGGTGGGCGAGCTTGGTCGTGGGGCTCGCGGCCGTCGCGGCCTGCACCGGCCGCCACGCGGCAGGCACGGCGCGGTCGACGGACCCCCTCGCCGCCGGCCTCGCCGCCCTCGCCGCCGGGAGGACGGACGCGGCGACACGTCGCTTCGAGGCCGCCGCCCGCCGCCATCCTGCCGTCGAGGACCTCACGCTCTACCTGCGCGCACGGGCCGCGGCGGCGGCCGGGCGCGCCGACGCGGCCGTGGCGCTGGTCGAGGAGCTGCTCGCGCGCCGGCCGGACTCTGCGTGGGCGGGTCCGGCCCGCCTCCTCGCGGGACGGGTTCGGCGCCGAGCCGGCGACCTCCTCGGCGCGCGCCGCTGGCTCGAGGACGCCTGCGCCTCGTTTTCCGCCGGGAGCCCCCGCTGGCTGCGCGCGACGCTCGACCTCGCCGAGGTCGAGCACGGGCTCGCCGCCGACGGCGCGGCCCTCGACCTCGCCGCGGCGGTGCGTCGCCGTGCGCCGCTCACGCCGCCGGGACGGCGGGCGCGGCGGCTCTTCGACCGCGTGCGCGCGGCAAACCCGGACCTGCTCGCCGACCCCGAGGCGCGGGTCGCCGACGCCGAGACCCGGCTGCGCGAGGACGACCCCGGCGGGGCGGCGACCGAGGTCGCCGCCGCGCTCCCCGCGCTCGCCGAGGGCGGGCTGCGCGCGCGCGCGCTGTGGGTGCGCGCCCAGGCCGAGCACGCGCTCGGGAGAGCGGCGGCGGCCGAGGCGACGTGCCGCGCGCTCGCCGACCTCGACGCCGAGTTGGGCGCGCGTGCGCTCGCGGCGGCGGCGACCTGGCGGTGGAACGCCGACGACGACGCGGGCGCGCTCGTGCTCTTCGGCGAGGTGAGCCGGCGCTGGCCCGAGAGCCCTCAGGCGGCCGAGTCCGTGTACGCCATCGGCCGCATCCGGCAGGAGGCGGGCAGCTTCGAGGACGCGGCCGCGGCCTACGAGAGCCTCGCCGCGCGCTGGCCCGCGTCGCCGCTCGCGGCCGAGGCTCGCTGGCGCGCGGGCTGGGTGCGCTATCTGGCGGGAGATTTTGCCGCCGCCGCCGACGCCTTCGGGCGCGCCGATGCAGACGCCATCGACGATTTCGGGCTGGCGGCCGCGTATTGGCGGGCGCGCGCGCTCGGGCAGCTCGCCGATCCCGCCGCCGCGACTCTCCTGGCCGCGATCGCCGCCGCCCACCCGGCGACGTACTACGGATGGCTCGCGTCGGAGCGCCTCGGCCAGGGTGACGACGCCTCCGTCCCGACCGACCTACGCGCCTCCGCCGTGCCGTTTCCCTCCGACCTCGAAGGAGCCCACGCCGACGGTGCCCGCACGCTCATCGCGCTCGGCCTCTACGCGTTCGCCCGCGAGGAGCTCGACGCGCTGCGCGCCCGCGGCGCCGACGCCCGGCTGGTCGCCGCCTACGCGGCGGCGCGGGCGCCCGACATCGCCGCCCGCCTGGCCGTCGCCCTCGGCCCGCGCCCCGACCTCGAGCGCTACGCTTATCCGCTCGCCTACTGGGGGAGCGTCCGCCGGCAGGCGGCGGCGGCCGGCGTCGATCCGTTGCTCGTCCTCGCGCTGATGCGCCAGGAGAGCCTCTTCGACCCGCAGGCCGTCTCGCCCGCGGACGCCCACGGCCTCATGCAGCTCCTGCCGCGCACGGCGCGCGAGGTCGCCGCCGCCGCCGGCCGCCCGCCCCCGAGCGTCCCGGCGCTCAACCGGCCGGCGACGTCGATCGCGCTCGGCACCCTCTACCTGCACCGCCTGCTCGACCGCTACGCCGGTTCGTGGCCGAAGGCGCTGGCGGCCTACAACGCCGGCGTCGACGCGGTCGCGAAGTGGGAGCAACGCTACGGCGAGCGGCCTGAGGACGAGTTCGTCGAGCTGATCAGCTTCCGCGAGACACGCGACTACGTGAAGCGTGTGCTCCGCAACTACCAGATCTACCGCCGGCTCTATGCGCCGAGCCCGGCGGCCACGAGCGCGGGCAGGCCGCCGAAGGCGCCGTTCGACATGATCGCCACGACGTCGCCGGGACGGGCCGACCCGACCAGATAGTCGCGGATCGCCGGCACCCCGTCGACGGTGCGCGCCGCCACCCCCCGGCGCTCGAGCGCCGCGGCGATCTCCTCGGGGTCGAGCCGCTCCTCGGCCGGGATCGGGTCGCTCGGCTTGGCGAACACCGCCGCCAGCACGACCTCGTCGGCGGCCGCGAGCGCGTCGCAGAACTCGCGCTGGAACACCCGGCGGCGGCTCGTGTTCGAGCGCGGCTCGAAGACCGCGCGCAGCCGCCGCCCGGGGTAGCGCAGCCGCAGCGCCGCGAGCGTCCCGGCGACGGCCGTGGGGTGATGGGCGAAGTCGTCGATCACGGTCACCCCCCGCACCTCGGCCACGACCTCCTGCCGGCGGCGTACCCCGTGGAACTCCGCGAGCGCCGCGGCGCCCTCCTCCCAGCCGACCCCCGCCTCCGCGGCGAGCAGCAGCACGCCGAGCGCGTTGCGCGCGTTGATCGGGCCGGGCACGCCGAGCGCCACCCGGCATACCGCCCGATCCCCCTCGCGCACGACGAAGCGCGTGCGGCCGTCGTCGACGAGGTCGGTGACCCGCCAGGGGTTCTCGGCCCCGAGCCCGAAGCGCCGCAGCCGCGCGCGCGCCGCCGCCGCCACGTCGAGCGCGTGCGGGAAGTCGCCGCAGACGGCGAGCGGCGCGCCCGCGGGCAGCAGCGCCACCAGGCGGCGGAACGCCCCCTTCACGTGCTCGAGATCACGGTAGATGTCCGCGTGGTCGAACTCGACCGCGGTGAGCAGGAGCAGCTCGGGCCGGTAGTGCAGGAACTTGGGATCCTTGTCGAAGTAGGCCGAGTCGTACTCGTCGCCCTCGACGACGAACCACGACCCGGTGCCGATCGCCGCGCTCGACGGCAGGTCGCGGGGCGCGCCCCCCACGAGGAAGCCCGGATCGCGGCCGCAGCGGGCGAGCACCCACGCGAGCATGGCCGCGGACGTGGTCTTCCCGTGCGTACCCGCGACCACCATCGGCCGGCGGCCGGTGAGAAACAGCTCGGCGAGCGCCTGGGGGAACGACACGACCCGCACGCCGCTCGCCGCCGCGGCTTCCGCTTCGGGGTTCGTGCGGCGCACGGCGTTGCCGCAGACGACCAGGTCGGCGCCGACGAGGCGTGCGGGGTCGTAGCCGGGCATCACCGCCACGCCGAGCTGGGCGAGGAGCGTGCTCGCCGGCGGATAAACGTGCTCGTCCGAGCCCGTGACCACGTGGCCCGCCGCGCGCAGCAGCGCCGCGAGCGCGCTCATCCCCACGCCGCATGCGGCGATCAGGTGCACCCTCATCCGTCGAGGGCCTCCCAGACCGCGTCGTACACCCGTGGGCGCACCGTGCGGATGCGCTCGTTCTCGCGGCTCGGATGGACGCGGTTGGTGAGCAGGATCACGTGCGCGTCACGCTCGAGGTCGATCCACACCGACGTGCCGGTGAAGCCGAGATGGCCGACGGCGGCGGGGCTGACGCGCGTCCCGGCGCTCGATTCACGGGGCGACGGCGTATCCCAGCCGAGCGCCCATGTCGAGTCGTCGACGAGCCGGCTGCGCGTCCAGCACTCGCGCACGAGCGCCGCCGGCAGGTAGTCGTCCTCGCCCCGCCAGCACGCGCGCAGCCGGGAGACGAGCGCGTGCACGTCGGCGGCGTTGGCGAACAGCCCCGCGTGGCCCGCCACGCCGCCCATCGCCCACGCGTTGTCGTCGTGCACCTCGCCGCAGAGCACGCGGCGGCGCCACGGGCAACGCTCGGTCGGCGCGATCGCGCCGGCCACGGGCGTCGTCCGGTGCAGCCGCACCTGCGCGAGGTCGATGAAGCCCGTCGCACGCAGCCCGAGCGGGCGGAAGATGCGCTCGTGGCAGAACCGGTCGAGGGGCGTCTGGGCGAGCAGCTCGACGAGCGCGCCGAGCAGCATGAAGCCCAAGTCGCTGTAGACGGTCTTCGTCCCGGGCGGATACGCGCACGGCTCGCGCTGGAGCTGCTCGTAGACCAGCTCGCGCGCGGCTGCGGTCGCGACGAAGTTCGGCCGGCCCTCCCGCTCGACGCGCACGATCTCCTCGTAGAACGGCTTCCAGGCGGCCAGGCCGCTGCAGTGCGCGAGCAGCTCGCGGACCGTGACGTGGGTCTTGCCGTGGACGCCGAAGTTCGGGAGGAAGCGCGTGATGCGGTCGTCGAGGCGGAGCTTGTGATCGCGAATCAGGAGCAGGCACGCGGTGGTGGTCGCCAGCGGCTTGGTGAGCGACGAGAGGTCGAAGACGGTCTCCGGCCGCATCGGGGTACGCTGCGGCTCGAGGCTGCGGCACCCGAAGGCCGCGTGGTGGACGATCTGCCCGCCACGGGCGGCGAGCACGACCGCCCCCGGGAAGGCGCCTTCCGCGATGGCGGCCTCGAGTGTCGCGGCGACGCCGCCGAACTGCACGGTCAGACGACCGCCGGCTCGAGAGCGGCGAGCCGCCCGGCCTCGGTGTCGAGGAGGACGTGCGCCCCCAGCGGCAGCGCGAGGTTCTCGACGCCGGCCGCGGCCGGATCGTGTCCGGCCGGCAGCCCGAAGCCCACCGGGTAGGGGGCATCGGCAAAGCACGCGCGCACCACGTCGGCGACGGCGATCCCGTCCCAGGAGCGGCATGCCGCCATGGTTCCGAAGACCACGCCCGCCACCGCGTCGAGGCAGCCGGCCTGGCGGAGGTGCGTGAGCATGCGGTCGATGCGGTATGGGACCTCGTTCACGTCCTCGAGGAAGAGGATCGCCCCGCGCGTGTCGGGCGCCCAGGGGGTGCCGAGCGTGGTGACCAGCACCGACAGGCAGCCGCCGACCAGCCGTCCGGTCGCGCGACCCGGGCGGATGGCCAGCGGGACCTCGGCCTCCCAGCGATATGCGGGGTCGAACAGCAGGGCGTGGAGGTGCTCGAGCGAGCGGCGGGCGAGCCCCCGGGCGAGGTCGGCGGCGACCATCGGCCCGTGGATCGCGAGCACCCCCGCGCGCAGCGCGGCGCCGAGCAGCGCGGTCGCATCGCTGTAGCCCACGATGGGCTTCGGGCCGCGCACCAGCGCCGTCAGGTCGAGGTCGGGCACGAGCCGCTGGCTCCCGTAGCCGCCTCGTGCGCAGAAGACCGCGCGCACCTCCGGGGTGTCGAGCATCCGCTGGAGGTCGGCGCGGCGGCTCGCGTCGTCGCCGGCGAGATAGCCGGCTCGCGCGCGGACCGCCGCCCCCAGCTCGACGCTCAGGCCCCACTGCTCGACGACCGCGACGCCGGCCGCCAGCCGCTCGGCGTCGACGACCCCTGCCGGAGCAACCACACCTACGACGTCGCCGTGCCGGAGGCGCGCGGGCTTCCCGATCGTCGGGCCGCTCAACGTGTGGCTCGCATACCGGCTCGCTCCCGGCAAGTCAACGGCGCCTTGCAAAAGCGCGAGGACGTATCTAAGCAGCCCGCATGCGCCCGTCGCGCGTGCAGATCGAGCGCCTGGCCGAGGCGCTGGTCAAGCGCCTGGTCGAGGCGCGTGCGGTCGAGCTGCGGATTCCCGCGCCGGCGGTGGCGGCCGAGTTCGCGGCGCTGCTGACCAGGAACTTCGACGAGGAGGCGGCCATCGAGCGCGAGGCGGCCGCCGAGGCCGAGCGGCTGGTGCGCCAAGGCGCGCCGGGAATCCGTCGCGACGAGATCGACCTGCGCAAGGTCCAGCAGCTCGTCATGCAGCGGATCGCCAAGGCGCGCGGGTTTCCGCTGTGACGCTCTCCGAGGCCAGGCTCTCCCACCTCGCGCACGCCCTGCTCAAGGCCGTCGAGGGCGGCCTCGGGCGCGTGGAGAGCGAGCACCGGTTCCTCGCCGAGGCGAAGCGCGTCATGGTGGAGGAGATGTCCCTCGAGGGCCGCCTCGACCAGCTCGCCCGCGCCCGCATCCCGCCGCGCGTGCAGCCCGGCAGCCGCGAGTGGGACGTGCTCTACCGGCGCTACTGCGAAGAGGAGCGTCGCAAGCTCGGCCGCTGAGCGCGCCGCTTGACAGGTGAGGCGGCGTGGTTAGGTTGGGGCCGCGCATTTTTCCATCCGGCCGAGACGACCGAGAAAATTCAGCTTTCCCAACCAGATACGAGATTCCCGCAGGAAAGGAGGGTGGGCATGAAGATCAGGCCACTTCAGGATCGGGTGCTCGTGAAGCGCCTCGAGGAGGCCGAGGAGAAGACCAAGGGCGGCATCATCATCCCCGACACGGCGAAGGAGAAGCCCCAGCAGGGCAAGGTGATCGCCGCGGGCAAGGGGAAGGTGAACGACGACGGCAAGGTGACGCCGCTCGACGTGAAGGTGGGCGACACCGTGCTGTTCGGCAAGTACTCGGGCTCCGAGATCAAGCTCGACGGCGTCGAGCACCTCATCATGCGCGAGGAGGACATCCTCGGCGTGGTGGAAGGCTGAGAGGAGACGACGATGGCTGCGAAGATCGTGAAGTTCAGCCAGGAGGCCCGCGACAAGATCCTGCGCGGGGTGAACATCCTGGCCGATGCGGTGACCGTGACCCTCGGCCCGCGCGGCCGCAACGTGGTCCTCGAGAAGTCCTTCGGCGCCCCCAACGTGACCAAGGACGGCGTCACCGTGGCCAAGGAGATCGAGCTCGAGGACAAGTTCGAGAACATGGGCGCGCAGATGGTGAAGGAGGTCGCCTCGAAGACCTCCGACGTCGCCGGAGACGGCACTACCACCGCGACCGTGCTCGCGCGAGCGATCTTCACCGAGGGGATCAAGATGGTGGCCGCGGGCCACGATCCCATGACCCTCAAGCGGGGCGTCGACCGAGCCGTCGCCGCGGTGGTGACGGAGCTGAAGGGCCTGTCGAAGCCGACCAAGGAGCAGAAGGAGATTGCCCAGGTCGGGACCATCTCGGCGAACAACGATCCCACGATCGGGGAGATCATCGCCGAGGCGATGAGCAAGGTCGGCAAGGAGGGGGTCATCACGGTCGAGGAGGCGAAGAGCCTCGAGACCCAGCTCGACGTGGTCGAGGGCATGCAGTTCGACCGCGGCTATCTGAGCCCCTACTTCGTCACCGACCCCGACCGCATGGAGGGCATCTACGAGGACGCCTACGTCCTCATCCACGAGAAGAAGATCTCCTCGATGAAGGACCTGCTGCCCCTGCTCGAGCAGGTCGCCCGCGGCGGGAAGCCGCTGCTGCTGATTGCCGAGGACGTCGAGGGCGAGGCGCTCGCCACCCTGGTCGTCAACAAGATCCGAGGCACGCTCCAGTGCGTCGGCGTGAAGGCGCCGGGCTTCGGCGACCGCCGCAAGGCGATGCTCGAGGACATCGCGATCCTCACCGGCGGGCGCATGATCGCCGAGGAGCTCGGCCTCAAGCTCGAGAACGTGACGCTGAAGGACCTCGGCCGGGCCAAGCGGATCGTAGTCGACAAGGACAACACGACGATCATCGACGGCGCGGGGAAGAAGGCCGACATCGAGGGGCGCATCAAGCAGATCCGGGCGCAGATCGAGGAGACGACCTCGGACTACGACCGCGAGAAGCTCCAGGAGCGGCTCGCCAAG
>DATGIZ010000037.1:0-54766 GCA_035295465.1 Binatia bacterium | reverse complement strand
GGGATCGCTCACCGGCATCCTTCACCTGATCGAGCGCATGGACCGCCGGCGGTTCGCGCCCGCGCTCGTGCTCTACGAGGAGAAGAGCGTCGTGCCGTCGTTGCGGCGCGCGGGGGTCCCGGTGCACGTGCTGCCTCCGCTGCCCGACTGGCTTCCCGACGGCCGCCGCAACCGCCTCGGTCGAGCCGTGCTGCGCGCGCGGGAGATCTTCGGGGTGGTCGCGCCGCGCGCCCGCGTCCTCCACCGGCTGCTGCGCCGCGAGCGCCCCGACCTCGTCTACCTCGCCAACGGCGTGCCGGCGAACATCGATGCGCTCGTGGCCGCGGCGCTCTGCGGGCTCCCGGTCATCTCCCACGAGAAGGGGCTGCGGCGCATCGGTCCGCGCGAACGGATCATGTCGCGCTGGATCCACACCTCGATCGGCATGACCCGGCAGGTGACCGAGCACGTGCGGGCGCGCGGGATCCGCCCGCGCCGGCAGCTCACGATCTACGACGGGATCGACTGCGCGGCGTTCACGCCGGGCGGTGGGGCGGCGGTGCGGCGCGAGTTCGCCATCCCTCCCGACGCCCCGGTAGTCGGCATCGTCGGGCACCTCCAGCGCTGGAAGGGCCAGCTCCTGGTGGTGGAGGCGGTCGCGCGGGTGCGCCCGCGCCATCTGACGCTACGCTGCCTGATCGTCGGCGGCGTCCATCGCCTCGGGGAAAAGTACGCCGCCGAGCTGAGGGCGCGCATCGCGGAGCTGGGGCTGGCGGACGCCGTGATCCTCACCGGCGCGCGCACCGACGTGCCCGCATGCCTCGACGCGATGGACGTGGTCGTCCACGCCTCGACCCGGCCGGAGCCCTTCGGGCGCGTGATCATCGAGGCGATGGCGCTCGGCCGCCCGGTCGTCGCCCCGCGCGAGGGGGGGCCGATCGAGATCGTCGTCGACGGGGAGACGGGGCTGCTCTTCACGCCGCGTGACGCGGGGGCGCTCGCGGCGGCCATCGAGACGCTCGTCGCCGACGGGAACCGGCGGCGGGCCATGGGACGGGCCGCGCGCGAACGCGTCGATGCGGTCTTCGACATCCGCCATCACGTGCGGGCGGTCGAGGCCGTGTTCGACGACGTGCTGGCCGCATGCCCGGCCGCCGGGGGGGCCGGCGCCGAGCGCGCCCTGCGGCGGCAGGTGCCATGAGGGGCCCTGTGCCTCCATGGACGGGGCGGGACGGGCGCGTCGCGGCGGGCGATTTGTCTTGACGGCTCGCCGAGCGCTCACCTATCCTTCGCATCCGGCGCCGTTTCACCTCGCGCCCACGCCGTAGCCAGCCGCCGTCCTCGCCCCGCAGCGACATGGAGCTCACCCGACCACGCACGTCCTTTGCCGCGACGGCGGCCGCAGACGCGCGGAGCGCCGCGCCGGCGCCGCGCGCAGGACTTTTTCCCTTGGTCACATGGGTCGCCCGCTGGGCCGCGGAGCGTCCCGCCCACCCCGCCGTGGCGAGCGGCGGCCGGGCGCTTTCGTACGGCGAGCTGCTGGACGCGGCGCGCGCCGGGGCATCGGTGCTCGCCCGCGCCGGGGTCGAGCCGGGCGACCGGGTGCTGCTCGCCGCGCCGAGCGCAGTCGAGTTCGTGGTCGCCTACCTGGCGACCCACCTCGCCGGAGCGACGGCGGTGCCGGTCACGCCGAAGCTCGCCGCCGAGCAGCTCGAGGCGGTGGTGGCGCTCGTGCGCCCGACGGTCTTCTGCGCTGCGCAGGGCAGCCGAGCGGGCGCCGCGTCGTGCCACACCCTGGCGCTCGCGGAGCTGGCCGGCAGCGTAGCGGCGGACGGCGCGGCGGCGCACCGCGCGCCCGCCCTCGACGACGCGGCGGACGTCCTGCTCACGAGCGGGACCACCGGCGTCCCGAAGGGCACGCTGCTCACGCACCGCAACGTCGCCGCGGCGGCCCGCAACATCAACGCCTTCGTCGGGACCGATGCGTCGGACGTCGAGGTGCTCGCCCTGCCGCTCAACCACTCCTTCGGCCTCGGCCGGCTGCGCTGCCAGCTCGTCGCGGGCGGCACGCTGGTGCTGGTGCCGGGGTTCATGTTCCCGAACCGCCTCTTCGAGGCGCTCGAGACCTGGCAGGCGTCGGGCTTCAGCTTCGTGCCCGCGGCGTGGGCGCTGCTTCGCCGGCTCACGGGAGAGGGCCTGGCGCGCTTCGCCGATCGCCTGCGCTACATCGAGATCGGCAGCGCGCCCATGCCGCTCGAGGACAAGCGCCTCCTCGTGCGGCTCTTCCCGCGCACTCGCCTCTGCATGCACTACGGACTCACCGAAGCGTCGCGCTCGGCGTTCATCGAGTTCCACGCATCGGCCGACCGCCTCGACTCGGTCGGGCGGGCGTCGCCCAACGTCGAGCTGGCGGTGGCCGACGGCGCAGGCCGGCTCCTCGGCGCGGGCGAGGTCGGCGCGCTCGTCGTGCGCGGCGAGCACGTCTCCCCGGCGAGCTGGACTCCGCACGGGCCGGTGGTGCGGGAGGGGGAATGGCTCGACACGGGCGACGTCGGTCGGATCGACGCTGGCGGCTACGTCCACCTCCTCGGCCGGGCGGGCGACGTGATCAACGTGGGCGGGCAGAAGGTCGCGCCGGTCGAGGTCGAGGAGGTGCTGATGCGCCACCCGGCGGTGCGCGAGGCGGCCTGCGTCGGCGTGCCCGATCCGCACGGCCTGGTGGGCCTGCGGGTGAAGGCGTTCCTCGTGCGCGCGCAGGCGACACCGCCGAGCGCCGAGGAGCTCGAGGGCTTCGTACGCACCCGCCTCGAGCCCTACAAGATCCCCGTGGCCTACGAGTGGATCGACGAGATTCCCAAGAACGAGCTCGGCAAACCGCGGCGTCACCTACTTCGGTCGCCCGGGGCGCCCTGATGCGATTACGAATCCGGTGGACGGCACGATGACGACGAACTCGCAGACGAACGGCAACGGCACCGCGAAGGCGCAGGCGCTGGCGCGCTTCATCGAGGAGACCTTCCTCGTGTCCTTCAGCGACGGCAAGCTCTCCCTCGACAGCGACCTGTTCGAGGCCGGGGTGCTCGACTCCTTCGGCGTGGTCGAGCTGGTGAGCTTCATCGAAGGTGCCTTCGGAGTGACCCTCGAGACCGAGGATTTCCTCTCCCAGCAGCTCGCCTCGGTGTCCGGTCTCGTCGAGATCATCGAGGAAAGGAGCCGGGCATGACACGCGAGATCCGCCGGTGCACCCGCTGCGTGCTGCCGGACACGTTTCCCGCCATCTCGTTCGACGCCGAGGGGGTGTGCAGCTACTGCCGTAAGGCGCCGCCGGCGCCGGAGTTTGCGCGCATCCGCGCCGAGCTGCGCGGGCGCATCGCACGTGTCTTCGAGGAGGTGCGCGGGCGCTCGGAGTACGACTGCATCGTCGCCTACAGCGGGGGCAAGGACTCGACCTACGTGCTCTCGCTCATGGTGCGCGAGTACAAGGTCCGGCCGCTCGCGGTGACGGTGGACAACACGTTCCTCTCGCCGCAGGCGGTGGCCAACTGCCGCACGGTCTCCGACGCGCTCGGCGTCGACCACATGTTCTTCCGGCCGTCGGCGTCGTTCCTCGGTAACATGTACCGCACGAGCCTCACCGGGGACGTGCACGTGCCCGCCGCGGTCACCCGCGCGAGCGCGGTCTGCAACTCCTGCATCAACGTCATCAACACCTTCATGGTGAAGCTCGCGGTGCGCTGGGACATCGCGGTGGTCGTCGGCGGTTACATCGGCGGGCAGGTGCCGAAGGACGCCGCGATCATGAAGCTCGACCTGGGCGTGCTCTCGCGGACGCGGCAGCGGAGCACCGAGCGCTACCTGCGCTTCTTCGGCGAGGACGGCGCGCGCTTCTTCTCGCTGCCGGAGTCGGCCACGCTGAGCGAGGTCACGGTGATCAACCCGCTGCTCGCCGTGCCCTACGGCGAGGAGATGGTGCTCGAGAAGATCGCCGGGCTCGGATGGAAGATGCCGCCCGACACGGGGCGCAACAGCAGCAACTGCCGCCTGAACGACCTCGGCATCCTCCAGCACGAGCGCCGCTACGGCTTCAACCCCTACGTGAACGAGCTCGCGGAGCTCGTGCGCCACGGGCTCATGGACCGCGAGGTGGCGCTGCGCAAGGTCGCCGAGGTGCCCCGGCCGGCCGACCTGCGCGACGTCATGGCGCAGCTCGCGATCTCGGAGGCCGACTTGAAGGGCTGAGCGCCCGGGCGAGCGTGCGGCCGTCCACGCGCCGCAGCAGCCGCTCGCCGAGGCGGGGGGTGATCGCGGGGAAACGCTCCACGAACCGCTCGTGGAGCAACGCCAGCGAGAGCACGAGGACGCACGCCTGGTCCTCCCGGGGGCCGAGCCCGGCGGCGCCCCGCCCCCGCACCCGGGCGAGGAGCTGGCGCGCCGCGGCCTCGTCGATGAGCGGGCAGGCTCGGAAGCCGCGCTCGAGGATCCCCTGGAGCCATTCGGCCGGCGGCTCGGCGAGCAGCGCCTTCGCATCCGGGGCGCGAAAAGGGTTCTTTTGGCGCTCGACGAGCGCGTGCGGCAGGACGTCGGCGAACGCTTTGCGGAGCACGAACTTCTCCTCGATGCCGTCGCGCAGCCGGTAGTCCTGCGGCAGCCGGAAGGCGAAGTCGACCAGGTTCGTCTCGAGGAAGGGGCATCGGGTCTCCACGCTGTGCGCGGCGGCCATCCGGTCCCCCTGCGAGCAGAGGAGATAGCCCGCGAGCAGCGTGTCGTACTCGAGCACCTGCGCCCGGACGAGCGACGGGAGGGCGGCGAAGCCCGGGTAGGCCGTCTCGAGGCGCTCCGCCAGCGCCGCCGCCTCGCGCTTCTCGTCGTACCCGCCGCGCAGCAGCCGCAGGCCGAAGAGGCCGTTCTGGAAGCGCGTCTCGTGCGAGAACAAGCTCGGCTGCTCCGCGCGCGCGTAGCGCGCGTAGAAGCCGAGCAGCGAGCGCGCGCGGGCGTCCTGGAAGTGCGCGAGGTACGGATAGAGACGTGCGAGGCGCGCCAAGCGCGCGGTGTCGTCGGGAAAGTCGTGGTAGCGCTCGCGGAACAGCGTCTCCTTGAAAATCTCGTAGCCGAGGAACGCCTCGTCGGAGCCTTCGCCGGTGAGGATCACCTTGAAGCCCGCGGCGTGCACGCTCGCGGCGAGCAGCAGCAGCGGCACCGGCGCCGTGCGGAAGAGGACCGTCTCGGCGTGCCAGACGGCGTCGGGGAAGCCGGCGGCGATGTCCCGCAACGAGGTCATGAGCGGATGGTGGTCGGTGCCGAGCGTCTCGGCGGCGAGTTTTTGGTAGACGGACTCGTCGTACTCCCGCTCGGTGAAGGCGACCGAGAAGCTCTGCACGCGGTGCCGGCTCTCCTGCTGCGCGAGGTAGGTGATGATCGTCGAGTCGACGCCGCCGCTCAGGTACGTGCCCACCGGCACGTCGCTGCGCAGCCGCCGGCGCACGCTCGCGACGAGCAACGCCCGCACGCCCTCGGCGGCCTCGTCGAGGCTCATCGTGGCAGCCGACCTCGCGGTGGGCAGCCGGTAGTACGGCGCGAGGCGGACGCCCTCGGCGTCGATCCGCGCGTAGTGCCCGGGCGGCAGGGAGCGGATGCCCGCGAAGCAGGTCTCGCCCGGGAGCACCGTCCAGAAGTGGAAGGCGTGGCGGACGGTGCGCTCGTCGAGCGCGCGCGTGACCTCCGGCAGCGTGAACAGCGCCTTGATCTCGGAGGCGAACGCGACGCCCCCGTCCACCGCGGCGTAGTGCAGGGGGCGCTCGCCGTACGGGTCGCGGGCGGCGAGCGCGCGCCGCTCGCGGCGGTCGTAGAGCACGAAGGCGAACTGGCCGTCGATCAGCGGCAGCGCCTTCTCGCCCCAGCGCAGCAGCGCCTGCAGCAGCACCTCGGTGTCGGAGCTGGTCTCGAACCGGCACCCCTCGGCGACGAGGCGCTCGCGCAGCTCGACGTAGTTGTAGATCTCCCCGTTGAACACGAGCCAGTGGCGCCCCGAGGCGTCGGCCATGGGCTGCTTGCCCATCGCGAGGTCGATGATCGCCAGCCGCGCGGTGCCGAGGCCCGCATGCTGGTCGAAGTAGTAGCCGAACTCGTCGGGGCCGCGGTGGCGGATGGCCTCGAGCATGCGCTCGAGCTTCGGGGGAAAGTCGTCCGCGGCGCCGGGCAGCCCGAGGAAGCCGACGATCCCGCACATCAGCCGCCCCCCCGCGGCCGGCGCCCGCGCCCGGCTGGCTCGACAAGCATGGCGCCCTCCTACCTCACCGCCGCCGCTCTTGGCAAAAACGCGCCGCGCTACGGGTCGGTCTGATCGCGGAACGGCGCGCGCAGGCCGTTGTCGATCCAGTCGAAGTTGATGAGCCAGCGGGAGGTGTCGGCGGGGAGATCGACGGTCCCCCGCGCCGAGCCGATGGCCAGCCGTCGCTCTCCCGGGTCGGGCCGGAAGCCGAAGGCGCGCAGGGCCGCCAGCATCTCCGCGTGCGCGCAGGTGAGGAGCACCTCGCGGCGCGCGCCGCCCTCGGCCGCGACCCGACCGACTGCGGCGAGGATGCCGGCGGCGAGGAGCGCCGGATCGTCGGCGTCCGCCTGCGCCACGAGGATCGCGTCGGGCTTGTCGTTGACGATGACGTAGCCACGGGTGCGCTCCGTGCGAAGACGGAAGCAGCGGTAGCGCACGAACGAGAGCCCGGTGCCGTACCGCCAGTTGAGATACGCGACGGTCGGCCGCATGCGGAACGTGAACGGCGTCGTGGCCGGTAGCATGTCCTCGGTGGCTTCCGGCTCTTCGATCGCCTCGACGGCCCCGGCGACCGCGCGCGCCCGCCGGGCGACGTCGACACCGGGTAGCGCTGCGGCGACGCGCTTGGCGGCGGCGCGCCACCAGGCGTCGCCGGCCCGGACCACGTAGGGCCGGTTGAGGCGCAGCGTGCGAATGCCGTGGAAGTACGTCCAGCGCTGGCGCTCGGTCAGCCGGTGAGTCTCGGCGCCGCCACCGAACACGCACGTGAGATCGTGGCTCCGCACCCAGTGCCAGAAGAGGAGGCCGCCCGTGCCGGGCTGCACGGCGACCAGGTTCGACCCGCAGGCGAGCGTCAAGGGCCGGCCGGCGTGCTCGAACGGGATCTCTTCGATACCGATCGCCCCGCTCACCTCCCCGCGGCGGTCGAAGGCGAGCAGCAGCCGGCACCAGTCGCGGCTCGCGTAGTAATGGTCGACGAACGGCCGGTGGCCGAGGCTGCGCGCGCCGCGCGCGCTCGCCGCCAGGCGGGCGACGAGCGGGAAGTGCTCCGGGGTGTAGGTGACCAGCCGCACGACCCGCCGTCAACTAGCATCGCCCGACGCGCGGCGAAACCGGCGCCGCCCTCGACGCCGGGGCCCCCGTGCTCTATGGAGGCCTCGGCCATGACCACCATGCTCGAGCGCGTGCGCGCGGCACGGGTGCGGGAGATCCTGCCGCAGCCGACGCCGCTCGATCCCGCCCCGGTGCTCTCGGCGCGGGTCGGCCGTCCGGTCCTGCTCAAGCGCGAGGACCTGACGCCGGTGTTTTCCTTCAAGCTGCGCGGGGCGTACAACCGCATCGCCACCCTCGCGTCCGCGGCGCGGGACGCGGGCGTGATCGCGGCGTCCGCGGGCAACCACGCCCAGGGCGTCGCCTACGCCGCCGGGCGGCTCGGGCTCCGCTGCCGCATCGTGATGCCGCGCACGACCCCCGCCATCAAGGTGCGCGCGGTGCGCCGGCTCGGCGCGGCGGTCGACCTCGCGGGCGACGACTACGCCGCGGCGGCGGCGCGCTGTGCCGCGCTGGCGGCCGAGACCGGCATGACGCCGATCCCCGCCTACGACGACCTCGACGTGATCGCGGGCCAGGGCACGATCGGCCTCGAGATCGTCGAGCAGGCTCCGGAGGGCCTCGGCACCGTGCTCGTGCCGGTGGGCGGCGGGGGACTCGCGGCGGGGGTGGGCGTCGTCCTCAAGGCGCTGCGGCCCGAGGTGCAGGTGATCGGCGTCCAGCCCGACGATGCGGACGCGATGGCCCGCTCCCTCGCTGCGGGGCGGCGCGTGACGCTGCCGGAGGTGGGGTTGTTCGCCGACGGGGTGGCGGTGCGCGAGGTGGGTGCGCACACCTTCCCGCTGTGCCGGGAGACCCTGGACGCGTGCGTCACGGTCGGCGTGGACGAGATCTGCGCCGCGATCAAGGACGGATTCGAGGACGTGCGCTCGGTGCTGGAGCCCGCCGGCGCGCTCGCGATCGCGGGGCTCAAGCGCCTCGCCGAGAGCGACGCGCTTGCGCCCGGGGCGGCGGTCGTCATCGCCTCGGGCGCCAACCTGAGCTTCGAGCGGCTACGCTTCGTGGCGGAGCGGGCGGAGCTGGGTGAGCACCGCGAGGCCGTGCTCGCGGTGACGATTCCGGAGCGCCCGGGAAGCTTCCTGGCGTTCTGCCGCGTCGTCGGCGAGCGCAGCGTCACCGAGTTCAACTACCGGCTCGCCTCCCGCGCGGAGGCCCACGTGTTCGTCGGCGTGGAGGTGAGCGGTCGGGACGAGGCGCGTGCGCTCGCGGCCGGACTCGCAGCCGCCGGCTATCCGACCCTCGACCTGGCGGAGAACGACCTCGCCAAGACCCACGTTCGCCACATGGTGGGGGGGCGCGCCGCCGGGATCGCGGACGAGGTCCTGCTGCGGGTGCAGTTCCCCGAGCGCCCGGGGGCCTTGCTCCAGTTCCTCGAAGCGCTCGGCACGCGCTGGAACATCTCGCTTTTCCACTACCGCAACCACGGCGACGCCTTCGGGCGCGTGCTCTGCGGGCTCGAGGTTCCGGTGGGCGACCGGCCGGCCCTGTTCGCCCGCCTCGACACCCTCGGGTTCGCCTACGGCGACGAGACCGCGAACCCCGCCGGGCAGCTCTTTCTGGGGGCGATTTCCAGTTGACGCCGCGAGCGGAGATGTCGTAAGCGCACGGGCCGGGTCGATCTTGCAAAGGAGGCTCGAGATGGCGCTCACGCTCCGGGGGGCTCGACTGATGGCCGCGGTCGCGGCCACGTTGCTGGCGGGGGCAGGTCCCGCGCTGGCGGGACGCTGCGGCACGCCCCTGATCTCGGGCGGGCTCAAGGCGAGCTGCCCGTCGCCTGACGATCCCGGGCTGCCTGGGTGCCCGCCGGGGACGACGCGCGTGGTCTACCGGCTCGACAAGCCGTTTCCTCCCGACGGCAGCGTGAGCTCCGTCCTCGTCAACCCCGCGGCGGGGTCGCCCTGTGCGGGTGCGCCCAAGACGGTGGGGCTCCTCAGCGACAGCTACATCATCGGCTGCTGGCTGCCGAAGGACCCCCGCGGCTGCCGCACGGTGCACATCTTCAACAACGGCACGATGTGCCTGCACTTCGCGCCCGACCCGCTCGGCTGCGGCGGCCCGGCGTGCAGCAACCTCTCCATCGAGCAGGTGGCGATCAGCAACGCGGGGGCGGCCGACCGCCACCTCTGCCGGCCGGTCGACCCGGCCACGAGCTGCCGCTCCGCGCGACTCAACGGCGCGGAGATGTTCCGCCTGTGGATCGGCGGCCTCTGCTCGACCATGGACCTCGACGGCCAAGGGGATACCAACGGCGCCTGCATCAGCCAGTGGGGCGCGACGTACTGGGGATACGGCGCCGTCAAGCAGCGGGGGGTGCCGCTCGATCCGGGGTGGTACGACTGGCAGACGGGCACCTTCAAGGTCGCGACGGCCGCGGGCCGGCCGCAGTGTGGCGCCCTCGGCCAGTGCCTCGGGCAGGACGGCCGGAACTCACCGTGGATCGTGACGCTGGTGGGCGTGCCCGACGACCGCATCCCCAACAACAATCCGCCGTGCCTCGACGATTCATCCGGGCTTTGCCAGGCGCCCGGCTGCTTCCAGTAGGCGGTCCCGCGATCAGCGCTCGCGGCACTCCGCCCGCGTCGGCGTGCTGCGCTCGCACGCCATCGACTCGGTCACGCCGGAGGCCACGAGCGCGCACGCGTTCGTGATGGCGGCCCGGCGCGCGTCGGGCTCGGAGTCCCCGTCGACCGCGCGGCAGGCCTCGCGTCCCTGGAAGTCGACGCACACCTCGCAGCGTACGCCTCCCACCCGCAGGCTCGACCAGACCACGATTCCCACGACGGCCGAGAGCCCCGCGAGCGACGCCCACGACGTCCACTTCATCGGCCACGATCGTGTAGCGCGCCGGGCGGGCGCGCGCCAGCCGCAGCGCCCGTCGTGCGCGTGTGGCCGTTTTGCTCGGAGGGCGCCGGCGTCGAGGCGCGATGTCACATGTGGATCTCGCGGCCGTGCGGGCGTCGCGGCGGCACGCGGTATGCTTCCTCCCGGCGCATGGGCCCTCGTGCCTGCGTGCTCGTCGGGGAGCGGGAGACGGGACGGCGCGCGGCGGTCGCGGCGGCGCTGCGCGCGGACGGGCACGTGGTGCTCGAGGCCCGCGACGGCCTGCAGCTCCTCGGGCTGATCGAGTTCGCCGTGGAGGTGCTCGGCCGGCGGCTCGAGGAGCTGGTCTTGCTCGCCGACGCGCAGCTTCCCGGCCTCGGCGGGCTCGACGTGCTCGCGGTCCTGCGCTGTGCCGGCCACCGGACGGCGGTCGTGCTCACCGCCGCGCCGAGGGATGCGGCGGCCCGGCGCGAGGGCGAAGGGCTCGGGGCCGTCGTGATCGATCGCGACGCGGACCCGGCGGTGGTCCGCCGGACGGTGGGCCGGGCTGCGGCGCGGCCGCGGCCGGGGACCGCGCCCGCGGTGTTCGCACCGTCGCACGAGGCCGGGGGGCGGTGGACGTCGCCGGTCGGGTGATCGCGCGCGGCGCTTGACCTGCACGCCTGCCGAGGCCATTCTCGTGCGCCGGCGCGGGCGTGACGTCCGATCCCCGCCCCGCAGACAGGAGGATCATTCATGCGTCGAACCGCCGTCCTGGCGGCCGTGGCCGCCGCGATGCTCGCGGGGCTCGCACTCGCGGCCGACAACGATCAGCTCATCAAGTACTACCGCAAGAAGGCGAACGTGCCGCCCGCGGCCAAGGTCGCGGTCATGGGGCTGCAGGACTCGAAGATTAAGGGGGTGAAGGAAGGCACGCTCGAGATCGGCGAAGGGCCCGCCGCGCGGAAGGTGCCGTTCGTGGTCTCGGCGGACGGGCGCTACGCGGTCTTCGGCGGGATCGAGGACGTCACCTCCGACCCGGCGAAGGCCGTGATGGAGAAGATCTCCCTCAAGGGCGAGCCGTTCAAGGGGCCGGCCAACGCCAAGGTCACCATCGTCGAGTACTCCGACTTCCAGTGCCCCTTCTGCAGCCGCGGCTACCAGACGATGGAGAATCAGGTTCTCAAGGACTACGGCGACAAGGTCCGCTTCTTCTACAAGAACTATCCGCTCCCCTTCCATCCCTGGGCCGAGTCGGCGGCGGTCGCCGCGGAGTGCGCCAAGGAGCAGAAGCCCGAGGCGTTCTGGAAGCTCTACAACGGCTTCTTCCAGAACCAGGGGCAGATCAACCCGCAGAACGTGAAGGACAAAGCGACCGAGTTCCTGAAGGACAGCGGCGTCGACATGGCGAAGTGGGACGACTGCTTCGACAACAAGAAGTCGCTGCCGAAGGTGAAGGCCGAGATGGCCGAGGGAAGCTCGGTGGGCGTCACGGGCACCCCGGGCTTCATCATCAACGGGCGGCTCGTCAGCGGCGCCCAGCCGTACGAAAACTTCAAGAGCATCATCGACGACGAGCTCGCGTCGGCCAAGAAGTAGGCCCGTCGGCCGGGCGGGCGGCGCCCGCGCGCCGTCCGCCCGGTGCCATTTCCATGCCCACGCACGTGACCGCACCCACGCGGGTTGCCGCCGCAGGGAACCTGCCCAAGGTCATCGAGGAGTACGTCGGCCGCGTCAACACGGGCACCGCGGCGGTGAGCGTCGCGCGCATGCGTAGCCCTGCGGGCTGGATCGAGCCGGGCCAGACGCCGGAGTTCGACGAGTACACGCTCGTGCTCGCGGGCGCACTGCACGTCCGTCATCGTGACGGCGTCTTCGTCGTGCGGGCGGGCGAGGCCGTGATCGCGCCCGCGGGCGAGTGGGTGCAGTACAGCTCCCCCGAGGCCGGGGGCGCCGAGTACGTGGCGGTATGCGTGCCGGCGTTCGCGCCCGAGCGCGTGCACCGAGACGCCTGAGGTGAGCTGACGCCCGTCTCGTCGGCGCGGAAACTGCCGCGCGACCGGCGAGAAAATCACCTCTCGAGGGGCGCGGAAATCGCCGAAATCGTCGCGCGCGAAGCGTTGACGCGCGTGCGGACGGCTGGCAGTTCATTGGTTGCGACCGCCGGATTTCTCCGACGAGTGAATCTCGGCCGGTCGAGCGCGTCGAAAGGCGCGTACGGGGGTGCGGAGGTGTGTGAAGGTGCCGAGCTTCGCTCTACGCAGCCCGTACACGGTCGTCGTCGGCGCGTGCATCGCGGCCATCTTGGGTCTGACGGCTCTCGCCCGGATGCCGGTCGACGTATTCCCCAATCTCAAAATCCCCGCCGTCGTGGTGGCGACATTCTATCCCGGGATGCCGCCGCTCGACATGGAGCGCGACATCACGACGCGCTACGAGCGGTTCTTCACGCTGGGCAGCGGGATCGAGCACATCGAGTCCCGCTCGTTGCCCGGCGTCAGCATGATCACCGTCTACCTGCACGCCGGCGTGGACGTCGACGCGGCGGCGGCGCAGCTCGCCACGCTGGCGATGGCGGACCTGGGCGTGCTGCCGCCCGGCACGCTGCCGCCGCTGGTCCTCAAGTTTGACGCCTCGTCGCTGCCGGTCACCCTGGTGACCGTCGAGGGGCAGGGCTATTCGCAGGCCGAGATCGAGGATCAGGCGCGCTACAACATCCGCAATCAGCTCGCCACGGTCTCCGGCGCGTCCGTGCCCATGCCGTTCGGCGGCAAGATCCGCCAGATCATGGCCTACGTCGACCGTCAGGCCCTGCAGGCGCGCAACTTGACGCTCAATTCGGTGGTCGATGCGCTGAACGACACGAACCTGATCCTGCCCGCCGGCGACGCCAAGATCGGCAACACCGACTACTACATCTACTCCAACGCGCTGGTCGACAAGCCGCAGAGCCTCGACGAGCTCCCCGTCAAGCTCGGCAGCGGCCAGGCGCCCGTGCGTCTCGGGGACGTCGGCCAGGTGAAGGACGCGACCGCGATCCAGTACAACGTGGTGCTGATCGACGGGCAGCCGTCCGTGTACATCCCGGTCCTCAAGCAGGGCGGCGCCAACACGATCGCGGTCGTGAGCGGCATCCGCGACCTGCTGCCGAAGATCATCGGCATGCCGCCGGGGATGAAGCTCAAGGCCATCTTCGATCAATCCGGGTACATCCTCGACGCCGTGCACTCGCTCGAGCACGAGGCCGTATCGGGCTCCATCCTCGCGTCGCTGATGATCCTGATCTTCCTCGGCAGCTTCCGCTCGACGCTCGGCATCTTCCTCTCGATTCCGCTGTCGATCCTCGCCGCGGCCTTCGCCCTGTTCATGAACGACTCGACGATCAACGTCATGACCCTCGGCGGCTTCGCGCTCGCGATCGGGCGGCTGGTGGACGACTCGGTCGTGGTGCTCGAGAACATCAACCGGCACCTCGAGGAGGGCAAGAGCCCGACGCAGGCGGCGCAGGACGGGGCGGAGGAGGTCGCGCTGCCCGTGCTCGCCTCGACGATCACCACCATCATCGTGTTCTTCCCGGTGATGTTCCTGTTCGGCGTTGCGAAGTACCTTTTCAGCGCGCTCGCGCTCGCCGTGGTGCTCGCCATGCTCGCCTCGTACGTGGTGGCGATGGCCGTGATTCCCATCTACTGCGCGCGCTTCCTGGTGTCGGAGAAGGCCGAGCCGGGGCGGCGCGGCCTCTTCACGCGGCTGTTCGACGGATTCAACCGGCGCTACGAGCGCTTCGCCGACCGGTACGAGCGCCTGCTCGCGCGGGCGCTGGATCGCAAGGCGCTGGTGATCGCCGGCGTCGCGGTCATCTTCGTGGGCTCGCTCGGCATCTACCCCCTGCTCGGAACGCAGCTTTTCCCGACCACGGACGCCGGCAAGTTCATCATCCACATGCGGTCCCCCGCGGGCACCCGGATCGAGGTGACCGAGGATCTGGCGCGGCGGGTCGAGAAGGTGATCCGGGAGGTCATTCCGCCGGGGGAGATCGGGACCGTGGTCGAGAACCTCGGCTTGGCGCCCAGCATCTCGGCCATCTACTCGTCGAATTCGGGCGAAGACACGGGCGAGATCATGGTGACGCTCCAGCCCGACCACAAGGTCTCGACGTTCCATTACATGCGCATCCTCGAGCGGCAGCTGGCGCGGGAGGTGCCGGAGGCGACGGCCTTCTTCTCCTCGGGCAGCATCATCGACGCGGTGCTCAACTTCGGGTTGCCCGCACCGATCGACATCCAGGTGAGCGGCCCCGACTACCAGCCGCTGTTCACGGTCGCGCACCGGCTCGCGACGGCGATCAGCGGCCTGCCGGACGTCGCCCAGGCCTACATCCCGCAGGAGGCGGACTATCCCACGCTGGACGTGAAGGTCGATCGCGTGCGGGCCGCGCGGCTCGGGCTCACCGAGAAGGACGTGGTCACCAACGTGATCACGGCGCTCACGTCGAACCAGATGATCCGGCCGTCGATCTGGATCGATCGCTCGACGGGCAACGACTACTTCCTCACCGCGCAATATCGGGAGCAGGCGATCGACTCGATCGACACGCTCAAGGACATCCCGGTGCATCACCTCACGAAAGGCAACGTCCCCGAGCAGTCGATCCTGCTGCGCAACGTGGCGAGGATCGAGCAGGCGAAGTTCCCGTCGGAGGCGGACCACTACAACATCCAGCGTGTGGTCGACGTGCTCGTGGATCCCGCGACGTCCGACCTCGGGGGCACGCAGGCGGCGATCCAGCGGCGGCTCGAGCAGATCAAGCTGCCGCCCGACGTCCGAGTGCACTATCGCGGTGCGGTGGCGGCGATGGAGCGCTCGTTCTCGAGCTTCGGGCTCGGGCTGGGCATGGCGGTGGTGCTGCTCTACCTCGTCATGGTTGCGCAGTTCGCCTCGTTCGTCGATCCGTTCATCATCATGTTCGCGGTGCCGATGGGGCTGATCGGCGTCATCTGGACGCTGTGGCTCACGAGCACCACGCTCAACATCGAGTCGTTCATGGGCATCATCGTGATGGTGGGAATCGTGGTGTCCAACTCGATCCTGCTGGTGGACTTCGCCAACCAGCGCCGGCGCGAGGGCCTCGAGCTGCGCCGGGCGGTCGTCGAGTCCGCGCGGGTGCGGATGCGGCCGATCCTGATGACGGCGCTGGCGACGGTGGCGGGGCTGATGCCGATCGCGCTCGAGCTGGGCGCCGGCTCCGAGGCGTCGGCGCCGCTGGCGCGCGCGGCGGTCGGCGGGCTGGTCGTGTCCACGGCGTTCACGCTCTTCCTCGTGCCGTGCGTCTACGAGCTGGTGTACGCGGGGCGGCGCCGCCGGACGCCGGCGGGTTGACGGCCGACGCCCGCGTGCAGCATGGTGCCGCCATGGGCGCCCGAGTTGGGGGGCGGAGCGCCCCGGCCGGCCCGGCCGCCGCCGGACGGCCCTGCGTCCTCGGCGCGCTGCTCGTGCTGCTGATCCTGCTCGCGTACGTCCCCGCCGTCCGGGACGGCTACGTCTGGGACGACGACGTCTACGTGACGGACGACCTTGCGCTGCGATCGCCGGAGGGCCTGCGCCGCATCTGGCTTCGACCCACCTCGCGCATCCTGCCGCAGCAGTACTACCCGGTGACGTACAGCGTCCTGTGGCTCGAGTATCGCCTCTGGCACCGGGGCGCCGCCGGCTATCACGTGGTCAACGTCGCGCTGCACGCGGCAAGCGCCGTGCTTCTCTGGCGCCTGTTCGGCCGTCTCGGCTTCCGAGCGCCGTGGGTCGCGGCCGCCGTTTGGGCCCTTCATCCGGTGATGGTCGAGTCGGTGGCCTGGGTGACGGAGGTCAAGAACGTTCTCTCCGGCGTCTTCTACCTCGCGGCCGGCTCGGCCTACCTCCGCTTCGCGGCGCTCCCCGCGCGACCGGGGCGTCGGGGGGTCTGGTATGCCGCCGCGTTGATCCTGTTCCTCGCTGCTCTACTCGCCAAGAGCGTGACGTGCACGCTGCCCGCGGCGCTCGCGTTGATCCTCTGGTGGAAGCGCGGGCGGCTCGCGGGGCGGGACGTCGTGCCGCTCGTGCCGTTTCTGGTCGCAGGCCTGGCGCTGGGCGCGGTGACCGTCTGGATGGAGCGGGCGCGCGTGGGCGCGGTCGGCCCCGAGTGGAACCTGACGGCCGTCGAGCGCCTCCTCGTGGCCGGCAGGGCGTTGTGGTTCTACGCCGGCAAGCTCCTCTGGCCCGCCCGTCTCTCTTTCAACTATGCGCGCTGGTCGATCGACCCGCGCGCGGCGGGGCAATGGATCCTCCCCGCCGCGGCCGCCGCTGCCCTGGCGGGCGCCTTCGCCGCCCGGCGCACGGTCGGTCGCGGTCCGCTTGCCGCCTTGCTCTTCTTCGCCGGGACGCTCGGTCCCGCGCTGGGATTCTTCAACGTCTATCCCATGCGCTACGCGTTCGTGGCGGATCACTTCCAGTACCTCGCGGCGATCGGCGTGGTCGGCGCCGTGATCGAGGGCGCGGCGGCGTTGCTGCCGTCCCGGCGGGCCCGGACGGCCGCTTCCGCGATCGTGATCACGGCCTTGGCGGTGCTGACGAGCCGTCGCGCCCGCGTGTTCGCGAGCCCCGAGACGCTCTGGCGGGACACGTTGGCCGGCAACGCCTCCTCGTGGCTGGCGCACGGCCGGCTGGCGACCTTCTATTCCGGCCAGCGCGACTTCGCGCGCGCCGTGGCCGAAGCCGAAGCGGCCGCGGCGCGCCGCCCGCACGACGCCCAGCTCGCGAGCTTGCTAGGCATAACGTTCGGGGCCGCGGGTCGCACGGCGGAGGCGCGGCGCGCGCACGAGCAGGCGCTCGCGATCGACGCCGGGGATCCGCTCGTCCACTACAACTACGGGTACGACCTGGAAGCCTGGGGGGAGCTCGAAGCGGCCGAGCGGGAGTATCGCGACGCGATGCGCCTCGATCCCCGCGCGCTCTGGGGGGAGCGCACGCGCCTCGGGCACCTGCTCGCGGCGCGAGGAGACGCGGCGGGCGCGGAGGAGCTGTACCGGCAGGAGCTCGCGCTGGCCCCGGAATCTCCGACGGCGGGCGAGAACCTGGCCGCCCTGCTCCTAGCGCAGGGTCGCCTGGACGAGGCGCAGCGCGTGGTCGCCGAGGTGCTCGGCGTCGACCCCGAGAACGGAGGCGCGCGGAGCATCCTCGCCGTGGCGCTGCTCGAGCGCGGCGATCGTGGCGCCGCCGAACGCGAGCTGCGTCGGGCGCTGCGCGACGCGCCCGCCGCCGCCGAGATCCACAACACGCTCGGCAGCGTGCTCATGCAGGAAGGACGACGGGAGGCGGGGATCGCCGAGTACGAGGAGGCGCTGCGGCTCCGGCCCGACTACCCGAGCGCCCGCCGCAACCTCGAGGCGGCCGGCGCACAGGGGCAAGGCACGCCGGGCGGCGACACGGATGCCGGCGATCAGGGTCGACGCGACCGGTGACCTCGATATGATGGGATAGCAACCATGCGAAACCCCGTCTTCGTCGGCTCGGCCTTCGTCGCGCAGTACCCCGAGGGGGGCGGCAACTTCTGGGTGCCGCTGCAATACCTGCTCGGCCTGCTGGACCTCGGCGTGGATGCCTGGTGGCTCGAGCTGCTCTGGACCCGGCGCGACCCCGCCCGCGACCGGCGCAACGTCGAGACCTTCCGGCGCCACGTGGCCGAGCTCGGCGTCGCCGACCGCGTGGTGCTGGTCTTCTTCCCCGAGAGCGAGCGCGCGGAGCCGCCGGGGCGCGCCGAGGTGATCGGCATGGACGCCGGGGAGCTCGCGGCTCGCCAGCGCGATGGGCTGCTGCTCAACATGGCCGAGAGCGTGCCGGCCTCGCTGCGTGGCGCCTTCGGGCGCACGGCGCTCTTCGACTTGGACCCCGGCCCCTTCCAGCTCTGGGCGCTGGAGTGGGGCATGGGCGTCGGCGCGCACGACGCCCACGTCACGATCGGCCGGCATCTGGGCGCCTCCGACTCGCCCGTGCCGCTCGGCGGGGTCGAGTGGCGGCGCGTGTGGCCGGCCGTCCACCTCCCGGCCTGGCCTGTGCAGCGCACGCCGGCCGCCTGCTGGACCACCGTGACCCAATGGTGGAACAACCAGTATGCCTTCCTCGACGGCGACTGCTACGACTGCAACAAACGCAGCGGCTTCCTCGAGGTGATCGACCTGCCGGCGCGCGCGGGCGTCCCCCTGGAGCTGGCCGCGAACCTCCACGCCGACGAGCGTGAGGACCGCGAGCTCTTGGCGCGCCACGGCTGGCGGCTCGCCGACCCCGCCGTCGTCGCGGGCACGCCGCAGGCGTTCCGCGCCTACGTGCAGGCCTCGCGCGGCGAGCTGTCGTGCGCCAAGCCCGCGTACGTGAAGGCGCGCTCGGGCTGGGTGAGCGACCGCACCATCTGTTACCTCGCGAGCGGCCGGCCGTGCGTCGTGCAGGCGACGGGCGCGGAGGCGCACCTGCCGGCGAGCGCGGGGCTGCGCTTCTTCCGGAGCGTCGACGAGGCGGCCGCCGCGCTCGCGGCCGTCGAGGCCGACCATGCCGCGGCTGCGCGGGCGGCGCGCGCGCTCGCCGAAGAGGTGTTCGCGACCCGCGTCGTGGTGCCGGAGCTGCTGGCCGCGGCGGGTGCTTGACAGCCTCTCCCCGAGCCGGCTAGCGCCGCCACGTGGATACGCGCGCGGCCGAGCTGGTCGTCGGGGCGATCGACATGCACTGCCACCACGGCCCCGATGCGCACGCCGCGCGCAGCGTGGACGCGGCCGAGGCGGTGCGCGAGGCGGAGGACGTGGGCCTCGGGGCCGTCGTCTTGAAGCACCACCGCTACCCCACGGGCCCGATCGCGCTGCTCATGCAGAAGACGGTGCGCCGCCTGCGCGTCTTCGGCGGGATCTGCTGCGACTTCGAGGTGGGGGGCCTCAACCCCGCGGCGGTCGAGGTGGCCCTCGCGAACGGCGCCAAGGTGGTCTGGCTGCCGACCTTCTCCTCGACCGTCGACCGCCGCAAGCTCGGGCTGCCCGGGCCCGGCATCCCGCTGCTCGACGGCGCGGGCCGGCTCGTGCCCGCGGTCGAGGAGATCCTGCGCCTCGTGCGCGGCGCCGACGCGGTGGTGGCCACCGGCCATACCGACCTCGCCGAGCAGTTCGCGGTGGTCGACGCGGCGCGTACGCTCGGCGTCAAGGCCGTGATGACGCACGCGCTCGAGACGCTGGTCGGCCCCGATCACACGCTCGGGCACGTGGTGGAGCTGGCCGACCGGGGCGCCGTGATCGAGTTCACCTACCTCACCTGCATCCCGGGCGGGATGGCCGCGACCGAGGAGCCCGCGCGCTTCGCGCAGGCGATGATGACCGTCGGCCCCGGGCGCGCGATCATGTCCACCGACTTCGGGCAGGCGCGGAGCCCGCACCCGGCCGAGGGCATGCGGCTGTTCATCGCGGAGATGCTCGGCTGCGGCGTGCCGGCCGAGGCGATCGACCGCATGGCCCGCCGGAATCCGGCGCGGCTGCTGGGGCTCGCGTAGCATGGCGGGCGAGCCGTTGCGCCTGGGCATCCTCGGGGCCGCGCGCATCGCGCCGATGGCGCTCGTCGCGCCTGCGCGGCGGGTGCCCGAGGCGGTCGTGCTTGCGGTCGCGGCGCGCGATCCCGAGCGGGCGCGGCGCTTCGCGTCGCGCCACGGCATCCCGCGCGTGCACCCCGCGTACGAGGCGTTGCTCGCCGATCCCGAGGTCGAGGCGGTCTACAACCCGCTGCCGAACGCGCTGCACGCCACGTGGACGATCCGCGCGCTCGAGGCGGGCAAGCACGTGCTCTGCGAGAAGCCGTTCGCGGCCACCGTCGCCGAGGCCGAGGCGATGGCGGCGGCTGCCGCCCGCACCGGGCGCGTGCTCATGGAGGCCTTCCACTATCGGTACCACCCGCTCTTCGCCCGCATGCAGGCGATCCTGGGTGCGGGCGAGATCGGCGCCGTGCGCCATTTGGAGGCTCACTTCCACGTGCCCATGGTGATCCCGAACGACATCCGCTGGCGCGCCGACCTGGCCGGCGGCGCGCTCATGGACGCGGGATGCTACACGGTGCACCTCCTGCGCCACCTGGCGGCGGCCGAGCCCGCGGTGGTGAGCGCGCAGGCGCGCTGGACGGCGGGCGGGGTCGACCGCGTGATGGCCGCCGACCTGCGCTTCCTCGACGGCCGCACGGCGCGGCTCGGCTGCGCGCTGCTCTCGCCGGTGCTGCTGCGCGCCGATGCAACGGTGGTGGGCACGACCGGCCGGCTGCGGGTAATCAACCCGATCGCGCCCCAGTTCTGGCACCGCCTCACGGTCGTGACCCCGACGCTCCGCCGCGTCGAGCGCGTGCGCGACGGCGCGAGCTACGACCATCAGCTCCGGGCCTTCGTCGCGGCCGTGCGCGACGGCGCGGCCTACCCGACCACGCCCGCCGACGCGGTGGCGAACATGCGCGTGATCGAGGCGATCTACGCTGCCGCCGGCCGCCCGCGCCCGCTGTCCGTGGGGGGAAGCTCCTCGGCCGGGTCGTAGGGCATGATGATCCACAGCGCCAGGTAGATGATGATGCCGGGGCCGCCGATGAGCGTGGCGAGGACGAAGGCCAAGCGGACGAGCGTGACCGAGACGTCGAACTCGCGTGCGAGGCCGGCGCACACGCCGGCGATGCGCTTGCCGCGGCGCACGCGGTACCACGCCCGCTTGAGCGCGTGTCCCTCGACGTAGCTGCCGCAGTAGCGGCACTTGACGGCCTCGCGCCGGATCTCCTCGGCGCAGTAGGGGCACCGCCGCATCCCCTCGTCAGGCATGCGCGGGTCTCCAGCTCGCGCGCGCCTGGCGTGCCGCCAGCAGCGGGACCGCGGCGTAGCTCAGCGCCACGAGCACGGTGATCGCCGCGCCGTACGACCCGACGACGTAGGCGCTCAGCCCGGCCGGCAGGACGGCCGTCAACGCGGCATAGACGGTGCGCACCACGCCCGTGTCCCAGGCCACGATCGCCGGGAGGGCGAGGAGCGTGGCGGCGAGCGCGCGGGCGAGCCGCGGGCGGATCGCACGCTCGGCCACGAGCGGTGCGGCCGCGCGCAGCGTGCGCACGCGCAGCTCGGCCGGCGGTGGCGCCGTCCGGTGCTCCGCGAGGGTCCGATGGAGCGCCGCGGCCGCCGGTGCGTCGGCCCGGCAGCGCGAGCATGCCGCTGCGTGCGCCGCCGCAGCGGCGTCGAGCGCGCCGCCCAGCACGCGCGCCGTGAGGACCTCGTCGCAGGTCATGTCGCCCTCCCGCGGGCCGCCGCGACGAGCCGGCGGACGGCGTGGTGCAGCCGGCTCTTCACGGTGCCCGGCGGGCAGCCGAGAATCTCGGCCACCTCGGCCTCGCCCAGGTCGTGGTAGTAGCGCAGGATGACCACGCTGCGCTGCGCGTCCGGGAGCGTGGCGAGCAGCCGGGCCGCGTCGAGACGCGCATCGGCGGCGTCGGGCGGCGCGGTGCCGCCGAGCGCCGCCGGATCGACGGGCTCGGGCGGCGCGCGCCGGTGCCAGTCGCGGCAGAGGTTGAGCGCGATCTGGAAGAGCCAGGTGGAGAAGCGCCGCCGGGGATCGAAGCGCGGCGCGGCGCGCACGACGCGGAGCCACGTCTCCTGGAAGAGGTCGTCGACGTCCCGCCCGTGCATGTGCCGATCGAGGAAGGCGTGCAGCGGGCGCTCCCACCGCTCGAGGAGCAGGCGCAGCGCCGCACCGTCTCCCGCGGCGAGCGCTCCGACCAGCTCCTCGTCGGTCGGCATGCCCCTTCGGCACGCCCCTCTATCACGAGGTGGGCCCTCCGGGCACCGGCCCTGCGGGGGGCGTCGGCCGTCCGATGAGACCCAGATCGGCGAGGATCGTGCGCACGAGGCCGAGGAGACGCCCGAGCGGCGGCTCGCCGCCCGGCTGCAGCGGAACCACGAGCCAGAGCGCCAGGTAGAGGAGGGGGCCCAGAAAATGGACGAAGGTGAGCGCGAGGAAAGCGAGCCGCACGGCCGCGACCGGCAGCGCCAGCGCGTGCGCCAGCGCCGCCGCGACGCCGGCGAGCCGCCGCTCCGGATGGTCGCGGTGCCAGCGCTGCGGATCGCGGGCCGTGAGCCAACTCCGGCAGTGGCGGCAGCGCACGGCCTCGACGAGGATCTCCTCCGCGCAGTACGGGCATCTGCGGACGGCGTCCATGGGTGGCCCCCTTCCGCCCGTAGTACGCGGCAGCCGGCGCCGGGGTTCATCGCGGGGCGGCCCACCGGCGCGACGACCCCGCTAGAGTGGTTCCCGTGCCCTCCGGCAGGACGTGCACGACAGTGATCTTGCCGCGATGGACCAGCGGCAGCCGCCCTGCTCTCGTGATCGCCTGAGCCGCCCCTCGAAAGCAGTCCGTCGCCACGGGCACGTGCTCGCGAAAGGCGCGGGACGTCGATCCCGGGCCTTACCTTCGTGCCCCTGGCTTCGCCGCGCGCGCCCGCGGCGAATGGGCATTCCGGATGGCTCTGCGCTCCAGATTGCTGGCGGGCTTCGCCCTTCCGGCGCTCCTTCGCGTGGACTTGCGGGAAGGTCTCCCGGAAGCGGAATTCTCGAGCTTCGCTCCTCCCTTCCTCTCGGCGCGCTTGGAGCGGTTTCTCTCTGCGGTTCCACCGAGGCCCACCCTGCGATCCGTGGCGCTCACGCCCGGGTGCGCCGTGTCGACGGGCGTGTCCCGGCGGGGGCGTGGCCTCTGCTTCGGCCTCGGGGGATTTGCGTCGCGTTGTTGCTGCGCACGAAATCGCTGTGCCTTCGTCGCCATGAGGATGCTCCTTTCGTTCATGACGTGGTTGATGCCTCCGCTTCCGCGGCGGTGGCCGCGGCCCGGGCGGGATGCTCGAGGGCGAGATGGTCCGACCGAGCCCGTACGCGAGAACGGCGGCCGCTCCGGAGCCGACGAGGACGCCGATCTTCGAGGCTTCCAGGTGCGTTCCTTCTGAAAATGCGAGCCCCGCAATGAAGATCGACATCGTGAAACCGATCCCGCCGACCACCCCGACAACGGCGATCTGCGGCCAGCCGACGCCGAGCGGCAAAGCCGCGATGCCGAGGCGGGTCGCGAGCCAGGCGAAGGCGAAGATCCCGAGGGGCTTGCCGATCAGGAGCCCGGCAGCAACCCCCAGGAACACGAGCAGTGACTCACCCGAGAGCGACGCGTCGCCGAGCGACACGCCTGCGTTCGCGAGCGCGAACAGCGGCATCGCGCCGAACGCCACCCAGCCGTGCAGAGCGTGCTGGAGACGCTCGACGGGGGAGACCGCTTCCCGTCGCGCCTCGTTCAGGCGTTCCAGATGGGTCAGCATCGCTCGCTCGTCGGCGCCGTCCTGCTCTCGAAGAGCAGTGACGCTCGCGTCGGCGTGTTCGATGAACCCCTCGCGCCCGAACCACGCCCGAACCGGGGTCATCAACCCGACGACCACGCCTGCGAGGGTCGGGTGGATCCCCGCGACATAGGCGCCGGCCCAGACGATCGCCGCCGGAAGCGCGTACGCCCACGGGCTCCGCACGCCGAGCCATTGCATGACGCGTATCGCGACGAGCCCCAGCGCGAGGACGAGGCAGCCGAAGGGCGCGAGACCTGACGAATAGAAGATCGCGATGACCACGATCGCGCCGACGTCGTCCATGACGGCAAGCGCGAGCAAGAGGACCCGGAGCGCGGGAGGAACCCGGCTTCCGAGGAGAGCCAGAACCCCGACGGCGAACGCGATGTCCGTTGCCATCGGGATTCCCCATCCGTTCGCCGAAGGGTGCCGCAGGTTGAGTGCTGCGAAGATGCTCGCGGGAACCAGCATTCCGCCGACCGCAGCCGCGAACGGGAGCGCGGCGCGATGCGCGTCACTCAGCTCGCCGTGGTGGAGCTCGCGACGGATCTCGAGCCCGACGACGAAGAAGAACATCGTCATCACTCCGTCGTTGACCCAGAAACGCAGGTCACGCTCGAAAGAAAAAGGGCCGAGCTTCAGTCCGAACGTGGCGTGCCAGAGCGCCGCGTAGCCATCCTTCCACGGCGAGTTCGCCCAGCCGAGCGCGACCGCGGCGGATGCGAGAAGGAGGATCCCGCTCGATGCCTCGACCGCGAGGAACTTCTCGACCGGTGCAAACGCCCGCTGTGCGAGCCGGCGCGCCGGCATCCAGCTTCCCGGCGGAGGGCCGTGCGTGGAGGCGTGGGCCTGCTTTTCGGTGGGATCAGCCGTCAAAGCCATGCACCACTCTGCGTGGTGATGGCTGGCGGCCCGACCGAGCCCGAAAAACCTGCGGTGGTGGCCCACCGCACCCTTCCTTGTTGCCCAGCGTAACGTAGCGGATCTCGGCTACTTGCGCCAGCCTGGCTCCTGGCTCGGTGGCCGGAAGTGCCCGGCCGCATCGTGCTCGGGGTCGACGTGGCCGGCTCCCATGACGCCGCCCGGCGGCGCCCGTCAGGTGCCGGCGCTGCCTTCTGGGAGAGCACCGGCGGCTATCCCATGGCACTGCCGCTAGCCGAGCATGACCATGCCGCCGTCGACGCAGAACGCCTGCCCGGTGATGAAGCGCGCCCCGTCGCCGGCGAGGAACACCATCAGCGGCGCCAGGTCGCGCGCGGGATCGCCGAGACGCCCGCCGAGTGGGATCGCATGCTGGAGCCCGAGATCGTGCATCGCGAGCTCCTCCGGCGAGAGGCGCGCGCGGTAGGCCTCGTACATCGGCGTCCACATCGCCGGGAGGACGGCGTTGATCGTGATCCCGTAGCGCGCCCATTCCTGCGCGACGGTGCGCGTCCACGCGAGCACCGCGGCCTTCGCGGCGGCGTAGTGGGCGCCGCCGCGCTGTCCGCGCAGCGCGGCGGCCGAGCCGAAGTTGATGATTCGCCCGCCGCGGTCGCGCAGGTGGTGGAACGCGGCCTGGTTGGTGAACAGCGTGCTCTTGGCGTTGACGCCGAGCAGCAGGTCCCACTCCGCCTCGGTGATATCCTCGGCCGCCGCGGCGCGCTCGACACCGGCCACGTGCGCGAGCACGTCGAGGCCGCCGAGCCAGGCGACGGCGCGGTCGAAGACGGCGAACACCGCGGCGCGGTCGGCGACGTCGCAGTGCTCGTAGCGCGCCGCCGTGCCGGCCTGTGCGACGACCCGCCCGCCGCCCGCGTCGTCGACGTCGAGCACCGCCACTCGCGCGCCCTCGTGCGCGTAGGCGGCGACGGTGGCCGCGCCGATGCCGCTCGCGCCCCCGGTGACCACGATGCGCTTGTCACGCAGCAGCACGGCGGCGGTGCCTAGTCTAGAGGTAGCGCTTCCCGCGCACCGTACCGTCGGCCGCGATCTCGTAGAGCAGCGGCACGCCGGTCGGGATCTCGAGCGCGAGCACCTCGGTGGGCGTGAGCCCGTCGAGGTGCATCACGAGCGCGCGCAACGAGTTGCCGTGAGCCACGACGAGCAGGTTGTGGCCGGCGCGGAGCTCCGGCAGCAGGTGTGTCTCCCAGTAGGGGAGCACGCGCGCGGCCGTGTCGGCGAGGCTCTCGCCGCCCGGCGGCCGCTCGTCGTAGCTCCGCCGCCAGAGCCGCACCTGCTCGGCGCCGAAGCGCCGCGCGGCCTCGGCCTTGTCGAGTCCCTGGAGGTCGCCGTACATGCGCTCGTTGAGCGCCGCGTCGCGCTCGGTCGGTAGGTCGGACATCCCCGCCCGCTCGAGCGCGAGCCGCGCCGTGTCGATCGCGCGCGCGAGCACCGACGTGTAGACCTTGTCGATGCGGCGGCCGCGCAGCTTCTCGCCCGCCGCGCGCGCCTCGGCCTCCCCGCGCGCGGAGAGCGGGACGTCGATCCAGCCGGTGAAGCGGTTCTCGAGGTTCCACTGCGACTCGCCGTGACGCAGCAGCGTGAGCTCGGCCATCGGGCGTCGCTATAGCGTGCAAGCGCGGCCGAAGCCAAGGCGCGACGGTTGCGGGGCAGGGACCCCTCTGGTAGCGTCCCGCGCCCGACATGGCGATCGTATTGCTCTTCGTGCTCCACTGGATGGCGGCCGTCTTTTTCCAGTCGAGCTTCCAGCACCGCTACGCGGCGCACCGCATGTTCTCGATGGGCAAGCGCACGGAGCGGCTCTTCCACCTCTGCACCTACGTGACCCAGGGCTCGTCGTACCTCTCGCCGCGCGCCTACGCGATCCTCCACCGCGAGCACCACGCCTACAGCGACACCGAGCGCGACCCGCACGCCCCCGGGCTCTTCTCGAACATCTTCACGATGATGTGGGCGACGGCACAGCGCTACGGCGCGCACCTCGAGCGGACGTCGTCGCCCGAGCCGCGCTTCCTCGGCGGCTACCCCGAGTGGCCGCTGATCGACCGGCTCGCCTCCTCGTGGACGAGCCGGATCGCCTGGGGGGCGGGATGGACGCTCCTCTACCTCTGGCTCGCCACCGCCTGGTGGCAGTACCTCCTGCTGCCGATCCAATGGGGGATGGGCCCGGTGCACGGGGCGATCGTCAACTGGTGCGGCCACCGCTACGGGTACCGCAACTTCCGCATCCGCGATCGCTCGCGCAATTTCCTGCCGTTCGACCTGCTCACGCTCGGCGAGCTTTTCCAGAACAACCACCACCGCGCCGCCGGGCGGCCGAACTTCGCCGCGCGGTGGTTCGAGTTCGACCCCACCTACGCGGTGCTGCGCGCGCTCGCCTGGACGGGGCTGATCAGCCTCGTCCCGGCCGCCGGTGAGGCGTAGCAGCGTCAGGCGTCGATCAGGACGCCGGGGTTGAGGATGCGGGCCGGGTCGAGCGCCGCCTTCGCCGCGGCGAGCGCCGCAGCGAAGGGCGCCGGGCGCTGACGGTCGTACCAGGGCCGGTGGTCGCGGCCGATCGCGTGGTGGTGCGTGATCGTCCCGCCGCCGGCGAGGATCGCCTCGGCGGCCGCGGCCTTGATCTCGGTCCACTGCTCGAGCTGGCTTCCCGGCCGCGCCGCCGCCAGCACGGAGTAGTACGGGGCGGGGCCGTCGGGGTAGGCGTGGGTGAAGCGGACGGTGACCTGGCCGCGGTCGCACACCCGGCGCACCGCGTCGGTGGCGGCGCCCATGACCGCGGCGTGGAAGGCGGGGAAGCGGTCCCACGTGATCGCGGTCTCGAAGGTCTCGCTGATCATCCCCATGCCGACGAGCGCGTCGCGGAGATAAGGCGCATCGAGGAAGGCGCGGCGCCAGGCGCCGGCCGCTCCCTCGCGATCGCCCTCACCGGAGGCGCGCGTGCGCCCGGCGCCGGGCGCGAAGCGCCCGCCGTGGTCGGCGGCGCACTCGAGCGCGCGCGCCATCCACGCGTCGAGCGGATGATCGGCGGACTCGAAGGCGAGCAGGAGCACGGCTTCGTCGCCGCCGCCGGCGCCCGCGGTGGCGGCCTCGCCCGGGTCGAGGAGCCGGCAGTTGGCGGGATGGAGCCCCGCCTGCGTGATCGCGCGCACCGCGGAGGCGCCGGCCATGAAGTCCGCGAAGGTGACGCTCGCGGCGGCGCGGAAGACCGGGCGGGCCTGCACGCGCATCCACGCCTCGACGATCACCCCGAGGATGCCCTCCGAGCCGATGAAGAGCCGGTCGGGGCTCGGTCCGGCGCCCGAGCCGGGTAGCCGGCGCGAGGTCATCACGCCCGCGGGGGTCACGACGCGCAGCGCCTCGACGAAGTCGTCGATGTGCGTGTAGAGCGTCGCGTAGTGGCCGCCCGAGCGGGTGGCGATCCAGCCGCCGAGCGTCGAGAACTCGAACGACTGCGGGAAATGGCGGAGCGTGAGCCCGTGCGGCCGGAGCTGGTCCTCGAGGACCGGGCCGAGCGCCCCGGCCTGGATGCGCGCGGCGCGCGAGACCGGGTCGACTTCGAGCACCCGGTCGAGGCGTCCGAGGTCGAGCGAGACGACGCCGGCGAAGCGGTCGTCGCACGGCGCCTCCACGCCGCCGACGACGCTCGAGCCGCCCCCGTACGGCACCACGGCCGCGCGCGTGCCTGCCGCCCACTCGAGCACCGTGGCGACGTCGTCCTCCGAGCCGGGGAAGGCGACGAGATCGGGTGGACGGCGGAAGTCGCGCCGGTAGGCGCGGACGACATCGCGGAACGACTTGCCGTACGTGTGCCCGGCGCGGTCGTACGCGGCCGTGGAGCAGATGGCGGCGAGCCGCGGCGGCGGCGCGAGCCGTGGCGGCGGCAGCACGACCTCGTCGAGCCGCGGCGGCGGCGCCACGTCGACCGCGTCGAGCCCGAGCCGCTCGGCCAGCGCCCGCGCGATCGCCCGCTGCTGCTCGAGGCTCGGCCCCGCGTCCTCCCAGCCCCAGCCCCAGAAGCGTCGCCGCCGGGCGGGGGGAGACGTCATTCGGTGCGCGCGACGCCGGCTAGAAGCGCCGCCGCCCGCCGCCCCCGCCGCCGAACCCGCCCCGCCCGCCGCCGGGGCCCCCGCCGAAGCCGCCGCGTCCACCGCCCCCGCCCCCGCCGCGCGACTGCTCGCGCGCCTCGCTCACGGTGAGCTTGCGGCCCTGGAGGTCGGCGCCGTTCAGGTCGGCGATCGCCTTCTCCGCCTCCTCCGCGGAGCTCATCTCGACGAACCCGAAGCCGCGCGAGCGGCCCGTGGCCCGGTCCGTGATGACCGCCGCCGACTCGCACACCCCGGCGCGGGAGAAGAACTCCTTCAGGTCCTCGCTCGTCGTGTTGAACGAGAGGTTGCCCACGAACAGCTTCTTGCCCATCTGTCTCTCCTTGGCGACGCCCTATCCGGGCGTGTTTCTTACCGTTGCTTGGGCGAGAAGCCGGTCGCCTTCCTTGGCGAGGGCCGCGCACAAACAGGGCACGGCCCCTCTAGCCGAGTCGGCCCGGGCCTGCAAGCCCATCTCTCGCGGGATCAGCCGAGCTCCTGCGAGAATCGGATCGTGCCCCGGCGCATGCCCTCGAGCACGACCTCGGCCCCGCCGCTGCGCAGCATCCACTCGAGGCGGTGGTCACGGTACTCGCGCTTGAACTGCCCGGAAGCGACGAGCTGCGGGAGCATCTCGAAGCCGGCCATCGACTCGGCCGCCGCCGCGAGCACCTGCTGCACGCTCGGGCGCGCGCGTACCCGCTCGAGCCAGGCGGCGAGCGCCGAGCCCGGCGCCGGCGGGTTCCCCCCCAGCGCCGCGGCATGCACGGCAGGGAGCGCCGAGAGGTCTCCCCAGCCGAATGCCGTGCCGTTGAGCCACGGGCGCCCCCCGAGCTGGCGCTCGAGCCAGACGTTGGCGCCGCGCACCTGCTCGCCGCCGCGCGCGAGCAACCGCTCGGCCAGCTCGCCGGTGGCCCGCTGGAAGACGCGGATCTCGTAGGCGGCCCAGTTGATCGCCTCGTAGTAGGTGTCGCACAGCTCCTCGAGCATGCGCACCCGCGCGCGCTCGGCCGCCGTCGGCGGCAGCAGCGGCGGGTCGGGCCAGCGGTCCTCGACGTACTCGAGGATGATCGTCGAGTCGAAGACCGCCGTGTCGCCGTCGAGGAGCGCGGGCACCTCGAGCCGCGGGCTCGCCGCGGCGAAGATCGGATCGCCGCCGAAGAAGTCGGGGAGCTTCGCCTCGAACGGCACGCCCTTCTCGAGAAGCGCGATCTTCACCTTCTGGGCGTACGGTGACAGCGGGTGCTCGTAGAGTGTGACCGGCATGCGCGGAGCTAAGCACAGGCCGGCGCCGTCTTGGAAGGGGGGTCAGCCCGGCGCGAGCCCCTCGAGGGCGCGCCAGATCGACGGCTCGTCGAACAGGAAGGGGTGCACCATCGGCGTCGTGACGCCGGCCTCGGCGAACGCCGTCAGCCGTGCGCGGCACTCGGCGGGGGAGCCCACGATCGCCAGCCCGTCGATCATCGCGTCGGAGACCGCGGCCAGGTTCCGGCCGCGGTCCTTCGCCTGCCAGCCGGCGAGGATATCGCGCGCCTCGTCGGCGAACCCGCACCAGGCGACGAAGCGGTTGTAGACCGAGGTCGCGAAGTAGGGGCCCATCATGTGGCGGAGCGCCTGGCGTGCGGCAGCCCGGTCGTCGGTGACGATCACCTGGAAGCGGCTGACGACCTCGATGCTCGCGGGGTCGCGGCCGGCCCGTCGCGCGCCGATGCGCACGTGCTCGAGGATGCGCGGCAGCGCCTCGACGGGGAAGAAGTTGAGGACCACGCCGTCGGCGATCTCGCCCGCGAGCTCGAGCATGGGCGGCATCAACGCGGCGAGATGAATCGGCACCGGCCGCGGCGGCTGCGACACGAGCCGGAAGCCGCGCGTGCGGATCGTGCGGCCGGTGAACGTCACGCGCTCGCCCGCGAGCATCTGCCGCAGGACCGTCACGGTCTCGCGCATGCGGGTGAGGGGCTTCGCGAAGGGGACGCCGCCCCAGGCGTCGACGATGGTCTCGCTCGAGGCGCCGAGCCCGAGCACCACGCGGCCGGGCGCAAGCTGGGCGAGCGAGCCCGCGGCCGCGGCCATGACCGACGGCGAGCGTGTGTAGACGGGCACGACCGCCGTGCCGATGCGCAGGCGCCGCGTCGCCGCGGCGGCGACCGCGCCCACCACGAACGCGTCGGGTCCGGCGCCGGTGTCGGCGATCCAGACGCTCTCGTAGCCGAGCGCTTCGGCGCGCTCGGCGACCCGCCGGCACATGGCGAGGTCGGGCGGCAGCGGCAGGCTCGCGGCGAGGCGCACGGCGGCTGCATCGCACACCGGGCGGGTGGGCGACAAGCGCGCCGCGCGGCCCTCACCACTTCTCGTACTGCACGGCTCGCCGCGCGTACCCAGCGGCCCGCAGGCCGTCCCGCAGCCGCGTCACCTGCTCGCCGACGCCGCAGAGGTAGAAGTGGCGGCTGCGGTCGTCGTCGGCCTGGATGAAGCGCGCGGCGACCGCCGCTTCGAGCGCGCGCGGCGCGACCACCTCGACCGTGACGCCGGGGAGCGCCGCCAGCTCGTCGTGGTAGAGGCCGAGCGCCGTGCCGTAGAGGAGGCGCAGCGGATGGACCGCCGTCGCCGCCGCCCGGCGGAGCATCGGCCGGATCGGCGCGATGCCGGTCTCGGCGGCCACGAAGACGGCCTCGGCGTCGGGCGGACGGTCGAGGACGAATGTCCCCCACGGGCCGGTGAAGCGCAGCCGGTCGCCTGGCCCGAGCCCGAAGAGGTGGCGCGAGCCCGGCCCGCCCGGCACCAGGTCGAGCAGGATCTCGAGCCGCGCGGGCTCCTCCGGCGACGAGGCGATCGAGTAGGGGCGGATCAGCCGCTCGCCGCCGACCGGCAGCAGGCAGGACACGAACTGCCCGGGGCGAAACGCGAGCCGCTCGCCGGGGGGCAGGCGCAGCACGAGCGTGCGCGTGCCCGGCGCGTGCGCGACCACGCGCTCGACGCGCGCCTCGCGCTCAGCGGCCATGGCTGCCGGAGTCGATATTGATCGTATACCGCGGCACCAGCACCTCGATCTCGGCCTCGGGGTGCAGGACGACGGCCTGGCAGGCGAGCCGGGACGTCGGGGTGAGGCCGACCGCCTTGTCGAGCAGGTCCTCCTCGCTCTCCTCGGCGGGGGAGAGACGCTCCCCGCCCCGCTTGACGATCACGTGGCAGGTGGTGCAGGCGCAGTTCCCGCCGCAGGCGTGCTCCAAGTCGACGCCGTGCGCGAGCAGCACGTCGAGGATCGAGCCCGGGCGGCCGTCGTGCTGGAAGGGCGCGCGCGCCGGATCGAACTCGATCACCCGCGGCGGTGCGCCGCTCTCGAACGTGACGCGCAGGATCGCCATCGCCGGCTTCCCTTCTAACACGCCCTGGCGCCCCGGGCACCCTTCGGTGTACAGAGCGCGCCCATGGCGATCCACTACGCAAAGGACGGCCACGTCGTCACGATCACCATCGACCGGCCCGAGGCCCGCAACTCCCTCGACGTCGACCACTTCGGCATGCTCGCCGACGCCTGGGTGCGCTTCCGCGACGACGACGACGCGTTCGTCGCCATCCTCACCGGAGTGGGCGACGTCTACTGCGTCGGGGCGGATCTCAAGAAGTTCGTCCCGATCGTCACCGAGCGCGCCGACCGGCTGGCCGCGGGGGAGTCGATGCAGCAGGTCGGCGAGTCGCGCTACACGATGGCGCATTCGCTGGTCGCGGTCCTGCGCGACGGGGCGGTGCTGCCCGAGACCGGCGAGGAGTTCACGCTCTACAAGCCCGTGATCGCCGCCATCAACGGCATCTGCGCGGCCGGTGGGCTCGAGATGATGTGGAACACCGACCTCCGCGTGTGCGCGGACACGGCGTGGTTCCAGCTCGCCGAGCCGCGCCGCGGGCTCTTCCCCGGCGGCGGCTCCACGGTGCACAGCGTGCGCCAGCTCTCGTGGTGCAACGCCATGGAGGTGGTGCTGCTCGCCGAGCGGATCACGGCGCAGCGCGCCTACGAGATGGGCCTGGTCAACCGCGTGGTGACGCGCGAGCGGGTGCTGCCGGAGGCGCGGGCGCTCGCCGACACGATCTGCTTGAACGGGCCGCTCGCGGTGCGCGCGTGCAAGCGCTCGGCCAAGGAGAGCACGTTCCTCGGGCTCAGGGAGGCGCTCGCGAACGAGATGAGCTACTCGGCGAGCGTGTTCATGAGCGACGACGCGAAGGAGGGCATCCGGGCGTTCAAGGAGAAGCGCGCGCCGGTGTGGCGGGGGCGCTAGGCCTCGGGTCGCCGTCCGCGCTGCTGGAGGTAGAACGCGGCCGCGAGGGCGAGGATCACGGCCGCGATGCCGAGCAGGTTGCCGCCCGGGGTCTTCTTGAGGTCGAGGATGATTACCTTGCGCGCCACCGCGATGAGCGCGACCTCGAGGACGAGCTCCACGTGGACGACGCTCTCGGAGAGGTAGGCCTTGAGCGTGCTCAGCAGCTCGACGCCGATCAGCACGAGGAGCAGGAAGCCGAAGAGATCGAGCAGCTCGGCGACCTCGAGGCGCGCCACCGGCGGCGAGGTGACGTGCGCCGCGATGAGCCAGCCGAAATCGATCGTCGCGAGCGCCACCACGGCGGCCACCATGACGACGAGGACGAGGATGATCCCCCGCTCGAAGGCGCGCAGCGCCGTCGCCCACCGGGTGCGATCACCCGTCCCCATGACGCGCGCGGAGGGTAGCCGGAAGCCGGGCGCTTGGCCAGGGAGGCCTGCGGCTCAGACGAAGCGGCCGAGGTCGTAGCGCCCGCGCGCTGCCAGCACGCCGCGCCAGAGGTCCCCGCGACGGCGCACCCGGCGGGGGACGTTGTCGAGCCGGAAGTCCTCGAGCCGGAAGCCGCGTCGGACCTCCTGCCAGGTGACCGGCGTCGAGACCGCCGCACGGGGATGCGGGCGCACGGAGTAGACCGAGGCGAGCGTGCGGCCCCAGGCGTTCTGGTTGTAGTCGACGTGCACGCGGTCGGGCGGCCGGCGCGCGCGGTCGTAGACCGCGGTGAGGAGCCCGGGATGGCGGCGCGCCAGCTCGACCGACAGCGCCTTGGCGAACACCCACACCTGGCGCTGCGTCGGCCCGCGCACGATCGGCACCGTGACGTGGAGCCCGCGGGAGCCCGTGGTCTTCACGTGCGCCGGCATGGCGAGCGTGTCCAGCGCCTCGTGCAGCGCGAGCGCCGCCTCGAGAATCTGGCTGAAGGGGGTGCGCGGGCCCGGATCGAGGTCGAAGTGCAGGTAGTCGGGGCGGTCGGGGTCGTCGCAGCGCGCGTACCACGGATTCAAGTCGATGCAGCCGAGGTTCACCACCCAGAGCAGCGCGGGCAGGTCCTGGATCATCGGGAAGTCGATCACGCGGCCGTTCGCGTGCCGGATGGGACAGATCGGGATCCACGGCGGCCGCGGGTGCGGGGCCCGCTTCATGAAGAAGGACGGGCCGGCGATGCCGTCGGGGTAGCGGCGCATCACCATGGCGCGGTCGCGGAGGTGCGGCAGCAGCGCCGCGGCCACATCGACGTAGTACTGGAGGAGATCGCCCTTGGTGAGCCCGAGGTCGGGCCAGAAGATCTTCTCGAGGTGGGTGAGGCGCAGCTCGCGGCCGTCGGCGCGGACGATCACGTCGCGCACGTCACGCGGGATCAGGCGGCGCGGGCGCACCCGGCGCATGATGCCCGAGGCGGGCACCGGGCGACAACGCGCGGGTGATTGACGGCGTCCCGCGATCGCGCGAGGGTGGGGCGTCGGCGGAGGCGGCATGCTCGACGATGCGGAGATCGCGGCCCTCGACGCCTACTGGCGCGCCGCGAACTACCTGACGATCGGCCAGATCTACCTCCAGGAGAACCCGCTCCTGCGCGAGCCCCTGCGGCCCGAGCACGTCAAGCCGCGGCTGCTCGGCCACTGGGGGACGTCGCCGGGTCTGAGCCTCCTCTACGTGCACTTGAACCGCCTCATCCGCGCGACCGACGCCGACGTGATCTACCTCGCGGGCCCGGGCCACGGCGGGCCGGCGATCCTCGCCAACGTCTGGCTCGAGGGCACGTACTCGGAGGTCTACCCCGACGTGCCGCGCGACGCCGCGGGCATGCGGCAGCTCTTCCGCCGGTTCTCGACGCCCGGCGGGGTGCCGAGCCACGTGAGCGTGCCCACGCCCGGATCGATTCACGAGGGCGGCGAGCTCGGCTACGTGCTCGTGCACGCCTTCGGCGCGGCGTTCGACAACCCCGAGCTGCTGGTCGCCGCCGTGATCGGCGACGGCGAGGCGGAGACCGGGCCGCTCGAGGGGTCGTGGAAGGGCATCCGGTTTCTCGACCCGGCGCGCGACGGCGCCGTGCTGCCGATCCTCCACCTGAACGGCTACAAGATCTCGGGCCCGACCGTCCTCGGGCGCACCCCGGACGCCGACGTCGCGCGGCTGCTCGCGGGCCACGGCTACGAGGCCCACTTCGTCGAAGGCGACGAGCCGCTCGCCGTCCACCGCGCGCTCGCCGCCGCCCTCGACCGCTGCTGGACGCGCATCCGGGCCATCTGGGAGGACGCGCGGCGCTTCGGCCGCCGCGAACGGCCGGTGTGGCCGGCGCTCGTGCTGCGTACGCCCAAGGGGTGGACCGGCCCGAAGGTCGTCGACGGGCTGCCGATCGAAGGCACCTTTCGCGCGCACCAGGTGCCCCTGCCGAACGTGCGCGAGAACCCCGAGCACCTCGGCCTGCTCGAGGCGTGGATGCGCAGCTACGGCCCCGAGGAGCTCTTCGGCCCCGACGGCGCGCCCGTGCCGGCGCTCACTGCGCTCGTGCCGGCGGGGACGCGGCGCATGGGCAGCAATCCACACGCCAACGGCGGCACGCTGCTCGTCGACCTCGTGCTGCCGGACTTTCGCACGTACGCCCTCCCGGTGCCGCGGCCGGCGACCGAGCGGCACGAGTCGACGCGGCGGCTCGGCGAGCTGCTGCGCGACGTCTTCGTGCTCAACGCTGCACGGCGCAACTTCCGTCTCTTCTGCCCCGACGAGACCACCTCGAACCGCCTCGGGGCCGTCTTCGAGGTCGAGAACCGCTGCTTCGCCGGCCCGATCGAGCCGGGCGACGACCACGTCGCGGTCGACGGTCGCGTCATGGAGGTGCTGAGCGAGCACAACTGCCAGGGCTGGCTCGAAGGCTACCTCCTCACCGGGCGCCACGGCCTGTTCGCCACGTACGAGGCCTTCGCCATGGTCTCGGCGTCGATGGCGGTGCAGCACGTCAAGTGGCTCGAGGAGGCCGTGGGGCTCGCGTGGCGGAAGCCGATCGCCTCGCTCAACGTGCTGCTCACGTCGACCTGCTGGCGCAACGACCACAACGGCTTCAGCCACCAGGGACCCGGGCTGATCGACACGATCCTGTCGAAGAAGGGTACGGTGGCGCGCATCTACCTGCCGCCCGACGCGAACTGCCTTTTGTCGGTCGCCGACCACTGCCTGCGCAGCCGCGGCTACGTGAACCTCATCGTGATCGACAAGCAGCCGCAGCTCCAGTGGCTCGACGTGGACGCGGCGGCGGCGCACTGCGCGCGTGGCGCGTCGCGGTGGGCGTGGGCGAGCCACGAGGACGACAGCGACCGGCCCGACGTCGTGCTCGCCGCCGCGGGCGACGTCCCGACGCTCGAGGTCGTCGCCGCGGCGTGGCTGCTCCGGCGGCACGCCCCGGGGCTGCGGGTGCGGGTGGTGAACGTCGTCGACCTGATGGCGCTCTTCCCGCGCGCCGTCCATCCGCACGGCATGGAGGAGGCGGCGTTCGTCGACCTCTTCACCGCGGCGCGCCCGGTGGTGCTCGCGTTCCACGGCTATCAGCGCGCGATCCACGAGATCATCCACGGCCGGCCCGCCGCCGAGCGCTTCCACGTGCGCGGCTTCGTCGAGGAGGGCACCACGACGACGCCGTTCGACATGGTCGTGCGCAACGGGATGAGCCGCTACCACCTCTGTCTCGAGGTCCTGCGGCGCGTGCCGGGCGCGACGGCACGCGCCGCAGGGCTCGCCGACCTCTGCCGCGACATGCTCGCGCGCCACCAGGCCTGGGTGCGCGCGCACCTCGAGGACATGCCCGAGGTCCGCGACTGGACGTGGACCGAGGCCTGAGGCGTGCCCGGCGGGCTGCGCATCCTCTGCCTCAATGCGGGCTCCTCGTCCTTCAAGGTCGCGCTCTACGCGCTCGACGCGGTGGAGACGCGGCTCCTCGTGGGCGCGGTCGAGGAGACCGACGGTGGCGCGGGGCGTCTCTGGCTGCGCGCGGGAGACGGCCGGCCCGTGGCCGACGAGCGCCTCGACGTCGCCGCACCCGCCGCCGCGGTGCACGCGTTGCTCGACGCGCTCGCGGCCCACGGCGTCGGCGTGCCGGCGGCCGTCGGCCACCGGATCGTGCACGGCGGCCCGGACCACGCGGCCCCCGTGCGCGTGGACGCGGAGCTGCTGGCGGCGCTGCGGCGGCTCGTCCCGTTCGCCCCGTTGCATCTGCCCGTGGCGCTCGCGGGCGTCGAGGCGGTCGCCGCGCGCCTGCCGGGCGTCCCGCAGGTGGCGTGCTTCGACACGGCATTCCATCGCGGGATGCCGGCGGTGGCGCAGCGCCTGCCGCTGCCGCGTGCGCTGTGGGACGCGGGCATCCGCCGTTACGGGTTTCACGGGCTCTCGTACGAGTACGTGGTGCAGGAGGTCGGGGCGGCGGCGCTCGGCCGCGCCGTGATCGCCCACCTCGGCAACGGCGCGAGCCTCGCGGCGGTTCGCGAGGGGCGGTCGGTCGACACTACCATGGGCTTCACGCCGGCGGGCGGCTGCATGATGGGCACCCGCCCCGGCGACCTCGACCCCGGAATCCTCGTGCACCTCCTCGCGCAGCGCGGCTACGACGCGGCCGCCCTCGAGCGCCTCGTCGAGCACGAGAGCGGGCTGCGCGGCGTCTCCGGCGTCACGCCGGACATGCGGACGCTGCTCGCGCGGCGGGACGGCGAACCCCCGGCGCGCGAGGCCGTGGAGCTGTTCTGCTACTCCGTGCGCAAGCACGTGGGCGCACTGGCGACGGTCCTCGGCGGGCTCGACACGCTCGTGTTCACCGGTGGGATCGGCGAGCGTGCGGCGCCCGTGCGCGAGGAGATCTGCCGCGGCCTCGAGCATCTGGGTGTCCGCCTCGACGCGCGGCGCAACGCCGCGCACGCGCCGGTGGTGAGCGCGGCGGAGAGCCGTTGCACGGTGCGCGTCGTGCCGACCGACGAGGACCTGATGATCGCGCGGCACACGCGTGCGGCGCTGGCGGGCTAGCCAGAGGCGATCGCCGCGGAGCCGACCGCCGCGAAGGCCCGCGCCCGGAGCCACCAGGCCACGTGCACCAGGCCGATCAGCACGGGGACCTCGATCAGCGGGCCGATCACGGCCGCGAACGCGGCGCCGTGGTCGATCCCGAAGGTCGCGACGGCGACGGCGATCGCGAGCTCGAAGTTGTTCGACGCTGCGGTGAAGGAGAGCGTCGCCGCCTGCTCGTAGGTCGCCCCGATGCGCCAGCTCATCCAGAAGGACGCCGCGAACATCGTGACGAAGTAGAGCAGCAGCGGCAGCGCGATGCGCAGCACGTCGAGCGGCAGCGCCACGATGGTCTCGCCCTTGAGCGAGAACATGACCACGATCGTGAACAGCAGCGCGAGCAGCGTGAGCGGCGCGATGCGGGGGAGGAAGCGCTGCTCGTACCATGCGAGCCCTTTGGCATGCCCGAGCGCCGCGCGCGTGAGGACCCCCGCGGCGAAGGGGAGGCCGAGGTAGATCGCCACGCTGGCGGCGATCGCGCCGATGGTGACGTGCACGGCCGTCGCGTGAAGGCCGAGCCAGGCGGGCAGCACGGTGAGGAACACCCAAGCGTAGACGGAGAACGCCAGCACCTGGAAGACCGAGTTGAACGCGACCAGGCCGGCGCAGTACTCGGCGTCGCCCCCCGCCAGCGCGTTCCACACGATCACCATCGCGATGCAGCGGGCCAGCCCGATGAGCACGAGGCCCGCCATGTACTCGGGCCGGTCGCGGAGGAAGACCACGGCGAGCGCGAACATGAGCAGCGGCCCGACCACCCAGTTCTGGATCAGGGAGAGAACGAGGACGCGCCGATCGCGGAAGACGGCGCCGAGCCGCTCGTAGCGGACGCGCGCGAGCGGCGGGTACATCATGAGCACGAGGCCGATCGCGATCGGGATCGAAGTCGTGCCGACGCGCAGCGCGTCGAGGGCGGCCGTCACCCCCGGGGCCACCGACCCCAGGACGACGCCGGCCCCCATGGCGAGGAAGATCCACAGCGTGAGGTAGCGGTCGAGGAAGGCGAGCCGGGCGGCCGGCGCGCTCATCGCCCGGGCCGCTCCCAGCCCGCCGCGGCGATGAGCGCGGCGACGCGCGCGCGGATCTCGTCCCGGACGGCGCGTACGACGGCGGGGGGCGCGTCCTTCGGGTCCGCGAGCGGCCAGTCGAGGCGGCGCAGGCCCGGCACGACGGGGCACGTGGCTCCGCAGCCCATGGTCACCAGCAGGCCCGCGCCGGCGGTGAGCTCCGGGGTGAGGCGCCGGGGGCGAGCGGCTCCGAGGTCGATGCCGACCTCGCGCATCGCCGCGACGACCTCGGGGTGGACCCGATCGGCGGGCTCGGTGCCCGCCGAGACCGCCTGCGCCTTCGCCGGGTCGGCGAGCGCGTTGAAGAGCGCAGCCGCCATCTGCGAGCGCCCCGCGTTCTGGACGCAGGCGAACACCACCGTCGTCACGGGCCGACTCGGCCGCCGTCTCCGGAGTGCTCGGCTTGCCCGAGGAAGCGCCGGAGCGCCGGGTCCGCGGCGGTCTCGGCCTCCACGTCGCCGAGGAGCGTGTACAGCTCCCAGGGCACCCCATCGGCGTCACGTACCCAGAACTTGTCCGCCTTGGCGTAGCAGCAGGTCGTGCCTTTCTGCTCGAGGATCTCGAGCCCGTGCCCCTTGACGCGCACCAGCTCGGAAGCGACGTCGCCGGTGCCGGGAAGGCGCACGCCCAGGTGGCTCAGCGTGCCGGGCTCGCCGCCGGTGCTGAGGGAGAGGATCACCGGCGGATCGGCGATCTCGAACTTCGCGTAGTCCGCGCGCACCTTCGCCGGCTCCTGCCCGAGGAGCTGGCGGTAGCGCGCGACCGCGGCGTCGAGGTCCCGCACGTAGAGCGCGACGTGGAACGTGTTCTGCGGCATCGAGGCGACCTCCTTGATCGATGGTCGTCGATGTTGCCCGATGCATCGAAGTCTGTCAATATCCACGCATGCCGATCGATGAAGGGGCGGCCGGCTGCCGTCTCCAGGTGCTGCGTGAGCCGCTCGGACGCGCGGACGCCGAGGAGCTGGCGCGGTGCTTCCACGCGCTCGCCGATCGGGGGCGGTTGCGGCTGCTCAGCTTCATCGCGGCCCAGCCCGGCGGCGAGGCGTGCGTCTGCCACCTCACCGGGCCGCTCGGGCTCGCGCAGCCGACGGTGAGCCACCACCTGCGCGTCCTCACCGAGGCGGGGCTGCTCGCGCGGGAGCGGCGGGGGACCTGGGCCTACTACCGCCTCGTTCCGGCGCGGATCGCGGCGCTCCGCGACGCGCTCGCGCTGCCCGCCGTGACCGCCGGCGTGACCACGAGGAGCCGGCCGCGGCGGGCGTCGGTGAGGTAGACGGTGCCGAGAGGTGCGCCACCGTGAGGGTGCCCGGCCCGGCGGCCGCCGCGTAGCGATCCCGGTCGGCGTGGCGTGGCGCCCCGCACGGCGAGGGTCGCGAGCAGCAGCATCACGGACGCGCGTGCGGCCCTGGATCCTCCCGCGCGAGCAGGGCGTAGAGCAGCGGCACGGCGACGAGCGAGAACAGCATCGAGAGCGAGAGGCCCCCGAGGATCGCGATCGCCAGCGGCTGCTGCATCTGGGCGCCCGCGCCCACGCCGGCCGCGAGCGGCGCCAAGCCCGCGCCCGCGGCGATCGACGTCATCAGGATGGGCCGCAGTCGCACGCTGCCCGCCGCCGCGAGGGCCGCCTGGAGGTCGTGGGTGCGTGCATGCTCGCGCTGCGCGAAGTCGAGCAGCAGGATGCCGTTCTTGGCGACGATCCCCACCACCATGATCATCCCGACCAGCGACGATACGTTGAGCGCGGTCCCCGTGAGCCAGAGCGCGAGCAGGCTCCCGCAGAGCGCGAGGCTGCTGCCCGCGACGATGGCGACCGCCGCGGCGAACGCGCCGAACTCGACGAGCAGGAGCGCGGTCACCAGGACGAGCGCGGTGAGGAACACGGCGAGCAGCTCGCCGAAGGCGGCCTGCTGGCTCGCCCAGAGCCCGCCGTACTCGACGGTGACGCCGGCGGGGAGCATGAGGCGTGCGCCGAGCACCGCACGCACCGCGCGCATCGCCGAGCCGAGGTCGCGTCCCTCGAGCCGGCCGGTCACGCGTACGACCTGGCGGAGGTTCTCGCGGGTGCGCTGGACCGCCAGGGGGCCTGCCCGCAGCCGGGCGAGCGCGCGCAGCGGGGCGAGCCGCCCCTGGCTCACGAGCGTGAGGCCGTCGAGCGCCGCGAGCGCCGTCCGGAAGCGGTCGGGGTAGCGCAGCCGCAGCGGGATCGCCCGATCGCCCTCGAGCACCTGGCCGACGACCGTCCCGGTGATCGCGGTCTCGATCCACCGTTGCACGCCCGTGGCGTCGAGGCCGATCAGTTTGGCACGGCGCTCGTCGACCTCGACGCGCTGGGTCCGGCCGATCTCCGTGATCCCGTCGAACGTGTCGACGACCCCGGGCACCGTGTCGAGCAGCGCGCCCGCCGCCCGCGCGGTGCGCTCGAGCACCGCCTGGTCGGTGCCGAACAGCCGCACCTCGATCGGCTCCGGGTTCCCGCTCAGGTCCCCGATCATGTCCTGCATGATCTGCACGAACTCGATCCGCAGCCCGGGAAGCGCGTCGTGGATCTGGCGGCGCACCCCGGCCATCACCGCGGCGATCGGCCGCCGGGGGCCGTCCTTCAACCGCACCGCGTAGTCGCCCCGGTTCGTCTCGGTGAGGAAGAAGCCGAGCTCGGCCCCCGTGCGCCGTGAGAAGGCCTCCACCTCGGGCGTCGCGCCGAGGATGGCGTCGACGCGCGCGAGCATGCGCAGCGTCTCGTCGAGCGACGTCCCGGGCGGCGCCCAATAGTCGAGGACGAAGGCGCCCTCGTCCATCTCGGGCACGAACCCGGTCTCGACGTGCCGGTAGGCGACCCACGTCACCACGGCCACCACGGCCGCGCCCAGCACGGCGATCCACGCGTGGCGCAGCAGGTAGCGCAGCGTGCGCGCGTAGAGCCCGGCGAGCCAGGTCGCGGCCCGGTCGCCGGGCCCGGGGCGAACGGGGCGGGGCGCGGCCGGCTCGACCGCCGCGGCGAGCGCCGGCGTCAGCGTGAGCGCGAGGACGAGCGAGACCAACAGCGCGAGCGACATCGTGGCTGCGAGCGGCCGGAAGAACGCCCCGGGTACCCCGCCGAGCAGCGCGAGCGGGGCGAGCACGGCGACGGGCGTGAGCGTGGAGCCCACGAGCGCCCGAGCGATCTCGCCGATCGCCGCGGCGAGCCCACCGCCGCCGTGCTCGCCGCGGGCGTGGTGGCGGTGGAGGTTCTCGATCACGACGATCGCGTCGTCGAGCACGAGGCCGACCGCCGCGGCGATTCCGCCGAGCGTCATCAGGTTGAACGTCATCCCGAGGGCGCGGAGCGCGACGCAGGTGATCGCCACGGCGGCGGGAATGACGGCGGCGGCGACGAGCGTGGCCCGCAGGTCGGCGATGAAGAGGAAGATGGTCCCCACCGCGAGCAGGAGCCCGAGGAGAATGCTGTCGCGCACGCTGCCCACGGCGGAGCGCACCAGGTCCGACTGGTCGTAGAAGATCGAGAACCGGTACTCGGGGTGGGCCCGTTCGAGGGCGGCGAGGCGGGCGCGGACGTCCGCGGCGATCGCGATCGTGTCCCCGCTCGGCTGCCGCGAGACGCCGATCAGCACCGCGGTCTCGCCGTCGGCGGCGGTGCGCACGAAGTCCTCCCGGACCGCCGCCTCGACGCGGGCGACGTCGCCGAGCCGCACCGGCACGCCGCGGTCGTCGGCGACCACGACGTCCCCGAGCGCGCCGGCCGCGGTGCCGTGCCCTTCCACTACCGTGAGGACGAGCTGGTAGCCGTCGCGGACCTCGCCTCCGGCGGCGATCACGTTCGCGCGGCGCACCGCGTCCTCGACGCCGGCGAGATCGAGCCGGCGCGCGAGCAGGGCCGCGGGATCCACCGTGAGGGCGTACTCGCGGATCTTGGCGCCGCTCGGCTCCACGCGATAGACGCCGGGGATCGTGCGCAGCTGCGGCGCCGCCTCGTAGACGACGAAGTCGGACAGCTCGGCGAGCGAGCGCGTGCGCGAGCTGACGGCGACGCCGACGATCGGGAAGGCCGAGGTGTCGAGCAGGCGGGCCTCGACGTCGCTGCCCGCGGGCAGGCTCGGTTGCGCCTCGGCGATCGCCGCCTGCACGCGCTGGAGCGTCGGCAGCATCGCGGTGCTCCACGCGTAGGTGAGGTCGACCTCGGCGCCGCCGCGCGAGGTCCGGGAGCGGATGCGCTCGAGGCCGGGCACGGTGGTGAGCGCGGCCTCCAGCGGCTCGGTCACGGCCGTCAGCGTCTGCTCGACGGGGAGATGGCCCGCGCGCGCGATCACCGTGATCCCGTGGAACGGCACCTCGGGAAAGATCGCGAGCGGCATCTCGGCGGCGGCGCGCAGGCCGGCCGCCGCGAGCAGGACGGTGAGCCCGAGGATCGCCGTGCGGTTGCCGGTGACGAAGCGGCCGAGGCTCATGGCGTCTCGCGCACGGGGAGCACCGGCGTCCGGTCGGGAAGCCCGTATCCGCCGTGCACGATGACCAGGTCCCCTTCGGCGAGGCCGCGGCGCACTTCGACCGCAGCGTCGGATTCGAGACCGACGCGCACCGGCGTGCGCACGGCGACGCCGCCGGCGGCGACCATCACCGCACCGCGGCCGGCCGCCGCCCCGAGAAGCGCCGCGCGGGGGACGAGGAGCGCGTGGCGGCGGCGAGCGATGACGATGCGACAGCGCACCGGCGCGTGCAGCAGCGGCCTCGCCGGCGGCGCCGGCAGCGCCACGCGCACCGGAACCGTGAGCGCGGGCGGGCTCACCGCGGCGAGCAGCGCCGCCACGCGCCCGGTCGTTCGCATTCCCTCGCCGGCGATCTCGACCGCGAGCCCAGGGCGGACACGCGCGCGCGCGTCGAGCGGCACCTGCGCCAGCACCGTGAGGGCCTGCGGGTCGAACAGCTCGAGCAGCACGTCGCCGGGGGCCACCTGCTCGCCGGGGTTGCGGGCGCGATCGGCCACCACCGCGGCGAACGGGGCGCGCAGCGGGACGCCCTCCGGTGGGCGCCGCAGCCGCGCCACGGCGCGCCGCTCGTCGTCGCCGAGCGCGCCAGCCTCGTCGAGCAGGGCGAAGCCTGCGAGCGCCGCCTCGCTCTCGAGCGGCACGACACGCGCGAGCACCTCGTCTGCCGCGACCCGATCGCCGGGACGCGCGGCGAGAAACGCGACGCGGCCGGCCACGGGGGAGGCGAGCCGGAGCACGCGCAAGCCCTCGACCTCGCCCGTGACCTCGAGGGTGGCCGTGATCGCCCCGCGGCGCGCCGCCACGACCTGCACCCGTAGGGGCGCCGCGGCGCCTTCGGGCTCCGCATGCCTCCCGCAGGCCGGCGCGAGCACGGCGAGGAGCGCACCGCCGAGCACGTCGCGCAGCCGCCGCCTCACGGTGGCACCTCGCCGAGGGCCTGCCCCGCGGCCGCCGCGGCGGTGCGATAGGCGAGCAGCGCACGGGGCACGCTCAGCCGCGCGTCCGCATACACGGTGAGCGCATCGAGCACCTCGAGCAGCCGGACGTTGCCGCCGCCGAGGTAGCGGGCGCGCATGAGCTGGAACTGCTCGCCGGCGACGGGCGTCGCCGCCCGGCCGGCGGCCAGGTCGGCCTCGGCGCGCCGGGCGTCCGCCTCGGTGCGCGCGAGCGCGAGGCGAAGCGTCTGGCGCGCGTCGGCGAGCCGCGCCTGCGCGCCGTCGGCGGCCTGGTCGGCGGCGGCGATACGGCCGGCGACGGCGCCCCCGTCGAACAGCGGCAAGACGAAGCCGAGCGAGAACTCGCCGCCGCCGTTGTCGCGCACCGTGGGGCCCGGGCGCACGCCGAGGGCGCCCGCGTCGGCCGTCAGCCGCAGCCGGCTGCGCCGCTCGCTGCGGACCGCGTCCGCCTCGTGCCGCGCGGCGTCCGCGGCGGCCCGGGCGTCGGCGACCACGGGCGCCGCCTCCAGGGCCTCGTCGTTCGCGGGCACGAAGCGCACGTCGGGCTCCTCGAGCGGCGCGGCGGCGGCGTCGAGACCGGTGAGGATCGTGAGCGCCTCGCGGGCGCTGCGGCCGTCGGTGGCCGCGGCCCGGCGCGCCGTTGCGGCAGCCTGCGCCGCGAGCCGGGCCCGCAGCACGTCGGTGTGCGGCACGATCCCCCGCGCCTCCTGACGGCCGAGGAGATCGGCGTAGGCCTCGAGCATGCGCAGATCGTCGTCCATCACCGCGACCGTGGCGTCGGCGGCGACCGCCTCGAAGTAGGCGGCGCGCACCGCGAAGGCGATGTCGGCCCGCTGCTGCGCCTCCTTCGCGGTCGCCGAGCGCAGCGCGGCCTGCGTGGCCGCGAGCCGCGCGCTGCGCAGCCCGCCGTCGAGCAGCGTGACCTCGAGGCTCACGAGCGCGTCGGTCTGGCCGCCGTTGGTCACCATGGTGTCGTAGCCCTCGGCGACGCCGTAATCGCTCTTGGCGGCGAGCGTGGGCCAGTAGGCGGCGCGCGCCTCCCGGACGCGCGCGGCCGCCGCCCGGGCATCGGCGAGAGCCGCCTGCACGGCCGGCGAGCGAGCGAGCGCGCCATGGATGCACTCGTCGAGCGTGAGCCCGGGGGCGGGCGCCGCCGCACCGAAGAACGCGGCGGCGAGCGCCGCCGACGAAAGCCGCCCCATCGTGCCGATGCTGTACGGAGGGCGCCGGAAGGGTCAACGCCGCGGGCGGAGCCTGACGCATTCTTCAGGAACACTTCAGCTAGCGGGCGGCGGCGATCCGACGTAGCATACGGCGCGAGCGCGTGCGCATTCTCATCGTCGAAGACGAGGCCAAGCTGGCGCGGGCCCTGCGCGAGGGGCTCGAGGCCGAGCACTACGAGGTGGACGTGTCCGCGACCGGGGAGGAGGGCTTCTTCCGCCTGCTCGCCGAGCGGTTCGACCTCGTGCTCCTCGACCTCATGCTCCCGGGGCGCGACGGCCTCGAGATCCTGCGGACGCTGCGCCGGCGCGACCGGCACATCCCCGTGCTCGTGCTCACCGCGCGAGACGCGGTCGAGGATCGCGTGCGCGGCCTCGATGCGGGGGCGGACGACTACCTGGCGAAGCCGTTCGCCTTCCCGGAGCTGCTGGCCCGGATGCGCGCGCTGCTGCGCCGCGGGCGACCCGAGGACGTGCTGCGGCTGAAGGCGGGCGATCTCGAGATCGACGTGCTCACCCGGCGGGTGACCCGCGCCGGGACGACCATCGACCTCACGGCGCGCGAGTTCGAGCTGCTCGAGTACCTCATGCGCCACACCGGCCAGCCCGTGTCCCGCGAGATGCTCGCGCGCGACGTGTGGAAGGAGCCGTCGCGGGCCACGCCGCTCGACAACGTGATCGAGGTGCACGTCGCGCGGCTGCGCAAGAAGATCGATCGGGAGGGCGCGCCGAAGCTCATTCAGACGCTGCGGGGCGTCGGCTTCATGGTGCGCGTGGACGGTCCATGAGGCGCCCGTGGGCGCCGCGCGGCATCCGCGGGCGGTTGACCCTGTGGTACGCCGCGGCGCTCGCGGCCGCCCTCGCGCTCTGCGCCGGGGGCATGCTCGCCTTCGTGCGCCACGGCCTCTACGCGCATCTCGACCGCGATCTGCGCGACGACGTCGAGGTCGCGGAGGACATGCTCGCGCGCGTCCCCGGCGGCGGGGTCGCCTGGCGTTCGGCGCCGGACGAGGACGACACGGAGCTGCTGGCGGGCCGCTGGCTCGAGGTGCGCAGCCCCTCGGGCAGGCTGCTCTTCGCGCGGCCGCGGCCCATCCCGCGCCACGTCCGGGTGCGTCGCTACGCGGAGTCCGGCGCCGTCCAGGGCCTGCCGGTCGTGATCGTCGCCGCGCGGTCCGAGGAGCCGCTGCGCCGGCAGCTCGCCGAGCTGCTGCTCGGGATGGTGCTCGCGCTGCCGCTCGCCGCCGGCCTCGCCGCACTGGGCGGCTGGGCGCTGGCGCGCCGGGCGCTGCGCCCGCTGGCCGACATGGCAGCCCGCGCGCGGGCGATCACGGCCGATCGCCTGGAGGAGCGCCTGGTCGCGGAGGATCCGCAGGACGAGCTCGGGCGGCTCGCCGCAGTCTTCAACGACATGCTCGCCCGCCTCCAGCGGTCGTTCGAGGAGCTGCAGCGCTTCACCGCCGACGCCTCGCACGAGCTGCGCACGCCGCTCGCCGCCATGCGGGCGGTGGGCGAGGTCGCGCTGGGCGCGCCGCGGAGCGACGGGGAGTATCGCGAGGTCATCGGCAGCATGCTCGAGGAGGCCGACCGGCTCGCGAGCCTCGTCGACGGGCTGCTCACGCTCTCGCGCGCCGACGGCGGCGAGGTCGTCCTGCGGCGCGAGCGCGTCGACCTGGTCGGGCTGGCGCACGAGGTGGCGGGCCATTTGGGCGTGCTCGCCGAGGAGCGCGGCCAGACGGTCGCCGTGACCGCCGCGGGGTCCGTCGGCGTGGACGCCGACCGCCTCGTGCTGCGGCGCGCGCTCGTGAACCTGGTCGACAACGCCATCAAGTACACGCCCGTGGGGGGACGCGTGGAGGTCACGGTGGGCAGCGAGGACGGCCGGCCGACGGTCGCCGTGACCGACACCGGCCCGGGGATCGCGGCTGCGCACCGCGAGCGCATCTTCGATCGCTTCTATCGTGTCGACACGGCCCGCGCGCGCGACGGCGCCGGCCTCGGCCTCGCGATCGCGCGGTGGGCGGTCGAGGCGAACGGCGGTCGGATCGAGGTGCGCGGCGCACAGGGGCAGGGCGCGACGTTCCGCATCGTCTTCGGTGCCCGTTGACGGCGCGGCGGTGGATCGGCTAGCCCGGGCGGCGTCATGGGCCGCAGCGCGCTCGGGCTCATCGCCGTGGCCGGGTTCGTCGCGGGACCGGGGCTCGCCTGGCTGCGGCTGGTCCCGGCGCTCGCGGGCTTCGCCGTCTTCGCGCTCTCGGGGCTTCTCGCGGCGGCGGTGGGTGTCGCGAGCCTGGTGCAGGCGGCGCGCGGGCGCGGCCTCACGGCAGGCGGCGGGCTCGCGCTCCTGGTGGCGGCGGCGCTCGTCACGGTGGCGGCCCGGGGAGCCGGGCTGCCGCGCATCAACGACTTCACCACCGATCCCGCCGACCCGCCGGCCTTTCACGCCGCGGCCGGGCTCCCCGCCAACGCCGGCCGCGACATGACCTATCCGGCGGCCTTCGCCGCGCAGCAGCGGCGCTGCTGCCCCGACCTCGCGCCCGTCGAGCTGCCGGCCGGCGTCGACGCCTTCGCGCGCGCCCGGCGGGCGGCCGAGAGCATGCCCGCGTGGACGGTGATCGACGCCGACCGGGCGGCGGGGCGGATCGAGGCGGTGGCGACGACCCGCCTCTTCGGCTTCCACGACGACGTCGTGATCCGCGTCCGGCCTCTGCCCGACGGTCGCAGCCGCGTCGACGTGCGCTCGAAGTCGCGCGACGGCAAGGGCGACCTCGGCACCAACGCCGCGCGCATCCGTGCCTACGTGGCCGCGCTCGCGGCCGGGTGACGCCCGGCCGCTACTGGACGTTGCGCGCGATGAAGTCCGAGATCGGCCCGATCACGTGGTTGGTCGCGTCGTCCTCCGCCGTGAGCACGTCGAGGTGCGCGTAGCCCTCGTTGACGAACACCTCGAAGCCGCCGGCCACGCCGCCGAAGGTGGGGAACGCGGGGTTGGGGGTGTTCGCGTCGATCACCCGCGGCGTCGTGCCGTCGCAGCTCCCCGTCGTGCACTGCCCGATGCTGCGCGCGAACGCCGTGTAGAGGCCGGGTACGGGCGCGAGGCCGTTCGTCCCGGAGAACGCGATCACCGGGACGTCGATCTTCGCGGCCTGCGTGAGGTTCTCGATGTCGCAGCGCCCGCGGCCGAGGGGCGGCGGGGCCGAGAGCTTCGTCGAGTCGAGGCCGATCGCCTGCGAGCAGTCGGTATTCGCCGCGCAGGTGGCTCCGACGTTGCCGACGGTGCACGTGCCCGCCGTGCAGACGCCCGCGACGCTGGTCGTGCTCGGGCCGGCGTTCGGGTAGTACCAGTCGGAGAAGTTCGTCTGCCCGGCGAAGAACGCCCAGAGCACGCGGTCGAGGCGGGTCACCTCCAGGTCCGCGCCCCAGCGGCCGCCGGGCAGCGTCGTCGGCGGCGGGCCGGCCGACGGCTCGGGCGTGAGTGGCCCGTGGAGGATGTCCTGCCACGTGAGCAGGCCGTTCACCGTCGGGCCCGCCTGGCCGACGGACATCGCGACGAACGGCGCGACGCTGGACGCGATCACCCCGTCCTTGTCGAGGAAGAAGCCGAAGGCGCCCTCCACGGTCGCCGGAGGAATGAATGCCAGCGCGGCGAGGTCGGGCACCTTCGCCCCGGGGTTGTTGCCCGGCGCGCCCTGATCCACCTGCTCCAGCACCTGCCCCGTGTTGAGGTCGTTGACGCTCTGGATGGCGCCGATCTCGGCCTGCGCGAACACCCGCGGGTTCAAGAGCCCGGGCACGAGCGCGTAGGAGGTGGTCGGCAGCGTGCACTTGGGCGGCCTCTGCCCGGCGCAGGCGCTGCTCTCGGTGGCGATGGTGCACGGCGTGGTCCCGTCGACGCAGCGCGGCGCGTTGTCGCGCACGGCGCCGTAGAGGCCGCCGTCGGCCTTGGCGATCATGCGGTCGAGCGAATCGTCGGTGAGCGTGAACGCGCCGCCGGTCGAGCCGCCGATACCCTCGAGGAGCACGAGGCCGCGGAGCTTCGCGTACCCGGGCTTCGGCTTCCCGGCGCAGTCCCGCCGCAGGTCGAAGTCGGTGGCCGCGTAGCGGGCGGCGAACCCCGTCCCCGCAGAATGTCCCCCGAGGAACACGTTGCGGCGCCGCGCCTGCTTGCGCGCGGCGGTGACGATCGCGTCGATGTCGCGGGAGAAGACGAGGTTGGTCCAGTTGGCGAGGAAGGGCACGTCGGCCTGGGCGTCGTAGAAGACGGCGCGCCGAGAGAGCCGCGGGTCGAGCGGCAGCCCGAGCTCGGTACCGAAGAGCCAGTTCTCGGCGAGGAGCGGATCGTAATCCTGCTCGGCGAGGTCGAGCCCGAGGGTGTCCTCGAGCTGGTTCGTGCGCCGGTCGACCGCCCACACCTCGAGCGTGAGCCCGTGGTCGGCCTTGGCGCGCACGAGCAGGTTCTGCGCCAGGATGCGGAAGTCGCCGGCGCCGCCCTCGAACCCGGGAACGAGCACCAGGATGGCGTCGGGCCGGCCGCTGCCCGCGGCGAGCTGATAGCGCGTGTAGCGCGCGCGGTTGAGCGTGAAGCGCGGGCCGAACTGCTCGAGGAGCTTCGGGTTGGTCACGCGCACCCGGGGGTCGCCGGGCGTGTTTGGCGGATGGGCGTGGCTGCGGATGTCGACGGTGGTCGCCGGCGGACAGAGGCACTGGAGGTTGCACTGGCCCGGGCAGGCGCTGTCGGCCGCTCCGTCGCACTGCTCGCCCGGCTCGACGACGCCGTTGCCGCACGTCGCGGCGAGCACCGTTCCCGCCGCGAGCTGGAGGGCGAGGAACACCGCCGGGATCTGCCGGTTTCGCATGGTGGCTCCCTTCTCGGGGCGGCGTGCCGCCCGAGGGCTACCCTACGGCAGGGCGGACTCCGTCGTCCAATACAATCTTCCTGGCGCACCGAGAACGCTTCGGTACGGGTCGGACCGAGGCGCGGGGTGAGGGGCTCCGGCGCGCCTCCTCGCCGACGTGGCGCGCGCGGCGGTCACCGCTGGAGCAGCGTCTGCGCTCCCTCGGCGAACGTCTTCGCCGCCTCGTTGTCCTCGCCCAGGTCGGGCAGGGCGAACGGCACCTCGATCCCCCGCCGGCACGCCGGGCGCGCGCTCATGGCCGCCATCCAGCGCAGCAGATGATCGAGACCGTCGACCCGTACCCCCGACCATTTGTAGGTCCGCACCCACGCCCAGTTCGCGATGTCGGCGATCGAGTAGTCGCCCGCCAGCCACTCGTGGTCCGCGAGCCTGCCGTCGAGCACCTCGAACAGCCGCCGGCACTCGTTCTGGTAGCGGTCGATCGCCGGCTGGATCTTCTCCGGGAAATACCGATAGAAGACGTTCGCCTGCCCCATCATCGGGCCGATGCCGCCCATCTGGAACATGAGCCACTGGATCACCAGCGAGCGGCCCTTGCGGTCCCCCGGCAGGAGACGCCCCGCCTTCTCGGCGAGGTAGATGAGGATCGCCCCCGACTCGAAGACGGCGAAGCCGCCCTCGTCGCGGTCGACGATCGCGGGGATGCGGCCGTTCGGGTTGATCCTGAGATACTCCGGCTTCTTCTGCTCGCCGGCGAGCAGGTTCACGACGTGGACCTCGTAGGGGATGCCGAGCTCCTCGAGGGCGATCGAGGCCTTGTGCCCGTTGGGCGTGGGCGCGGTGTAGAGATCGATCATCGAGCGATCCTCCTCGCCATGCCCTGCCACGTCCGGCCACACGAAGGAACCCCCGGCTTGCCGTGTCCGAGGGGATGGACGATACGGCTTCCATGAGCGACCTCGAGCTGGCCGACCTCAACTACCTCGAGGCCATGCGCGACCTCACCCGGCGCGCGGGCGGCACCGTCGTCGACGAGGACGGGCTGCTGCTCTACCTGGCCCCGCATCCGCTGCCCGTGCTCTGCAACGGGGTCTTCCGCACCGACCCGCGCGTGCCCGCCGCCGACGTCCTCGGCCGCGCCCGCGACTTCTTCGGGCGGCGGAAGCGGGGCTTCAGCGTGATGCTCCGGGCGCACCTCGACGCCGATCTCCGCGAGGCCGCCGTTGCCGCGGGCCTGATCCAGATGGGAGACATGCCCGGGATGGTGCTCGACCGCCGCTTGCCCGAGGTCGCGCCGCCGGCCGGGGTCGCGCTCCGCCGCGTCGCGACGGCCGCCGACGTCGCCGCCTACGCCGAGGTGATGTCGGCCGCCTACGCGACCTACGGCATGCCCGCCGACGTGATGCCCGCGCTCTTCCCGCGGCCCGATCCGCTGATCGGCCCCTACATCGTGAGCTACCTCGCGTACTGGGACGGCCGCCCCGCGGCCGGGGCGATGACCGTCGTCACGCACGGCGTCGCCGGCATCTACTGGGTGGGCACGATCCCCGAGGCGCGCGGCCGTGGCCTCGCCGAGCTCTGCACCCGGGCCGCGGGGAACGCCGGCATGGACCTCGGCGGCCGCATCGCTGCGCTCCAGGCCTCGCCCATGGGCGAGCCCGTCTACCGGCGGATGGGCTACGCCGAGGTCACCCGCTATCCGTACGTCGTGGAGGTGGGACCCTGGAGCTCGAGCTGATTCCGTGGGAGGGCGCCGCGCCGCCCTCGGCGGCGGCGCTCCGCGTACGCCTCGAGCGTGACGGCTTCGCCGTCTTCTCGTGGACGGACGGTCCGCGCGCGCACTACGGCGCCCACGCGCACGATCACGACGAATCGATCTGGCTCGTCGAAGGCGAGATCGGGTTCGCCGCCGCGGGGCGGACGTTCCGCCTCCGCCCGGGTGACCGGTTGGTGCTCCCTGCGGGCACGGTGCACACGGCCGACGCGGGACCGGCGGGCGCCACCTACCTCGTCGGCGAGGTCCGCCGGCGTTGAGCGCGGCGAGCGCCCGGTCATCGTGGATGTTACGCCGCGCGGGGGCTCGGCGAACACCGCGTCACGCAGGAGGTGGCGAACCGCGGTCGCCATGGGGCGCCCGCGGCGTGAGCAGGCCTTCGAGCTGCCGCCGGCCCGCGGGCGTACAGCAGCCCGCGAAGAGCGCGAGGACGGCGCGCGCGTGGGCGTCGAGGCGCGCAGCCGGGTCCCGGCCGGGCGCGGCGACGACCGCGGCAGGCAGCCAGAAGAACACCTGCGTGAAGAGCTGCTGCCGGAGCTCGGGACGGGCGCGCGCCGTCGTCTTCGGGTCGAGCAGGCCCGCGTCGATCAGGCTCTCGATCATGTGATCGACGCGCGCGTCGCGCGCGCGCTGCATGCGCCGGTGGAGGGCGCGGAGCTTCGGCGACGCCACGAGCAGACCGACGAAATCGCGCATCGCCCACCGATGGCCCAGATCGCGCCGCATGATCGCCCGGACGATCCGATCGACCGCGACGAAGTCGAGCGGTCCCGCGGGCGTCTCGAAGAGGGCGTTGTTTTCGGCGTGCGCCTGCTCGAAGAGCGCCCCGACCAGCGCCTCCTTGGTCGGAAAGTGATAGGACACGTTGCCCGGGCTGAGCCCGAGGTCCCTCGCAATTTCGCGGATCCCGACCGCACCCACGCCGCGCTCGTTGAACATGCGCCGGGCGTGGTCGAGGATCCGGCCCGCCGTTTCGCCCGGCCCTGATTTAGTACGTTGACCTAGAGGCATCGTGGGCCGTATAGTACAACGTACTAACAGGAGGTGCCACCATGGGCGATCGAGCCATCCAGAACCCCGTAACCGGCGAGCGGGCCGTCTTCGTCGAGACGTCGTGCGAGAGCAACGGGGCGCGCACGGTCGGCGAGGTCGAGGTCCGCCCCGGCGGCGGGGTCTTCGCGCATCGGCACGCGGAGCACGAGGAGCGCATCGAGGTCCTCGAAGGCGAGCTCGAGGTGACGCTCGGGTGGGTGAGGTGTCGGTTGCAGGCCGGCGAGCAGGTCGTGGTCCCGCGCGGGACGGTGCACGGCTGGCGGAATCTGTCGTCCGAGCGAACGGCCAGGTTCCGCGGCACGATGACCCCGGGGCATCCCGGATTCGAGACGGCGCTCCGCGTCGCGTTCGGCCTGGGACGTGACGGCGGGCTTCGCCGAAACGGCGTGCCCCGGCGCTTCACGGACCTCGCCCTGATCGCCGACTGGGACCCGTCGCTCCTCGACGTCGGTCCGCGTCGATTGCTCGCCCCGCTCATGCGCTGGACGGCGCGTCGCGCCGCGGCGCGCGCCCGCGCAGCGGATCTCCTCCGTCGCTACGGCGGCTGAAAGTGATCCCGAAGCTCGGCGGCGGAGGCGGTCCGGCAGGCGACGCTGCCGAGCGCACGAAGTCCCAGAGCGTCCCCGGCGGGGTTCGAACCCACGTTACCGGCGTGAAAGGCAGAGCGGTTGTGTCGGTACGACTACGTTTTCTCGGCGCAAGTCCACGTCGCTCCCCAGACCTTATGGTTGGCGTTCACCCGGCAGAAGCGCTGCCCGGGACGGTCCTCCGCCATGTCGTGGAGACGCACCTCGAGCGCTTCCTCGAGGCGACCGCCGCGGCCACCGATGGCACCGGCGTGCCGCGCTTCCTCGAGCGCGAGTTTCGGGCGTTTCTCGGGTGCGGCGACCTCCGGCGCGGCTTCGCCCGCGTGCGGTGTGACGGCTGCGCGTTCGAGCGCCTGATCCCCTTCTCGTGCAAAGGGCGGGGGGTTTGCCCGAGCTGCGGCGGGCGACGCATGGCCGAGCAGGCGGCCCGCCTCGAGCGCCTGGCAACGCTGACCCCGCGGCCGCGCATCAACGTCCTTCTCTACCACGGGGTGCTGGCCCCGCGGGCGCGATGGCGGGTGGCCGCCGTCGCCTATGGGCGCGGGGAGAGGGGTGGAGCCGGGGCAGCGGACCCGGCGCAGAGCGCCAGCCGATGGGCCGAGGCAGCGACGGCGCCCTCCTCCGGCCGGGGAGTCAGCCCCCCGGTCGGGCATCCGGCGTCCGCCCTGCCCCCTGTCGCTGCTCCCGGAGCTGATGTTGGCAGCCGGGAGTCCGGGGAGCGGCCAGCGGGCGCCTCGCCGGCGCGGCGCTGGACGTGGGCGGAGCTACTAATCAGTCCGTAGTATAGACTACAGAGGGAAATCCTGCTATATGCGGGCGCGTGACCGTCGATGGCCGGACG
>DATGIZ010000036.1:0-41112 GCA_035295465.1 Binatia bacterium | reverse complement strand
CGGACCACGTCGTTGCCGCGATACGAGAACGAGACGTTGCTGACGCCGCCCGAGGTCTTGCAGTGCGGCAGCAGCCGCTTCAGCTCGCGCACCGCCTCGATGAACTCGACGGCGTAGTTGTTGTGCTCCTCGATTCCCGTGCCGACGGTCAGGATGTTGACGTCGAAAATAATGTCGGCGGAGCGGAAGCCGACAACTTCCGTGAGGAGGCGATGGGCGCGCGCGCAGATGGCCACCTTGCGGTCGGCGGTCACGGCCTGGCCTTCCTCGTCGAAAGCCATTACCACGACGGCCGCGCCGTAGCGGCGCACCAGCCGCGCCTGCTCCAGGAACTTCTCCTCTCCCTCTTTCAAGCTGATCGAGTTGACGATGGATTTGCCCTGCACGCACTTGAGCCCGGCCTCGATCACCGACCACTTCGAGCTGTCGATCACGATCGGCACGCGCGCGACCTCGGGCTCGGTGGCCACGAGGTTCAAGAAGGTCGTCATGGCGCGCTCGGAGTCGAGCAAACCCTCGTCCATGTTGACGTCGATCAGGTTGGCGCCGCTGCGCACCTGCTCGAGCGCGACCGCGAGCGCCGCCGCGTAGTCGCCCTTGCGGATCAGCTCGGCGAAGCGCGCCGAGCCCGTGACGTTGGTCCGCTCGCCGATCATGATGAAGTTCGAGTCGGGCCGGATGGTGAGCGTCTCGAGGCCGCTGAAGCGCGTGTAGGGCTCGGGTCCCGCCGGGCGCCGCCGCGGCGCGACGCCGGCCACGGCCTCCGCGATCGCCGCGACGTGCTCCGGCGTCGTGCCGCAGCACCCGCCGACGACGTTGACCAGGCCGGCGGTTGCGAACTCGCGCAGGAGCGCCGCGGTCACCGCCGGCGCCTCGTCGTAGCCGCCGAACGCGTTCGGCAAGCCCGCGTTCGGATAGCAGCTCACGAAGCAGCGCGCGGTCGCCGCCAGGTCCTCGAGGTACGGGCGCATCTCGCGCGCGCCGAGCGCGCAGTTGATCCCGGCGCAGAGCGGCGCGGCGTGGGCGATCGCCGTGTAGAAGGCGTCGATGGTCTGTCCCGAAAGCGTGCGTCCGCTGCGATCGGTGATGGTCACGGAGATCATGAGCGGCAGGCGCACACGGGCCTCCGCGAACACGTCCTCGATCGCGACGAGCGCAGCCTTGGCGTTGAGCGTGTCGAAGATGGTCTCGATCAGCAGCAGGTCGCAGCCTCCCTCGACGAGGCCGCGCACCTGCTCCGCGTACGCGTCGCGCATCGCGTCGAAGGTCACCGACCGGAACGTCGGATCGTTCACGTCCGGCGAGATCGACAGCGTCTTGTTGGTCGGGCCGATCGCCCCGGCGACGAAGCGCGGCCTCTCGGGCGTGCGCCCCGTCCACGCATCGGCCGCGGCGCGCGCCAGCCGGGCCGCCGCGACGTTGATCTCGCGCACCAACGGTCCGAGCCCGTAGTCGGCCTGCGCGATCGCCGTGGCATTGAAGGTGTTGGTCTCGATCAGGTCGGCGCCCGCCGCGAGGTAGGCGTCGTGGATGCCGGCCACCACGTCGGGGCGGGTGAGCACCAGCACGTCGTTGTCGCCCCGGAGGTCGTGCGAGTGGCGCGCGAAGCGCTCGCCGCGATAGTCGCCCTCCGCAAGCCCGTGGCGCTGGATCATGGTACCCATGGCGCCGTCGAGGACGAGGATGCGCTCGGCGAGCAGCGATTCGAGTCGGGTCATCGGTCTCCTCTTCGCGGCTTGTACGCGAAGGCCGTCACCACCTGGAAGTGCGGCTGGCGCCGTTCGCGCGAGCTCACCTCGCAGCGCTCGACGGCGAGGCCCGCCCGGGTGAGCATGCCCCGCACCGCGGCGGGCCGGAAGCCGGCGTGCACATGGCCGTAGGCGGCGGTCACCGAGGCGTGCGCGTGCGCGTCGAGGGTGACGAGCACGAGCCGGCCCCCGGGGCGGAGCACGCGTGCGGCCTCCGCGAGCGCCAGGGCGGGGGCCTCGACGCTCGTGAGCACGTTCAAGAGCAGGACCTCGTCGAAGGCGGCGTCGGCCGCGGGCACCGCGCTCACGTCGGCGCGGACGACGTCCACGTTCGGCATCTTGGCGAGGCGCCCGCGCGCCGCGGCCACCATGCGCGCGTTGCGGTCGAGGCACGTGATGCGCCGCGCCCGCGGCGCGAGGAGCCCTGCGATCGTCCCGTCGCCCGCGCCCGCGTCGAGGACGTCCCCGAGGCGCATCAGGCCGAGGAAGGCCTGCGCCATCGCCTCCCAGGTGCGGCCCGGGGAGTAGTGCCGCTCCATCTCGCCGGCGACGGCGTCGGGCCACCCGGCGGCGCGCGCGCGCACGAGGGCCTCGCAGCGGGCCCGATCGGCGTCGAGCACCGCGTCGTCGATCGCGCCCTCGATGAGCGCCCACATCTGCCGGGCGTCCGCCGGCATGGCACCCTCGTTGAGCGCGTACACGGTGGACGCGCCCTGGCGGCGGTCGCGAAGCACGCCGGCCTCCTTCAGCCGGCCGAGGTGCGTGGACACGCGCGACTGCGCGAGGTCGGTGATCGCCGTCAGCTCGGCGACCGTCAGCGCCTGGCGCGCGAGGAGCGCGACCAAGCGCACTCGCGTCGGGTCGCCGAAGAGGTGAAGGAGGTCGACCGTGTCGTCCAGCGTGGCCATATATCCGGACATACGGATTGCCGGATGATATTTCCAGGCTTTGCGAGGGACGTCAAGGGCGGCGCGAATCCCTCGAATCCCCTTGACCGCCACCGCCGCTCCGGCGTAGGCGAGGCATGGCCGACCAACGCGGGAGGACCCATGGGACAGATGCGCCGGCTCGACACACCTCTGCTCGTCGCGGTCCTCCTCGGCACCGTTTTCGGCGGCCCGGCTCGGGCGGCCCTCCTCGACAGCAACCTCGCGGTCGCCCCGGCAACGCAGGCGAACGGCGGCGGATGCTATCCCGTGTCGATCTCCCCCGGCCTGCTCGACATGCTCATGTTGATCAATCCCGAGTGGGCACCGGTCGACGTCGGCTCGCACCTCCCCCCGGCGTCCGACCCGATCACGGTGCACGGCACGGTCGTGCTTTCCAAGGTCAACGAGACCGGCGACTTCCCCGGGGACCACCTCTCCGACGATCAGAACACCTTCGTGACGGTGGACTCGGCCGACATGGGCTTCGTCGCCACCGGCAACGTGGGCCCCGAGGGCGTCGAGGCGGGGAACATCGAGGTCGAGCGCGAGATCGGCGCCTATCCGCTCTTCGCCTGGGCCGGCGAGGGCGACCGCCTCACCGGCAGCGGCCGCTGGATCTGGGACTGCGGCCACCCGCTCCAGGACCCCGCGGGAACCTGCTCGGTGACCATGACGCAGAGCTGCGTGCTCGACAGCGACTGCGCGCCGCCGGTCTGCCCGAGCTGCCTGCCGTCGGGCGAGACCTGCGTCGGCGTCAACTTCAACTACCACAGCGAGCTGCACCCGCCGCACGCCGTCGCGGTGAGCCGCGTGGGCCGAGGCTACGCCTTCACCCGGAAGGTCAAGGGGGGCCGCCCGGCCACACGCACCGACGTGTGGATCAGCGCCGCGAGCGGGGGCGCGGGCGATGCGTGCCTCGTGACGCACCAGGCGAGCCCGCTCTCGCTGCTCTCGCTCAACTGCTATCCGCTCTCCCAGCCGCTCTTCAGCGTCAACGCGAGCGACTTCGCGTTCGACATCCCGCTCCCGCCCCGTCCCGCGGGCAACACCCGTCCGCCGCGCGTGAAGGTCGTCGACCAGACGCCGCGGGGGCTGCCGCGGCCGAAGGTCACGACCACCTTCGTCGACGGCCCGAGCCCGGTCGTGCACGCCGTCGTGGACCTCACCACGCCGGTGCACGGCCGGCTGCCGAGCGCCGTCGGCAAGACGATCATCGCCGGCTGGTTGCACGACCCGACGCCCGTCACCCGGCTGCGGGTCGAGGTGACCGGGATCGAGATCCTGAACCCGCTCAAGGCCGTGACGCCCGCCGTGCCGCTCACCAAGCGCTGCTCGGTCACCACCAGCCAGGACTGCAGCGTCACCCCTTGCCCGACGGGGGAGACCTGCCTCTCGCTCGGCGGCCCGACACCGGGCTGGCAGGTCTGGCTCGAAGTGGACGGCGACTGGCAGGCCCTGAGCGGTCTCGGCACGGTGGCGGCGCCGGGGACCGCCGCGCAGAAGCTCACCTACGACGTCGCGCTGCCGGCCGGGGCGCAGCTTCACCTGCACGCCACGGGCAAGAGCCTCGCCTGCGAGGAGTCCCAGCTCTACGGCCAGTCGATCGCCCGCGACCTCGCGCTCTACGGCCTCACCAACGGGGCGCTCTGCCTCGCCGACATGAGCCACGACATCGGCGCGCTCGACGTGACCTACGGCGGGCCCGACTTCGGCAGCGGCGCCGGCTCGATGACCTACGCCACGCAGAGCGTCGGCGGCGAGGGCGGGACCTGCTCGACCACCATGAGCCAGCTCTGCATCAAGGACGCCGACTGTCCCATGGGCGAGACCTGCGTGGTCACGGGCGGCTCCTACAAGCTCCACTACACGATCACCAGGCGGTGACCGGCGAGGAGGTCACGATGCGGCTACGGACATTGGCACTCGGGATCATGGGCGGCGTGCTCGCCGCTCGTGGGGTCGCGGGCGCGCTCACGGTCGCCGATCTCCTGGCGTCCCCCACCGCCTATGACGGGCGCACGGTCACGGTGACCGGCACGGTCGAGGAGGCCGTTCCGGTCGCCGGGCAGAGCGGCTACAACCTCCGCGACGGCGCGGCGCGCGTCACGGTGGTGAGCCGCACGGCCGCGCCGGCCAACGGCGACCACGTCACGGTGACCGCCACCGTGCACGCGTTCGCGGGCGGCGACGACCCCGAGAGCAAGCCGTTCCCACCGTTCCTGGTCGAGACGTCGCGCGTGGCGACGCCGTAGCGGCTCCGGCCGTCAGACGTCGACGTCGTCGAGCCGCGGCGCCCGCTCCATGATGAACTGGAAGCGCGGCGCGACGTCCCGGCCCATCAGCGTCTGAATCGACCGCTCGGTCGCCGGCTCGTCGGCGATCACGACCCGCAGCAGCGCGCGCCGGAGCGGGTCGAGCGTCGTCTCCTTGAGCGTCGCCGGGTTCATCTCGCCGAGCCCCTTGAAGCGGAACACCTGCACGCGCTCGCGCTTGCCGTTCATCGCCGCGAGCCGGCGCTCCTTCTCCGCGTCGTCCCGCGCCCACCACACCTGCTTGCCGGCGTCGATGCGGTAGAGGGGAGGCTGCGCGATGTAGACGTGACCGTGGCGGATGAGCTCGGGGAGGTGGCGGTAGAAGAAGGTCAGCAGCAGCGTGCAGATGTGGTTGCCGTCGGAATCCGCATCCATCAGCAGGCAGACCTTGTGATAGCGCAGCTTCGTGCGGTCGAAGTCCTTGCCGGCGCCGCAGCCGAGCGCGGAGACCACGTCGGCCAGCTCCTTGTTGGTGAGCACCTTCGCCGTGGACGCCTGCTCCGCATTGAGCACCTTGCCACGCAGCGGCAGGATCGCCTGGAAGTGGCGGTCGCGGCCCTGCTTGGCCGACCCGCCCGCGGAGTCCCCCTCGACGAGGAACAGCTCGCACTCGCTCGGGTCGGTCGACGTGCAGTCGGCGAGCTTGCCCGGGAGGTTGAGCCGGTGGGAGACGGCGCCCTTGCGCTGCACCTGCTGGGCCGCGGCGCGCGAGGCCGTGCGCGCCTTGGCCGCGAGCACGACGCGCGCGGCGACGGCGTCGCCGACGCTGCGGTTGGCGTTGAGCGCGTTCTCGAGCGCCGTGCGCACGATGGCGTCGATGAGCGGCGTCACCTCGGCGTTGTTGAGCCGCTCCTTGGTCTGCCCCTGAAACTGCGGGTTGGGAATCTTGATCGAGAGCACCGCCACCAGCCCCTCGCGCACGTCCTCCGCCGTGATGGCGAGGCCGCGCGGGACCAGATTGTGGACCGTGAGGTAGTTGCGCACCGCCTTCCCGAGGCCCGCCTTGAGGCCCGCGTCGTGCGCGCCGCCCGCCGACGTCGGGATGCTGTTCACGTACGACAGCACGCGCTCGTCGGTGGCCTCCGTCCAGGCGAGCGCGCAGTCGAGGTGAAGCGCGTCCTGCTGCTTGTGTACGGTGAAGATCTCGCCGGCGAGCGGCGGCTCGCCGCGGTCGGCGACGATCTTCTGGAGAAACGCCCTGAGCCCGTCCTCGTAGTGGAAGACGGCCTTCGTCCCGGCGGCCTCGTCGAGCAGCTCGACGGTGAGCCCGCCGTGGAGGTAGGCCTTGGCTTCGAGGACTTCGGCCACGCGCCTGGGATCGAACCGCACATCGGGAAAGATACGGGGATCGGGACGGAAGAAGATCGTCGTCCCGCTGCCGCGCGCGGACCCGACCCGGCGCAACGGCCCGAGCGCCGCGCCGCGCGCGAAGTGCTGTTCCCACTCCGCACCGTCGCGCCGGACGCGCGCGGTGAGCTTCTCGGAGAGCGCCGTGACCACCGACGCGCCGACCCCGTGCAGCCCCCCCGAGTGGTAGTAGCTCTTCGCCTCGAACTTCCCGCCCGCGTGCAGCGTGGTGAGGATCAGCTCGAGCGCCGACTTCTTGTACTTCGCGTGCCGGTCGACGGGAATGCCGCGGCCGTCGTCGGCGACGGTCGCCGACGCCCCGTCGGCGTGCAGCGTCACGCGGATGAGCGTGCAGTGCCCGTTCATGGCCTCGTCCACCGCGTTGTCGACGATCTCCCAGAGCAGGTGGTGGAGCCCGGCCTGGTCGACGCCGCCGATGTACATGCCCGGGCGGCGGCGCACCGGTTCGAGCCCCTCGAGCACGACGATGTCCTTGGCGGTGTAGCTCGCGGCCATCGCCCTACTCCGCCCGCAGCCCCGCGAGCTGCCCGCGCTTGATCACCCGCTGGCCCTTGCCCGCGCGGCGCCCCGCCGCCACCTCGTCCACGCCGAGCGCACGCTCGCCGCCGTCCGCCATCACCGCCGTCACCTTCCCCTTTCGGCCGACCGCCAGCGCGCCGACCACCCGATCCCCCGCGTCGGGCTTGAGGAGGATGACCCCGCGGCCCGGCCCGGAGAGCTCCGCCACCTCCGCGAGCGCAAAGCGCAGCATCTTGCCGCGCTCGGTGGCGACCACGACCACGGGCCCGTGCACCGGCTCGACCGAGACCACCGCGTCGCCCTCGGCGACGCGCGCGAGCCTCCGGCCCGCGCGCGTGGTCTCGGAGAGGTCGGGCGTCGCCCGGAACCCGTAGCCGCGCGCCGTCGCCACCAGGACGACCGGCTGCACCACCGCCTCGCCGGCGAGGCCGGGAAGCGCCGGCTGCTCGCCCGCGGGCGCCTCCGCACGCTCGTCGCGCAGGAGCCGCGCGGCCACCACGCGCTCGCCGTCGCCGAACTTGAGCAGGGACTGCACGGGCTCGCCGTAGCCCGTCGTCGCCGGCACGTCGGCCACGCGGAGCACGTAGAGGCTGCCGTGCGACGAGAACAGCGCCAGGCGGTCGCGGGTGGTCCCGGCAAGCACCGCGAACAGCGCGTCGCCCTCGCGCAGCCGCGTCGTGCTCGGATCCTTGAGCTCGCGCACCCGCTTCACCCACCCGTCGCGCGAGAGCAGGACCGTCGCGTCCTCGGTGACGATGTAGGCCTCGGGGTCGTACTCGAGCTCCTCCCCGCCCCCGATCCTCGTCCGCCGCCGATCGCCGTGGCGCTCCGCCAGCGCCGCCAGCTCCTCGCGCACGAGGCGCCAGCGCGCCTTCGGACTGCGCAGGAGGGCCTCGATCTCCGCGAGCCGCTTGCGCTTCTCGGCGCGCTCCTGGCGGATCTTCTCGATCTCGAGGCGGGCGAGCTGGTAGAGACGGATCTCGAGGATCGCGTTCGCCTGCACCTCGTCGAGCGTGAAGGCCTTCATCAGCTGCGTGGCCGCGTCGGCGCGCGACTCGGCCTTGCGGATGAGGCGGATGGCACGGTCGAGGTCGTCGTAGATGCGCGCGAGCGCCTCGAGGACGTGGAGGCGCTCCTCGAGCTTGCGCTTCTCGTGCTCGAGACGGCGCGTGACGACGTCCAAGCGGAAGTCGAGGAAGTGCCGGCAGAGCTCGCGCAGCGTCACCCGCGCCGGCTGCCCGACCGCCGGGTTGCCGGTCGGCAGCAGACAGGTGAGGTTCACGTTGAAGTTCGTCTGGAGGGCCGTGTGCTTGTAGAGGTAGGCCATCGCGGTCTCGGGGGCCGCCTCGGCCTTGAGCTCGAGCACGATGCGGACGTCGGCGGTCGACTCGTCGCGGACGTCGATCACCTGGGGCAGCCTACGGGAGAGGATCTCCTCGGCGATCTGCTCGACCAGCTCGGCCTTGTTCACCGTGTACGGGATCGAGGTGACCACGATCTGGCGCCGGCCCCGGGGCAACGTCTCCACGGCGTACTCGCCGCGTAGCCGCACCGCCCCCTGCCCGCTCTCGTAGACCTCGCGCAGCTCCTTCTTCGTGTTGAGGATCTCGCCGCCGGTCGGAAAGTCGGGGCCCTTCAGGTGCTTGAGCAACCCCGCGACCCCGATCTCGGGGTCGTCGATCATGGCGGTGAGCGCGGCCACCGTCTCGCGCAGGTTGTGCGGCGGCACGTTGGTCGCCATGCCCACGGCGATCCCCGTCGAGCCGTTGACGAGGAGCTGCGGCACGGCGCTCGGGAGCACCACCGGCTCGTCGAGCAGCGCGTCGTAAGTCGGCCGGAGCGGCACCGTCTCGGCGCCGAGGTCCGCCATCATCTCCTCGGCGAGCGCCGTGAGCCGGGCCTCGGTGTAGCGGTAGGCCGCGGCGCCGTCGCCGTCGAGGGAACCGAAGTTCCCCTCGCCGTGGACGAGCGGGTAGCGCAGGGCGAAGGGCTGCGCCATGCGCACCATCGCCTCGTAAGCGGCCTGGTCGCCGTGCGGGTGGTACTTGCCGATCACCTCGCCGACGATGCCTGCCGACTTGCGCGGCCGCGCCCCCGCCGTCAGGCGGAGGTTCTGGAACATCGCATAGAGAATGCGACGCTGCACGGGCTTGAGGCCGTCGCGCACGTCGGGGAGCGCGCGCGCCGTGATCACGCTCAGCGCGTAGCTCAGGTAGCGCTGCTCGGCGGCCTCGCGAAGGTCGGTCTCCAGCGGCTGGGTGACGGCCACGGGGCGCGCATCTTAGCAGCCGACGGGCACCGGCGCACGACCGCGGGCCCATGGCTCACCGGTGCAAGACGCCGCCGCGCCGCGGCGGCCGAGATCCCGGCCGTCCCGTGCTGGCACCCCCCTTGCTTCGTCACGTAGGGGTGGTCGTGACGCTGCAGCTCGCCGCCGGGGACGACATCACGGTGTCGACCACGATCGAGGTGAATCCGGCCGACACCCGCTGGCAGAGCTGGTTCGTCGACGCCGTCACCGCGCGGGCCCAGGAGGGCGCGCGCCGGCTGCGCGACCAGCTCGCGGCGCAGCACGCGCTCCCCGCGGGCGGCTTCGTCCCGCTGGCGGCCGTCGTCCCGGTCGCCGACGTCGAGCGCTGACACCGCGGCCGGCCGCGCCGGGCCTGCGCCGGAGGCGCGGCCCGGCGCGGCCCCACGAGGCGAGATCAGGCCGCCCGTGCCCGCTTGCGGACGTCCTGGAGCTGCCAGCGGACCATCGTGATCACGTCACCGAGGCTCTCGCCGAGCTTGCGCACGACCGACGCCTCGAAGCCCGAGTGCATCTTGCAGTTGTGGCACCGTGGATCCTGCCGCGTCTCCCAGTACGTCCAGTCGACGCCGCCGAAGAACTCCCGCCACGAGCCGTAGTAGCGATCGCCGATCAAGTAGCACGGCCCCTTCCAGCCCCGCGGCGAGTAGGTCGGGTTGCCCCACGGCGTGCACGGGTAGTCGCGCAGCCCGGCGGCGAACTCGAGGAAGAGCGGCGTGGACGAGATCTTCAAATACCGCTTCGCCAGCTCGCGGATGCGCGTGAACTTCGCGTGGATCTCGTCGCGGAACAGGAAGTGCTCGTCGCCCTCGATCGCCTCGTAGTGGTAGCCGGGCGAGAGCAGGATGCCGTCGACGTCGAGGTCGGTGAGGAGCGCGCACATCGCCTCGATCTCCTCGACCGAGGTCTCGCGATAGACAGTGGTGTTGGTGGCCACGGCGTAGCCGAGGCGCTTGCCCTCCCGGATCGCCTCGATCGCCTTGTCGAAGACGCCCGCCCGGCCGACCACGCGGTCGTGCGTCTCGCGCATGCCGTCGAGATGCACGTTGATGGTGAGCCGCCGGTGAGGGCGCGCCTTCGCGTAGAAGCGATCGAGCAAAATCGCGTTGGTGCACATGATCGCGTGCTTGCGGCGAACGACGACGCCCTCGATCAGCTCGACGATCTCGGGATACACGGTGGGCTCGCCGCCGCAGATCGAGACCATCGGCGCGCCGCAGTCGTCGACCGCGGCAAGGCACTTCGACAGCGGGAGGCGGTCACGCAGGTCGCCCGAGTAGCGCTCGGGCGAGCAGCCGACGCACGCCAAGTTGCAGGTGTGGAGCGGCTCGAGCATGAGCACCACCGGCACCCGTGCGTTCCCGCGCCAGCGGTTCCTCAGCTGCCACCGCACCATGTCGGTGGCGACGTGCAGCGGAAAGCGCATCAGACGGTGACCCGCCTCTCGGCGACCGGCGCCGGGGGCAGACCGAGCACGTCGAGCCCGCCGCCCAGGATCACCCCGAGCGCGGCACGCAGCCGGCGCTCGGCCACGGCGCGCTGGCGCGCGAGCCGGGCGACGTCCGGCCACAGCCACGGCCGTAGCGCGAGCCGGGCGAGCGTGCCGGCGAGCCGCACTTCCCCCGCGTCGTCGATGGCCAGCGCGGCCCGAGGGAGCGTCTGGTCCGCCTCGTCGAGCACCACGCGCAGCGCCTGGAACGCCGCCCCCCGGCGCCGCGCGACCACGGCCACGGCCTCGCTCTCCATGTCGACCACGAGCGCCCCGGAGCGCGCGGCTAAGGCCTTGGCCTGCGCGGTCTCGAGGACCGCCGGCGCGGCGGCGAGCCCTCCCGCCCGCAGGACGAGCCCGCGGCGTGCCGCCGCCCCGGCGAGCCGCTCCCCGTCGAGCGCGAGCGCCGGACCGCGCCGGCCAGAGCCGTCGATCCGGACCAGGCTGGTGGCGGCGACGAGCGCCCCCGCGCGCAGGCCCGCCGCGAGCGCCCCGGCGCAGCCGCAGGCGAGGAAGAGGCGTGCCGGCGGCACCCGATCGGCCGCCGCGGCCGCGCGGGCGGGCCCGACCCCGGTCCGCACGACGCGGCACGACGCGCCGTCGCCGAGGTACCCGCGCCACGTCGCGGGGCCGTCGGCCTCCACCCCAGCCAGCGCCGGCAGCACCGCCTTGGCCTCCCAGCCGAGTGCTGCGAAGATCGCCACGTCCTCCATGACCGAAGCGCCTGACCGGGTACTATAAACCGATCGGTCAGGCAAGGAGCCGGGGGATAACTGACTTGACTCACCAGGCATGTCTCCGATAGACCTCGCGCCTGCTTGGATCGCTATCCCCGTGGGGGGCGCATTAATGCAGCGCGTTAATAGCTACTGGCTCTATACTCTGGGGACGGCTGTCGAGGCTCTTCGAGAGCGGGTCATTCAGGGGACGAAGGTTGCTGACGTGCAGCCCAATCTCTTTTTTGCAAGCTATTGGCTGGAGCAACTGGTAAACGACACCATCGTGCCGCTCAAACTCACAAGGGACGCCGCACGATCGATCCTCAATTACATCAAGCCGTTGGCTGGCGCCCCGGCAGACGCCACGTTTGACTGGCCTACAACATTCAGCGTGACGAGTTCCATTCAGACCTTCCAGACGGTTTTTGCCGCAGAATCGGAACGGCTGAACCTCTACTACGCGTCTGCGAAGCGGGCGTGGGATATGGACAAGCTCATTGACAACGCAGAGGTGGTTCTCTCGCCTCTCGCGCAGGAAATGGCAACAAGCCAAAGCATAACAGACATCCGAGAGGCAGGGAGGTCCATCGCATTCGGCTTACCGACGGCTGCGGGCTTTCATCTATTCCGGCTCCTTGAGACGTATGTCCTACTGTACTTCCAAGTGCTGAACATCGGTCTGCCGGAAGAGAAAAGCCGAAATCTCGGGACCTACATTAAGATGATTCAGGAGCACGGAGCGGACGCCAAAGTCACCGCAATGCTAACGCACCTGAAGGACACTTACCGCAACCCGATCATGCACCCCGAGATCACGTTCTCGGAGGAGGAGGCGGAGAATTTGTTCGGCCTCACCCAAAGTGTCATCGGCGCGGTCGCAGCCGATATCAACCGGCTTAAGCAGGGCACTCAGTTATCGATGCCGATTACGGCGAGCTAGTGAGCATTATTTGTGCTGCTTGTTCGCTTTGTTCGTTTGGACCGCCAAGAGCCGACGGGTCACTTCTCGGAAGCGCTGGAATGCGTCAGGCCCGTGTTCGCTTTGCTCGTTAAGCCGATGAAGCGCTTCTTCCTGCTCGCGCCGGGTGCGCTTGCCGAGCCGCTTAAGGATTCCCATCCTCCCCTCCGCTTCCCGCGCCCCTGGCGTGCGTCACGTCGGAGTCGCCATGGCTGCGTTCAGGCCGATCAACTGCTTGTAGGTAAGCCGACGTCCGACAATCGCGCCGAGAACCTGAACGAAGCGGCTGCCATCCGTGCCCTTCCGCTCGTTGAACCGGAACGCCTGCTCGTCCAGGTAGCGGAACAGATGGAACGGTTCGACGCTGACGTACGTCCCCCGGATCGCGCGCTTGAGCAGCGACCAGAAGTTCTCGATCCCGTTGGTGTGCACGTTGCCCTCGACGTACGTCATGGTGTGATTCACGACCTTGTGCGCGTACTCGTCGTCGGCGTCGATTCCCTTGTAGGCGACCAGCTCGTCTGTGTGCAGCTCGGTCTCGGGCTCCACGAAGTCCTTGATCCCACCCCACAAATCCCAGCGGGTCGCACGCTTGAGCGCGCGCACCCGGACTCGGCCGCCCCGCTCCAACATCCCCAGGACGATCGCGCGGGGCGTGGCGTAGGCACTTCCTCGCCCTCGCATGGCCTTGACGCGGCGCTTCCGATTCATCGAGCGGGCCGCTCCTCCGATGTAGGTTTCGTCCACCTCGACCGTGCTACCCGGACCGCCGATCTTCTCGAAGCTGCCGGTCTGCATCGCAAGCCGGATACGGTGGAGCATGAACCAGGCACTTTTTTGGGTGATCTTGAGGCCGCGGGCGACCTCGTAGCTGCTGATCCCGTTCTTGCAATTGGTGATGAGCCAGATGGCCGGCAGCCACTTGTCGAGCCCGATGGGGCTGTCCTCCATGATCGTGCCGACCTTGATCGAGAACTGCCGCTTGGCATGGTCGTTCTTGCACTTCCAGAGGCGTCGGGTCGAGAGGAACGAGACTTCCCGGCTTCCGCAGGTCGGGCAAGTCACGTTGCCGTCCGGCCAGCGTACCGCCGCCATGAAGGCCAGCGCGCGGTCCGGGTCGGCGAAGTAGCGCACCGCCTGCAACAAGGTCTCGGGGGTTGTGACTTCGGCGTCCATGCCCCCCCCTATAACACCGGAGGCCAGGTGAGTCAAGTATGTTTACACGAGGAGCCGGGCGCCGTCAAGCGACCCGGATCGGACGGGGACGGCGCGCCGCGGCCGCCGGAGCTGGGCGCGGCTCGGCCACCACCTCCACACCGGCGATCCCCCGCAGCTCCTCGTAGCCCGCGCGCAGGAGCCGTGGCATGTCTTCGTAAGCACGCACGAGCGCCGGATCGACCGTGAGGCCGATGGTGAGCGTGTCGGCGTAGCTCAGGATCGCGAAGGCGAGCCCGACGCCCTGCGCGAGGGGGACGATCGGCACGAGCACCTCGAGCCGCTTGCCCTGGACGTAGAGGGAGACGGGCGGGCCCGGCACGTTGGTGCAGATCGTGTTGAAGGGCACGGTGAGCGTCTGGAGCCAGCCGAGCGGCCGCTGCAGGATGGGCGGCAGCAGGCTCACCAGCTCGAGCACCCGGGTCATCTGCCGCGCCTCGCCGCGGCGCTTGAGCTGCGCGGTGGCGGCCCGGACCTGGCGCAGCCGCTCGAGCGGGTCGAAAATGCCGATCGGGAGCGGGACCACGAGCGCCGAGACGCGGTTGCCGAGCTCGCCGTGCTGCCCCGGCGGTCGGGTGTTCACGGGACACATCGCCCGCAGCTCGATCCGGTCGGGATTGAAGCCGCGATCCTCGAGGTAGCCGCGCAGCGCGGAGCTGATGACCGTGAGCACCACGTCGTTCACCGTCCCGCCGAGCCGGTTCTTGATCGCCTTCACCCCGTTGAGCGGGAAGGTCGTCCAGAGGACCCGGCGCAGCACGCTCACGTGTCCGTTGAACGGCGTGGCGGGCGTCCCGGTGAGCACCAGTCGCGCCATTTCGCCGGCAGCGGCCGCCGAGAGCGACAGCTCGGCTAGCGCCTCGCCCGGTCGCCGCACGAGCCGGGCGAGCGTGCGGGCGCGCTCGCGCAGCACGGCGGGCGCCTCGCCGAGGGCCCGCAACGCCTGGGCCGTCGCCGACGGCAACGGCGGAGGCGGCGGCGCGGGCTCGGGCGGGACGACGGGCGCGGGCCGCGGGCTCGGATCGAACATCACGCCGAGGAGCTGCACGCCGCTCACGCCGTCGATCATGCAGTGGTGGACCTTGGCGAACAGCACGCTGCGGTCGTCGCCGTAGCCGTCGATCTGGTGCAGCTCCCAGAGCGGGCGATTGCGGTCGAGGGGCTGCGCGAACAGGCGGCCGACGAGGCTCACGAGCTGCGCCTCGTCGCCCGGCGAGCGGAGCACGTGGCGCACGACGTGGTTCCGCACGTCGAAGCGCGGGTCGGGCTCCCAGCTCGGATTGGCGAGGTTGAACGGCACCGGGACCGCGCGCTGCGTGTAGCGGGGGATGAGGGGCAAGCGCCCCTCGACGTCGGCCACCAGCCGCGGGAAGTCGAGCGCCCCCTCCACGGTGTAGACGCCGCCCACGTGCAGGAGCTGGCCGGTGCGCTCGAGGTGATAGAAGGCGGCGTCGAGCGCCGTCATGCGATCGGCGCCGGGCATGCGCCTCACGTCCCCTCGAGCAGGAACGTGATCTGCACGGTGGCGCGGTACTCGGCGATCTTCCCGTCGCGTACCGCCGCGTTCTCCTTGACGACCTCGATGCCCGTGATCCCCCGCAACGTCTGGTTCGCGCGCTCGAGCGCGTTGCGGACGGCGTCCTCCCAGCTATGCGGCGACGATCCAATGACCTGCGAGACGCGTGCGACGGCCATGACGCGCTCCTCCTCTACTCCAGCAGAAACGTGATGCGCAGGTCGACGCGGTACTCGACGATCTGCCCGCGCTCGACCTTCACGCGCTTGCCGATCACCTCGAGCCCGGTGATGCCACGCAGCGTGCGAGCCGCGCGCTCGAGCCCCTCCTCGACCGCCTCGCGGAATCCCTCGGGCGAGGATGCGATCACCTCCGTGACCCGTGCGACCGCCATGGTCACCTCCGCTCGGATGGATTCCGCGTAGCACACGGCCCCGCGGGTGGATAGCCCCCTCCCGGCCGGGTAGCGTGCCCGGCGTGGCCGCCCCGGTCCTCTCGGTCCTGGTGCCCGCGTTCGACGCGGCCCCCACCCTGCCCGCGTGCCTGCGCTCGCTCGCGCGCCAGACCGAGACCCGCTGGGAGTGCGTCGTGGTCGACGACGGCTCCCGCGACGACACGCCCGCCTGCCTGCGGACCTTCGCGGCGGCGGACGATCGCTTCGTCGTGCTCGCGCAGCCGCACGCAGGGCTCGTCGCCGCGCTCACCACCGGGCTCGCGCGCTGCCGCGGGCGCTGGGTGGCGCGCCTGGACGCCGACGATCTCATGCATCGCGAGCGGCTCGCCGCCCAGCTCGCCGCGCTCGAAGCAGCCCCAGGGCTCGCCGGCGTCGGCTGTCACGTCCGCCTCTTCCCCCGCGCCCGGCTGGGCGCCGGGTGGCGGGCCTACGAGCGCTGGCTCAACGCGATCGACTCGCCCGACCGCGTGCGCGCCGAAGCGTTCATCGAGTGCCCGCTCGCCCACCCGACGCTCATGATCCGCCGCGAGGTGCTCGCCGCCCACGGCTACCGCCGCCGCCCCTGGCCCGAGGACTACGACCTCGTGCTGCGCCTGCTGGCCGCCGGCCACACCCTCGGGATCGTGCCGCGGCGCCTCGTCGCCTGGCGTCATCACGAAGGAAGGCTCACCATGACCTCGCCGACCTACGCGCGCTCGCGCATCGTCGCCTGCAAGGCGGCCTTCCTCGCCACGGGGTTCCTCGCGCGCACGGACACCTACGTGCTCTGCGGCTACGGCGCGACCGCCCGCGCGCTCAGCCGCGCGCTCGCGGAGCACGGCAAGCGCCCCTCCCACGTCGTCGAGGTCCATCCTCGGCGACTCGGCAACACCATCCGCGGCGCGCCGGTGGTGCCGTACGAGACGCTTCCCACCCTTCCTCGCCGCCCGATCGTGGTCTCGGTCGCCGGCACGGGCCCCCGGGGCGCGGTCCGCAACGTGCTCGGAGCGATGGGCTTCGTCGAGACGCGCGACTTCGTCTGCGCAGCCTAGGGCCGCCTGGCGTGGATGCACGATCGCGCGGCGGGCCGCCCGGAGGGCCGGTGGCGGCCCGGGATTTCCACTCGCTCCGGGGCGCGCCTTTTGCTACCGCATCCGAACCATGCGGGCCGTCGGCACCGCCGCGGCGCTCGCCGTGCTGCTCGCCTGCCCGGCTCCGGGCGGCACCGCGACAGCCCCGTGCCCGGCGACGGCGACCGTCACCGTCTACGCGCTCAACCTCGGCGCCGATCCGAACGTCACGCTCTCGGTCGCCGGCGACCTCGCCTCGACCGCCACCTGCCTCGGATCGGGGCTCCGGCACTACCAGACCACGCTCTCCTGCACGGGCACGGGGCTGGTGCGCTGCGGGACGCTCACCGGGCTCAGCCCCGGTGTCTGGCTCGACCATCGCGACGGGCCGCAGCAGACCCGGCGGGACGTGCTCCTCGCCGACGGCCCGGGGGTCAGCAACAGCCTCACGTGGACGCTTTACGCGCACACGTATCAGGTCACCACGACCGATCCGGCGGATCTCCTCGGGCGGCTGCGCCAGGCCGAGGCGAGCGGCGGGCCGGCGCTGGTCACCTTCGCGCTCCCGCCTGCGAGCGTGATCGCGTTCACCGCCGCCGACCCGGCCTGCCCGCCGGGCGCGCCCGCGCTCGTCTGCCTGCTCGGCTCCACGATCGTGCTCGACGGGCTCGACGCCACCGGCGCCCCCGGCGTGACGCTGTCCGCGGGCACGCTCGACTATCGCCTCGTCCGCGTCTTCGGGCAGGACGACGTGCTGCGGGGGCTCTTGCTCCGCGGTGGACGGTTCACGGTGCCGCTCGCCTGCCGTCCCGACGTGAGCGGCCCCGGCTGCCCGACCCAGGCCGACACGGTCGACTTCGCCCCGGGCGCGCTGCGCGATCGGCTCGAGGACGCGACGGTCTTCGGACCCGCCCGCGGTGACGCCGTGAGCGTCGAGGGAACGGACGTGCTCGTCACGGCGAGCGAGATCACGGGGGCCGACGACAAGGGGCTCAAGGCGACCGACGGCGGCAGCGTCACCGTGCGCGACTCCTGCCTGCACGACAACGCCAACGGCGGCATCCAGAGCACGCGCGGCGGGCAGGTGACCGCGGCGCGCAACGTCGTCGAGCACAACCTGCCGCGCGAAGCGCAGAACGGGATCCTCGCGATCAACGAGTTCCCCGGGCTCTCCGCACCGAGCACGATCACGACCGACGGCAACATCGTCCGCTTCAACGGTGCGCGCGGGCTTTCCGTGAGCGGGAACGCGACGGCGACGTTCACCGACGACTTCGTCGCCGACAACGGTGTGGTCGGCGCGCGGATCGAGGGCAACGCGAGCAACCCCGCGGCCGTCGCGAGCGCGCGCTTCCGCGGCGTCGCTATCGTCTGCAACCACCGCGACCGGCTGACGGGGACGTGCACGGGGAACGCGGCCCTCGCCTGCGCGGGCGACGGGGATTGCTGCGACGGCACGGGGGCGTGCGCGGGGACGTGCAACCTCGCGACCTTCCCCGCGGGCGTGGGGACGATCCAGGCCACGTGCGGCGGATGCGCCCTGCCTGGGGCCGACTACGGCACGGGGGAGGCGCCGGGGATGAATGCCTTCGCCTTCAATCCGAACAACTTCCAGAACCAGAACGGCTTCAACCTCGAGCAGGCGGTCCCCGCGGCGGTCTCGGCGCGCGGCAACCAGTGGGAGCAGGGGGCGACGAGCGCCCCGTGCAGCACCACGTCCGCCCACAATCCCGACATCTGCGTGGTCCCCGGGGCCTCGGTCGACGCCGGTAGCCCGTCGAGCCCGCGGGCCGGCGCGCCGACGCTCGAGTCGGTCGTCCCCGCCCGCCCGCGCGCGGGCGACCTCGTGCGCGTCTACGGCTCCGGCTTCGATGCCATCGACGGCGTCGCCTGCGCCGACGAGAGCCAGACCGCGCCGGCGACGCCGTGCACGGGCGAGGACGACAAGATCGCGGCCCGCAACGCCGCCGCGAGCCCCTCCGGCAATCACGTCACGGTGACGCTCGGCGGCCAGCCGTTCCCCGCCGACGTGTGGGCGGTGACGCCGACGATGCTCGCCTTTCGCATGCCGGTCGACTGCTTCGCCACGGGGACGCTCGCGGTCGCCCGTGCGGACGACGCGGGCGTCGTCCGCACGGCGACCATCGCCCTCTGCCGGCCGCAGAGCTGCGCCGGCGAGCCCGCGGCGACCCCGTGCGACGACGGCGACGCCTGCACGGCGGGCGACCATTGCAGCGGCACCGACGACACGTGCGTACCCGGGACGCCCGTCGCCTGCACCGGGCCGTGCGCCACGGGCATTTGCGACCCGGAGCGCGGTTGCGTGCCCGCGCCGGCCGCCACCCCGTGCGACGACGGCGACGCCTGCACGGTGGGCGATCACTGTCGCGGCGACGCGCCGGTGTGCGTGTCCGGGCCCGCGTGCGCGACCGAGGGCCTTTGCCTCGCCGAGCCGTGCGACCCGGCGCGGGCATGCTCTGCGGCCGCCGCGGTGACGTGCCAGATGGGCGTGATCGCCCAGACGCTCCTCGCCGCGGGCGGCGGCGGGCGCGCCGGCGCGCGGATCGGCCGGCTCGTGTCGCGCGTCGAGGCCGCCGTCGCCGCCGCCCGCGGCGCCCGGCGCGGCCGCGCGCGCCGGCTCCTCACCCAGGCGGATGCCGAGCTCGGCCGTCTGCTCGCGCTGCTCCGCGATGCGCGGTTGCCGGCTTCGCTGGTCACGGAGATTCGGGCATCCGCCCGCGGCGCGCGCGCCGCGATCCGCGCGGCCCGCCGCGCCCTTTAGGCCAGCGCCGCGCCGTCATCGCCGCCCACCAGGGTTCCCGCGCTCACTCGCGCGCGTCCTCCTCGAAGTTCGTCACCCGCCAGCCCTCGGCCCCACGCCGCACGGTGAGGAGCCAGCGCCGCTCGAAGGAGTCGCTGCCGGGGGGCGACACGGTGCCGCGGTAGGCGAACTGCACGGCGTCGTCCCCCGCCGGGTGCTCGTCGAGCAGCGCGTAGTGGACGCTCGGCTTCTCGGTGCCCGCGTCGATCTCCTGCCCCGCGGTGAGCGCGATGCCCTTCTCGACCTTGTCGTGCGCGAGACCTGCGGTGTAGGGCAGCGCGCCGCGCAGGTCGATCATCACGTAGTACGCGTCGAGGAAGCGCTCGGCCGTCCCGCGCGCGGTCGATGGATCGGGACGGCAGCCCGCCAGGAGCGCCCCGGCGAGGACGAGCAGGAGCGCGCGCGCCTTCACCGTCGTCACCTTGTCCCGTCCGGACCCGGTTGATAGCATCGGCTGCGTATGGCGACAAACGCGCCCGCGGGGGCGGCGGAGCTCGCGGCGTGGGCGGCCCATCTGCGCAGCGAGCGCCACGCTTCGCCGCATACGCTGCGCGCCTACGTTGCCGACGTCCGCGAGCTGCTCGCCGCCGCGGGGGACGATCCGCGGGCGGTGCGCCCGGAGACGATCCGCCACTGGCTGCGGACCGTCGACGGCCGCCTCGAGCGCACGTCGATCGCGCGCAAGCTGGCCGCGGTGCGCGCGTTCTTCCGGTTCCTCGTGCGCGCCGGGCGCCTCGAGGCGGACCCCGCCGCCGCCGTCGGCACGCCGAGGACGCGCCGCCGCCTGCCGGCCCACCTCACGCTCGACGAGATCGATCGCCTGCTCGCGACGCCGCCGGCCGAGGGCCTTGCGGGGCTGCGCGACCGGGCGATCCTCGAGGTGCTCTACTCCTCGGGGCTGCGCGTGAGCGAGCTGGTCGGCCTCGACTGGGCCGACGTCGATCGCGAGGCGGGGCTCCTGCGGGTGCTCGGCAAGGGACGCAAGGAGCGGGTCGTGCCCATCGGCCGCCCGGCGCTGCGCGCGCTCGAGGCGTACGGCGCGGCGGCCGCGGCGGCGGGCGGGCCGGTGGCGCCCGGCGCCGTGTTCCGCAACCTCCGGGGCGGTCGGCTCACGGCGCGCAGCGTGGCGCGCCTCGTCGAGAGGCACGTGACGGCGAGCGGCACGCCCACCCGCGCCACCCCGCACGCGCTCCGCCACACGTTCGCCACGCATCTGCTGGGCGCCGGCGCCGACCTCCGCGCCATCCAGGAGCTGCTCGGCCACGCGAGCCTCTCCACCACGCAGCGCTACACCCACGTCGACCTCCGCCGCCTCACGGACGCCTATGACCGCGCGCACCCGCGAGCCTGAGCTGCACGGCACGACGGTGCTCGCGCTGCGACACGGCGGCCGCGTCGTGATCGGCGGCGACGGGCAGGTGTCGCTCGGCCAGACGATTCTCAAGCACAACGCGCGCAAGATCCGCCGGCTCTATCAGGGCCGCGTGCTCGCCGGCTTCGCGGGCGCGGGCGCCGACGCGCTCACGCTCTTCGAGCGCTTCGAGACCAAGCTCGAGCAGGTGGGCGGCAACCTCCGCCGCGCGGCCGTCGAGCTGAGCAAGGACTGGCGCACGGACCGGATGCTCCGCCACCTCGAGGCGCTGCTCATCGTCGCCGACGTCGAGTCCTCGCTGGTCGTCTCCGGGACGGGCGACGTCGTCGAGCCCGAGGACGGCGTGTGCGCGATCGGGTCGGGGGGCAACTTCGCGCTCGCCGCAGCGCGCGCGCTCGTGCGCCACTCCACCTTGTCTGCGCGGCAGATCGTCGAGGAGGCGCTGCGCACGGCGGCCGAGATCTGCGTGTACACGAACGACCGGCTCGTGATCGAGGAGCTCGACGCCGCCTAAAGCCCGATGGCCACGTTCACGCCGCGGGAGATCGTCTCCGAGCTGGATCGCTACATCGTGGGCCAGCACGCCGCCAAGCGCGCGGTGGCGATCGCGCTGCGCAACCGCTGGCGGCGCCTGCACGTGCCGGCGCCGCTGCGCGACGAGATCGCGCCGAAGAACATCATCATGATCGGGCCGACCGGCGTCGGAAAGACGGAGATTTCCCGGCGGCTCGCCAAGCTCTCGCAGGCGCCGTTCATCAAGGTCGAGGCCTCGAAGTTCACCGAGGTGGGCTACGTCGGCCGCGACGTCGAGTCGATCATCCGCGACCTGGCTGAGCTCGCCGTCAACCTCGTGCGCGACGAGGAGAAGGAGAAGGTGCGGGCCCGCGCGCGCGAGCTCGCCGAGGAGCGCCTGCTCGACCTGCTGCTGCCGCCCGCGCGCCCGGAGCGCCGCATCCACGCCGTCGGCAGCGAGCCGCCGCCCGGCCCGGCCGCGGATCAGGTCGAGACGCGCGAGAAGCTCCGCCAGATGCTGCGCGCGGGGCGGCTCGACGACCGCACGGTCGAGCTGGAGGTCACGCGCGCCCACGTCCCGATGATCGAGGTCATGACCCCGCAGGGGATGGAGGAGGTCGAGCACGGTCTCCGCGAGCTGTTCCAGAACCTCATGCCGAAGCAGACCAAGAAGACCAAGCTCCGCGTGCCCGAGGCCCTCGACGCCCTCGCCCAGGAGGAGGCGGCGCGCTTGATCGACATGGAGGCGGCGACCCGCGAGGCGATCCGCCGCGTCGAGCAGTCGGGCATCGTGTTCATCGACGAGATCGACAAGATCGCCAGCCGCAGCGGCCAGACCGCGGGCCCCGACGTCTCGCGCGAGGGCGTGCAGCGCGACCTGCTGCCGATCGTCGAGGGCTCGACCGTGTCGACCAAGCACGGGGCGGTGCGCACCGATCACATCTTGTTCATCGCGTCGGGGGCGTTCCACGCCGTGAAGCCCTCCGACCTGATCCCCGAGTTCCAGGGGCGCTTCCCGATCCGGGTCGAGCTCGAGCCCCTCGGCCAGGCCGACTTCGTGCGCATCTTGACCGAGCCCGAGAACGCGCTCACCCGCCAGTACACCGCGCTGCTCGCCACCGAGCAGGTCGCGCTCAGCTTCACCGACGACGCGATCCGGGAGCTGGCCCGCATCGCCGCCGAGGTGAACCAGCGCACCGAGAACATCGGGGCGCGGCGGCTGCACACGGTGATGGAGCGCCTCCTCGACCGGATCTCGTTCGACGCCCCCGAGATGAGCGGGCAGGCGGTGCGCGTCGACGCCGCCTACGTGCGCGAGCGGCTCGAGGGCATTCTCGAGGACCAGGACCTCTCGCGGTTCATCCTCTGATCCGAGGGGTCCGTGGGTTGTGCCTCCGGGCGCCGCGAGGCATAAGGCGCTCGTGGATCCGGTCGACAAGGCCGACGTGCTGCTCGAGGCGCTGCCTTACATCCGGCGCTTCGCGGGCAAGGTGCTCGTCATCAAATACGGCGGGCACGCGATGGAGCGCGACGAGCTGAAGGACTCCTTCGCTCAGGACGTGACGCTGCTCAAGTACGTCGGCATGCACCCCGTGATCGTCCACGGCGGCGGGCCGCAGATCGACGCCGCGGTGCGCGCCGCGGGGATCACACCTCGCTTCGTGCGCGGGCTGCGCGTCACCGACGCCGCCACCATGACGATCGTCGAGCAGGTGCTGGTGGGCCGGATCAACCCCGAGATCGTCGCGCTCTTGAACCGCCACGGGGGCCGGGCCGTCGGGCTCTCGGGCAAGGACGGCGAGCTGGTGATCGCGCGCCGGCGCAGCGACGCCAACGACCTCGGGCTCGTCGGCGAGGTGGTGGGCGTCAACCCGCGCGTGATCGAGGCGCTCGATCACTTCATCCCGGTGATCGCCCCGACCGCGGCCAGCGCCGACGGGCAGACCTACAACATCAACGCCGACGTGGTCGCGGGCAAGATCGCCGAGGCGCTCCGCGCCGAGAAGCTGATCCTGCTCACCGACGTCGAGGGCGTGAAGGGGCGCGACGGGGCGCTCATCGACGTGCTTCCGGCCGACGCGGCCCACGAGCTGATCGCCGACGGCATCATCGCCGGCGGGATGATCCCGAAGGTCGAGTGCTGCCTCGAGGCGCTGCGCGGCGGCGTCAAGCAGGCGCACGTCGTCGACGGGCGCGTGCGGCACGCGCTCCTGCTCGAGGTGCTCACCAACCGCGGCGTCGGCACGGAGCTCGTGTCGAGCGCGCGGCGGGTGCGCCGCCGGCTGGCGCGCGCATGACCAACGCGGAGATCGTCGCGCTCACCGCCGCGCACGAGGTCGGCAACTACGCCCGGCTCCCGGTGGCGTTCGTGCGCGGGCGCGGATGCGAGCTGTGGGACGCCGACGGCCGCCGCTACCTCGACCTGTTCGCCGGCGTGGCGGTGATGAGCCTCGGCCACTGCCACCCCGCCGTGGTCGAGGCGATCCGCACCCAGGCCGCCGAGCTGCTCCACGTCTCCAACCACTACCACACCCGACCCGGGGCCGAGCTCACCGCGCTGCTCTGCCGGCTCTCGTTCGCCGAGCGCGCGTTTCTCTGCAACAGCGGCGCCGAGGCCAACGAGGCCGCGATGAAGCTCGCGCGGCGCTGGGGCGCCGAGCACGGCGGCGGCCGGTTCGAGATTCTCGCCGCGACCGGCTCGTTCCACGGCCGCACGTTCGGCACGCTCACGGCGACGGGCCAGGAGAAGTACCACCACGGCTTCCAGCCGCTGCTGCCGGGCGTGCGACTGGTGCCCTACGACGACCTCGCCGCGATCCGCGCGGCGGTGCGCGAGGAAACCGTGGCGGTGATGATCGAGCCGATCCAGGGCGAGGGCGGCGTCGCGACCCCCGGCCCCGACTACCTGCCGGGGCTCCGCCGGCTCTGCGACGAGCGGGGGCTGCTCCTGATCCTCGACGAGATCCAAACCGGCCTCGGGCGCACCGGCCGGCTCTTCGCTCACGAGGCGGCGGGCATCGTCCCAGACGTCATGACGCTCGCCAAGGCGCTCGGCGGCGGCCTCCCCATCGGGGCGATGCTCGCCAGCGCGCGTGTCGCCGCGGCCTTCACCCCGGGCTCCCACGGCACCACCTTCGGCGGCAACCCCGTGGCCTGTGCGGCGGCCATCGCCGCCACGACCGAGCTGGCCCGCCCCGAGCTGCTCGAGCACGTCCGCGCGACGGGCGAGCACCTGCGCGCGGGACTCGAGGCCCTCGGCCGCCGCAGCGGCCGCATCCGGGCCGTGCGCGGCGCCGGCCTTCTCCTCGGGACCGTGCTCGACGCGCCGGGCGCCCCCGTCGTGCGCCGATGCCTCGATCGGGGCCTGCTGATCAACTGCACCGCGGACCGGGTGCTGCGCCTCACCCCGCCGCTCGTGATCACCCGCGCCGAGATCGACGAGGGGCTCGCGATCCTCGAGCGGGCGCTGGCGGAGGCGGCGTGAAGCGCGACCTGCTGCACGTGGCCGACCTCACGGCCGCCGAGATCGCGCAGCTTTTCGCGCTCGCGCGCCGGCTCAAGGTGGAGATCAAGGCGGGCCGCCCGCATCCGCTGCTCGCCGGGCGCACGCTCGCGATGATCTTCGAGAAGCCGAGCCTGCGCACGCGCGTCACCTTCGAGGTCGGCATGGTCCAGCTCGGCGGCGCGGCGATCCATCTGGCGCCCGGCGACATCGCCCTCGGCAAGCGCGAATCCGCGGGCGACATCGCGCGCAACCTCGAGCGCTGGGTCGACCTCGTCATGGCGCGCACGTTCCTTCACCGCAGCGTCGTCGACCTCGCCGCGGGCGCGCGCGTGCCGGTGATCAACGGGCTCTCCGACCTCCACCATCCCTGCCAGGTGCTCGCCGACTGCTTCACGCTCCTCGAGCAGCGCGGGCGGCTCGCCGGGCTGCGCGTCGCGTTCATCGGCGACGGCAACAACATGGTGCACTCGTGGATGGAGGCGGCCGAGCGCCTCGGCTTCCACTTCGTGCTCGGCTGCCCGCCCGGCTACGAGCCCGATCCGTCGATCGTCGCGGCCTGCGGCCCGCGCGTCGGCGTCACCCACGACCCCGTCTCCGCGGTGCGCGGCGCGGACGTGGTGTACACCGACGTGTGGACGAGCATGGGCCAGGAGGCCGAGGCGGAGACGCGCCGGCGCGTCTTTCAGCCCTACCAGGTGAACGAGGCCCTGCTCGCGTCCGCACAAAGCGACGCGCTCGTGATGCACTGCCTCCCCGCCCACCGCGGCGAGGAGATCACCGACGCGGTGATCGATGGGCCCCGCTCGGTCGTCTTCGAGCAGGCGGAGAACCGGCTGCACGTGCAGAAGGCGATCATGGTCTGGCTGCTCGGCGCGGGCCGCGGGCTCTTGTAGGGGGCGCGGGCTCGGACGGCGCTACCCCTGCGCGTCGAACTCGCCCACGACCGCGAGCCCGCCGTTGGCGAGCCGCAGCCGGAAGTGCACCTCGGCGGGGCAGTCGGGGCCCACCTGTGCGCGGAGCTGGATCACGGCGGCCGCCGCCCAGAAGTTCGGCACGCGGATCGAGACGACGCCGGCCCCGCCCTCGTCGCACTCGACGCGCAGCCCCCGCGGCGTCGGGCTCACCTGCGCGCGGGCCCAGGGGACGAAGAGGCCGCGGCCCTCGCGAAAGGCGATGCCGCCGGGATGCAGCGTCACCGTGCGCTGGGCGCGCAGCGCGAGCGCGGCGAGCCGCTCGGCGAGCGCCACCGCGAGCAGCACCGCCACCCCCTGCACGCCGCCGGCGAGCGCCGCGAGCGCGGCGGGCGCGTAGGCCCACCACCCGAGCGCCCGCGCCGCCGGCTCGATCTCGGGGCGCAGCGGCACGACGCCGTCCTCGAGCCGCGTCCAAAGGTCGCCCGCGAGATCCGGAACGACACGCTCGAGGGCGGCGAACCACACGTCGTCGGCGAACAGTGGGCCGAGCGGCAGCGCCGCGGCGAACCCCGGCCCGCGCAGGCGCAGCGCATGGCGATCCTGGACCACGGTGCGCACCTGGGACCACGGGAGCCGGCGTACGCCGCGGCGGGGCGCGAAGGCCGTCACCTCGGCGTCGTCGAGGTGGTAGCGGCGAAGACACGCCGGGGGAGCCGGCAGCGCGCGCGCGAGCGCCCAGCCCACCGCGGCCACCGCCAGCACGGGGCCCGCGGGGCCGAGCGGGCCCGCGCCGACAGCGCCCGCGCCGGCCGCCGCCACAAGAAGCGCGAGCCAGCCCACGACCACCCAGGGCGACGCGCCGCGGGTCGTGAACCAGAGAGGACGCTCGCGAGTCGCCGCCATCACCACCGCCGATCCCCGTCCGCCGTCGGGGCCTCCGCAGGAGTGTCGGCCGCTCGGCCGTCGGGCTTGAATCGGTCCCCGTGCGTGCTAGGTGATCCCGCCATGGCGGCAGCCGTCGGGCGGATCGTGCTCGCCTATTCGGGGGGGCTCGACACCTCGGTGATCCTGCGCTGGCTGGTCGAGCGGCACCGGGCGGAGGTGATCGCCTTCTGCGCCGATCTCGGCCAAGGCGACGAGCTCTCGGGCCTGCCCGAGAAGGCCCGGCGCACCGGCGCCGCCGACTGCGTGGTCGAGGATCTGCGCGAGGAGTTCGTCCGGGACTACGTCTTCCCGCTGCTGCGCGCCGGCGCGGTCTACGAGGGGCAGTACCTCCTCGGCACTGCGATCGCCCGGCCGCTCATCGCCAAGCGACAGGTGGAGATCGCGCTTGCGCGCGGCGCCGACGCGGTCGCCCACGGGGCGACCGGCAAGGGTAACGACCAGGTGCGCTTCGAGCTCACCTACGCGGCGCTCGGCCCGGGGCTCACGGTGATCGCGCCCTGGCGCGAGTGGGAGTTCGCCGGCCGCGCCGACCTGATCACCTACGCCGAGCGCCAGGGCATTGCGGTGCCGGTGACCGCCGAAAAACCCTACTCGACGGATCGCAACCTCCTGCACGTGAGCTACGAGGGCGGCGTGCTCGAGGATCCCTGGCGCGCGCCGTACGACGACATGTTCCAGCTCACGGTCGCGCCCGAGCACGCGCCCGACCGGCCCGAGGAGGTCGAGGTCGACGTCGAGGGCGGCGTCGCCGTGGCGGTGAACGGCGAGCGGCTCGCGCCCGCCGCGCTCCTCGCCCGGCTCAACACGATGGCGGGGCGGCACGGCGTCGGCCGCGTCGACCTGGTGGAGAATCGCTACGTGGGCATGAAGTCGCGCGGCGTGTACGAGACGCCGGGGGGCACCGTGCTGCGCGCGGCGATCGCGGCCGTCGAGCAGCTCACCCTCGACCGCGAGGTGCTGCACCTCCGCGACACGCTCGCCCCCCGCTACGCGGAGATGGTGTATTACGGCTACTGGTTCGCGCCCGAGCGGCTCATGCTCCAGGCGGCGATCGACGAGGCGGCGCGCGTGGTGACCGGTACGGCGCGGCTGCGGCTCTACCGCGGCAGCGTGCGCGTCGTCGGACGCAAGGCGCCGCGGTCGCTCTACGACCCCCACGTCGCGAGCTTCGACGAGGCCGGCGGCTACCGCCAGGAGGACGCCGGAGGCTTCATCCGCCTCGCGGGGCTCCGGCTGCGCATCCGGGCGCTCGTCGAGCGCGGCCGATGACCCGCCAACGCGGCGCCCGGGCGCGGGCCGCCAAGGCCTGGCACGGGCGCTTCGCCGAGCCTCCCGCGCCGATCGCCGAGGCGTTCACGCGCTGCCTCCCGGTCGACCTGCCGTTCGCGCCCCACGACGTCGCGGCCAGCCGCGCGCACGTGGCCGCGCTCGTGCGCGCCCGGCTCCTCACCCGGCGCGAGGGCGCACGGCTGGAGGGCGGCCTCGCGCGCGTCGGCCGCGAGCTGGCAGCCGGGCGCTTCCGCTTCCTCCCCGGCGACGAGGACATCCACGTGGCCATCGAGCGGCGCCTCACCGAGATCCTCGGGCCGGTGGGCGGCAAGCTGCACACCGGCCGCAGCCGCAACGACCAGGTGGCCACCGATCTCCGGCTGTGGCTGCGGGCCGAGTGCGACGCGGTGGACGCGGCGCTCGCGGGCCTCCAGCGGGCGCTCGTCACGGTCGCCCGCCGCCACGTGGACGTCGTCATGCCCGGCTACACCCATCAGCAGCGCGCCCAGCCGATCCTGCTCGCGCATCACCTGCTCGCCTACCACGCGATGCTCGGCCGCGACCGCGGGCGGCTGCGTGACTGCCGCCGGCGCGCCGACGAGCTGCCGCTCGGGGCGGGCGCACTGGCCGGCGCCGGCTTTGCGCTCGACCGCCGGCTGGTCGCCCGGCGCCTGGGCTTCGCGCGCATCACCGCCAACAGCCTCGACGCGGTGAGCGACCGCGACGCGGCGGCAGAGTTCGTGGCGGCGGCGGCGATCGCGGCCGTGCACCTGAGCCGGCTCGCGGGCGAGATCGTGCTCTGGGCGAGCGAGGAGTTCGGATTCGTCGAGCTGCCCGACGCGTTCGCCACCGGCAGCTCGATGATGCCGCAGAAGAAGAACCCCGACGTGGCCGAGCTGGTGCGCGGCAAGACCGGCCGCGTGATCGGCGCGCTGGTCGCGCTCCTCACCCTGCTCAAGGGGCTGCCGCTCGCCTACAACAGCGACCTCCAGGAGGACAAGCCGCCGCTGTTCGACGCCGCCGGGACGCTGCGGGCCTGCCTCGCCGTGCTCACCGCGATGCTGCCGGCGCTGCGCTTTCGCCCCGAGCGCATGGCGGCGGCGGCCGACGGGCTCGCGCTCGCCACCGACCTGGCCGACCTCCTCACCGAGCGTGGGGTCCCCTTTCGCCGGGCGCACGCGATCGTCGGCGCGCTCGTCCGCCACTGCCTGGCGACCGGCACGCCGCTGCGGAACCTCGACGCCGCGACGCTGCGGCACCACTCCCCCCTGCTCACGCCCGCGCTCGCCCGCCGGCTCACGCCTGCCTTCTCCCTCGCGCGCCGCAGGCTCCCGGGCGGCACCGCCCCCGCCGCCGTGCGCCGCCAGCTCGCCCGCGCGGCGCGCGAGGCCGGGTCGTGACGCGCGCGGCGGTGCTCCTCGGGCTCGCGCTCGGCGCGGGCGCCGCGTGCGGGCGCAAGGCGCGCCCCGTGCCGCCGGAGCTGGTCGAGCCCCTGCCGCCGACGGACCTCACGGTCGCCTCGGCCACCGACGGCGTGCGGCTCTCCTGGCTGCGCCCCGACCGCTATTCGGGCGGCGGGCGCATGAAGGATCTCGACCACTTCCTGATCGAGCGCGCGCTCGCGGACGCCACGCCCGCGCGCTTCACCGCGGTCGCCACCATCGCCGTGACCGACCAGCTCCGCTTCCGGCCCGAGCGCCGCTTCGACTGGATCGATCGCTCCGTGACGGCCGGGACGCGCTACCTCTATCGCATCACGGCCGTCACCTCCGACCGCTACCGCAGCCCGGCAGCCGGCCCCGTCGCCATCCGCTTCGAGCCCGCCGAGGCCACCGCGCCGCCGGCCCCCAAGCGCAAGGAGCCGATCCCATGACGCCCGCGGCCGCCTTCGAGTACCGGGACGGCGAGCTCTGCTGCGAGCAGGTGCCGCTCGCGCGGCTCGCCGAGCGCCACGGCACGCCGCTCTACGTCTACAGCCGCGCGGCGCTGCTCGCGGGCTGGCGCGCCTTCGACGGGGCCTTCGCCGGCACGCCGCACCTCCTCTGCTTCGCGGTCAAGGCGAACGACCACTTGGCGATCCTCCACCTCTTCGCCCGCGCCGGCGCCGGCTTCGACGTCGTCTCGGGCGGCGAGCTGTGGAAGGCGCTGCGCGCCGGAGCCGACCCGGGCCGCATCGTGTTCTCCGGCGTCGGCAAGACCGACGACGAGATCGCCTACGCGCTCGAGCAGCGCATCCTCATGCTCAACGTCGAATCGCCCGAGGAGCTCGACGCGGTCGAGCGGGTGGCCGCGCGCTTGGGCGTGCGCGCGCCGATCGCGCTGCGCGTGAACCCCGACGTCGATCCGAAGACGCACCCCTACATCGCGACCGGGATGAAGAAGAGCAAGTTCGGCATCCCGATCGCCGACGCGCTCGCCGAGTACCGGCGCGCGCACGCGCTGTCCCATCTCGAGCCGATCGGCGTCGACTGCCACATCGGCTCGCAGCTCACCGACGTGGCACCTTTCGTCGACGCGCTCGGCCGAGTGCGCCACCTGATCGGGCAGCTCGCCGAAGCGGGGCTCGCCGGGGGCCTGCGCTACCTCGACCTCGGCGGAGGCGTCGGCATCACCTACGAGAACGAGACGCCGCCGGCGCCCGCGGCCTACGCCGCCGCGCTCACGGCGGGCCTCGCCGGGCTCCCGCTCACGCTCGTGCTCGAGCCCGGGCGAGCGCTCGTCGGCAACGCCGGCGTGCTGCTCACGCGCGTCGTGTACCGCAAGGCGACCGCGGCGAAGCGCTTCGTGGTCGTCGACGGCGCGATGAACGACCTGCTGCGGCCTGCGCTGTACGGCTCCTACCACGCGCTGCGGCCGGTGCGGCCGCGCGGCGCGCCGCGCATCGTCGCCGATGTGGTGGGCCCGGTGTGCGAGAGCGGCGACTTCCTCGCCAGGGACCGCGAGCTCGAGACGCCCGAGGCGGGCGACCTGCTCGCGGTGATGAGCGCGGGCGCCTACGGCTTCGTCATGGCGTCGAACTACAACGCGCGCCCGCGTCCGGCGGCCGTGCTGGTTGACGGTGCGACGTACCACATTGTAAGGGAGCGCGAGACGCGCGAGGATCTGATTCGCGGCGAGTCGATCCCGCCCGACCGGGACTGACGTCGGGCTGAGCCATGGGCACGCTGTCCTTCGCCAAGCTGCACGGCACCGGCAACGACTTCGTCGTCGTCGACGCGCGCCGGGAGCCGCCCGACGATCCCGCGGCGCTGGCGCCGCGGCTCTGCGACCGCCACCGCGGCATCGGCGCCGACGGCCTGATCCTCGTGCTGCCGTCGGCCGTGGCCGCCTGCCGCATGGCCGTCTTCAACGCCGACGGCAGCCGCGCCGAGATGTGCGGCAACGGCATCCGCGCGCTCGCCAAGTTCGTGCTCGACCACGGGCTCGCCGACACGAACCCGCTGCACGTCGAGACGGACGCCGGGGTGAAGAGCGTCGCCTGCGTGCTCGAGGGCGGGCGCGTCGCGCACGTCACGGTCGACATGGGGACGCCCGAATGGGAGGGCCGCCGCATCCCGGCCGACGCCGACGGCCCGGTGATCGAGCGGCCGCTCGCGGTCGACGGGCGCACGTGGACGGTCACCTGCGTGTCGATGGGCAACCCGCACTGTGTGGTCTTCGTCGAGGACCCGGCCGCTCTCGACCTCGCCGCCCTCGGGCCGCGCTTCGAGCACCATCGCTTCTTCCCGCGGCGGGTGAACACGGAGTTCGTCCGCGTCGCGGGCCCGGCGCGACTCGTCATGCGGGTATGGGAGCGGGGCGCCGGCGAGACGCAGGCGTGCGGCACCGGCGCGTGCGCCGCGGCGGTCGCCGCCGCACGCACCGGGCGCAGCGGGCGCCGCGTCGAGGTCGCGCTGCCCGGCGGCATCCTCGCCATCGACTGGCGGGCGGACGACCACGTCCACATGACCGGCGACGCGGTCGAGGTGTTCGAGGGCCGCATCGAGGTGTGACGATGCTCACCGGCTGCCTCACCGCGCTCGTGACGCCCTTCCGCGACGGCGCCGTCGATCACCCGGCGCTCGCCGCGCTGGTCGAGGCGCAGATCGCCGGCGGGGTGCACGGCCTCGTACCCTGCGGCTCGACCGGCGAGTCGGCGACGCTCACGCACGACGAGCACGTCGCGGTGGTGCGCACGGTCGTCGAGGCGGCGCGGCGGCGGGTGCCGGTGGTCGCGGGCACGGGCTCGAACGCGACCGCCGAGGCGATCCGGCTCACGCGCGCGGCCGAGGAGGCGGGCGCCGACGCGGCCCTGCTGATCTCACCCTATTACAACCGGCCGACGCAGGAGGGCATCGTCCGTCACTACGCGGCGGTCGCCGAGGCCACGCGGCTGCCGCTCATCCCCTACAACATCCCGGGGCGTACGGCATCGAACATCACCCCCGACACGATGGCGCGGCTCGCGCGCATCCGCAACGTGGTCGGCGTGAAGGAGGCGAGCGGCTCGCTCGAGCAGGTGCAGCACGTGCTCGCCGCGTGCGGACCGGACTTCGCGGTCTACTCCGGCGACGACGTCCTCACGTTGCCGATCATGGCCGTGGGCGGCAAGGGGGTGATCTCGGTCACCGCCAACGTGGCGCCGCGGCGCATGGCGGATCTCGCCGCGGTGCTCCTCGCCGACGACCTCGCGCGCGGCCGCGCCGTGATGCGCGAGCTGCTGCCGCTCATGCGGGTCCTCTTCCTCGAGGTGAACCCAATCCCGGTGAAGACCGCGCTCGCGCTCATGGGCGCGTGCGCCGAGGAGTTCCGCCTGCCGCTCACGCCGATGACCCCTGCCAACCGCGCGACGCTCGAGGCGGTGCTCCGCGAGCAACGCCTTGTCTGAGGCCGTCGGCGTCGTCGTCTGCGGCGCGGCGGGGCGCATGGGCCGCCTGCTGCTCGCCCTCGCGCGTGCCGATCCCGGGCTGCGGGTGGCCGGCGCGGTCGAGGCGCCCGGCCATCCGAGCATCGGCCGCGACGCCGGGGAGATCGCCGGCGGCGGGCCCCTCGGCCTCCGGGTCTCCGACGCGCTCGCGCCGGCCTGCCGTGCCGAGCACGTCGTGGTCGACTTCACCGGCGTGCCGGCGGCGACCCTCGCGCACGCGCGCCTGGCCGCCGAGCGCGGCGCCGGGCTCGTCGTCGGCACCACGGGCTTCAGCGCCGCCGAGGACGCGGCGCTGCGCGCCGCGGCGGCCCGCACCCGCAGCGTCGTCGCCGCGAATTACAGCGTTGGCATCGCCGTGCTCACCGAGCTGGTGACGCTCGCCGCCCGCCTCCTCGACGCGAGCTGGGAGGCGGAGATCGTCGAGCTGCACCATCACGGGAAGCGGGACGCCCCAAGCGGCACGGCGCTGGCGCTCGGCCGCGCGCTCGCATCCGCGCGCGGGCTCGACTTCGCTCGCGCGGCCGTGCTCGCGCGCGAGGGCCAGGTGGGCGCCCGCCGGCGGGACGAGATCGGCATCGTCGGGCTGCGCGCGGGCGATGCGGTGGGCGACCACACGGTGCTCTTGGGCGGGCTCGGCGAGCGCCTCGAGCTCGTCCACCGCATGCAGGACCGCGCCTGCCTCGCCCGCGGCGCGCTGCGGGCGGCGGGCTGGGTCGCCGCCCGGACGCCGGGGCTCTACGACATGCGCGACGTCCTGGGCCTGCGCGCGTGACGCGCCTCGCGCCGGCGCTCCTGCTGTTCGCCCTCTCCTGCCTGCCGCCGCGGCCCGCGGGTCCCCCGCTGCGCGTCGGCACGAGCAGCGACTATCCGCCGTTCAGCTTCGTCGGCAAGGACGGAACGCCGCAGGGGTTCGACGTCGAGGTCGCGCGGCGTTTCGCCCGCGACAGCGGCCGGCGGCTCGAGCTGGTGACGTTCCGCTGGCCGGCGCTCCGCCAGGACCTCGCCGCCGACCGCTTCGACGTCGCGATGAGCGGGGTGACGATGCGGGCCGAGCGCGCCGTCGGCGCCACGTTCACGCGCCCGGTGCTCGAGACCGGCGCCGTCGTGCTGGTCCGGCCCGAGACCGCGCGCAACGCGGCCCAGCTCGATCGACTGGGGCTGCGGCTCGCGGTCAACGCGGGCGGCCACCTCGAGTGGGTGGCCCGCCGGCTCTTCCCGCACGCCCTCATCCAGACCGTCGCCGACAACCTCGCGGTGCCGCGCCAGCTCGAGATCGGCGCGGCCGACGCGGTGCTCGTCGACGCGGCCGAGGCGCCGCTCGTGCAAGCGCGCGCCCCGTGGGCGACCGCGCTGGGCCCGCTCACGCGCGACCGCAAGGCCTACCTCGCGCGCGATCCGGCGCTGGCGGACGCGCTCGACGCCTGGCTGCGCGCGCACGAGGCCGACGGATCGCTCGCCGCGCTGCGCGCGCGGTGGTTCGGCAAGGCCTACGGCGCGCCGCGGTCGGCCTTCGCGTCGGACCTGGACGCCTTGCTCGCGCTCGTCGACCTCCGGCTCGCGTTCATGCCCGCGGTCGCCACGGCCAAGGCGGCGCTCGGCCGCCCCGTCGAGGATCCGGCGCAGGAGGACCGCGTGCGTGCCGCCGTCGGGGTCGTGGCCGCACGGGAAGGCCTCGCGCCCGACGCGGCCGACGCGCTGTTCGCGGCCCAGATCGCGGCGGCGCGCGCGGTCGAGCGCGCGGTCCTGGCGCTGCCGCCCGGCGAGCGGCCGCCGGTCCCCCCGCTCGACCTGGCTCGCGAGGCGCGGCCGGCGCTGGCCGCCGTCTCCGAGACCATCGTGGCACGGGCGGCGGCGGTCGCCGCCGATCCGGCGGCGCTCGCCGCGGAGAGCCCCGCGCGGCTCGCCCAGCGGCTCGATCCGGTGCTCACCCCGGCACCCGCCCGGCGGGCGATCGCCGAAGCCATCGTCGGGTTGCGGCGGGCCCCAGATTTGTAAAAGCCACCCGACTCGGCTAGAAGCGGGACCCCGACGGGGCCCCGTGTCGATCGCCATCAGAAAAGCCGAGCGAATCCAGAAGCTTCCACGGTACCTGTTCGCGGAGATCGACCGGCTGAAGCGCGCCGTCGCGGCCCGCGGCGTCGACCTGATCAGCCTCGGTATCGGCGACCCGGACCTGCCCACGCCGCCCCGCGTCGTCGAGCGGCTGTGCGCGGCCGCCCGCGAGCCGGCCAACCACCGCTATCCCGACTACGAGGGGATGCCGGCCTTCCGCGCGGCCGCAGCCGCCTGGATGCGCAGCCGCTACGGCGTGACCCTCGACCCCGAGACCGAGGTGGTCTCGCTCATCGGCTCCAAGGAGGGGATCGCCAACATGGCGGTGGCGTTCGTCGATCCCGACGACGTCGTCCTCGTCCCCGACCCGGGCTACCCGGTCTACCACGTCGGCGCGGTCTTCAACGGCGGCGTGACCTATCGGCTGCCGCTGCGGCACGCCAACGGCTTCCTGCCCGATCTCGGGGCCATTCCCGCCGAGGTCGCTCGGCGCGCCAAGCTCCTCTGGCTCAACTACCCGAACAACCCCACCGGCACCGTGGCGCCGCGCGCGTTCCTCGAAGAGGCGATCCGCTTCTGCGCGCGCCACGAGGTGATCCTCTGCCACGACGCCGCCTACGCGGAGATCTACTACGGCGAGCGGCCCCCGAGCGTGCTCGAGCTGGCGGGCGGTCGCGAGGTCGCCATCGAGTTCCACTCGCTGTCGAAGACCTTCAACATGACGGGCTGGCGGGTCGGCTTCGCCGCCGGGCATCCCGAGCTGATCGCGGGCCTCGGCAAGGTGAAGACCAACGTCGACTCGGGCGTCTTCCAGGCGGTGCAGGAGGCGGGAATCGCCGCGCTCACCGGCGATCCGGCGTTCGTCGAGGGGCTGCGCGCGACCTACCGCGAGCGCCGCGACGTGCTGGTCGGGGGGCTGGCCGGCGCCGGGCTGCCCTGCGAGCCGCCCGCGGGCACGTTCTACGTGTGGGTGCCGGTGCCGCGCGGGCTCACGGCGGCCGAGCTGGCCCGCCGCTCGATCGAGGAAGCGGGCGTCGTGGTCACTCCGGGCAACGGGTTCGGGGAAGCAGGCGAGGGATACGTCCGGCTCACGCTGTGCAGCCCGATCGCGCGGCTGCGCGAGGCGGTGGAACGGCTGCGGGCGCTGCGCCTCTGACCGCGCCGGCGCGGGATGCCCCACCGGGTCTACATCGGCATCGGCTCCAACCTGGGCGATCGGCGCGCGAACACGCGCGAGGCCGTCGATCGCGTCTCGAAGCTGCCCGGGACGCGGGTGCTGCGCGCGTCGTCGCTCTACGAGAGCGAGCCGCTCGGCGACGCCCGGACGTGGTTCGTCAACAGCGTCATCGAGATCGAGACCGAGTTCCCGCCCGACCAGCTCTTGAAGAAGCTCAAGGCGATCGAGGAGGCGATGGGCCGCAAGCGCGTGAAAGGCAAGCGCTGGGGCTCGCGCGTGATCGACCTCGACATCCTGCTGGCCGACCAGGAGATCATCGACCGCCGCTCGCTCAAGGTGCCGCATCCCGAGATGCACAAGCGCCGCTTCGTGCTGATGCCGCTCGCCGAGCTGGCGCCGCACGTGATCCATCCCCAGCTCGGGCAGTCCGTGTCGACGCTGCTCGCGACGCTGAAGGACGACAAGCGGGTCATGTTGCTGCCGCGGGCGTGAAGCCCGCGAAGCGCGTCAGCGCCGCTCCGTCGCCAGCGCGCTGCGCACGCGCTTGGCGGCGTCCTCGACGGCCGCGAGCGCCGGGGCGAGCGCGGTCCGCGCCGCCTCGCCCCGGTCGGCGCGGCGGACGCGGTCGAGCGCCTCGAGGAACGCGCGGTACCGTCCGAGGAGCGCGTCGAAGGCGCCGAGCGACGGCGGCGCGGCGGGTCCGGCCTTCGCCCGCGCAATGCGTGCGAAAGCCTCGGCGCGCTCGAGCGGATAGACGAGCTCCGGGAGGCTCTCGGGAGCAAACAGCCCAGCCGCCACGAGGTCCGTGCCCTTGCGCGCCATCGCCACGAGCAGGTCCACGTGCGTCGCCATGAGACGCGGGTAGGTGTGCCAAAAGCAGCCCGCCGCGAGGACCAGCGGCAGGAGCGCCTTGACCGCGCCCCCCCCGGGGCCTACCATCCGCCGGTCGCAGCCCCCATGGCCGAGCCTGTATCCCGCCTGCCCGCCGTCTATTTCGAGAAGCTGCTCGACAACTCGCCCGACATCGTGGTCGCCGTCGACCGCCGGGGGACCATCGTCTTCTACAACGACGGGGCCCGCAGCACGCTCAGCTACACGTCGGAGGAGGTCCTCGGCCAGCACGTGACGCGGCTCTATCCCGACCTCGAGGAGGCCCGCAAGGTCATGGGAGCCATGCGCGCGGGCCACGGCGCGGCGCCGGGGCGGGTGAAGAACTTCGAGACGACCTTCGTCACCAAGACGGGCACGCGCATCCCGGTCGCGATCTCGGGCTCGATCATCCGCGACGAGCGGGGGGGCGAGCTGGGCTCGATCGGATTCGCCAAGGACCTGCGGGAGATCCGCCGCCACGATCAGCTCGCCACGCTCGGCGAGGTCGCGATCGGCATCGCGCACGAGATCAACAACCCGCTCGAGGTCATCGTCAACAACTTGAACCTTCTCGAGGGCCACATCGCCAAGGTGACGCCGGACGAGGATTTCGTCGTCGAGGGCGAACGCCTCGACTCGATCCACGCGGCGCTCGGGCGCATCCGCGGCATCGTGAGCCGCCTCGTCGAGATGGCGCAGGGGACGGAGTACACGACCCGCGAGTACCTCGCCGGGGCGCAGATGACGGACCTGCGCGGGTGCCGCGAGGTCCCGCAGCCGGGACCACGCTCCGGCGATTCCGAGCTGGCCGGGCTGCGCATCCTGGTCGTCGACGACGACCTCGGCGTCTGCCACTCCCTGCGCGACCTGCTGACGCAGGAGGGCTGCCGCGTGATCACCGCGCTCGGGGGCCGCGAGGCGCTGGCGAAGCTCGAGACCGAGGCGGTCGACCTCGTGCTGAGCGACGTCGTGATGCCCGACCTCGACGGCTACGAGCTGTTTCAGCTCCTGCGCAAGCGTGACCCGGGCCTGCCCGTCGTGCTCATGACCGCGTTCCACTTCGACAAGGATCACATCCTCAAGCGCAGCCGGCTGGCGGGGATCACCGACGTCGTCTACAAGAAGCCCATCGATCCGCCGCGGCTCCGCGAGATCGTCAAGCGCTTCGCCCGCCGGCCGCAGCCGTTGGCGGGATGAGCGGCGGCGCCACCGCCGGGGAGACGCGCGCCTATCGCGACGCGCTGAGCGGGCTCCCGGCGGAGCACTTCCGACCGCTCGACGGGCTCACGGTGTCGTCGATCGGGCTCGGCACGTACTTGGGCGACGAGGACGAGGCGACCGACCGCGGCTACGAGGCCGCGGCGCTGGAGGCCGTGACGCTCGGCTGCAACCTCTTCGACACCGCCCTCAACTATCGGGCGCAGCGCAGCGAGCGCGCCCTCGGTGCGGCGCTCCGCCGCACCGCCGCGACCGGCGCCGCCCGGCGCGAGCAGCTCGTGCTGTGCACGAAAGCCGGCTACCTGCCCTTCGACGACTACGCGCCGGTCGACCCCGCGGCCTACTTCCGCGACACCTACGTGCGCCCCGGCATCCTCGCGCCCGAGGACATCGTGGCCGGCTGCCACGCGATGACCCCGCGCTACCTCGCCGACCAGGTCGCCCGCAGCCGCCGCAACCTCGGCGTCGATCACCTCGACGTGCTCTACCTCCACAATCCCGAGACGCAGCTCGCCGAGGTCCCGCGGGCGGAGTTTCGCGCGCGGCTCCGCGCGGCCTTCGCCCAGCTCGAGGCCGAGGTCGCCGCCGGACGCGTCGGCCGCTACGGCGTGGCGACCTGGCACGGGCTGCGCCGTCCGCCCGGGGCGCGCGATCACCTCGCGCTCACCGAGCTCGTCGCGGCGGCGCGCGAGGCGGGCGGCGCGGACCACCACCTCCGCGTCGTCCAGCTCCCCTACAACCTCGCGATGCCCGAGGCGTACGCCGACGCCACGCAGGTGGTCGACGGCGTGTCGATGACCGTCCTCGAGGCGGCCGCGCGCCTCGGGCTCGCCGTCGTGGCGAGCGCCCCGATCCTCCAGGGGCAGCTCTCCCTGCGCCTGCCGCGCGCGGTCGACGAGGCGCTGCCCGGGCTCGACACGGCCGCCCAGCGCGCGCTCCAGTTCGTGCGCTCGACTCCCGGCGTCACGGCGGCGCTCGTCGGCATGGGGCGCCCCGAGCACGTGCGCGAGAACCTGCGCGTCGCGCGGCTCCCGCCCGCCCCCGCCGGGGTGGACTCGCTGCTCGGGCGAAGCTAGAGAAGCCCGGTGGCGATCCGCATCACCCGCGTCTACACGCGCCGGGGCGATCAGGGCGAGACCGACCTGGTCGGGGGCGAGCGGGCGCCGAAGGACGCGCCTCGGCTGGAGGCCTACGGGTGCGTCGACGAGCTGAACGCCGCGATCGGGCTCGCGCGCGCGGCGAACGCGGCCGAGCGCGGCCACCCGACCCGGCGGCGCGCGCTCGACACCCTGCTTTGCCGCCTCCAGAACGAGCTCTTCGACCTGGGGAGCGAGCTCGCCACGCCCGCCGGCGCCTTCGTCCCCGGCATGTTCCGCGTTGGCGACGCCGAGGTGCGGGCGCTCGAGGCCGACATGGACCGCTGCCAGCGGGACTTGAAGCCGCTCAGGTCCTTCGTGCTGCCGGGCGGCGGACGCGTGAGCGCACAGCTCCACGTGGCCCGCACGATCTGCCGCCGCGCCGAGCGCCAGGTCCTACGGCTCATGCGCGTCGAGGACGTGGGCCCGGGGCCGCTCAAGTACTTGAACCGCCTCTCGGATCTCCTCTTCGTGCTCGCGCGCTGGATCGGCCACCACCTGGGCGAGCGCGAGCTTCTCTGGGAGCGGGCGCTGCGGCACGAGGCGGCCCAGCGCGCCAGGCGGAGCGCCCGATGAAGCAGCCGATCTGGTTCAAGCAGCTCGAGCTCGGGCCGATGCAGAACTACGTCTACCTGCTCGGCGACCCCACGACCCGCGACGCGGCGGTGGTCGATGCGGCGTGGGACGTCGACGCGGTCGTCCAGGCGGCCGAGGCCGAGGGCTATCGCATCACCAAGGACCTCGTCACGCACTTCCACCCCGACCACCTCGGCGGCGACCTCATGGGCCATGCGATCCGCGGCGCGGCCGAGCTGGTCGCGCGCGTGCCCGCCAAGGTCTACGTCCACAAGGCCGAGCTGCCGTACGTCCACCGCCTGACGGGGCTCTCCGACTCCGACCTCGTGGCGGTCGAGGGCGGCGACGAGGTGAAGATCGGCGCCTTCACCGTGAAGCTCCTCCACACCCCGGGGCACACCCCCGGGTCCCAGTGCTTCCTCGTCGGTAACGCGGTCGTCTCGGGCGACACGCTCTTCATCGGCTCGTGCGGCCGCGTCGACCTGCCGGGCTCGAGCCCCGAGGACATGTATCGCAGCCTCACGCAGGTGCTGGCCGCCCTCCCCGACGAGACGCTCCTCTACCCCGGCCACAACTACGCCGACCGGCCGCGCTCGACGATCGGCGACGAGAAGCGCACGAACATGATGATGCGCTTCCCCCGTCTCAAGGACTTCCTCGAGGTGATGAGACGCGCATGAAGGACCTCTACCCTCTCGGTGAGACGCCCCCGCTCGGCCACGTGCCCCCGCGCATGCTCGCCCAGGTGATCCGCCAGGACCGCTTCGGCGAGCCCACGCGCGCCTTCCGCGTCGAGGAGATCGCGACACCGGCGGAGCTCGAGCGCGACGAGGTGCTGGTGTGGGTGATGGCCGCGGGCATCAACTACAACAACGTCTGGGCCGGCCTCGGCACGCCGGTCGACGTCATCAAGGCGCGGCAGAAGGACCCCCGCTATCAGCCCTTCCACATCGGCGGGAGCGACGCGTCGGGGATCGTGTGGAAGGTGGGGAGCGCCGTGACCGATCTCCGCGTCGGCGACGAGGTCGTGATCCACTGCGGGACGTGGAGCGCCGACTGCCCGCTGGTGCGCTCCGGCGCCGATCCGATGTTCAGCCCGACGTTCCGCATCTGGGGCTACGAGACCAACTGGGGCAGCTTCGCGCAGTTCACCCGCGTGCAGGCGCACCAGTGCCTGCCGAAGCCCCGGCAGCTCACGTGGGAGGCCGCGGCGGCCTACATGCTCGTCGGCGCGACCGCCTACCGCATGCTCAC
>DATGIZ010000035.1:0-144222 GCA_035295465.1 Binatia bacterium | reverse complement strand
TCTCACGGGCAACGGGACGGCGCCGTGCCCGCAGTGCGTGAACACGACGTGCGTCTCGGGGCATTGCTCGACGAGCACGGGTAAGTCGTGCACGACGAACGCGGACTGCGTGAACACGTGCAACGCGGGGCGCAACCAGGGGCTGGCGTGCAGCCCGGTGGGGACGCTCAAGACGACGCTTGACTGTCCGCCGAAGGACTCGACGTTCGTGGCGCCGCTCAGCATCCCGCTCGCCCTGACGACGGGGGCGACGGCGGACACCAACGCCACGGGGATCTTCTGCTCGGGGCAGACGCACGCGGGGGCGTTCGGGCAGTCGACGGCGCGGACGATCAAGCAGACGGGGGCGGCGGCGGGGAACCTGAGCGACGGGGCGGCGCACGCGGGGGTGATCGCGGGGGCGTTCTGCGTGCCGAAGACGGGGAACTTCGCGCTCGATCCGGTGGCCGACCTGCCGGGTCCGGGGACGACCAGCATCAACAGCAGCCTCCAGCTCCAGTAGGCGTGACCCGGGGGCTCCCGCCGCGGAGCCCCCGAGGTCGCCTCGGCGGGCGGCGGTCACCCGCGGCCGCCCCGTGATTCATGCCGCGCGGGCGACCGCGCCGGCCGGGAACACTGGCGCACCCGCCGCGGGGTGCAGGAGCTGTGCGAGCAGCTCCAAGCCGTCGACCAGGCGCGGGCCGGGGCGTGTGAAGTAGGCGGTGCCATCGGTCACCCACACGGCCCCGGCACGGGCGGCGGGCAGCGCGTCCCATCCGGGGCGCCCGCGCAGCGCCGGCAGCTCGGCGAGCGTGCGGGCGACGTCGAAGCCGCAGCAGGAGATCACGAGCACCTCCGGCGCCGCGGCGCACACGGCGTCCCAGTTGACGGCCGCCGCGTGCTCGCCCGGGCGGCCGAGCGGCTCGATGCCGCCCGCGAGCGCGACCAGCTCGGGGTTCCAGTGCCCGGCGCAGAACGGCGGGTCGATCCACTCGAGGAGCACGCAGCGCCGGGGCCGCGCGCCTGCGACGCGGGCGCGCACCGCGGCGATCCGCGCCTCGAGCCTCGCAACCAGCGCCGCGGCGCGCCCCGGAACGCCGATCGCTTCGCCGACCGTGCGCACGTCGCGCAACACGTCCGCCAGGCTGCGGGGATCGAGCGTCACCACGTGCGGCGGACCGGGAAGCGCGGCCACGGCGCGGGCGACGTCGTCGGCGGCCGGAGCGCACACCGAGCACAGCCCCTGGGTGAGCACCACGTCAGGCCGGTGCGCCGCGAGCGGTTCGACGGCGTAGAGCGCGCCGCGCTCCGGAAGCGCTGCACGGACGGCGCGATCGATCGCGGCCGAAGGGAGCGCGGGATCGATGGCCGAGCGGGTCACGCGCGGCCGGTCACGAATTGCGGGTGGGAAGTCGCAGTCGTGGCTCACGGCCACGAGGTCGTCGGCCGCGCCCAGCGCGGCGACGATCTCCGTGGCCGCCGGGACCAGCGACACGATCCGCACGCTCCCCCATAGCACGCCGCGCTCGTGCGCGCCCGGTGGTGCTCCGGTGCGCGACGTGCGATCATCCGCCGCCTCCGTGCCGACCCGTGGACAGCGCGGCGGGCGGATCGGCCCGCCCTCCGCACCGAGCGTCCGGCTGGTCGTCGGCGCCGCGGCGGCGTCCCGCCTCGGCGTCGCCCGGCGCTGGCTCGCCGCCCTCGGCCCCGCCGACGAGGCCCTCGTCGTGGCCCCCACGCTGGCCGCGGCCGACGACCTCGTACGCGCGGTCGCGATGGATGCGGGGGCGCGGTTCGGCGTGCATCGCGCGACGCTCGACCGCCTCGCCGCCCGCCTGGCGGCGCCGGCCCTCGCGCTCGCCGGCCGTGCGCCGGCGAGCCCGCTCGCGCTCGTCGCGGTCGCCGCGCGTGCCGTCCACCGCCTGGGCGCGGCGGGCGGCCTCGGCCGGCTCGCCCCGATGGCCGACCGCCCGGGCTTCCCGGCCGCCGTCGCCCGCACGTTGACGGAGCTGCGCGAGGGCGGGGTCGCGGCGCCCGCTCTCGCCGGGCTGGCGGCTCCCGGCCCCGACCTGGCCGCGCTCCTCGAGGCGGTCGTGGAGGAGCTGGCGCAGGCGGGTCTCGCCGATCGCGCGGCGCTGTTCGGCGCGGCGGTCGCGGCCGTGGCGGAGGCGCCGGCCCTGGTCGGGGTGCCGCTTCTGCTGCTCGACCTCCCGCTCGGAGCCGCATGCGAGGCCGACCTGGTCGCGGCGCTCGTGGCGCGCGCGCCGGCGGTGCTCGCCACGGTGCCCCGAGGCGATGCGCGCGCCGTAGAGCGCTTCGAGGCGTTGCTCGGGTGCGCGGGCGAGCCGGTCGCACCGGAGGGCGCGGGCTCGCTCGTCGCGCTCCAGACGCACCTCTTCGAGGGATCGACGCCGTTGCCGGCGGCGCTCGACGGCAGCGTCGTCGTGCGCTCCTGGCCGGGCGAGGCGCGGGAGTGCGTGGAGATCGCCCGCGTCCTGCAGGTGGAGGCCGCCCGCGGCGTGCCCTTCGACCGCATGGCCGTGCTCCTCCACGCGCCCGCCGAGTACGCGGTCCAGGTCGAAGAGGCCTTGCGCCGGGCGGCGATCCCCGCCTACTTCGCGCGCGGCACGCGGCGCCCCCACCCGGCAGGCCGTGCGCTGCTCGCGCTGCTCGCGTGCGCGGCCGAGGGGCTCTCCGCGCGACGCTTCGCCGAGTACCTCTCGCTCGCGCAGGTCCCCGACCCGACGGCCCCGGCCCCCGGCGATGCGGACTTCGCGCCGCCGGCGAGCGATCTCCTGCCGCCGGATGCGGCCGCCGCCCCCGCCTCGCTCGACGACGGCCCCGTCCCCGAGCCCGACGACGCCGCGGTCGTCGCCGGCGCGGTGCGCGCGCCGTGGCGCTGGGAACGGCTGCTCGTCGACGCCGCGGTGATCGGCGGGCGGGCACGCTGGCAGGACCGGCTCGCGGGGCTCGAGGCCGAGCTGCGGCGCCGGCGCGACGCCCTCGATGACGGCGAGGAGGCGCGCGCGGCGCAGCTCACGCGCATGCTCGCGGACCTGGCGCACCTGCGCGCGGTCGCGCTGCCGTTGATCGACCGGCTGGCTGCGCTGCCGGAGCGGGCGGCGTGGGGTGCGTGGCTCGCACACCTGCGCGCCCTCGCGGCGGCGGCGCTCCGCGCTCCGGCGCCGGTCCTGACGGCGCTCGCCGAGCTCGAGCCGATGGCGACCGTCGGCCCCGTCGGGCTCGACGAGGTGCAGATCGTGCTCCGCCCGCGCCTGCGGGAGCTGGCCGTGCCGCCGGCGGGCCGCCGGTACGGCGCCGTGCTCGTCGCGCCGATCGAGGCGGCGCGCGGCCTCGTCTTCGACGTGGTGTGCGTCCCGGGCCTCGCGGAGCGGATGTTCCCGCGCAAGATCATCGAGGATCCGCTGTTCCCCGACGCGGCACGCGCGGCGCTCGGCGACCGCAAGCTCGTGACCGCGAGCGCGCGCGTGGCCGCCGAGCGCCTGGCGCTGCGGCTCGCCGTCGGCGCCGCGACCACCCGGGCCGTGCTCTCGTACCCGCGTCTCGACGTGGAGCAGGCGCGGCCGCGCGTGCCCTCGTTCTACGCGCTCGAGGTGCTGCGAGCGATCGAGGGCCGGCTACCGGGCTTCGAGGATCTCGGCGTGCGCGCCGCGGGCGAGCCGGGTCGGCTCGGCTGGCCGGCGCCGCAGCAGCCGCAGGAGGCCATCGACGACGCGGAGTACGATCTCGCGCTGCTCGCACCGCTGCTCGATGGTGACGCGGCGGCGGCCGCGGGGAGCGCCTCGTACCTGCTCGAGGCGAACCCCCACCTCGGGCGCGCGTTGCGCGCCCGCGCACGGCGCTGGCTCAAGCGCTGGACCCCCGCCGATGGGCTCGTCGACCCCGACGCGCGTGCGCGCGCGGCGCTCGCCCGCCACGCGCTCGCGGCCCGGTCGTTCTCACCGACGGCGCTCCAGCAGTTCGCGGCCTGCCCGTATCGCTTTCTCCTCCAGGCGATCCACCGCCTCGCGCCGCGCGAGGAGGCGGCGGCCGCGGACGCCCTCGACCCGCTCACCCGCGGCGCGCTCGTGCACGAGGTGCAGTTCGCCACCCTCACGCGCCTGCGCGCCGAGGATCAGCTCCCCGTGCGGCCGACCGGCCTCGCGCGCGCGTGGGAGATCCTCGAAGCGGCGCTCGACCGGATCGCCGGCGCCTACCGCGCCGCGCTCGCCCCGGCGATCCCGCGCGTATGGGAGGACGGCGTCGCCGCCGTCCGGGCCGACCTCCGCGAGTGGCTGCGCCGCCAGGCGGAGGCGGCCGACGGCTGGGTCCCGTACCGCTTCGAGCTGTCCTTCGGCATCGTCGACCGCGAGCGTGCGGACGCGGACCCGGCGAGCGTGCGCGATCCGGTGCCGCTCCCGGGCGGGCTCAAGCTGCGAGGCGCGATCGATCTGGTCGAGCGGCGCACCGACGGCGTGCTGCGCGTCACCGATCACAAGACCGGGCGGCCGTGGGCCAAGCCCGGCCTCGTCGTCGGGGGCGGCGAGACGCTCCAGCCGCTCCTCTACGCGCTCGCCGCGGAGGGGCTGCTCGGCCAGCCGGTCGAGGCGGGACGCCTCTACTACTGCACGGCCGACGGCGGCTACGCCGAGCGCGTGGTGCGGCTCGACACGACAACCCGCCAGGTCGCCGCCGAGCTCGCCGGCGTGATCGACGGGGCGCTGCGCGCCGGGTTCCTGCCGGCGGCGCCCCGGCCGGGCGCGTGCGCGCGCTGCGACTACCGGCCGGTGTGCGGCCCCTTCGAGGAGCAGCGGACGGAGCGGAAGCCGGCCGAGCGCCTGCGCGACCTCGCCCGGCTGCGCGCGCTACCATGAGCGTGCCGGATGATCGCGCGGAGCGCGAGCGCATCCGCACCGACCTCGACACGACACTGGTGGTCGAGGCGGCCGCCGGGACGGGGAAGACGAGCGAGCTGATCGGGCGCATCGCCGCCGTCCTCATGGCCGGCCGCGCCCGGCTCGACCGGATCGTCGCCGTCACCTTCACGGAGGCGGCCGCCGGCGAGCTGAAGCTCCGCCTGCGCGCCGAGATCGAGCGCGCGCGGCGCGCCCCCGCGACTCCGGCCGCGGCCCGCGCCCGGCTCGACGACGCGCTCCCGCAGCTCGAGGAGGCGCGCGTCGGGACGATCCACTCCTTTTGCGCCGACCTGCTGCGCGAGCGGCCGCTCGCGGCCGGCGTCGATCCGCTCTTCGAGGTCGCCGCGGAGGACGTCGCGGCCGACCTCTTCGATCGCGCGTTCGACCGCTGGTTCGAGCGGCGGCTGGCGGATCCGCCGGAAGGTCTGCGCCGCTTTCTTCGCCGCCGCGGGCGCGACGGGACGCCGCGGGCGCTCCTCCGCCAGGCGGCGTGGGAGCTGGCCGAGCGCCGCGACTTCCCGGCGCCGTGGACCTGCGCGCCCTTCGAGCGCGACGCCGAGATGGCCGCGCTGCTCGGCGAGATGGCCGCCCTCGGCGCGGAGGCGGCCCGCGCCGACCCCGAGGACTGGCTCACGCGCTCGCTCGGGGAGATCGCGCGGTTCGCCGGCGAGGAGCGCCGGCGGGAAGCCGTGCGCGGCGAGGACCCGGACGGGCTCGAGGCCGCCCTCGCCGGCTTCTCGCGCGCCCGACACTGGGCCTGGAGCGGGTGGCGGGCGTGGCCGGGCAAGCCCGCGCTGCGCGCGCGGCGCGACGCGCTCGGCGCGCGGCTCCAGGCGTTCGCGCGCGCCTCCGACGCCGACCTGGCGCCGCGGCTGCGCGCCACGCTGTGGGAGGTCGTCGAGGCGTACGAAAGCTCGAAGGCGCGCGCGGGCTGCCTCGACTTCCTCGACCTGCTGCTGCGCGCGCGCGATCTCGTGCGGGACGATCCCGCGGTGCGCCGCGAGCTGCAGGCGCGCTTCAGCCACCTCTTCGTCGACGAGTTCCAGGATACGGACCCGCTCCAGGTCGAGCTGCTGCTGCTGCTCGCGGCCGACGATCCCGCCGAGCGCGACTGGCGCCGGGTGCGCCCGGTGCCCGGGAAGCTCTTCCTGGTCGGGGACCCCAAGCAGTCGATCTACCGCTTCCGGCGCGCGGACGTGGCGCTCTACGGGGCCGTCACCCGCCAGCTCCTCGCCGCGGGTGCGGGGCTCGTGCGCCTCACGGTGAGCTTTCGCGCGGTGCCCGACCTCCAGGAGGCGGTGAACGCGGCCTTCGCGCCCCGTCTGCGCGGGGAGTCGCCGAGCCAGGCGGGCTACGTCCCGCTCGCGCCCTGCCGCGCCGCCGTCTCCACCCAGCCCGCGCTCGTCGCCCTTCCGGTGCCCGCGCCCTACGGCGCCTTCGGCCGGATCACCGACGCGGCGATCGAGGAGTCGCTTCCCGACGCCGTCGGCGCGTTCGTCGAGTGGCTCGCGCGCGAGAGCGGCTGGACCGTGACCGAGCGCGAGCGCCCGGCCGACCGCGTGCCGCTCGCGCCGCGGCACGTGTGCATCCTCTTCCGCCGCTTCCGCTCGTGGCGGACCGACGTGACCCGTCCCTACGTGCGCGCGCTCGAGGCCCGGCGCCTGCCGCACGTGCTCGTGGGCGGCGGCGCGTTCCACGCGCGCGAGGAGATCGAGGCGCTGCGCAACGCGCTGCGAGCGATCGAGCGCCCCGAGGACGAGCTGATGGTCTTCGCCACGCTGCGCGGTCCGCTGTTCGCCCTCGACGACGGGGCGCTGCTCAGCTTCCGCACCGAGGTCGGCTCGTTGCACCCCTTCCGCCGGCTCCCCGCCGACCTTCCCGAGCCGCTGGGTGCGGTGGGCGAAGCGCTCGGACTGCTCGCCGATCTCCACCGCGGGCGCAACCACCGGCCCTTCGCCGATACGATCGCGCGGTTGCTCGACGCCACTCGCGCCCACGCCGGGCTTGCGATCTGGCCGACCGGCGAGCAGGCGCTCGCCAACGTCGGCCGGCTGCTCGACCTCGCCCGCCGTGCCGAGCGGCGCGCGACGACCTCCTTCCGCGCCTTCGTCGAGCGGCTCGCCGAGGAGGCCGAGCGCAACGAGGCGAGCGAGGCGCCGATCGTCGAGGAGGGCGTCGAGGGCGTGCGCCTCATGACCGTGCACCGCGCGAAGGGGCTCGAGTTCCCGGTGGTGGTGCTCGCCGACCCGACCGCGCGCGAGGTGCCCGCGCGGCCGGCGCGCTGGGTGGACGCGGAGCGCGGGCTTTGCGCCATGCGGCTCGCCGGCTGCGCGCCGCCCGATCTCCTCGCGCACGAGGCCGAGGAGCTCGTGCGGGAAGGCGAGGAGGCCGTGCGCGTGCTCTACGTAGCCGCCACGCGCGCGCGCGACCTCCTCGTCGTGCCGGTGGTCGGCGACGGCCGCCTGCCCGGCTGGCTCGCGGCGCTCGACCCGAGCGTTCATCCCGAGCCGGAGCGGGCGCGGCTGCCCGAGTCGCCCGCGCCGCCGGGCTGCCCGCCGCTCGGCGACGACACGGTGCTCGCACGGCCCGAGCGGGTCGCGCGCCCCGACGGCGCCGTCGTCCCCGGGCTGCACCGACCCGCGGTGGGGGCGCACCGGGTCGTGTGGTGGGACCCCGGCCTGCTGCGGCTCGGCGTGCAGGAGTCGGTCGGGCTGCGCCAGCAGCGCCTGCTCGAGGTCGACGAGGGCGGCGTGCGCTCGGAGGACGGCGCCCGGGCGCAGGCCGCGTGGCAGGCCGAGCGCGCCTCTGTGCGTGCGCGGGCGGGCACGCCGAGCCTCTGCGTGGTCACCGCGACCGAGCACGCCGCGGCGGGCGGCGCGGCGGCCGGCGGGGTCGGTGTCGAGGAGGTGGCGGTGACCGCGGGCCGCCCGCACGGGCTGCGCTTCGGCACCCTCGTGCACGCGCTGCTGGCGACGGTGGCGCTCGACGCCGCGGCGCCGGCGGTCGCCGCCGCCGCCGCGCTCGCGGGACGGGTGCTGGGCGCGTCGGAGGCGGAGGTTGCGGCGGCAGCCGAGGCGGTCGTGCGCGCGCTCGCGCACCCGCTGCTGCGTCGCGCCGCGGCGGCCGGCCGGTGCCGGCGCGAGGCGCCGGTCGCGCTCGGGCTCGACGACGGAACGCTCGTCGAGGGCGTGGTCGACGTGGCCTTTCGCGAGGAAGGCCCGCCGCCGCGCTGGACGGTCGTGGACTTCAAGACCGACGTCGAGCTCGGCGCGCGGCTCGCCGACTACCGCCGACAGGTCGCGCTCTACGCCGGCGCGATCGCGCGTGCCACGGGCGAGCCGGCGACGGGCGTGCTCCTGCGGGTGTGACGCGCCCGCGCGGGCTCGGGCCCCGGCAAAGCCCGCTCCCCCGGCGGCGGTCCCAAGAGGGGCGCGACCAGCGCGTCCAAGTCCGTGTCGGAGAGAAAACGATCGTGGCGCGTCACCACGCCGTCCTTCACCAGGAATGCGGCCGGGACGCCGCGGGCGAGCAGCGCCTCGAGGTCGCCCTCCTGGCCGGGGGCGACCGCGTAGACCTCGTAGTCGATGCCCCAGGCGCGCGCGAGCGACCGCAGACCCTCCGCGTCCTCGACGTCCACGATCACCGCGAGCACGCGCAGCCCGGCGCTCCGCCAGCGCCGCGCGGCACGCGCGAGCACGGGAACCTCGGCGCGGCACGGCGGGCAGGAGCTCGCCGCCATCGCCACCAGCGCGGTCGCTCCGTGCACGACGTCGTCGAGGCGGCGGATCTGCGCGCCGGGCGCCGCGACACGGAGCTCGAGCACGCTCACCGCGGGCGCCGCTGCGGACGCCAGCGCCGCCAGCATCGCGGCCCCCGGGATCAGAAGTGGCTGCGTGGGCCCTGCTCCTGCCCGCGCCCGGCTGCCCGCGGCTTGCGGTAGACGATCAGGGTGGCGCAGTGCGGGCACGCCACCCGGCTGCCGTCGCGCGCCGCGCCCTTGAAGCGCAGCATCACGACGCCCCTGCCGTCGCAGTGATGGATGGCGACCGGCCAGTCGCTGGTCTCGCGGGTCATGGGCGTCCCTGAGTAGCACCTTCGCCCGGCGCCGTCACGCCCGCGCCGGTGGCGACGGCCGCGAGAGAGCCGGGAGCAATCTGTGGCTTGCGTCTCCCGGCCCTCCCGGGCCACCCGAGTGCGGGAGCAAGGCCCGGGCCAACGCCGGTCTTCGCCGGCAAACGCGCGGCGGCACGGGCGGCGTGTGCCGGACCGGGCCCGCGGGTGTGCCGCCTCAGGCGCTCGCGCGTGCGGCGAGCGCGTCGTGCGTCGCGCGCACCTGGCGCAGGAGCAGGAACTCCGTGACGTTCTCGCTGGTGAGCATGCCGACGAGCGCGTCGCCGTCCATGACCAGCACGCATGCCCCGGGGCCGCGCATCGCGGCGGTCGCCTGCCAGAGGTCATCGTCGGGATGCGCCCGCGGGAAGTCGCGCTCCATCACCCCGGCGACGTAGGCATCGGGCCCCTCGGCGAGCGTGGCACGCAGGAGCGCCGCGCGCGTGAGGAGCCCGACCACGCGGCCGCCGTGGACCACCGGAAAGTCCTGCTGCGAGCTCGAGAGCAGCAGGTCGCCCGCGGCGCGGAGCGTCTGCCCGTGGGAGAGCGTGCGCAGGTCGGTGATCATTGCCGCCCGCACGGTCGCGCCTGCGGTGAGGGCCCGCCCGCGGGCGACCGCGGCCTCCTGCGTTGCGCCGAGGTAGACGAAGAGCGCGACGAACACCAAGAGGAAGCTGCCCGCCAGCAGGCCCGCGAGACCCAAGGCGACGGCGAGCGCGCGGCCGGCGGCCGCCGCGAGCCGCGTCGCCTCCTCCTCGGGCCGGAAGAGCGCGAGCAGCGCGCGCAGCACCCGGCCGCCGTCCATGGGGTACGCCGGCAGCAGGTTGAACGCGCCCAGGAGGAGATTGCCGATCGCGAGCCGCTCGGGGAGGTTGGCGTCGGTGGCGTCGAGGAGCGCGGCGGGCGGCAGGAGCCGTCCGCGGACGGCGAGCCGCGCGAGGATCGCGCCGGCGAGCGCCACGTTCGCCGCCGGCCCGGCGAGCGCGATCCACAGCTCCTCGCGCGGCCGGGGCCGGCGATCGAGGCGCGAGAGGCCGCCGATCGGGTACATCACGATCTCGACGGTCCGGATGCCGAAGGCGCGCGCCGTCGCGGCGTGGCCGAGCTCGTGCAGCAGCACGGAGGCGATCAGCGCCACGACGTAGACGGCGGTCATGGCCGGCGACTGCCGCTCGCCCGAGCCGGCCACCACCAAAAAGGTGAACAGCAGCACGAACGTGAAGTGGAACCGCACCGGGATGCCGAAGAAGCGCAGGGCACCCGTCGATCCGGTGTCGCCGAGCGGCGGCTGGCGCATCGGTTCTAGAGTGCACCGGCGAACGCTGTGCTCGCAAGCCATGGTCACGGCGCGGCCGGCGTGCTACGGCTCAAGTCGTCTCGGCCACCTGCCGAGAAGACGATGAGCGCCATGCTTCGCGCCCCCCGCTGCCTCGCCCTCTGCCTCCTTCTCGGGGCGCCGCCCGCCGCGCACGCCGGGGCCGGCGCGGACAAGGGCTGGGGACCGCTGATCGACCGGCTGGTGGCGGACGGGGTCGCGCGCGAGCGGGCGGAACGCGTCTTCGCCGACCCGCGCATGCCGCCCTTCACCGGCCTCGAGTTCTCCGGTCGCACGCCGCGCGAGCCGGCCTCCCGCTACCGTGGCTTCCTGCGTCCCGCCGGCGTAGCCGCCGCGCGCCGCTGCCTTTCGCTGCACGCCGACGCCTTCGAGGCCGCGGCCGCGCGGGGCGTGCCGGCGAGCGTGCTCGCGGCGATCATGACGGTCGAGAGCGCATGCGGGCGGAGCACCGGGTCGAGCGTCGTGCTCTACCGGCTCGCGCGCCTCGCGATGGCGAACGACCCGCAAAACCTCGCCGAGAACCTCGCGCGCCTGCGCGACACGGTGGAGCCCGGGCGCGTCGCCGAGCGCGCGCGCTACCTGGAGGAGACCTTCTATCCCGAGGTGCGCGCGACGTTCACGATGGCCGATCGGCTCGGCCTCGACCCGCTCGATCTCCGCGGCTCGGAGGCCGGGGCGTTCGGCTACCCGCAGTTCCTGCCGAGGAACTACCTCGAGGCGGGAGTGGACGGCGACGGCGACGGGCGCGTGAGCCTGTTCGACGACTTCGACGCGGCCGCCTCCTGCGCGAACTTCCTCGTGCAGCACGGCTGGCGTCCCGACCTCGGGACGTCGGCGCGGCGCGGCGTGCTGTGGGAGTACAACCGCTCCGAGGCGTACGTCGACACGGTCCTCACGCTCGCGCGGCGGATCGAGGCGCCCGGCCGGCAGGTGGCCTCGCGCCGGCGGCCTCGGCAGCGGGCGCGGCACCACACGACCTGAGAGCCGGCCTGCGGCGCGCGCCCCGTTGACACCTCGCGCTCGGGCGCGCATCCAAAGAGGCGAGCGGATGGAGAAGCTGGAGGTCACCCCGGAGCCGCTCTACCTCCGGCGCCGCGAGTTCTTGCGTGACGCGGGGCTGTTCGTCGCGACCAGCGCCGGGCTTGGCGGCGGACTCCTCTGGCTCGTCGGCGGCGGGCGCGCGCGCGACCGCACGGCCGCCGAGGGAGGCGCGCCGCGCGCCGGCACCGCGACCACGCCCGACCTGGCCGTGACGGGCCGGAGCCCGCTCGGCACCGACGAGCCCCCGACCCCGTGGCGAGACGTCACCACGTACAACAACTTCTACGAGTTCGGCACGGGGAAGGACGATCCGGCGGCCTACGCGGGCCGGCTGCGCCCGCGGCCGTGGACGGTGAGCGTCGAGGGCGAGGTGGCGAAGCCCCTCGTCGCCGACGTCGATCAGCTCCTGCACTGGTTCCCGCTCGAGGAGCGGGTCTACCGCATGCGCTGCGTGGAGGCCTGGTCGATGGTGATCCCGTGGATCGGGTTTCCGCTCGGCGCGCTGCTGCGGCGGGCGGAGCCCACGTCGCGTGCCAAGTACGTCGCCTTCACCACGCTCTACGATCCCGAGCAGATGCCCGGGCAGCGCCGGCCCGTGCTCGACTGGCCGTACGTGGAGGGGCTGCGTCTCGACGAGGCGATGCACCCGCTCACGATCCTCGCCGTTGGGCTCTACGGGAAGGTGCTGCCGAACCAGAACGGCGCGCCGCTGCGGCTCGTGGTGCCGTGGAAGTACGGCTTCAAGGGCATCAAGTCGATCGTGAAGATGCGGCTCGTCGAACGGCAGCCGCCGACGACCTGGAGCCTCGCCGCGCCGAACGAGTACGGCTTCTACGCGAACGTGAACCCCGCGGTCGATCACCCGCGCTGGAGCCAGAAGACCGAGCGGCGCATCGGAGAGATCGGCCGGCGGCCCACCCTGCCGTTCAACGGCTACGGCGAGCAGGTCGCCGGGCTCTACGCCGGCATGGACCTGCGGACGTACTTCTGACGGCGCGCCGCCGCCGGCCGCTCCCTTGGCTCGGGCCCGCGGTGCTGACGGGAGCGCTCGTGCCGCTCGCCGCCATCGGCTGGCGCGCCGGCGCGGGCACGCTCGGCGCCAACCCCATCGCCGAGGCGCTCAACGAGATCGGGCTCCTCGCGCTCGTCTTCCTCCTGCTGGCGCTCGCCTGCACGCCGCTGCGCGCGCTCGTCGGCTGGACCTGGCCGATGCGCATCCGCCGCCAGCTCGGGCTGCTCGCCTTCGGCTACGCCGCGCTGCACGTGAGCACGTACGTCGGTCTCGACCAGGTCTTCGACTGGCGGGCGATCTGGGAGGACCTGAGCAAGCGGCGGTTCATCTTCGTCGGCTTCGCCGCCTTCCTGCTCCTCGTGCCGCTCGCCGCCACCTCGACCGACGCCGCCGTGCGCCGCCTCGGCTACGCGCGCTGGAAGCGGATCCACCGCCTCGCCTACGTCGCCCCCGCTCTCGGGGTCGTCCACTTCGTGTGGCGCGTGAAGAAGGACGTTCGCGAGCCGGCGATCTACGCGCTCGTCCTGGCCGCGCTGCTCCTCGTGCGCCTCGGCCTCGCGGTGCGGATGCGGCTCGCGGCGGCCGCCCGGGCACGCGGCTGACACCGCACGCACCCGACCTCGGGCCGCGGGCCTACCGCGGCGCGGCGGCCTTCGCGCGCGCAGCGGGCGCGAGCAGGTCGGCGAGCGCCCGCGCGCGGGGGCGAGCCTGCTGGAGGACCGCCGGATCGGCGAGCGGCGCCGCGAACGCCTGGTGCGTGGTCGCGTCGTCGGCGACCAGCAGCACGGTCGGGACGGGCGCGAGCGCGGCGAGCCGCGCGAGCAGCGCGTAGCCGTCGCGCCGGGGCATCGCGAGGTCGACGACCACGATCGCGGGCCGCACCATCTCGAGCAGGTCGTCGGCCTGCTTGGAGTCCCATACCATCGACACGACCATCCCCGCCTGGATGAGCGCCTGGCGGAGCGCCATGAAGTCGTCGGCGTGCGTCCCGGCGGTGAGCACCTTGGTGCCACGGGTGGCGTGCGGCGCGAGCGCCGCGCTGATCCGCGCCGGGTCGAGCGGGTGCGCGGCGACCTCGATCGCGCCGAGCATGAGCACGCGGCCGCCGTCCGGCGGTGCCAGGCAGCCGCGCAACCGCAGCGCCGGATCGGCGGCGCGCAGCGCGACGAGGGCTTGCGCCGCGCCGGGCGCGGCGAGGTTGGCGAGCACGAGCGTGGGCGCGAGCCCGGCGAGGTCGGCGCGCGCGGGATCCACGACCGTCACGCGCGTGTCGGCGGGGGCGTCGGCCTCCCAGCCGGCGTCGACGTCGAGCACGACGGCCGTGGGCACGGGCGGTGCCGCGGCCGCCGCCGCGCCGGCCGTCTTCGGGGCCTCGGGCGCGGGCGGTGCGGCCCGGCGCGCGGCCTCGGCCTCGAGGTCGGTCGCGCGCGCCTGCGCCTGGGAGGCTCGCCGCTCGGCGTCGGCGAGCAGTCCCTCGAGACGCGTGCGCTCGGCCTGCGTCTCGCGCGCGTTCGCCTCCAGGCGCTCGACCTCCGCGCGGCTGGCGGCGAGCTGTTCCTCGAGCGCGGCGATGACGTTCTCGGCCTGGGAGAGCGCGTCACGCGCCTGCGCCTGCGCCGCCGTGGCGGCCCGCGCCTCCTTCTCCGCGCCGGCAGCCTCCGCCCGCTCGAGCGCGGCGATCAGCCGGTCGCGCTCCTCCATCGCCGCGGCGAGCGAGCCCTCGAGCTCCTCGACGCGGGCGGCCGCGGGACGGGCCCTCTCGAGGTCGGCGGCGAGCCGGCCGCACGTCTCCTCGGTCACCTCGAGGATGCCGCGCAGGCGATCGACCTCGGCGGCGAGCGCGGCGGCCACGCGCGCGCGCTCCGCGAGCTGGGTGGCGACCTGGCTCAAGAGGCGGTCGCGGTCGGCGATCAACCGTGCGACCTCGGACGGCGGGGCCTGCGCGACGGATGCCTCCTCGGCAGCCGGCGCGGAGGCGGCGGCCGCGGGATCGACGTCCGTGCGGACGGCCTCGGGTGCGAGGTCGAGCAGCGGATCGTCGAGCGCGAGCGGACCGGCCTGCGCCACGGCGCCCGTCGGCACCGGCGCCTCGGCAGGCGCCTCGTCGAGTGACCAGCGCGCGGCGGCGGACAGCGCCATGGGTGCGGGATTCCTCGTGCAACCGTTGTGCCGCGGGGGCTGCCGGCCGCCCCGGTGGACCGGGAGGCCCCCGGTCCGCGGGCCGGCAAAATGCTGACGATGGCATGCGCCCGCGGTGCCGATGCGAACACTTTCGTCTGCCGGCGCGCGTGGAGCCTGCGCCAGCATCCGGCGCGGCGTCTCGCCTTGGCGCGCGGGCGCGCCGTGCGCTATCTCGCCCCCGAGGGCGGATCACGGCTCCGATGCCGGCGCGCGCATACGTGCTCACCCGCTTCGCCGTCCTGCGGCTGCTCGGGCTCGTCTACGCGGTCGCGTTCCTCGTGCTGGTGCGCCAGGGTCCGCCGCTGCTCGGCAGCGGCGGGCTCCTGCCCGCGGCGGCCTACCTCGCCCGGGTGCACGACGCGCTCGGCGCGCGGGCCTACCTCGAGCTGCCGACGCTCTTCTGGATCGACTGCTCGGACGCGACGCTGCGCGCCGCGGCCTGGCTCGGGCTCGGGCTCTCGCTGGCCGCGCTTCTCGGCGTGACCAACGCGCTTCTCCAGCTCGCGCTCTGGGCCCTCTACCTGTCGTTCGTGCAGGTCGGTCAGGTCTTCTGGGGCTACGGATGGGAGACCCAGCTCTGCGAGACCGGCTTCCTCGCGGTCTTCCTCTGCCCGATGCGGACGCTCGGGCCGTTCAGCTCGCCGCCGCCGGCGGTCGTCGTCTGGCTGCTGCGCTGGCTGATCGCGCGCATCATGCTCGGCGCCGGCCTCATCAAGCTGCGCGGCGATCCGTGCTGGCGGCGGCTCACCTGCCTCGTCTGGCACTACGAGACGCAGCCCGTTCCGAACCCGGTGAGCTGGCTGCTGGCGGCCGAGCCGCGCTGGCTCGCGGTCGTGGGCGCGCTGTTCAACTTCCTCGTCGAGCTGGTCGTGCCCTGGTTCGTCTTCGGGCCGCGCCGGCTGCGTACCGTGGCCGGCATCCTGCTGGTGGCCTTCCAGGCCACGCTGATCGCCAGCGGCAACCTCTCGTTCCTCAACTGGCTCACGATCGTGCCCGCGCTTGCCTGCTTCGACGACGGCGCGCTCGGTCGCCTCTGCCCCCGGCGCCTGCGGGCGTGGATCGCGGCCCGCACGTCGGACGCCGTCCCGTCGCGCGCGCATCGCGGGACGGCGTGGGCGCTCGCCGCGCTGGTCACCGTGCTCAGCGTCGCGCCGGTGCGCAACCTGCTCTCACCTCGGCAGGCGATGAACGCCTCGTTCGACCCGCTCCATCTGGTCAACACCTACGGGGCGTTCGGCAGCGTCGGGCGGGTCCGCGACGAGGTGATCCTCGAGGGGACGCGCGACGAACGCGTGGGGCCCGACACGCGCTGGCAGGAGTACGAGCTGCCGTGCAAGCCGGGGGACGTGCACCGCCGTCCCTGCGTCATCTCCCCGTATCACTATCGGCTCGACTGGCAGATGTGGTTCGCGGCGATGTCTTCCGTCGAGCGCGAGCCGTGGCTCCTCCACCTCGTCTTCGATCTGCTCTGCGGCGCCCCCGGGGTGCGCAGCCTGTTCGCGGTCGATCCCTTCGCTGCCGCACCTCCGCGCTGGGTGCGTGCCGAGCTCTACCGCTATCGGTTCACGCGGCCCGGCGAAGGGAGCCCCGACTGGTGGGCGCGCACGCGCGTGGGCACCTACGTGCCGCCCGTCTCGACCCGCTCCCCGGAGCTGCGCGCGTACCTGCGCGCGCACGGCTGGCGCGACGTCTGCGCCTCACCGCCGGGGTGAGGCCCCGTGTCCCCGCCGCCGCGCGCGCGGGACCGCGAGACCCCGACCGCCGGTCATGCGGCGGAAAGGCGAGGGCCGGGCGCGCGCGCCCGCTCCGGCGGCGACGGCGAGCCGCTCGCGCGCCACGGCGGCGCGGACGCTCCCCACCTCGAGGTCGAGCGCGTGGCAGACGTTGACGAAGGTGAAGGGCCCGGCCGTGTCGTCCGACGCGAGCCACTCCTCGGCCTCGGCGGCGAGCCGCTCGTTCCCGGGGCCGCCGCGCGGCGAGCGGAGCAGCGTCCACACCGCGTCCTCGAGGACCGCGAGCATGAGGCGGCACTCCGGCTGCAAGCCCGCCCGGGACCGCGGGGCGAGCTGGGCGGGGAGCACGATCTGGGGCGTGAACGGCGCCGCTCCTTCCCGCGCCGGCTCGAGCAGCCCCATTCAGTCCTGTCCGGCCTTCTCGCCGGCGAAGAGCTGCTGCATCTGGGCGCGCAGGGCGCCGAGACGCTGGTGGACCTCGGCGGCCTTGGCGAGCTGCGCGGCGGTGAGGATCCCGCGCAGATCGAGCGCCGCTGTCACCCATTCCTGGGTGAGCTGCTGGCGGAGTGCGGCGACCTGCTGCACGTTGGGCGCGAGGTCCGCCGCCTGCACGGGGCCCGGCGCGAGCAGCTTGGCGGCGAGCGCGTCGTTGGCCGCGTGCATCTGCCCGAACAGCGACTCGAGCGTCGGCCGGTGCCGCTCCATGACCGCGTGGACCTGGGCCTTCTGCGCCGCGGTGAGGTCGAGCGCCCGCAGCAGCATCGGGAAGAGCATCCCGGGCCGATCGCCGCCCATCATCTCCGGGTCGAAGCCCCTGCCGAGGCCGTGCGCGAGCACGGTCGTGACACAGCCGGCGAGCGCGAGCCCGGCGGCCAAGGCCTTCCATCGTGCGGTCATCGGTCTCTCTCCTGGCTTCACTCCCCGCCGAACGCGGGGTCGGTGTCGTCGTCGCAACCACCCTCGGACCACTCGCAGGGGAACGGCTCCTCGAGGGCCGCGGCCAAAAGGTCGTTGTCGGCCCGGCGCAGGGCGACAGGCTCCGCCTCGCCGCGCGCGAGGACTTCCGCCGGCAGCGGGTCGGTGGCGGGCCGGCCGCCGGCCGCCGGCGGAGCGCCGTAACGCGGCAGGAGGAGCGTTCCGAGCAGCGCCGCCGCGGTGGCGACCGCCGCCACCGCCGGCAGCCAGCGCGGCGCGCGGTGCGAAAGGGGACGGGGCGGGGGCTCGCGCAGGACGCGCGCGATGCGCGCGATGTCGCCCGACAGGCGCCGGAAGCGGCCCGCGCAGAGCACGCAGCCGCGGAGGTGGGCCTGCGCCTCGCGGTCGCCGTCGCCCTCGGCGAGGGCGAGCAGCATGCGCTCGGACAGGCACGCGATCGTGGCGTCGGTCATGGCTCTCCTCCGAGCTCGCGGCGGAGTTGGCGCACGGCGCGGAACAGGTGGCGCTTCGCGCTCCCCTCGGCGACGCCCAGGGTCTCGGCGACCTCGGCCGTCGACCAGCCCTCGACGTGACGGAGCAGGAAGACCTCCCGCTGGCGGCGCGGCAGCTTGCGAAACGCGGTCCAGATGCGGCGGCGCTCCTCGAGCGCCACCACCGCTTCCTCCGGGGTCTGCCCCGCGGCGGCGAGGTCCTCCTCGTCCAGCGCGCGCCATCCGCGCCCCCACCAGCGCCACCAGCGGGAGCGGCGGCGGTCGCGGCACGCGTTGACCGCGACGCGCGTGACCCACCGGTCCCAGGCCGCCGGCGCGCCTCCCTGGCGCGCCCGGAACAGCTTCACGAACACGTCCTGGGCGACCTCCTCGGCCTCGTCCGGGTCCACCAGGAGCAGACGACAGAGCCGCCGGATCCGCGCGGCCTGGCCGCGGTGCAGCTCCTCGTACGACGGCTGCGGCTGGACGACCCGCACTGCTCCCTTTGACGAGGAGGGGCGCTCACGCGTTGACCGGGGCGGCACGGGCATCCACAGGTAGACGAGCACGGAGCGCCGTGCCAGCCGGGGGTCGCCCGCGGCGCGAGCTTGACAGCGCGCGGGGAACCGCTTGATGTCGTCCGGTGAGCCGGCCGCCCACGCCCGGCCTGCGGGAGAGCATCCTGCGCGCCGCCGAGCCGATCTTCAGCCGGCGCGACTACCACGAGGTCGCGATGGACGAGGTCGCCGGGGCGTCGGGCGTCGGCAAGGGCACGCTCTACCGCTACTTCCCCGGCAAGCGGCAGCTCTACGTCGCGGTGGTGCTCGCCGGCATAGGCCGATTGCGGCAGGATCTCGAGGCCGCGGTCGCGGCGGAGCCCACGCCCGGCGGCCGGATCGGACAGATCGTGCGCGGGCTGCTCGCCTACTTCTGGGACCGACGCCGGTTCTTCGCGCTCGTCCACTGGGGCGAGCAGCCGCCGGATGCCCATGCGCGGGCGTGGCGGCGGCACCGCGTGGCCTTGTCGCGACTCGTGCAGCAGGTGCTCGAGGAGGCGACGGCCGCGGGACAGATCCGCGGCGGCGACGCGCGGCTGGCGGCCGAGATGCTGCTCGGCATGGTGCGCGGCGCGAACCGCCATCGGACCAAGGACGACACCCTCGATGCGCTGGCGGCGGCGGTGGTGGACGTCTTCCTGCGCGGCGTCGGCACCCCGGCCGGCCGGCGGGCACTGGCGGCGGGGCGTCGCCCGCCCCCGTTGACGGGCGGGGGGGGCGCGCACTAGCTAGCGCGAGTGCCCAGGGCCGGGACCGCGCGACCCGTCCGCCGGCGGCTGCTCGTGCTGCTCGTCCTCGCGCTCGGGGTGCGGGCGCTCCTGCCCGACGTAGTCCGCCGCGTGCTCGCCGCGCAGGCGTCGAAGGCGCTCCGCGCGCGCGTCACGATCGGCGACGTCGACCTGGCGCTGCTGCGCGGCGCGATCGCGCTCGACGACGTCGCGGTGCGCCCGGCGGCGGCGCCGGGCGCCGCGGACGAGCCGGTGTTGGTCGCCTGGAAGCGGCTCGTGCTCTCGGTGCGCTGGCTGCCGCTGATGCGGCGGACGGTGCGGCTGCGGGCGCTCGAGCTCGACGGCGCGCGCGTCGCGCTCGAGCGCCGCGCGGACGGCACGCTCAACCTGGCGGCGCTCGTGCCCGCCGGCTCGCCCGCGCCGGCGGGCACGCCGCCGCCGGCCCCGGGCGGCGGCTGGGCGGTCGGCATCGATCGGCTCGCGGTGCGCGACGGCCGCATCCTCTTTCGCGACCTCGCCACACCGCAGAGCGAGCCGCTCGAGGTGGGCCTGCCGGCGGTCGACGTGCACGACGTGGCGGTCCGGCCAGGGCTCTACGGCGAGCCCGCGCGGGCGCGGCTCACCGCGACCGTGGACCGGGGGACGCTGCGGGTCGACGCGCGCCTCGCGCTCGCGGCCGACGGGGGGATGACGCTCACCGGCGACGTGCGGGCGAAGCGGCTCCCGCTGCGGCGCGCGCGGGTCTACGTCCCGCACGTCGGCTGGCGGGGCCTGCGTGGCGAGCTGGCGGCGGCGCTGCGCGAGCGCTTCACGACCGGCAAGCGCAACGCGTTGAGCGGCGCCGTATGGCTCACGGGCGTCGCCGTCGACGTGCCGGGGCTCGACGAGCCGGCGCTCGCCTGGGAGCGGCTCGCGCTGCGGATCGCCACCCTCGACCTCGATGCGCGGCGGCTCGCGCTGCGGGAGGTCGACCTTCGGGGCGCGACGATCGCGGTCCGCCCCGGGGACGCAGCGCCGCTGCCGCTGCTCGCCGGCGCCCGGTCCGCGAGCGCGCCGGCCGGCGCGCCGGCGGCCGCGCCGGCTACGCCGTGGCACTGGGCGGTCGATGCGCTCGCCGTGACCGACGGGCGCGTGCACGTGCTCGCCGCGGCGCCCCTCGACGTCGCCGTCGGGCTCGACGCGCGGGGCCTCGCCGGCGACGAGAGCGCGGCGCCCGCGCACCTGAAGCTGGCGCTCGGGGCCGGCGACGGCTCCGTCGCCGTCGACGGCGAGCTGCGGGTGGCGCCGGTGGGCTTCGACGGCGCCGTCAGGGTCGACCGGCTCGATCTCCCGCCGCTGGTCGCCGCGCTGGGCGCGCTCGCGCCCGGCGTGCTGCAGAAGGGCCAGCTCGCCGCGGATCTCCGCGTCGCCGCGGGGGTGGCGGCCCCGACCCCGGGGGACGTGCGCGTGCAGGGGACGGTGACGCTCGGCGAGCCGTGGCTGGCGGCGGCCGACGCGCACGAGTTCGCCGTCGGGGCACGGTCGCTCGACGTCCGCATCGACGACGTGGACGTCCCGGGCCTTCTTGGCGCCGGCGAGGTGCCGGGCCGTGCGATCGGCGTGCGGCTCGCCGCGCTCTCGCTCGCAGCGCCCTACGCGCGGCTTACCCGCACGGCCGCGGGTCTCGTCCTGCCGCCGCTCGGCCCCGCGAAGGCGCCGCCGCCGGCGCCAGCCGACGCACCGCCCGCGCCGCCCATCGCCTCGCCCCTCGTCGAGGTGAGCGCCGGTCGAGTGCGCGTGACCGACGGCTACGTCGCCGTGACCGATCGCACGGTTAGGCCCTTCTACGAGGGAGCGCTCGCCGCGCTTGCCCTCGAGGTCGACGACCTGCGCTGGCCCGCGCTCGCCATGCGGCGCCTGCGCTTCGAGGCGACCGGCGCGGAGAAGGGGCGCATCGAGGTGACGGGCTCGCTCGCGCCGAGCGGGGGCCGCCTCGAGGTGAACGGCCGCCAGATCGCGCTGCGCCCCTTCAACCCGTACGCCACCGCCTTCTCGCCTTACAGCATCGGCAAGGGCCGCCTGTCGCTGTCGGCGAAGGCCACCTTCGGCGCGGGCCGCTACGACGCCGACACGGCGCTCACGCTCCACGGTTTCGACCTCGCCAGCCGCGCCGGCGACCCGCTGTTCGAGCAGCAGTTCGGCATTCCCTTGTCGATGGCGCTCGCGCTGATGCGCGACGTGCACGGCGACATCGCGCTCGACGTGCCCGTGGCGTACGACGCCGCGGGCACCAGGGTCGACGCGCTCGCCGTGGTCGGGCAGGCGCTGCGCCGGGCGCTCGTGAACGCGCTCGCCTCCCCGCTCAAGCTCGTGGGCGCGGTGCTCGGCGGCGGGGAGGGACAGACGGTTGCGCCCGCACCGATCGTCTTTCGCCCCGGCCGTGCTGAGCTGACGCCCGAAGGCACGGAGCAGGTGAGCCAGCTCGCCGCCTTCCTCGCGAGCCGCCCCGGCGTCGGCGTGACGCTGGCCGCGGCGCCGAGCGTCCAGGACGCGCGCTGGTTGCGCGAGCAGGCGCTGCGGGCCGAGCTCACGGCGCCGCAGGGTGTGCTCGGTACGCTGCGGACGCTCGGCGAGCGCGGCGTGCGGCAGCGGGTCGCGGCCGCGCTCGAGGCACGCGCCCGCGACCAGGAGGGGAAGCTCGATCCGGACGACGCGGCCGCCCTCGAGCGCTGGCTCGCCGAGCGCCCGCCGCCGCCGCCCGCCGAGCTGCGCGCGCTCGCCGCCGCGCGCCTCGAGCGCGTCACCGCCCTGCTCCGCGACCGCCACGGCATCGAGCCCGGGCGCATCGCCCAGACGGAGCCGGGGGCCGAGCCCGACGGAGAGCCCGCCGCGGTGCGCGTCACGCTCGGGGCGGCGGGCGCGTCGTCGTGACCGCGCGCCCTTTAGCTGATAAGGTTCCGCCATGCTGCTGCACGCGGGTCCGCCGAAGATGCCCACCCGAGAGGAAGCGCTTCCCGGCCGCTCGCAGCCGATGGCGGTGGCGCCGCGACACGCGGTGCTCGACGCGCCGATGGCGCCGCCGTTTCCCGCCGGGCTCGAGATCGCGACGTTCGCGATGGGCTGCTTCTGGGGGGCGGAGCGGAAGTTCTGGCAGGCGCCGGGCGTGTTCACGACCGCGGTGGGCTACGCCGGTGGCTTCACGCCGAACCCCACCTACGAGGAGGTGTGCTCCGGGCGCACGGGGCACGCCGAGGTGGTCCGGGTGGTCTTCGACCCGGCGCGCACCGGCTACGAGGCGCTCCTGCGTCTGTTCTGGGAGAGCCACGACCCCACCCAGGGGATGCGGCAGGGTAACGACGTCGGCACGCAGTACCGCTCGGCGATCTACTGTCACTCGACGGCCCAGCGGCGCGCCGCGGAGGCCTCGCGCACGGCCTACCAGCAGGCGCTCGCGGCCGCGGGCCACGGCGCGATCACGACCGAGATCGTCGCCGCCCCGGCGTTCTACTACGCCGAGGACTACCACCAGCAGTACCTGGCCAAGAATCCCGGAGGCTACTGCGGCCTCGGCGGCACCGGGGTACGGTGTCCGACGGGTCTCGCCGCGCCCGCCGGGGGCTCCGTCGACGCCGCGGGACGCATCGGGTAGACGCGGGCGCATGCGCACCGCCTGGGCCCTGCTCCTCCTCGCCTCCGTCGCCGCCTGCGGGCCACATCAGGGCGGCGCCGCGCCGGGCGTGGCGCTGACGGCGCCGCCGCGGGTCCTCGTGCTGCCGTTCGGCCTCGGCGGCTCGCTCGCGCCCACGGGTGCGTTCGTGCGCTGGCGCGACGCCGCGTCGATGCCCGACGACCTCGGCGCCACGGCGGCGGACACGCTCGCGGCGGAGCTGGCCAAGACGGGCATCGCGGTGGCCGATCTGCGGGTCGGGCCGGAGGCGACGCAGGACGCCGCGAGCGCGGCGCGGGCGGCGGCGCGCGCCGGGGCGAACCTCGCCGTCCTGGGCGCGGTGCTGCGGTACGTCGAACGGGAGGGAACGGCGGTCGGGGCGCGTTCGCCCGCGTCCGTGGCCTATCAGGTCGAGCTGGTGCGCGTGCCCGACGGCGCGGTGGTCGCCACCGACCAGTTCGACTACACGCAGCAGCCGCTCACCGCGAACCTGCTCGACCTTCCCCGCTTCGTCCAGGGCGGCGGGCGCTGGATGACGCGGCGCGAGATCCTCGACGGGGCGCTCGGCGAGACCGCCCACCGGCTCGCGGCCGCGATCCGCGGCGACCGCGCGAAACCGGCCGGCGCGGCGCGCTGAGCCCGAGCTTCCCTCGGCGGCGAGAAGCTGCGATACCAGCCCCTGCCCGATGACCTCGGACCGGGGTGCGCATCGTCGTACCGGCACCGCCGTCCTCCTGCTCCTCGTCGGCAGCGGGTGCATGGTCGGCCCCAACTACGTGCGTCCTGCCACCCCGGTGGCCGCGACCTGGCTCGAAGCGGGCGAGGCTGCGGTGCGCGCCACGCCGGCCGACGGGCTGCGCTGGTGGGCGGCGTTCGGGGATCCGACGCTCACCCGCCTCGTCGAGACGGCCTACGCGCAGAACCTCACGCTGCGCACCGCCGGCGTGCGCGTGCTCGAGGCGCAGGCGCGGCGCGCGATCGCCATCGGCGGGCTCTTTCCGCAGACGCAGGAGGTGACGGGCGCCTACACGCGCACGTTGCTCAGCGCCAACGGCGTGATCCCGCCCTTCTTCGGCCGCGGCTTCGACAACTGGCAGGCGGGGTTCGACGCGTCATGGGAGCTCGACCTCTGGGGCAAGCTGCGCCGCGGCGTCGAGGCGGCCGACGCCGATCTCCTCGGCGCGGTCGCCGGCTACGACGATGTGCTGGTGAGCCTGCTGGCGGAGGTGGCGACCACGTACGTCGGCGTACGCGTCGACGACGAGCGGCTCGCGGTCGCCCGCGACAACGTGCGGGCGCAGCGCGACGGGCTGCGCATCGCCCGCGTGCGCTGGGAGGCGGGCGGCACGTCCGAGCTGGACGTACAGCAGGCGACGACGCTGCTGCGCGACACGCAGGCGACCATCCCCGCGCTCGAGATCGAGCGGCGTCGCGCCGTCGACTCGCTCTGCGTCCTGCTCGGCGGGCCGCCGCAGGACCTGGGCGAGCTGCTCGGCGGCCCCGGACACGTCCCCGAGGTGCCGGCCACCGTGACCGTCGGCATCCCCGCAGAGCTGCTGCGCCGGCGCCCCGACGTGCGCAGCGCCGAGCTGGCCGCGGCGGCGCAGAGCGCGCGCATCGGGGTGGCGGTCGCCGACCTGCTCCCGGCGTTCGAGCTGACGGGCTCGGTCGGGTTGAGTGCGCAGGACGCGGCCAAATTCTTCGAGGGGCGGTCGTTCCAGGCCATGGCCGGCCCGACGTTCACCTGGCCGGTGCTCAACTACGGGCGCCTCGTCGGCAACGTGCGGCTTCAGGACGCGACGTTCCACGAGCTCGCGCTCGCGTATGCCAGCGCGGTGCTGCTCGCGCAGCAGGAGGTCGAAGACGCGCTCGTCGGCTACCTCCGCGGCACGGCGCGCGTGCGGCGCCTCACCGAGAGCGTCGCCGCCGCCGACCGCGCCGTCGAGCTGGCCCTGGTCCAGTACCGCGAGGGGGCGACGGACTACACGGCGGTGCTCAACGCGCAGCAGGCGAAGCTCAAGGAGGAGGATCTGCTCGCGTCCACCCGCGGCAGCGTCGCCCTCAGCGTGATCGCGCTCTACAAGGCGCTCGGCGGCGGGTGGGAGATCCGCGACGGGCACGACTTCGTGCCCGCCGCGCTGCGTGCCGGCGGCCCGCGCGCCGCCGCGCGGGGGGCGGCGGCAGTCGCCCGGGCCGCGGCCGACGAACGCCCGCGCCGCTGGTGGCAATGGCGCTGGTGGTGGCCCGAGTGGTGACGCGCGCGCTGCCCCTCGCGCTCGCGCTCCTCGCCGCCTGCGGCCGCGGGAACCGCTACGCGCCGCCGCCGCCGCCGCCGGTCACCGTGAGCCGCCCCCTGGAGCAGGAGGTCACCACGTACGCCGAGTTCTCCGGGCACACCGCCGCGGTCGAGAGCGCGGACATCCGCGCCCGCGTGCAGGGCTACCTCCAGAGCGTCGAGTTCGTCCCCGGCAGCGCCGTGCACAAAGGCCAGCTCCTCTTCGTGATCGAGCCCACGCTCTACCAGGCCCGCGTCGACCAGGCGCAGGCCGACCTCGACGGCAAGGAGGCGCAGTACCGGGCCGCGCAGGAGCAGCTCGAGATCACCCAGGCCATCTTCCGGCGCGCCGCCGGCAGCCGCACCGACCTCGTCAACAAGACCCAGCAGCGCGATCTGGCCCGGGCGCAGGTCGAGGGAGCGAAGGCCACCCTCGCCGCCGCCAAGCTCGACCTCTCCTACACCCACATCTACGCGCCCTTCGACGGCCGCATCGACCGCAACCTGGTCGACGTCGGCAACCTCGTCGGCGCGGGCGAGGCGACGCTGCTCGCCACCCTCGTGCGCGACGACCCCATCTACTTCTACTTCACGGCGAGCGAGTCCGAGCTGCTGCGCTACCGCGAGCTGCAGCGCGAGAACCGGACCGCGGCGCCGGCGGGCCGGCCGAACGCCGCCTACCTCGCGCTCGCCACCGACGTCGGGTTCCCGCACGCGGGCGAAGTCGACTACGCGAGCAACCGCGTCGACCCGGACACGGGCACGATCGAGATCCGTGCGGTCTTCCCCAACCCGGATCACATCGTCGTGCCCGGGCTCTTCGGCCGCGTGCGCCTGCCGTTCACGCGGGAGCGCGCGCTACTCGTGCCCGAGGTGGCGCTCGCCGCCGACCAGGGCGGACAGTACGTGCTCACGGTGGACGACCGGGGCGCCGTCGCGTATCGCCGCGTGCACGTGGGCCAGGCGGTGGGCGAGGGGATGCGCATCGTCACCGACGGGATCGGGCCGCAGGACTGGGTGATCGTCGCCGGCCTCCAGCGGGCGCGGCCGGGCGCGGTGGTGAAGGCGACGCGCACCGAGACCAAGCCGGTGCCCGAGGCCCCGCTCGCGCGCTGAGGCGGCCGGCATGATCTCGCGGTTCTTCATCGATCGGCCGATCTTCGCCAACGTCATCGCGATCGTCACGATCATCTTCGGGCTGGTGACCCTGCGCGCGCTGCCGATCGAGCAGTACCCGCAGATCACGCCGCCGACCGTCCAGGTCTCGACCGTCTACCCGGGCGCCGACGCCCAGGTGGTCGCCGACACGGTCGCCCAGCCCATCGAGCAGCAGGTGAACGGCGTCGAGCACATGCTCTACATGTCGTCGACCAGCGCCAGCGACGGCTCCTACAAGCTCACCGTCACCTTCGACGTCGGCACCGACCTCGACATCGCGCAGGTTCTGGTGCAGAACCGGGTCGCGATCGCGCAGCCCCTGCTCCCCGACGAGGTGAAGCGGCAGGGGATCACCACCAAGAAGCAGTCGACGAACATCATCCAGTTCGTCACGCTCACCTCGCCCGACGAGCGGTACGACAGCCTCTACCTCACCAACTACGCCACGATCCACCTGCGCGACGCGCTCAGCCGGATCTATGGCGTCGGCGACGTGACGATCTTCGGCGCCGGCGACTACAGCATGCGCATCTGGCTCGACCCCCCGCGGCTGAAGGCCCGCGGCCTCACCACGCAGGACGTCGTGGCGGCGATCGAGGAGCAGAACGTGCAGGTCGCCGCCGGGCAGATCGGGCAGCCGCCGGTGCCGCCGGGCCAGGTTTTCCAGTACACCGTGACGACGCTCGGCCGGCTGCGGGACGTCGCGCAGTTCGAGGACATCGTGGTGAAGGCCGCGGGCGCGCGCATCACCCGGCTGCGCGACGTCGCGCGGGTGGAGCTCGGCAGCCAGGTCTACGACCAGTTCTTCCAGAAGGGGGGCAAGCCCGCGGCGGGCATCGCGATCTTTCAGCTCCCCGGCGCCAACGCGCTCGAGGTGGCCACGCGCGTGCGCGAGACGATGGACCAGCTCAAGGGATCGTTCCCCGAGGGCGTCGTGTACGACATCCCGTTCGACACGACCAGGTTCGTGCGCCAGGCGATCAACGAGGTCTACCGCACGCTCCTCGAGGCCGGCGTGCTGGTGCTGGTCGTGATCCTCGCCTTCCTCCAGGACTGGCGCGCGCTGGTCGTGCCGGCGACGACGGTGCCGGTGACCATCGTCGGCGCGTTCACGGGCATGGCGGCGTTCGGCTTCACCGTGAACCTGCTCACGCTCTTCGGTCTCGTGCTCGCGATCGGGATCGTGGTCGACGACGCGATCGTGATCGTGGAGAACGCCGCGCACCACATCGATCGCGACGGTCTGAGCCCGCGCGATGCGACGATCCGGGCGATGAACGAGGTGACCGGGCCGGTGATCGGGATCACCGCCGTGCTGATGGCGGTGTTTCTGCCCTCGGCCTTCCTGGGCGGGATCACCGGCCAGCTCTACCGGCAGTTCGCGCTCACCATCGCCGTCACCGCGGCGATCAGCGCGGTGAACGCGCTCACCCTCAAGCCCGCGCAGTGCGCCGTGTGGCTGCGCCCGACGCGCGCGCACCGCAACCCGTTCGCCCGTGCCTTCAACGCCGCCTATGCGCAGCTCGAGCGCGCGTACGTGGGCGTCGTCGCCGGGATGGTCCGCCGGCCACGGGCGATGCTGCTCGTCTTCGTGGCGCTGATCGCGGTCACGCTGTGGGGCTACGCCGCGCTGCCGACCGGCTTCCTTCCCACCGAGGACCAGGGCTACGTGATCGCCGGCGTGCAGCTCCCCGACGCGGCCTCCCAGGCGCGCACGGCCGCCGTGGTCGAGCGGATGAACCGCATCATCGCCGCCACCCCCGGGGTGGCCGACTGGAACTCGATCGGCGGCTACTCGGTGCTCGACGGCGCCGCCGCCTCGAACGCGGCGGCGTTCTACGTCGTGTTCGCGCCGTGGGAGCGGCGCCGCGATCCGCGCCTCTCGCAGGACGCCATCCTCGCGCACCTGCGGCAGGAGTTCTCCCGCGTCGAGGAGGGGATCACGTTCGTCTTCCCGCCGCCGGCCATCCGCGGGCTCGGCACCACCGGCGGCTTCCAGATGCAGCTCGAGGACCGCGGCGGCGTCGGGCTCGTCGCCCTCCAGGAGATGGCGCAGGAGATGATCCACGACGGCATGGCGCAGTCGGGCCTCACCGCGCTCAACACGACCTTCCGCGCGGGCGTGCCCCAGCTCTACGCGGACGTCGACCGCACCAAGGTGAAGACGCTCGGCATCCCGCTCGGCAGCGTCTTCGGTACCCTCCAGGCCTACCTCGGCTCGGTCTACGTCAACGACTTCAACCGCTTCGGCCGCACCTACCAGGTGCGCGTGCAGGCCGAGCCCGCCTTCCGCACCTCGGCCGACGACGTCCGTCGCCTCGACGTCCGCAACCCTGCCGGCGCCATGGTCCCGCTGGCGACGCTCGTCGACGTGCACGAGAAGCTCGGCCCGCAGCTCGTCACCCGCTACAACCTCTATCCCTCCGCCGCGCTCACCGGCGAGGCCGCCCCCGGCTACAGCTCGGGCGACGCGCTGTCGCTCATGGAGCAGATGGCGGCGGCCAAGCTGCCGCAGCGGATGGGCTACGAGTGGACGGCCATGTCGTACCAGGAGAAGAAGGTGGGCGGCGAGGCGTTCCTCGTCTTCGGGCTCGCGGTGCTGCTCGTCTACCTCGTCCTCGCCGCCCAGTACGAGAGCTGGAGCAACCCGGCGGCGGTGGTGCTGGTGGTGCCGCTGGCGCTGCTCGGGACGGTGATCGCGGTGGCGTTGCGCGGCATGGACAACAACGTCTACACGCAGATCGGCGTCGTGCTGCTGATCGCGCTGGCGAGCAAGAACGCGATCCTCATCGTGGAGTTCGCGCGGGCGCAGCGCGCGGCGGGGCGCCCGCTCGCCGAGGCCGCGATCGAGGCGGCGCGCCTGCGCTTCCGGCCGATCCTCATGACGTCGTTCGCCTTCATCCTCGGCGTCTACCCGCTGGTGATCGCCGCCGGCGCGGGCGCGGCGAGCCGCCGCGCCCTCGGCACCGCGGTCTTCGGCGGGATGATCACCTCGACCTTCCTCGCGGTGCTGTTCGCCCCGGTCTTCTACGTGACCTTCCAGGGCCTGAGCGAGCGCCGCGCGGCGCGCGCGGGGGCGCCGCCGCAATGACGGGCTCGCCCACCCCGGCCGAGCTCGCCGTGCCGACCCTCGGCCCGTGCCGCCGCCCCGCGCCGGCTGCGCCCTTCGTCGACGAGGCCGACCGCGTGCTGCTCGCGTCGAGCCTCGGCGGCCTCGAGCCCTTCGTGCGCAGCGGCCTGCCGCCGCCGTCGTTCGAGCCGGCCGGGCCGCGCGCGCGCCTCTTCTTCGCGCCGCGCCGGCTCACCTGCGGCATCGTCACCTGCGGCGGCCTCTGCCCCGGGCTGAACAACGTCATCCGCGCGCTCGTGCTCGAGCTTCACTACGGCTACGGCGTGCGGCGCGTGCTCGGCTTCCGCTACGGCTACGCGGGCCTCTCCGCGCGCGCCGGCCACGCGCCGCTCGTGCTCACGCCCGCGGTGGTCGACGCGCTGCACGAGCACGGGGGCACGTTGCTCGGCGCCTCCCGCGGCCCCCAGGACGTCCGCGAGATGGTCGACACGCTCGAGCGCTGCCGTGTCGGCATTTTGTTCGTGTGCGGCGGCGACGGCGGGTTGCGCGGCGCGGCCGCGATCGCCGCCGAGATCGCACGGCGCCGCCGCGCGATCGCCGTCGTCGGCATTCCCAAGACCATCGACAACGACCTCGGGTGGACGTGGCGGAGCTTCGGCTTCGCCACCGCCGTCGAGGCGGCGCGGGCGGTCGTGCAGGCCGCGCACGTCGAGGCGCGGGCGGCATGGAACGGCGTCGGGCTGGTGAAGCTCATGGGGCGGCACGCGGGGTTCATCGCCGCCGCGGCGACGCTCGCGAGCAGCGACGTGAACTTCTGCCTCGTGCCCGAGGTGCCGTTCGGGCTCGAGGGCCGCGGCGGTCTCCTCGACGCCCTCGAGCGGCGGCTCGAGGCCAAGCGCCACGCCGTGATCGTGGTTGCCGAGGGGGCGGGCCAGGAGCACGCGCGGCGACCCGGACCGCTCACGTACGACGCCTCGGGGAACGTGCGGCTCGCCGACGTCGGCGTCTTCCTGCGCGACCGCATCGTGGCCCACTTCGCGCGGCGGAGGACGCCGGTCACCGTGCGCTACCTCGACCCGAGCTACGCCATCCGCAGCCTGCCGGCGGGGGCGACCGACGCGCGGTACTGCCTCGTGCTCGGCCAGCACGCCGTGCACGCGGGCATGGCGGGGCGCACCAACGTCGTGATCGGGTGGTGGAACCAGCGCTTCGTGCACGTGCCGATCCCGCTCGCCGTGCGCGCCCCGCGCCGGCTCGACCCCGCCGGCGAGGAGTGGCAGCGCGTGCTCGAGGCCACCGGCCAGCCCGGGACGTTGCTCGGCGCGGGCCCCCTGCCTCGACCGCGGCGGCGCCGCCGCGCTAGAACCCCGGGCGGATGAGCACGGGGACCGCGGCGGGGGAGGGTGTGCGGCTCCAGCGCGAGGGCGACACGCTCGTCGTCGGCCTGGCGGGGAGCTGGCGGCTCCAGGAGCGGGGCGTGCCCCCGACCGCCCCCGTGGACGACGCGCTCGCCGCGCCCGGCGTGCGGCGCGTGGCCTTCGACACCACCGCGCTGCGCGCCTGGGACAGCGGCGTCGTGACCTTCGTCGCCGCGCTGGGCGCCGCGTGCGCGGCGCGCGGCGTGGCGCTCGACCCCGCGGGCCTGCCCGCCGGCGCGCGCCGCCTGCTCGCGCTCGCCGCGGCCGTGCCGGAGAAGACCGACGCCCGCCCCCGGGCGGCGCGGCCGCCGATGCTCGCGCGCATCGGCGGCCGGGCGCTCGCCGCCGGCGCGGCGGGCGCCGAGATGCTGCGCTTCCTCGGCGAGGCCACGATGACGCTCGGGAGGCTGCTCCGCGGCCGCGCGCGCTATCGGCGGGTGGACCTGCTCCTCCTCGTCCAGCAGGTGGGGGCCGACGCGCTGCCGATCGTCTCCCTCATCAGCTTTCTCGTCGGCGCGATCCTCGCCTTCGTCGGCGCCGTGCAGCTCCAGCAGTTCGGCGCCCAGATCTACGTGGCGAACCTCGTCGGGATCGCGGTGGTGCGCGAGATGGGCGCGATGATGACGGCGATCGTGATGGCCGGGCGCAGCGGGGCGGCGTTCGCCGCACAGCTCGGCAGCATGACGGTGACGCAGGAGATCGACGCGCTCGCCACCATGGGCATCTCGCCGCACGAGTTCCTCGTGCTGCCACGGCTCGTGGCGCTGTGCGTGATGATGCCGCTGCTCTGCCTCTACTCGGACCTGCTCGGCGTGCTCGGCGGTGCCGCGGTCGGCGTCGGCATGCTCCACCTCTCGCCGGTCGTCTACCTCCAGCAGACCACCGGCGCGGTCACGCTCACCGACCTCGCCGGCGGCGTCTTCAAGGCGGGCGTCTACGGCGTGCTCGTGGCGCTCGCCGGGTGTCTCCGGGGCATGCAATCGGGTGACAGCTCGGCGGCCGTGGGGGAGGCCACGACCGCCGCCGTGGTCACCAGCATCGTGTGGATCATCTGCGCCTGCGGCCTGTTCGCGGTCGTGTTTTGGGTGCTGGGGATCTAAATGGCGGCCGAGGCGCACATCACGGTCCGGCACTTGACGATGGCCTACGGCAGCTACGTGCTCATGCGCGACCTCGACTTCAGCGTCCGCCGCGGCGACGTGTTCGTGGTCATGGGGGGTAGCGGGAGCGGCAAGAGCACGCTGCTGCGCCACATGGTGGGCCTCGCCGAGCCCGCCGCGGGCGAGGTCCTCTACGACGGCGAGAGCTTCACCCGTGCCGACCCCGCGACCCGCGAGCGGATGGTGCGCCGCTTCGGCGTCCTCTACCAGAGCGGCGCGCTCTGGAGCTCGATGACGCTCGCCGAGAACGTGAGCCTGCCGCTCGAGGAGTTCACCACGCTGCGGCCCGCCGAGATCCGCGAGGTCGCGGCGCTCAAGCTCGCGCTGGTGGGGCTCCGGGGCTTCGAGGACTTCTACCCCGCGCAGATCAGCGGCGGCATGCAGAAGCGCGCCGGGCTCGCGCGCGCGATGGCGCTCGACCCCGACATCCTGTTCTTCGACGAGCCGTCGGCAGGCCTCGACCCGATCAGCTCGCGCCTCCTCGACGACCTGATCCTCGAGCTGCGCGACAGCCTCGGCGCGACGATCGTCGTCGTGACCCACGAGCTGGCGAGCATCTTCGCGATCGGCACCGACAGCATCTTTCTCGACGCGGAGAGCCGCACGATCGTCGCGCACGGGCCGCCGCGCGAGCTGCGCGACCACTGCGAGAACCCGACGGTGCGCCGCTTCCTGCGCCGTGGCGAGGACGGCGCGCGTGGGTAGGCGGCCGAGCGCGACCGCCGTCGGCGCCTTCGTGGTCGGGGCGGCGGCGCTCGCCGTGGCGGGCGTCCTCGCCTTCGGCTCGGGGCGGCTCTTCCGGCACGCGCAGCGCTTCGTGCTCTACTTCGACAGCTCGGTGAACGGGCTGCGGGTCGGCGCCGCGGTGAAGTTCAAGGGGGTGGAGGTGGGATCCGTCGACCAGATCGCGCTCAACCTGACCGGCGCGCGGCGCACCGCGGCCAACGTGAGCATCCCGGTGGTCATCGAGCTCGACGCCGACAAGATCACCAAGCGCGGCGCGCCCTTCGACATCGTGAGCCCGCGCATGATGGAAGGGCTGGTACGGGAGGGGCTGCGCGGCCAGCTCGGCATCGAGAGCATCGTCACCGGCGTCCTCTACGTCGATCTCGACTTCCACCCGGGCACGCCGATCAAGCTCGTCAGCGATCCGCGCGCGCCGTATCCCGAGATCCCGACCATCCCGACGCCGCTCGAGGAGGTGCAGGCGCGAGCGGCGCGGATCGTCGCCGAGCTCGACGAGATCGACGTGCGCCGGCTCGCGGACTCGGTCACCGACGCGGTCGACGGCGTCAAGCGGCTGGTCACCTCGCCCAAGGTCCAGGCGGCGGCCGACGGGCTCGACGACGCCGTGAAGGACCTGGGCGCGGCGGCGAAGAGCGTGCGCCGCCTCGCCGACGACGCCGACCGGGGCGTCACGCCGCTCGCCGAGAGCCTGCGGGAGTCTTCCCGGCGCGCGGCGGCGGCGCTCGACCAGGCGCAGGCGACGTTCCGTAGCCTCCAGGCGCTCGTCGGGCCCGGCGCGCCCGCCGGCTACGAGCTCGAGCGCGCGCTCACCGAGATCTCGGCGGCGGCGCACGCGGTCGCGGAGCTGGCGGACTACCTCCAGCGCAACCCCGGCGCCGTGGTGCGCGGGCGGCTCGTCCCCGAGGGGGGGCGATGACCGCGCGCGCCGTCGCGAGCCTCCTCGCCGGCATCGGGCTCGCCGGCTGCTCGCTGCTCGCGCCGCAGCCCGATCGCTCGCGCTTTTTCGTGCTCACGCCGGTGGCCGCCGAGGCCGGCGCCGCCGCGCCGCTGGCCGTCGCGCTCGGCCTCGGGCCGGTGACGCTGCCGCCGTACCTCGCGCACGGCCGGCTCGCGACGCGCGTGGCGCCGAACCAGATCGCGTACTCGGAGCGGGACTGGTGGGCGGAGCCGCTGGCGGCGAACGTCGCGCGCGCGCTGGCGCGCGACGTGGCGCTGCGTCTCGGCAGCGACGACGTCGTCCTCCACCCGTGGCCGTCCGGTACGCCGCTCGACTACGCGGTCGCGGTCGACGTGACGCGCTTCGAGCCCGATCGCGCGGGCACGGTGCGGCTGGTCGCGCGGGTGACGATCCGCGACGGCCGGGCGGCGGACGTGCTCGCCGTCCGCGACGTCGCGCTCACGCAGGCGGCGGGCGGGGCGGACGCGGAGGCCGTCGTCGCGGCGCAGAGCCGCGCGCTCGCCGACCTCGGTGGCGAGATCACGGCGGCGGTGCGCGCCGTGGCGGCGCGGCCCCGGCCGTGACCGGCCGGCGATGGCTGCTGGTGGCGGCGCTCGCGCTCGCCGCGTGCGGGCGGCCGAAGCCGCCGCCGCCCGCACCGCCCCCGCCGCCCCCGCTGCGCGTCGGCGTCACCTCGGACTCGCCGCCGTTCGCCGCGCGGCAGGGCACGCAGCTCGTCGGCATCGAGGTCGACTTCGCGCGCGAGCTGGGAGAGGCGCTCGGGCGGCCGGTGGCGCTCGTCGACCTGCCGCGCGGCGAGCAGATACCCGCGCTGCTCGGCGCCCGCATCGACGTCGCCATGGCGGGGCTCGCCGTCGGCCATCCCGGGACGGCGCCGGTGGCGTTCAGCCGGCCCTACCTGCGCTCGGGCCTGCTCCTCCTCGTGCGCCGCGAGGACGTCCGTCGCTATCCGACGGCGGCGCGCGTGCTCACGTGCACGGTGCGGATCGGGGTCGTGGCCGGCACTGCCGGCGAGCGGTTCATGGCCGGGAGCTGTCCCGGGGCGGTCGTCGCCTATCCGACCGCGCACGACGCGGTCGAGGACCTGCGCGACGAGCGCATCGACGCGCTCGTCCACGAGGCGCCGATCGTGGCCTGGTGGGCGGCCGCCGACGAGGCCGAGCTGGCGCCGATTCTCGATCCCCTCACCACCGATGGGCTCGGCTGGGCCATGCGCCCGGAGGACGGCGCGCTGCGTGCGGCCGTCGACGATGCGCTCGCCCGCTGGTGGAAGGACGGGACGCGCGACCGCATCCTCACGCGCTGGATGCCCTACTGGCGCCGTCTCGAGGCGCTGATCGCAGACCCGCAATGAGCCCGCCGGGCGGCGGGACGCCGGGAGCCGCCCGCCGTCGATCTGCCGTGGCGGGCAGCGGCACGTTGCCGCAGCGCCAACGGAACGTGAAGCGTGCGTGACGGGCGTCCTGGTCAGCCGCGGCCGCGCAGCATGGCGCGCACGCGCTCCCGGGTCTCGTGCGCGCACCAGGCCGGCACGAGGCGCTCGCGGAAGTCGCGGCGCTGCTCGGCGGAGAGGTCGAGGGCGCCGGAGCGCAGCGCCTGTTTGGCGGCCGCGTAGGCCGCTCGGGGATGGGTGGCGAGGAGAGCGAGGCGGGCGCGCGCCGCGGCGCGCGCGTCGGCGGCGATCTCGTCGACGAGGCCGAGCTCCAGCGCCCGGCGCGGGTCGTGGAGCGCGCCCTCGAGGACGACCCGCTCGAGCGAGCGCGGCGGCACACGGCGGCGCACGAGCGCGAGGATCTTCGGCGGAAACTCGAGGCCGAGCGGGACCTCGTTGAGCCCGATGCGCAGCCGCGGGTCGTCGGCGGCGACGCGGAGATCGCAGCAGAGCGCGACGACGCAGCCCCCGGCGATGGCGTGGCCGTTCACGCAGGCGACGGTGGGCGCCGGGTGCCCGTAGAGCGCGTCCACGAGATCGTCGAGCAGGCCGAGGTAGCGCTCCATGCCCGGCGGGTCGAGCGCGGCGACCTCCTTGAGATCGAGGCCGGCCGAGAAGGCGTCGCCGGCGCCGCTCACGAGCAGCGGCTTCCCCGCCGCGCCGCGAATCTCCGCCAGCACCCGGGTCATGAGCGCCGTGCCGAGGGCGTTCTTCCCCGGTCCGGCGAGGGTAATCTCGTGCATCTCGAGCGACATCGGGCGATCCTAGCCCCCGACCCCGGGCCCGGTCCACGACCGGAGCCGCAGCGACCACACCCCCTGCGTCGCGCAACGGCCTCCGATGACGGGCGCCGCGGCCGCCAGCGCCTCGATCGCGCCCGCCGGCGGGCGCACGAGGAGAAGCCCGCTCCCGTTGAGCCGATGGCGCCGGTGGCCGAGCGGCGTCGTGATCAGCTCCGCGATCGTCCCCGACACGCCCGCGGCCTCGAGGCGCGCGACCATGGCGTTCGGGCGCGTGAGGCTCTTCACCGGGTACCAAAGGACCGCGCACGCCCGCGCCGACGCGCACAGCGCCTGCGCGAGCGCGTCGGGGACGAGCATCCAGTCGGCCTTCTGCGTGTAGGGTGGGTCGATCAGGACGACGATCGCGTCGGCCTGCGCCTCGGCGGCGCGGAGCGCCTCGCCCAACGCACGCAGGCCGTCGTCGCGCTCGAGGCGCGCCCGCGCGTCGCCGCGGCAGTGCGCGGCGAGCCGGGCGAACGCGGCGGGGTCGCGCTCCCAGAGATGGAGCCGCGCCTGCGGCCCGAGCACGGTTTGCGCGAGGGCGGGCGAGCCCGGATAGCGCTGCGGGCGCTCGGCGCCGGCGCCGAGGCGGCGGCAGAGCGCGACGTAGCGCGCGACGGCGTCGTTCCCCGCGGTCGCGTCGGCGGCGGCCCAGAGGCGGCCGATCCCCTCGGTCCACTCGCCGGTTGCGGCGAGCGGGTAGCTGCCCTCGCCCGCGTGCGTGTCGAGGTAGGCGACGCGCCCGGCCCCCGCCACGCGGCGGAGGATGTCGGCGAGCGCGCAGTGCTTCCACACGTCGCCGACGTTGCCGGCGTGAAAGCGGTGGCCGTAGTCGGGCGCCTCGCCAGGCCGGTAGCGCGATCGCGGCGTCGGCACGGCGGCGATGCTACGGCAGCGGCGGGCCGGCGTCACGCCGGCGGGCGGCCTTGCACGCGCCGGCGGTCCGCGCTTCCATGCGCGCGATGCGCCTGGCGATCGTCGGCGTCGTGGGCTCCGGCACCGAGCGGTGGGACGAGCTGAGCGTGCCGCTCGGCCGGTGGCTCGCCACCCAGGACTGCCACCTGCTGACCGGCGGCGGCGCGGGGGTCATGGCCGCTGTCTCCGAGGCGTTCGGCGCCGTGTCCGGGCGGAAGGGGCTGGTGATCGGCGTGCTGCCCGGCCGGGTCGGGGAGGCCTTCGAGTACGCGGCGAGGAGCGGCTACCCGAACCCCTGGGTGGAGATCCCGATCCGGACGCACCTTCCGCTCAGCGGCGCGCGCGGGCGAGACACGCTCAGCCGCAACCACATCAACGTCCTCACGGCCGACATGGTGATCGCGCTCCCGGGCGGCGAGGGAACCCGGGCGGAGGCGGAGCTGGCCGTGCGCTACGGACGGCCCGTTCTTCTCTTCGGGGCGCCGGAGGCGTTCGGGGACTTTCCCGGCGCGCCGGAGCGGACGGCGTCGCTCGCGCGGGTCGAGGCGTTCGTCAAGCGGCACCTGGACGGCGCGCGCAGCGGCTGACGGCCGGGCTGCGCTCACGCGCCCGTGGGCCACAGCGCGCGCAGCGCCGCCCACAGGAGCCAGAGGCCGAGGATCGCGATCACGATCCACTTCGCGGCCCGCGTCGCCACGGACGTCAGCTCCCGCGGCCCGACCCGGCCTCGCCACACCGGGCTCGCCAGTTGTCGAATCGCCAGCTTCGGGTGTAGACGGCTAGCCGGGCATGTCCAAAGGGATCAGTCGCCGCCGATTCCTGGCGGCCGGCGCCCGGGCCGGTGCGGCGCTCGGCCTCGGATCCCTGGCCGGGTGCTGGCCGCGGGGGACCGGGAGACGCGACGGAGCGGCCGCCGCGGCCCGCGTCGATCCGGCGGCGCTCGGGGGTCTGCGCGACTCCCTTCACGGCCGGCTCCTCACGCCGGCCGACGCCGAGTACGAGGCGGCGCGGCGCATCTGGAACTTCCGCTTCGATCCGCACCCCATCGCGATCGCTCGATGCGCCGACGCGGCCGACGTCGCTCGCGCCATCGAGTTCGCGCGACGTCGGCAGCTTCCCGCGACCATCCGCTCCGGCGGTCACAGCCAGGCCGGCTACACGGCGGGCGATGGCGCCCTCGTCGTCGACCTCGGGGCGATGAAGCGGGTCGAGATCGACGAGGTCCGCCGGATCGCGCGCGCCGGCCCGGGGCTCACGCGCCTGGAGCTCGAGACGGCGCTCCAGGAGCGCGGCCTGGTGACCGCGATGGGCCAGTGCGCCGACGTCGGCATCGGCGGCCTCACGCTCGGCGGCGGCGAGGGCGTGCTGGCCGGCCGGTACGGCGCGGTGTGCGACAACGTCGTCGCGGCCGAGGTCGTCACCGCCGACGGCCGCGTGCTGCGCGCGAGCGCCGAGGAAAACCCGGATCTGCTGTGGGGCGTCTGCGGCGGCGCGGGCAACCTCGGCGCGGTCACCGCGCTCGAGTACCGGCTCTACCCGCTGCGCGAGGTGGTCGCGGGCTGGCTCCGCTGGCCGGTGACGCGGGCGCATGACGTCTTGCGCTCCTATCGCGATTTCGCGCGTTCGGCGCCCGACGAGCTGTGGACGGAGGTGGCCGTGTCGCGATTCGACGGCGATGAGCCGTCGCTCGGCATCTTCGTCTTCCACTCGGGCGACCCGAAGCGAGCCGAGCGTGACGTCGCGCGGCTGCGGTCGTTCGCCAGGCCCGCGGCCGACACGATCGTCCGGCGCTCGTATCTCGACGGGCAGGCCGCGGCCGGCTTCCCCGTGGCGTGGGGGCTCTCCAGCTACCAGCGCTCGGGCTTTTTGCCCGAGCTCACGGACGAGCTGCTCGCAGCCCTCGTGGCGGAGCAGCCGCCGAAGGAAGCCGATGTGTGGCTCGCGCACTTGCACGGGGCGATCAGCCGCCGCCCGCCCGACCACAACGTCTATCCGATCCGCCGGCCGGGGTTCACGCTCTGGTTCGAGGCCGATTGGGAGGGAGCGGCGGAGCCCCGTGCGGCCATCGCGTGGGTCGACCGCATGTGGGCGCTCGCGCAGCCGCTCACGAGGGGCGTCTACGTCAACATGCTCGACGTGGAGCCGGAGGAGCGCACCCGTGCCGCCTTCGGCCCGAACTATGCGCGGCTCGCCGCGCTCAAGCGGCGATACGATCCGGAGAACTTCTTCCGCATGAACGCGAACGTGCGGCCGGCGTAGCGTCCTCTGGGCACGGCGACCGACCTTCACGGCTCGCAGAAGACGAGACCGTTCGCCCCGTCGATCTGTGCTTCGGTGAGCGCGAGGATGCCCGCGGTGTCCTCGCAGCCGTGGCAGCCGCCCCTGGCGATCACCTTCGCCACGCAGGCCTGGAACATCTCGAACGCGGATTTGCCGGCGAGAGGGCCCAGCTCGCAGGCCTGCTCGTCGAACGCCTGGTTCTTGAGGAACCTCATCGCGGCCTTGCGGTGGCAGTTGACGTAGGCCTTCACGAGCTTGGGAACGCAGGCGTTGACGCCGTCCTCGCACTGCAGCTCGGCCTTGCTCGTGGGCACGAAGCCCGCGTCCTCCCCGCCGAGGGGCGTGCCGGCGGCATCGCAGTACACCTTGTCCCCGTTGGCGTCGATGACCGTCTCGGCCAGGGTCGCGAGGCCGTTCGCGTCGATGCACGAGCACGCGGCCGTGTCGGTCTTCGCCAGGAACTTCTGCCGCGCCGTCGTCTCGCAGCCCTCCTCGTCGAAGGGCTTGTTCTTGAAGGCCGCATCGGCCGCCTGACGGTGGCACGTCACCAGCCGGGCGACGAGCTGGCTCGCGACGTTGGCCGCCACCTTCTGCTCGCAGGCGGACCTGGTCTTGTCGCAGGTGAGAAACCCGTCGTCGTCGCTCCCGAACGGAACCTGGGTTGCCCCGGGACAGGCCGCCGCGGGAATCGTCGTGGTGGTGGACACCGTGGTGGTCGTGGTCGCCGCGACGCAGGCGCCCGCCACCAGGACGAACCTGGCCGCACAGCTCGTGCACTCGGTCGCCGTCGGCCCGCTGCACGCGGCGCAGCTCGGATCGCACGCACCCGTGTAGTAGCTGACGGTCACCTCTCCGTCGCCCACCTGCACGCCGGTCGCCGCGCTCGACGTGACCGCCGCCGGTGTCACGTAGCCGGCCCCGCCGCCTCCACCCCCACCCTCGAGCTGGGCTTCGATGTTCCCGCCCCCGCCGCCGCCGAAGTACCCTCCGCCGCCGCCTCCTGCCCACCCCGTGTAGTAGCAGCAGCCGTTGTGGGTGCTCCCGCCGGTCCCGAAGTTCATCGCGTCGATGGCGGGACCCGCGCCGGGGTCTCCGTCGACTTGGCCGAAGACGTAGGATGGCGGAAGCGTCGGATGGCCGCCGGCGCCCGGACCCGCCGGCGTCGCCCCCGCGCCGCCGCCGGCGTTGTACGGAGCCGTGCCGTCGCAGCAGAACGGGACCGCAACACCGTCGCCAGCCGGGGCAGCGCCCGAGCCGTCGCCTCCCGGCGCCTGCTGATCTCCATGCCCCAGCACGATCGGGTTGTAATCGTAGCCGCCGCCGCCCCCGCCGCCGGCGGCCACCAAGGGGCCGCTGGCGTCGAAAACGTAGCTCCCACCGCCGCCGTTGCCCCCATAGCGCGAGGAGGCGTGACCACCGCCGCCGTATCCTCCGTAGCCCGGCGGTGCCAGCACGCCGCCGGTCCCCGCTTGGCCGACGACGACGGTGAGCGCCTCGCCTGGCGTGACCGGGATGACGGCGGTCTCGCGTCCTCCCTTGCCGCCCGGCGAGGCAGCTCCGCCGAACGGATCGACCTGCTCCTCGAGACTCGTCCCGCCCTGCGCGCCCGACACGGCGACGGTGAGGGCCGTCACTCCCGCAGGCACCGTGATCGGTTCCGGTGCCCCCGTGTACACGAAGGTCGCGATGCACACGCCCCCACCGGCATCCTGGAAGGCGACGTCGCACCCGGCGGCCTCCGTGGGTTCCGGCAGGCCCGCGAGCGCAAGGACGGCCGTCACCGCGCCAGCTCGTTCGACGAGACGACGAAGTAAAGTAGCCATGCCGAGAAGCGCAGCAACCGCGATGCCAGTGCCTTGACGCATCGGAACCGAGCTCCGGTCCCAATGCCGAGAACTGCCATCGCCGAGTCGAGAACCGGCGCGTTCGCGCGGCGGTCTCTTGGACTGAATCGGCCGCGCAACTCCGCTTTCCACGCGGCTCACGATCCGCGCGGCGACCCGAAGGTCGTCGCCGCGCCGGGAATCAAGTCGCGGGGACGCTCAACGAAAGGCGGCCGCCGCGGCGTGCTCAGGGATGACCGCCGTCGTCTCCCCCGCCGCTGCCCCCGTCGCCGCCCCCGCATGGATCGGCGTCGCAGGACGCGGCACTCGATGCGCTCCCCTGCTGCGCCGTGCACGCCTCCGGGGTGAGCTCCTCGCACTCCGTCTCGCTGCCGTCCGGGACACAGCACGCGACGATGGTCGGTGGCGGCGTCGCCGTGCACGGGTTCGGGTCGCACGTCGAACCCTGCACCACCGTGCCCCCTCGGGTCGTGCACTCCCCGGCCGTGTTCACGTCCTCGCACTCGACCTCCGGGTCCTCGTCGGTGAACGCGCCCCGCGCACTACCCGGGAGGCAGCAGAGGATCGGCGCCGGCGGCGGGGTCGTCGTGCACGGATCGGGTAGGCACGAGGTCGCCGTGCTCGGCGCGCCGCCCGCGCTCGTGCAGTCCGCCGCCGACAGGTCCTCGCACTCGCTCTCGCCCTCGTGGTCGGGGAGGCAGCAGGCGCCGGTCGCCGAGTCGCCCGGCGGCTCGTCGCCGACGAGGTCGTCGTCGCCCACGTCGTCGCGCACCACGACCTGCGCGCCCCGTGGGTCGAAGCCGAGGAACGCCTCGCTGCGGTTCGGCTTGGAGCTGAACTTGAGCTTGCCGGCGCCCCCGGGGTTGGTGACGAGGGTGCCGACCTTCACGCCCGCGACGATCACGTCGAAGGTGGCGTTCGGCGCGAGGCGTTTGGCCAAGACGACGAACTTGCCCTGCGAGCCGCGGCGCACCACGAGGTGCGTCTGCCCCTTGGCGTTCGGCGCCTTGGTCGTCGGGATCAACGCGAGCTTGACGCTCACCGCGGCGCTCGCGCCGCCGACCGTGAGCCCGAGAACCACTACGGCCACGGCAGTGCGTAGGCCGATTCGTCGGATCGCCGCCTCGGGGATCATCATCGCTTCTCCTCCTCGTGATTCTTCGCGGTGCGAGCGAGCCGAGCGCTGACAGAGCCCGCGCGCTTCGCAGTCCCCGATAGCTGCTCGCCGATGAGAACGCAATATTTTTTGGGCTTGTCGCGTGGATTGCGACCAAAGGGCTGCCGTCGAGCGATCGTGCAATACGCAGGACTCGGCACACCGCTGCCATCTCGCGAGATTGGCGGAGAAGGGAAGGAGTCGAACCTTCCAGCCTCCGCCAGGGAGGCCAACCGGTTTTGAAGACCGGTGGGACCACCGGGCCCCTTCCTTCTCCACGTCACGGGCGGCGCTGCTCAGCGCGTGCGCTGGCCGCCGGGTTGCACGAACCACGGGGGCGGCGCTCCCGACAGCGGCCGGCCCAGCACGATCGGCTTCGCCGGCGGGGCGCCGGGCGGTCGCGGAGGCGGCGCGAGGAGGCCACGCGGCGGCGTCGTCCCCTGCGGCGACGCGGGCGCCGCGTGGCCGAGCAGCTCGATGCGCAGCGGCCGGCCGTCGTCGCCGTAGGTGAGCGTGAAGCTCTCGCCGTCGAGGAGCCAGGCGAGGGCCTGCGCGAGCGGAACCGCGGAGAAGCGCGCGCTCAGCGTGCGGGTGTCGTCGCGCGCGCCGGTGATCTCCGCCCCGGTCGCGTGCGCCAGCGCGTCGAGCACCTGGCCCAGGGCGACGTTGTCGAGGCGAACGGTGAGCGCGTCGTCACGGTACTCGACGACGGGCGCCGCCGGCTCGTCGCCGCGCACGGGCCCCGCCACCACGGCGACGCCGAGAAGGAACGCCGCGCAGCGGCCGAGCATCGGAGCGGAGGGCACGTCACCAGCATGCCGCGAAGGGCGCGGTCATGCGAGCCCGGTTCCATTCACCGGACGAGGCAGCCGTCGAGGCACGCTTTGAAGGCCCTCGCGCAGCGCTCGAGCGCCGGCGCGTGCGCGCTCTGGCATGCTTGCCAGCACGCCGCCGCGCGGTGCCGGGCCTCGTCCTCGCACGCGGCACGGTCGGGACGACCGGCGCAGGCCTCGCGATCGGCGCGGAGCTGCGCCTGACACGAGGCAGGATTCTCCGCCGCCTCGCCGCAGACCTTCAGCTCCTGGAGCGGGCCGGCCTGGCAGTCGAGCTGCGCCGCCTGACAGCGCTCGGTGCAGGCGTTCTCGCCACCGTAGCAATCGACGAACGTGTCCTCGTACCATCCTTCGCAATCCTGGAAGCAGGCCCGGCGCCCCGCATCCGCCTCGTCGACGCACCGCTGCAACATGGCGGGCGTCGGCCGGCGGGGCGTGCACGCCGCCAGGCATAGCCCGAGCCCGAGAGCGAAGGCCCATGGCGTACCGCTCCTCATCCTCGGCCGCGGATCATGGCAGGTCTGCAGAGCCCACGCGACCTCCACCCGTCTCGCGTGTTAAGGTTCACACCGGGAGATGCCCATGAGGCTCGCACGACTCGGCCGGCCGCTCGCCCTCGCTGCCGTCCTTCTGCTGGGGACAGGGGGGGCTGCGAAGGCCGCGATGCATGGTGGCGGGTTCCACGGGGGTGGCGGCTTCCACGGAGGCGGCGGGTTCCATGGGGGGTGGCATGGTGGGGGCTGGCGCGGGGGTGGCTTCCGCGGCTTCCACGGGGGCGGGTTCCACGGTCCGCACGTGTTCGTCGATGGCGGATTCTTCTTCGGCGCCCCCTTCTACGGGGGCTTCTACGACCCGTTCTACGACCCGTTCTACTATGGCTACGGCGGCTATTATCCCTACCCGTACTATCCACCGCCTCCGCCGCCCCCGCCGCCCGACGAGGATGAGGAGGAGGCGACGCCGCCCGAGGACCAAGGCGGCAACGCCCCGCCGCAGGTCCCCGCGAGCTACGGCCTAGTGCAGATCCGGGGCGTGCCCGACGGCACCGCGGTCGATCTCGACGGGCGCTTCTGGCTGACTGCGGCCGGGCTCGACCAGCGCTGGCTCGGTCTTCCGGAGGGCACGCACACGATCGCCCTTCGGAAGGGCCGCACCACGACCGCGACGCGGCAGGTCGACGTCACCGCCGGCGGGACGGAAGTCGTCGACTTCGGCTCACCCTATTGACGACACCCGGCGGCTTTCGCCGGCCGCTGCCAGCGCTCGAGCCACGCGACGCCGAGGAGCGCCGAGAACGCCGCGCCCCCGAGCAGCGGCGGCAGGTGCCAGACCGCGAGGTGGAACCGCTCGTCGATGGGGCAGCCGATCCGCACGGCGGCCGCCGCGACCAGAAACGCCGCCGCTCCGGCCCACGCGCCCGCAGCGGCGCCGTCGAGCGGCGCGCCCCGGCGCAGCGCGGCGAAGAGCGCGAGGGCCGGGACGACGGCGAGGCCGAGCGTGCAGAGCGTGCAGCGGGCGCCCTCGGCGACGAAGCGCGCCTCGGGAACCGCCGGCCCGCCGGGCTCAAGCAGCATAAGAAGCACCGCAGCGACGCCGAGCGCCAGCGCGGCGGCCCGTCCGAGCCGGCCCGCCTCCTGCCCCGGGACCGCCGCGTGCAGCGCCACCGCCGCCGCCGCGAGCCCCGCCGCGAGCAGCATCCCCAGGTCGGCGACGAGCAGCGGGTGGTGCAACGCCGCGGGGAGGCTCGCGCGGAGCCCGAGCGCGACCGCGATCGCGAGGTTGACGGCCTCGAGGCCGAGCCACGGGATCATCCGCACGCCGGCCGACCGCAGCGGCCGCACGGGGGCGGCGTCGGTGACGAGGCGGCGCACGAGCGCGTCGTGCATCGAGGGTGTCCTCATCGGCGCAGGAGCTCCTTGAGCGCCTTGTAGGCACGGTGCGCGCGCACCTTGAGCGCGCCGGCCGTCGTGCCCGCGCGCGCGGCGGCGGCGACCACCGAGAGCCCCTCGAGCTTGAGGAGCTCGATCGCCTGGCGCTGGTTGGGGGGCAGGCGCAGCAACGCCTCGGCGAGCTGCGGCGCGCCGTGTCCCGCATCCTCCACGGCCGTCTGCGGCAGCGTCTCCACCAGAAGCTCGCGCGCGGAGCGCAGCCGCCGGCGCCGCATGTAGCGGGAGAGGACGTGCCCCGCGATCGCGAACAGCCACGGATCGACCGGCCGAGGCGGCTGGTAGGTGTGCCGCGCCCGGTGGAGCGCGAGCAGCGTCTCCTGGTAGAGGTCGTCCACCTCCTGGTGGTCGACGACGCGCGAGCGGAGAAAGCTCATGACCCACGGGCCGATGTCGTCGAGCAGCGCGCGATATGCCTGGCCGTCGCCCTGCTGGGCCGCCGTCATCCACTCCACGCGGCGCCGGGTGCGCGCATCGCGTCCTCTCACATCTTCTGGGGGTGGAGCGCTCACGAGGTTACACGATCCCCCGCCGGGCGTGGGAAGACCATGGCCTCCGCGCCGCGACCGAGTCAAGATCGCACGTGCGAGCGTCAGGCATCCGCGGACGGCTCGTTCCGCCGGCGATCGTGAGGGCCGCAGAGCCGAACGGCGTGCCGATCGCGCGATGATCCACGCGCCACCTTGACTCGCGCGTCGGCAGGGCGCTAGCAGTCGCCCGCATGCGCACGTCGGGCCTCGTGCTCGCGCTGGGATTCGCGCTCCTCGCGCGCGGCGGCGGGGCGGCCGAGGTGGACCCCACGATGCCCGGCCCCTATCCGGTCGGCTTCACCCGCATGACGTTCGTCAAGGCGTCGGTGACCACGGGCGAGCCCCGCGTGCTCGACACGTGGATCTGGTATCCCGCGGTCGCGGGCACGGGCTCGGCGTCCGGCGCGCTGCTCGACGGCGCCGCGGTCCGGCCGGGGCGATGGCCGCTGCTCATGTTCTCGCACGGATCGTGCGGGTTTCCCGGGCAGTCGGCCTTTCTCACCGCGGCGCTCGCGAGCTGGGGCGTGATCGTCGCCGCGCCTCCGCACCCGGGGAACACGACGTTCGACGGCATCCCGCAGTGCTCGCAGCCCGCGGTGCTGGTGGATTCCTTCGCGAACCGGGTTCCCGACGTCCAGTTCGTGCTCACGAAGCTGCTCGAGGAGGACGGCACGCCAGGCAGCCGCTTCGCGCGGCGCATCTCGCGCAAGCGCATCGGCATGAGCGGGCACTCCTTCGGCGGGCAGACCACCCTGCGCGTGACCGCCGTCGATCCCCGCGTCCGCGCCGGGCTCGCGCTGGCCCCGGCGGCGATCCCGGGGCTCACGATCCGCAAGCCGCTGCTGGTTTACACGGGCTCGCTCGACAGCCTGGTGCCGTTCGACACCGCGGCGCAGGCGTCGTACGCGGAGGCGACCGGCATCCGTTTCCTGGTCCGCCTCGAGGACGCGGGCCACTGCGCGTTCATCCCCGTGTGCATCCCGCTGCTTTGCGGAAGCGGCTGCCCGCCGGTCGGCATCCCGCAGGCCGACGCGAATCATCTCGCGCTGCGCTACGCGGTGCCGTTCGTGCTGCGCTATGTCGCCCGCAGGCCCGGCTTCACGCGGCTCCTCGAGCCCGCAAGCGAGCCACCGGGTGTGACGGTGGTGGACGCCGTACTGCGGCGATGAGGATGCATGCCGGGATGGCGGAATTGGCAGACGCGGCGGACTTAAAATCCGCTGACGGGCAACCGTCGTCCGGGTTCGAGTCCCGGTCCCGGCATTGTGAATTCAGGCGCTTAGACGCGCTTCCCGCCGACCGCCCGCCCCTGCGCTGGGGGCCACTCTCCGTGTTCTCTCCGTGTTCGTGGCCGACGGCGGCCGCGAGCGGCTCCACGCGGCGCTCGTTCTCGGCCTCGCGCATCACGTAGTGGGCCGTCCGCTCGACGGCCGCAGCGATGTCGTCCTCGCTCACGATGTTGTAGCGATCGAACACGCTACGTGTGCGGTGCCCCGAGATGGCCATGGCGACCCGCTCGGGCACGCCGGCCCGCACCATGTTCCGCACGGCCGAACGCCGGAGATCGTGAAAGAGACGCCCCGACATCCCAGCCGCCTCACAGGCCGCGCGCCACGGCCGGCGAAAGTCGCCCAGCGGCTTCCCGTCGCAGTGAAAGACGAGGGAGCAATCGAGCCGCCGACGGGCAGCACGGCGAGCGATGAGCGCGAGCAGGTCGGCCCGGAGGACGAGCAGCTTGCTACGCTTCGTCTTGCTACGCTCGCGCCGCAGGCGGATCGTCCCACCGACGACCTCGCCCCCGCGGTGCTCGAGGTGAACGTCGCGCCACTCGAGCGTCCGAACCTCGCCGCGGCGCCAGCCGACGAGGTAGGCGAATCGCACCGCGTCGGCAACGTCGGCAGGCAGCTGGCCGCAGACCGCCTCGAAGTCGGCGGGCTCCAAGAAGCCCTCGCGCACGTTGTCCTCGGCGAGGAATCGGATGCGTGGCCGGTAGCGTAGCCGCTCCTCGGCGAGCCGGAACATCCGCCGGAGGGCGGCAAGCTCGCGGTTGACGGTCGCGGGCCGCGCCCCCGCGGCGAGCCGCTGCTCCGTGTAGACGGCCACGCGGTCGGAGGTGATTGCGAGGGCGCGGTCGAACCCGAATGCCTCGCCCAAGTGGCGGACATAGCGCTCCGCCTCGGGAAGGGAACGCCGCCCGTTGAGGCGATAGTCCCGCAGGTACCCCTCGGCTAGGTCGTCGAAGGACAGCCGCTGCGTGGTGGGGTCGGTGAAGTGCGGCGTGTTCGCCGCGCCTACGCGCTTGCGGAGCATCCGCTCCGCCTTTTCGCGGTCCTCCGTCCCGGCGCTCTCGCGAATCTCGCGGCCGTGGTGGTAGTAGGCGAGCCACCAGAAGCGACTGCCCTTGTAGCGGAAGACACGGCCACCCCCCCGCGCGCGCCGCGAGCCGCCGCCCGATGGCTCCTGGGGCGGTGGGCCGCTCGGGGCGTGGACGGACTCGGCAGTCGGGGCATCGTTGATCGCCTTCGCCCGACGTTTACCTTCCTCGGGTGAGATTCGGCCGACGAGGATGGCCTCCATCAGCGCGGCGAGGCGCCGCTGTTTCTCCTTGAGCGTGAGCGCGTCCATGGGCTAGGTCGTCCTCCTCTCGCGCTTCGTCAGGAAGTCGGCGATCGCCGCCCGAATGAGGTCACGAAAGCTCGTCCCATCTTCGATCGCGAGGTGCCGGAGCCGCCGATGGATGTCGGGATCGAGTGCAATCGTGGTGATGACCATCTCAGACTCGGGCCGCGCCGGTGCCGATTTCCCTTGGCGCTTCGACCGTGCCATATGGCGATACTGTCATATCTTACAAGCGCCCGTCAACGGGGCCGGCGGCCTGCAAGCCAACGCTCAAGGCCGGTCTCGTCAAATCGTACGGCGCGCCCGATCCGGCGCGCAAAGGGAAGTCGGTCGGCCCGGCGGTAGAGGTAGTCCACCGAGAGCCTCGTCCGCGCGGCAACTTCCTTGGCCGTGAGGAGCCGGCTCGGCTGCTCGGCGTGCTCACGCCGGGACAGGGGCTGCATCTGATAGAGCCGCCCAGCCACTGCCGACTGGAGGCCCGCAAGGTATAGCGCCAGGGCGGGGAGCTGCTCCGGCGGCAGCGAGGCAACCATTTCCGGCGGTAGCAGCGTGGGGATGTCGAGGGTGTCGGCCATCGCCTAGAACGCCACCTCCGCCTCGCCAGGACGGGCGTCGCACCGGCGGCCCTCGCCGCTCTCATGGACGGTTCCGGTCGCCTCGTCGGCCATCGCCAGGGCGTCGAGCACCAGCCGGGCGAGCCCGTCGCCGCCCTCAGCCTCAAGGTCGAGCCGGCGCCGCTCGACGGGGTCCAGCTCGGCGTAGAGCACGGCCAGCCGGCGGCCGGTGGCCTCGCTGAGCGCCAGCGGAGCGTTCGGCAAAATAGCGCGCGGCACTGGTTGACTCGGGCATTCGTAGGGACCGGAAACATCCAGTGCTCGCCGAGCGATCTCGAGCAGATTCATCTCCTTGGGAGAAAAGGTGGAAAAGGCGTGAAAAGAGGCTTTCCTGCCCTTTTCAACCTTTTCCCCCTCCCCTTTCGCACGCACGGTCACGCTCCCCCCGCAGCCGCGGCAGCAGCGACAACGCGGGTTACCACGACGGCGGAACGACCATCGGTCTCGCGCTTCGTTAACGTCACCTCGCCCAGGTCCCGGAGCAGGGCCAAGGCATCGCGGAGTCGACCCGAGGCGATCTTGTTCGCGAAGAGCTGCTCGCGGATCTCCGACAACGTCATGCTCTCGCCCGGCAGCAGCTCTGCCCGGATGCGATCGGCGGCGTCGTTCCCGGTGCGGTCAGCGAAGATGACCTCCGCGGAAGCGACGCAATAGTCCCACCACGCGGCGGCCGCGATGAGGTGGTTGACGTCCCGCGCCCGGGCGCTGGCGAGCAGCGCGAAGATCAACTCGAGGCGGGTGAGGTGTGCAGGTCCGCGGGCAAGCAGTGCGCCAAGGAGGCCGGGCCGCTTGGCTGCGAGCCCCTTCTCGTCAAGGTAGAGCTTGCACCACAGTGCCTCCGCCGCCTCGGTTCGTGGAACATGGCCGATGTTGCGCGCGTGACTGAGCACGCCGCGCACGTGCTCGGTCACGCGCCGCCGCACCTCGTCCGGGAGGCGGCGGGGACAAGGGACGAGGCGTGGCCGGCTGCACGCGGTGAGCAGAAACCGGTTGACAACGCCGTTCGCGACATCGAGGTCGGCGAGGTAGGCGCGCAGGTCCTCAGGGGTGGCGTGCCCGATGAGCGAAATGTGTGCATCGGTTGCCCGCGTTGGTGAGGTCTTGGTCAATGTGCGCAGGACGCGCTTCCCATCCCACGCCTCGCGCAGCGTGTTCGACAGGATGTTGTGCTCGCGGCGGAACTGCTTGAGTACCGAGGAGAACTCGGTCTCGACGCACAAGAGGCGCTTGTCCGTGACGCCGGGGTCGACCAGCACCTCTTCGCCCTTCTTGTTGGCGCCGTAGACAGGATCCCGCACCGCGTGGATCAGCCCTTCCCCGCTGCTAAGCCCCCCCGTGATGCTCGCGAACCACTCGCTATCTGCGCCTTCGAGGGGCGCTACCGCCGTGTTCTTGGAATCCCCCTTGCGGCCCGTCGCAGTCGGGCCAACGATCAGCGCGAACTCGTTGGTTCCGTGACGCGTCTCCCCGACGTACGTGTGGGCCTCGCGGCCGACCATGTTGCCGACCGCCACGAGAAACTGCACTGCGACGGCAGCCGAATGCGCCTCCGTGTGCGCACAGGCGTCGCGCAGCAGGTTAAGGGGCGGCGGGAACATCTCGGGGGTCGGTGTGAGCACCTTCATGGCAAGAGGCCCAGCGCCCGGGCGACCAGCGCGTCGGCCGGCGTCCCGGCGCGAAAAGGGTGCAAAGGCGGGAGAAGGGCCGGGGTATAACGCGAGACGCTCGCGGCGATCCTCTCCACCTCATTGGCGGGCAATGACGGCGTGCAGTGCTCGCGGTTGATCGCGGTCAACGCGTCCCGGATGGCGACCGCGTTCAGGCCGTAGCGCCGGAGCAGGCCACCAAAGCGCGCCAGCGTCGCGTTGCGCTCGCCGAACGGGATGACCAGCGCGGTGCCGTTCCTCCGCAACCGATGGCCCGCTGTCGACGCGATGAGCCCGAGCAGCCAGGGGGGTGTAGCGGCCAGCGGCACGTCGTCGGGGCCGTAGCCGATCATCCAGATGTAGGACCGACCGCTCGCATGCCCGCTCGGCGGCGCGATCACGTAGCCGCCAGCGCCGCGGACATCGAGGCCCCTACCGAGCCGGCCGGTGGAGCACGGGACGACGCTGCCGGGGTGGCGCAGGTAGATGTGTGTCCCGCCGCCCCCCGTGATCACCCGCGGGGTGGCCGGCAGGGTCCGGTACTGCTGCCCAAGCTCAGCAAGTGCATCGTCGCCGCCGTGGCGCGGGTCGACGTCGAGCACGACCAAGCCGGAGCCCTGCCCCGTGGCGATGCCGATGCTCGGCGCGGGGTGCTTCGTCCACCATGCCCGGATAGTCGTGGTGTCGGTCGTCGCGTCGAGAACCCCGTGCGGCGTGCGCGGGGCCTTGTTCTGCGAGCACGGGAACACGCGCCACCCGCGGGTGGCGTAGGCAACTGCGGCGTCGAGGAGCATCTCGGCGCTCATACGGCGCGATTCCTCCTCCGTGCTCGTCGTGCGGCGGCGAGGCGCTCCTCGACCACATCGACCACCGCTCGAACCTCATCGGGATCGCGCTCGCGCAGGATTGCCCAGCCCCGCGCGAGGAAGTCGGTGGGGGCACGCTCGACCCACGGGAGCAGGAGTGCATTGCGTGGGGGACGCTTCCGGTGTAGGTGGCGCATAGCTCGTTAGCTGGAACGCCGCGCCGTGCTCTCGCTGGGCCGCGCGGCGTTTCGTCCTTTCACGCCGCCTCCGGCGGTGGGGTCTCACGGCCGCTTCTGTCGAGACGGGGCCGCTCGCCGGCACGGATCACGGCCTCGACGTCGTCCCAGCGGTATCGGACTGCGCTGGGACCGATCTTGACCGACGGGATGCGGCGCTGCGCGGTCCAGAGCCTGATGGTTGAGGGGCTCACCGCTAGCCGATGTGCCACCTCCGGGCAGGTCAGTAGGCGGTCGGGACTTGTCATCATGGGTAGGGAGGTAGCCCACCGCTTCAAGGGCACCAAGGCTGAATCCAGGGCACAAAGTGGTCGAAGGCGGCAGCGAGGATGAACAGGCGGCGCAAGGGCTTGCACGCCAGCATCATCCGTGCTGATCAGTCCACCTATCGGGTCACTCGGGCAGCGGGTCGGTCGAACGGTGCGGCGCCTCCGCGACGACCGCGGGTGGAGCCTTCGTGAACTCGCGCGCAAGGCGCGAGTTTCGCAGCCTCAGATCGGGACGATCGAGCGCGGTGGCGACCCCAAACTCAGCACCCTCAACCGGTTGGCCCGCGCGCTCGGCTCCCCGCTCGATCACCTCTTCGCCGAGGTGGTGGGAAGTCGACCGCTCCATCGGCAGAGCGGCCGAGCCATTCGTGGCGCCGCGCGCACCGTGGAGGAGGCGAGCAAGGCCCTCGACGAGGCGCTGGCCCTCCGAGAGAACTACCGCCCTCAATACGAGCGCTCCTTCGCGGCGCCGACGCCACCGGGAGCACTGGAAGGGGTCGAGCGGGCGATTCGGCGAGCAATTGCGGATATTGTTCGTCTCAAGCCGATCGCACTCTGCACCGACCCGCGGGTGCGGCAGTTCTTGGAGCGCGCAGTCCAAGTCCAATCCGATCCAGAGGACCGTCGGGCATTGGGGGCGGCCCTCGCCAGCGGCAGAGGGTGGGACCGCCGGCTTGCCCGTGGTTTCCCCGAAGTCGAACGGACCTACCGTGAGCGCTTCAAGCACTACATGAGGACCGGGAGGTGGCCACCGTGGAGCGATGACGAGATGCGCCGGCGTATTCGGCGCTATCAGCGGGCGCGCATATTCTCTACAGACGAGGATGCTGAGCGCCAGCGTCGCGAGAGTCTGGAGCCGAAGTCAGGCGGGATCTCCAAGAAGTAGTTTGCCGCTCCCCTGCGGGGGGAGCTACGCTCCATCGAAGAAGCGGCGACGCCACGCGAATTTCTTGTTGGAATGACCCATGACGCGAGAAGGTTCACGGTACACGATCGTTGAGGCAGTCAAGGACGGGTTGGCGTTCGGTGCACGCGAAGCGAACGACCTAGCCGAAACGTTAGTGGCCTGCGAACGGGCGAAGCATCGCTACAACCTCGCTGCCGCGTGGACATTCTGGCCGCCCTGCGTCGCCCTTGTCCTCTATGTGCTCGTCCAGGTCCTCGTGTTCGACCGGGGAGGAAGACCATACACTCACGCGGAGAACGTAGTCTTCGCAACGCTGGGGATCATCGTGGCCGGTCTGGAAGCACTCTACGCAGTCTTACGTCTCCCCGTCGAGAGGCGGCACCGCCGCGCCGTGGCGGCGATGCGCCGCAACCCCGACTTCGGAAAAGGCGGTGAAGGCGTTCACGTATATCGGTGTCGTGGGCGAATCCGCGCGCCGTCGCCGTATTCGGTATGCCTGGGCAGTGGTCGTGACGCTGTGCGTGCTCGGCATCGGGTGCTTCGTGGTGCTCAGCGTGCTTTCGGTGCATGCGCTACTTGTGGTCATCACCATGCTGTTGCTACTTGCCGTCCTGCTTGGGGCAGTGTGGCTGTCGAACGATCGCACGCGTAGCAAACGAATCGAGCGAACGAGACAGTCCGGCGAGACGACGGCCGAGTAAGCACGTCGCACCGCCGACGTCGCACGTCGGGGCTCCATCGAGGACGCCGTGAGTGCACGGAGGGCTCGGTGCGCTCGGTGCTAACGCAGCGCGTCGAAGCTCTTGTGAGCCGCTTTAGTAATTCCGGGAAGGGGCGTGCCCCAGCCCGGCAAACGGCCAAAGTGCTATAGTCCCCCCCTTCGCGATCGCCTCAGCAGCGATCACGGCAGATCGGCGAGCCCGGCTTGGTCGCGACGCGGAGAGAAGGCGGAGAGGCGCTGGAAACCCCTGGGAGTTCCGCTGCCTAGAACCGCTCCGCGGATTCCTAATCCGGACCGGTACCGACTAGTGCCAGCGGTGGGACTGCGTTCCGCATGGCGCGGCCTGCCGGGCGCGTGCGCGAGATGCGGCCGCGGAGCTGGGCGTGCCCAACCCGCACCCACCTCGCACCAGCTACAGGGCCAGCGCGCTCGAGCGGGCGGGCACGCGCAGCAAGTGAAAGCGGTAGCCGCCACCACGGCCGTCGTGGTTCAAGACGACACCGGCGTGGGCGAAGCGGCCGAGGAGGACGACAAGCTCGGCTCGGCGCAGGTGGAACCGGCGGGCGATGCTGCTCACGGAGGCACTGCCGCCCCGAGCCGCGAGCCAACTGAGGAACCGGGCATCCGGTGGCAGGCGGCGCGTCGGTTTCTTCCCGGGCTTCGGCGCCGGCGTGAAGTGCTCCCCGCAATGCGGGCACTCGACTCGCCTCCCTGACGCGAGCGCCGTTGACGTGATCGCGAGCGCCAGAGGAGCGCCGGCGGCGCGGCGGCGAAGTGGCACGCCCGGGTCCACGGCCACGGCTGGTGCCCCGGGTGCCGTGTGCTGCGGGTCGGGGGCGGTGTCGGCGCTTGCACCCGGGGCAAGGTCCTCCAACCGCACGACGGCCACGGGCGCTGTGGGGCTTTCGCCACGACGCCGCGCCACTTGCTCCCATAGGAACGCGTTCGTGGGGCCAGAGGCGCCGAGCCAGTCGGCGCGGGTCACCACGGTGCGCATGCGCCCGTCGACGCGCTGCTACGATTTGCCTCGAGGCTGATCGGAAGGCTCTACGCACTGCACACCATCACGCTCGAGGCGCTCTCGGAGATCCTCTTGCTTCCAGATGGGCCAGTCTTTCGACTCTCGCTCCAAGTCCTCCATCCTGCGACCAATCCAGCCCGATGGCTTCTGCCCCTTGTCCACCATGACTCACCTCCTCACTGTCCCGCGGCGCCTTCCTTCGGGCGTGTGGAGCCTCATACCAGCTTGCTTCAGCCGTTTCCAAAGCTCGACGACCGCGACGTCTTCCGTCTCTACGTAGCCCCTCGTTGCCGAGACTCGCGGGGCAGCGGCCGCCCTCGTGAATCGAACAACCGAACCGTCAGGGTTCTCACGACGCTGCATCGTGAAAAGCTCGAGGTAGCGCCTCGGCGCGATGCCCACGAAGGGCTCGAAGTTCACCTTCCCCTCGACTTGCCCGGAGGGATCAACAACGATCGAATCATCGTGAAGCTCTGCCGCACGGCTCTTGGGGAAGGGCTCAATGTATACGACCCTTCTTATCCCTGCTGCCACGATGTGCTTGGTGCAGTTGTGGCAGGGAAACGTGGTGGAAAAGAGCGTAGAGCCCTGAACAGGTACGCCGCGTCTAGCGGCATCCATGAGAGCTGCCATCTCGGCATGTACCGTCCTGCCGAACTCTCCGACGCTCATCATGGTCGTCTCCCTCAGAAGGGGCAATAGGACTCCGACCTCCCTGTCCACGTCCCGTTTGACTCTTGTCCCGACCTCCATCTGAAGCCACCCCTCAGCTTCCATCCGCAGGAGTATCTCGGCCAGCATGCTGCTACGGATACGGAGACTCTCGTCTTCTCCGAGCTGAAAATCTCGGTGGTCCGGACGATCCCCAGACCAGTACTGGCCGCCGCCGGCCCTGGGCACCTCGTTTGTTCCAAGGGCCACAACGCTGCCATGCCCCGTCGCAATCGCTGCACCGATTTGGCGGGAAAGATCCGCTGATCGCAGTGCTCCCGCTCGAGCCTGAAACATCGCGAATTCGTCTTGTGTTGGGGTGTGGAACGGGTGGCCGAAGACCAAGTCGACGAAGCGCTGCATCTGTTCAACCGTCTCATCGGGGCGATGAACTGCAACAAACACGTCGGCGCGCGGGAACGTGTCCCTAACTAGCTGTCCATGCGAGCGATCCTGCTCGTGATCGTCCCTTTGGATCAGGGTGTCGGACCGGGCGAGCGCCTCGGCTTGGCGCATGCCATGGCGGGACCGTGCTATCTCGCGCGCGAGGTTTTTCCGCCGCTCCTCTATCGGAGCGTAGGCGGCGATGAGGAAGAACGACGAGCCATAGATCGCTCGCAGCAGCTCCTCTTCTGCGGGGTGCTTCAGTGATCGGAGGATGTACGCGGCAGCGCTTACTGGCTTCTTCGCATCGTGGCCGTTACGCGTTCGGTATCCCTGGATCTCCGCAAGGGCGAGGGCCGCCATCGCTTCGCCCCCGCCGGCCTTGCGCAGCTCGTTTCCGGCGTTCTGAAGCGCTTCGATTCTGTCATCGTGCGGGCTCCTTGGCAGACCGCTCCAAGCCGGGAACTCGCGCAGCAGATCCGAGAGGCGAATGGGAACAGGCGTGTAGCGGAAGTCGGAGAGTGCTTCCTGTAGGGTGCTCGTGAGCCTGCCGACGTCGGTACCCAAGGCCCCTACGACGCCGAAGACCAGTTCAGGCCCGGAGGCACGGTCTCTCCGAGGTGCGCCGCGCGCTCGTCGATTGCTCACGTCACAACGACTTCCCCGGGCTCCGACACGGAGAACGTACCTCTTCTAGACCGAAACGCGCATCCGTTGCAATGTCGCGCGGACGAGGGTGATGTCCTAAAGTCGGACACCCGCGACGGGAAGTTAGAACATTCGCCCATCTCTTCGCTTGGGGAAGAGGTAGTTCACCACGACGACGAAGATGCCGAGGACGTTGAGCGTCGTGCCTCCGATGAGCGCGAGCAGGGCCGGATCAGAGAGCCTGAAGCGAATGTGTGGCCAGAACGGCAGTCGATGAAATCCCTGAAGGAGGATGATCCCGCCTATCCCGACCAGCCACCACAGGATGAGGTTGAAGAGGCGGCCCGCGTACTTGGTGCGTTCCGCAAGCTCGTGCCGGGCTTGACGGAGACCGTGCTCCTTGATGTCCAGCGCGAGCTGGCGCTCGCGATCTTGGAGCTGGTCCTCCTTTGTCCGCTCGCGATCAAGTGCTTCCGCTTCCTGCCGCTCGAAACGCTCACCCTCCTCCTCGGGAAGGGGCTCGGCGGGGACCTTAATGAGGTCCAGCTCGGCCTTCGGCGGGGGTTCCTCCGTTGAAGGCTTCGGGCGGACCTCATCGCTCATCTACGGACGCTGAGCGAGGCGCTTGAAATACGCGGCGATGCGCTCGTTAGGAATGACGGCGCCGCGAGTGTTGCACTCTCGCCGGATCTGACTCCACGGCGAGTCGGGAAGGTGTGTAATGGCGGACAGTTGTCCACCGGTCTTGTGCCCGTAGACCTTCCAGATGCGACGGAGAAGGGCTTGCGTGTCTACGGCATCGGGCGGGACGAGCGGCTGCACCAACCGCGGCTTCCCGTCGTCGAGCTTCCAACGCGTCGCGAAGGCCGTGATCGGTGCGCTGCCGAATTGCTTGAACTCGTGATAGAGGTCGGGCACCACCGGCCCGTAGTCCCACGCCTCAATCTCCTCATTGATCAGCGGCGTGCCCCGGAGGCCGAGCTTCCAACCGTGGGCGAAGTAGACGAGCTTCTGAAGCTTCATTGGGCTCAGCTCGTCCCTCTTCAAGAACCAGTTGGCGATTGCTTTGGCCGAATAGGGCATCGGTGACGGCAGGGTAGCGTAGATGCGCCGCTGCCGCCAACGGGGGTGCTTCGGCGGCCCCGAAGCGTTGCGTCAGACGCTTCGACCGCCTTTGATGACGCGAAGTCGTATGGGCCGCTCGCCATGCCGCTGTCCTCCGCGCGTCCCCTTCGCCCGACCCGCGCTCATGCCCGGAAGGGTCTGCTGACCTGGGGGCAGGAGCGGCGGGGGTACCGGAGCCGAGAGTGCGGCATCAACCAACTCCGCGATCGTCCATACATGGTCCGTCACTCCAAGCGCCATTGCGGGCGTCACCCGTAGCGTCTCATGGACGCGGACGGCCGCCTTGTGATGGGCAAGCCTGCGGCCCTACTTAGGACAGCACCCAGACGAGCGACGAGCCAATCTCGGCGCCGATGTCGCAAGACGGTCGGCGACTGGGGGAACTTCACATCAATCGCCCACGCCGCCGAGCACGCCGCGCATGGCCCCTGCCGGGTTGGCCACGGCGTTGTCGACGCCCCCGGCAAGGCGCCCGAGGGTGGGCCCCACGATCGGCAGGTTGCTCACGGCGGCCCCGAGGTTCGGGGCGCCAGCGGCTGGCGGTGCCGCCCCGGCTCGACCCCGCTCATGTGCAGCCGCGTGGCGGACGTGTGCCCAATGGGCCCTAGGGTGTCGTGCCTTCGACTGCGGGCGCGGCTCGCGACGTGCGCCCCACCTCAGTCCTCGTCGTCGTCACCTAATCCGCTGTCAGACGGCGGGAGGCTAGGTACGGCGTACGGGTTCGTCACGCTATTCGGGCTATACGGACTCCCGTACTGCCCGTACGGGTTGTTGATGCTGTCTGGGCTGTACGGACTGCCGTAGCGGCCGTAGGGATTGGCGACGGAGTTCGGATCGTATGGGTTACTATTCAAGTTCCCAAGGTAAGTCCCATCCGGTGCAACGACGATGGGGCTTCCTGCCCAGGTGATACCGGTGATGAGAACAACGAGCGTCAGTAGAAGAACCTTCATTTTTCCCCCTCCTCGTGCTCGATGACGGATCCTCGGGTGAAGAGTCGCAGCTCTAGCAGGTGCAGCTTGGGCTCAGTGTGCCGTCGCAGCACTGCACCCGGTTGCCCTCGCACCCGCAGACGCCCCCGTGCCAAGAGCAGCAGCCACTTTTCTCGACGTCGTTCGCTGGCACGCCAGTGCCCGCCCCCGACCGCGCCGCGGCTCGGTGAGGTCGAAAAACGGGTGGCGAGAAGAGGAGGGCAACTGCAACCAGGGTACCAAGCGTCACGATCCTTCTCATATCGTATCTCCTTGATGGCCCGCGCCCCAAAGCACCGTCATGCTATTTGGTGGGCTCAACCGACGATGCCGTGATCTCGTCATAGAACGTGCTAGGACCGACGTGTTTCACGTGTTGAAAGGTGCCTTGGACTTGGACCCGATCCCCTGGCTTGATCGGCAGCGTCCCAAAGCTGAAGACCTTGACCACCTCGCCCTGGCCAGCGAGCCGAAACGTCGTATACGGGTTGCCCCGGCGTGAGGTGCGGCTGCTAACCGCCTCGGCGGTACCACTCACCGTCACCGTTTTCTGATCGAAGCCGGTGGGGTTCTTCGCAATCTCGGCAACGGTGGCCGCCCAGCCGCTTGCGCCCAGCGAAAGTGCCATGAGTAGGGCCAGTCCCGCGAGCCGCACAGATGCGGACCGGAGGCCCGACGGACTCTGCACACTTTGATGCCGTTCAATCATCGCCACCCTCGTCTTCGGAGTCATCCAGCGTTCCGAAGCCACTGCCCCCGTTCCGGTTGTAGTAGTTGTAAAGGTACGTATCGGCGTTGCCAGGTGCGACGCGACCCGTGTACGGATTCACGTTCCCCGGGTAGCTCCAGTTGTTGTACGGGTTCCCGTCCGGGTCGCTGCGAACGTATGGCTGGACGTACGTCCCGTTCCCGCGATAGTAGCCGTGGACGTAGACGTCGGCCCAAGCGGACGACGATGCCACGCAGAGCATGGCCGCCCCCAGCATGGCCTTCTTCAACCAACGCGCGTCGCCCATGATCGAGTCCTCCCTTTCCTTCTTGGCGTGGTCCCCTTGGGACGTCGCCTCTCTGCGGGAGAAGGACGCGGGAATTCGGTTTTTTTTCCGTGGTCGCGGTGGAGATTCGTGAGCGCATCAGACGGGCCGCCGGCCTCGAACGGTCAGTCTGGGAGGCTCTCGTTGACCGATACAGGCGGCTCGTCTGGGGAATCCTGAGGCAAGTTCAAGGCTTAGGACAGGCCGGCCGGGAAGATCTCTTCCAGGAGGTCTTCCTGACTCTGGCGAAAGGGGCGCTGGACCAGTTCCACGGGGATACGGAATGGGAGTTTCGCGCCTTCCTGCGGACCATCACGGCCAATAAGATCAGGGACTATCAGCGGGCGCAGGCTCGCCGCCGCGAGGTCCCCGAAGAGGACACCGGATGTGCTCGACCTGACCCAACATGGCTCACGCCAGAGAGCCAGGATCCGGAGAAGGCCGCCACCATGCGGCAGCTCCTCGACCAAGCTGTACGTTGTCTGCAGGAACTTACCGACCTCGATCGGCAGATCTTCCTGAGGCGGGCGGAAGGCTACCCGTACGACGAAATCGCCGCCGTGTTCGATCTTCCTCAAGGGACCGTCGCATCGAAGCACTTCCGCGCGAAGGCCAAGGTCGAGGACTGTATGAGAAGAGCAGGCGTCCTTGAAGCAGGATCGTAGCCCCAGCCCGGCCCGGGAGACAAAAAGGCGTGCCTTGGACGTCCTCTCACTCAGGGAAGCGAGGATAGGGTAGGTCGCCGTGAAAGAGATCACGGACGATGTGCTGCGGAGGCTGGGCCGCGTAAGAGCCCCGGGTTGTCCGTCAACGGCTGCCCTGGGGCTTTACCTGGAAGGGCAGTTGGACCCCGAAGAACGTCGCGCGGTCGAGTCGCATCTTCTGGCGTGTCCGTCTTGTACGAATCGGCAGACGGATCTGCGAGCGCTCGCGCGCCTCGAAGAGGCAGGAGAAGACCCTCCTGCTGATCTCGTCCGGAAGGCGAAGCTTCTGGCCGGGTCGTCCCCGGCGCGAGTCGGCGTGCCACCCTCCCGGGTGACACGAATCACGCATGTCGTCTCGATGACTTGGAAGACTTTCTTCCGAGTGCCTATCACCCGCATCGCCGCGGAATTCGCCGCCGTGTGCGTCGCGGTTTTCGTTGTCACGCGTCTCACAGGGTTGACCATCACTCGCCAACTGACGCCCGGTCCGCCAGGCGCTGTCTCGCGCGTGGAAGAGGTCGCTGACCTCTCACCGCAAGAGCAAGCGGTCCTTGGCCACTCCCCGCCTCCCTCCGCTGCCTCGTTGCCGTTCGACAAGCAGATCCTCTCCGCCCTGGAGCAGCTCCCCAAGACCCTGCTCCTCGAAGAGACACGTGGGCCGAACGATGTGGCGCTCTACAAGAAGGCCGCCCCCGCCACCGTGCTGCTCGTCACTGACAAGAGCCTTGGGAGTGGTGTCGTCGTTGACCCCGCCGGACACATCGTGACGAACGCGCACGTCGTGGAAGATGCGAACAAGATCGCTGTGGTGTTCAAGCCGGAGCACGGCGTGTCGATCGAGGAAGAGCCCGCCTACGCCGCCACGCTCTTGAAGGTTGATCAGATCGCAGACTTGGCGCTCCTGAAGGTCGCGACGCCAACACGCGGAACCATCCCATGGCTTCCGGTGGCCGATATAGGCAGGATCGAGGTGGGGCAGGACGTCCATGCGATCGGCCATCCCGAGGGGGAGGTCTGGACCTACACCACGGGCGTCATTAGCCAGATTCGACCGAACTACCAGTGGAAGGGTAGCGACAACCTGCTCCATCAGGGCACGGTCATTCAGACCCAAACCGCAATCAACCCCGGCAACTCCGGCGGCCCTCTCCTCGACGATCAGGGAGAAATCATTGGTATCAACTCGTTCCGGCGGGAGGGCGAGGAGGGGCTGAACTATGCGGTGGCCGCTGACGAGGTAAGCAATTTCCTCAAGCGGGCAACGAGCCGGGTTGCCCCTGTGACCTCCCCGTCTTCCCCCTCGGCCTACCGCGTGGAGCGATTCGGACATGGAATCGCCGGCGCGTATGTGCAGAGCACGGTCCCGCCGCCCGACATGTGGCTCATTTATCGGGACGCCCAGGCGCGGACCCTGAAGTACGCTGTCGTCGGCCGCAACGAGAAGAACACCCTCGACACCGTCATTGAGTCGAAGGCCGCGACGACCGTGTTCTACTTCGACGTGGACTGTGACGGGATCGTTGACTTGATCGGGTACGCAGACGCCGGAGCCGACACAGTGACCCGGTACGTCAAGCCCGAACACCCGCCCAAGCTCTCCTCGATGATCGGCGAGTTGATCGCCGCGCTTGCCAAAGGGACGATACCGTATCGGCAGGTTCACGTCTGTCAGAAGTGACGCAGCTTGCGGTGAGCACCACGCGAATTCTGGGCTTGTGCATTCTGGTGAGCGCCGCCAGCGGTGTGGCAAGCGCCATCGATCCTTGCCAAGCAATCCGGAGCACCTCGAAGCGCGGGGATACCAGGGCATGTTTCCGTGCCGGCCTCGCCTTCGAGAAAGGCGGCCACAACCAGGAGGCGCTTGAGGCGTTCCAGCGCGTTCGACAGCTCGATCCGGCGAACCCGGACGTGTTGGTAGCTCTGGTGCGGACCTCTCTTCGGCTCGGTCGGATGACAGATGCGCTCGATGCTCTAACTGAACTGGTTCCCTCGAGATCGGCGCGTCTAGCTGACCTCTTTGGGCGAGAGTTGGCGGATGTCCAAGGCCCAGCCGATCCAGCCAAGGCGGTGCGCTTCTACGAGGGACGGCGCAAACGCGCCCAAGCTCGACGGGATCGGGTCGCAGAGATCGCGGCGCTGCGGGCCTCAGCTCGCGTGATGGACGCCATGGGGAAGCCTAAGGAAGCCGAGCAGTCTTTCCTGACTGCGAGAGAGGTGGCGCACGAGACCGGAGACCGGGCTCTTGAAGCTCAAGTGGTGCTCGACAAGGCCCTCTTCTCACAGAATCGCGACCGGTACGACGTGGCTCTTCAGCTATACGATTCCGCGCTGGCGGACTTTTTGCGCGCGGATGATCACCAGCGTGCCGCAGAGGCTCTTATCGGCCTTGGCGAGGTTCACCAGTTGGTCGGGGACTTGGACGAGGCGGAGCGATGGTTCCACGATGCGCTCGGTCAAGCCAGCGAGGCCGGCGATCGGAATCTTCAGCTTCGCGCTCTCGGAATGCTCGCATCCGTCGCCAACGATCGAGACGACACTGCGCAGACGCGCCAATGCACCCAGACGGCACTCAGTAGCCTGCGGAGCCTACTGCAGGACTGGTTGGAGACGACAGCCGGGGCCGACGGGTTCCCCCTGACACCGGACGGCGCGGTGGCCCTCCAAATGCTGGGGGAAGTCGAAGCCTGGAACGGCAACGTGGATTCCGCAATCGCATGCTCGAAGTTGGCGTTGGCGCTTCACCGCGTCGCTGCCCGTGCGAGCCGTGAGGCGCTCGGCGAAGTTGCCGGCGACCTGTACAACCTCGGCTTGGCATACCAGCAGGTTGGACAGCTTCGGGCGGCGTGGAGCGCACTTGAAGAGGCTCGCCGTGTTGATCAGCGCGTTCACGACCCGGACGACTATATCCTGCTCAATGAGATGGGCTCTGTGAAAGAGGAGGAAGGCCAGCTCGACGAGGCGCTGACGCTCTATTCGCAGGCCATCGATATCCTTGACCGGATCGGCCATGCACAGCGGGCTGGCCGTGTGCAGCTCTCAGTCCGTGACGAGGCAATGCAATTCTATTTAGATGCAGTCGCGACGTCTCTGAAGCTTCAGGCAAACGGACGGAACGACGGGAACGCTATTCAAGCATTCCAGTACCTCGAAAGGGGGAAGGCTCACACGCTCCTGGATATGATTAACGAGACACGTGAGCCCGGATCGGAGCAGGTTCGCAGCCTCAAGCGGGCCCTCTCGGAGCAGGTCCCCGCTGGTCGCCAGGCGCACTCCGACCTTGAGGCTGCCGTCGCCAGTGAGGCAGCGGCCGTGTCCACGGCTTCTTCGCATGCGGCCAGTGACCGTTCCCAGACGGCGAGAAGCGAGACGGCCTCCATCATAGACGTGCAGGCGCTCCTTGATGACCACACCATCCTGCTGGAATATGCCCTGGGCGAGAGACCATCGGGGGAGGAAGTGTCGGCGCTATGGGTCGTCACCCGGACCGATGTGCGTCTGCTCCCCCTTGCCAGAGGGGACCGTATCGCAGACCTCGTCGCACGCTACCGCAAGACGCTTGACACCCCGCTCATAGGTCCCGATGAGATCAAGTCCCACATCCGTCTCGGTCAGCGGCTCTATCATATACTGGTTCAGCCAGCGGCCGACGAGATCAGGGGGCGGGAGCACGTCGTCGTTATCCCCGCCGGGGCCCTCTGCTACCTACCCTTCGAGGCGCTCATTCGGCCAACGGCACATGCTGACGGCAGGATGAACCCCGCGCTGTCGTCGGTGCCGTACCTTGCGAGGCAGTATGCCGTGAGTTACGCCCCCTCGGCCTCGGTGTTGGTCTTCCTGACGAGGCGGGGCTACAGCGAGGGCGTAAGCAAGGAGCAACCACAGTTGCCCCTTCTCGCTTTCGGTGATCCCGTATATTCGTCCGCTCCCGAAGGCCGTGCCGTGGCGTTCAACGTGCGCGGTACCTACGAGCGCATGAGCCACGGCTTTGGCCGTCTGCCGTACTCGGCCAACGAGGTGCAACGGATCGCCTCGCTCTACGGGGTAGCTCCCGGGTCCGATGTGATCAATCTGCGGGAGCGAGCGACGAAGCGCCGTCTGCAGGACATCGACCTAAGGCGCTATCGCATCCTGCATTTTGCTACACACGCGGTCGTTGGCGACGATGTGAAGTGGATCAACCAGCCGACGCTGGTCTTTTCCGATACGGATGGGGAAAACCCCTTTCTCAAAATGTCGGAGATATTCGATCTTCGACTGAACGCTGAACTCGTCGTCTTGTCCGCGTGCAACACCGCTGAGGGGAAGCTTTACCGCGGGGAGGGTCTCGTCGGCCTCACAAGCGCCTTCCTATATGCTGGAAGCCGCGCGGTGGTGGCGAGTTTGTGGCCAGTCAACGACCAGTCCACCAGCCTGTTCATGGAGGCGTTCTACAGGCACTTGCGGGACGGCGCAACGAAGGCGGACGCCCTGCGGCTAGCGCGAATCGAGCTCATGGAGCGCACGGTTCAGAGCGATGCCCTCGGCCGGGAGGAATCGCTTGCGGCGCCATACTTCTGGGCACCGTTTGTGTTGATCGGTGCGTGGAGCTGAAGGGGACGGTGCGTGTGGACCTTGATGGACGATCGAAGGACCTGGTGTGGGGGGCCCGCGGGGACCGGGCTCAACCGGCCGCCGTGCGCGCCAGCCGCTCGACCACGCGCCGGCCGCCCGCCTCATCCTCGTACGGTGCGCCGTGGATGAGCCGCGTTGCCCCGGCGTCGGCGTAGCGCGCGACGATGTCCCGCGCCCGTTCGCCGTCGTCCAACGGGAGTCGCGTCATGACGGCAACCTCGGGGGTGGGACCTCCCGCGCGGACGGCCGCGTCGCGCAGCCCGGCAACGAGCGGGCGGAGGGCGTCGGGATCGAGCCCGATCGGCATCCAACCCGCTCCGTGCCGGAGCGCGCGGGCGAACGCGTGCGGCGGGGCGCCGCCGACGAAGAGCCGTGGCCGCGGCGGCCGCGGGAGGAAGAGGAAGCGCTGGCCGTTGGCCTCGACCTCGTCGGCGGCGAAGCAGCGGTCGAGGAAGTCGAGGGTCGCATCGCTCACCTTGCCGCGGCGCGCAAGCGGCACGCCGACAGCGCGGAATTCGGCCGCCATCCAGCCGACGCCGACGCCGAGGCGGAGCCGCCCGCCCGACAGCTCCTGCACGGTCGCCACCCACTTCGCGGTCGGGAGCGCGGGGCGGTACGGCAAGACGAGCACGGAGGTCCCGAGCCCCACGCGCGTCGTGCAGCCGGCGACGAAGGCGAGCGTAGCGAGTGGATCGAGGTAGCGGCCGCCCGAGCCCTCGGCGTCGTCGGGTGGGATCGCGATGTGGTCCGTCACCCAGACGTCCGCGATCGCGGGCTCGGCGTCGGCCGCGCACGCTACCGCGGCGATGGTCGCCGGCCGAGAGGCGGGTCCCATGTTGCGCAGGACGAGCCCAATCTGCACGGTGTCTCCTGCCTGCGCCCCCTGCCGTCCCGTGTCAACGCACTGCCGCCGCGGCTCGAAGCATGCGTCGGCGCGGCGCTCCCGAAAAACGGGGCGCAAATGTCCGCGCGCCTTGATGGCCGATCGAGGGGCCTGGGCGGGGGGTACCCCGGGGGGTGAGGTTCCGGGCGCCGGCCTGTCGTGACGCGCGGCGCGCCCCCGTGGCTCTCCTAAGCCTATCGCTGGAGGGGAGACGGTGCCGCCTCTTGCCTCTCGGCTTCCCCTGCGCGAGGGTGCGGAATGGCGGATGAGCGCTCGCTCTATCGCGAGGTGCTCTACTGGCGGGAGGCTCGTCGGAAAACCTGTGACAGCCCGGGGGGTGCCTCTTTCATCGTGTCGGGGCATGTCACGGGTTTCTAACCGGCCCTGCGCAGCGCCGTGGGGCGATTCCGGGGCGGTTTCGGACGATGCCGGGATGACGTCGGGTAGGGTCACCACGCGACCTCGGCTCTCGGTGCGATGTAGTCGAGAGCGCCGCCGTCGTACCGAATCACCTGAAGCCGCAGCGGAGGATCACGCCCTCGCGACCCGAAGTGAGCCGCACGCGCGTGCCGAGGCGCAGCGTCTCAAGGACCTGAGGTGGTGAAGGCGGCTCGTGGTCAGCCTGCCTCATCGTCACCCTCGCGCTCTCCGTTTTCTCTCCGTGAAGTCGGGGCGACTGGATCGTCACCAGCCGACTCGGCGGCGCCCAAAAGTGAAGAATCTTGCCGCTCTGGCGGATGGCGTGGACTCGAGGGTGCCTCAGACTCTGGCTTAAAATCCGCTGACGGGTAACCGTCGTCCGGGTTCGAGCCCCGGTCCCGGCATTATGATAGCCCCCCACCCGGCGGAGAGCGACGAGTTTGGTCGTCACCAGCGCACGCCGGCGTGCGCTGGTGACGGGCCCGCGCGCCGTCACCGCGTGCCCGCCTCACGGGTCATCTCGACCATCGTGTGACGGAAGCCGAGCCTTTCGAACAGCCGCTGTGCCGCGACGTTGCCGGCCGCGCTCCACAGCATCACGCGAGGGACCCCCTTCGCCTCGAGCCACCCGATCGCGGCGCGCATCAATTGCTCGCCGGCCCCTCCTCTCCGGGCTCGCGGGTCGACGTACACGTCGTGTACGAACCCGCAGGCCGCGCGCAGCTCCTTCCAGCTCATCGGCTCGAGTCCGGCGTACGCGTAGCCGATGACCTCGCCGTCGCGCTCCGCGACCAGCACCACGGCGTCCGGGTCGTCCAGCTTGGAGACGAGAAAACGCCCATAGCCGGATTCGGGATGCTCGGAGAGGATGAATCGTCGCGGGTCGAAGGCGTGGTGTTGACGCATCAGCGCGCCGCCGTGGCGTCCGAGGCTGGCCTCGTCGGCCGGCCTCGCCGGCCGGATCGTGACGGCGGTCATGAGCGGCGCGAGCGGCCGCCGCCATCCAGCGCGTCGTAGCGGACCCCGGTGAGCTGCTCCGAGATCTCCCACAGCCGGCGCTGGGCGGCGGGATCGCGGGAGCGTGCGCTCGAGCGCACCTTCGTGGGATGGCCCCATTGCTCCGCGAAGCCGTCGGGACCGATGTAGTCGCCCCCGCGGACGTCGGGTGCGGTGGCCGCATACAGGGTCGGCAAGGCGCCCATCGCGGCGCTCTGCGCGAACAGCCGGTTGCCGAGCGCCATGAGCGCCTCGCCGAGCGCCGAGCCCTGCAGGCGCGGCCCCGCCGTCTGCAGGTTGGTCGCCGCGTATCCGGGATGGCAGGCGACGCTCGCGAGCGCGGCCCCGCTCGCGGCGAGCCGGCGCTGCAGCTCGTAGGCGAACAGCAGGTTCGCGAGCTTGCTCTGCGCGTAGGCCGACCACTTGCGATAGCGGCGCGTGCCCTGGAGGTCGTCCCAGCGCATCGTGCCGAGCTTGTGCGCGTTGCTGCTCACCGTGACCACGCGCGCTCCCGGGGTCGCCCGGAGCCGGTCGAGCAACAGCCCGGTGAGGGCGAAGTGGCCGAGATGGTTGGTGCCGAACTGCATCTCGAAGCCGTCGGCGGTCCGCCGGTAGGGCAGGGCCATCACGCCGGCGTTGTTGCAGAGGCCGTGCAACGCCGGAAGGGCGGCGCGCACGGCGTCGGCGAAGCGGCGGATCGACTGCAGATCGGCGAGATCGAGCTCGTGCACCGCAAGCGAGGCGGATGGATGCTCCGCCGCGATGGCCGCGGCCGCGCGTTGCCCTTTGGCCACGTCGCGGCATGCCAGCACGACGTGCGCCCCGTGGGCCGCGAGCTGGAGGGCCGTCTCGTACCCGAGCCCGCCGTTGGCCCCCGTGACGACGAACGTCTTCCCGGCCTGCGAAGGGATGTCACCGGCGGTCCAGGGCATGGGCGTTCCCTGCCTCAGCAGGTCCGATGGATCGGCCCGCGACGGCGCACGGGATCGAGCAACGCGAGATCCGTGGGCGCGACCTCGTACCCCTTGGGATGGGGCGGACGTGCCTCGAAACCGTAGTGCGCCAGGATGCGCGGGTGCTTGTAGTAGCAGGCGAAGGTGTAGAGCAGCAGCATCGGCGGGAAGGCGTGCTCCGAGGAGGCGACCTCGGCCAACACCTCGGCCTGTTGCCCGGCGGAGAGCGCGGTGAAGCGGGCGGCGCCGCGCCGTCCGGCGAGGCGATCGAGGCCGGCGAGCGACGCGACGACCTGCGCGTGGAGCTCCGGGTCGCGCCGGAGGACCGCGTCCAGGTCCGCGGCGAGGCCGAGCTGGCCGGCACCGGGCAGCACGCCATCGGCGCTCGGCGGAATGAAGCCGTCGAGCGCCGGCGCGAGCGCGCGCCGCTGATCGTCGCTCAGGGGGCCGGCCTTCGCTTCGCTCATCGTGGATCCTCCGTACGGTGCGCTCAGTCGAACAGGGTCGCCAGCCGCTGCTTGATCGCATCGGCGACGTAGAGCGCCAGCGCCTGGATCGTGTTCGTGGGGTTCACGGCGGCCGCCGTGACGAAGATGCTGCCGTCGACGATGAAGAGATTCTTCACGTCGTGGCAGCGGCCCCACTCGTTGACGACCGACCTCTCGGGATCGCGGCCCATGCGCGCCGTGCCCATCAGGTGCCAGCCCGCCATCATGAGCGGGGCCTGGACCATGGTGTCGCGGGCGCCCGCGGCCGCCATCAGCTCGCGGCCGCGCGCCACGGCATGGTCGAGCATGCGGGCGCTGTTCTCGCTCAGCCGGTAGGTCACCTTCGGTGCGGGGATGCCGTCGGCGTCCTTCAGCTCGCCGTCGAGCGTGACGCGGTTCCCGGGCTCGGGCAGGTCCTCGCAGATCGCGGCGATGCCGGCGGTGCGATCCACGAGCTCGGCGTATCCGCGGTGGTGATCCGGTCCGGGGAGGACCCGTCCACCCATCATGCCGTAGAGCGCGGTCGCCACCGGCCCGAAGCCGCGCAGCATCTCGAACGAGTAGCCGCGCACGAAGCCCCGCGAGGCGTCGGTCTCGTAGAACTCGTGGCTCATCAGGGAGCAGCCGGTCGGGCCCTTGTAGCCCTCGAGCGGCTCGTCGAAGATCCCCGTGATGATGGCGTAGGGATGGAACATGAGGTTCCTGCCGACGAGCCCGCTGCGGTTGGCGAGCCCGTCGGGGAAGTGTTTGGAGCGCGAGTTGAGCAGCAGGCGCGGGGTCCCGATCCCGTTGCAGGCGAGGATGACGACGTGGGCCGCGAGCCGCCGCTCGACGCCATCCGGGTCGTAGTAGAGCACCCCATCGGCCAGGCCGTCCGCGCCGACCGTGATCTCACGAACCCGGCAGCGCGTACGCAACTCGACGCCGCGCCGAAGCGCGAGCGGCCAGTAGGTGACGTCGACGCTTGCCTTCGCCCCGCGCGGGCAGCCGACGAGGCAGGTCCCGGCATTGATGCACCCGGCGCGACCTTCATAGTCCCGGCTCGCGATGGCGCTGTCCGAGGGCCACCAGTGCCAGCCGAGCCGGTTGAAGCCGCGCGCCAGGGTCTCGCCCAGCTGGCCGAGCGGAATCGGCGGGAGCGGAAACTCCTTCGGGGGGTCGGCGGGATAGGCGGGGTCGCCCGCCAAGCCCGAGACCCCCATCATGTGCGAGTTCAGGTTGTAGTACGGCGTGAGGCGCGCGTAATCGAGCGGCCAGTCGTCGCCGACCCCGTCGAGCGTCCGGGCGCGGAAGTCGGCGGGGTGGAAGCGCGGAAAGTGCGCGGCGTAGAGGATGGTGCTGCCGCCCACGGCGTTGAACATCGAGGCGACGATCGGCGAGGCGCTGTCGTTGACCGGATAGTCCGCCGGCCGGCCCCGGACGTTGGGGCTCGGGCTGAAATCGCGGAGCTGGGCGAGCTCCCAGTCCTCGCGGCTCCCCGGGTAATCGTCGGGCTTGAGCCAGTCGCCTTGCTCGAGGCAGACGATCTTCATGCGCGTTTCGGCGAGGCTCCACGCGACGGCCGCGCCGGACGCGCCAGCCCCGATGATGAGGACGTCCACGGGTTGCTCGCCCATCGTCTTCTCCGTCGGCTCGGCCTGACGTTGTTAGCCCGAATGACGTCGTCGAGCCAGCCGGGGCGGCGCCCTTCGACGGACAGGATCCGGGCCCCGGGTGCAGCGCGAGCCGCGGGTGTGTTACCTGGAGGCGCAGGTTGCGTATGCGGGCTCTCGGCGCGGTTCCCTGGCTCCTCCCGCTCCTCGCTACGACGGCCCTGGCCTTCGGGAGCGGCGAGCTGCCGGCTCCTGCCACGAAGCCGGACACCGCGACCGCGGTCGCGCGCTACAACGAGGGCGTGGCTTTCACCGCCAAGGGCGACTGGCCGAAAGCCGAGGCTGCGTACCACGAAGCGGTGATGCGCAAGCCCGATTTCCCCGAAGCGTGGAACGGCCTCGGGCACGCGCTCAAGATGCAGCGCCGGTTCGACGACGCGGTACGGGCCTACCAGCGCGCGCTCGCTCTCCGTCCGGGCTACGCGCAGGCCATGGAGTACCTGGGCGAGACCTACGTCGCGATGGGCAAGCTCGGCGAGGCCAGGACCTTGCTCGCCAGGCTCGAGCCGCTCGACGCGAGCCTCGCCGCCCTGCTCCGGCGGGCGATTGCGCAGGGGGGATCGGCCGCGTGGTGAGCGGCCGGACGGCACCTCCGCGGCTCCTTCCCCTGGAACGCCAATCGGGCTAAGCGAGCCACCGAAAGGAGACGAGGCGATGAGGGTGCTCACGTCCTACGGTGCCTGGGGACTGGTGACCGGCGCGTCGGCAGGCATCGGCATGGCGTTCGCGCGACGGTTCGCCGCCGAAGGGCTCAACGTGGCGTTGGTCGCCCGGCGCGCGGATCGCCTCGCCGCGCTCGCCGACGAGCTCACGCGGCGTCACGGGGTCCAGACGCGGGTGGTCCCCGAAGACCTGTCGCAGGCCGGCGCCGCCGAGCGCATCGTCGAGCGGACGGCCGACCTCGAGGTGGGCCTGCTGGTGAACAACGCCGGGTTCAGCGCCGTCGGCCGGTTCGACCGAGTGCCGCGTCACAAGATCGTGGAGATGATCCAGGTGAACTGCGTCGCCGTCGCGGCGCTCGCGCACGCCTACCTGCCCAAGATGCGCGAGCGCGGCCGCGGCGCGCTCGTCATCCTCGCGTCCGTGGCCGGCTATCAGCCGCTCGGCTTTGCGGCGACCTACGGAGCCACCAAGGCCTTCGATCTGATGCTCGCGGAAGCGCTCTGGGCCGAGAATCGGGGCTCGGGCGTGGACGTGCTCGCGGTCTCCCCGGGCCCCGTGGCCACCGAGTTCCAGGCGGTCGCGGGCGAGACGCCGCACGGCGGGGTCACGCCGGAGAGCGTCGTCCACGAGGCGCTGGCGGCGCTCGGACGAAAGCCGTCGGTGATCACCGGCGGCGCGCTCAACAGGATGCGCACGTGGTCGGTGCGCCTCGCGCCGCGACGGCAGGTTGCACGACTGGCGCTCGGCGTGATGCGCGGCTTCGTCCCCGAGGCGCTGCGCTAGGCCGACTCGAGGCTGCGGCTTCCAGCCGGCATCTTCTTCGACGGCGCGGCGCCCGCCGGGGCGCGACGGTGGACCGGCAGCGCGACAACGATCACGGTCGCGGCGCCGGGGGCGATCCTCAAGCGGCCGCCCATGTGCTCCACGGCGAGCCTGCAGAACGGCAGCCCGAGGCCCGTATCCGCTCTCGGGTCGCCTCCCGCTGCCGGCTGCTCCGTCGCGCATCTCTCGACGATGCGGGGCTGCTCTCCCTCCGGGATGCCCCGGCCGTGGCCGGCGACGCGGACGACGACCGCCCCACCGCCCGCCGGCACACCCTCGAGCCGGAGCTCGCGGCTCCTGCCGTTGCCGAGCGCATCGACGACGAGGTTCACGAGCACGCGCTTGAGCAGGTCCCGGTCGGCCGTCACCGCCGGCACGTCCGCGTCTGTCGCGACCTGGAGGCGCTTCCCGGTCTGCTCTGCCGCGGGAGCGCATTCCTGCACGACTTCGTCAACCAGCGCGGTGATCGCGACGGCCTCCCGCACGACCGGCATCCTGCCCTGCTCGATCCTGCTGATCAGCAGCAGGTTCTGGAGGGACCGGATCATCTCCCCGCAGGCGCGATCGATGAGAAGCAGGGTGTCGAGCTGACGTGCCGAGAGCTCGTCCCGGCGCCGCAGGGCGGCCTCGATCACCATCCGGATCCCGATCACGGGGTTCTTGAGATCGTGGACGGTCCTGTTCGTGACGTCGTGCCGGAGACGCTCGGCTTCGGCGCAGCGGCGGAGCGCCCTTTCTGCGTCGAGGCGGGCCCGCTTCGCCACCGCGAGAGTCAGCTCGCGCTCCCTCGCGATCCGGTGTCGGTGGGTGACGTCCCGAAGGGTGGCGATGACCTGGACCCCGTGCGCCGTTTCCACGGGGATCAGACCGACTTCCACGGGAAACTCGCTGCCGTCCTTCCGCCGCGCGAGGAGATCGGTGTCGGCGCCCACGAGGGGCGGATCGGCGCGACGTCCACCACGAGCCTCCGCGCGCCGGTCGGAGAGGAGCACCGCGCCCGCCTGCCCCAGCACCTCGGTGCGCTCGTAGCCGAACATCGCCTCGGCGCGGCGATTCACGAAGGCGATGCGCCCCTCGGCGTCGAGCGCGACCACCGCATCCGGCGAGGCTTCGAGCAATTCGTCCGCCGAGAGGTGCAACGCGGAGCGCCACGCCATGGGCGCACCTTCGGGGCGTGACGCTCCCTCCGCGCCGCCTCTTTCCCCCTGTGGCACGCCGGTGATCACGCGCCGCTTCTAACGGATTCTCCCCCTCGCGCATAAGGCGAGAAGCCACGTGCGTGATAACACGCTACGGCGCCGTCACGAGATGTGCCGGGCGATCCAGGCGCCGATCGCCCGGCTCGCCACGATCACGAGCGCGGCGACGGCGAGGTGCTTCCGAACCTCCGACCACGGACGGACGTCCCTCGCTCTGGCGACGAGGTACGAGAGGCACGCGAGGAGGAGCATGCCCCAGCCCAGCGCGAAGATGCTCGCGTAGTACGGGGGGAGCAGGAGCACGAGGCCGATGAAGGTCAGAGCCACGAGGATGCGCGCGCTGAAATTCGTGAGGGTCGCTCGGAACGCCGCGCGGCGGTTCAGCTGCTCCGCCTCCTGGTAGACGTGCAGGCTCAGCGAGTCGGTGAGGTTGTCCGCGAGCGCCGCGATCAGCAGGCCGCTCAGGAGGGTTGCCTTCTCCGCCGCCACGGCGGCGAGTCCGACGATGAGCCCCATGCTGGTGACGGTGGCCGAGGTGGCCCCGAAGCTGATCCGGCGCAGGCTGTACATGGCTTCCGCCCGTCTCTCTTTGGCGAGCAACGACCGTGCCCGTTCAGCGCGGGGCTTCCGACCGCTGGGTTCTCCCGTTCCCGGGAAGAATCGGGAACGAGGCTACCGGGCGTCGGAGCCGAGGGACGGCCCCGAGGGCGCGGCCGCCGGTCAAGTCGGGAGGCCGAACGACCGATAGCAGCGTCGATGGACCGCGTCGGGCGACCGGCCGCGGCGCCCGCGCTCACCGAGCAGGCCGGGCTTCCGAGGTTCCCCTGGGCGCAGACCACGCTCGCGATGCTTCCCCTTGCCGCCGCCGGCGCCGCGGCGGCGGTGGGCGTGCCATCGTGAAGCCCGTGGACTTCGAGCGCTCCGTCGAGGCCGTCTCGAAGCTCGGGCTGTACTGGATGCTGCTCAACCAGGTGCCCTGACGAGCGCTCGGGGCGGAATCGCTTGCCTCATGGCCTGCAGGAACGCTAGGGGAGCGCCCGGAGGTGTGCCATGAAGACGTCGAACGCAGCGCGGGGCGCGCTCGGCTTCACCCTCGTCGAGCTGCCGGTGGTGATCGCGATCATCGCCGTCCTGATCGGGTTGCTCCTCCCGGCCGTGCAGAAGGTCCGCGACAGCGCGGCCACGATGCAGCGCGCGCGAAGCCTGAAGGCGCTCGCCGCGAGCCTGGTCGGCTTTGCGGATGGATCCGTGCGCATCCAGCAGGACACCGCGCAGCTGGCGATTGCCCAGGTGAGCGCGGGCACCCCGAGTCAGGTCACGCTGCAGACCGTGTGCAACGACGTGCTCGCGAGCCACGCTGCCGCGAAGGCGTCGCTGGCCCAAGTCGAAGCCATGCTCAACGGGCCGCAGGTGCCGGCCCGCCAGCGCCGGGTCTTGCAGAACGCCCAGGCGGCGCTGGCGGAATGGGAAAACGGCGCGACGCAGCTGGAAGCGACCATCTCGAGCACCGTGGCCTGCAGCCTACCGGGATCGTGAGCGCGGGCACCGAGCCGTTCGCGCCGCGGGGCAATGGACGGTCCCCCGGGCCCGTCCTAAGCTCGGGGTGATGCGTCCGCCGAGGAGCACGGAGGGTCGGTCGTGGACGCCGCCAGCCTGACGCCCGCGGCGCCCACGATCACGCTGCTCGCCGAGCCCTCTCTGCAAGACCGGCCGGTCGAGGTCGTCGAGCGCAAGGGCGCGGGCCACCCGGACACGATCTGCGACGCGCTGGCGGAGCAGCTCTCGCTCACGCTGTCGCGCGCCTACCTCGAGCGCTTCGGCGCCGTCCTCCACCACAACGTCGACAAGGGGCTGCTTTCGGCGGGCGCCGCGCGCCCGGCGTTCGGCGGCGGCGAGGTCGAGGCGCCGATCGAGATCCACCTCGCCGGCCGCGCCACGACGGAGTTCCGGGGCGTGCGCATCCCGGTCGAGGACCTGGCGGTGGCGAGCAGCCGCGCGTGGCTGCGGGCGCACGTCCGCCATCTCGACGTCGACCGGCACGTGCGCATCGTCCCGCACCTCCGTCCGACCTCGCCGGATCTCGCGGCGCTCTTCCTGCGCCAGCACGAGGCCGGCGCGCCGCTCGCCAACGACACGTCGATCGGCGTCGGTTTCGCGCCGTTCGGGAGGCTCGAGCGGGCCGTGCTCGCTGTCGAGCGACGGCTCGACGCGCCGGCAATCAAGCAGGCCCACCCGGAGATCGGCGAGGACGTGAAGGTCCTCGGCGTCCGCCGCGGCGACGAGGTTGTGCTCACCGTCGCCTGCGCGCTCGTCGGCCGCCACGTGCGCGACCTCGCCGACTACCGGGCGAAGAAGGCCCGGGTGCGCGCGCTCGCGCGGGAGGCCGCGCGCGCCGAGGGCTGCCCGCCGAGCGACGTGGAGGTCAACCCCGCCGACGGCGAGACCGCCGACGCCGTCTACCTCACGGTGACCGGCCTCTCCGCCGAATCCGGCGACGACGGCCAGGTGGGGCGCGGCAACCGCGTCAACGGACTGATCACGCCGTGCCGGCCGATGAGTCTCGAGGCCGCCGCGGGCAAGAACCCGCTCACGCACGTCGGCAAGCTCTACAACGTGATCGCGCCCCGCATCGCGGGCGCGGTGGTGGCGGAGCTGCCCGGCGTCGAGGAGGCGTCGTGCCTCGTCGTGAGCCGCATCGGCCGCCCGATCACCGAGCCGCAGGTCTTCGAGGTGGCCGTTCGGCTCGCCGACCCTCAGGCCCTCCCGACGCTCGCGCCGCGCATCGCGAGCGTCGCCCGCGCCGAGCTGGCGCGGCTCCCCGCGCTGTGGCGCGAGGCGATCGACGGCCGGCTCCAGGTCTGGTGAGCGCGCGGGTCAGAACTTCTCGGGCGCGGGGCGGAGGTCCATCTCCTGCGTCCAGCACGTGGGCTGCTGCACGTGGAGCTGCCAGTAGGCCTCGGCGATCGCGTCGGGGGCGAGGAGCGTCGCCGCCGGGCGATCGGGCACGAACGCGCGCGTCCGCGGGGTATCGATGATGCCGTCGACGACGACGTGGGCGACGTGGATGCCGCGGGGCCCGAACTCGCGCGCGAGCGACTGACCCAGCGCGCGCAACCCGAACTTGCCCACCGCCATCGCCGCGAAGTTGGCCGCGCCGCGCAGCGCCGCCGTGGCGCCGGTGAGGAGCACCGTGCCCCGGCCGCGCTCGACCATCGCCGGTAGGACCTGCTGCACGGCCAGCACCGCGCCGAGGCAGCTCGCCCGCCAGCACTGCTCGAAGACGGCAGGCGTCGTGTCGAGCACGCCGCCGATGTGGAAGGCGCCCGTGTTGTAGACGAGCACCTCGGGGGCGCCCAGCTCGGCCCGCACGCGGCCGAACGCGCGTGCGACCGCGTCGGGGTGGGTGGCGTCGCCGGGGATGGGGAGCGCGTGCCCGCCCTCGGCCGCAATCGCGGCCGCGACCGCCGCCAGCGACTCCTCGGCGCGCGCCATGAGAGCGACCGCGAACCCGCCGCGCGCGAAGCGGCGGGCGACCGCGGCCCCGAGCCCGGGGCCGACGCCGGAGACCACGGCGACCTGGAGTGCGTGCATGCGCTCCACGTGCGCCCGGTGCGCCGCCGTTGCAACCGGCCGAATCCCGCCCTACGCCGGGGGCAGGGCACGCGTACGCAGCAGGACCGCGACCAGCTCGGTCGCCGAGGCGGCCTGCATCTTGACCAGCAGTCGGCTGCGGTAGCCCTCGACGGTGCGAGGGCTCACGCCGAGCGCGGCGGCGATCTCCTTCGAACGCTTACCGTCGACGAGGAGCCGGGCCACCTGCCGCTCGCGCGGGGTGAGGCGCGCGGCCCGCTGCTCGACGAGCCGTTGCTCGACCTCCGCCTCGTGCCGCTGCCGCCCGAGCGCCATCGCCTCGCGGACGCGGGCGAGCAGCACGGCGGGCCGCGCCGGCTTCTCGAGGAAGTCGACCGCGCCGGCCTTGAGCGCCCGTACCGAGGCCGGCACGCTCCCGTGCGCCGTGAGCACGATGACGGGGAGCGTGGCGCGCCGCCGCTGCAGCTCGTCGAGCAGGTCGAGGCCGTTCTCGCCGCGCAGCCGCACGTCGAGGACCAGGCACCCCGGGCGCTGCGCATCGTAGGCCGCGAGGAAGTCATGCGCGGACGGATACGCCTCGACGTCGAGGCCCGCGGCGTCGAAGAGCGTTCGCAACGACCGCCGCACGGCGGGGTTGTCGTCGACCACGAAGACCGTCGTCGCCGCGGGTGTCACCGCCGCCGCCGTCCCGGCCGGGCGCGGCTCGTCCGGCCGCGCGCGGGCGCCATCGGGATCGTGAAGCGCATCGTGGTGGCGCCCGGGCGGTGCTCTCCCGGCGCGACCCACAGCCGCCCGCCGTGGGCCTCGACGATGGACCGGCAGATGGGGAGCCCCATCCCCACGCCCGTCGGCTTCGTGGTGAAGAACGGCTCGAACATGCGCGCCATGAGGGCCTCGGGGATCCCGACGCCGGTGTCGCGCACGGCGACCTCCACGGCCCCGCGATCGGCGGTCGGCGACGCGGACACGGTGATCTCCCGGCGTCGGGCCTTGCCCTTCACCTCGGTGATGGAGTCGACGGCGTTCTGGAGGAGGTTGAGGATGACCTGCTCGATCTCCACGCGGCCCACGCGCACCGGGAAGGGCGCGCTGTCCAGGGCGAGACGCAGCTCGATGCGGTGCTGCCTGAGCTGCCCAGCGACGAGCCTGGCGGCACTCTCGATCAGCCGCCGCAGGTCCAGCATCTCCCGGCGCGGAGACCGCCCGCGCACCAGCTCGCGCACGTTGCGCACGATCTCCGCAGCCCGGATCGACTGGGCGATCGCCCGGTCGAGCAGGGCGAGGAGGGCCTTCGGCGTCCCCTTGCCGCCCCGGATCCTGGTCGCGCACGCCTCGAGCGTGTTGGCGACGGCGGCGAGCGGCTGACTCAGCTCGTGCGCGAGGCCGGCCCCCAGCTCGCCCACCAGGCTCACGCGGAGCACCCGCGCCAGCTCGACGTGGTGGCGGCGCTCCTCCTCCTCGGCCTGCTTGCGCTGCGTGATGTCGCGCAGGATGCCGACGAAGCCCGGGCCCTTGCCGTCGTGGAACTCGCTCACCGCGAGCTCGAGAGGGAACGTCGTCCCGTCCTTGCGGCGGCCGGCGACCTCCCGGCCGCTCTTCCCGATGATCCGGGCGACGCCCGTCTCGAGGTAGCGCGCGATGTGCCCCTCGTGCTGATCGCGGTACGGGGCGGGCATCAGCATCTTGACGTTCTGGCCGATCACCTCGCGGGCGGCGTAGCCGAAGATCCGCTCCGCCGCCGCGTTCCACGACGTGATGCAGCCGCGCGCGTCGCTGGTGACGATGCCGTCCGCCGCGGCGGCGAGGATTGCCCGCGTCCTCGCCTCGCTCTCGCGCAGCGCTTCCTCCTGGCGCTTGCGCTCCGTGATGTCTTCGATCGCGAGGAGAATCAGGCCCGGGCGGCCGTCCTCGGCTTCCAGCGGACGGCTGCGCAGCAGCACCACCCGCTCGCCGAGGCGGGCGAAGGTGTGGCGGATCTCCATCGCCTCCACCGCCTTCCCGTCGTCGCGGACCCTCTCGAGCGCGGCCCGCAGCGGCGGCAGGTCCCACTCGGCGTGGTCGACGGCGAACAGGCTCTGTCTCTCGAGCGCCGCCGGCGACGTGCGGAAGGCCTCGCAGAAGGCGCGGTTGGCGGCGACGATCCGCAGCGAGGAATCGAGGACGAGGAGCCCTTCGTGCACCGTGTCCACGATGGCCTGCGCCAGCAGGCGGGCCTCGCGCAGCACGCCGTGCGCGACGTCGGAGAACGTGATCACGACGCCCTCGACGCGGTTGTCGCGCGTCCGGTACGGCAGCGTCTCGCGCATGTACCAGCGGCCGTCGTGCGTCTGCACCTCCTTGCGCACCGGCGCGAGCTTCGCGAGGACGGCGCCGGCGTCCTTGAGCAGGTCGGGGTCGGTGAACTTCGGCACGATGTCGGCGAGCGGCCGTCCCACGTCCGTGGCGATCAGGCTGAACAGCCTGGTCGCCGCCGGGGTGAAGTTCCGGATGCGGAAGGCGGGGTCGAGGAACACCGTCGCCAGGTTCGTGCTCGCGAGCAGGTTGTCGAGGTCGTTCTTGGTGCGCTCGAGCTCGTCGACCTTGCTCTGGAGCTGTGCGTTGATCGTGCTCAGCTCCTCGTTGAGGGATTGCAGCTCCTCCTTGGAGGTCTGCAGCTCCTCGTTGGTCGACTGCAGCTCCTCGTTGGCGGACATGACCTCCTCGTTGGAGGCCTTCAGCTCCTCGTTGGCGGTCTCGAGCTGCTCGATCGTGCTGCGTAGCTCCTCCCGCGTCGTCTTGAGCTCCAGCTCGAGCTGGCGCACGACCGATTCCTCGCCGCCGGCAGAATCGACGGGTGGAGGGGGCTCCGTGTCGGGCAGCTCGTCCTGGAAGGAGACGAGCAGCAGCCCGTCCGTCTCGCTCGACATCTTGATCGGCTCGACGGTGAGCGTGACGCGGCGGGGCCCCGCACCACGCCGCACCACCCGGCCGGTCAGGTGCACCGGTCGGTCGTCGCGAATCGCCTGCTGCACCGCGGCACGCAGCGGCGTGCGCAGGCCGTCGAGCACCTGCGAGAAGACGTCCTGGGTGGGCGGCCCCGGCGGCTGCACGAGATATCTCTGCGTCGGACCGGCGAAATGGAGGATCTCGCCCTTGCGGTTGATCACGACCGCCGCCGGAATGTAGCGCTCGCGGAGGACCTGCTCCGCGAAGGCGGCGATGCGGCCGATGCCGGGACGGGCGGCCGCGACCAGCGGCGCCCGGGGGCTCGGCTTGGGCGCGCCGGCGACGGGGAACTCGATCTTGTCCTGGCGGGTCGGCCCGACCCGGCGGTAGATGCGCCACTTCTTGGAGATCGGCTCGAAGAGGTCGTCGTGCTCCCCGATCGTCTCGGCGTTGCCGAGGAAGAGGCAGCCCGTCTCGACGAGCGCGAAGTGGAGCAGCGTCAGCACTTTGTCCTGCACCGCAGACTCGAGATACATGAGCAGGTTGCGGCAGGACACCAGGTCGAGCCGGGAGAAGGGCGGATCGGTGAGGAGGTTCTGGTGGGCGAAGGTCACCGCGTCACGCAGGTCCCGGCTCACGCGATAGGTGTGCTCCTCCGTGACGAAGAACCGCCGCAGGCGCTCCGGGGACACGTCGGCCGCGACGCTCTCCGGATAGACGCCAGCCCGGCCGACGTCGAGCGAAACGTCGTCGATGTCGGAGGCGAAGATCTGGAGGGGGCAGCTCTTCTTCGTGGCCTGGAGCCGCTCGATGAAGAGCATGCCGATCGAGTACGCTTCTTCTCCGCTCGCGCACCCCGGTACCCAGACGCGCAGCGGCTGGCCCGCCTCCTTGCGCTCCACCAGCGGCGCGATCACCTGCTCGTCGAGAATCTGCCAGGCCGGCGGATCGCGGAAGAAGCTGGTCACGTTGATCAGCAGGTCCTGGCCGAGCGCCCGCAGCTCGTCGGCGTCGCCGCGCAGGACCACCGCGTAGTCGGCCATGCGCGCGACGTGCCGCAGGCTCATGCGTCGCTGGACGCGGCGCCGTAGCGTGGCCTTCTTGTAGCAGGTGAAGTCGAGCTTCGAGCGCGTGCGCAGGATCGCGAGGATCGTGCCGAGGTCGTCGGGCGACTCCGCGGGCTCGGGCGCCGCGGTGGGCTCGCGGTTCACGTAGGCGTGGCGGAGGTAGCGCAGCAGCGCGGCCGGCATCTCCTCCACCGGGAGCACGTGGTCGACGCCGCCCGTGGCGATCGCGCTCCGCGGCATGCCGTCGTACGGGGCCGTCTCCGGCTTCTGCACGATCGTCATGCCGCCCGCGGCCTTGATCTCCTTCAGCCCGAGCGCCCCGTCCGTGCCGGTGCCGGAGAGGATGATGCCGACCGCCCGCTCCTGCTGATCGGACGCGAGCGAGCGCAGGAACTGGTCGATCGGCATGCGCATGCCGCGCGGCACGGTGGGCGCCGTGAGCCGCAGGCGGCCGTGCTCGATCGTGAGGTACTTGTTCGGCGGGATCACGTAGACGTGGTTCGCCTCGACGGGCGTGTCGCGCTCGACCTGCACGACGGGCATGCGCGTGTGCTTCGCCACCAGCTCGGCGGTGAGGCTCTCGCGCGTGGGATCGAGGTGCTGGATGAGGACGAAGACCGCGCCGCTGTCGGGAGGCATGGCGCGGAAGAACGCCTCGAAGGAGGCGAGCCCGCCGGCGGACGCCCCCATGCCGACGACGGGGCAGCGCCCATCGGATCTGCGGGCTGCGGGGTCGCGAACGCCCGCGGGCGCCGCCTGCGTCCGAGAACGCCGCGGCTTGCTCGTCCTTCTGCGCGCCATCCTCTGCGCGCGGGACTAGCCCCACTCGTGCGACGGGGTCAACGGGCGGGGCACTGCCGCTGGCCTGGCGCGGGCGGACCTGCGTGGTTCCACGTGCGTGATCGTTCCGACTACCGAGCCGTGCGGCGTTGCACTAGAGCACGCGCGTGTCCCAATGCTCCGCCGGCGAGCTGCTCGAGGCGATCCCGGACGCCGTCGTGGGTGTGGACGGCGAGGGACGCATCGCCTTCGTCAATGGCCAGGCCGAGCGGATGTTCGGCTACCATCGCAGCGCGATGCTCGGCCGTCCGGTCGAGCTGCTGCTGCCCGATCGCCTCGGGCCGGCGCACGTCCGGCACCGAGCGAGCTACCAGGCGAACCCGACGACGCGCCCCATGGGTGCCGGCCTCTATCTGCTCGCGCGGCGCCGCGACGGGAGCGAGTTCCCGGTCGAGATCAGCCTGAGTCCCTTCGCCGATGGCGACGGTGTTCGGATCATCGGTGTCGTCCGCGACGTGACGCAGCGCTGCGAGATCGAGCGGGAGCGCGAGCGGCTGCTCGCGATCGCCGAGCGGGCGCGTTCCGAGGCCGAGGAGGCGCTGCGCCTGCGCGCCGAGGCCGAGCGGCTGCGCGACGACCTGAGCACCATGCTCGTCCACGACCTCAAGAGCCCGGTCAACGGCATCGCGATGACGGTGCATCTCCTGCTGCGCAGGGGGCATCTCTCCGACGCCCAGCGGCAGAGCCTCGAGCGCGTCGGGCGTATGTGCCGGGAGCTGCTCCGTCTGGCAGGGAACATCCTCGAGATCGCGAAGATCGAGGCCGGAGAGATGCCGGTGGCGAACGAGCCGGTCGCGATCGCGGATCTGATCGACGAGGTTGCCACCGAATACGGCCCCATGGCCGAGGAGGTCGACCGTCGCATCGACGTCGCGATCGGCGCCGATCTGCCGCCCGTCGTCGCGGACCGCGGCCTGCTCAAGCGCGTGCTCGTCAACCTCCTCGTCAACGCCCTCCGTCACAGCGGTAGCCGGGACGTCCGGGTCGAGGCCGCGTCCGCGCCCGGGCCCCAGGTTGCGATCCGTGTCGTGGACCATGGGCACGGCATCCCCGCGGCCGCCCAAACGGGCATCTTCGAGAAGTTCCGCACCGTGCGCGGAGATCCAACCGCCGACACGGGCCTCGGCCTCCCGTTCTGCAAGCTCGCCGTCGAGCGGATGGGCGGCCGGATCACCGTGCACAGCGCGCCGGGCCGCGGTGCTGAATTCGCGGTCCTGTTCCAGGCGGGCGCCGACTCCACGTCGCGGGCGCAGGGGGCTCGGATTCTCCGCGGCGACTAGGGAGGTCGCTGGCGAGCCTGCTTGCTGCCGGCGCGCGGCCCGTTCGGGCGGGCGCTTCGGGCAGCGCTGCCAGAGGTTGCAGCCGGTCCTCGGGCCGCCGGCGCGCACCATGCTCCCGCACACGCGATCCTGGCACGGCGCTTGCGTCGGTTCGTCCGCACGGGGGTTGGAGACGCAACATGACCCCCGACGTGTGGCTGATCGCCGGCTTCGCGCTCTTCGTGGGCGCCAGCTACTGCCTGTGGTGCTTCGAGCGCCTGCCGCGGACGCGCCGTCTGCTCGCGGTCCTGAGCATCGTTTGTCTCGGCGCTGGAGTCGTCCTGCACGATTACGTGCTGCCCAAGCAGCCACACGCCCAGGCCGCCGACCGTGGCTACTAGCAGCCGGCCTGCGGTGGCTCCCGACGCCGCTGCCTTTTCGGTCGAGCCGTCCCGTCGGCTCGAGGCCGAGGTCCGCACCCCTGCCGTGGACGGCACGCCCGCCGCACCGGTTCTCGGCGCCGCTCTCGGTCTGGTCGCGGGGCTCGGCACGGGGCTCGGGGTGTGGGCGAGCTATCCCCCGGCGAAGCACATGGGCTGGGTGCCCGGGACGATCTTCGGCGGGTCGACGGCGGTCGTCGCGGGGGTCTTTCTGCTGCTCGTCTATCACGGGCGGCGCCGGGCCGCCGACTGGTTCGTGGCGGCGTACCTCGTACCCGTGGTGCTCTTCGCCATGCTCCAAGTGGGCCGCGAGATGCTCGAGTTCCTGATCGTCAAGGCGCCCGGTCTGCTCGGGGTTGCGATGATCCCGCTGTCACCGCCGTTGCTGCCCGTCCAGGCGGTTGCGGTGCTCGGGGTGGCGTGCGCGCTGCTCGTCGGAGCGAGCTACGGCCTCTGGTGCCTCGACGCGCTGCCACGCCTGCGCGTGGTGCTCGCCCTCGTCGGGCTGCTCTGCCTCGCCGTGGCGGCGGGGCAGCACGGCTATTGGCTCTCGGGCGGACCGCCCGCGCCGGTCACGCCGCAGGTGCCGGGGCAGTGACCCCGCGCTCGGCCGTACGCGGCAGGCGCACGGTGAACGCGGTCCCGACACCCACCGTGCTCTCGACCGTCACCGCGCCGCCGAGCTGCTCGACGAAGCGGCGCACGAGGTAGAGGCCGAGGCCGACGCCGCCGTAGCGGCGGGCGTCGGAGCCGTCGGCCTGACGGAACATCTCGAAGATCGACTCCCGATCCTCCGCGCGGATGCCGATCCCCGTGTCGGACACGCGGATCACGATGCCTTCCCGGCCGTCGCCGACCTCGGCGCGCACGTAGCCGCGCTCGGTGAACTTGACCGCGTTGCCGACTAGATTGCGGACGACGATTTCGAGCTTGCGCGGGTCGGTCTCGAGCGGGCCCGGCGGCACGGCGTCGCTCCACTCGAGCACCACCCCGGGACGCCGGGGCAGGCGGGCGCACGCGGCGCCGAGCTCGCGCCAGAAGGCGGGGAGGTCGATCGGCTCGAGGCGCAGCGCCTGCCGGCCGGCTTCGAGCCTGCCGATCTCGAGCGTGCTCTCGATGAGCCCGAGCAGCTCGCGCCCCGCCGCTTCGATGCGCGCGAGGCAGTCCTCGCGCGCCGCGGAATCGACGCCGGTGTCGCGTCCCATCTCGGCGAAGCCGAGGATGACGTTGAGCGGCGTGCGCAGCTCGTGCGAGACGGTGGACACGAACTCCGACTTGAGCCGGTTCGCCTCGCGCAGCGCCTCGACGACGCCGGCGGTGCGCAGCGCGAGGCTCGCCTGGTCCGCCAGCGCCCGCCCGAGGAGCCGGTCTTCCTCGGCGAAGGGCGGCCCCTCGGTACGGGTGAACGCGAACACGCCGGCCACCCCCTCGCCGTCGCAGGCGGGGGTATAGAGCGCGTGCTGCTGGCCTTCGGCGGCGAGCAGCGGCAGAAGCGGGTTCGCCGGGTCGTCGGCAGGCAGCACGAGGACGCCACGCGCGGCGATCTGGCGCGCGAGCCCGAAGTCGTCGCGCAGCTCGAAGCCGAGCCACGCGGAGCCGTTGAGGCCATGTGCGGCCTCCACGCGGTAGGTCCTTCCCTCGGCGGTGCGCAGCGCGGCCGAGCTCGCGTCTGCGCGCAGGAGCGCAACGCCGTGCTCGATCACCGCGACGGCGATCTGCCGCGGGGACAGCTCCGCGCCGAGGGCACGGGCGAGCGAGACGAGCTGATCCTTCTGCCAGGAACGCCGGAAGACGGCGGCGCGGTAGCGGTCGAGCAGACGCGCCGCGAGCAGCACCAGCGGCACCGTCGCCACCAGCATGCCGGCCGCGAAAGGCTGGAACGTCTGCGGGACCTCCGCGACGAGCCAGGCGTAGCCCGCGAGAATCGAGGTGGACACCGCGGCCTGCGGTATGGGTCCCCACGGGAAGAGCAGCGCGGTGCCCATCTGGATGATGATGAACGTCGAGGCAGCGCTGTCCGCGGCCTGCGGCGTCACGCGCCAGTACGCCATGGTCGTGGCGACCAGGGCGAGCACGAAGGCGGCCGCAAAGGGCACGGCGCGGCGGGTCACGACGGGCAGCCGGCGAACGCTCCAAGCCGCCGCGCACGTCGCCAGGAAGGCCGCGGCGAGCCAGCCGCGGACGGCCGCCGTCTGCGGCTCGAACCACAGCATGTACGCGGTGAAGGCGACGACGATCCCGGGGATGGCTTCCGCGCACAGCCGTACCCCGTCGAGCAGCGTCGCGTCACGATCCTCCCGGCAGGACACCTGCCAGGGGGCCTCCTTCGCGCGCGTGCCCACCGCAGTGGCGGCGAGCAACGATCATACCATGGCTAAAGCGGCGCGGCTGCGCTGCCCCCAGCGGTCACGTGTCAATCGTTTGGCTCTGCGTGGCGGTTGCGCTCTCCGGAGGGGAGGGCGCGCCTGCCCGTGTCGTCCTCGACGCACCAGACGTGGAAGGCGAGGTTGCAGCGCTGGGGTCCGCCGCTCCAGGCGGGCGCGGCGCCCCCGTTCTCCGCCGAGAACCGGTCGCCCAGATAGGCGACGGTCCCCAACGCCTCGGCGCTGCCCGTCGACCAGGCGGCGCAGTTGACGAGCGCGGAGCCGGGTGCGGCGCCGGTCTCGCTGAACCGCGAGGCGCCACCCGTGCGGACCCATCCGGAGGGTCCGGGCGAGTCGTAGGCCGCCGCGCCGCTCGGCGGTCCCGACCCCGAGTCGTCGGTGGTGAGCCCGAGGTGCACGTCGTAGTCCAGCACCGACACGTCCGCGATCTCGAATCGCGACGCCATGTGGTAGCCGCGCGCGCAGGCGGTCAGCGCCTGATCGCCCGAGAAGAGCTTCTTTGTCAGGTAGAAGCGCCGCAGGCCCCTGCCCTGCGCCGCGCCTCCGCGCCCGCCGAGTGGCGCGCAGGCCCCGGTCACCACCATGATCGCCAGCAACGAGCGCGCTGCGGCTCTGCGCATGCTCGCGGAAGCAGTACCCGAAAGCGCGGTGCCGGGCCAGCCGCTGACCGTCCGCCCTTCGGACGATGCACTCGTGCACCCCTGCGGCATGCTTGCGGCGCACGACGTTTGATCGGCCAACGCCGGTGATCCGCAGACTGGCACGAACGTTGCCTCTGGAAGCGAGCCACGGGGGTCGGGAGAGGTGTACTATCGCGACCTCCGTCAGCTCGGGCTCGTTCCCCCGCATCCTGGGCGCCGTGCTCCTGCTCGTCGCCGCGACCCCGTGCCGCGCCGGCGACGCCACCCAGGCCTTTCACATGAGCCAGGGGCCGCCCGGCCAGGCTGCCGTCGATCCGCGGAAGCTCGAGCAGATCCGCGAGCTCTACGACCTCGCGCAGCACATGCGCGGGGTCGCCTCCGAGCTGCAGGATCGTGCCGACGATCTGCGGGACACGGGAAAGTTCCTGTTCGCGCAGCGCGAGGACGACAAGGCCGAGGCGCTCGAGGAGCGCGCCGGACAGATCGAGGACCAAGCGGCCACGCTCGAGGCCGAGATCCAGGAGAAGGCGAGCGGGCACCAAGGGCCGCACCGCCCGTCTGCGCCGACGGGCCCGACGAGTCCGGCGTCGAGCCAACACTGAAGGGCCGCGCGGCGCGCCGGCGGCCGGCGTGCTACACTCGCCGGCCGCGAATGGGCGCGCGCGTCGGCGGATCTCCGCTCGCACACCTGCGGGTGGCCGAGCTCATCGATCTCCGCGGCGCGCTCGCGGGGCGCGACGGGGTCTGCCGGTGACCGCGTCCGCCCGCCTCGTGGACGCCGCCGGCGTGCGCGTGAACGTCGTCGAGTGGGGCCGACCCGAGCGGCCGCCGCTCCTCCTTCTCCACGGCGGCATGGCGCATGCGCGCTGGTGGGATCCGGTCGCCGCCTTGCTCGCCGACCGTGTCCACGCCTTCGCGGTCGACATGCCGGGCCACGGCGACAGCCCGTGGCTCGACCCCGAGGCCTACGGCGCTCGGCTCGAGATGGCGGTGATCGAAGCGCTGCTCGCCGGGTTGGCGCCGGGCCCGTGGGCGCTCGCCGGGCACTCGCACGGCGCGCTCCTCGCGACGCTCGCGGTGGCGCGCGGCGCGGCGGCGGTCGACCGGCTCGTGCTCGTCGACATGCCGCTCGATCCGACGGCGCCCCGGCTCGTCCGCTCCGGGGCGCGGTTCCGCCGCATGCCGCAGCCGCGCTTCGCCACCCGCGAGCAGGCCGTCGCGGCGTTCCGGCTCTTCCCGGGCAACGGCAGGGCCGGGCCGGACGTGCTCCGCCACGTGGCGGAGCACTCGGTGCGCCCCGACGCCGCCGGCGGCTACACGAGCAAGTTCGACTGGCGGTTCTTCGGCGGCCGCGCGGCGAACGAGCCGAGCCCGTATCGCGAGTTCGGTGGCCTGCTCGCCGCCGTGCCCTGCCCGACGCTCGTGCTGCGCGGCGAGCTGAGCACGATCCAGCCGGCCGAGGACCACGCCCGCCTCGTGCGCGCGATCCCTCGGGCGAGCGGCATGGTCATCCCGGACGCCGGCCACAATCCGCACCTGGAGAACCCTGCGGCGACCGCTGCGGCGATCGCGGCATTCCTCCGCGCCGGCTGACGCCGCGCGCGCGTTCGTGCGGGGCAGAATGTCGCGACGGACCCCAAGCCAGCGAGATCGCTGCGATTCCAGCATGATCGCCCGGGAACGCGCGACAGGATGTCACGGGTGCTTTGCGTGCCTGCCTCGTGGGGACGGGGGGGCGGCGCCGGCATGCTGCGTGCACGTCCATCGTGTCGGGAGGGAGGGAGATGACGGAAGGTGTGGCGGTTTGCGAGCCGCGGCGATGGCCGCAGCGCATCGATCCCGCGCGCGTCCTCGTCGCCGAGGACGACCCGGAGATGCTCGACCTGCTCGCCTGCATCCTCGAGCGCGAGGGCTACGAGGTCGTGCGGACGCAGGACGGCGTGGGGCTCCTCACGCTCATCGAATCGGCGACTTGGTGGCAGCCGCCGCGCCGCTACGACGCGATCGTCTCCGACGTCGAGCTGCCGGCGCTGAACGCGCTGGACGTGCTCGCCGGCCTGCGCCCTGCGCGCGGCTCGACGCCGGTGGTGCTCGTGACGGCGTTCGGCGATTCCGACACGCGGGCCAAGGCCCGGCGGCTCGGCGTGCGGGCCGTGCTCGACAAGCCGCTCGACGTCGACCGGTTCCGCGCGGTCGTGCGCGAAGCGATGGGGCAATGATGGCTCGCATGGGGAGGCCCTCATGGTGACCGATGCGACCGCGATGAATCCCGTCCTTCAACTTTTCCTCACCGTGGCGTTCGCCACCGTGGCCGGGTGGGCGGCGGCACGCTTGCTCGGGCTCTACACGGAGCGGCCCCTGCTGCCGCTCTTCTACGGGCTCGTCGGGATGGAGGGAGGCGCGTGGCTCTGGGCGGCCGGCGGGTGGGAAACCGGCCCGGCGATCGCCGGTACGGCGGTGCTGCCGCTCTTCGTCGGCGCGCTCGGCGTGTCGGCGTTCGTCAAGCTCCTCGAGCTCGGCACCGCCGGCCCGCGCTGGTAGGCGCCCGTCCCGCGGCCGTAACCTGTTGCTGCGTCGCGCGTTGCAGGCGGCGATGACGAAGAAGCTGCTCGCGGTGGTCGTGCTCTTGGCGGTCGTGGGCCTCGTGCGAGCCCGGCCGGCCGACGCTCACGTGGGCGTCTCGATCGGAATCGGGTTGCCCGGCTTCGCCTTCGTCGCGGGCGCCCCGTATCCCCCCGTGGTTTATCCCGCCCCGGTCGTCTACCCGGCCCCGGCCTACTACGTGCCCGGCTACTATGCGCCGGCGTATGCGGCACCGGGAGCCGTCTTCTACGGCTACGGTGGCCGCCCCTGGCATCGCTGGCGGCATGGGGGATACCCGGGCCGCTGGCACCACTGAAGCGAGGACCGGGACTCTTCGTTTCGGATCGCGAAACGGAAGTCGTGTGGCAGGATGCCTCGGGTGAGGCTGGCTGCCACGGAATCCGCTTGCCCAGATCACCGTTATCTCCACGAACGGGTTAGCGAGTGATCGTGGCGTAGTTCTTGCTGCCCCCGCGGACGGGAGACGAAGGTGAACCCGCCCGGTAGGAGGCTCGACGATGCTGCGCACGGGGTTGTGGGGCCTGGCGGTGCTCCTCGCGCTCGGAAGCGGAACGTCGCCCGCGCTGGCGAAGACGGGATGCCGTCGTCTGTGCAGAACCGCGCTCAGGGCGTGCAGGCCCGCTTCGAAGCCGTGCGTCGGGACGCAGGGCGCGGAAGCGATGGCCTGCCGGAAGCAGGCGCGGACGCGGCTGCACGTCTGCCGAACCGGCGTTCTCGCGACGTGCAGGACGACCGGCGCCTGCTCCTGATCCGTTGCCCCCTGGGCACGGGGCCGGGCGTGCGCGGCGATGGCGATTCGGGTATCCGGTCGGCACCGTGAGGGGATGGTTCGTGCTCCTCTCCCTGCTCGCGTCCGGTCCCGCCCCGCGGGCCCAAGAGCGGGTGCGCCTCACGATGGACGAGGCGCTCGCCCTGCTGCGGCGCCAGAACCCCGAGGTGCTCTCCGCGGCCCTCCAGGTGCGGGCGGCGCACGGCGACGTGACCACCGCGCGTCTCTATCCCAATCCCACGCTCTCGGGCGCCGCCGGCGACTTCGCGATCGGGCCGACCAACCCCCACGGCCTGTCCGTCGGGCAGACGGTCGTGGGCGAGGTCGGCCTCGAGCAGGAGATCCTGCTCTGGGGCAAGCGGAGCAAGCGCATCGCCACGGCCAGCGCGCGGGAGGCCGCGGCCGAGGCGGCGCGCGCCGACCTCGACCGCACGCTCTCCTTCACCTTGCGCTCGCGCTTCACCGACGTGCTGATCACCAGCGAGCGGCTCGCGCTCGCGCAGGAGAATCTCGCCCATTATCGGGAGACCGTGCGGGTGAGCGAGGCGCGGGCACGCACCGGCGAGATCTCGCCCGCCGACCTCGACAAGATCATGCTCGAGCAGCGCACGTTCGAGCGCGAGGTCGCCGACGCCGAGGTCGACCGCCGGCAGGCGGTGGCCGAGCTGCTGCCGCTGGTCGGCCTCGACGCGGTCGACGTCGAGGCGGCCGGCGACCTCGCCGTCCCGCCGGTGCCCGACGACGCCGCGCGTCTCACCGGCGACGCGCTCGCGCGGCGCCCCGATCTGCGCGCCGCCGAGCGGGCGGTCGAGGCGGCGGACGCGGCGCTGGCGCTGGCGCGGGCCGAGGCGTGGCCGAACGTGACGCTCGGCGTGGAGTACACGCACAGCCAGCACACCATCGCCGGCGACCTCGCCGATCAGGTCGGCGGCACGATGTCGGTGCCCCTGCCGGTCTTCGACCGCAACCAGGGGGACATCGAGCGCGCCGAGGCCGAGGCGCTGATCGCGCGCCACGAGGTCGCGAAGCTGCGCCTCGAGATCCCCCAGGAGATCCGCAGCGCGCTCGGCGCCTACGCCGTCGCGCGCGATCGCGTGCGCCGTTTCGAGGAGGCGTTCCTCCGCGAGGCGAGCGAGGCGCGCCAGGCGGCCGAGGTCTCCTACCGCGAGGGGGCCAGCTCGCTGCTCGAGTTCCTCGAGGCCGAACGAGCCTACGTGGGGACCCAGCGCGATCACCTCGACGCGCTGCACGACGCGCAGATCGCCGCCTGGGACGTGACGCGGAGCGCGGCGCTCGAGGGGTCGCCGTGATCCGCCTCGCGATCCTGTGCGGTCTCCTCCTCGGCGGGCTCGCGGGCTGCGGCGGGCCCGACGGCGGCGCCGCGGCCACGCCGCCCGCCGGGATGCTCACGCCCGCGCAGCTCACCTTCCTCAAGTTCGCGCCGGTGACCCAGGTCGAGGCCGGCGAGCTGGCTGACGTCGCGGGCACGATCGAGTTCGACCCGCGCCACACGGCACGCCTGAACGCGCTCGTCCCCGGCCGGGTCGCCGAGCTGCTCGTCGAGGTCGGCGACCCGGTCGAGGCCGGCCAGCCGCTGCTCGCGCTCGACAGCCCCGACGTGAAGGCCGCGCAGGCCGAGTACGTGCGCGCGCAGGCCGACCTCGTCGTCGCGCGTCGGGCAGCCGCGCGCGCCGCCTCGCTGCGCGCGGCCGGCGCGGTGGCGGAGAAGGACTATCTCCAGGCCACCGAGGACGCGCGCAAGGCCGAGGCCGACTTCGAGCGGGCGCGGGCGCAGCTCGACCGTTTGGGGGTGGCGCCCGGCGAGCGCACGAGCCGCTACGTGCTGCGTGCGCCGCTCGCGGGCACCGTGGTCGAGCGCCGCGCGCTGGTCGGGATGGACGCCGGACCCGACGCGGCGGAGCCGCTCGTGGTCGTCTCCGACCTGGCGCACCTCCGCGTCGCGGCGCGCCTGCCCGAGCGCCAGCTCGCGCTCGTGCGCGCCGGCGAGGCGGTCGGCGTCCACGTCGACGCTTACCCGCAGGAGTTCCCCGGCGCGGTCGCGGCGGTCGGCGACGTGATCGACGAGGCGACGCGCACGGTGCCCGTGCGCTGCACGCTGCCGAACCCCGACCGCCTGCTCAAGCCCGCGATGTTCGCGCGGGTGACGCTCAAGGCGCCGCCCGGGATGCGGCTCACCGTCGTGCCGACGACCGCGCTGCTCTCCGACGGCCGCGGCTATCGCGTGGTGGTGCGCGGCGCCGACGGCAAGCTCGCCGTGCGGCCGATCGAGGTGGGCGCCGAGGTGGGCGGCCAGGTGCAGGTGCTGGGGGGCGTCGCGCTCGGCGAGGAGGTGGTCGTCGACGGCGCGCTGCTCGCGGCGCAGGCGTTGGCGGCCTCCTAGGGTATCCGCGCACCATGCTGCGCCGCGTCCTCGGGCTCTCGCTCGCCCAGCCGCTCCTGGTCCTCGGGTTGACGGCGGCCTTCGTCGTCGCCGGCCTCTTCGCCTTCCACGCGCTGCCGATCGAGGCCTTCCCCGAGCTCGCCGACCCCCAGGTCTACGTGATCACGCTCTTCCCGGGGCACGCCGCCGAGGAGGTCGAGCGCCAGGTGACGCTGCCGCTCGAGCAGGAGCTCAACGGCCTCCCCGGCCTCGCCGACATGCGGTCGATCTCGCTCTTCGGGCTCTCCAACATCACGCTCACCTTCGACGACGGCACCGACCTCTACTTCGCGCGTCAGGTCACCGGCGAGCGGCTGGCGCAGGCCGATCTCCCCGACGGCGTCAAGCCGACGCTCGGCCCGCTGTCCACGCCCACCGGCGAGATCTTCCGCTACACGCTCGCGGGCGAGGGCTACTCCCCGATGGAGCTGCGCGAGCTCCAGGACTGGGTCATGGAGCGCCACCTCAAGCAGGTTCCCGGCGTCGCCGACGTGGTCTCCTTCGGCGGCTTCGTCAAGCAGTTCCAGGTGCAGGTCGACCCCCGCCAGCTCCTCGCCCACGGCGTGACCCTGCCGCAGGTGTTCGCGGCCCTCGGCCGCTCGAACGCCAACGCCGGCGGCAACTACATCGAGCACGGCGACGAGCAGTACGTCGTGCGCGGCCTGGGGACGCTCGCCGGCGTCGAGGACGTCGCCAACGTCGTCGTCGAGGCGCGCAAGGGGACGCCGATCCGCATCCGCGACGTCGCCCGCGTCACCGTCGGTCCCGCGGTCCGCCGCGGGGTGGCCGGCCGCGACCGCAACCCCGAGGCCGTGCTCGGCATCGTGCTCCTGCGCCGCGGCGAGAACCCTTCGACGGTGCTCGCGGCGCTGCACGCGAAGATCGACCAGCTCGACCACGGCATCCTGCCCCCGGGGGTGCACGTCGACACGTTCTACGACCGTGGCCGGCTCGTGCACCGCACGCTGGTCACCGTGACGCACAACCTGGTCGTGGGCGCCTTGCTGGTCGTGCTGGTGGTGGGCGTCTTCCTCATGAGCCTGCGGGCGGCGCTCGTCGTCGCCCTCGTCATCCCGCTTTCCCTCCTCGGCGCGTTCCTCTACCTCCACCTCCGCGGCCTCTCGGCCAACCTCCTCTCGCTCGGCGCGGTCGACTTCGGGATCATCGTCGACGGCGCGGTGATCATGATCGAGCACGTCGCACGGCGTCTCGGCGGCACGCCCAGCCCGCGCGAGGCGCGCTCGGTCGTGCTCGAGGCGGCCGACGAGGTGGCGCGGCCGACGCTCTTCGCGCTCTGCATCATCATCGTCGCCTACATCCCCATCTTCACCCTCCAGCGCGTCGAGGGCCGCATCTTCGCCCCCATGGCGAACACCGTGTGCGCGGCGCTCGTCACCGCGCTCGTGTTCTCCTTCACGCTCGTCCCGCTGCTCGCCTTCCTCTTCCTGCGCGGCCACGGCGGCGCCGACCGCACGCCGGTCGAGGCCGCGGCGGCGCGGGCCTACCGTCCCGCGCTTTGCTGGGCGCTCGACCACCGCGGCGGCGTGCTCGCCGGGACGGCGGGCATCCTCGTCCTCGGCGTCGTCCTCTTCGCCCGCCTCGGCACGGAGTTTCTGCCGACGCTCAACGAGGGCGCGCTCTGGGTGTCGGTGACGCTGCCGCCGACCATCGCGCTCGAGCGGGCGCACGAGGCGGTCCTGCCGCGGGTCCGCGACGCGCTGCTCGCCTTCCCCGAGGTGCAGGGGCTGATGAGCCAGCTCGGTGGCCCCGACGACGGCACCGACCCGGCGCCCGCGAACCTGATCCAGTTTTTCGTCGACCTGAGGCCGCGCGACGAGTGGCCCCCGGGGGTCACTCCCGCGCGGCTCATCGACGCGATGCAGGCCCGCCTCGCCGACGTCCCGGGCATCGAGGTGAACTTCTCGCAGCCGATCAAGGACAACATCGAGGAGAACATCTCGGGCATGAAGGGGCAGGTGGCGGTGAAGCTCTTCGGCTGGGACCTCGATGCGCTGCGCCGTGCGGCCGAGGACGTCAAGAAGGTGCTCGAGGGCGTCCCCGGCGTGGCCGACCTGGCGATCGTGCGCTCGGCGCAGCTCCCCCAGGTGCACATCGTGGTCGATCGCCGCGCGATCGCCCGCTACGGGCTCAACATCGCCGACGTCGAGGACGTGATCGAGACCGCGATCGGGGGCAAGACGGCCACGCAGCTCTGGGAGGGCGAGCGCCGCTTCGACGTCGCCGTGCGCCTGATCGAGGCGGCCCGGGCGACGCTCGACTCGATCCCGCAGATCGCCGTGCCGACGCCCGACGGAGCGCAGGTGCCGCTCGCGCAGCTCGCCCACGTCGAGGTCGCGCCGGGCGAGGCGGCGATCGACCGCGAGGCGAACATGCGCTTCGTCGGCGTCAAGTGCAACGTGCGTGGGCGCGACCTCGGTGGGTTCGTCGCCGACGCGCAGCGGCGGGTCGCCGCGCAGGTGAAGCTCCCGCCCGGGGCGTTCGTCACCTGGGGCGGCGAGTTCGAGAACCAACGCCGGGCGATGGCCCGGCTGGCGGTGATCATCCCGATCTCGATCGCGCTCATCCTGGCGATCCTCTTCCGCACGTTCGGCTCGCTCGGCTGCGCGCTGCTCATCCTCACGACGATCCCGTTCGCGCTCACCGGCGGCGTGGTGGGGCTGCTCGTGGCGGGGCTCAACCTGAGCGTCGCGGCGTGCATCGGCTTCATCGCGCTGATGGGGCAGGTGGTGCTCAACGGCGTCGTGCTCGTCTCGCAGATCAACGGGCTGCGCGCCGAGGGGCTCGGCGTGCGGGCGGCGGTGGAGGAGGGGGCGATGCGCCGCATGCGCGCGGTGCTCATGACCGCGCTGCTCGCGGCGCTCGGCCTCCTGCCCGCCGCGCTCTCGACCGGGATCGGCTCGGAGACGCAGCGGCCGCTGGCGGTCGTCGTCATCGGCGGGCTCGTGTCGGCGACGCTGCTGACGCTGCTCGTGCTCCCGGTCCTCTACGCGCTGCTGCTCGGCGAGCGGCGCGCGGGCGCCGCGGCCGCGCCGTCGCACCTGCGCGCGGTCGCCACCCACTGACCCCTCGCTAGCCACGGCGGGTGTCGAGCCAGCGCTCGGCGTTGCGCAGCGCGAGCGCGACGATGGTCTCCTGCGGGTTCACGCCGATCGACGAGGGGATCACGCTCGCGTCGGCGACGACGAGGCCGGGCACCCCGTGCACCGCGCCCGACGCGTCGGTGGCGCCGCGGGCGGGGTCGGGCGCCATGCGCGCCGTGCCCATGATGTGCACGGTCATCAGCTCGATCCCCCGGGCGACCCGCGGGCGCGCGGCGATGCGCCGTAGCTCCTCGGGGCCAGTGAGCTCGGGCAGGTCGGCGAAGGGCAGCAGCACGCGGCGCGCGCCGGCCGCGAAGAGCAGCTCGGCGGCGAGCGCGACGCCCCGGTGGACGCGCTCGAGGTCGCGCCCGGTGAGGTCGAAGAACATGTACGGCTGGCGGTCGGGCCCGAGCACCACGCGGCCCTCGCCCTCGTCCTCGATGAGCGCGGCGGCCGTCAGCATGTGGTTGTAGAGCCGCATGCGGGCGGCGTGCTCGGCGCCGAAGCCCGGCAGCGCCGCGGCGAGCAGGCCCGGAGGCACGGCGGCATAGCCGATCAGGATGCCCTCGTCGAGGAAGTGGTGGACGTGGAAAGCCTGGTGCGTCCCGATCCAGGGATCGAGGCGCTCCTCGAAGATGCCGACCACCTTGGCGTTGGGATGGGTGTGGAGGCCGCGGCCGATCGGCCGGGCGCGCAGCCAGCTCCGCTTCAAGATCGCCGGCGTGTGCCGGGCGCCGGCGGCGAGCACGACGAGCGGCGCGTGCACGGTGAAGCGCACGCGCGCGCGGCCGCCCGGGCCGACGAGCCGCCCCCGTACCCCCGCCGCGCGGCCGCCGCGGAAGAGGACGCGGTCGACGCGCGCCCGCGTGAGGAGCTGTCCGCCCGCGGCCAGCAGCCGGGGGATCTCCGTGACCAGCATCGACTGCTTGGCGCCCGTCGGGCAGCCGAGCGCGCAGTTGTTGAGCCCGACGCAGCGGCGCATGTTGCGCGGCGCCCGGGCCACCGGCCAGCCGAGCCGGCGCGCGCCCTCGACGAACTTGAGCGTGTTGCGCCCGAAGGTGTCCTCGTGGTTCGGCTCGACGTGCAGGATGCGCTCGGCCTCGGCGAAGTAGGGCTCCATCGCGCGCGGGCCCGTGCCCGCGAGGCCGAGGTCGCGCTCCCAGGCGGCGAGCACGCGCTCGGGCGCGCGCCAGCTCATGCCGCCGTTGATCACCGTCGAGCCGCCGACGCACCGGCCCTCGGCGAAGACGATGCCGGGGCGGCCGAGGATCATGCTGGTCCCCGCGTCGCGGTAGAGGCGGCGGAGCATCGTCGCGGGGTCGGTGGTGAAGGTCTCCGTGCGCTCGAGCGCGCCCTCCTCGACGACGAGCACGTCGAGCCCCGCGGCGCGCAGCCGCGCCGCCGCGGTGGCGCCCCCCGCGCCGCTGCCGACCACGACCGCGTCGGCGGCGAAGGTCGCCGGGCGCGCGAAGGTCGCGCCGTCGGTCACGTGCGGGTAGGCGAGGCCGTGCTCAGGCGGGGCGGTCATCGAGCAGCTCCGCGCGCCGCGCCACCGCCGCCGCGGCGCGGCCGGCCCAGTCGACCTCGAGCGTCGTGAGCACCGCGGGGTGCTGGTAGAACGCGAGCAGAACGAGCGCGCGCAGCCCGAGGACGAGCGCGCCGCGCAGCCCACCGGCCTCCTGCAGCCGGGCGAGGTAGCGCTGCGCCTCGTCGGGCTCCATGCGGCTGAAGCGCCGCCAGCGGCGCACGAAGAGCGGGGGGCCGAGCTCGAGGAGCCAGAGCCCGAGCGGGAAGGCGCGGCGCATCGGGCCGGGGAGGTGGGGGAGGAAGGCCGCGATCTCGGCGAGCACGTGGTCCTCGAGCGGCTGATCGAAGCCCTCGCCGCGCGGGCGGATCGCCGCGACGGCGGCGCGCAGCGTGCGGGCGCCGAGGCGGGAGAGCGCCATGGCGCCGCCATAGCACGCCCGGGCGCGCGGGTCGCGTTGCGCCGTGTCCGCCGCCGTCGCTATGATCGCCGGTCGATGACCCCCGCGGCGGCCAGACTCCTCGCGCTGGTTCGCGCCGAGCCGGTCGACACGGCGGCGATCGCCGGCCTCCTCGACCACCTCTCGCCGGGCGATCGCCGCGAGGCGATCGAGGCGCTCGGCGGGCCGGGGCTCCAGGGCCGGCTCTACGCGGCGGTCGCGGGCGTCCCGCCGGTGCGCCTCGCCGACCTCGTGCCGGCCGACGCGGAGCCGCTGCGCGAGGTGATCTACCACGGCAAGAACTCGCTGCCGGCGTTCACGCTGTTTCAGAAGCGCTTCTGCCGCCCGCCGGCCGGCACGGGAGGCGGGCTCTGGGGCTACAACCACCAGCAGCTCGCGTGGCTCACGGGGCCCGGCTACTTCGTCGTCCACGACGAGCCGGGGCGTGGCGCGGCGATCGACTACCGCGAGGTGCCGCCGCGCGGCTGTCCTGGCTGGCCGGAGGTGAAGGCGAACGACCGCGGCTTCTCGCGCCTGGTCTACAAGGACATGGTGGACTACCTGCGGCGCGTGGCGGCGAACGTCTTCATCGGCTGCGCCACCCGGCGCGGGCGGGCGATCGGCAGCTACTTCGTGCTCTCGCGCGCCGCCTGACGGGCGCGGCACGACCCCGTGCGCGGGCGGCCGTCAGGCGGCGCGTGTCGTGAGGCGCGCGGCGAGCGCCGGGGTGGTGGCGGCGTCGATCGCCGTCCAGGCGAGCGCGAGCGCGCCGTCGAGCAGGGCGCGGTCGGCGACCGGGGTGACGCAGTGGGCGGTGAACTCGGGCTGGTGGTTCACCGCGGGGAGCGAGGCGATGCCGATCAGCGGATGGATCGCGGGCAGCGCGAGCGACACGTTGCCCATGTCCGTGGAGCCGGCGGTGCGGTCGAGGATCGGGCCGAGATCGGGGAAGTTGCGTCCGAGGGCTTCGGCGTTGCGCCGGTAGACCCGGGCCAGCTCGGCGTCGTGGTGCACCTCGGCGTAGGGGGCGTCGACGGCGAGGTCGAGCGTCGCCCCCGTGGCGAGCGCGCCGGCCTCGAAGCAGCGGGTCACCCTCGCGCGCACGTCGGCGAGGTCGTCGAGCGAGCGCGCCCGCACGTAGTACTCCGCCGCGGCGCTCGCGGGCACGACGTTCGGCGCGTCGCCACCCTTGGTGACGATGCCGTGCACGCGGTCGGTCGAGCGCAGGTGCTGGCGCAAAAGCCCGATCGCGACCTGCGCGACGGTGAGCGCGTCGGCTGCGTTGATCCCGTGCTCGGGGAAGGCCGAGGCGTGCGCCTCCTTGCCCGCGTAGCGGACGCGGAGCTGCTCCATGGCGAGGAACGGCGCGGCGAGCACGTCGGCCGGCGCGGGATGCACCATCATCGCGGCGTGTACCCCCCCGAAGGCGCCGCGCTCGAGGAGCAGGATCTTGCCGCCGCCGCTCTCCTCGGCTGGCGTGCCGACGACGGACACCGTGAGCCCGACGTCGTCGGCGACGCGCGCGGCGGCGAGGCCGGCGCCGACGGCGATCGCCGCGATGAGGTTGTGGCCGCAGGCGTGCCCGATGCCGGGCAGGCAGTCGTACTCGGCGCAGAACGCCAGATGGAGCGGCCCCGTGCCGGCGCGCGCGACGAACGCGGTCGGCAGCCCGCCGACCCCGCGCTCGACGGCGAAGCCCGCGGCGGCGAGCGCCTCGCACAGCCAGGTTGCGGCCCGCTCCTCCTCGAAGGCCAGCTCGGGGTGCGCGTGGATGCGGTGGCTGAGCGCGATCAGCCGCGCCTGCTGGCCCTCGAGGCGCTCGCGCGCCGCGGCCTTCGGCTCCATGGCGCGCTTCTAGGTCGGGCTCCCGACGGAATCAACCCGCGGCACCCCTTCGAGTGGGCCGGCGGGCGTGGTAGGAGCGCCGCATGCCGACGATCGAAGAGCTGGCCGCGCGCGTGCGCGCGCTCGAGGACGTCGAGGAGATCAAGCGCCTCAAGTACCGCTACTTCCGCTGCCTCGACACCAAGCGCTGGGACGACCTCGCGCTCTGCTTCACCCCCGACGCGACGGTGAGCTACGGCGGCGGGCGCTACCGCTTCGCGGGGCGGGAGGCGATCATGCGCTTTCTCCGCGAGTCGCTCGGCGAGGAAACGGGCACGATCGGCTTCCACCACGGCCACCATCCCGAAATCGAGCTGCTCGGCTCGACCGAGGCGCGCGGCGTGTGGGCGCTGCACAACTATCTCCTCAACGAGGGGCAGGCGCGCTGCGTGCGCATGGCCTGCCACTACGAAGACCGCTACGTGAAGGCCCGGGGCGCGTGGCGGATCGCGCACACCGGCTACGTGCCCGTGTTCCACGAGGAATGGAGCCGGCGCGACACGCCGAGCGTCCGCCTGCTGGCGCCTCAGGCCCGAAGCCCGAAGTAGAGCAGCACGAGCGGCTCGGCGCCCGTGCAGGCGATCTCGTGCGTCTCGCCCGCCTCGACCGCGACGCACACCCCGGGCGCGAGCGCGTAGGACCGGCCGTCGACGCGCATCTCGCCGTCGCCCGCCTCGACGACGAAGACCTCGTGCATGTCGGCGTGCGCGTGCACGGGCGCCACCTGGCCGGGCGCGAGCCGCGCCTGGGCGAGCTGGGTCAGGTGGGCGAGCGCGCCCGCGCGCAGGAAGACGCGCTTGCGAATCGCGGGGTCGTGGGAGACCGGCTCGTCGGGGAGGTCGGCGAGCGCGACGCGCTTCACGACACGGCCCCGCGCAGCACGGTCACCGAGGCGCGCGGCAACGTGTAGGCGGCGCCCGGTCCGCCGGCGGGCGTCGTCGTCACCGCCGGGCCGTCGGGCCCCGGATGGCCGTTCGGCCCGCCGTGCCACCGGTACTGGTCGCGGCCGAAGCTCACCTGGGTCACCGGCCCGGTGAAGAAGTGATCGGTGCCGGTCGAGGCATCGTGGAAGGCGACGCCAACGCTCACCGCCCGCCCCTTGTTCTTGTTGACGAGCAGCACCGCCCACTGGCCGTCGGGGCGGTGGAGGGCGTAGGCGGTCACGAGCAGGTTACCGCGACCGTCGGTCGCGTCGCTGGTCGCCGGCACCACGTCGTGCGCCGCGTCGACCGGCTCGGCCCATTCCTGGGTGAGGAGCTGCGTCGAGAAGAACTGCGCCGACCTCGCCTGGATCGCGTAGCTCTGGTCGGCGACGAACATGCTGAAGGTCCCGTAGCGGTTGCACCCCGCCGCGCGCGACAGCGGGATCGGCTCGTACTGGTAGAAGAACGCGCCCGCGCCGCCGGCGGCGAGCAGGCTGCCGACGAAGTCGGCGTGCCAGAGCGCGCCGAAGATCGTGTTCATCGAGCCGTCGTCGTCGTAGGTGTCGTTGTACTCGGTCACGTACCGCGGCACCGACGCGGGCAACCCATCCGCCGCCCACGCGGCGAGCACGCCCCGTACCAGCCCCGGCTCGTCGAGGAGCCGCTTCCAGCCGACGTGGCAGGGATCGAACGGGTAGTGCTCGAACGACATGAAGCCCAGGTCCGCGAGGCGGCCGTGCGCGCCGAGGTAGGCCAGGAAGCGGCCGAGCCAGGAGGTGTCGCCGCTCGCGTCGGGCCAGACCGGGACGTCCTGCGTGACCCCCTGGAAGACCGGCCCGCCGAGCGGCAGCGCCGGGTCGACCGCGTGCAGCGCCGTCGCCCACTGGAGGTAGAGGGCGCCGTAGTCCTCGGGCAGGATGAACTGGCCGTCGGGCTCCTCGCCGAGCTCGACGCCGAGCAGGGGATAGCCCCGGGCCTCGAGGTAGCGGAGCTCGGCGGCCGCGTCGTCGGGCGTGCCGTAGAGCATCGCCACCGGCACCATCGCCGGCAGCCCGCGCGTGAGGCCCCCGCCGAGGACGAGGTCGAGGCCCGGCTGCTCGGTCTCGGTCACCTGCGCGGTCGCGTCGTGCCAGGGATCGACCGACGACACGTAGGTCACGGTCTGCCGCGTCCCGTCGGGGGCGTGGCGCACGAGGTCCGTGAAGTTGCCGCCGGTCTGCGTGCCGACACCGACCTCGGCGAGCGCGTAGCCGGCGCAGTCGCGCGGATCGCCCGGGCCGTGCGTGTCGCAGGTGTTCGACGACGCGGTCATGAGCACGCGCACGAACTCGACCGGGATCGGCGCCGGGGCGAGCGCCAGCGTCACGGTGCCGCCCGTCGCGCCGGTCACGACGCCGCCGGGAAACGCCTGCCACGCGCCGTTCGCCGGATCGTAGATCGCATCGTCGCCGGTCCAGTACTCGACGCGGTAGTCGGTCGCGTGCGGCTCCGCCCACGCGAGCCGGATCGCATCGACCGCCTTCGCGGCGCCGAGGTCGATCACCACCCACTGCGGGTGGCGCGCGTCGGGCTCGCCGGTGAACGCCTGCGTGAGATACGGGTTGCTCTTCCAGTACGTCGTCGGATCGCCGTCGTCGAGGCGCGAGAAGTCGTCGTCGTAGGCCTGGTCGTGGGTGAAGCCGCGGTGGGGCAGGCGGTAGCCGAACGACCGCGTGATCGTGCCGCCGCCGCTCGCGCCGCCGGTGAAGTAGCCGGCGTCGCCGGCCGCGCTCCACGTGCCGCTCGGGTTCCAGTGCCAGGCCTGCACGCCGAGCTCGGTGAAGAGCCGGTAGCTCACCGGGCCCCAGCCGGCCGCGAGCATCTGCGCGAGGTTGGCCGGCGTGTAGATCTGGTCGGTGGCCCCGCCCGGCACCGCGTCGACGCCGGCACCGAGCGCCCGCAGCGGGACGACCGTGCCGAGCGCGTGCCCGGGCGTGACGTCGACGGTGACGCCGGCCGCCGCCGCGACGCCGGCCCACGCGGCGAGGCCGACGCAGGCGACGATTCGGAGCATCGCCGGTCGTCTACGCTCGCGCGCCGCGCGCTGTCAACGCGAACCGCCTTGCATCCCCGCGGGGCCTCGCCTAGGGTCCGGCCCATGGAGCAGGAATTCGCGCACCTGATCGGCGGCGAGCTGGCGCCCGGCAGCCGGCAGTTCCCGGTCGTCAATCCCGCGACGGCCGAGCCGTTCGCGCAGTGCCCCGACGCGACGCCGGCCGACGTCGAGCGCGCGATGGCGGCGGCCGCGGGGGCCTTCGCCGGGCCGTGGGCGCGCGACGAGGCGCTGCGGCGGGCGGCGCTCGGTCGCGCGGCCGACGCGCTCGGCGCCCGGGCCGACGAGATCGGCCGGCTCGTGTGCCTCGAGCAGGGCAAGCCGCTGGCGGCCGCGGTCGGCGAGGTGAAGGGCGCCGCGGCGGTCTTCCGGCTCTACGCCGAGGAGAAGATTCCCGTGCAGGTGCTGCGCGAGGACGCGAAGGCGCGCATCACCCTCGTGCGCCGGCCCCTCGGCGTCACCGCCGCGATCACCCCGTGGAACTACCCGGTCTACACGCTCGTCCAGAAGCTCGGCCCGGCGCTGCTCGCGGGCAACACGGTGGTGGCCAAGCCCTCGCCGTTCACCCCGCTCTCGTCGCTGGCGCTGGGAGCGGCGCTGCGCGAGGTGTTCCCGCCCGGCACGCTCAACGTGCTCGGCGGCGGCGACGAGGTGGGGGCGTGGCTCACCGCGCATCCGACCGTGCGCAAGATCTCGTTCACGGGCAGCGTGCCGACCGGGAAGAAGATCGCGCGCGCGGCGGCCGACGACTTGAAGCGCGTCACGCTCGAGCTGGGCGGGAACGATCCGGCGATCGTGCTGCCCGACGTCGACCCGGCGCAGGTCGCCCCCAAGCTCTTCTGGGGCGCCTTCACCAACTCGGGCCAGGTGTGCGTCGCCATCAAGCGGCTCTACGTGCACGAGGACGTCTACCGCCCGCTGCTGGCCGCGCTCACGGCGCTCGCCGCCCAGACGAAGATCGGCGACGGCCTCGCCCCCGACACGCAGCTCGGGCCGATCAACAACCGGCCGCAGTTCGAGCGCGTGTGCGGGCTGGTCGAGGACGCGAAGCGCCACGGCGGCCACGTCGCCGTCGGCGGCGCGCCGCTCCGCCGGCCGGGCTACTTCTATCCGCCCACGCTCGTCACCGACGTGGGCGAAGGTGTGCGCCTGGTCGACGAGGAGCAGTTCGGGCCGGCGCTGCCCGTGATCCCCTACCGCGACCTCGACGACGCCTTCGCGCAGGCCAACCACACGCACTACGGCCTCGGCGGCTCGGTGTGGACGGCCGATCCGGCGCGCGGCGAGGCGCTGGCGCAGCGGCTCGAGTGCGGGACCGCCTGGGTGAACCAGCACTTGAGCCTGAGCCCGCGCATCCCCTTCGGGGGCGTCAAGTGGAGCGGCATCGGGCGCGAGAACGGGCCGTGGGGCGTCGACGAGTTCTGCGAGCTCCAGGTCGTGAACGTGGCGAAGGCGTGAGCGGCGGCGAGTTCGGCGTCGACGTCGAGCGCCGCGGCGACGTCGCGTGGGTGGTGCTCCGCAACCCCGCCCGGCGCAACGCGGTGCGCCTCGAGATGTGGGAGGCGATCCCCGGCGCGCTGGCGGCCGTGGGCGCCGACCGCACCGTGCGCGTCGTGGTGCTGCGCGGCGCGGGCGAGGAGGCCTTCGCCTCCGGCGCGGACATCTCGGAGTTCGCCACCCGCCGCGGTGATCCGGCCGCGGCGCGCGCCTACGAGCGCACCACCGCTTGCGCCTTCGACGCGTTGGTCGCGTGCCCGAAGCCGCTCGTCGCGATGCTGCGGGGCGCGTGCGTCGGCGGTGGCCTCGCGATCGCGGCGTGCGCCGACCTGCGGGTCGCGGCCGACGACGTGCAGCTCGCGCTGCCGCCCGCGCGCCTCGGGCTCGGCTACCACTACGCGGGCGTCGAGCGGCTGGTCGCCCTCGTCGGCCCGTCGGCGGCGGCCGAGATGCTGTTCACGGCCCGGACGTACGGCGCCGAGGAGGCGTTGCGGCTCGGGCTCGTCAACCGCGTGGTGCCGAGGGCGGAGCTCGAGGCGTTCACGGCGGGCTACGTGGCCGAGATCGCGGCGGGCGCGCCGCTCACGCTGCGCGCCGGCAAGCGGGCCATCGCCGAGACGCAGCGCGCGCCGGCCGCGCGCGACCTCGCGGCGGTGGCGGCGTTGGTCGACGCCTGCTTCGCGAGCGCCGACTACGCCGAGGGCGTGCGCGCGTTCTGCGAGAAGCGCCGGCCGACGTTCCGCGGCGAGTGACGCCCCTCAGCGCCGGCCGCGCTCGATCATGCCGCCGGTGCGGGCGAGCGCGTCGCTGCGGAGCACCGTGAACGGCTCCGTGCGCCGCTCGAAGGCGGCGAGCAGCGGCCGCATGACGTCCTGCTGCGTCACGTACGCGGCGAGCGCCGCCTGCGTGCGCGCGACCTCCGCGTCCGTGAGCGTGAGCACCGTGCGCGCGAGCCCGCGCGTCGGCAGCGAGGCGGGCAGCAGCAGCGGCTGCTCGGTGGCGTCGGGTGGCGGCGTGACGGCGTTCCAGGCCGGGGGCCAGTCCGGCCAGTGCACGAGGTAGGCGAGCAGCCGCGGCAGCGGGCCCTGCGGCCGCCAGTCGCCGAGCGCGAGCAGCGTGAACAGCGCCCCCGCGCGGTGATCCGGATGGCGGTCGAGCGGGTCGGGGAGCACGACGAGCGTCGGGTCGGCCTCGCGCAGCACGCGCGACAGCTCGGCGCGCAGGTCGGCGCCGTCGTAGGGCAGGTCGGGCTCGCGCGCCTCAGCGTCGTAGGGCGGATCGGTGGCCCCGGTCGTGGGCGAGCGCTCGGGATGGAGCCGTTGCCAGTGCGCGGTGAGCAGCGGCTCGAGCCCGCCGTCGGGAAAGCCCAGGAACTCGAGGCGGATGCGATCGCCGCCGAGCACGCGCAGCGCGGCGCGCTCCTCGCCGAGGCGCCGCTCGCCGTAGGCGACGAACTCGGCGGGTCGTGCCCGCGGCCGGCCCGTCTCGTGCTCGACGCCCTCGACGTAGCCGTCGCCCGCCGTGAGCAGCACGACGCGCACCGAGCCGCCCTGGGCGAGCACGCGCTGCACGAGGCCGCCGGCGCCGAGCGTCTCGTCGTCCGGGTGTGGTGCCACCACCACGAGACGCTCGGCCGGCCCGAGCGCGAGCGGCTCCGGCGGCCGCGCCGCCGCCGGGCCGCGCCGCGGATGCGCGCGGAAGAACCGCCAGATGCGCTCGCTCGCGTCCGACGGCCACCAGTGGCCCTGCCAGCCTTCACAGGCGACCACGTCGGCCCGGCAGCCGGTGAAGCGCTGGCAGCCACCGTCGGCGGTGGCGGCGCCGCAGGCGTTCTCGTGCGCCCACCAGTCGCGCGCGCCGCGCACGAACTCGGGAGACACGACGCGGTCGTGGCGGCCCGAGAGCAGGAGGACCGGCATGGGCCCCGCCGGCACGCAGCCGTCGAGCGCGCGCGCGCCGGCAACCGGCGCCACGGCGGCGAGCCGGTCGCCGAGCACGCAGCCGAGCAGGTTGACGAAGAATCCGCCGTTCGACATGCCGGTGGCGAAGACGCGCCGGCGATCGACGCAGCGGTCCCGCTCGAGCCGGTCGAGCAGCGCGCGGACGAAGTCGACGTCACGGGTATCGCTCGGCACCATGCTCCAGCCCGTGCCGGTGGTGCCGAGAAGACGGACGCCCGCGTGTCCCTCGGGCGCGACCGCGATGAAGCCGTCGCGCGCCGCGAGCCGGCCGAAGCCCGTGGCCGCGCGCTCGCGCTCGGCGTTGCCGCGGAAGCCGTGGAAGTCGAGCACGACGGGCAACGGCCGGTCCCCGCGGCCTGCGGGGGCGTCGACCACGTACTCGCGCGCCTCGGCGCCCACGCGCACGCTGCGGCGCTCGCCGTGCAGCGCCGGAAGCACGGCCGCGCGGCAGCCGGCGCTCGGCTCGGGAGCGACGTCGGCGCCGGCGGTCGACGATCCTGCGGGCTCTCGGCCGCAGGCGGCGAGGAACACGAGCGCGCCGAGCGCGAGCACGGCCGAGGTGCGCTGTACCCTCGTCATCCGTCTGCTATGATCCTGCCATCGGGAGGGGGAAAGGACACGGAGATGACTGAAGGGGACAAGGGGATGCGGAGGGTCGGGCTGCTGGCGGTCGGGGGGCTGCTCTGCCTGGCCGCCGCGGGGTGGGCCCAGACGACGACCACGACGAGCAGCACGACGACCACGACGGTCGCCTGCACCGCCGGACCGACGCTCGACTCGATCACGTGCCGGCTCGCCGAGATCCAGCAGCTCGTGAGCACGGCCCCCGACGTAGGAAAGCTCCAGACGCGGCTCCTGAGCATGATCTCGCGGGCGCAGAAGGACGCGAACGACGCCGCGAGCGCGCCCAACACGAAGAAGGAGAAGACCTTCCTCAAGCGTCTGGCCACCGTGCTCAACTCGTTCAACTTCACGGCGCGGTCGCTCCGCGGACGCAAGACGATCGGCTCGCAGACGCGCGGGATGCTCAAGACCCTCGGCCCGGCGCTGCTCACGGACGTCAAGACCCTGCTCAAGTCGCTCTGACCGGCTACGCCGGGTAGAACTGCCGCACCAGCCGGGCCAGCTCCGCGACCGGGAGCTGGCCCGGCGCGGTGGGCGTACCCACCGATCCGTAGGTGAGGAGCGAGCCCGCGGCGGGGAAGCAGAGCCGCGAGATCGCGCCGACCCGCCCCATCGCCAGCGTGGCGACGCCGCGGGCGCGGGCGGCGAGCGTCACCTCGAGCAGCGTGCGCACGTCGTCGAGGTTCCGGGCGTGGGCGGCGAGCTTGGTCACGTCGGCGCCGAGCGCCTCGGCGCGGTCGACGAGCCCGAGGAGCTCCGCGGTGGGCGGGGGCGCGTCGAGGAAGTGCGCGGAGAGGATCACGGTGCGCCCGGCGGCGCGCGCGCGCGGCATCAGCTCGGCCACCAGCGCGGCGGACGCGATCTCGACGTCGATCGCGTCGGCGTGCGGCAGGCCCGCCGCGTAGAGGTCGGTCCGCCGCGCGTCGGCGAGAGCGCGGCCGCCCTCGGCCGCGGCGCGCACGGTGAGCACGATGGGCCGTCCCGCCGCGCGCAGGCGTGCGAGCGCGCCGGCGAGCGCAGCGGGCTCGGGGTCGGCGAAGAGGTCGGCGCGGAGCTCGACGAAGTCTGCGCCCTCGGCCGCGGCGAGCGCGGCAAGCTCTGCCTCTCCGCCCGCGGCGACGATGCGCGGGCGCGCGCCGAGCGTCACGCCGCCGATGGCGCGCGCGCGCGTCACGATCCGGAGGCGCCGAGCACCTGTGCCCCGGCCCCGACGCGCACCGTGGCGCCGACGAAGCTGCCCTCGTACCTCCCCTTGGCTCCGAGGACGACGCCGCCCGCGGGCGCGTAGACGATCCCGGTGACCGCGGCGCCCGGCCCGGTGTGGAACGCGGGCGCGGCGCCGCCCGCGGCGACGTCGATCTCGAGCGCCGCGTCGGCGAGCCCGGGCGCGGGGCTCACCTGCGCGCCCGCGCCGAGCCGCGCGGCGTCGAGCACCTGGATGCGGCAGGCCGCCGCGCAGACGAGCTCCGCGTGCGGCGCGAGGCGCAGCGCCCGCAGCGTGTAGGTGCCGCCGGCGAGCAGCAGGCCGGCGTGCGCCCCGAGGCGCACGCGCCCGTAGGCCCCGACGACGAGCGGACCGACGATCCGCCCCGGCGCGACGCGCACCGCCGTCGTCCCCGGCGCCACGGCGACCGCGGGCAGCGCGGCGGCGGAGACGAGCGGCACGCTCACGCTCGACCGACACTGGGCGTTGGTCGCGCCGTCGAGGAAGAGGCAGAAGAGGTGCCGCGCGACGCGCGCGCCCTTGGCGAGACGGATCGAGAACGCCGCGACGTTCCCGCCCACGCGCGCGCCGGCGCCGATCGCCACCGTGCCGACGTTGGTGCCGACGTCGCCCGAGAACACCTCGACGCCTTGGGCGAGGCGGGTCTGGGTGAGGCCGAAGAGCGCGTAGCCGAACGGCGAGCTGCTCGGGACCGCCTGCGCGCGCAGTGCGGCGGCCGGCCAGAGCGCCAGCCCGACGAGAGCGATCGAGCCCAAGACGCGCGCCATCTCTCGAGGGGTCTAGCACGGCATGCGCAGGCGGGCCAGGCGCCCTGGCTTCGTCCATCGTGCCTATAATAAGGTGTCCGCCGCATGGTGGGCATCACGCGGATCGCGCCCTACCTCCCGCGCCACCGCCTCGACCGCGCGCTGATGGCCGAGGCGTGGGGCACGCGCGCGGCGGGCACGCGCGCCGTCGCCGGCCTCGACGAGGACGCGCTCACGCTGGCGGCCGACGCCGTGCTCGCCTGCCTCGGCGACGCCGACCCCGCGGCCTTCGACGCGCTGCACTTCGCGAGCACGACCGCGCCGTATCTCGAGAAGCAAGTGGCGAGCGTGATCGCGACCGCCTGCGACCTGCCGCGCACGACCGCGGTCGCCGACTTCGGCGGCTCGGTGCGCGCCGGGACCGCCGCGCTGCGCGCCGCGCTCGACGCCGTGCGTGCCGGCGGCACGCGGGCGGCGCTGGTGGCCGCCGCCGACACCCGTCACGCGGAGCCGGGCTCGGAGCTCGAGCCGCTGCTCGGGGACGGCGCCGCCGCCGCCGCCGTCGGCCGCGAGGGCGTGATCGCCGAGCTCGTGGCGAGCGCGTCCGTGGCCGAGGAGTTCACCTACCTCTGGCGCACCGACACGCAGCGGGCGCTGCGTGTCTCCGACATGCGCTTCGGGGCGAGCTACGGCTACGCGCGCGACGTCGCCGACGCCGTCGGCGCGGCGCTGCGGCGCGCCGAGGTGCCGCCCGCGAAGCTCGCGCGCCTGCTGCTGGCCGCGCCCGACGCGCGCGCCGCCGCCGAGGCCGCCAAGCGCGTCGGGTGCGATCCCGGCGCGCAGCTCCTCGGGCCGCTCGTCGCCGAGGCCGGTGTGCTCGGCACGCCCGACCCGCTCGTGCTCCTCGCCCGCGCCCTCGAGACCGCCGCGCCCGGCGACTTCCTGGCCGTCGCCGCCCACGGCGAGGGGGCCGACGCGCTCGTCTTCCGCGCCACCGATGCGCTGCCGGCGGCGCGCCCCCGCCCGCTCGCCGCGGCGCTGGCGGGCGGGGTCGCGCTGCCGTCGTATGCGGCGTTCCTCCACGCGCGGGGCGCGCTGGCCGCGGACGTCGCCGGCGAGACCGTCACGGCGATGATCGAGTGGAAGGAGCTGCGCCAGGACGTCCGGCTCTACGGGAGCCGCTGCGCGGCCTGCGGGCTCGTGCAGTATCCCCAGGCGCGGGTGTGCATCGGCTGCCGCGCGCCGGACCGCACGGTCGAGCACAAGCTCGCCAAGCGCGGCACGGTGTTCACGTTCACGATCGACCACCTCGCCTCGGCGCTCGCGTCGCCGCTGGCGATGGTGGTGATCGACCTCGACGGCGGCGGGCGCGTCTACCTTCAGGCGACCGACGCGGTGCCGGACGAGATCCGCGTCGGCGCACGCGTCGTGCTCACGTTCCGCCGCCTGCACGAGGGCGGGGACAACCGCAACTACTTCTGGAAGGCGAGGCCGGTGGAAGCGTCATGAAGGACCAGGTCGCCGTCGTCGGGGTCGGCTGCACGAAGTTCGGGGACCGCTACGATCGCACCTACGAGGAGCTGATCTGCGACGCGGCCTTCGAGGCCTACGCCGACGCGGGCGTCGATCCCGCGGACATCCAGGCGGCCTATCTCGGCACGTACCTGCCCGGCCCCGGCGGCGGCAAGGCGGCGGTCTCGCTCGCCGACGCGCTCAGGCTCTACGGCCGGCCGATCACGCGGGTCGAGAACTACTGCGCCACCGGCACCGACGCGTTCCGCAACGGCTGCCTCGCCATCGCCGCGGGCGTGTACGACGTCGTGCTCGTGCTCGGCGCCGAGAAGCTCAAGGACCGCGGCGGGCGCGGCATCCCGCGCCTCGGCCACCCGCTGCTCGCGCGCGGCAACACCGCCCCGGGGCTCTTCGCGCTCGCGGCCAACCGCTACATGCACACCTACGGCCTCCGGCGCGAGACGCTCGCCAAGGTCGCGGTGAAGAACCACCACAACGGCGCGCGCAACGAGCGCGCGCACCTGCGCAGCGAGATCACGGCCGAGCAGGTGCTGAAGGCGCCGATCATCGCCTGGCCCTTCGGCCTGTTCGACTGCTGCCCCACGACCGACGGCGCCGCGGCGGCGATCCTCTGCCGCCGCGATTTGGCCTCGCGCTTCCGCGGCGCGCCGATCCTCGTGAAGGGGGTCGGGCTCGCGGTCGAGACCGGCCGGCCGTACTTCGACCCGACCTTCGACTACCTGGGCTTCCGCTCGACGCAGAAGGCCGCGCAGCAGGCCTACGCGATGGCCGGCATCCGCCCGCGCGACGTGGACTTCGCCGAGGTCCACGACTGCTTCACGTGGACGGAGATCTCCAACGTCGAGGACCTGGGCTTCTGCGACAAGGGCGAGGGCGGGCGGCTCGTCGAGGAGGGCCGCACGGCGCTCGGCGGCGACATCCCGATCAACCCGAGCGGGGGGCTCAAGTCCTTCGGGCATCCGATCGGCGCGAGCGGCGTGCGGATGATCTTCGAGGTGGTGACCCAGCTCCGCGGGCAGGCCGGCGCGCGGCAGGTGAAGGGCCCGCGCCTCGGGCTTGCCCACAACGTCGGCGGGCCGGGCGCCGTCGCCTGCGTCGCGGTGCTCGGGAACGCCTGACCCGGTGTGGCGCTGGGCGGCGCTCGGGGCGTACACGCTGGCGATCTACGCCACGCTGCCCTGGGCGCCGCGGCTCGCGCGGCCGGTCGTGCGCTCGGCCGTGGGCGGCTGGCTCCTGGGGCCGGGCAGCGCGGTGCTCGCGGTCGCCGCCGCGGGGGCGCTCGGGCTGCGGCTGCGGCGGCGGCGCGCGCCGGCGCGGGCCTGGGCGGCGCTCGCGCTGGCACTGCTCGGCGCCGCCGGCGGCCTCGCGTGGCTCGGCGGACAGCGGATCGAGCGCATCCACCTGCCGGAGTACGCGCTTGCGGCCGTGCTCGCCTGGCGCGCGCTCGCGCCGTCGATCGCGGGCGAGGGCGCGGCGTACGTCGCGGCGGCCGCGCTCGCCGGCGCGATCGGCTGGGGCGACGAGCTGCTCCAGAAGATCACGCCAGGGCGCGTCTACGACCTGCGGGACGTCGCCGCCAACGCGCTCGGGGCGGTCCTCGGCGTGCTCGCGCTGGCGGCGCTGCGCGCGCAGCGCCGCTAGCCGAGGGGCGGGGTCAGGCCAGCCGGGAAACCAGCAGGCCCTGCTGGCGGTTGGCGCGCGCGAGCGCGGCCATGGCGAAGGCGACGAGCGTCTGCGTGCGGGCGGCGGCGCCCGTCTCCTCGGCGTAGCTCGTGTCCTGGATGCGTCCCGCGGCGGCGATCGCCTGCTCCCGGCCCGCTCCGAGCGTCTGCGCGGCGGCGGCGAGGCGGGCGCCGACGGCGGCGAAGCCCGAGCGCGCGCGGGCGATCGCGTCGGCCGCCGTCGCCGTGGCGGCGAGCGCCGCCTGCGCCCCCGCCTGCGTCGACACGTCGGCGCCGGCGAGGCCGAGCCCCGTGGCCGAGGCGTCGACCGTCTGGAAGGCGATCCGATCGCCGCTTCCCCCGCCCGCCTGCACGGTGACGGTGCTCCCCGGCTGAAGGAGCTGCACGCCGCCGAGCGTCGTCGTCGCGGCGATGCGGTCGATCTCCCCGGTGAGCGCGCCGAGCTCCTGCTGGACGGCGCCGCGTTCGGCGTCCGTGAGCATCCCGTTCGACGCCTCGGTCGCGAGCGTCGCGAGCCGCGCGTTCACGTCGCCGATCTGGCCGAGCGCCTGATCGGCCGTCTGGACCGCCGCGAGCCCCACCGCCACGTTGCCCGCCGCCTGGCCGTCGACCGCGGCGCTCTGGTCGAGCTGGCCGGCGATCGCGAGCCCCGCCGGGTCGGTGGCCGCGCTCAGGATGCGGAGACCCGAGGAGAGCCGGGCGACCGAGGCCGCGAACGCCGCCTGCGCCTGCGCGAGCACCTGCTGTGTGCCCAGCCCGGCGAAGCTCGTGCTCGGTCCCGATGTCATCGCGCATGCCCTTCCCGGGGCGGCCCCCTCGTAAGCAAGGGAAGGGCCGCACGGCCCACGCCGGGCGCGACACCGGCGCGTCGGTCGAGCGTCGCACGCTCGCCGGCCGGGCTCAGCGCCGGATCGTCAGCACGAAGATCACCGCCAGGAGCAGCACCATGGCGGCGATGAAGAACCCGGAGAACGTCCGAAACCCGGAGACGTTGGAGTCGACGCCGTGGACGTCTTCCTTGACGCCGTCGATCTGCTGCCGGACCGCCGAGCTCTCGACGTAGAGGCCCTTCACCTCGTCGCGCAACGACTTGACCTCCTGCTCGAGGCCCGTGCTGTCGTCGTTGCGCGCGGCGACGGCGCTGCCGAGCGCGTCGACCCGCTCCTTGAGCTGCTGGATCTGCTCGCCGAGCGTGCGCTGGGCCTCGGCGATCTGCCGCAGCAGCGCTCGGTCCTCGGCGCCGAGGCCGCCGCCGGCGTGCGCGGCCGCCACGGGGTGCGCTCGGCGGGTGCGCGCGGGCGTCTCCTCGTCCTGCGCGGGGAGCGGGCCGGCGCCGAGCAGCAGCAACAGGAAGACCACCGCGACACCGCGCCACGTCATGCAGGACGCATCTCTAATGGGGGCGGACGGGCGGGGTCAAGCTAGGGCCGCAACCGCTCGAGCAGGCGCGGAAACGGGATCGTCTCGCGCACGTGGTGGAGCCCGCAGAGCCACGCCACGCAGCGCTCGATGCCCATGCCGAAGCCCGCGTGCGGCACGGAGCCGTAGCGGCGGAGATCGAGATACCAGCCGAACGCGTCTTCGGGGAGCCCGTGCTCGCGGATGCGCGTGGCGAGCGCGTCCAGGTCGTCCTCACGCTGTCCCCCGCCGATGATCTCGCCGTAGCCCTCGGGAGCGAGCACGTCGACGCAGAGCGCGAGGCGCGCGTCGGCGGGATCCCGCTTCATGTAGAACGCCTTCGCCGCGGCGGGGTAGCGGTGCACGAGCACCGGGCGGTCGAACTCCAGCGCCAGCGCGGTCTCCTCGTCGCCGCCCAGGTCGGCGCCCCACTCGAGCGCGACACCCCGGCGGCGCAGCCGCTCGAGCGCCTCCGTGTACGTGATGCGCGGGAACGGCTTCACGACGCGGGCGAGCGCCGCGGGATCGCGCTCGAGCACGCGCAGCTCCGCCGCCCGACGCTCGCGCACGCGCGCCACGATGTGCACGAGAAAGTCCTCGGCGAGATCCATGTCGTCGTCGAGGCCGGCGAAGGCCATCTCCGGCTCGACCATCCAGAACTCGGTGAGGTGCCGGCGCGTCTTCGACTTCTCGGCGCGGAACGTCGGCCCGAAGCAGTACACCTTGCCGAATGCGAAGGCCCCCGCCTCGGCGTAGAGCTGCCCGCTCTGCGTGAGGTAGGCGGTCTCGCCGAAGTAGTCGACCGGGAAGAGCGTCGTGGTGCCCTCGCAGGCCGCGGGCGTGAGGATCGGGGCGTCGAAGGCGACGAAGCCGTGGCCGTCGAGGTACTCGCGGCAGGCGCGGATCACCTCGGCGCGCACGCGCAGCACCGCGTGCTGGCGCGCGGAGCGGATCCAGAGATGCCGGTGCTCGAGGAGGAACGCCACGCCGTGCTCCTTCGGCGTGATCGGATACTCGGCGCTCGCGCGGACGAGCCGCAGGTCGGTGACGCCGATCTCGTACCCGATCGGCGCGCGCGCGTCGGCGCGCACCACGCCGGTCACCTCGAGGGCGGATTCCTGCGGGACGTGATCGGCGAGCGCGAATGCCTCGGGAGAGACCTCGCCCTTGCCGACCACGCACTGGATGGTGCCGGTGCCGTCGCGGAGCTGGAGGAAGTGGAGCTTCCCGCTCGAGCGGCGCGCGGCGAGCCAGCCGCGCAGCGTGACGCTCGCCCCCGCGTGCGCCCCGATGCCGTCGACCGTCGCGGGCGTCATGGCCGGTCCATAGCAGAGCGCCCGCGGGCGCTCCATTGGCCGCGCGTGGAGGGGGCTGGTAGAGTCCCGCGCCGGAGGATCGTCGGCATGCTGGGCTTCACCCTCAACGAAGAGCAGGAGGCGTTCCGCCTCGCCGTGCGGAGCTTCGCCGAGAAGTCGCTCGCGCCGCGCGTCGACGAGCTCGAGGCGAGCGAGACTTTCCCGATGGACCTCTTCCGCGAGCTCGGGCGCCTCGGCTACCTCGGCGTCGGCTATCCCGAGGAGTACGGGGGCAGCGGCGGCGACATGGTGATGCGCTGCCTGCTCATCGAGGAGATCGCGCGCGTCAACTGCGGCTTCGCCGCCGCGCTCCTCGCCCACGTCGGGCTCGGCTGCATCCCGATCTTCAAGTTCGGGACCGAGGAGCAGAAGCGCCGCTACCTGGTGCCGGCGCTGCGCGGCGAGAAGCTCGGCAGCTTCGGGCTCTCCGAGCCGAACTCCGGGTCCGACGCGGCGTCGGTGCGGACGACCGCGGTGCGCCGCGGCGACGGCTGGGTCATCAACGGGACGAAGATGTTCATCACCAACGGCAACATCGCCGACTACTGTCTCGTCGTGGCCTACACCGATCGGACGCGGCGCGGCGACGGCATCAGCGTGTTCGTCGTCGACACGGACACGCCGGGCTACGCGGTCTCCCGCAAGCTCAAGAAGACCGGGCACCACACCTCGGAGACCGCGGCGCTCACCTTCGAGGACATGGCGGTGCCGGGCGGGGCGCTCCTCGGGGGCATCGAGGGCGGCTTCAAGCAGGTGACGGGGACGCTCGAAGGGGGACGGATCACGCACGCCGCGCGCTCCGTCGGCGTGAGCCAGGCGGCGCTCGACGCGGCGCTCGTCTACGCGCGGGAGCGCGTGCAGTTCGGGCAGCCGATCGCGAAGTTCCAGGCCATCCGCTTCAAGCTCGCCCGCATGGCGATGGAGGTGGAGACCGCGCGCACGATGATGTGGCGGGCGGCGTGGCTCTTCGACCAGGGCGCGTGCATGCGCGAGGCGGCGATGGCGAAGCTCTTCGCCTCCGAGGTGGCGCAGCGGGTCACGTGGGAGGCCATGCAGATCCACGGTGGCTACGGCTACATCGCCGAGTTCCCGGTCGAGCGCTACTGGCGCGACGCGCGCCTGATGACGATCACCGAAGGGACCAGCGAGATCCAGCTCACGATCATCGCCCGCGAGCTCAAGCTGTAGCGGCGGCCGGCCGCGGCTCGCCTCCCGCCGCCGCCGGGGCTATACTGCGATGATGCGGAGCGGGCGGGCGCGGATCGCGGCGCTGGCGGCGACGGTGGCGTTGACGTCGGCCGCGGCCTGCGGGCTCGCGTCGCACGATCCGACGTCGGACCCGCTCGCGACCCGCGTGGGAGCGGCCGATCGCATCGGCGACGGCTTCGAGGGGGCGGCGCTCGCGGATCTGCTCGGCCCCGAGGAGCGCGCGGCCGCCGAACGGGCGGGCATCCCCGTCGATGCTCCGAGCGGCGACGACGCGACGGCGGAGCCCTCCGCCGGGGACACGGGCAACGCGGCGGCCGCCGCCGGCATCGGGTTCCTCGAGGTCGGCCTCTCGATCGCCGCCATGGCGGCGCCGTTCTTCGCCTTCTGACCGTGGCGGCGGGTCGGGTCGCGGGCGTGGCCGGAGGCATCGGCGCGCTCCTCTACCTGATGCTCGATTCGGGCGCCGTCGCGCCGGAGCCGGCCCCGGCGGTCGCCTCCCTGTCGCTGGCCGTGCTTGCGCTGTTGTTCGGGGTGGGAGCGTGGGCGATGCGCGTCGGCGGCCAGCCCGAGCGCAGCCCGCTGCTGGCGGGGCTCGCGCTCGGCGTGGGCGGCTACGCGCTCCTGCGGCTCGTCCTGCGCTGAGCGGTGCCGGCGACCGCCACGTTTTCAACCACGATCGATCCTGGGTGACGCCCGCGGGCGACACGCGCTCCGCAGCGCCGGCATCTCGTCGACATGCGCCGCGGCACGCGCATTGCTTCGCTCACCCGTGTGCCCGCCGCCCGCCGCCTGCTCGCCGGTCTGCTCGCGGCCGGAGCGCTCGCCGCCCCGGCGGGCGCCGAGCGCGGCACGAGCTACGACGGCAGCGGCGCCGCGTGGGTGCGGTACACGAGCCGCCCGGCCTTCGACGACAGCGTCGCGATGACCATCGAGGCGTGGGTCTACCGCCGCGACGCGGGGCGATGCGAGACCGTCGTCTCGCACGACTTCACCGCCTCCTACTGGCTCGGCTTCTGCCCTGGGCTGCGCTTCTACCGCAGCGGCCGCACCTGGGCCGACGCGACCGCGGCGGTGCCGGCGGGGCGCTGGACGCACGTGGCCGCGTCCTACGACGGCGCCACGGTGCGCTTCTACGTCGACGGCGAGCCCGCCGGGAGCGCCCCGCTCGGCAACGACGGCGCGGGCGTGGAGCGCCCGCTCGTGCTCGGCGCCGACCCGAGCGGCATGCGCCTCAACTTCTGGGGCGCGCTCGCCGAGGTGCGCCTCTGGTCGGTCGTGCGCCCCCCGGCGGCGATCCGCGCGGAGCGGTTCCTCGACCTGCGGTCGGCGCCCGGGCTGGTCGCCGTGTTCGGCGACGGCGGGGCGGGCGAGGCGCTCACGGGCGATCCCGGGCTGGCGGGTCGCGGGACCCGCGCGGCCGGGGCGCAGGGCGCGCGTCCCCTGCGCGTGGTCGCGGCGGTTACGGGCGGGGATGACCCGCCGGAGATACGCCCCCGCCCTTGATCTCGCGCGTGAGCGCCTGCGCGAGCCGGCTGCGCCGGCGGCCGTAGCCGAAGTAGATCGCAAAGCCGATCAGCAGCCACACGATCAGGCGCACCCAGTTCTCCCAGCCGAGCGAGAGCATCAGCGCGAGGTTGGCGAGGATGCCGAGGGCGGGGAGGACGGGGACGAGCGGCGTGCGGAACGGCCGGTGCAGGTCGGGGTTCGTGCGCCGCATCACGATCACCGCGGCGCACACGATCACGAACGCCATGAGCGTCCCGATGTTGACCAGCTCGGCCAGGAGCTTGAGCGGGAAGAGCGCCGCGGCCGCCGCGACCAGCACGCCGGTCAGGATCGTCGCCTTGTGCGGCGTGCGGAAGCGCGGGTGCACGGCGCCGAAGAAGCCGTACGGGATGAGCCCGTCGCGGGCCATCGCGAGCAGCACGCGCGCCTGGCTCAGCAGCAGCACGAGGAGCACGCTGGTGATGCCGACGACCGCCCCGAGCGAGATGAAGAAGACCGCCGCGGGCAGGCCGCGCTGCGCGAACGCGTTCGCCACCGGCGCGTCGATGTCGATGCGGTCGTAGCGCACCATGCCGGTGAGGACGCCGGCCACGAGGATGTAGAGCAACGTGCACAGCGCGAGCGAGACGATGATGCCGATCGGCACGTCGCGCTGCGGGTTGCGCGCCTCCTCGGCGTGCGTCGAGACCGAGTCGAAGCCGATGTAGGCGAAGAAGATGTACGCCGCGCCGCGGAAGACCCCGGGAACGCCGTAGGGCAGGAACGGATGCCAGTTCTCGACCTTCACGTAGCGCGCGCCGACCACGATCACGAACCCGACCACCACGAGCTTGAGGATCACCATCGCGGCGTTGAACCCCGCGCTCTCGCGGATGCCCACGACGAGGATCGCCGTGATGCCGAGCACGACGAGCGCCGCGGGGAGGTTGCACACGGCGCCCGTGCGCACCCAGGCCCCCAGCCCCGGGTCGAAGTCGATCGGGTTGCCGGTCCAGCGCGAGGGCAGCGTGACGTCGAAGATGCCGAGAAAGGCCATGAAGTAGTGCGACCAGCCGTGCGCCACCGTGCTCGACGCGACGGCGTACTCGAGCACGAGGTCCCAGCCGATGATCCAGGCGAACAGCTCGCCGAGCGTCGCGTAGGCGTACGCGTAGGCGCTGCCCGCCACCGGGACCATCGAGGCGAACTCCGCGTAGCAGAGCGCGGCGAGCGCGCAGCCCGCGCCCGCGACGACGAACGAGAGCACGAGCCCGGGTCCCGCGTGGCGGTTCGCCGCGAGCCCGGTGAGCACGAAGATGCCCGCGCCGATGATGGCGCCGACGCCGAGGGCGGTGAGGCTCACCGGACCGAGCACGCGGCGCAGGCGGTGCTCGCCGGCCATCTCGGCCAGGAGCACGTCGACGGTCTTCACCGCGAACAGCTGTTCGCGCAGCGTCATGCCCCACCTCCCCGCGTCCCGAGCGCGCTAACAGCTTTTGGCCGCGCCCGCAACGCGCGCCGACACGCGCGCCGCGCCGCCGCCGGCGAGCACGCGGGCGACGTGCGCCGCGTAGAGCGCCTGCAGCCGGCGGGTGACCGGGCCGGGGCGGGCGTCGGCGATCGGCCGGCCGTCGAGGCGGACGACGGGGAGAATCTCGACCGTCGATGCGGTCACGAACAGCTCCGCCGCGCGCCCGAGCGCGGCCGCGCGCAACGGCGCCTCGTGCACCGGGATGCCGGCGGCGCGCGCGAGGCGGAGCACGAGGTCGCGGGTGACGCCCGCGAGCAGCACGCCGTCGGCGGGCGGCGTCACCAACCCGCGGCGGGTGAGCGCGAAGACGTTCGTGGTCGTGCCCTCGGTCACCGTGCCGCCGGCGGCGACGTAGAGGCCCTCGTCGGCACGGCGGCGCGCGGCGAGCCGGCGGCCGACCACCGCGCTCGGGTTGCCGACCAGCTTGAATGCGCCCCACGGCGCGGCCGTGCTGCGCGGGAACGGGAGGAGAACCGCGGCGATGCCGCGCGCCTGGCGGCGGGCGAGATCGGCAGGCAGCGGACGGACCGTGAGGAGCCGCGTCGGGGGCGCGGCGCGGGTCGCGAGCGGCGCCTCGCCGGCGGCGCCGCGCGTGATCGTGAGGCGTACGGCGGCGTCTCCGAAGCCGCTACGGCGCACGAGCAGCCGGCTGCGCGCGGCCCAGAGGGTCGGCGGGCCCGGGGCGGGGAGCCCGAGCGCGCGCGCCGCGGCGGCGAGCCGGCGCACGTGGGCTGCGACGGCGAACGGCTCCCCGGCGTACGTGCGCCAGGTGTCGTAGGCGCCGTCGCCGTGGAGGAGGCCGCGGTCGAGCGCCGCGACACGGGCGCGCGCGGCCGGGAGCACGCGCCCGTTCAGCCAGACGAGCATGGGTCGAGCGCCGCGGTCTCCTCGCCGAGGGCCCAGCGCAGCGCCGCGGTCTTGAGCCAGGCCTCGGCCAGCTCCCGCTCCGGATCCGAGTCGAGCACGATGCCCCCGCCCGCGTGCCAGCGCACTCGGCCGCCGGCAACCACCGCGGTGCGGATCGGGAGCGCGAGCTCGAGGTCACCGCGCGGGTCGATCAGGCCGAGCGCCCCCGTGTAGACGCCACGCGGGAAGGGCTCCAGCTCCGCGATGATCTCCATCGCGCGCTCCTTGGGTGCGCCGGTGATCGAGCCGCCGGGGAACGTCGCGCGCAGCAGCGCGGCGAGGCCGACGTCCGCCGCGAGCCGCCCGCCGATCGCCGACACGAGGTGGTGCACGCTCGGATGGCGCTCGACCTGCGCCAGCCGCTCGACCACGACCGAGCCCGTCTCGCAGACGCGCCCGAGGTCGTTGCGCTCGAGGTCGACGATCATGACGTGCTCGGCCCGCTCCTTGGGATCGCGCGCGAGCTCGGCGGCGAGCGCGGCGTCGTGCGCGGCGTCCGTGCCGCGCGGCCGCGTCCCCTTGATCGGCCGGGTCTCGACGCGCCGGCCGCGGCGGCGCAGCAGCAGCTCGGGCGAGTTCATCGCGACCTGCGCGTCGCCGAGATCGAGGTAGGCCACGTATGGGACCGGGTGGCGCCCCGCGAGGCGCGCGCAGAGGGCCCACGCGGGCGCCACCAGCTCGGCCGCGAACGGCAGCGTGAGGTTCACCTGATAGGCGTCCCCGGCGGCGAGGTAGTCGAGGATGCGGCGGACCGCGGCACGGTGGGCCGCCGCAGGCACCAGCGCCGCGAGCGGCCCGCGCGCGAGGGGGCCGTCGATCTGCGGCGCGGGCGTCGCGAGGCGCGCGAGCCACGGCGGGCGCAGGCGCCCCGACGCTCCGCCGACGACCCGCCACTGTCCCGCCGTCGCGTCGTGGACGAGCCAGGGATCGTAGCGGCGCAAGACAGCCAGGGGCGTGCCCGCCACGGGGGGCGCAGCGTGGCGGGGACGGACGGTCGCCGTCCCCAGCTCGTAGGCGAGGCACGCGACGACGCCGCCGCCGAGCGGAAAGGGCAGCGCGGGCTCGGGCGCCGGGCTCTCGGCCACGAAGCGCTCGATCGCGGCGAGCGGATCGTCCCCGGCGCCCGCCGTGATCCGCAGCTCGGCGACCGGCGCGCAGCCGACGAGCGTCACCGGCCGGCGCGGATCGGGCACCGCGAGCAGCACGGCGCCGGGCTCGGCGGCGAGCCGGGCGAGCGCCGCGAGCGGATCGAGGCGAAGGGCGAGCGGCGCCTGCGGCACGGGGGGGAGGGTAGGAGGGCCCCGCGGACGGGTCAAGGCGATTGACAGCCGCGCGGGCCCTCGGGTACCCGGGCTGATGCCGCCGCGCACCGCCCGCGCGATCGTGCAAACCGCTCCACGGCGGCTCGAGCTGCGCGAGCTGCCGCTCCCGGAGATCGACGACGACAGCGGGCTGTTGCGCGTCGAGGCGTGCGGCATCTGCGGCAGCGACGCCGAGCAGTACGCGGGCGTGCTGCCGGTGCCGCTCCCGGTGGTGCCCGGGCACGAGCCGCTCGGCGTGATCGAGCGGATCGGCGACCGGGCGGCGCGGCGCTGGGGTGTCGACGTCGGTGACCGGGTGGCGGTCGAGGCGCTGATCCCGTGCGGCCGCTGTCCGGCCTGCCGCGAGGGGCGCTACCAGGTCTGCCGGGGCCGCGGCGGCATGTTCGGCCACGGCTACGTGCCGCTCGCGCATCCGCCGGCGCTCTGGGGCGCGTACGCCGACTACATGTACCTCGACCCGTTCTCGATCCTCCACCCGATGCGCAAGGACGTCCCGGCGAGCCTCGCCGTTCTCTTCAACCCCCTCGGCGCGGGCTTCCGCTGGGCGGTCGAGGTGCCCGACACGGGCCCCGGCGATACGGTGCTGATCCTCGGCCCGGGCCAGCGCGGGCTCGCGAGCGTGATCGCCGCGCGCGCCGCCGGGGCCGACCGCATCATCGTCACCGGGCTCGGTCGCGACGCGCACAAGCTCGCCGTCGCGCGCGCGCTCGGAGCCGATCACGTGATCGACGTCGAGCGCGAGGACGCGCGCGCGCGGGTGCAGGAGCTGACCCGAGGCCGCGGCGCGGACGTCGTCGTCGAGGTGACGGCGAACGCCCCCGAGCCGGTCGCCGAGGCGCTCCGCTACGTCGCGATCGGCGGGCGGATCGTGCTCGCCGGGGTGAAGGGCTTCAAGGCCGTTCCCGACTTCGTGAGCGACCTCGTGGTGGTGAAGGAGGCGACCATCCGCGGCGCCTTCGGCGTGACCGGCCGGGCCTACGAGGCCGCGATCCGCATGATCGAGGCGGGCACCGTGCCGCTCGCGCAGCTCCACACGCACGACTTCGCGCTCGAGGAGGCCGAGCGCGCGATCCGCACGCTCGCCGGCGAGGTGCCCGGAGAGGCCTGCATCCACGCCTGCCTCGTGCCGGGCCGGGAGGCCGCGTGACGACCGTCGCGCGGCTCGCTGCGGCGCCCTACGTGCGCGGCCTCGGGCTCGTGGTCGAGGACGCCGCCGCCGAGGGGGTGCGGGTGCGCGTCCCGTACAAGGACGACAACTCGAACCCCGGCCGCGCGCTCCACGGCGGCGTCGCCGCCTCGACCATCGGCGTCGCGGGCGCGCTCGCGGCGTGCGCGGGGTCGGACGCGCGCGCGGGTCTCGAGGCCGGCACGCTCGATCTGGCGGTGGCCTACCTGGCGGCGGCCGTCGGCGAGGACATCGTCGCCGACGGGCGCGTGCTCCGCCGCGGCAAGGAGATCACGTACGTCGACGTCGCCGTGCGCAACGACGCGGGCAAGGCCATCGCGCACGGGCTGGTCACCCACCGCGCGGCGCCGGTCGGCCCCGCCGACCGCTCCATGCAGTGGGAGGGCGTCGAAGCGGAGATCGAGCGCAGCGGGGATCTGCCGCCGATCGCGCGCGTGTTCGTGAGCGTGCCGTTCATCGCGCGCCTGGGCGTCCGGGTCGCGCTCGCCGAAAACGGGCTCGCGACGGCGCGGCTGCCCTTCAAGCCGGAGAACGCCGACGCGGACGGCGCCGTGCACGAGGGCGCGCTCGCCGCGCTCGTCGACACGACCGGTGCGCTCGCGTCGTGGTCGCTCGCCGGCCCCGTCGCCGGGGCGAAGGCGTCGACCGTCGGCCTCCACGTCACCTACCACGCGGCGGCTGCGGGCGAGGAGGTGCTCGCGCGCGCTCGCACGCTCACCCGCCGCGACGAGATCTTCCTCAACGCGGTGACGGTGACCGGGGCAAGCTCGGGGCGGCTCGTCGCCGCGGGCACGGTCACCTACCGGATCGTGGTGGCCTGATCGTCCGTGATCTCGAGCACCACGAGCCGCCGCCGGCCCTCGCAGCGCTCGCCGCGGGCTACGAGCCCGGGCGCCACGGGCGGCCGGCGGCGGGCGTGGACGACGACGACGCGCGCGCCGTGCGCGCGGGCGAGGGCGCGCAGCGCCGCGGCGTCGGCCTGCGGGGGGTAGAGGACCAGGCGCGCGCCGCAGAGCCACGCGAGGCGGCCGTCGTCGGTGATCAGCGCGCGCGGCGCGCCGAAGCGCGCGGCGACGAAGGCGCAGGTCTCGCGGTAGCACGTCTCGGTCGCGCGCTCGGGCGGCCACAGCCCCTGGAGCGCGATCCCGCCGAGCACGGCGGCGGCGAGCGCGCCGCGGGCGCGCACCGGCGCCCGCGCCGCCAGCCGCCGCCAGCCCGGCGCCGCCCAGGGAAGCAGCAGCGGCAGGAGCGGGAGGACGTAGCGCTTGCCGGTGGCCACCGTCGGGATGCCGAGCGTCGCCACGCCGAGCGTCGCCAGCGCGAGCGCCCGTGCGCGCCGCGCCCCGGCGGGCGCGGCGGCGAGCCCCACGGCGAGCGGCGCGACGAGGAGCCCGTGCACGGCGCCGAGCGTGAGCAGCGCCTGGCGGCCGAGCTCGCGGGGGTAGACGCGCAGGAACGCGCGCGGATGCCCGAGCACGAGCGCCGCGACGCCGCTCGCCGTCACTCCGTACTTGCGGGCGACCACCGGCGCCTCCTTGCCGGTGATCGCGAAGCTGCCGGTCGTGCGCGACGCGGCCCCGACCAGTGGGACGACGAGCAGCGCCGCCGCGACCATCGGCACCGCCGCCCGCGCGAGCCGCGTGCCGCGCGGTGCCCCCCAGGCGGCGGCGAGGGCGGCGAGCGGCACGAGCGCGATCCCCTCGGGACGCACGAGCGCGGCGAGCGCGCCCAGCAGCCCGGCCGCCGCGAGCCGGACCCCTCCCGGCCGGCCGGCGAGCAGCAGCAGCGCCCAGAGCGCGACCCCGAAGCCGTAAAGGGACTCGGCGAGCACCTCGGCCGAGGCGCGCACGAGCCCGGGATGCACCGCGGCGAGCAGCGCCGCCGGCGCGCCGGCCTCCTCGCCGAGCATCGCGGCGCCGAGCGCGGCCGTCGCGGGGATCGTGGCCACGCCCGCGGCGAACGACACCGCGCGGCCCGCCCCCTCCCACCCGAGGCCGGCCGCGTGCGCGAGCCGCAACGCCGCCGGGTAGAGCGGCGGGTAGTAGCCGGCCAGCGCGGCGCGCCAGCCGCCCGCTCCGTCGCGGGCGAGCGCCAGGTAGGCCGGGCCGTCGGGATGGAGAAAGGGGTGCTCGACGAGCCGCACGGCCCGCAGACTCACCCCGAGGACGAGGGCGGCGAGCAGCGCGCGGCGGCTCACCGGAACCGCGGCGCCACCCGCTCGGCGAACAGGCGCATCGAGCGCAGCAAGAGATCGTGCGCCACGCCACCCGGCCCCATCCACAGCAGCAGCCGCTCGACCCCCGCGTCGCGCAGCCGCGCGACCTTCTCCACGCACGCCTCGGGCTCGTCGAAGAGCAGCACGTGCTCGAGCCAGTCGCCGTACGCATAGTCCGGGAGGCGGCCGCCGCGCTCCTCGTAGAAGGCGTAGCCGCGGGGCATCGTCGTGGTCGTGGGCGTGGTGAGGTGCTGGAGGATGCGCAGGTCCCACTCGAGGGCTTCGCGCGCCAGCGTGTGCGCCTCGGCGCGGGTCGGGGCCAGAAACGCATATTTGAGGACCGTCGCGCGTGCGAGCACGGGTTGGTGCGCGACGCCGGCCTCGGCGAGCGCACGCCGGTAGCGCGCGAGCTCGTCCACCTGCTCGGCGAAGGGGCTGAGCGGCCGCGCCATGAGCGCCGGCAGCCCGCGCGCGATCGCGCGCGACATGCTCTCGGCGCTGTTGACCGCGTGCAGGAGCACGTCGCCGGGCGGCCGCGCCGGCGCGGGCCACACGCGCACCGGCGGGAGGTGGAAGTAGGCGCCATCGTGCTGAAACTCCTCGCCGCGCCATGCGGCGAGCACGACGTCGAGCGCCTCGTCGAACCGGGCGCGCGTCTCGTCGATCGGCACGCCGAAGACGCCGTACTGCGGGAACTGGTACCCGCGGCCGATGCCCACCTCGACCCGGCCCTCGGTGGCGTGATCGAGCAGCGCCACGCGCTCGACGAAGCGCAGCGGGTGCGTGAACGTGAGGTTCACGACCGCGGTGCCGATTCGCACCCGCCGCGTACGCGCGGCGACGTGGCCGGCGAGCAGCAGCGCGTCGCCCGCGAGGCAGTACGGCGAGAAGTGCTGCTCGGGGAGCCAGACGTCGTCGAAGCCGAGCGCCTCGGCCCAAGCGATGCGCTCGAGCTCCTCCGCGATCACCCGCGCCGGAGTCTGGCCCGGCGGACACTGGAAGACGTGGTACGTGCCGAACTGCACCACGTGCAGCGTAGGTCCGCGGGGCGCCGGCCTGCAACTGCCCTTGCGATTCGCCGAGCCAGCGTCTAGCGTGAGCGCGCGTGAACGCCGCGACGAGTCTCCTCGGCCGGGTGCTGCCGACCACCTGCCACATCCAGGCCGAGGTGGCGGCCGAGCATCCCTCCGCGCGCATTCTCGGCACCGAGCGCATGGGCACCGGCGTCGTGGTCGACCCGCGCGGGCTCGTGCTGACGGTGAGCTACGTCGTCCTCGGTGCGGGCGAGGTGCGCGTGACGCTGCTCGACGAGCGCGCCTACGTGGCGCAGGTCGTGCGCTACGACTTCGTCTCGGGGCTCGGCCTGCTGCGCATCCCCGAGCAGGGCCTCGCCGCGCTGCCGCTCGGCCGCTCGACCGACCTGGCGCTCGGCGACGAGGTCTTCATCGTCGCCAGCGTCGGCCCGGGAGGCGCGCGCGTGTCGAGCGGCGCGGTGAGCTCGCTCGCGCCCTTCGACGCGAACTGGGAGTACGTGCTCGACCGCGCGGTGATGACCACCGCGATGAACCCCGGGCTCGGCGGCGGCCCGCTCGTCGACCGCTTCGGGCGGCTCGTGGGCATCGTCTCGCTCAACCTGAACGAGATCGGCCGCTTCTCGCTCGCGATCCCCGCCGAGTGCTACCTCGACGCGCAGGACGTCTTCCTCGCCGGCGGCCCGCCGGCGCTGCGCACCCGGCCGTGGCTCGGCGTCTTCTGCTACGTGATGAACAGCCACGTGGTGATCGCGGGCCTCCTGCCCGGCGGGCCGGGCGAGAAGGCGGGGCTCAAGGCGGGCGACGTGGTGCTCGCGCTCGACGGGCAGCCCGTCGCCGACCGGGCGACGCTCTACCGCCGGCTCTGGGCGCGGCAGCCGGGCGAGCCGCTGCGGCTCGAGATCCACCGTGGACGCGAGGTCGTCTCGGTGACGGTCGCGAGCGGCGACGTCGCGGCGTACTTCGCGTGAGCGCCGGGCGGGGGCGGCGCCTCGCGCTCGAGTGAGATGCGCGGGTCGATGCCGCTCGGCGACTTCCTGCTCGCGTACCTGCAGAAGGTCGGCGTCACGCACCTCTTCGGCATCCCGGGCGACCTCGTGCTGCGGCTGTTCATGCGCTTCGGGAAGCCGCGCGGGCTCACGATCGTGACCCTCTCGCACGAGCCGGGCGTCGGCTTCGCGGCCGACGGCTACGCGCGCGCCACGGGGCGGATCGGGGTCGCGTGCGTCACCTACGGCGCCGGCGGCCACAACATGGTGAACCCGGTGGCGGGCTCGTTCGCCGAGCGCGTGCCGGTGCTCGTGGTGAGCGGCGGGCCGGGCGAGGAGGAGCGGAAGCTCGGCACGCTCATCCACCACCAGGCGAAGGAGGTCGAGTCGCAGCTCCGGATCTACCGCGAGCTCACCTGCGCCGCCGCCGTCCTCGACGACGCGCGCACGGCCGCCGAGGCGGTCGACGCCGTCGTGCGCACCGTCTGGCGCGAGCAGCGGCCGGGCTACCTCGAGATCCACCGCGACATGGTCGAGCGCCGGGTCCCGGTGCCGCGCACGATCGTCGAGTGGGACGGCAGCCTCCACTTCGAGCGCTCCGACGAGCGCAAGGTCGGCGAGGCCGTGCGCGAGACGGCGGCGCGCTTTGCCGCCGCGCGCCGGCCGTTCACGTTGGTCGGGATCGAGACGTACCGCTACAAGCTCGAGCGCGAGGTGCGGGGGCTCGCCGAGCGCATGGGCGCCCCGGTGGCGACCACCGTGCTCGCCAAGGGCGCCTTCCCGATGGACCACCCGCTCTACATGGGCTCGTTCATCGGCGCGATCTCCCCGCCGGCGATCGCGCGTCGCGTCGAGCGCGCCGACCTCGTGCTGAGCCTCGGCACCATGCTCACCGACATGGAGCTCGGCGGGCGTGGCCCGTCGATCCCGCGCGCCCGCTCCGTGTGGGCGGTCGACGGGCGCGTGAACGTGAGCTTCCACACCTACACCGACGTCCACATCCGCGACTTCGTCCGCGGCCTCCTGCGCGCGCGGCTGCGGCGGCACGCCGAGCGGGTGCGCTACACCGACAACCTGCCGCCCCCGCCCGCGCGGCCGGGGCCGCGGCTCACGGTGAGCGAGCTGCTCCACGAGGTGAACCGCTTCCTGCGCGGGCGGCGCGGCTACACGGTGGTCGCCGAGTCGGGCGACATGCTCTTCGCCGGGCTCGACGTGCGCGTCGAGCGGGGCGGCGCGTACCTCGCGCAGGGCTTCTACGCGTCGATGGGCTTCGGCGTGCCGGGCGCGCTCGGCGCGCAGCTCGGCACGGGGCAGCGGCCGATCGTGCTCTGCGGCGACGGGGCGTTCCAGATGACCGGCCCCGAGATCGCGCAGGCCCCGCGCTACGGGCTCGACCCGATCGTGATCGTGGTGAACAACGGCGGCTGGCAGATCTTCCGTCCGGTGGTGGCGCGGCCCGAGCTGCTCGCGGTGCCGGCTTGGCCCTACGCGCGGCTCGCCGAGGACTGGGGCGGACGCGGCTTCCGCGTCGGCTCGGCCGGCGCGCTGCGCGCGGCGCTGGTCGAGGCGGCGGAGCTCCGCAGCTTCGTCGTCATCGAGGCGCTGGTCGCCCCCGACGACCACTCGCCGGTCTCGCACAAGTACATCCGCGCCTCCGCGCGCCGGGGAGGGGAGGCGCGCGCGTGATCGCGCCGCGGCGGCGCTGGGAGGACCTGGTCGCGGGCTTCCGCTGGGATGTGCCCGCGGAGTTCAACTTCGGCGCGCTGATCGACGTGTGGGCCACCGACCGCTCGCGGCTCGCGCTCTACTGGGCCGACGAGGCGGGGCGCGAGGCGCGGTACACCTTCTGGGACTTGAAGCTCGCGTCGAACCGGTGCATGAACGCGCTCGCCGGCCTCGGGCTCGGCCGCGGCGAGCCCCTGCTCGTGATGCTGCCACGCGTCCCCGCGTGGCAGGTGGCGATGATCGGGGGGCTCAAGCTCGGCGCGCTCGTGATCCCGTGCACGACGGCGCTGCGGGCGAAGGACCTGGCGTACCGCGTGCGGCACAGCGGCGCCCGCGCGGTCGTGACCGGCGTCGAGCAGGTGGCGGAGGTGGAGGCCGCGCTCGCCGGCGGGCCCGAGGTCCCGATCCGCATCGCGGTCGGCGGCGCGCCGGCGGGCTGGCACGACTTCGACGCGATCCTCGGGCGCGCGTCCTCGACCGGCGTCCCCGCGGGCACGCGCGCCGACGAGCCGGCGCTCTGCTACTACACCTCGGGCACGACCCGGGAGCCGAAGGCGGTGCTCCACGCCCACGCCTACGCCTTCGCTCACCGCTGGACCGGCGACTACTGGCTCGACCTCCGCCGTACCGATCTCCACTGGACCACGTCGGACACGGGCTGGGCGAAGGCCGCCTACGGCGTGCTCTTCGGCCCGTGGATGAACGGCACGCCGGTGTTCATGTACCACGGCCGCTTCGATCCCGAGCGCGAGCTCGACCTCCTCGCCCGCTACGAGGTGTCGACGTTCTGCGCCCCCCCGACCGAGTACCGCATCCTCGTCCAGCAGGACCTCGGGCGCCGGCGGCTGCCGCGGCTGCGCCACTGCGTGAGCGCGGGCGAGCCGCTCAACCCCGAGGTCATCCACGCCTGGCACGACGCCTTCGGGCTGCTGATCCACGACGGCTACGGGCAGACCGAGACCGCGTTGCTCGCGGCGAACCTCCCCGGCCTGCCGATCCGGCCGGGCTCGATGGGGAAGCCCTTCCCGGGACACGAGCTGCGCGTGATCGACGCCGACGGCCGCGAGCTGCCGCCCGGCGAGGTGGGCGACTTGGCGCTGCGCGGCGCGCCGCCGACGCTCTTTCGCGAGTACTGGAAGAGCCCGGAGGAGACCGCGGCCTGCCGGCGCGGCGAGTGGTACGTCACCGGCGACCGCGCCCGGCGCGACGAGGACGGCTACCTCTGGTTCCTCGGCCGCGCCGACGACGTGATCATCTCCGCCGGCTATCGCATCGGCCCCTTCGAGGTGGAGAGCGCGCTCCTCGAGCATCCCGCGGTGGTCGAGTCGGCGGTGGTGGCGAGCCCCGACGCGGTGCGCGGCGAGGTGGTGAAGGCGTTCGTGGTGCTCGCCGCCGGGCACGCCGCCGGCCCCGCGCTCGTGCGTGAGCTGCAGGAGCACGTCAAGCGCGTCACCGCGCCGTACAAGTATCCGCGCGAGATCGAGTTCGTCGCGAGCCTGCCGAAGACCGTGAGCGGGAAGATCCGCCGCGTCGAGCTGCGCGACGCCGAGCGGCGGCGCAAGACGAGGGCGTAGCCGGTCAGCGGCGGCCGAGGATCTCGGCCGGCGGATCGAGGTCGATGGCGGCCGTCGCCATGAGCTGCGCCAGCATGGTGTAGAAGCCGACGGTGAGCACCAGCTCGACGATCTCGCGGGTCGTGAAGTGGGGCTGCATCGCGGCGACCGTCGACCCGCCCGCGCCGCCGTCGCGCACGACCTCGGTGACGAACCGCAGCACGAGCCGCTCGACCGCGTCGAAGCAGGCAGAGCCGATCTCGCCGCGGCGAAGCGCCTCCACCTGCGCCTCGCCGACGCCGGCCGCGCGTGCGATCGGCACGTGCTGCACCCACTCGTACTCGGCGGTCGCGAGCCGCGCGACACGCAGGATCGCCAGCTCGCGCGTCCGCGCCGGGAGTTGCTGCTGCGCGAGGATCGCGGTGCCGAGCTGGAGCAGCGGGCGCACGGCGGTCTCCGCGTGCGCCATCAGCTTGAAGACGTTGAGCTTCGCCGGCAGGCGGTCGAGGAGCTCGCGCACCGCGGCCGGCGCGGTCTGCGGATCGACGTAAGGAAGGCGGGCCATGCTGTGCTCCTGCTCAGGGAACGACGTGCGAATCGGTGGAGATCAGTTGGTCGATCATCGGCAGCGATGCCTCTCGAGTGCGCACGCCGTCCCCGCCGGGCAGTCGCCCGGCTCGCCGCTGCACACGAGCGTCCGCACCGGCGCCCCCCGCTGCCGGCGCTCGGCGACCTTGAGGCCGAAGGGGCCGGGCACGGCGGCCGCGAGGCAGTTGCCACACGCCGCGTTCATCGACGCCGCCGTGGGCGTCCGCCCCTGCTCCACCCAGGCGACGAGCTCCTCGAGCGCCGGGCGGAAGGCGTAGGCGTTGAGGCAGTGCTCGCCGGCGGGCGTGAAGAACTGGACGAGCTGGTCGGTGCGCCCCGCCGCCGCGAAGGCCTCGCGGTACTTGTCCTCGTGCTCGGGGATGACGAGCCCGTCGTCGAGCGCGTGCACGGTGACCACCTTGGTCTCCGTCCGGCCCTGCGGCTCGTAGAAGCGACGGAGGTAGCGGACCGCCGCCGCGTCGGAGTCCGAGCGATGCACGCCGGCGTCGAGCGCCGCCCGCTCCGCCGCGCTGAGCAGGGGCGAGGCGTAGGTCACGCCGACGTTGCCCCAGGGATGCCGGCCGCCGGTGCGGCGGTGGAGGACCTCGGCGAGGCCCACGCTCGCGAAGAAGAGGTCGCTGTCGAGCTGGTCGTCGGGGAGCTGGCTCGCGCGGACCAGGAAGTCGCGGCGCGCGGCCTGCTCGGGGGTGGGCGTCGCCGTCCCGAAGCAGGGCGCGATCGCGCGGGCGACGAACGGCCCGCCGCCGAAGACGCTGTCGAAGCGCGCGGGACGCGCGAGGAGGAAGTCGGTGCATTCCGGCGTGAGGCCGTCCTCCGGGGCGGGGGGCGTCTCGGTCGCGGCACAGGTCTCGCCCGCGGGGCAGTCGGTGTCGTCGAAGCAGCGCGTGCGCCCGTCGGTGCACAGCCCGCACACGAAGCGCGCGTCGGGCACGTCGCGGCAGGCGTACTCGAAGAGCACGCGCAGGTCGTACTCCTCGTCGAAGAGCCGGCGCGCGCCGGCGCCCGTGCCGCACATCGGCGCCGCGCCGTCGTAGGTGTGCGGAAAGTACTCGATGGCCGCCTCCGTGATCATGCCGCCCTCGGAGTGCCCCCAGAGGTACGTGTGCTTCGGCAGGCCGTGCTTCTTCACGAAGTAGCGGCGGAGGTTCTCGATGTCCTTGAGCGCGTCGCGGACGTCCCAGCCGATCGAGCGGAAGGTGGTCACCGCGGTGGCGTAGCCCGTGGGGACGAAGGGGAGCAGGCCGGGCAGGAGCACCGGGTCGGCCTGCGTGACGTCGGCGGGGATCGGGGCGAGGATGGGCGCGTCGGCCGTGTAGCCGTGCGCGTAGAGGAAGAGGCTCCCGTTCCAGTCCTGCGGCACGGTGATCACGGCGTTCGCGCCCTTGATCGCGACGCGCTCGACGGTCTGCGGCGCGGCCGACCGGGCGGCAGCGACGAGGACCGCGGCGATCAGGAAGATCCGCATGCGTCGATCCGCGACCGCATCGTAGTTGCAGCGGGCCGCGCGAGGCAATGCCCGCTCCGCGTAAACGCCCCTCCTTGTCACGGCCCCGCGGGCCGACTACGGTCGCCGCGGGTCATGACGGCGCCCGCGTGCTGCCTGCTCGCCATCCTCGCCGCGGGGGCGGTCGCGCCCGACGCGCGTCCCCGCCCGGAGAAGGGGAAGCTCCTCGTCGCCACCCGGCAGCTCGGGGACCCGAGCTTCGGCGAGAGCGTCGTGCTGCTGCTGGCGCGCGACGACTCGGGCGTCATGGGGGTCATCGTCAACCAGCCGACGACGATCAAGCTCGCGGCCGTGCTCCCGCACGTCGCGCCGCTGGCGCACCGCGGCGACGTCATCTGGCGGGGCGGGCCCGTGCTCCCGACGTCGCTCCTCGCCCTCGTGCGGGCAAAGCAGGCGCCCCCCGACTCCGACACGGTGTTCGGCGACGTCCGCATCCTCACCAGCCGCGACGCGTTCGAGCGTGCCCTCGACGGCCACGTGCCCCGCGAGCGCCTGCGCGCGTTCGCGGGCTACGCCGGCTGGACCCTGGACCAGCTCGACGACGAGATCGCGCGCGGCGACTGGTTCGTCGTGCCGGCGACGGCCGACGTCGTCTTCTCCGCGGCGCCCGAGGGCCTCTGGCGGCGGCTCGTCGAGCGCAGCGAGGGCCAGTGGACGTCCATCCGCGGGCTCACGGCGCCTCGTAGATGCGATGCAGGTCGAGCACCCGCAGGTGCAGCTCGGGCGAGCGGTAGACCGTGGTGAACCGGCCCTCGGGTGGGATCGGCGGGTCGTTGAGATAGGCGGTGTCCACGAGGTAGTGGATGCCGAGCTGCCGCCACCGTGCCCAGCGCGCGGTCGGGTCTGCCGTGTCGCCCAGATCGGCGACGCCGACCGCCTGGTGGCCCGAGTACAGGTAGGTGAGCGCCGGATACGGCGCGGCGACGGGCTGCCCGGCGGGCACGTGATCCCGCGCCCAGTGGATCGGACCGAGGACCTCGTCGAAGAGCTGCACGAACACCGGCCGATCGGCCGCCGGACCCCGGAGCTGGCGGATATACACGACGTGCGTGGCGACGCTCACGCCCGCCAAGGCGAGGATCGCCGCGAGCGCCGTTCCCCACCCGTCGCCCCCGGTGACGGGCTTCGCCAGCGTCCGGACGCCGCGGGCCGCGTAGCAGAGCGTGAAGGGAATCATCGGGAGGAGCTGGCGGGTCGGCTTTCCCGGCCAGAGGACGACGATCAGCAGCGTGATCGGCACGAGGATCTCGGCGAGGCCGATCCGCCGCCGCGCCGCCGCCACGAAGCCGATCAGGATCAGCCCGCACGATGCGAGCGAGATCAGCGTCGCGCCCGGGGCCGGAGGCCCCCACCCGCCCGGGTCGAGGGTCTGGTAGAGCGGGTACACCGTCAGCGCGCCGGCCGACCGCGTGGCGATCGTCTCGGCCTGCCTCCACATCCGCGCCGGCAGGTCGGCGACCGAGATCGTCCCGCCGCTTGGGTCCTCGGCGACCTTGAACCAGAAGTGCGTCGTGTACGGGATGGCGATGGGATCGTTCATCTCGGCCTGCTGCTCCGGCGTGGGGAGGTGAGCGCGGGCGTGGAGGACCCAGGGCGCGCCGACCGCGGTCGCTCCGAGCAGGAAGGCGAGCCCCGCGCGCCACCGGCGCGCCTTGCCGAGATAGAGGCCCGCCGCCACCAGCAGCCCGAGCCCCGCGGACCGGACCAGGAAGGCGAACCCTCCGAGGAGCCCGCCCGCGAGCGCCCCCGGCACGCCGCCGCGGCCCCGGGCCACGTCCTCGAGCACGACGACGACCGCGAGCTCGACGGCGAGGAAGAGCGCCTCCGACATGACGGTCGAGGTCGCGAAGAAGACCAGGGCGGGATGCAGCGCGGTGGCGAGCGCGATCCCGGCGGCGAGCGCAGGGGCGAGCCCGAGGTCGCGCAGGCACCACCGCCGCGTGAGCTCGGCTGCGCCCAGCATCGCGGCGATCGAGATCGCCTTGAGCGCCCACACGTTCTCGGGGAAGCGCGGCGCGGCCCGCCACACGAGCGACAGCGCCCAGGGAAAGCCCGGGGGATAAAAAGGCAGGATCCCCGGCGTGGGCGCGTTGATGAGCGAGTACCCCCGTCCCGTGGCCAACGCCTTGCCGAGCAGCACGTACCAGGCGTCGTCGACGTAGAGGCCGCAGACGTGGTCGAGCCGGAGCAGGTACACGAGCAGCACGCCCCCGAGGCTCGGCAGCCAGAGCGTCCCGGCGAGCGACGCGCTGGCCCACCGGCGCGGCGCGGCGCTCCCGGCGTCACGGGTCGACCGGCGCCGCTCGGCTCGGGTGCTCGCCACGGGGGTGTTCTGCCCCTTTGCGCCCGGGATGGCGAGCGGGGCGCGGCTTGTGGTCTCCGAGGGTCCTCCATATCATGCCCCTCCGTGAGTGAGGGGGCGTACGATCGAGTCGTGGAGCTGCTGAAAGCCGACCCGCGCGTGCGGCTCGTCTACGCCTTCGGTTCGGCCGCGAGCGGTGTCACGGGACCGCTGAGCGACGTCGACGTGGCGGTGCTCCTCGACGCGCCGCTCGCGTGGGACGCGGAGCGCGAGCTGCGCGGCCGCCTCGGGATGCTCGTTCCCCGTCTCGATCTCGTGATTCTGAACGAGGCCTCACCGGCGCTGCGCTTCGAGGTCGTCACCAGTGGTAGGTGTCTTCTGGCCCGCGACGCGCGCGAGCAGGCGGAATTCGAAATCGTGAGTCTGTCCCGCTTTCTGGACTTCCAACCCGTCCGCCGCGTCCAGCAGGAATATCTGCGCGCCCGCCTGGAGGAGCGCCGTGGTGCTGCGGGTTGAGGCGCTGCGCGAGCGCCTCGCCAAGCTGGAGGAGGTCGTCAGCCGCCTGCGCGAGGTGGCTGGGGTCACGCGCGAGGACTTTCTGCGCGACTATCGTCGCCAGTGGCTCGCCGAACGGGGGCTCGAGCTGGCGGCGCAGGCCGTGCTCGACATCGGAAACCACATCCTCGCTGGTCAGTTCGGCGAGAGCGCAACCGAGTACGAGGGAATCGTGAGGAGCCTCGCGGCGCGTCACGTCGTCTCCGCCGCGCTCGGGAAGCAGCTTCAGGGTCTCGGCGGCTTTCGGAACATCCTCGTGCACGGGTACCTGGGGATCGACCCCGAGAAGGTTTACGCGGCCCTACAACGCAGCGCACGGGACTTCACGGACTTCGAGGCAGAGATACTCGCCTGGCTGGAACGCCGCGGGGGCTGAGCCACGTCGCCTGCCCAGCGGCGGTATCTCCTGCTCGAACAGGGCGTCGGCTCGGTCGCGGTCAATCTTCTGGTCAACGGCCTGATCGCCTGGGCCATGTTCCGCGGGACGTCCGAGGTCCCGCTCTGGGGCAGCCGGAGCATCGGCAACGACACGATCGGGACGAGCTTCTTCCTGCCGCTCATCACGTGCCTCGCCGTCACCCGGCTCGCCCGCGCCGCGGTGCGCAGCGGGCACGTGCCGGCGCTCGACTGGACGCGGGCGACCCACCCGGTGCTGCGTTGGCTGCCGCGCGGAACGGCCCGGCGCGGACTCCTGCTGGGTCTCGCCTGCGCGCTCACGGTCGGGCCGCTCGCGGTGACGCTCTTCGGCAGGCTCGGCCTGGCGCCGCTGCGGCTCTGGTCGTTCGTCGTGCTGAAGGCGACCTACGCGGCCGTGCTTGGCGCGTTCGTGACGCCGGCGCTTGCGCTCTGGGCGATCGCGGAGCGCCCATGACCGAACCCCGCCACGCCGCCCTCGTGCTCCGGTCGTGACCGGGCGTCCCCCCGGTTGAATCGGCACGGTGTTGCTGTCAGGGAGCAGCGCATGGCGAGCCCCGAGCCGGCGGCGTCTGCGTTCGACCCGGCCCCGCACATCCGGCGCATCGAGGCCGACGGGTTCACGATCATCCGGGATTTCCTCTCGGCGGACGATCTCGCCGAGGTCCGCCGGGTCCTCGGCTTCTACCTCGGCACGCACTCGGGGCGAAACGACTTCGAGGGGACGCGCACCGAGCGGGTCTACACGCTCGTCGCTCGGGGGCGCGTGTTCTGGCGGATCGCCCTCGACGCCCGCATCCTGGCGCTCTGCGATCACTTCCTCGCCCCCGGCTTTCTCCTGACGGCGAGCCAGGGGATCCAGATCTCCCCGGACGAGACGCCGCAGCCTTTTCACACCGACGACTCCTTCTACCGCATCCCCCGGCCTCGGCCGATGGTGTCGCTGTCGACGATCGTCGCCGTCGACGCGTTCTCCGCCGAGAACGGCGGCACGGAGATCATCCCCGGCAGCCATCGGTGGGACGACCGGCAGTTGACCGGCGCCTACGGCGTCGAGGACGAGACGCCCGCAGCGCAGGCGGCGCGGGAAGCCGCCTTCGAGCGACAGGCGCAGGCGGTGACGATGCCCGCGGGCGGGTGTGTCGTCTTTGCCGGCACGCTCCTTCATCGGGGCGGCCGCAACCGGAGCCACCGCCCACGCTGCGCGTTCTCGCATCAGTACTGCGAGCCGTGGGCGCGCCAGCAGGAGAACTTCATCCTCGGCGTGCCGGTGGAGGTGGTGCGCCAGATGCCGGAGCGGCTGCAGGAGCTGCTCGGCTATTCGGTGCACCCGCCTTTCATGGGCCAACTGAGCGCCAGCCATCCCCGCAAGGCGCTCCTCGAGGGCTACGTGGCGCCCGTGGTCGCCCAGGCCCGGGCGGCCGGGGTCCGCTTGCCCGAGTGAGGAGGAGAGGAATGCCTACGCCGTTCCGCGCCGGTCTCGTCCTCCTGGTCGCCACGGGCGGTGTGGCCGTGACGGTCGCGGCGAAGCGCAAGCCGCCGCAGCCCTGCGCGGACGGGGATTTCACGGTCGCGGCGGCCGACGCCGCACGGCTGGCGGCACGCCTCGGGAGCGACGCGAGCACGTTCACGCTCGGTCCCGGGTCCACGATCGCGCTCGGTCCGTGCGCGGGCCCGGGCAGGATCAAGGCGAAGCGGAGAGCGACGGTCGTGAAGGCGCGGTTCGCCCAGTGCGGGAGCGCGTCGAAGGTGAGGCTCACGGTCACGATCCCGGCGCCCGCGTGCGGGACCGCCCGGGGCACGGTGAGGGCGAAGCGACGCAAGCCGGCGCGGTTCAAGGCGGCGCGGACGACGGGCAGCTCGGCGCTCTGCGGCAACGGCGTCGTCGATGCGCGCGAGGCCTGCGAAGGGCTCGTCGGGTGCGCGGCGCACACGCGGTGCACCGCCACCTGCACGTGCGAGACCGATCCTGCGCCGCCGGCGACGTCCCAGGCGCTCATCGCGGCCGCCCTCGCCGCCGGCACCATCGACTACTCGACGTCGCTCGTCTACCGCGCCTACGCGCTCTTCGGCGACGGCCGGCTCCCGCCCGAGTACGACGGCCAGCTCCGGCACGCGGAGGACCAAGGGCTCTTCCTCGAGACCTCGCGCGCGTGGGGCACCCTCCCGCAGGCGGCGCGCGACGCGCTCCAGCCCTTCGTCGTCCGGCCCACGGATCCGCAGAGCGTCTATGCGCCATCGGGGACGCAGATGATCGTGCGCCCGCGGGTCGCGGCAGCGTCGCTCGCCGACGTGAAGTGCCCGTTCGCGCCCGGCGGGTCCGTGCCCGACTGGCGGCCGACGGAGACGAGCCACTTCGTCGTGTGGTCCTGCGGCGGCGGCGATCTGGGGCAGGATCCCGACGCCGGGCTCCGGGCGATCGTCGCCGACGTCGCCGAGCAGGCGTGGCAGGCGATCACGCCCGAGGCCGTCCCGCCGCGGCCCGACGATTTCGCGTCCGGGCCCGCGCCGCAGGGCCGCATCGACGTCTACGTCGTGCACGGCGCGGACTGCAAGGATCGCCAGGGTGCGTGCGTGCCTCTCGAGACCGACGAGCAGGGACGCCGGCCGCTCGCCGCGGTCGTCCCGGCGTCCCCGTGCGATGCCGCGGTGAACGGCGCGCTCACATCGAGCGCGTTCATGCTGGTCGACGCCGGCTCGGTCACCGCCGCGCCGGCGAGCGGCCCGTGGCTCTTCCGCTACGTCTTCGCGCACGAGTTCTTCCACGTCGTCGCCGACGCGATGAACCTCCAGGCGCAAGGGGGCGGCTGCTTCGATCCGACCGGCTCCGCGCAGGTTGCCACCTCCTGGCTGAGCGAGGCGTCGGCCGAATGGGCCGCGTGGGCGTTCTTCCCGAACGACGGTCCCGACCAGCGGCGGAACCTCTTCCTCGCCTTCCAGGAGTTCCGGACGGCGGATTCCGTCTCGCTGCTCTCGGTAGACGACCAGCGGCCCTACGAGGCGTTCCTGTACCCGTTCTTCCTCCAGCAGGAGAAGGGCGGCGCGCGTGCGCCCTTCCTCGCCATGTGGAAGACGAGCGCCGGCGCGCGTAACCCCGCGGCGCTCGACGACCACCTGAACGGGACGTTCGGGTTCGCCGAGCACTTCCGCGACTTCACCGTCCGCAACTTCGACGACGCGACGAGGCTGCCGCCGTCGGAGCCGCGTTACCAGGCGCAGGACGCCGCGATCCCGCCGAACGAGCTGCCCCACGTGCTCGAGCCCGCCACCCGGCTCGACTCCGCGCGCCGTCTCACGCGCCCCGCGACGCTGCAGCCGCTCACGGGGCAGTACGAGCACTTCACCGTGGACGACCCCGTCCGCTATGTCCGCTTCGACGTCGGGACGCTCGCCAACGCGGCGTTCGTCGACCTGGATGCGCTCGCGAGCGTGCGCGGCACATGGAAGCGCAAGAAGGGCGAGGGCACGGTGCTCGAGCTCTGCCGCGACGACGACGGGGAGGACGTGCAGGAGCTCTATCTCATCCTCACCAACCACGATCGCCGCCGCGGGCAGACGGTGAGCGGCAGCTACACGGTCGAGACGCGCGCCGCCTGCCCGGCCGGGTGGAGCGGCTACATCGACTACGTCTTCACGATGGACACGGTGGGATCGTACGCGGACGCGAACGTCACCGAGTCCGCGGACGACCACCTGCGCGAGGAGTCCACGTGGACGTTCGTCGCCACGACGCCCGCGACGTCGCCCGATGGCCCGGACACGATCGACGCCGTGTGGAACGGCTCGTTCAGCGACACGACGGCGGACGTCTCCATCCCGGCCGTCTGCGTCGGCTACGAAGTCAAGCTGAGCGCCGTCGCGGCCGCGGGCTCGACAGCCGGAATGCAGCAGTTCCAGATCGCGCCGGTGCCCGAGAAGCCGAGCCAGATCACGATCGCCCAGGTGGCGAGCGGCGCGCCGAACAGGGTGAGCGCCACCGGTGTGACGCATCTCGAGCAGTGCAACCTCGAGCCCACCGACCAGGCGATCTCGCCCACGTGGGACGATGGTCTGGGTGAGATGCTGATCGGCCTGGGGCAGCCGCTCTCGCCCGACCCGAGCGATCCGAACCACTACGCCGGAACGGCCACGATCGACATCGGGATGGGGACGGGGACTTTCGGGTTCCCGGACGTCCAGGCTGCGAACGTGCGATGGGACATCCGGCGGCGTCGCTGACAGCTGGTCGTGCGTGACCGACCTGCGTCATGCACCACAGTCGGCGTGGCTTCAATGGGGCCGCGACCGATCGGTCGCGGAGATTCACGAGGCATCACTTGCTCTCCTTCGTATAAATCAGGCTTCAATGGGGCCGCGACCGATCGGTCGCGGAAATCCAAGCCATCAATATCGGGCGCCCGGACGTGAGCATCGCTTCAATGGGGCCGCGACCGATCGGTCGCGGAAATCAGGCTGTGGTTCTTGGCCACGCCGCCGGGGGTATCGCTTCAATGGGGCCGCGACCGATCGGTCGCGGAAATTTCATGGCCATGACGGCGCGGCAGCGCTGCGCTACCTCGGCTTCAATGGGGCCGCGACCGATCGGTCGCGGAAATGCGGGCGTCGCGCTCCTCGGTGCCGACATTCCCGTCGTGCTTCAATGGGGCCGCGACCGATCGGTCGCGGAAATCCATCAGCCGCAGTGGGCGGCGCCGATCCAAGGATCCGCTTCAATGGGGCCGCGACCGATCGGTCGCGGAAATTCGGCGGAGGCGATCCGGCAGACCACGGGCTACAAGCCGCTTCAATGGGGCCGCGACCGATCGGTCGCGGAAATGTGGAAGCGTTCACGGTGCCGGCGCAGGTGCAGCAGCGCTTCAATGGGGCCGCGACCGATCGGTCGCGGAAATGTCCGCGGCGCCCACGGCTGCCCGGTCTTGGGGTTGCGGCTTCAATGGGGCCGCGACCGATCGGTCGCGGAAATTCGGCCACGTCGTCCTGGCGGGAGGCGGCAAATCCGCTTCAATGGGGCCGCGACCGATCGGTCGCGGAAATCCGCTTCCCCCGCTGGACCATCCGGCGAATCTCCGTCCGCTTCAATGGGGCCGCGACCGATCGGTCGCGGAAATGCGGCTACTGCGCGTGCACGGCGGACAACCAGTGTCGCTTCAATGGGGCCGCGACCGATCGGTCGCGGAAATGGCTCCAGCCGGCTTTGAAACACCGAGGTGTAATTGCGCGCTTCAATGGGGCCGCGACCGATCGGTCGCGGAAATAAGCGGACGACGCAGCGGAAGCGCGGTATCAGCAAGGCTTCAATGGGGCCGCGACCGATCGGTCGCGGAAATTTGTCACAGTGATTCCACTCCCACCAGGCGTAGCTGACGCTTCAATGGGGCCGCGACCGATCGGTCGCGGAAATCTCGAGGGGGCCGCCTCCACGGCGGCGGACACGGCCGTAGCTTCAATGGGGCCGCGACCGATCGGTCGCGGAAATCACGCCGAGACGACGGCGCGGGTGTCCGCACTGTAGGCGCTTCAATGGGGCCGCGACCGATCGGTCGCGGAAATGTCGTTGATGACGTCCTCGATATCGAGTGCCGTCGAGCTTCAATGGGGCCGCGACCGATCGGTCGCGGAAATGCGCTTCTGGCTCGGCAGCGACGACGACCCCGAGTGGCTTCAATGGGGCCGCGACCGATCGGTCGCGGAAATGGTTGGGATGCAGACCTTCGATTTTCAAAGATCGCCGAGGGTCTCTTCGAGCACCTCGGCCGTGGCCGGCCGTCCGGCCCGTGGCGATTCACTGTAGAGCACAAAGGCCGTTGTTTTTCGAGGGGTTTGTGCCCGCGAGCGGCTCCCGTATCTTTGCGGTCGCCTCGGCGCTCGCACTCATCGGGTCTCGAACCCCGCATAGCCGCTGAGCTCCCCGGTTACGACGCGGGCCAGCAGGCGCGTCTGGATCTCCAGAACGCGGCGGTAGTTCACGCGGTAGCCGAACAGCGGATGCGTTACCAACGTGTCGATGCGCTGCTCGTAGGCGCGAATGAACCCCCGCCGTCCCGCGGGGGTCAGGGCCACGGCGGGGCCGACGCGGACGAAGTCTTGCGCCGTCACCATTCTGGTGTTTAGCGCGCTGAGCACGGCCGAGTCTGCCACCAGGGGCCGGAACTCTTCCATCAGATCGAGGGCCAGGGCCGGCCGGCCGAACCGGGGCTGGTGATAGAACCCGATAAAGGGATCGAAGCCGATGGTGTGGCAGACGATCGTCAGGTCTTTCGTGAGCAGGCTGTATGCGAAGGAGAGGAGGGCGTTCACCGGGTCGCGCGCCGGCCGGCGGTTCCGGTGCAGGAAGTCGAGCTGCGGCCGCTGCTCGTCGTCCACCTTGATCATGCCGTTGAAGTGCTCGAAGTAGAACCGCGCGGCGGCGCCCTCGATACCCAGCAACGCATCCAGATCCTCGGCTTGCATGGCGTCCTGTGCGAGGCGCTTGAGCCGGCGGAGGACGAGCTGAGGGGGCTCCTCGTGATTGCGCTGGAGCAGCGTTCGCTGGTTGCGAATCTTCGACGCGACGATGCGTCGCGCGACGCGGAGACGGAACTCGCGAGCCTCCGCGCGCCGGAACTGATCGCGCCGAAGGAACACGTTCTTGAGCCCGAGACCCTGCGTGAGCCCATAGAACCAGCCGCCGAACGAAAAGTGCGCGATGGGCCGTTCTGCCGCGCACAATCCCTGGAGCGCTGAGGCCGTGAGCTGCACGTTGCCGAAGAGGTTCACGTGCGAGATCTCGTTGATCCGCACCTCCTGGACGGCGCCGTGGCGATCCTTGATCCGCAGCACCTCGCTCGACTTCCCGACCGACAGCCCGTGTCCGGTCACGTAGAGAGGCCGGAGGTCGTCGCGCGCAGGCACGAGACGGCGCACGCCGTGGACGCCCGGCCTCTCGTCGCGGGCCGCCGGGCGGTCGCTCGAAGGGAAGAGTGCGAGCTGATCTGCGTCGTCCGACTCCATCGCCGCCGCCGAGGTCGCGGTCTCGTCGGGAAGACAGATCGTGACGAGCGAGCAGCGGGGGCACTTCGGGCTGTCGGTGAGGGGTGGGGGAATCCGGCCCCCGGCCGCGAGCCGTCGCGCATCCGCCAGCGCACGCAGCGTTTCGTCGACGAGCGCATCGTCGACGACGACGCGGACGCGCTGCTTGGTCGCGTCGTAGTAGAGGACGGCCTCGTCGCACGTATAGCCGTTGTCGCGCAGGATCAGCGCCTGGGCGCACACCTGGGCTTTGTCCGCCGGCCACGCCTCCGGCCCGTCTTCGCCGTCCTGCGGCCGGCCGCGCTTGTAGTCGACGGGCACGACCGCGTCGCCCTCGCCCTCCACGAGATCGATCGTCGCAATCAGCCGATGGCGGTCGCTGGCGAGCGAGACCGAACGCGAATGGATGCGTTCGCCCCCGGCCTCGTCGGGCGCGGGGAGCGCATCGGCCTTCCGCTCGAGCTTCTCGTGGCGGAGCGAGCCCTCGACCGTGTCGGCGTTGTGCGCGAACAGCCCCTCGACCCATTCGTAGAAAAAGAGGCGCGGGCAGTACACGAACTCGTTCAGCATGCGTGCGGGGAGGTAGTCGGGCGGCTCGATGCGCCAAGGCGGAGAGGCGCGGAGCGGTCCCGCATGCTGCGGTTCGCCAGGGGCTGCGCGTTTGCGATCGTGAGCGGTCATCGCGATGGCTCCGAGCGGCCGTCCACGATGATGCACGGGCTGTCGAGGGGCGCGTACGGCTTGCCGAGCGCCGTGATGACGCGCTCGCCCCGGCCCTCGACCGGCCCGAGGTCGACGAAAAGCACCTGGTCTTCCCGGTGATCGATGATCTCGCTCAGCGCATGGCGGCAGCGCGCGAGATCGATCGGGGTGAACTGGCACTCGAAGATCGAGTACTGGAGGTGGTCGCCGAAGTCGCGCATGGTCTTGTGGACGGTCCGGAGGCGCTTGTCCTCGCAGATGTCGTAGCAGACGAGGTAGGTGTTGCGCATGGTGGCTCCGTAATTAGCGCATTCGTGAAGCACGATAGCGACTCGCCATCGAGGTGAGAAGCCGGGCGAAGCCTGCCACGACGGCCCCGGCGCCGGGTGTGCTGCCGTATATGACCATACTATACGTACTCGGTGGCCGGCCTCAGGGCGCTCATCGAGTCCCTCGAGGGCTGCGCGTCCCCCGGTCCGCCGTGCGAAGGGCTCCCCGTCGTCGCGCTGTGCGGGGCGGGCGGAATTGACGGCTTCAGGGGCGGGGGCGGCGTACACGCTCCTGGCCCCGCTACCCCCCGGCCGTCACGCCGCGTGGCACGCGGCGAAGAGGCCGACGCCGTGGAAGCGGCCGCCGCCGAAGCAGATCGGCCCAGGCACTTCGAGCGGCTGGCCGGCGGCGTCACGCCACCCGACGCGCACGTGATAGCGGGGAAATCGCCGCAGGTGGTCGGGCACCCCGTAGCGATCGGCCCGCTCCGTTCCCGGCCAGAACCCGACGCTTCGCCACTCGAGGAGCGCGTGTTCCGCAAGGGTCGGCGAGAACCCGGCCTGGCGGATCGCCTTCCTGAGGAGGCCGTCGATGCGCGCGTCCAGACGGGCGAGAAGCTCACGCTGCTGCCGGGACGGCGACCCATCCGCGCCGCTGCGCAGTCGCCGCCGGTAGTGGGCGGGGTCGTCGTAGCCCGGGAGGACGACGGGCGTCACCGTCGCCCATTCCGACGCGGGGCGCGTGTATCGGCCCACGACGGCGTCGGTCTCGGGAATCGCTGACAGCAGCGCGACCGCGCGGTCGCGGCCTTCTTCGATCAGCTCTTGGCCCGAGAGCGCGCGTCGCGCCCACGCGATCTCCGGCGGAGTCCCGTCGGCGAAGACCGTCAGCAGCGCGCGGCGAATGCTACCGGTGACGAGCGACCGTCCGGGGCCCCTCGACTCGACGCTCGCGAGCGGGAGGTAGGCGAAGCGTGCGGCGCCGACCGGGACGTGCCGGCCCGGGGCGTCCGCGTCCCCGTGACCAAGCACGAACCCACGTATCCTCGCGTCGGGCCATCCCGCTGTATCCGCGGCACGCCGCGCCGCATGGCGGAGCATCCCCGCCACCGTGAGCCCCCGACGGGCGGGATCGAACGCGCGGAAACCGTCCGCATCCGGCCGCAGCAGCGCGAACGCGGCGATCGGGCGTGGCGGTGGGTCGGTCGTACGCCGGTACGTGACCACGTCGTAGGCGGTCACCGGTGGTGGTGGGGTGAAACCGTCGGGGCCGATGCGCTCGGGAAAACAATTCATAGCGGTCGTGGAGCGCGTTGAGAATTACTGAAACAGAGAAACACCCAAGCCCCCCTGGGCTGAGTAAACGGATCGGCGACCGCGTTCACCCTATGCGTGTTGATCATGCTGCTGACTTGTCGTCAGGTCTTTGTACGAACTGCCCGGCGCCGAAGTGCGCATCGGCACCGATGGATCTGTCGATGACCACGGGTTCATCGAACGTCAGATCAAACCAGAACCCCAGCCGCCTCGTGAGCGTCCAGCGACGCCCGGCGGCTCCGTAGTTATGCGCTAGCACGGTGGAGACGCGGCCGAGGCCGCCAGGACCGAAGAGGCTCTCGACGCGTGCCGGCCGCCGACCGCAGACCTCCTCGACGCACGCGATAGCTTGCTGCTCCACGCACGTCTCATCCCTTTCCCGGCGATGGCGGAGTGGCGGGAGGAACGGGGTGATGCTGCGCCATCGACGCGCTGGCGTCACGGGCGCAGCCGCCGCCACGACGGTCTCAGGCACCACGGTGATCGGGTAGCCGGGCCCATCTGCGCGCACGCGCCCGACGCCGAGCAACGCGTCGAGCTCGAGACGGGTGAGGCGTCCGCCAGGCACGCGGACCACGAGCTCTTCGATGGTCACACCTCCTGGGTGCAGGCGGGGCAGGTAGTACGCGTGCTGATGACCTCGTGCCACGGAATCATCGACTTCGCGCCCACTGAGCATCGACGACGTCTTGCCATTTGAGCTTCGTCGATGCGCCTCGACGGCCGCTTCGCGAAATGCGCGGGCGACCGCAACCACGTACCGAAGCGGAATAGGGGTGCGGCGATTCAAGCGGAAGCGAATCTCGGCAACGTCAGCGTCTCGCGGAGCGAGCCACCCTGACACACGCCGCCGGATCTCGTGAGCGAGAACCGCAGCCGGGACCGCATACTCGACCCACCTGGCTCCACAAGGCAGCGGCATCTTTTCCTGGAGGAGCGCGTCGACGAGATGGGATGGGTATCCGTTCTCGCCGGTCTCTTCGCCGCGTCGAAGGCACCACAGGTCCGACGCGCGGAACTCGGGCGTGGTGCAGAGCACGCGCGCGTACGCCGTACTAATCAGTCCGTAGTATAGGCTACGCTCGGGGCACGAAAGAAGGAACGGACCAGGGCGGGGGTGGCTCGGATGGCGGCCAGATCGTGCTCCACGCGGACGCGCAGCGATTCGTTCGCCCGGAGCGGCTTCTTGCTCA
>DATGIZ010000034.1:125000-380092 GCA_035295465.1 Binatia bacterium | reverse complement strand
CCACGAGGCGTGCGCGGCGGTGTGTCCGGTGGACTGCTGCGTGCCGAACCCGGCGTTGCCGGAGACGCACGAGGTCTTGCTGGCGCGGGCGCGGGCGCTGCATCCGGGCGAGAGCATTCCGGACGACGCGCCGTCGCGGTTCCACCGGGCGGGGGCGGCCCCGGCACCCGCCGCGCCAGCCGCCGCCGCGCCCGCGGCGAGCGCCGCGGCGGCCCCGGCGCCGCCGGCTGCGGCCCCGGTGGCGGCGGCGAAGCCCGCGGCGCGGGTGGCGGCGGGGGCGCCGGTGGAGAAGCCGGTGGCGGCGCCGAGGGCGCCGGCGCGTCCCGCGCGCACCTTCGCGGGCGAGCTGGCGACCGACTTCGACGCGCTGCTGAGCGAGCTCGGAGCGCCGCGCCGCCGGAGCGGGCGGCTGCTGCCCCTCGCCGTGCTTGCCGCCGCCCAAGGCCTGCTCGGCGCCCTGCCGGCCGCGGAGAAGCAGCGGCTCGAGGCGGCGGTCGCCGACCGGCGCTTCTTCGATGCCCAGCGCGCCACCGCGGCCAACGTCTTCCTCGACCTGCTGCTCTACCCGATCGCTCTCGTGAGCTTCGCCGTGGCGACGGGCCGGGTCGGGCTGTTCACGCTCGCGGTGCGCCCCTGGGTCTTCTGGGGCTTCGCGGCGGCCGTCGTCGAGGCCTGCTGGCGGCTCCGCGAGAATCTCTTCCGCGGCGTGCCGTTGCCGGCGACGCGCCTGCGCGGGGCATTTTACGGGCTCGTGTTCTACCCGCTCGGCCGGCTCGTGCTCCTGCTCGCCGGCCCGCGCGGCGCGGAGAGCGGCGTGGCCTTCGACGGATTCTACGCGGGCCGCGAGCCGTTCGACGAGAAGCTCGAGCGCGCGCGGCGCTACGGGGAGGTGTACCGGGTCGTCGACCGCGACGACGCCTACATCGTGGAGGTCGAGTTCCCGCGGGCGCTGCCGCCGTCGTCGCTCGGCGAGCAGCTCGAGCTGCCGGCCGAGATGCCCGACTACGACTACGAGCTCGAGCTGAAGGACGGCACGTTCCTGGTGCACGGGCGCGTCGTGGATCCGCGGGTGCGCAAGCTCACCGGCGCGGCCCCGGCGTTCCCGTCGGCCTTCACGACCCGGGTGGCGCTGCACGACCCCGTGGTCGGATTCCGCCATCGCTACCACGACAAGACCCTGGAGGTGATCCTGCCGAAGGCGCAGGGTCGCCTGTAGCGTGTCCGTCCATCGCGCCGCGCCCCACGCGAGCTGCGCGCTGCGTGACATGCGCCGCGAGGATCTGCCCGCCGTGCTCGAGATCGAGCGGCGGTCCTTCTCGCAGCCGTGGTCGCGCGGCTTCTTCGAGAAGGAGCTGGCGACGCCGTTCGCGCGCCTCGTGGTCGCCGAGGAGGAGGGGGTGCAGCGGCCGCGGATCGTGGGCTACACCTGCCGCTGGCGGGTGACCGACGAGGTCCACGTCCTCAACATCGCCGTGCACCCGGACCACCGCGGCCTCGGCCTCGGGCGCATGCTGCTCGAGGCCGTGCTGGCCGAGGGCCGCGCCGGCCGCGCGCGCGCCGTGTTCCTCGAGGTGCGGGCCGGCAACGTGGTCGCGCGGCGGCTCTACCGTCACCTGGGGTTCCACGAGGTGGGCCTGCGGCGTGGCTACTACGGCCCCGGGCAGGACGCGATCGTGATGGAATTGCGCCTGGACGGGCGGTGAGGGGGCGGCGCGCGGTCGATCTCGGCACCGCGGTCGGCGTCGTGCGCCTGCCGACGCCCGTCATCGCCGCCTCGGGCACGTTCGGCTACGGGACCGAGCTCGCCGGGCTCGTGGACCTGGGCGCGATCGGCGCGATCAGCGTCAAGGGGCTCTCGCTCGCGCCCTACGCGGGCAAGCCGCCGCCGCGGCTGGTCGAGACGGCGGCGGGGATGCTCAACGCGATCGGGCTGCAGAATATCGGGGTGGAGGCCTTCCTGCGCGAGCGGCTGCCGGTGCTCCGCGCCGCCGGCGCCCGGGTCATCGCGAACTTCTGGGGAGACACGCCCGAGGAGTTCGCCGCGTGCGCCGCGCGGCTCGACGGCGCGCCGGGGATCGTCGCCCTCGAGCTCAACGCCGCGAGCCCGAACCGCCCCGAGTGGGGGGGCATCCCGGCGACCGACCCGGCGGCGCTGGCGAGCATCGTGCGGGCGGTGCGCGCGCGCGTGCGGGCGCCGCTGTGGGTGAAGCTCTCGCCGAACGTCGGCGACATCGCGGCGGCCGGCCGCGCGGCCGAGGCGGAGGGGGCGGACGCGCTGTGCGCGATCAACACGTTGCGCGGCCTGGCGGTGGACCTGGCACGGGGCAGCCCCCGGCTGGCGAGCGGGGCCGGCGGGCTCTCGGGGCCCGCGATCAAGCCGGTCGCGCTGGCGATGGTGCACGCGCTCGTGCGTGCGGTGCGCGTGCCGGTCGTCGGCATCGGGGGCATCCGCAGCGGCGAGGACGCCCTCGAGTTCCTCGCCTGCGGGGCGCGCGCGGTGCAGGTGGGGACGGCGAGCTTCTACGACCCGCGGGCCCCCGTGCGCATCGCCCGCGAGATGGCGCGCTGGTGCCGGCGCCGCGGCATCGGCTCGGTCGCCGAGACGATCGGCATGCTCGGCGCGGGCTCCTGAGTGCTACTGGACCTCGATCTCGACGTAGTCCGAATCGCTGTCCCCGGTGGCGTCGGTCACTTCCAGGTCCGCGCGGTACTTGCCGGGCTTGTCGTAGGTGTGCTTGGGATTGGTCTCGTTCGAGTCCGGGGTGCCGTCGCCGAACTTCCACACGACCTTGAGCGGCGCCTTGCCGCCCTCGATGTCGGCCTTGAGCTGCACCGTGAGCGGCGCCTTGCCCTCGTCGTTGTCCACGTCCGCCCACGCGAGCAGCGGCGAGCCCTCGTCCTCCTCACTGCCCTGCTGCGTGGTGGTGCCGGTCGTGCCCGGCTGCGCCGGCGCAGGGGCCGTCGTCGTGGGGGTCTTCGGCGTCTCGCCCTGCCCGCCGCCTCCGCCTCCGCCGCAGCCGGGGAGCGCGAGCAAGAGGAGCGCGAGGATCGTGGCTGACGAGTCGAGTGCGCGAATCATGACCCCTCCGGGAGGCGATTTCGTCGGACGGGCGCGGATTTTCACAGAGGTCCTCCGGTCTGTCAATTCGCGCGCGCTCGGGCTGCTGCTGCCCCTGCTGCTCGCCGGCCTCGCGGCCCCGGCCGCGGCCCGGCGGCCGACGGTCGGCGAGCTGCGCGTGCTCGTGATCCTCGCGGGCTTCCCCGACCGCCCGCTCGCTCACCCGCCGGCGTACTTCGTGGGCGCGCCCGACGCGCGCGTCGATCGGCTGGTCGCCTACTACCGCGAAGTGTCGTCGGGACGCCTGACGCTGATCCCCCACCTCGGCAGCGTCGGGGTCACCCTTCCCGAGCCGCGCGCGCGCTACGTCCAGCGGCCGGCGCAGCTCGGGAGCGATGCGCTGCGCGCGTTCGCCGCCGCCGCGACCGGCGACGCGGACCGCCGCGCGCTCGCCGACAGCCAGGCGCTGATTGTGTTCTTCGCCGGCCCGGGACGGGAATCGCACACCGAGGGCGGCGATCCCACCGACCCGTGGTCCAACTACACGGGGCTGCTCCCGGGCGTGCCGGGATTCACCGACGGGTGCGTGATCGCCGAGGAGGAGGTGGCGCCGTTCAGCGACTTCGGCGTCCTCTGCCACGAGTTCGGGCACCTGCTCGGCCTCCCCGAGCTGTACGCCCCCGGGGGCCGCCCGCAGGAAGGCATCGGCGTGTGGGGGCTCATGGGGCAGGGCACGTGGGTGGGACGCGGGGACGAGCCGAGCGGGCTCGACGCTTGGTCCAAGCTCCAACTCGGCTGGGTCGACGTGGAGACGCTCACGCAGACCACGCCCGGCGTCGCGCTGCCCGCGGTGCTCGCGGTCCCGCGTGTCGTGCGCATCCCCGCCGCCCCAGGGCACCCCCAGGAGTACTACCTGCTCGAGAACCGCACGCGCACGGGCGTCGACGCGAAGCTGCCGGGCGAGGGGCTCCTCGTCTGGCACGTCGACGAGCGCATGGAGAGCATGCGCGGCGGGCAGACCGACGTGCACCACCAGCTCCTGCGCCTCGTCGAAGCCGACGGCCGCGACGACCTCGAGCGGGGGCACGCGGCCGGCGGGAACCGCGGGGATGCCACCGATCCATGGTGGGGACCGCCGGCCTGGCACCGGCGGATGGCCGGCGGCCTCGCGCTCGCCGGGGCGCTGCTCGTGGCCGCGGCGGTGCACCGGGTGCTGCGCGGCGGCGGGGCGGTGGTTGCCGCGGTGCGCCTCGCCGTGGCCGCCGCGGCGCTCGGCGCCGCGGGGTTGCTGTGGCGCGAGCCCGTCTGCGGCCCGGGCACGCCGGGCATGGCCCCCTACGGAGGCGGGCCCGTGCGGGTCGTGCTGCGCCGCTTCTCCCCGCCCGGGCCGGTCATGCACGTGGACGTTCTGGTGGCACCTGGAGCGTCCGGGGGTTAAGCTGGCCCGCGGGTGGCGAAGCTCATCATCCAGATCCCCTGCTTCAACGAGGAGGCGACGCTCGGGGAGACCATCGCCCAGCTCCCGCGCAGCGTCCCGGGGATCGACAGCGTCGAGATCCTGGTGATCGACGACGGCTCGTCCGACCGCACCGCCGAGGTCGCGCGCGCGGCGGGCGCCACCTGGCTGCTGCGCTTTCCCACGAACCTCGGCCTCGCCATGGCGTTCTCGGCGGGCCTCGACGCCGCGCTCAAGCTCGGCGCCGACGTGATCGTCAACACGGACGCCGACAACCAGTACCCGGGTGCGGACGTCCCGCGCCTGGTGGCGCCGATCCTCGCCGGTCAAGCCGACATGGTGATCGGGGACCGTGCCCCGTCGCAGCTGCCGCACTTCGGGCCGCTCAAGCGCCTGCTGCAGCGTGTCGGGAGCTGGGTGGTGCGCCAGCTCTCGAACACGAGCGTGCCCGACGCGGCCAGCGGCTTTCGGGCCTTCTCGCGGCGCGCGGCGCTGCGCTTGAACGTGCTCACGAAGTTCACCTACACGCACGAGACCATCATCCAGGCGGGCAAGAAGCACATCGCGATGGCCCACGTCGCGATCACGCCCAATCCGGAAACTCGTCCCTCGCGGCTGTTCAGCTCGATTCCGAGCTACCTCCGCCGCTCGGTGCCGGCGCTGTTCCGCATCTACGCGCTCTACGAGCCGTTCAAGGTGTTTTGGGGGCTCGGTGGCCTGGTGATCGCCGGCGGCGTCGCGCTCGGGCTGCGCTTCGTGGTCTTCTACGCCGCCGGGCACGGATCGGGGCACATCCAAAGCCTCATCCTCGCCGCCGTCCTGCTGATCGTCGGCTTCCAGACGGCGCTCTTCGGCATGCTCGCCGACCTGATCGGCGGCAACCGCTCGCTGCTCGAGGATACGCTCGGCCGCGTGCGCGAGCTCGAGCTCACCCTCGGTGAGGGGCCGGACGTCGTGCGCCTCTCGGGGGACGAGCCGCCGCGCCCGCTGCGCGCCCGGAGCCGGTGAAGCCCCCGATGACCGCGTGCCTCTTCGGCACGTACGACCGCGACCACAGCGCCAACCGGCTGCTGCGCCTCGCGCTGGCCGGCGCCGGCTTCGCGGTCCGCGAGCTGCACGAGCCGCTGGGAGGGGCCGCCCACCTGCGCTCGCGCTCGCTCGCGCGCCTCGTCGCACGCTGGGCCGGGGCCGCGCGGCGGCTCGCGCGCCGCTGGCGCGCGGTCGGCGGCTCGCCGCCGCTCGTCGTGGTCGGCTTCGGCGGCCAGCTCGACGTGCTGCTCGCCCGCGCCTTGTGCCGGCCGCGGGCCGGGCTCGTCTTCGCCCCCCTCGTCGGCCTCGTCGAGACGCTGGTCGACGACCGGGGCGTCTTTCGCCCGGGCGGCGCGTGGGCGCGGGCGCTCGGCGCGCTCGACCGCTGGACGCTCCGAGCCGCCGACTTGGTCCTCGCCGACACCGCGTCTCACGCGGCGTGCTTCGCCGAGCAGGGCGCGCCCGCCGAGCGGCTCGGCGTGTGGCACCTCGGCGCCGAGCCCGAGTTCCTGGTGCCGCAGGCGGCGGCGGCTCGTGGCCGGCGCGTCCTCTTCTACGGGACCTGCCTGCCGCTGCACGGCGTCGAGACGATCATCGCTGCGGCGGCCGAGCTCGGCTCCCGCGCGGAGGTCGTGCTGCTCGGCGACGGCCCGGAGCGCGTGCGGCTCGAGGCGCTGGCGCGCGAGCTGCGCGCCCCGGTGACATGGCGCGCCCCGGTGCCGCTGGCCGCGCTGCCGGCCGAGCTGGCGGCGGCCGCGGTGGCCCTCGGCGTTTTCGGCGGCGGCCGCAAGGCCGCGGTGGTGGTGCCGAACAAGGTCTACCAGGCCGCCGCCGCCGGGCGCCCGCTGGTGACCCGCGACGGGCCCGGGCTTCGGGAGGTGCTCGAGCCGGGCGTCCACTGTCTCGCCTGCCCGCCGGCCGACCCGGCCGCGCTCGCCGCGGCGATCGCGCGCCTCCTCGACGATCCGGCGCTCGCCGCGCGGCTCGGCCGGGCGGCGCGGGCCCGCGTCCTCGAGCGCTTCGCACCCGAGCGGCAGGCCGCGGCGCTGGCCGCGCTCCTGCGTGAGCGGCTCGGCCTCGTCGCCGCCGAGGAGGCGCCGCGGCGCGCGGCGGACGCATAGGCCGTGGCGACCGCCGCCGTCATCGTCACGTGGGAAGGAGGCGTCGCGACCGACCGCTGTGTTGCGTCGCTGTTGGCCCAGGACGTGCCGCCGGCAGAGATCGTGGTGGTCGACAACGCGTCCTCGGCGGCCGAGCGGGAGCGCCTGCGTGCGGTGCTCGGCGGCGAATCGCGCGTGCGGCTGCTCCTCCTCGACCGCAACCGCCAGTTCGCCGGCGGGCTCAACGCCGGCGCCGCGGCGGCGCTCGCAGCGGGCGCGGACCGCCTCCTCCTGCTGAACAACGACACGGTGCTCGCGCCCGACGCGCTGCGGCTCCTCGAGGCGGCGCTCGACGCCACCCCCGGGGCCGGCCTCGCCGGGCCGCGCGTCGTCGATCTCGGCAGCGGCGCGGTGCTCTCCGCGGGCGAGCGCCACTCGCTCGGGCTCCTCTGCGTGCCGCGGACGCTGCTGCGTTACCGCCGCCGTGCCGATCGTCCCTACCGCGTGCGCGGGATCATGGGCTGCGCGCTGCTGGTCACGCGCGCCTGCTTCGAGGCCGTCGGCGGCCTCGCCGAGGAGATCGAGGTCTACTACGAGGACGTGGACTTCTGCCTGGGGGCGGCGGCGCGCGGCTTCGCCGCGGTGGTCGAGCCGCGGGCGGTCGTCCGTCACGACGGCATGCGCGGCTTTGCCTCCGGTCTCACGCCGTGGGCGGCCTACTTGAAGGCGCGCAACCCGTGGCTGGTCGTGCGCCGCCGGGGCCGGGCGTGGACGTGGCTCGCGTTCGTGCCGGTCTACGGCGCGCTGCTGGCGACGAGCACGGCGCTGTGGCGGCTGCGCGGGCGGGCGGACGTAGCGCGCGCGCTCGTGCGGGGCGCGGCCGCCGGGCTGCGGGCGGCGGCGGGCGGGGCGCTCGTGCCTGCGGGCGCGCCGAGGAGCTGAGGTGCGCATCGGCATCGGCGCGCTCGTCGGCATCGTCGGCGGCCCGGCGACCTACGCGCGCGAGCTGGTGGCCGCGCTCGCCCGGCTCGGCGGCCACGAGTACGTGGTGTTCACCGACCGCCCGGAGGCGTTCGTCAACGTCGGCGTCGAGTGCGTGTTCGTGCCGCTGGCCGGCACGTACCGTCAGGCGTTCTGGGACCACGCGCGTCTTCCCCGGCTCGTGGCCGCGCGCGGGCTCGCGCTCTACCACGGCACCAAGGGCGTGCTGCCGTGGCGGCTGGCGGTCCCCGGCGTCGTCACGGTCCACGACCTCGCGGTCTATGCCTGCCCGGAGACGTTCGCCTGGCCACAGCGCTGGCACTTCCGGCTGTGCGTGCCGCCGAGCGTCGCGCGGGCCGCACGCGTGATCGTCGACTCGGAGCATGCGCGCGGCGACCTGATCGCCCGCCTGGGCACGCCTGCGGCCAAGGTGCGCACGGTGCCCCTCGGTGTGGCGGCGGCGCTGCACGTGCCCCCGGAGGAGGAGGCCGTGGCGGCGTTCTGCGCCACCCACGGTCTCGGCTCCCGGCTCGTGGCCTGCGTCGGCACGGTGCAGCCGCGCAAGCACGTCGAGCGCGTGGTGGAGGCCTTCGGGCGCGCGGGCGGCGCCGCGCGCGGCTGGCAGCTCGCCGTCGCCGGCCGGCTCCGTCCCGGCTACGCGCCGCCGTGGCTGCGCGCGCTGCCGCCGGGGGTGCGCTGGCTCGGGCCCCTCGACGAGGCGGCACTCCGCGCGCTCTACGCCGCCGCCGAGGTGGCGGTGAGCGCATCGGAGTACGAGGGCTTCGGGCTCACCGTGTGCGAGGCGATGGCGGCGGGCTGCGCGGTGGTGGCGGTGGCGAGCAGCTCGATCCCGGAGGTCGTGGGCGACGCCGGCGTGCTCGTGCCGCGCTCGGAAGCGGACCTTCTCGCTGCGGCCCTGGACCGGCTCCTCGCCGACGCCGGGGCGCGGGCGGCCCTCGCCGCGCGCGCCCGCGCGCGCGCGGCGGCGTTCACCTGGGAGGAAACCGCGCGGCGCACGCGTGCGGTCTACGAGGAGGCGCTCGGCTGATGCCGCGGGTGGTCGCGGTGGTCGTCCACTGGCGGGATCCCGACGCTACGATGGCCTGCGTCGCGAGCCTGAGCGGCGAGGACGTCGGCGTGGTCGTGGTGGAGAACGGCCTGGATGCGCCGGTGGGCGACCGGCTCGCCCGCGGGGCGCCGCACGCCGTGTGCGTCCGCAGCCCCGAGAACCGCGGCTACGCGGGCGGTGCCAACCTCGGGATCGCGGCCGCCCGCGCTCGGGGCGCCGAGGTCGTGCTGCTGCTCAACGACGACGTGCGCGTGCAGCCGGGGGCCACGGCGGCGGCGCTGCGCGTGCTCGACGCGGACGCCCGCGTCGCGGCGGTCGGTGCGAAGGTGGTCACGCGGGAGGACCCGGGCCGACTCTGGCTCGCCTGGGGTGAGGTCACGTGGCGGCAGAGCCTGGTGAGGCTGATCGGGGCGGGAGAGCCCGACGGCCCGCGCTTCGCGCGCGAGCGCGACGTGACCTGGATCGCCGGCTGCGCGATGTGGCTGCGCGCGGCGGCGCTCGAGGCGCTCGGTGGGCTCGACGAGGCGTTCTTCGCCTACCACGAGGAGGTCGAGTGGTGTGTGCGCGCGCGTGCGGCCGGCTGGCGCGTCGTCTACTGCCCGGCCGCGGTCGTGAGCCACACGGGCCGCGGCGGCGGCGCGCCGGCGTCGGTTCGCATCCGCAAGTACTTCGCCGCGCGCAACAGCGTGCTCTTCGCGCGCCGCCACGGCAGCGCGGGGCAGCGGCTGAAGCTCGCCGCGTTCCTTGCCGCGAGCCTGCCCCTCGAGCTGCTCTGGCACCTCCCCCGCGGCGACGCCGAAAAGGTCCTGCTCAAGATCGAAGGCGTCCGCGACGGGCTCTTGCGGCGCCCGCCGCCGCTGCAGGCGCTCGGCCTGCGCTGATTTGCGCGGCAGCGCCGGAGCGGAACGCTTGCGCACCGTCAACGCAGGCCGAGGGAGTCGACCGGCACGTCCCGGCCGAGGAGCCCGTCGCGGTAGCCGCGCAGCAGCAGGCGGACGACGCCGCCCTGGCCGCCGGAGCGCTCGCGCAGCGCGGCGAGCGGCAGGCTCGCTCCGATGGTCACGGCGAGGCGCAGCCAGTCGCGTGCGCGCGCGTGCTTGCGGGCGAAGAGGACCGTGTTGCGGGCGGAGAGGTAGCGCGCGGGGTTGGCCCGGCCGCGACCCGCGAGGCTCCCTTCGCCGCGGTGGAGCACACGGGCGGTTGGCGCGAAGAGTATGCGGAATCCTCGCGCGCGGGCGCGGACGCACCAGTCGACGTCTTCGTGGTAGGCGAAGAACGCCTCGTCGAAGAGCCCGACGGCGTCGAGGGCGGGCCGCGTGAGCAGCATGGCACAGCCAGGGATGGCCTCGACGGTACGCACCGCCGCGAACGCAGGGCCGTCCGCCGCGCCCCGGCCGACCTGCGCCACGAGCGCGGCGCGCCACGTGACCCGCTCCCATGCCGCCCAGAGCACCCCGGGGGCGTCGGCGCAGAGCACCTTGGCGCCGACGGCGGCGACGTCGGGAGCGGAGCGCGCGACGCGCACCAGCTCGGCGAGGCAGTCGGGCGCCGCGGTGGCGTCGTTGTTGAGCAGCAGCACGAACGTGGCGCCGGCGGCGAGCGCACGGCGCAGGCCCTCGTTGGCGCCGCCGGCAAAGCCGCGGTTCTCGGGCAACGGCACCAGCACCACGTCCGGCGCCGCCGCGGCGACGGCCCGGGCGTCGAGGGCGCGCGTCCCGTTGTCGATCACGAGCAACGGGCGCGGCCGCAGCGTCGAGACGGCGAGGCTCCGCAGGCACGCAAGCGTGTCGGCGACGGCGCCCCAGTGGACGACCACGACCGCGGCCTCGGCGGTCGCCGGGCCGTCCGCGCGCGTCGGCTCAGGCGTAGCGGAAGTGCTGCGCGCGCGGGTCGGCGGTCCACTGCGCGAGCGTGGGCGCCTGGCGATCTTTCTCCGAGACGATCGGCGGGAGATCCGGCCAGGCGATGCCGAGCGCGGGGTCGTTCCAGAGGATGCCCCCCTCGCGGCCGGGGCCGTGCTCGGCGGTGCACTCGTAGAGCACGATCGAGCCCTCCTCGAGCGCGAAGGTGCCGTGGGCGAAGCCGGGCGGCACCCAGATCACGCGATGATTGCGGCCGGTGAGCTCGACCGCGACGTGGGCGCCGTGCGTGGGCGAGCCGACGCGCACGTCGACGACGACGTCGAGGATCGCGCCGTGAATGCAGCGCACGAGCTTCCCCATGGGCGGATCCCACTGGAAGTGCAGCCCGCGCACGACCCCACGCCGCGACCAGGTCTGGATCGCCTGCTTGAACGTCGACGGGATCCCTTGGGCGGCAAGATCCTGCTGCACCCACGACTGGAGGAGGAAGCCGCGCTCGTCAGCGAAGTGCTTGGCCGTGAAGACCTGAACGGGGGGCAGGCGGCTCGGATCGAGCAACATTGCAACCTCCGGGCGCCGGAGAGTATATACCGCCGGCTGGGCAGTCAATCGAAACGCCCAGGCAGATGCGCACGCGGAGTCCGCGGCGCGTCGCGGGAGGTGAGAGTCGCTCATGATTCTGGTGACCGGCGGCGCCGGCTACATCGGCTGCATCGCGGTGCGGCAGCTCCTCGACAAGGGCGAGGCGGTCCGCGTGTTCGACAAGCTCTACTTCGGCGAGGACGGGCTCGCCGAGGTGCGCGACAAGATCGACCTCGTGCAGGGCGACATCCGCACGTTCGATGCGGCGGTCCTCGACGGCTGCGACGCCGTGATTCACCTCGCCGGGCTCTCCAACGATCCGACGGCCGAGTTCAACCCGAAGGCGAACGAGGAGATGAACACGCTCGGCACCGAGGTGGTCGCCGACGCGTGCAAGCGGCGTGGCGTGAAGCGCTTCATCTTCGCGTCGACCTGCTCGATCTACGATCTCGGCTTCTACGCGGCGGACTTCCTCCGCGACGAGGACTCGGAGGTGAGCCCGCGCGCCGCCTACGCGGTCTCGAACTACAACGCCGAGCGCATCCTGCTGCGGCTCGCCGACGACCGCTTCTGCCCGGTGCTGCTGCGCCAAGGGACGGTCTACGGCTGGAGCCCGCGCATGCGGTACGATCTGGTCGTCAACACCTTCGTGCGCGACGCGCTCGCCAAGGGGGGGCTCACGGTGCACGCCGGCGGCGAGATGTGGCGGCCGCTGGTCGACGTGAGCGACCTGAGCCGCGTGTACGTCGCCTGCGTGGAGGCGCCGGAGGAAAAGATCCACGGGCGCATCTTCAACGTGGTCGGCAAGAACTACCGCATTCTCGAGCTGGCACACTGGGTGCGGGAGGCCTTCAAGCCGATCAAGCGGGTGGAGATCGAGGTCGACTACTCGAACTACAAGACCCGCTCGTACCGCGTGAGCGGTCAGCGGATCGAGTCGGAGCTCGGCGTGAAGGCGATGGTGCCGGTGAAGGAGTCCGTGGAGCACATGCTCCGCATGATGGGGCAGCACGACCAGACCGACTTCTACAACCCCCGCTACTACAACATCGAGTGGATGACCTTGCTCGCCGAGATGGAGCAGACGCTCAAGCGTATCGGGGGCGTGTTTTGACCCGCGTCGCGATCGTCGGCAGCACCGGGCAGCTCGGCAGCGACCTCGTCGAGACCTTCGCCGACGAGGACGTACACGGGCTCGCGCACGAGGACCTCGAGATCGGCGATCCCGATGCGGTGCGCACCGTGCTCGGCCGGCTGCGGCCGGCGGTGGTGGTGAACACGGCGGCCTTCCACAACGTCCCGCGGTGCGAGACCATGGAGCGCGAGGCGTATCTCCTCAACGCCATCGCGCCGCGCTGGCTCGCCCGCGCGTGCGAGGATCTGGGCGCGCGGCTCGTGCACGTGAGCACCGACTACGTGTTCGACGGCGCGAAGCAGGCGCCCTACGTCGAGGCCGACCGGCCGAATCCGCTCAACGTCTACGCGCAGTCGAAGCTCGCCGGGGAGTACGCCGTGCTGAGCGCCGGCGACCGCCATCAGGTGGTCCGCTCGTCGGGCCTCTACGGGCTCCGCCCGTGCCGGGCGAAGGGCGGCAACTTCATCGATACGATGTTCAAGGCGGCGCGCGAGCGGCCCGAGGTCCGTGTCGTGGACGACGAGGTGCTCACGCCCACGTACACCGGCGACCTGGCCCGCCAGATCCGCACGCTCGCGCTCGAGGGGCCGCCGGGTCTCTACCACGCCACCAACCATGGGCAGTGTTCGTGGTACGAGTTCGCGCGGGCGATCTTCGAGCTGGGGGGGCTCACCACGCCGCTCGTGCCGACGACGGTGAAGGAATTCGCCGCGCCGGTGCGCCGGCCGTTCTACTCGGTGCTCGACAACGCCGCGCTGCGGGCCGCCGGCCTCGACCGGATGCGACCCTGGCGCGAGGCGCTGGCGGACTACATGCGGCGGCGCTTGGGGGCGGCGGCTGCCTGACTGATCATCCCGAGAGCCGCAGGGCCATCAGGTACCATGCGAATTTCACGAATTCGCGTACGTGACGCATCTTCGACCGACCGGTGGTCCGGGGCTGGTAGCGCACGGGGACCTCGGCGATGCGGACGCCGGCCTGGGCAAGGCGGGCCGAGAGTTCGAGCACGAACTCGAAGCCGTCGTAGCGGAGCCGGGCCAGCGGCACGGCGGACCGCTCGAAAGCACGCACGCCCGTGTACAAATCGGTCAAGTGCTGCCGGAACAGCGCGTTGAAGAGCCGGGTCACCGCGGCGTTGCCGAACCTGCGCACGACGCCCAGATGCGCCCCTGCCCCGCCGCCGAGGAAGCGCGACCCGTGGACGGCGGGCGCCGTGACGAGCGCGGCGACCATGGCCGGCAGGTCCTCCGGCTGGTACTCTAGATCGGCGTCGATGACGATGACGTACCGGCGGCTCGCCGCGCGCATCCCGTCGCGGATCGACCGCCCGTAGCCGAGGTTCTGCTCGTGGCGGATGACCACCACATCGGCAAATCGACGGAGCCGCTCGAGCGTCCCGTCGGTCGACGCGTTGTCCACGAAAATCAGGCGAGCCTCGGGGCAGGCGGCGCGAAGTCGACTGAGCAGCGCCTCGACCGTCCCGGCCTCGTTGCATATCGGAATGACGATGTCCGTCGCGTCGAACACGGGCGCCCCTCTAGCACGACGGCAGCGGGCCGGTCATGTCATCGGACACGCTGATCGGCCTCATCCCGGCCGCCGGTCGCGGCGTGCGAGCCTATCCGTACACCGCCACGGTTCCCAAGGCGATGCTGGAGGTCGACGGCGTCCCCCTCATCCGCCGCAACGTCGAGCTGCTGCGCGACGAGCTCGACATCCGAGACATCTGCGTGGTCGTCGGCTACCGCGGCGAGGTGATCCGCGACTACCTCGGCACCGGCGGTGCGCTCGGGGTGCGCCTCTTCTACGTTACCAACCCACGGGTCGAGCTGAACCTGCCGTACTCGATGCTGCTCGGTGGGCAGGAGATCGCCCGACGAGGACTCGAGGGATACTGCTGCACGGTGCTCTCGGACGAGTGCTACGTGGGCTCGAATCATCGGTCGCTTCTGGCGTCGGGCTATCGCAACGCGCTCGCGACCTGTGGCCTCGTTCACAGCGACTTCCCGAAGCAGATTCGCAACAACTACGTGGTTACGATCGAGGATGGGCGGATCGTGGCCATGCAGGAGAAGCCCCAGACGGTGAGCGGTACACTGATGGGCACCGGCACCTACCTGCTCGCCCCGGAGGTGTTCACGCGGCTGGCGGCCTCGTTCGCGGACGGCCCCGACCATGGTCCGCGCGACTGGACGACGTGGCTCGGCGGACTCTGCGCCGCGGGTGCAAGGGTCGTGCCGTTTCCGCTCACCGGCCGCTACGTCAACGTCAACTCGCGCGACGACCTCAACTGGGCGAACTACCTCGTGCGCGACGCCACGTTCGCGAGCCGCACGGCGAGCCTCGTCTACGTCATCGAAGACGAGGGCGAGACGAAGCTCCGCGCGCTCGGGGTGTTCGCGGCCGCTCCCGAGCTCGCGGAGGTGGTGGCCGTCGCCCCACGATCGAGCCCGGCGCTCGAGCGCGCGGCCGGCGGAGGGAAGATCCGTTTGGTGGTTGCGTCGCATCCGGGGGCGGCTACCGGGGACCTCGTGCGGCTCGGTATCGCGGCAGCGCGTGGAGACATCGTGATTCTCTGCTACAGCGACGATACCTTCGTGCCCACGGACGTCGCGAAGTTCCTGGTGTACCTGCGCGACGCCGACATGGTAGTGGGTACGCGCACGACCCGGCAGATGATCGAGCAGGGCACGAACATGCGCGGGATCGTGCGCGCGGCCCACGTTACGCTCGCGAAGCTCTGCGAGCTGTTGTGGTGGCGGTTCGACTCGCGCTTCACCGACATTTGCTGTGTCTATCGTGGCTTCTGGCGCTCGACGTATGAGAGTATCTCCGATCGGCTTACGAGCCATGGCCCGGAGATATTTCCGGAGATGGTCATCGAGGTACTGCGCGCACGTAAGCGGATCATCGAGATCCCCGTGAACTACTGCAATCGCGACCTCGAGCACAGCCGCGTCTATTCGCGCTATCAGAGCGTGGGTCTGTTTCTCCGGGTGGTCGGCGTGCTCGTCCGCAAGCGCCTCGACGGGCTGTGGAGCGGGCGCCGGTGGCACCGCCGGGCGGCGCCGCGCGCAGTGACGGCGCGGTGACCTGTTCGGGCGCCGAAGCGGCCCGCTATCGCCGGCTCGAACGGGAGTGGCAGGACGGTGTCGGTCATCAGCTCCTCGACGAGCCGCTCGCCAGGCCGGGATCGGCGGCCGTCGTCGTGCATCAGCGCGCACGGCTCGTGGCCGCGCTGCGGACGGCGCCGGAAGGACCGATCGTCGAGGTGGGCTGCGGAAAGGGGCACTTCCTCGATCAACTGGCGCGGGCTCGGGGGGGGGCAGGCGGCCTGCTCGTCGGTGTCGATGTCTCCCGGGCGGTCGAGCGGCTGCCTGCGCAGGGGTTCGCGGGAATCAAGGCCGATGGCGAAGCGCTCCCGTTGCGCGACGCGAGCGTCGGAGCGGTCGTGTACGACGGTGCGTTGCACCACGTCATCGACTATCCGACCGCGGTGCGCGAGGCCGTCCGCGTTCTCGTGCGGGGCGGCCTTCTCCTGATTCACGAGCCGGTGACGTCGTGGTTCAGCCGCCTCGCGCACCGGCTCCTCGATCCGATCGTCTTTCGCAAGTGCGTGTACGAGTCGCCCATCGATATTCACTTCAAGCACGCGTTTCGCGAGAAGGTGATTTTGCGCGTTCTCCGCGAGGAAGGTCTGGCCGTCGAGCGCGTGCGCACTGACTTTCTCGCCTACCCGTTGACCGGCTGCTATGCGAGCTCGCCGTTCGCCCGCAACGAAAAGCTCATGCGCCGACTGCTGGCGCTCGAGGAGCGCCTCGCGGCGCTTCCCGTAGCCGGCGCGGTGCTGCGCCAGTTCGCCTGGCGGTTCACGGTCGCGGCACGGAAACCGCGACTGGGTGGATGACCCGCGGCTGGTCGCGGGCGACCGCGCTCGCCGTCTTCGCGGCCGCGGTGCTCTACTTCGCGGCGGTGGCCCCGATCACGCTCGAGTGGGCGGATGAGGGCCAGGTGGTCTACCCGAGCTGGCGCGTGAGCGAAGGTGCTGTTCCCTATCGGGACTTCGTGCACATCTACGGGCCGTCCCTGTTCCTGGTAAACGGCGGTTTGTTGCGTGTGTTCGGGCCCGACCTGCGGGTGATCCGGGCGGCCCTGGTGCTCCTGAAGGCCGCCAGCGTGCTGCTCGTCTACCTCCTTGCCCGCCGCGTCGGAGACGGTGGCGTCCCGCTCGGCACCGCATTCTGGATCATGGCGCTGTGGGGCAGTGGGCTTTGGCTCGCGAACGCGCCCTACGCTACGTACTACGTGACGCCGCTCGTGCTCGGTGCGCTGCTCGCACTCCTGGGCGGCCCGGGCCGCAAGTTGGGCCGGTCCCTCGGTGCCGGAGTGCTGGTGGGCCTCGCGGCGACCTTCAAGCAGACGGCTGGGGTCTTCAGCTTCCTCGGCCTGACGATGTTCCTGATCCACGACACGGCCGAGCCTGCGGATGGGCAACCTGCGCCGGCCGCCCGCGTCGTGCGCGCCCTGCGTCTGGCGACGCTGGGCGCGGCGCTCGCGGTCCCGACCGTCTACGTGGCGCCACTCGCGACGGCGTGGAGCGCCGCCGTGCTGCTGGCGCCGCTGGGAGCCATCGGGCTGGTGCTCGCGGGACGCGAGCTACGGACGCCCGTGGGCCGCTCGCGCATGGAGGGGCTCCGCGCGGTCGGCTGGATGGCCGCGGGCCTGGCTCTCCCGCTGCTCGGATACGCCGCGTACTTCGGGAGCGTCGGGGCGCTGCCGGCTGCGGGGTTCGACACGATCCTCGGCCTCCCACAGCAGGTGCGATGGTACGTTCCCTTCCCGCGTCCGGACGCACGCGCGCTCGTTCTCGTGGTCGCGCTCGGCGGAGGCCTGTGGGCGGCCCTGCGCGGGACGGGCGTGACCGCAGCTGCGGCGTTCGCAGTTGCCGCGGCGCTCTGCGGTGTCGCCGTCGCTTCCGGCGGCGGTCCAGGGGTTTATTTCCACGGTGCGGGGTGGCGCGGCGACGCCGTGCGAATTCTGATGTGGCTGCCGATCATCGCGCTGTGGGCGCCGGCTCGGCAGGCGCTGCAGCCCAGATCGGGGGAATCCCCGCGGGCCCGTGCGCTGGCGGCTTGCCATGCGCACGCGGCAGCCGGTCTGGTCCAGCTCCATCCCTGTGCCGACGTCTTTCACGTCCTTTTGGCGCTGCCGCTGTTCGCGCCGCTGGTCGCCGCCTCGACGAGGCGCGCGCAGTCGGTGGCGACCGGTGGGCGGCGGGTCGCGGCGGCTTTGTTGCTCTTCCTGCTCGCCGTGGCGACGTCGGCGCCGTTCGTGACGAGCCTCGTCGTTGCCTGGCGGGCGCGGCCGGCGCGCGTCGAGGGATTCGACCGGGCTCCGGGGATCTGGGACTCCCATCCGCAGTTCGACGAGGCCGCGGCGCTGGTGCGCTGGCTCGACGCGCCGGCGCTGCGTGGCCGCTCGATTCTCGTCCTCTCCAACGCCCAGATGCTCTACTTTCTCGCGGGGCGGCGATCGCCGCTCGATCACGACGAGTTCGTGCTCTACCTGATCGAGGCCGGCCTGCTGCCCGATGACCAGGCCCGGGCTCTGGTGCCCGAGGCCGGAGTGCTCCGGAGGCTCGAGGCCGCGCGGCCGCTGCTGCTCGAGGAGGTCGGCTCGCCCGCGGGCGCTCGCTTGCGGCGGGTCTTTCCCGAGGTCGACCGTTGGATCGCCGGACACTACCGGCCGCTGCGGGCGATCGGTCGCTGGCGCGTGCTCGATCGAGCGGACGGCGCCGCGACTGCTTCAGACGCCGAGCCAGCGCCGGATCTTCGCGCGACGATCCTGGCGGAAGGCGCGGGGCTCGGGCGAGAACTGCACCAGGATGTGATCCTCGCTCAGCCGCCCGCGCATGCCGTCGAGGACGCCGCGCACGAAGTGACGCTGCCCGAGGACGGCGTTCTTGGTGTTGTCGATGGCGAAGAAGGCGATGCGCCCGAGCACCCCGATCCACACCATGAGGAAGAGCTTGGCCTTCTGCAGCGGGTTGGCGTACTTCCGCGCGAAGGTAAAGGCGTTGCGCCCGATGAAGTAGCCGTAGGAGAAGACCTTCTTGTGCCCCAGCTGGCCGCTCGAGCCGCCCTTGTGGAGGATGGCCGCCCGGTCCACGTACACGACCCGAAAGCCCGCACGGCGAGCACGGTAGGACCAGTCCACGTCCTCGTTGCACTGCCAGAATTCCTCGTCGAACCCTCCGACCTTCGCGAGCGCCGCGCGACTCACCATGCAGCCGTTGCAGATCACCCAATCGACGTCCTTCGGCGGCTCGCGCAGATTCCGATCGGGCGTGAAGCGCCCGATCGTGCGCACCAGCAAGGGACCCCACGTGACCTCCCCGTACTGCCCCCACATGTAGGCGGGGTTTTCCAACAGCAGGTTCTTCGCGCCGGCGATACCGATGCGTGGGTCGGCCTGCATGACCTCCACCAGCTCGCCGATCAAGTCGGGCAGAACCTCCGTGTCGCTGTTGAGCAGCAGCACATAGTCGAACCCGCGCTCGAGGCAGTAGCGCAGCCCGACGTTGTTGCCGCGGCAGAACCCGAGGTTCTTGCCGTTCTCGATCAGCGTCACCCACGGAAAGTCCCGCTTGACGGTCGGGACCGTCTCGTCCTCCGAGCCGTTGTCGAGGACGATTACCTCGTAGTTCGGGTAGTCGACGCGGGCGAAGCTCTCGAGGCAAGGAACCAGCTCGTCGACGCGGTTCCAGGTGAGTATCTGCACCGCGACGCGCGGCGCGTTCGACGGGTTCACGGTTTGGTGCCTCCCGGAGGGGACTCGGTCCCGGTCAGTGCCAGGCGGTCGCGACGAACGACCTCGCAGTGGAACTCCGCACGCAGGTCGAGGATACCCTCGTGGCAGCTGCTTTCCTCGACGCTGAAGGTCACGTAGTCGTTGATCCAGTCGTGGACCACCCCCGCGTGGCCGTCGGCGGCGGCCACGTGGACCGTGTAGTGCCCGTCCACGAGCGACGCGGTGAAGGGAATGCGGACCTCGACCTCGTCCCCGGGGGCGAACGGCCCGAGCTCGAGATCGAGGAACTTGGTGTTGGTGGAGTAGACGGGATGTCCGCCGAGCGCACCGAGTTGCTTCACGATCATGCCGAAGGTGGGTTGCGCCGAGACGGCGTTCACGACCGCCCGCAGGCGCAGCACGACGCGCTCGCCGGCGCGAACCCGGGCGAGCGTGGTTCCATCGGTGCGCTCGAGGGTGCCCTCGACGAAGCGGATGTCACCGTCGCCGAAGCGATGGACGGGCTCGAGGCCGGCGATGTCCTCCTTCGACAGCGGCTCCTTTTCCGCGGCCCGACGCAGCATGTCGGCACGGCTGATCGCCAGGTAGGTCTTGACCACTTCGTCGGCGGCACCGGCCATCGCGAGTCGCCCGGCGTCGATCCAGAAGACCCGATCGCAGAAGCGCTGTACCGAGGCGACGTCGTGGCTCACTAGGACGATGGTGCGGCGGCGCTTCTTCAGGTCCGCGAACACGTCGAAGCACTTCTGCTGGAAGCGGGCGTCACCGACCGCGAGGACCTCGTCGAGGAGCAGGATGTCGGCATCGGCCCGCAACGCGGTCGCGAAGGCGAGGCGCATGAGCATCCCGGAGGAGAGGCTCTTCAGCTTCGCGTCGCGGAAGCGCTCGAGCTCGGCGAACGCGACGACCTCGTCGACGCGCTCGGCCATGCGTCCAGGCGGGTAGCCGAGGACCGCGCCGTAGAGGGAGATGTTCTCGGCGACCGTCAGCTCGTTGTGGAAGCCGAGGCCCAGCTCGAGCAGCGGCGCGACGGTGCCGCTCACGAGCACGGCGCCGGCATCCGGGACGAGGAGACCGGCCATCAGCTTGAGCAGCGTCGATTTCCCCGAGCCGTTGGCGCCGATCACGCCGACGAAGGTGCCCTCGGGCACGTCGAGCGAGACGTCGTTCAGCGCGGGGAACAGCTCGAAGCCGGATGGCCGGAACCACGACAAAACACGCTCGGCGAGCGTCGTATGGCGCTCGTGCGGGATGCGGTACGTCTTGGAGACACCGCGGACCTCGATGGCGTTCATCCGCGCGGCGCTCCGACTAGAAGTACTCCACGAGGCGCTCCTGCATCCGGCGGAAGACGAGGGTGCCGAGCAGCGCCAGGGCCAGCGCGATGGCGGAGGTGCGGGCGAGCACCACCCAGTCGGGCCACGTGCCGTAGACCAGGGCGTCACGGCTGTGTCCGACGATGCGAGCGATCGGATTGAAGCGCAGAAGCCAGTGCCAGCGGGGAGGGATCATGAGGTCGTGGTAGACGATCGGCGTGAGCCAGAAGCCGATCTGCAGCGCCACGCCCCAGAGGTAGCCGATGTCGTGGTAGCGGACGTGCAAGGGGGCCAGAAGGAGCGAGATCCCGACCGTGATCAGCACGAGGTCGAGGAGCACGAGGGGGAAGACGAGCACGGCCGAGGTGAGGTGCGTGCCCGTGAGGCGGAGCACGACCAGCAGGACCACCATCGTGATCGCGAACGTGAGCAGCGCGTTGAGTACCGCCGCGTAGACGATGACCTGGCGGGGAAGGGCGGCCTTGGTCACGATCCCCGCCTGGTTGAGCAGCGAGCTGACGCCGTTGGAGGTGCCCTCGGCGAAGAAGTTCCACATCACGATGCCGAGGATGAGGTAGCCCGGATAGTTGGGGACGTTGAAGCGAATGAATACCGAGAAGACGAGGTAGTAGAGCACCGCGAAGATGAGCGGATTGAGCACGGACCAGGCGTAGCCGAGCACCGAGTGGGTGTACCGGATCTTGAAATCTTTGAGAGCGAACTGGACGATGAGGTTCCAGTAGCGCCGGTCCAGCCGGGCGTCGTGGAGGGTGTGGCTCGCTGGGCGCGCGTTGGCGATGGTGGACACGAGGCGGGCCGCCCTTATAACAAAGCCGGCCGCGCAGCGGCAACCGCCCGGACACCGCGGCGATCGGCACGGCGCATGCGTGCGCGTTGACCCCGAGCGCGCGCACTGACTATCATGCGCCGCGCTGAGGTTCTCTCTCGCGTACAGGGTCCGCAGGGCGCTTCGGCCGCGGCCCGGCCCGCCCACCGATCCGCCGCGTATCCGCCGCGCCGACGTCGTGATCGTGGTGCTCAACTGGAACCGGCGCGAGGACACGCTCGCGTGCCTCGAGAGCCTGCACGCGGCGGCGTTGGACGGGGCCTCGATCCTGGTGGTCGACAACGGCTCGCGCGACGGCTCCGTCGCGGCGGTGCAGGCGCGGTTCCCGGACGTGCGGGTGCTCGCGCTGCCGCGCAACGAAGGGTACGCGGGGGGCAACAACGCGGGGATCCGCGCGGCGCTCGAGGGTGGTGCCGAGGCCGTGCTGCTGCTCAACAACGACACGCAGGTGGCCCCCGACTTCCTCGGCTGGCTCGTGGAGATCCTGAACGTCGCGCCGAAGGCGGCGGCGGCGTCGAGCGCGTTGTTCCGGATGGACTCGCCGGAGGTGCTGTACGAGGCGTACCTCGAGATCTACTTCGGCCACGGACTCGTGCGCCGCCGCGGCATGAATGCGCTACCTGGGGAAGGCTACGACGAGGTGCGGCCGATCGACGCCGGCGCGGGCTGCAGCCTCCTGCTGCGGGCGGACGCGCTGCGGCGGGTGGGGCTCCTCGACGAGCGGTATTTCGCCTATCATGAGGAAATCGACTGGTCCTTCCGGGCGCGCGAGCTGGGCTACATGATCCTCTACGAGCCGAGGTCGCGCGTCTACCACCACGGCTCGCGCAGCACCGGCCAGGTCGTCAAGCGCAGCCGGGTTCCCGCCGGGGCGCTCGGGGCGCAGCTCGCGAATCCGCTCCCGGTGGCCTGGAATCCCGTGCGCACCTACCTCGGGGCGCGTAACGCGGTGCGCTTCGTGCGGGCGCACGCAGGCATCGAGCAGAAGCTCTACTACTGGCTGTCGACGCTGTACGCGATCCCCCTCGAGCTTCTCGCGGTCGTGATGGACCGCGAGGACGACCTCGCGATCGGCGCGTGGAGCTACCGGCGCGCGCTCGCCCTCTACTGCCTCCACGCCGGCGGCGATCCCGCGCTGGCGGGCCGGGTCGCCGAGGACCGCCGGAGCCGGCTGCGCCGGTGGTTGGCGGTCCCGCGGCGGCTGCTCTGGTCGCTGCCGCGGGACGTGGCGCGGCTGCGGCGCGAGGGACACACCGCGCAGCTCGAGGAGCACCTGCGCGGCTTGTGGGACGGCCTGCGTGGTGCACCCCTGCCGCTCGAGCGGCTCGGGCTGCGGTGAGCCGACGTCAGGGCGCCCGGTTCCCGTCGCGGGCGCGGAGCCGCTCGACCTGCTCGGGGGAAAGGGAAGCCTTGCCCGCGTTCGCACGTCCCGCCGCCGCCGCGACCACCCGTTCCAGGCTCCGCACGCCGGGAGGAGGAGGACGGCGAGGCCGAGGGGGCGACGCGCGAAAGGAGGACTTGCGGCCGTCACCGGGGGCGAGCCACGTAGGTTGCCTCGCCGCAGACGAGCCAGGGGACCCAGCGTAACGCCGCGGCGGCGAGCTGGCCACGCAGCCCCGGTAGGACGAAGGGCTCGGTCGGCTGCCCAGCCAAAGGATCGAAGACCAAGTTGCTGCGGTCCACCCACAGGCCCATCACCTTGGGCGGGCGCAGGTCGTTCGGATGCGCGGCGATCGGCTCGAAGCCGGTCTCCCGCAGGAACCTTTCGATCTCATGGCGGCTGAAGCGGTACTCGGCGAAGCCGAGCGCGACGTTGGCCTGTCGCCGCCGCCGCGTGACGCGATCGTGGAGGCGGTTGATGAGGAGCCGGCGGAAGAGGTTGTTGAACGGCACCGCGAGGATGAGGACCCCGTCGGGGCGGAGCACGCGGCGGATCTCCCGCAACTGCTCGTGCGGCCCGGCCTCGTCGTGCTCCACGACGCCGAGGGACAGCACGGCGTCGACGGACGCGTCGCGGAAGGGGATGTGGCGCGTGTCCGACCGTAGGAGGGGCAGGCCGGGGTCGAGCTCGCGGGCCATGCGGCAGGCGTCGGCGCTGATCTCGAGCCCGACGCACCGGTAGCCGGCGCGCCGGAGATAGATCGGCCACTTGGCCGTGCCGCAGCCGGCGTCGACGACGAGGCCGTGGCGCGGGAGATGTTCGAGAATCACGTCGCGGATGAACTCGCCCTCGCACGCCTCGGCGGAGACCGTCGTCCCCTCGACCCGCCAGGCGGCCTGGCTCCATTCGAGCGGGCTGAGCGAGGCCCAGAGGTAGACCTTGTAGCTCACGAGGGGCTTGTAGCGGCAGCGCCGCGAAGGGGTCAATGCGAACCGAATGTCGATCGCCGGCGCATTGCGCTAGAAGGGCGCGCGTGACGCAACCCTTCGATGTGCCCTCCGCCGCGCCGGACCTGTTGCACGGTGCGCTGCTGCCGTTCCACGAGCGTTTGCAGGCTGGGATCGTGGCGCTCGGCATGCCGGCCGCGGGGGCGAGCGCAGCGGTCGACCTCCTCGGGGTGGTCGAGCTGGCGCTGCTCGCGATCGTCTTGGCGCAGCTTGCTCCGGCGCTCCGAAACGCTCAGACCTCCGCGCCGGGGCGGGCGGGCGCTGCGGGGGGAAGCGCGCTCGTCGCCACGGCGTTGTTCCTATGGATCCTGCGCCATCCCAGCCGAGAGATTCATGAGCTCTTCCTGCGGTGGGACCACCTCGCGTTCGCGGTTGCGGCGGGAACCGCCGTGGCTGCGCTCCCGTCACGGGGCCGCAAGTGGGTGCTGAGCACGGTGAGTGCGGTGCTCCTCGTGCAGTACAGCGGGCCGGTCGCGGTCGCCGTGATCGGCGGGGCCGGGCTCATCGGCTTCGCGGCGTTGATCCCGCCGTGGGCGCGGCGGCCACGGGTGGCGACGGTTCTGCAGGGAGGGTTGGTGGTGGCGGTGCTCGGCCTCGGCTTCGCGCTGCGCGCAACCCATCCGCTGCAGGCACTCCAGGTCCAGGGGTTGGCCTTCTTCCTCCTGCTCCGGCACGTCAGCTACGCTGTCGAGGTGTGCCGCGGCGCGCCGGCGAGCCTCGCCGACTACGCCTGCTACCTGTCGTTCTATCCCGGTGCGGGTGGGGCGCTCGGCGCGCCGGAGGTCTATGCGGAGTTCGCGCGCCGCAATCTGAGCACCACGCCGCCGTTCGACGATCGTCTGGCCGTGCAGCGGATCGCGGTCGGTGCGCTCGAGGTGTGGGTCGCGTGCCGAATCATGCTGCCCCCGGAGCTGCTGCTCGCCAGCTCGACGGCGCCCGTGCTCTGGTACCGCTCTCTGCGTCTGTTCGTCTGCGTCGCGCTGTACGCCATGGGGTCCTGGGCCGCTCTCGAGGGCACTGCGCTTTTCCTGGGGATGCGGCTCCGGCCCAACTTCACCCGCCTGCTCACCTGCCGCAATCCGTCGGACTTGTGGCGATCGTGGCGAGGCACGATGACGTTCTGGCTCATCCACCATATCTACGCGCCTCTCGGGGGAGGGCGGCACCGTCAGGAACGCAACATCCTGGCGGCCTTCGCCGCGAGCCTCGTGTGGCATTGGATCGGTGTGCCCTTCCTGGCTCGCGACCTCCGGCTCGAGATCTTCGCGCCCATCACCCTCTGGGCGATACTCAACGCGGCCGCCGTGGTCGCCCACGTACGGGTGCAGCGGCGCGGCTGGCGTGTGCTGCCGGCGTGGGTGCCGGCGCGCGTCCGGGAGGCGCTCAAGATTGCCCTGATGCTCGTCCTTGCCTCTTTTTCGGTGACCCTCCCCGTCCTGCAGCTCGCCGGGACGGGGGCGCTGCGCCGCTATTTCCTGGTGCTAGTCGGGCTTTCCGCAGGCTGACCACGGGGGAGCTGCATCGACAGCGGGTCGGGGCTCCGCTAATACGCCCCCATGGCGGACGAACGGCTGGCGATCCTCGTGGAGTTCGTCCGCGGAAATCTCCTCACGGACCCGAACCTGCCGCTCGGCCCGGGGACGCGGCTGCTGAGCGAGGGGTTGATCGACTCGCTCGGCGTGACCGCGCTCGCTGCGTTCGTGGAGGAGCGCTTCGGGGTGCGGCTCGACGACACGGAAATCCGCGGCGGGGAAAACGAGACGCTGGAGGAGATTCTTTCGCTGATCGATCGCCGTTGCCGGTCCCGATGACGCAGGAACGCCCCGTCGATCTGCGCACGCCGGCCTTGCCGCCGCCGAGCCCCGTGCCGCCGGCGCTGCTCGACGACGTCGAGACCCTGACGGCGGCGTTCGAGGCGCTGGCGGCGCGATTCCCGGACTTCGCCTGCCTGACGGTCCTCGACGGGGAGCGCAGGGAGCGGCGGATCACGCTGGGCGCGTTGTGGCGGCGCGCGCGAACCATCGAGGCCGCTCTCGCCGGGCACGGGATCGTTCCCGGCGACTTCGTGATCCTGATCCTTCCGACCGGGGCCGAACTCCTGTCCGCGTACGTCGGGGTGCTGCTTGCCGGCGCGGTTCCGGGCCTGGTCGCCACGCCATCGCACCGGGTCGCCGACGCGAGCGTCTACCTGGCACGGGTCGGCGCCGTCCTGGAGAACGCGCGCGCGAAGGCCGTGTTGTGTCTCCCTGACGTCGCGGCGGTGCTGGGCGAGACCGCTGGCCGTGTTCTCGTCCCCGCGGACCTGACGGGCGATCCCGCGTCAGGGGCCGTCGCTCGACCGGGAGCGACGGAGCTCGCGACGGTTCAGTACTCCTCGGGATCCACGGGCGTGCCGAAGGGCGTGCTGCTGACGCACGGGGCCATGCTGAACAACATCCGTGCCGTGCGTGCCGGCCTCGGACTGCTGCCCGCAGACGTGAGCGTCAACTGGATCCCCCTCTATCACGACATGGGTCTCATCGACGCGTTCCTTCTGCCGCTGCTCAGCGGCTGTCCCACGGTGCTGATCCCGACGATGGACTTCGTGCGCGAGCCGGCGCTCTGGCTGTGGGCGATGCACCGCTACCGGGGGACGATCTCTTGGGCGCCGAACTTCGCGTACGCCTACTGCGCCGGCCGGGTACCGGAGGACCGGCTCGCCGGGCTCGACCTGACGAGCTGGCGCATCGCGATCAACGCGGCGGAGCCCGTCCTCGCCTCGACGATCCGCGTGTTCACGACACGGTTCACCGCGTACGGCTTCCGGCCGGAAGCCGTAACGCCCGCCTGGGGGCTCGCCGAGAACGTCACGATCGCTACCGCGCATCCAGTGGGCGTGCTACCGCGCGTCGAGACGCTCGATCGTCGTGCCCTCGCGGTGGACGGCGTCGCTCGGATCACGAGCGGCGACGGGGTGGCGTCGGTCGCGGTCGGCCGGTGCCTGCCGCACTGCGACGTCGAGGTCCGCGACGAGGCAGGGTGCCCGCTGCCTGCCCGCCGTGTAGGCACCGTCTGGCTGCGCTCGAACTCGCTCTTCGCCGGGTACCGCGGTGACCCCGAAGGGACCCGCCGCGTCCTCGTGGGCGGCTGGCTCGACACGGGCGACCGCGGCTACCTGGCCGAGGGTGACCTCTACTTTTTGGCGCGCGAGAAGGACGTGATCGTGGTCGGCGGAGAAAAGCATGCGCCGCACGACATCGAGACGGTCATCAACGCCGTTCCCGGCGTCCGTGCGGGGTGCTCGGTGGCGTTCGGCGTGCTCAGCGAAGCCCGCGGTACCGAGGAAGTCGCTGCAGTCGTGGAAACGCGGGAGACGGACGGGCTGGCGCTCGAGCGCCTCCGCGCGGCGATTCAGGTGGCCGTGGCACGCGCGACCGGGCTCGGCCTCCGCTTCGTCCTCCTCGTCCCGCCGGGGGGCGTCGAAAAGACGACCAGCGGCAAGCTGGCGCGGGCCGCCACGCGGCGGCGCTGGGCCGATCGGTTGCCGGCGTAGCGCGGGCGCTCAAGCAGCGGCCGTCCCGGCGCCCGCGATCTCGCGGAAGATGTCGTCGAGCGACCGGGTGATCCCCCAGCCGGGGTAGTCGCCCTGGAGACGGCGAAGGTCGCTGATGTAGCAGATGTGGTCGCCGACTCGGTTCTGCTCGAGGTATTCCACCTGGAGCTTCCGCCCGATCAGGTCCTCGAAGCGGGCGACGGCTTCCAGCATCGAGACGCTGTTCGCGCGCCCGCCGCCCAGGTTGTAGACCGCGGCCACGCGTGGGCGTTGGTAGAAAGCGAGGAACGCCTCGCAGACGTCGTAGGAGTGGATGTTGTCGCGCACCTGCTTGCCGCGGTAGCCGTAGATGCGGTACGGGCGCCCCTCCCGCGTCGCGCGCGCGAGGTAGGCGAGGAAGCCGTGTAGCTCCGCGCCCGAGTGATGCGGGCCGGTGAGGCAACCGCCGCGGAAGCACACCGTGGGGATGCCGAAGTAGCGCCCGTACTCCTGCACCATGACGTCGGCGGCGAGCTTGGATGCGCCGAAGAGGCTGTGGAGGCACGCGTCGACCCGACAGTCCTCGCGGATGCCGTGGTAATCCTCGGGCCGGGCGTAGTCCCACCGCGTGGCGAGCTCGACGAGCGGGATCTCGTTCGGGGCGTCGCCGTAGACCTTGTTGGTGCTCATGAAGATGAACGGCGACTCGGGGCACGTGCGGCGCACCGCCTCGAGGAGGTTGAGCGTGCCCGTGGCATTGGTCTCGAAGTCGTCGAAGGGACGGTCCTTCGCGAGGTCGTGCGAGGGCTGGGCGGCCGCGTGGATCACCAGCTCGGGGCGCACGCGGGCGACCAGTGCGGCGATCGCCTCACGCGCCCGGACGTCGAGGTCGTGATGCGTGAAGCGGGTCGTCGTGCGGCGCAGTCGCTCGAGATTCCAGGTCGTGTCGCCGTCGGGGCCGAAGAACTCGCGGCGCATGTTGTTGTCGACGCCGTGGACCTCCCAGCCGCGCCCCTCGAAGAAGGTGACGGCCTCGGAGCCGATGAGGCCGCTGCTGCCGGTGACCAAGAGCCGCTTCACGGCGCCGTCCCCGACCCGATCGCGCGCACGAGCCCGCGCTGTGTCAGCTCGCCCGCCGCCTCGGCGAAACGGTCCTGCGAGGCCGCCGTGCGGCACCAGGCGAGTACCTCGCGGAGCCCGTCCTCCCACGGCGTGCAAGCGGTGAAGCCGAGGAGCGCGCGTGCGCGGCCGACGTCGGCCGTGCAGTGGCGGACGTCACCCAGCCGGAACTCGCCCCCGACGCGCGGGGCGATGTCCTCGCGCCCGACGAGGCGGGCGAGCGTGACCGCGATCTCGGCGATCGACCGGCGCGTGCCGCTGCCGACGTTGAGCACCCGGCCGTCGGCGGCGGAGGTGGCGAGCGACGCCATCACCGCCTCGGCGACGTCGTGCACGGAGACGAAGTCGCGCGTCTGCCCGCCGTCCTCGTAGACGACTGGCTGCTCGCCCGCCAGCAGGCGCGCGAGAAAGATCGCGAGCACGCCGGTATACGGGTTGCTCAGCGACTGCCGGGGGCCGTAGACGTTGAAGAGCCGCAGGCAGACGACGGGGAGCCCGTAGACGGCTCCCAGACTCAGCGACAGCTCCTCCTGGTAGCGCTTGGTGAGCGCGTAGACGTTGCGGGCGAGCAGCGCGGCATCCTCCGGCGTGGGGACGGGCTCGAGGGGTTCGTGGGTCTCGGGGCAGACCGGCTCCCAGCCGAAGCGTTCGATGTCCTGCGCCGTGCGGATCGCCGGGCGCACGAGCGCTCCGTCTGAACGGCGGCGGTACAGGCCCTCGCCGTACTGCGTCATCGACGTGAAGACGACGAGCTTTTGCACCCGTTCGCGGCGCTCCGCCAGGCAGTCGAGCAGCGTGGCGGTGCCGCGCACGTTGACGTCGACGTAGTGCTCGACCCGGTAGAGCGACTGGGCGACCCCGACGGCCCCGGCGGCGTGCACGACCACGTCGACGTCCGCGAGCGCCGCCGCGCACGTCCGTCGGTCTCGCACATCGCCGCGAACGAACTCGACGTCGGGGGAGAGCCACGGCGGCGGCGTCCCGTCCGGATGGACCTGAGGATCGAGACTGTCGAGGATGCGCACTCGATACCCCCCAGCCGCCATGCGCTCGGCGACGAAGGAGCCGATGAATCCCGCACCGCCTGTGACCAGGGCTTGCATGGGGGCTCGGACCGGCTTCTGTACCCCAACGGCGATCGTCCTTGCAATGTGGTCGGGTCTGGCCTACGCAGGGCCGGGGAGCGTCGCGGCCCATGAAGCTGTCGGTAGTCATCCCGGCCCGCAACGAGGCTGCCAACATCGGCCCGACGCTCGACGGGCTGCGGGCGCGGCTGCGCCGCGACGCGATCGACTACGAGTTGGTCGTGGTCGACGACGGCAGCACGGACGACACCGCGCGCGAGGTGCAGGCCCGGGCGGCCGTCGACGGGCGGGTGCGGCTGTTGCACAACCCGGGGCCGCACGGCTTCGGGCTCGCCGTACGGATGGGCCTCGACGCGTTCACCGGCGACGCCGTCGCCGTGATGATGGCCGACGGCTCCGACAGCCCCGACGACCTCGTGCGCTATCACGAGGTGCTGCGCGACGGCGCCGAATGCGTCTTCGGCTCGCGCTTCATCGCCGGCAGCCGGGTGGTGAACTACCCGCGGTTCAAGCTGGTGGTGAACCGGCTCGTCAACACCTTCATCCGGCTCCTCTTCGGGCTGCGCTGCAACGACGTCACCAACGCCTTCAAGGCCTACCGGGCGAACGTCATCCAGGGATGTCGCCCCTTCCTCTCCCCGCACTTCAACCTGACCGTGGAGATCCCCCTGAAGGCGGTGGTCCGCGGCTACTCCTACGAGGTCGTCCCGATCAGCTGGGAGCAGCGCCGCCACGGCGTCTCGAGCCTCAGGCTCGCCGAGATGGGGAGCCGCTACCTCTTCATCGTGCTCCACGTCTGGCTCGAGAAGATGCTGACGCGCGGGGACTACCGCCGCGTCGACGAGCCGGAGGCCGAACCCGTTCGGGCCGGGCGTTCGCGGTAGATGTGTCGCCCCCCGTGACCTTCCGCTCCGGGAGGGATCACCTGCTACTCGCGCTGGCCGTCGCCGCGTGCGCCGCGGTCTACTGGCCGATCACGCGCAACTACTTCATGGCGGACGACTTCGTCAGCCTGCAGTCGATCGCCAACGATTCCCTGGGGCGCTGGCTGCTCCAGCCCGCCTCGGGCCACGTCCTGGTGATCCGCAACGCGCTCTTCTCGCTGTGCCATCGGCTGTTCGGGACCTGGGCGGCGGGGTACTTCTGGACCGTGCTGCTGACCCACCTCGTCAACGTGGCGCTGCTGTTCGCCGTGGCCCGTCGCCTCACCGGCAGCGCGCGCCTCGCCTGTTTCGGGGCGGCGCTGTGGGGCACGTCGCCGACGGACGAGGGCTCGCTCGGGTGGTACGCGGTCTACGGGCACGTGGTCGTCGGGACGCTGGTGCTCGTGGTCCTCTGGCGGATCGCCTGCCGCCGCAGCGAGTCGGGAGCGCTCCGCCCGGCGGAGGTGGCGCGCTGGTGCGGGCTGCTCCTCGCCGCCGCGGCGAGCTTCGGGGTGGGCGTGGGCGTGGCCCTCGTCTTCCCGGCGGTCGTGCTACTCCTGTTTCCCCGGAGCCGGACGCCCCGGTCGGTCCGCACCATGTTGCTCGCCTTCCCGCCGGTCGTGATCACGCTCTACGCCGGGCTCTACGCGCTCTACACGGGGCTGTACAGCCCGGCGCCGGCGGCGAGCCTTCTCACGATGATCGGCCTCCTCTCCCGATGGCCCAGCGTCGTGGCCATGGTCCTCCACCTGCTCGCCGCGGGCATCGCGGGTCTGGTGGGGAGCTTCGCGTTTCCCGCGGGCGCCTACCCGACGCCGGCCGAGCTTGGCGCCGCTGGCCTGTACGCTGCGGCCTTCGCCGGTGCCCTGATCGCCTCGCCGTCCGCCGAACGGCGGCTGCTGGCGGCGCTCGGTCTCCTCGCCCTCGGCGCCTACGCGGTCGTGGCCGCGGGCCGCGCGGGGCTTTACGTCCTCGTGCCGGCCGTACCCGCCTACGGGGCAGGCGCTCCGCGATATCACTACGTGGGTCCGATCGCGCTGACGATCGCGCTCTGCGTGGTCCTCGCGCGGCTGGGGGAGCTGAGCGCTCTGCGGCCGCGTGCACGGGATGCGTCCCTGGCCGCCGCCTTCGCAATCGGGGCTCTGCTGTACGCGCGCTCCGGGTGGCGCATCGACCACCATCGGGGGGATCGTGAGGCGGCCGAGCAGGTCGTGCGCTCGATCCGCGCGACCATCGCACGGACGCCCCCCGACCGGCCGGTCTACATTCAAAACCGACCCTTCCCACCGGCGATCGTAGGGGCGCCCTACTTCGCTGGATGGGCGTCGGTCTTCACGATCTTCTTCCCCCACGGGGCGGGTCGGCCCGTCTATTTCGTCGAGGACGACTCGCACGTTCGGGCGGTGGCGCGCCCGGGCACACCGCTCGCGGCGATTCTCGTGCCACCTGCCGCCGGTTGACGCGTGGACCGACGTGCGACGGGCGCGCGCACGGCCGTTACCAGTCGCGGACGCGGCGGAAGAGCAGCGGCGCGCTCGGGCCGACCGGCTCGTAGTGCTGCTTGATCCACGTGAACACCGGATCGTCCGCCGAGAGCGGGAACGCGATGACGAACGGAAGACGGCGTCGATCGAGGATGGCGAGCGCGTCGGCGATCTGGGCGGGGGTGTTGTAGCCGGGGATCAGGAGCTGGAAGGGCGTAGGGTTGATGGTGTCCGTGTAGAGGTACCAGGCCGTTCCCACCGGGTACACGAACAGCGCGCGGACCTTCGCGGCGGCGAGCCGATCGACGACGGGAGCCAGCAGCTGCTCGTAGCGGTTCTCGGGGAAGTTCATCGTCCCGAAGGCCGTCCGGCGCACCACGGGCGCGTCGGCCCAGGTGCCGAGCATGACGGTGCGGAGCCGCAGACCGAGGCCGAGGAGCAGGCCCGCAGCCAGCATCGCGCCGCCGGCGCGTTCGAGCCACGGCCGGCGGCCGAGCAGTCCGAGACCGCCCTGAACGAGATCGGCGAGGAGGATCGCGAAGAGCGGACCGACGAACGCGAGGTGGATGTAATCCGGGTGATAGGCCACCGATCCCAGCGCCGCGGCGGACATCACCAGCAGCACAACCGAGCGCCGGACGCGCTCGCCGCGGGCACCGCGGAGCACGTCGGCCAGGGTTCGAATCCCCATGGCCACGGTCCCCACGGGCTGCCAGGCGAGGAGCGTGGGATAGGTGTAGTGGGCGTACGCGGGAAGCGCCACCGATCCCCACGAGATGGGGTTGACGGTTGGATAGCGCAGCGGCTGGAGCACCAGGGCCGCCAGCACGGGAGAGACGCCCGCGCGTCCGATCAGGAAGGCGCCGATGGGCACCGTGACGACGAGCACGCCGCCTGCAAGGGCGGCCGCCCGCCGGGGAAGCGGGCGGAGCGCCACGCTCGCTCGCCGTCGAGACAGAAGCTGCTCGGCACCGAGCAGCGCTGCGGCACCAGCCGCCATCACCGCTCCCCGCTGCTGCTGGACGGCGACCAGCAGCCCGAGGACGATTCCCGCGGCGAAGCCCGTCGGCGCGCGCAGCAGGACGAGAACGAGGAGCACGGTCAGGAGGGTCGAAAGCCAGTGCGGGCTCGCGACGGCCCAGGCGGGGCGACAGATCGCCGGGTCGACCAGCGCGGCGGCGGCCGCGAGCCCCCTCTGTACGCCCAGGACGCGGCACGCGCCGTACACCGCGGCGACCACGAGCCCGTGGAGCACGGCATCGGCGATCCGGGCGGTGGTCATGTTGGCCCCGAAGACCCAGAAGGTCGCCGCCATCAGATAGTGGGCGCCTGGAGTGATCAGATCGAAGAGGTCGCGGTAGAAGACTTGGCCGGCCAGCAGCCGCTTGGCTTCGTAGAGGAACAGCGCTTCGTCGGAGTCGCCGAGGACACGCGGCAGCCGGGCGAGGTAGACAACGGTGCCGACGGCGAGCGCGACTGCCCAGAAGACGTCCGCACGGCGCCCGGCAGCGCGGCCGGGGACCGGCGCGTCGGGCGGCACACTCACGGCGACCGCTCGGCGGGCGCCTTGCGTGCGAGGCAGAGTAGCGACACGCCGATGGGGAGGGGCACGCGGCGCATGGCGAGGCGCTCGAGCGCGAGCATCCGCGTGAGGGCGCCGTTCAGCCAACGGGGAAGGTCGAAGATCTCGGCCGACGGCGGCCGCTTCCCGTCCGCCTTGTGGCGCAGGAGGCGCTTGCCGACGCGGACCGCCACGGCGGCGGGGAACACGAGCAGGTTGACGTAGGACAGCCGCTCGATCCGCAGCCCGCTCTCCTCGACGACCCGACAAAATCCGGCCCGCCGGTACCGCCGGCGGTGGTGGGCGGCGACGTCGTGCTCGCCCCAGAGGAACGGGAAGGCCGGGGCGTGCACGAGCGCCACCCCGCCGGGCTTGAGCACGCGCGCGATCTCCGCGAGCGCGAGCCGGTCGTCCACGTGCTCGACGACGTCGACGGCGGCGACCGCGTCGAAGCGGCCGGAGGCGTACGGCAACCGTTCGGCCGTCCCCAGGCACAAGAGCTCGATGCCGCGCTGGTGGCTGAGCGCGATCGCCTCGGGCGACACGTCCATCCCGTGCACCGTGCCCACCGAGGCCAGCTCCTTCACGAAGATGCCGCTGCCACAGCCGACGTCGAGCAGCAGCGGGCGCAGGGAACCTTGGCCGAGCGCGCGCGCCAGCCACTCGTGGAAGATCGCCCGCGTTCCCGCCGACCACCAATAGTGCTCTTCGATGGCATAGATGCGGGAGTAGAGGGCGGTCTCCACGAAGCGTCCCAGGAATATCAGACGCCCCCGTGCCGCGCACCCGCGGGCAGGCGCTTCAGGAGGCCGCCTTTCCCGACGCCTCGGACGTGTGGGCGCCGGCGAGCGGGAGCGGCGGGAGGACCCGGGAGACGCAGACCCCGGCAGATACGGTGTCCAGGGGCTCGAAGCGCACGGTCATCCCGGGGCCGAGGAGACCGGCGAGGACGCCCCTGAGCGCATCCTCGGTCTCGCGGGTGAAGCGCGACGTGCGCACGAGGCGGACGTCGAGGCGATCGCCGGATTCCTGAGCGAGCTCGTAACGCCGCACCGCGTACTCGTAGGCGGCGAAGACGTCCGCGAACACGCTGGCCGGCACCTGTCGTCCCTCGGTGCCGGCGATGGCGGCGGGGGTGCGCCCGCAAATGCGAGCGATGCGCGGCAGCGCCCGCCCGCATGGGCACGCCCCCGGGACCGCGACCGCCAGGTCGCCGGTGCGGTACCGGAGCAGCGGCACACACCGGTTGTTGAGATCCGTGACGACCAGCGTGCCGACCTCGCCGTCGGAGACGGGGCGATCGTCCTCGCCGACGATCTCGACCACGTGGCTCTCGGCGTTCACGTGGTATCCCGCGCGCGCCTCGCACTCCTGCGCGACGTCGCCGAGCTCGACGAGCCCGTAGCGGTCGAAGACGGATCCGCCCAGGTGCTGTTCGATCAGCGCCCGCGCCGCTGGGGCGAGGGTCTGCCCCCCCGTGACGATGGCACCCGCGTGAAGCCCCATGATTCCCCGGGCCGCGACCCGCTGAGCGACCATCACCAGCGCCTCGGTGTCGCCCTCGAGCAACGCCACCGGCCGAGCGCGCAGCGCCTCGGTGAGGCGCGCGAGCAGGCGCTCGTCGATGACGGTCGCCGGGAGGACGAGCGTGCCTGGGCGCCGTTCGTCCACCGGGGTCGCCCCCGCGGGGGAGCGCTCGAGGCGGATGCGTGCGCCGTGCCGGGGCACGCCGATCCACTCGTCGTGACGAACCAGGTTCGCCCACCGCAGGTCGAGCTCCAGACGGTCCGCGTACACGCCGAGCGGCTCGCCCTGGGCGCCGCTGGTCCTTCGTTTCTCGATCTTCCGCTTGTCGCTGTTGTCCGAGAGGATGTCGAAGTGGATGTTCTCCCGCAGCGCCACCTTCGTCAGTATGGGAACGCACCCGAGGTCCCCCAGCGTGCGGATGTCGTCGGGCCCGACGCCGGCCGCCTGGAGCGCCTCGCGCCAATAGCCCACGTGCTCCCAGGCGTGGCGCACGATTCGGCGCACCCGGCGGAGCTGGAGCTGCTCGATGGCGTCGCGCGGCAGCCACTGCGTGCGGCGCAGCTCGCCGAGGTACGCGGGCGCGTTGCGGAAGGCGCGCCCCGGCGCAGGTGGCAGCGGTTCCGACGCGTCGGGAAGGCCGGCGAGCGCCGCGGCAAACGACCGATCGCGCGGCTCGCGCAGGCGCAGCTCGACGACGCCGCGGCCGACGTCGGCCACGGTGCGCGCGATCATGCGCAGCGGGAGGCGGCTGATGAAGGACTGCCCCGCCCGGCGCTCCTCGAAGAGCGTCTCGACCTGCCGGATCGAGTAGCCCTTCGCCTTGGCCACCACCGTGATCATGTGCTGCAGGTAGTAAAACCGGGGGGCCTCCGCCAGGATGTCCTCGAACACCTCGCGCTTGTAGAGCACGAAGCCCGACTTGACGTCGTGCTCGTGCATCGCGAAGGCGATCTTGAGCAGGTGATCGAGGCCGCGGCTCATGTAGTAGCGGAAATCATAGCGTCCGCGCTCCATCGTGCTGCGCCAGCCCTGCACGAGATCGGCGCCGCTGAAGCGGGCCTCGCGCCACAGCCGGGCGATCGCCTCCGGGGGATTCTGGAGGTCGGCGTCGATGGTGCAGACCCAACGGCCCCGCGAGTGCTCGAGGGCGCTCTTCCAGCCCGCGACGATGCCGCGGTTGGCCCCGTGATGCACGCCGACCACGCGCGGATGAGAGGCCGCCAAGGCGTCGATCAGCGGGCCCGTGCCGTCGGTGCTGCCGTCGTCCACGAGCACGATCTCGCCCGGGAGGTCCCGGCGGTCGAAGACCCGCTCGGTACGCTCGACCAGCTCGGGGAGATTGCCCGCCTCGTTGAAGCAGGGCACGAGGACGCTCAGCTCGGGTGGCGAGCTCGCAGGCACGCGCGGTCGTCTACCATCGGCCTCGCCGCGGCGGCAAACGCCGCGCCTGCGTTACGTCGCGCTCCCCAGGTGTTGTGGTATACGGGCGTGCGTATGTGCGGCATCTTCGGTGGGACGCCCGAGCTCATCAGCCGCGACGCGGAGCGGCTGCTCCACCACCGCGGCCCCGATCAGCAGGGCCGGGTCGTCGTGCACGCGCAAGACGGCGCGCCGCTGATGATCGGCCAGACGCGGCTCAACGTCGTCTGCAAGGCGGACGTGCCGACGCCCATGCAACGCGACGGCGCCACGATCGCGTTCAACGGCGAGATCTACAACTGGCGACCGCTGCGCCGCGAGCTCGAGGAGAAGGGGTGGGCCTTCGCCACGCCCACCGATACGGAAGTCGTGCTCTGCGCGTACCTCGAATGGGGGGTCGAGTGCCTCGAGCGCTTCAATGGCATGTTCGCGATCGCGATCTGGCACGACGGGCGGCTGTTCCTCGCGCGCGACCGCATGGGGAAGAAGCCGCTTTTTTACACCCACGGTCCGCGGGGGCTCGGCTTCGCCTCCGAGCTCAAGTGCTTCCGCAACCTCGACTTCGCCGAGGTGCCGATCTGCCGGGCGCTCGAGTTCTACTTCGACGAGCACACGCCATTCCGCAACGTGCGCAGCGTCCGCCCGGGTGAGTATCTGCTCTACGCGCCGGCGACGAACGCCCTCGGCGCGAGGCGCTGGTGGTCGTTTCCCGCGCCGGTGATCGAGTATGCAGAGGAGGACGCGGCCCGCGCGACCGAGGACTTTCTCGCGCTGTTCACCGACGCCTGCCGCCTCCGCATGGTCGCCGACGTGCCCGTGACGATCTTCCTCTCCGGCGGCACCGACTCCTCGCTGATTCAGGCGGTGCTCGGTTGCGACGTGAGCTACACGGTGCAGTTCGCGGAGTTCGAGGAGACGATCAACGAGCGACAGTACGTGGTGGAATACGCCCGCCGGCGCGGCTTCGAGCCTCGGATCGTCACCCCGACCCGCGAGGACTTCCTCGAGACGTTCCCCGACCTCGCGCGCTGCATCGAGTTCCCAGTGGGCAGCCAGAGCGTGCTGCCGCTCTACTGCCTCGCGCGTCGCGCACGCCAGGACGGCTTCGTGGTGGCGCTCTCCGGCGAGGGCGCGGATGAGCTCTTCAACGGTTACTACCGCAACGAGCTGCTCCTCCGGGAGGCGGAGAGCATCGCCGTGGACTTCGATGGGCCCTACGGAACGCTCTGCCGGCGCTACTTCGGGACGCCGGTCGAGCGCTTCTGCCGCATGGCGAGCCGCCAGGGGCTCGCCGGCGTGCCGTTCCTGCTCGAGTGGTTCGAGCCGCGGTGGAGCGAGGAGCGAACCTTCGCGCAGAACCTGGCCTTCCTCGAGAGCACGGTCTTCCTGCAGCCGCTGCTGGTCATGGCCGATCGGCTGAGCATGGGGAACTCGCTGGAGGTGCGCAATCCGTTCCTCGATCACCGGATCGTGGAGTTCTCCACGCGGATCGCCGATGGGCTCAAGTTCCGCGACGGACAGGGCAAGTGGCTGCTGCGCCGGGCGCTGCGCGAGCTGGTCGGGCCGGACCTCGGGATCGTCACCCGCCGCATCAAGCACGGTCTGCCCGCGCCCGTGAACCAGTGGCTGTTCAAGAGCAGCGCGTTCGACCGCAAAGACTGGAACGCGCTCTTGTTCGGCGAGTGCCTGAAGCAGCTCGCGCGCGCCCACGACCCCGAATGACTCAACGGCGCTCGCAGCGGAAGCAGGCGCGGATCGGGAAGGCGTCGAAGGGGGCGCCCCGGCGGGCGGTCACGCGGAAGTGACGCTCGAGCAGCCGCTGGCATTCGTCGGGGGTCCAGCGGTGCAGGTGATACACGTCGCCGCCCCACTCGATGCGATCGCGCATCAGCCAGCCGACCGGCGTTCGACGGATCATGGCCTTCAGCCGGATGATCAGAGGCTCGTTCGGCACGGTGATCGCCGCCACGCCGCCCGGCTTGAGGAGCCGCGCCATCGCGGCGAGGATGCGCTCGGGGTCGAAGGCGTGCTCGAGCACCTCGGTACAGATGAAGCGGTCGAAGCTCGCCGCGGGCAGGCCGACCTGATCGAGCTCCCCCCGAAGAAAGCGGACGTCGTAGCCCGCGAGGTTGCGGCGGGCGGTCTCGAGGAACACCTCGGAGACGTCGACGGCGGTGAGCCGCGCGCGCGGGAACATGCGAAGCACGTGGCCGCCACCGGAGCCGACCTCGCAGAGCTCGAGGCCGGCGGCCTCACCGATGATCTGTCGTATGATGGCCAGCCGCCGGCGCTCGATGAAGCGGATCGGGAGGAAGGCGTGGGCGTAGTAGTCGTCGATCGGGTGCTCGCGCGCGAAGCGGTCGTTCAGCGCGCCCACGTCGGCGTCGGGCAGCGGCTCGGCCATGGCGACCCGAGCATACGACGGCCCGGGGGGTAACGTCGATCGGGCGCCCCGTCTGGACACGGGACATCGTCACCGCAGATATCCCAAGGCACGAAGTCGGGCACGTTCCTCGTCGCTGAGCGTCCCGCGTTCGGGGGGCGTCCCCTGGCGGGCGGCGAGCGCGTCCAGCTCCTCGCGTAGGTCGTCCTGCAGGAACACCGCCCGCAGCGCGGCCGTGGGGGGGTTCGGAACGCGTTCCGCGGGATCGTTCGCCACGTCGTACACCGTCGGCGAGCTGAGGAAGCGGAGCTGATGCGGAGGCATCAACAGCGTCAACGAGCCGCGCATCAGCGCCGCCGCGTGCTGCCTCCAGTCGTTCTTCTCGTCCCACGCCAGCAGCTCGGCGATCGTGTCTCGGCGCGCGGAGACGCCGGGGAGGGCGGTGCGTGTGGAGTAGCCCTCGAACCGGGGCTCGGGGGGAAGGCCGAGCAGATCCAGCAGGGTCGGCGCCACGTCCAGCAGCGACACGTTCTCGCGGATCACCCGCCCCGCCGGGAGCCCGGGCGCCACCATCAGCAGAGGCACGTGGATCGCCTGCCGGTAGAGGGTGAGCCCGTGCGAGAGGAGGCCGTGCTCCTTGAACTCCTCGCCGTGGTCCGCCGTGATGACGACGATGGCACCGTCGAGCACCCCCCGTCCCCGGAGATCGTCGAACAGGAGACGCAGCTCGTCGTCGACCGCCGCCACCTCGGCGTCGTACAGCATTTCGAGGAGCGCCACGTCGGTGTCCGAGAGCAGCTGCCACTTGATGGCGAGGAGGGCGTCGTTCACGCGCTTGACGTCTGCGGCCGTCGCGCCGGGTGCGAAGCGCTCGCGATAGGTCACCGGAGGCTCGTACGGAGCATGGGGCTCCATGTACTGAAGGTACAAGAAGAGGGGGGCCTTCGCGTCGCGCCGCCACGACGCCTCCAGCCACTCCCCGCACGCGCGGCGCAGCTCGGGTGCCGGGAGCTTGAACGAGGGGAAGGTGCTCCACGATCGAAAGCCCTGCCCGTAGCCGAGACTCGCCTGGAGCTGTGGGTTCGCCGAGAATCCGCTCGTGAGGTAGCCCGCTCGGCCGAGCAGCTCGGCGATCGTGACCTCGCTCGCCGCCAGCTTGGAATCGAAGTTGCGAACGTGGTGTTGCAAGGGAAGGCGGGACGTGAACAGGGAGGCGATCGACGGGTTCGTCCACGAGCTCGCCGCGTAGGCGTTCGCGAAGACGGTGGACCGTGCGGCCAGCTCGTCGAGGAACGGAGTCAGACCGCGCGTGCTCCCGTAGGCGCCGAGGCGATCGGCCCGCAGCGTGTCGATCACGATCACGACCACGTTCGGTGTGCGGGTGGACTCGCGGGCGCAGGCGCCCGCGAGGAGCAGCACGACGGAGGCGAGGTGGGCGGCCCGGGTCGACATCACGGCCTACCTCGCGGCGCTTCTATCCGCGAGCCGCGCGCGCGCGCAAGGAGCAGGCCGGTCCTCCGCAGCGACGCGCGTCACTGGCCAGCCGGTCGGGCGCCTTGGAGCATGCTTCGCCGTCAACCTCGTTCCGTCGACGAGGCGAGGACGACGAGCACTACGAGCGCGACGGTCGTCACCGCGGCCCCGAACCAGAATCGGGTGGGAAAGAAGCGGAACTCGACGCGGGATTCCCCCGCGGGCACCTCGACCGTCCGGAACATGTAGTTCGCGCGTTGGATGGCAACCGTGCGGCCGTTCACGGTTGCCCACCAACCGGGGTAATAGTGGTCCGCGAGCACGAGGAAGCCCCGCGCCGGGGCGTCGACGTCGATCACGATGTGCTCGGGATCGTCGGTGACGAACGTCGCTCGGCCGGCCGGCGAAGCGGCCGCAATCCCGACGAAGCCCGAGGGCGGTGGCTTCTCGACCAGCGTCACCGCCCGCAGGTCGTCGGAGCCGTACGCGAGCCGAGCGAGCAACGCGCCAGGATCCGCGACGACCTCGATGCGCGGGACCCAGCGTGCGCGCGGCAGCGCCGCGTCGTTCTCATAGACGCGGAGGCCGGCGTCGGCCACGGGCACGGCGGGCAGCTTCGCCCGCCGCGCGATCGGCTCGCCATCGGCCGTGGTGACCACGTAGCGGACGGCGGCGAGGTCGAGGAGGCGCCGGCGCACACCGGCGGTGAACCATTCCAATCCCGCGGCGAAGAGATCGGTGTAGTGCTCGAGCGGCCGCCCCCGGCCGAGCATGAGCAAATACTCGACGTAGCGCCTTTCCGGCAGCACCTCGTAGTCGGAGAAGTTCTGGAAGGCGAACACGGTGGATGTCCGGCGCATGAGCGTCGCACCGAGCTCCGCCTGCAGGCTCGGGGCGAGGAAGAAGCGCTCCTGGGGAGTCATCAAAGCCCGGAGGGAGTCGAGCGCAGGCTCATGCGTTCGGTACATGGCCAGGCCGCTGGTCAGGCTCCCGACCCAGCGAATCGAGACGGTGGAGAGGTTCAGCGTGAGGGCGGCGACTCCGATCCATACCGCCGCGCGCCGCCGGCCGGCGCCACCCGCGACGCCGGCCACCGCCAGGAGCGCCAGGGCCGCTCCCTCACTGCGCCTGAGTCCGCCGGGTGCAAGGGAGCCGATCACGACGGACAAAGCGAGCACGAGGGCGCTGGCGCTCCATCGTCCTGCCGGGAGCTCGCGCGCGTCGGCCAGGGCCTGCAGACCCAACCCGGTGAGCAGGCAGAGGGCGATGCCGCAGACCCAGAAGAGGCGGTGCGGGATGTTCAGCACGGTGCCGCCGGGCGGAAGGTGCACGTACCAGCGGAACAGCGGCGTCACGCTTCCGAGGGCGAGGGTGGCATACAGTAGCGCCGTCGTCAGAAGGAACCCCGCAAGCCGCCTCCTGGCCGGGGGCAGGGGGGCCAGAGCGGCGAGCACGATCGGCACCACCAGAAAGGGCACCGGCGGGCGTCGCCTCGTGATCGGGGCGACGTACTGAGCCAGCGGGAGCTGCGCCGCCTGTAGCCGGCTCGCCACGGGGATTGCCATGCGGATCGACCACCGTGCGAACTCGACGTTCGGCAGCATCTGAACGGCCACCACGAGGGGGGCGAGCACGAGTGCTGCGGTGACGGGCCAGAGCGCGCGCCACGGTCGGCCGGCGCCGCCGAAGAGCATCTCCCAGGCGAGGCGCAGCGCGATCACCTGGTAGGTGAGGGCATTCACCAGCACGTTGCCGGGCAGCAGCTGGACCGCCAGGAGGATGGCGAGCAGAGCGCAGCGTCGGCGGCTCGGCGCCGCGAGCAGGCGCTCGAAGGCGAGGAGCACCCAGGGCACCCAGACGAGCGGCCCGGTGATCATCGGGCTCCACCCGACGAACTCCGACATCGGGTGGCCGAGCTCGAAGGCCAACGCGGCACCGAGCGCCGCCGGCAGCCCGAGGCCCCACTCTTGCCCGAGTGCGAAGGCGCCCAGGCCGCCGACGAGCATGCTGACGATCAGGATCACGTGGAGGGCGACGCTGGGCTCGAGCACCAGGAAGAGGAGGTGCAGGGGGTACAGAAAGCCGACCACGCCGTTGGCGAAGAACGGCCCGCCGGCCGCGTTGTACGGATTCCACCACAGGCCCTTCCCGCCGTCGCGGAGGCCGCGTGCGGCGTGGATCGCATTGGGAAGGAAGTAAGCGTACGTATCGTAGGCTGGCGGCTCCGGATTGTGGAGCACGCGCAGGACGAAGTAGGCCGCAGCCCCGAGCAGCGCCAGGGCCACCGCGACCGAGCGTCGGGCGCGCGGCACGGGGAGGCGGGAGGGTTGACCAGGCACGCGCAGCCGCCTAGATGGCCCCGCCATGACCGGCCCGCTGCCCGCGACCCTGGCCGCATGGCGGCGGCGCCGCAGTGCGGTGCGTAAGGCGCTCTGGACGCTGCTCGGCCCGCTTCCCGTACGCCCGCGACCGGTGCGCGCCACCACCGTCCGCCGCCGGGTGACGGCCGACTACGTGCGCGACGACCTGGTCCTCGACGACGGCGGACGCGGTGGGATCCCCGCGGCGCTCGTGCTGCCGCACCGTCGGCCGCCGTATCCGGCCATCCTCTGGCACCACTCGCACTTCGGCGACTGGACGGTCGGCCTCGAGGAGCTCTTCCAGCCGTGGCCGGTGCGCGAGACCCCGGCGGCCGCGCTCGCGCGTCTGGGCTACGCCGTGCTCGCCATCGACGCCCTGGGCTTCGGCGACCGTCGCGGCACCGGTCCCGGCGGGCCGCGCGAGACCGGGAGGGCGGAGGAGACGAGCCGCTGCAAGCTCCTGCTCTGGCAGGGCACGAGCCTCTGGGCGATGATGGTCCGGGACGACCTGTTGGCGCTCGACTATCTCGCGCACCGCCCCGAAATAGACGGTCGCCGTATCGGGGCCACCGGGATGAGCATGGGGAGCACGCGCACGTGGTGGCTCGCGGCGCTCGACGACCGGGTGGCGGTGGCGGCGTGCGTCGGCTGCCTGACGCGGGGCGAGGCCCTCGTCCGACACCGCGCTCTCCACCGGCACAGTCTCTACTACTATGTCCCGGGGATGCTCCGTCGCTTCGACAGCGACGCGGTCCTCGGCCTGATCGCGCCTCGAGCGCTGCTCACGCTGACGGGGGATCGGGACCGAGGCTCGCCGATCGACGGGGTGCGCTTTCTCAACCGCTTCTGCGCGCGCCTCTGGGCGCTCCACGGACATCGGGCCGCTTTCAAGGGGGTCGTTTACCGGGGGATCGGCCACGTTTACACGGCGGCGATGTGGCGGCAGGTCCTCGCCTGGTTCGATGCCCACCTCTGACGGCCTCACGCCGGCGGCTCGCAGATGAAGAGCGTGTGGACGACCGTCCGGGTGGTGTTGCGGAAGCCGCGCTGGGCGATCACGGTGAAGTGCTCGGCGAGAAGGGCCCGCTGGCGGGCGGGCGGACGGACGAAGCCCCCGCGGTCGCGGGCCAGCAGCATCGATTGCAGCCCGCGGGAGGCGTCCGGGTCCAGATCGACCACCACCAGCCGCCGACGCACCAGGCGGACGAGCCGGGAGAGGACGGCGGCGGCCTCCGGGTCGGAGAGATGGTGCAGGGCGCTGACCATCATGGCCTTGTCGAAGCGCTCGTCCGGGGGCAACGCGTCGAGGGGCAGCGCTTCGAAGCGCCGGCGAGGAGAGCCCCAGCGCCAGCGCGCGAAGCGAATGTGCGCCGCGTCGAGGTCGATGCCGACGTAGTCTCCCGGGACAGCGAGGCAGAACCATCCGCAGCCGCACGCGAAGTCGAGCACTCGCTCGTCGGGAGCGGCCGCGAGCGCCGCCTCCACTTCACGGATCGCGCGGTAGCCGTTACCGAGCAGGCGCAGGTAGTGGAAGAGGGCGCTGCGCACGAGCCCGCCGGCCGTCGGAGCCGCCATGCGGGGAGCTGTACCAGCGATGCCCGGGGCCGAACAATCGCGCCGCGGCTGGACCGCAGTGACGACGTATTGGTAGCGTTCGCCCGTGGTGCGCGGACGTCCGCGGGCAGCCGTCCTCCTGCCCCTCCTGGTCGCCGTGGGCGTCTTCGCCTACCAGCTCGCCTTCCCGCCCAGCCTCGGCGTGGCCGACGAGACCTACACGCTCTACGGCGCCAAGCGCGTGCTGGAAGGCCAGGCGCCGTATCGCGACTTCTTCGACTTCATCACGCCGCTGAGCTTCTACTACTTCGCCTTGGCGTACGTCCTCGGGGGCGTGACGCTGGCCGCGGCACGCACGGCCATGGCGGCCGCCAACGCGATCAGCGGCGCCCTGGTCTTCGTGCTCGCCCGCCGCGTCGCGGGAGTGCCCGAGGCCGGCCTCGCGGCCCTCGGATTCGCGACGGGTTGCCTGCCCGTCTGGCAGGTGGTGAGCCAGCACTGGCTCTCGACGACCCTCTGCCTGGCGACGGCGGCGATGCTCCTGAGCGAACGGTGGCGCGCCTCACGCCGGCTGCGGCCGGCTGCGGTCGGCGTCCTGTGCGGGCTTGCGGTCTGCAACGAGCAGGAACGGGGTGCGGCCCTGGCACTCTGGCTCGCGCTGGCAATCCCGGCGATCGCGTGGGGAGAGGGACGGCGCCCGGGGCGCGAGCTCGTGTGGGCAGCCGGTGCGGGTGGTGTCGCCACGCTCGGGATTCTCGGCCATGCGGCCTGGCGATCGTCGCTGGCCGCAGTCGTCGACGCGACCGTGGTCTTCGTCCTGACGGGCTACCGGCGCACCAACGTCGGCAAGGTGGCCTGGGGCGGGGCGAACCTTCTCGCCTGGACATTTCGGTCGTTCGCCCTCTCCTGGCTGGCCACCGGCATCCCGGTCGCTCTCGCAGTCGAGGCGGTCGCCATCGGCGCGGCGCTGCGCCGGCGCAAGCGGGTCGAGACGACGCGCCTCGTCCTGCTGCTGCTCGCGGTGCTCATGTCCGTGTCGGTCCTGTACTACCCGGACTTCATCCACCTCGCCTTCGTGGCACCGTTCAGCTTCGTCGTGGCGGCAGGGCTCGTGCACCGCGTGCGCACGGCGCCTCTGACACGCACTCGTCTCGGGTGGGGGATGGGTGCGCTGGCGCTCGTCGTCTGTGCCGCGGCCGCGGTCGTGCAGGGCGAGCGTAGCCTCGCGCTCTCGCGCGCGCGGGCGCCCGAGCGGTTCCGGAGCGCGTTCGGCGAGCTCGCCGGCGACGCCTCCACGCGTACCATGCTCGAGGCCGCCCAGGCGGCCGTGGCATTCGTCCCGGCGAAGAGCCGAACGCTGTACTCCTATCCGGCGGACTGCTGGTTCCATCTCACCCTTCCAGCATCCGATCCCCTGCCGTTCTGCCTCCTGATGCGCGGATACAACACCCCCGCGCAGCTCCGAGCCGCACAGGATGCTCTCGAGCGACGGCTTCCGGACTTCGTGATCGTGAACTTCCTGATGGTGAAACCGGGGGACCCCATGATCGCCGTCGTCCGCCGGGGCTACCGTGAGCTGCGGGGGCTCTCATACGTTCAAGTGCTCTACGCGCGGAAGGCCGAGGAAGAAACGGGAAGCCCGTGATGGCCTCGACCCTTTCCCCCAGCGGGCGCGCTTTGCTAGGGTCGCCGCCCCATGGGCGCCGACGCCTTGTACGAGCTGCGGTTCAGTTCCGCCGAGCGGCAGGCCAAGGCGGCGCTCTGGCGGGTGCTCTGCGAGGACTTCTTTCAGCGCTACGTGCCGGCGAATGCGACCGTGCTCGACCTCGGGGCGGGGTTCTGCGAGTTCATCAATCACGTCCGCTGCCGCGAGAAGCTCGCGTGCGACACGAGCCCCGACCTGCGCACCTGGGCCGGCCCCGACGTGCGCGTGCACTGCGGCCCCGCGCACGACCTCGGCTGGCTCGCCGCCGAGAGCGTCGACGTCGTTTTTGCGAGCAACGTCTTCGAGCACTTCCTGCGCAAGGACGACGTCCTCACCGCGCTGCGTGAGGCGCGGCGCGTGCTGCGCCCGGGCGGGCGCTTCCTGCTTTTGCAGCCGAACATCCGCTTCGCCTACGACGTCTACTGGGATTTCTTCGATCATCATCTGCCGTTCAGCGACCGGGCGATGATCGAAGGGCTCGCGGTGGCGGGCTTCCGGCCGATCGAGGTGCGGCCGCGCTTCCTCCCCTACACGACCAAGAGTCGCCTTCCCCGGTGGCCCGCTCTGGTGCGCGTCTACCTGCGCGTGCCGCTGCTGCAGCGCCTGCTCGGCAAGCAGATGTTCCTGGTGGCGGTGAAGCCGTGAGCCGCGGCGCGAAGGATGCGCGCTTTGCCGTCGAGCGGCGGACCCACGACTGGCTCGAGGAGCACTACCTGCGGGCGATGGCGGGCCTTCGCGAGCGTGAGGTCGACGTGTTCACGCCCGACGGGCGTCCGCTGCACATGACGCCCTACCACTTCCAGGAGATACAGCGGAAGCTCAAGATCTTCCGATGGCTCGACCGCGTGCGCTTCGAGAGCTTCATCGACATCGGCTCGGGATTCGACGTCTACCCCAACCGCGTGCGCGAGCGTTACGGCGTGCCCGCGTTCTACGCCGACATGGTGCACTCGATGAACCTGCCGTACGGCGGCGCCGAGTTCGGGCGCCTCGACCACGCGGTGACGATGAACCTGGCGAGCTTGCCGTTCCGTGACGCGGCGTTCGATGCGGTCCTCTGCTCGGAGGTGCTCGAGCACCTCGTGCGGCCGGTCGAGGCCATCGCGGAGCTGATGCGGATCACGCGCCGGGTGCTGATCATGACCAGCCTCGAAGCGCTGTCGGTGAACCGTTGGGAGCGTCTCCGCTCGCACCTCCGCGTCGACGTGCGCGTCCCGCACGTCGAGCGGAACTTCCTCCTGCTCGAGGAGATCGAGGCCATCTTCGGGCCGGCCGTACACCACGAGAACCTCCTCTACGATCCCGACCTGCCCGCGAGCGCGTTCGGGTCGGCCGCGACACAGGAGGCAGCCTACGGCGGGCTGCGCGACATGCCGGCGCTGGTGGCGGCGCTCTGCCGGGCCGTGCGCACGCGTGGGCACGGCCCCGGGGCGATGGGGATCCTCGTCGTGCGGGTGATGCCCGGCGTCGAGGTCGGACCGGCGGAAGGCGTCGACGAGCCGGGGCTCGCGCGCTGGCTGGTGGAGCGCACGGCGGCGACGCAGCACGCCGCGCGTGCGCTGCTCGCGCAGATGGCCGACGGCACGGCGCCGTTCGCGGAGGTCGACCGGCCCGTGTCGGCGGCGCTGTGCGAACGCCTGCGCTGCCCCGACTGCCGGGCCGGTGCGCTCGAGCCCGCCGGCGCAGGGGTGCGCTGCGTCGGCTGCGGGACCGCTTTCCGTGGGGAGTGGGGCGTGCCCGTCCTCCAGCCGACGCGTCCGCGGGACGAGGAGGCGGCGCTCGACGAGGCGCTCGGGCGGCTGTGCGGCAGCGATCGCGCGAGCCGGAGCGTGGTACGACGGCTCGCGTGGCGGTTGCGGCGCAACGAGCGCGCCCCCGGTCCGCTCAAGCGCGCCGCCTGGCGTCTCGACCGGCTGCTGCGTCGCCCGGGGGGATGAACGCCGTCCGCATCGTCATTCTCAACTGGAACGCTGCCGCGGACACGATCGCCTGCCTGGAGAGCCTGAAGGCCGCGGACCTCCGCGGCGCCTCGGTGATGGTCGTCGACAACGGATCGCGAGACGGGTCGGTCGGACGGCTGCGCACCGACTTCCCCGGCTTGCGCATCCTCGCGCTGCCCGAGAACCGCGGCTACGCCGGCGGCAACAATGCCGGCATCCGCGTGGCGCTCGACGAGGGGGCCGAGGGCGTGCTCCTGCTGAACAGCGACACCCGGGTGGCGCCCGACTTCCTGCCCCCGCTGCTCGACGCGATGGCCTCGAGCCCGACCGCGGGTGCGGTGTCGAGTGCGATCTTCCGGATGGATCGCCCGGAGATGCTCGACGTGGCGTGGTGCGAGGTGCATTTCGCCCAGCGACACGTCGTGCAGATCATCGGGGTGAACGCGCTGCCCGGCGAGGGCTACGACCGGCGTCGCGAAGTGCCCGTGGCGATCGGCTGCAGCCTGCTCCTCAAGGCCGAGGCCCTGCGGCAGGTCGGGCTCTTCGACGAGGCGTACTTCGCCTATCACGAGGACGTCGACTGGTGCCTGCGGGCCCGCCGCGCGGGCTGGGAGCTCTTCTACGAGCCGTTCTCGCGCGTGTACCATCGCGGCTCGGGATCGACGCGGGCGCTGAGCGGCCGCCCGCCCGCGGTCGTGCGCAAGCGGCGCCCCGAGCTCCCGAACGCCGAGCCGCTGCCGTGGAACCCGGTGCGCACCTACCTCGGCATCCGCAACACCATCCGGCTGCTGCGCACGTATGCGGACCCGCGGGAAAAGCGTTCCTTCGCGCGCGCGTGCCTCCGCGAGCTGCCGCTCGAGCTGACGGCGGTGCTCATGGGCGAGCAGGCGCGGTTGCGGCTCGGGGACTGGAGCTGGAAAACGTTCCTGCACGAATACTTCGTTGCGCGGCATCCGACGCTCACCGCCACGCCGCGCGGAGCGCCGGGGTGGCTGCGGCGGGCGCTCGGTTGGCTCGTGCTCCTGCCGGTCGACGTGCTCTGGGTTCTGCCGCGGGACGTGCTCCGCGGCTGCCGCCAGGGACGCTTCCGCGAGGTCGGCGAGTATCTCCGGGGCCTGCGCGACGGGCTCCTCGATCGCCCGCTGCCGCTCGAGCGGCTCGGGCTGCGCTGAAGAGGGGCCGTGTTCAGCGAAGGGAAGGCCGGCGCCGGTATATCAAGGCCAAGACCGGATCGGCGGGATCGAGAGGCTGGTACTCCTTCTCGACGTAGTCGAAAATCGCGTCCCGGATGATTCCCGGCTTCAAGGCGAGCACGATGTACGGTAGTCGCTTCGCGCGGAGGATGTCGAGCGCCTGGCGCACCTGGTCGGGACGAAAGAAGCTGGCGATGAAGAACCCGAAGGGCACGGGATCGTTGGCGTCGGCGGTCAGGTAGAGCTCGGCCAGCACCGGGTAGCAGAAAAGCTCGCGCTTCGGGGATCGGTCCACGAGGTGGCGTACGGCTTCCTGCCGGCGCACCAAGTCGATCGTTGCATAGTCGATGCGCCCGAAGGCCGTGAGATGGCTGACGGGAAACGCCCGCCAGAGGCGGGCTCGATTGTCCGCGAGCCGACCGATGCTGAAGGAGAGGATGGCGCTGGCCAACGTCAGCGCCGCGACCGCCCGCCAGGGACGGGGCAACCCGACGCGCCGTGCGGCGGCCTCGGTGTTCTCCGCTGCGGCCACGAGGAAGAGGGGAGCGATGAAGGCAAGGTGGATGAAGTCGGGAAAGTAGAGGATCGAGAGCGCCGAAGCGCCGCAGAGCGTGAGAAGCAGCAACAGGGTGCGCGCCTCCCGCCCGCCGCGGCGACGAGCGACGAGCCACGCCAAACGCAATGCGGTCGGCGCGACCGCCAGCGGCATCCACGCCAGGACCCGCGGGAAGGTGAAGGAGGCTTGCCAAGCCGAGAGGATGGTGACGTCGCCCCAGGGGCAGTGGGTCACCGCAGCGTAGTTTGCGAAGGGGAAGACCACCAGCGCCTGCCAGATCGGAACGAACCCGGCCCGCGCGACGAGGTAGAGGCCGAACGGCAGCGAAGAGGCCAGCGCGCCGCCGCAGAGCCAGCAGGCGCGCCGTCCGACGGGCCGCCGAGTGCCCCCGTACCGCCGATCGAGCAGGCCCTCGAGGACGAGCCAGGCGAGCACGCCGCCCCCCATGAAGATGGCCCGCTGCTGCTGGACGTCGAGGAGCAGGCCGAGCAGTACCCCCGGCAGCACGACGTCCTTGTCTGTGCGTCCGCGCGAGGCCAGGCACGCCCAGAGCAGAAGCACGCAGAGCGCGCTGCCGAGCCAGTGCTGGCTGGCGATGGGCCAGGCGGCCTGGTCCAGGACGAGGTGAGCGAGCGCCGCCGGCCAGCTCAGGCCGGGCCTGACCCCCGCGGCGCGGCATGCTCCATAGATGCCGATCGCCGCCAGGGCGTGCAGCACCGCCATCGCCGTCCGCGCCGTGGCGATGCTCGTCCCGAACAGCCGAAACAGCCCCGCCATCAGATACATCCACCCGGGCATGGTGAAGTCGAACACGTCGCGGTACATCGCCTGTCCCTGCAGCAGGCGCTTCGCTTCGTATAGGTAGATCGATTCGTCGGACGGCCCGAGGTTGTGCGGCAGCGAGACGAGGTAGCCGACGGTGCCGCCGAAGAGCAGGAGGATGGCGACGACGTCCGAGGAGAGCCGCGAGCGCCGCAGTGTGCGGAGGCGACTCCCCGAGGTCACGGCGCGGGCGCGACCTCGGGGGCGACGGCGCGGGCGTCTCCCGTCCGGACGCAATGCGGCGATCCTTGCATCTCGGCCTGTGATCACGCATCCGTGCGCGACGGTCAACCGCGCGAGGAGCGGGGCCGCCGTCAAGGGTGGGTCGCGGGCGGGGGGACGGCGGTCGGGACCAGAAGCGTCGGCAGCCGGCCTCCCGCGCGCAGCGCGGCGAGATACTGCTGCGGAGACACCGAGAAGTAGATGCGCCGGCCCTCGGCGACGTTGGTGGGGTGGTAGATCATGTAGACGCCGGCGATGCCCGGAAAGGCGTCTTCGAGGAGCGTGGCGGGCGCGAACGGCGAATTGACGAGGATCGCGATTTTCGAGCTGCTCTTGGCGATCTCGGTGTGCATCGACGCGACGGCGCGGTCGGTCGCCTGGCGGTCGGCATCGTGATGATCGATCCGGGGCGGGAAGAGCAGGAAGCCGGCGAGCAGTGTGCCCAGGCCGAGCGCGAGCGGTGCGGGACCCAGCCGGCGCCCGAGCGGCACGGGGACAGCGGCACGTAGGACCAGGGGGAGGGCGGCCGCGAGCGGGACGAGTGCGACGTAGTGGTACCGCGCGGCCGTCGCCGGCTGGGCGAGGTTGCTCGTGTAGCTGCTGTAGAGCGCCGCGCGGCCCACCGCGATGGACGCGTACGACGCGCCCGCGAGCAGGAGCAGGGCGCCGACGGCTCGGCGGCTGCGCCCGTCGCCGCGGATGAAACACACCACCAGCGCGGCGAGAGCGCCCCCGAGCGCCGCGCGTGCGGCAGCGTCGGGATACGCCGTCGGCGACCCAAAGAACCCGAGCAGCAGCGCGGAGACGCCGTAGCCCAGGAGGTGGTACCACATCTCGGCGATGAGTCGGCCGAAGCTCGCGAACGCGAGCATGATGGTGAACATCGGCATGGGGATCCTCGCCTCGAACCGCACGGTGATCCACACGTAGAGGGCGGCGACGACGAGCGGGACGGAAAGAAGGATGATGCGGGATGGGATCGAAATTCGCCGCACCGACACGAAGAGCGGCACCACGACCGGAAAGAGGGCCGCGATCGCCATGCCCTCGCCGAAGCACGTGCTCGCGACGACGATCAGAACGGACCACAGGAGCACGAGAGGCGTGCGGACGGGCTCCACGCCGTCGAGCTGGCGCGCGAGGCCGAGCAGGACGATCAGGAGCAGGGTCGCGCAGACAACCTCGCCGTATACCGAGTACCAGCCGAGCGTCTCGGCATGAGCCGGCAGGGTGCCCCAGAGCGTCGCTGCGAAGCAGGCGAGTCCGAGCGACGTGGTGAGGGCGGCGACCACCTCGAAGAGGAGCCACACGTTGAGCAGATGGGTCAGCAGGGCAACCCAGAAGTACCCCCCGGGAGCGGTCCCGAAGACGAGATAGCAGAGGTAGAAGAGCGCATTGCGCGCAAGGAGCATGTGGCCGCCGTAGGGCATGAGCACGAAGTCGAGGAAGCCACGGTTGGCGATCGTGTAGAGATGAAAGAAGTCGTCGGTGTGAAAGAAGTTGCCCGTGATCGAGCCGAAGACGGTGGCCGCGAACAGCACCGGGACGAAGGCGATGGCAAACCGCTCCGCGGTGGGCATGGCGCGCGGCACTCTAACAGGAGCGCTGCGGCGGCGGCGAACCGGGCCGGGCTCCCACCCCGTCGGGGCGTATTGCGCTCCTCATGGCACGCGCTTTTTGTTGACACCTCGCGCCGGAGCGGGTTAGGCTCCAAAGGCCATGGCGCGCGTGGCCTTGATCAAGCTCTTTACCGGCCTCAATCTCGGCGTGTCCCAGCTCTCCGGTGACCTGCGCCGAGCCGGCCACGACACGCGCATCATCTACTTCAAGGACTTCCTCTGCGTCCCGGCTGAAGAGACGCACCGCTATCTGGTGACCGACTACGCGCTCACAAACGTCGCCGAGCGCGGCCGAGAGTACGTCTGGAACTGCTACACGCCCTTCAGCGACCGAGAATACGACCTGCTCTTCGAGCTGCTAGAGGAGTTCCATCCGGACCTCATCGGTTTCAGCCTCACCGCGTTGCCGATGAAGGCCGCGGCCGAGGTCACGGCAAAGGTCAAGCAGCGCTTCGACGTCCCGGTCATCTGGGGCGGACCGGGGCCGACGATCCAGCCACAGGTGGCTCTCGAGCACGCCGACCTGGTCTGTCACGGCGAGGGAGAGGAGCTGATCGTCGAGCTGGCGAACCGTCTCGACACCGGTGCCGACTACGCGGACATCCCGGGGCTGTGGCTCAAGCGGGACGGAGAGATCGTCAGGAATCCGGACGCTCCGCTCCTCGACCTCGATGCGATCGCCATACCGGACTTCGACCCGGCTCGCACCTTCCACGTCAACGACGACACGCTCCGGCGCAACGTCTACCCTCTCTTCCTCGGGACGCAGTACGTGATCATGACCCAGCGGGGCTGCCCCTTCTCGTGCTCGTTCTGCGTCGAGAGCGTCTACCAGGACATGTTCGGCAAGAAGAACTCGCTGCGGCGCCGCTCGGTCGACCTCGTGATCGAGGAGCTGGTCGCCGCCAAGCGGACGCTGAACATCCGGCACGTGATGTTCTACGACGACGTGTTCACGGTGAACCCCCGCTGGCTGCGCGAGTTCGCGCCCCGCTACAAGGCCGAGGTGGGCCTGCCGTTCTGGTGCTACACGTATCCGACGACCACGCGCCGGGAGGACATCCTGCTGCTGAAGGACGCGGGGCTCCGGTCGATCACGATGGGCATCCAGTCGGGGAGCGACGAGATCCTGAAGGACTTCAATCGCCCGGTGGCGCAGCAGAGGGCGCACGAGGCGGCCAAGATCATCGCCGAGTGCGGTGTCGAGGCGTACTTCGACCTGATCACGAAGGTGGAGTTCGAGAAGGACGAGCACTGCCGGCAGACGTTCGAGTTCCTGCTCGACTTCCCGCGCGAGATGCGCACCGTCGGGTTCGGCGCGATGGTCTCCTTCCCCGAGTACGGCTACACGCGCAGGGTGGCCGAGACGAACGCTCAGCTCAGCCTCAGCCAGCGGGAGTACACCTACTATCACAAGCTCTACCTGCTCACGCGGACGCGGGTGCCGCGGCCGGTGGTGAAGGCGATCGGCACCTCGCGCCTCTTCCGGCGGTACCCGTGGCTGATCGACCCGCTGCTGCCGAAGAAGCTCCCGATGATGTTCCTGAGCGACGACAACGAGTACGCCGACGAGGTGCTCAACCTTCCGCACGCCCAGGCCATCATTCCGGGTGGAAGGCTCGACCGCGGGGCGGACGCCGCAGAGGCGGCGGCGCAGGCCTGACCGAGGGCGCGGAGTCGCCGTCTCCGCCGTGGTGGCGACGGGCGGTCGTGGTTCCATTCGCGGCCGCGGCGATCCTGGCGTGGTGGGCGCTGCGCATGGAGCCGCCGCGCGCGGCACGCGCTCTCAACCTGCTCAACTACGACCTGTTCGCCTACTACTACCCGACCTTCCACTATGCGTTCGAGCAGCTCCGCGGCGGGCACTTCCCGCTCTGGGACCCCTACCAGCTCTGCGGGACGCCCTTCTTCGCCCTCGGCCAGCACCTGCTCCTGTATCCGCTGAACACCCTCTACCTCGTGCTGCCGACGGCCGCGGCGATGAAGTGGACCGCGATCGGGCATCTCGTTCTCGGCTGGCTCTTCACGTACCTGCTCGTCGTCGTGCTCGGCCTCTCGCGCGTCGGGGCGGCGACCGCGGCCACGGCCTTCGCGCTGGCGGGGTCGACGACGTTCCTCGTCTACGTGCCGCATCACCTCTACGGCGCGGTCTGGATCCCGCTCGTGCTCGCGCTCACGCACCTCGTGCTCGAGGGGCGCCGTCGCCTGTCGGTCGCCCTGGGCGTCGTGCTCGCCTGTCAGTACCTCGGCGGCTATCCGCTGTTCAGCCTGTTCTCCGCCTACGTCGCGGGCGGGTACTGGGGATGGTGGATCGTGGCGACGTGGGGCCGCCGGGCGCCGGGCGAGGCGCTCCGCGCCACGAGTGCGCTCGCCGGCGCGGCGGCGGTCGCCGGGGTGCTCGCCGCCGTCCAGCTCCTGCCCGCCCGGGAGCTGGCCACGCTCAGCCCACGCAGCTTCGGCGAGCTCTCCCTTGCTCAGGCGGACCCGCTGCATCAGGTGACCCGGGTCCCCCTGCGGCTCTTCCTGCGCGACCTCGCCGTGCCGGCGTGGCGGGTCCCGTTCCCGCGCTCGGTCGGCATCGGCCTCGTCGGGCTCGCGCTCGCGCTCTGGGGAGCGTTCGACCCGGGTCGGCGGCGGGTCGCCGGGTTCTTCGTCGCGCTGGCCGTGCTCGCCTTTCTCCTCGGCCTCGGCAGCGCCACGCCGCTCTACCCGCTCTACTTTCGGCTGCCGACGGGGAGCTGGTTCCGGCTCCCGGCGCGCTTCTTCTTCCTCACCTCCTTCGCGCTGGCCGTGCTCGCCGGCTGCGGGGTCGACCGGCTCGCCGCCCGCGGGCTGCCCGTGCCGCTGCTCCTCGCACTGCCCGCGGCGGTCTACCTCGAGCTGTTCGTGGCCTTCGCCAACGTCGTGCCGCTGCCTTCGAGCAGCCCCGACCTCTACACGATGCCCGCGGACCTCGTGCGCTATCTGCGGGAGAGCGAGGGGACCTCGCGCGTCTACCTGGCCTCGGCGATGCCCGTCGCGGAGCGTCCCCTGCCGATTCCAAGAATTCCCCCCAAGGCGGGGATGATGTACGGCCTGCTCACGGTCGCCGATCGCGAGAACCTCTACAGCGAGCGCTTCGCGCGCTGGGCGGCCTTCGTCGGTGCGCCGCACGGAGCGTCCGCGGCGGTGCCGCAAGGCGAGCTGGTGGTGCCGCCCGGCGTGACGGGCCTCCGCTTCCTCGACCTGATGAGCGTCGGCCTCGTCGTCGACGACGGCAGTGCGCCGGACTGGGGATCGCTGCTACCGCTCGCCCGCATTGCCGACGGGGTCCGCGTCTATCGCAATCCCGATGCCCTTCCCCACGCCTACGTGGTGACGCGCGCCGAGGTGCTCAACGACCCCCGTGCCGTGCTCGGGCGGCTCGCCGCTCCCGACTTCGCTGCGCGCACCGCGGTCGTGCTCGAGGAGGAGCCGCCGGGGGGCCTGGAGGGTGCGGTGGAGGGCCCCGCGGAAGGGGCCGTGCGCATCGTCGGCTACGCGCCCGAGGAGGTGACCATCGACGCGGCGGTCGGTCGCCCCGCGCTGCTGGTGCTCACCGACCAGTGGTACCCCGGGTGGGAGGCGACGGTCGACGGGGCATCGGTACGGATATATCGGGCGAACTACCTCTTTCGGGCAGTGGCGCTCACGCCCGGAGCGCATCGCGTGGTGTTCCACTATCGACCGAGCCACCTGGGATGGTTGCTCGGGTGAGCGCCGTGCTCCGGCTGGCGCTGGTCGTCGTCGCGCTCGAAGGCGCCGTCGGCTGCAGCAGCCCCGCGCCGGCTCGGCCGAACATCGTCGTGATCGTGGTCGACACGCTGCGCGCCGACCGGCTCGGGACCTACGGCAGCTCCCGGAACCTGACCCCGTTCCTCGACGGCCTCGCCGCCCGGGGTGCGGTCTTCGAGCACGCCTTCGCGCCGAGCGCCTGGACCAACCCGTCGGTCGCCTCGCTGCTCACGTCGCGCTATCCCTCGCAGCACCACGTCAGCAACTTCGATTCGAAGCTCGGCGACGACGAGGTGACGTTCGCCGAACGGCTGACGGCGTCGGGGTGGGAGGCCGCCGGCTTCTCGGCGAACTTCCAGCTCGCCGCCGCGAACGGCTACGCCCAGGGCTTCGCCACGTGGCGCACGTTTCCGGAGACGTTCAAGCTCCGCGGTCCGGGGCTGCGGCGCGCGTGCGTCGAGTGGCTCGATGGCGGGGCACGGAGGGTGGGGGCACCTCTCTTGCTCTATCTCCAATTCATGGAGCCGCATGCGCCTTACGAGCCGCCCCCGCCGTTCCGGGAGCGGTTCGCGCTCCCGGAACGGTCGGGCGTAAGCGCCGCGGCGGCCAATCACAAGCTGCTCGGCCTCGACTGGGGCGCGCTGTCGGCGGATGAGGTGGCGCTGCTCGCGTCGTTGTACGATGCGGAGGTCGCGGCCGCCGACGCCGAGCTGCGCGCGCTCTTCGACGACCTCGATGCGCGCGGTGTCCTGCGCAGCGCGATCGTGGTGGTGACCGCCGACCACGGTGAGGAGTTTCGGGAGCACGGGTTCCTGGCCCACGGGGTCACGCTCTACCAGACCGTGCTCCACGTCCCGTTGCTCTTCATCGGTCCCGGCATCCCCGCGGGGCGCCGCGTGCGCGAGAATGTTTCGCTGATCGATCTCGCGCCGACGCTCCTCGACCTCGCCGGGCTGCCGGCGGAGCCGCGCTTCGAAGGACGGTCCCTGCGGCCCGCCTTTTACGGCTTCGGGATCGAGCGCGACGTGCTCGCGGAGCTGCCCCCATGGCAGGAGGGGACGGACTGGCGGCAGCACGCCGCGGCGCTCGTGCGCGGGCCGTTCAAGCTGCTGGCGCGCCCGCCGAACCTGCGGCGGGCGTTCCCGCCCGTCATCTATGATCTGGCGCGCGATCCGCGTGAGGAGCACCCCGATCCCCTCGACCTCGCGATCGAGTCGGAGATCCTGCAGCACGACCTTCGCGCCGAGGTGGCTGCGCTCGCCGCCCGCGCGGGGACCGCTGAGCGCCGGGGCCTGAGCGAAGAGGAGCGGGCCCGGCTGCGGGCGCTCGGCTACATCGAGTAAGCCATGGAGGCGATTCAGAGCGACTTTCTGCTCCGCCGGGGCGTGGCGTTCAACATGCTGCTGGGGCAGGTGCTCGGCCGCTGCGGCGTGCCCGACGCCGTGGTGAACTGGCTCTCGACCGTGCTGCCGCTGGTCGAGCTGGCGGGTGTGCTCGCCACGGTGGCGCTGGCGGTGCGGGCCCTTCACCGGGCCAGCCAGGGCGACGGACGGAGCCCCGCTGCGCGTATGATCGTCGAGGCGCTGCACGCGGCCGCGGCGCTGGCCGCCGTGGCTCTGCTCGGGTGGCTCCTGCGCCACCCGAGCCCGGAGCTGCTGGCGCTCCTCGTCCGCTGGGACTACCTGGTGTTCTGCCTGCTCGCAGGCTGCGTGCTCCGGCGAGCCCCGCTCGCGGTACGCACCTGGGTGCTGGCGGGGCTCGGCCTGGTGCTCGTTCCCCAGTACGTCGGGAGCATCCCCTTCGGCGTGACCCTCCTGGGCGGGCTCGCGGGCTTCGCCGCCGCCCGCTGCCGGCCGACGAGCCGCCCCGGAGTGCGGGTCGCCGTCCAGGGCCTCGTGCTGCTCACGGTTCTTGCGGTGTTCTGGCGTCTGCGGCTGCACCATGGGCAGGTGGCGCTCGAGGGCTGGGGCCTTTTCTCCTTCGTGCTCTTCCGCCACATCAGCTTCGTCGTCGAGGCGGCGCGCGGCGCGCCGGCAACTCTCGGCAACTACCTCTGCTACGTGCTCTTCCACCCGAGCTGTCTCGGCGCCGTCGAGGTCTATCCCGAGTTCCTCGAGCGGAACCTGCGGAACGGAGGGAACTACGCGTACCGGCTCGGCGTGGCGAAGGTCGTGAAGGGCTCGCTGCTGATGTGGCTCGGGCTCCAGATCAGCACCACGGAGACGACCATGTTCGCGAGCAGCGGCACCTGGGAGGTGTGGCGGAGCCTGGTGCTGGTGTTCCTGCGCGGAGCGCTCTTCGCCACGGGCGTGTGGTCCGGGGTCGAGGGTGGCGCCCTCTTCCTCGGGTTCCGGCTGCACCCGAACTTCAGCGGCATCTTCACCGCGCAGAGTCCTTCGCAATTCTGGCACGCGTGGCGCGGCACGATGACCAACTGGCTCGTGCGCTACGTCTATATCCCGCTCGGCGGCAATCGGCGCCGGCGCGTGCTCAACATCCTGGCCGCCTTCGCGGCGAGCGTCGTCTGGCACTGCATGGGTATCCCGTTCCTGCATCCCAGCGACTGGACCCCGTTCTGGCTGCTGCCCATCGTCTGCTGGGGCCTACTCAACTTCCTCGGCGTCGCCCTCCACTCCACCGTCCGCCGGCGCTGGCCGGCGGGTACCTATTCGGCGCCGGTGAATGTGCTCGTGCGGGTGGCCAAGGGCGCCGGAACGCTCACCCTGGGGCTTTTCACGCCCGGGCTGCTGGCCTTTTCCCTTGGGAACATCGACCGCTTCCCGTGGTTCGTGCGGACGCTGCTCGGGTTGGGCTGACGGGGGGGCGGCATGCCGCGGCGCGGGACGTTCCCCTTCCGCAAGGGTCGCCTCGTATGTTAGGGACGCCCGTCGAAGCACGGCCGCGAGCGTCCATATCCGTGGAGCTGTCGCCCACCGCCCGCGTCGACGGGCCGAATTCCGTCACGCCGCACGGCGCGCTGCTGACCGAGATGCAGCAGCGTGTGCGAAGCTTCTACGACCGCCTGGGCTTCGAGCGCGAGCGCTGGATTGCGCGCAACCGCTATTACTACCACGCGCTTGCCTGCCTGGTCCGGTCCCTGATTGCGCCGGCGCAGCGCGTGCTCGACGTGGGCTGCGGAAACGGCGATCTGCTGGCCGCCGTCGAGCCGGCGCACGGCGTGGGCGTGGACCTGAGCCCGGCCATGCTGGACATCGCCCGCCGCAAGCATCCGGAGCTCGAGCTTTCCTCGCAGGCGGCCGAGGCGCTCGCGCTGCCCGGATACGAGGTCCGAGACGGCGTGGGCGGCTTCGATGCGGTCCTGATGGTGAACGTCGTCGGCGAGCTGGCCGACGTGCTGGCCGCCTTCAAGCGGCTGAGGCCGCTCGTCCGTCCCGATACGCGCCTCGTCGTCGTCTACTACAACCACCTCTGGGAGCCGCTGATCGCTCCCGCGGCACGCCTCGGCCTCAAGCTCGACAATCCGACTCAGAACTGGCTGTCGCTCGATGACCTGCGCGGGTTTCTGCACCTCGCGGGGTTCGAGGTCGTGAAGGTCGGGGCGCGCCTGCCGTGCCCGAAGTACGTTCCCGGAATCGCCGCGCTGGCGAACCGTGTCCTGGGCAATCTCCCGCTGCTGCATCGACTCGGCTTCGTCCGCTTCCTGGTGGCGCGACCGGAGATGCCGTTGTCTGCGCCATCGTCGGCGTTTTCTTGCACGGTCGTGGTGCCGTGCAAGAACGAGGAGGACAACGTCCCTGCGATCCCGCCGCGCGTACCCCTCATGGGGGCGTTTACCGAGATCGTCTTCGTCGACGACGGGAGCACCGACGCGACCGCCGAGCGGATTCGCGCCGCGTGCGCCATGCATCGCGACCGGCAGATCCGCCTCGTCACCGGCCCAGGGCAGGGCAAGGGAGCTGCTGTCCGCGCCGGCCTCGAGCAGGCGCGGGGCGACGTCCTCATGATCCTGGATGCGGACATGGCGGTGATGCCGGAGGATCTACCCGCGTTCTTCGCGGCGATCACGGAGAACAAGGGGGAATTCGTCAACGGCACACGGCTCGTCTATCCGCTCTCCGGTCGGGCAATGCGCACGGCCAACATCGTCGGCAACAAGCTGTTCGCGATGTTGTTCACCTTCATTCTCGGGCAACGGATCACGGATACGCTGTGCGGCACCAAGGCGATCCTGCGGCGTGACTACGCGAAGATCCTGGCTGCGCGCGCCGAGTTCGGGGATGTCGACCGGTGGGGTGACTACGACTGGATCTTCGGTGCGGCGAAGCACAACCTCAAGATCGTCGAATTACCCATTCATTACGTCGAGCGAATTGCGGGGACGAGCAAGATGACCAAGCGGCTGCAGAACGCGAGCATCATGCTGCGTATGTGCTGGGTGGCGTTCCGAAAGCTTCGGATGGCCTGAGTGGAACAGAAGCGGCCTGCATCCTTTGGTCTTCTCGTTCGCCGCTTCGCTGGGAGCTTTTCGGCGTGGCAACTGGTCGTAATCTGGCTCGAGGAGTGGGTGGGCACACTGCTCCGGCCAGTGCCGGGCCTCCTGGGGTTCGTGGTGCGGTACGTGTTCTATCGGGCCTTGTTCAGCCATCTCGGTGGGTTCTGCTTCATCTATGGGGGAGCGCGTTTGTCTCATACGTACGGCATACGTGCCGGGCGTAATCTGCACGTGAACGCGGGGGCGTATCTGTACGGCCGAGGCGGTCTCACCATCGGCGACGACGTCTTGGTCGGCCAGAACGCGGTGGTGCTGAGCTCGACACACCGGTGGGATGACCCCACGCTTCCCATCGTCCATCAAGGGCACCGCCATGCCCCGGTTGTCATCGGCAACGACGTGTGGATCGGTGCGAACGCCGTGGTGCTGCCTGGAGTGCACGTTGCGACCGGGACCGTGATCGGGGCGGGGGCCGTCGTGACGCACGACACGGCGCCGTATGCGATCGTCGCGGGCGTCCCGGCCAGACAGATCGGAGAGCGCACGCGCCCAGGGGCGGCGACCGGTCGCTCCGCCGGATGATGCGCAGCCGCGCGCCGGCAGCCGACTGGATCCTCGCACACCGGCGGGTGTGGGAGCACAAGCCGAGCCTGCGCACGGTCTATGGCCGCTTCTTCGCGGCCCTCCGCGCGGCCTGCCTGCCGGGGGCGCCGGTCGTGGAGGTGGGCTGCGGTCCGGGCTTTCTGAAGGAGAGCTATCCTGAGATCGTGGCGACCGACGTCGCGCCGAATCCGTTCGCCGACGTGATCGGTGACGCGGCGGCGCTCCCATTGCGAGACGCCGCAGTGGGAAGCCTGGTCATGCTCGACGTCTTTCATCATCTGCCGCGCCCCGAGGCGTTTCTGCGGGAGGCGAGCCGCGTTCTCCGCCCGAACGGCCGGCTCGTCATGCTCGAGCCGTGGATGGGCATGGCAGGCCGGTTCCTCTTTCGGTGGCTTCACCACGAGGAGTGCGACCTGAACGTCGACCCGCACCACCCATGGGCGGGCGCGAACAAGGACCCCATGCTCGGGAACGCCGCCCTACCGTATCTCTACTTCGGGGCGGACGGAGAACTCGAGCGCGCGGGTTTGCCCCTGCGCGTCGTGGTCCGCAAGCCCTTCGCGGGCCTCGCGTGGGTGCTGAGCGCGGGGTTCCAGCCCGTCGGCGTTCTCCCTGCGCGCCTCGTCCCGCTCGCCGAGGCGGTCGACCGGTTGATCTCGGTGGCGCCGGCCGTAACGGCGACCCGGTGTGTGATCGTCGTCGAGAAACGCCCGGAGAGGGAATGACCGTGCCTCGCTGCGGCGGCTGGAAGACGGCGTGTCTCTGCTGCGCGGGCCTCTCGGCCGCGGCAATCTGGTACGTTCGTGTCTTGGAGCAGGCCGCGCACGGGCCGGGTGTGCGGTCCTTCGATATCTACCAGTACTACGTGCCGAACATGCTCTATGCCGTTCGAAGCCTCACGCACGGCGCGCGGGGGTTCTTGTGGAACGCCTACGCCAACTGCGGCCAGCCGTTCCTCGGGATCAGCTCGACGGGGGCGCTGTACCCGGCGAACCTGCTCTTCCTGTGGCTGCCCCCACAGAAGGCATTGCTCGGCGTCATGGTGTTCAACTTCGTCGTCGCCGGGATTGGGGCATACGCGCTCGGTCGCGTGCTGGGGCTCGGCACGGCGGGCGCCCTTGCCGGGGCGCTGGTCTTCGAGTTCGGCAATGGCACGGTCGACCTGAGCACGTGGGGGCCGCAGATGAGCGGCCCGTATGTCTGGTTGCCGGCGGCGATGTGCTTCTGCGAACGCATCCTCCGGCGTCCGCGGGCGCGCTATGGCGTGGGGCTCGGCGTCTGTTGCGCTCTGGCGCTGCTGCCGGGATTCCCGCAAGTCGTGCTCTTCACCTACCAGCTCGTGACGCTGCGCGTGGCGTGGGCGCTCGTCACTGGGGAGGTTGCTCGGCCGGGGGCGGTCGTGCGGACGGCGGTGTTCGGCCTCGTGCTGGGCCCGCTGCTCGCTGCAGGCACACTGATCCCCGGGATCGAGTCGGCTGCGCTCTCCGTACGCAACGCTTCGCTCACGGTCGCAGAGCTGAACCCAATGGGGTTTTTGGACTTCGGCAGACTTCGATTCCAGCTCATCTGGGGTGCGGAGATCGTCAACCCCATCACGCTGATTCCGCTCGTGTTGGCGTGTGCGAGCGTGTGTCGGCCGCGACGGCATCGGGTCGCGCTCTTCTATGTGGGAGCGGGGGTGCTCTATTTGGCTCTCGCGTTCGGGCCGAATGGCGGCCTGTTCCCGCTCTACGCGCGTCTTCCCATGGCCCGCCTCTTTCGTGAGCCGGCTCGATTCACGTGGATCACGAGCCTTTGCATCGCGGTGCTGGCTGGGCTCGGTACCGACGCCGTTGCGGGCCACCGAACTGGGCCGCGCCGGTTCGCCTGTTCGCTCCCGGCGCTGGCGATCGGGGTTGGTCTTTTCTGCTGGCTTCGCGGGACGGGGCTCGTGGCTCGGGAATGGTGGATGGTCGGCGGTGTCGCGGTGGCCTGGGTAATGAGCGTGTTCCCGCGCGGGCGTGCTCTCGCGGGTGCGGCCATCGCCGCCACACTCGTGTTCGAGCTCGTCCTGTCTCGAAGGATTCCTTTTCGCCATCTTCTTCCGGACGCCGAGGTGCTGCGAACGCACGTCGGACTCCTCGCGCGGGTACGCCGGCACATGACCGCCCAGGATCGCGTGTACGTTGTCCCGGACCACGACAACTACGCGTTGGTGCTCAAGGCGCCTCAGCTCGTCGGCATTCCGACGATTCACGATTATGAGCCTCAGCCCACGCGGCGCTACGCGGAGTATTTCGTGCTCATGCGGCGCGGGCGGCCCTTTACCGATCTCAACAGCTTCTACTATCCCGAGTCCTACGCGTCGTCCGGCTTGAACCGCAGGCTCCTCGATCTCACTGGGGCTCGCTACGTGCTCGCGGCGTTGCCTCCAGAGCGGACGCCGGGGCTCGCGGGTCTGCCCGTCGCGCCGATCGCTACGGAGGACGGCGTGAGGGTGTATGAGAACACGACGGCACTGCCGCGGGCGTTCGTCGTGTCCAGCTTGGTCGTCGTTCAGCCACCCGAAGCCCTGCTTTCGCGGCTGGCATTCGGGAAGGACGATCTCCGCCGCACCGCGCTGGTCGAGGCGCCGCCGGCTTCGGCTTACCTGGGCACGCTTTCAGCCCGCGGGGAAGGAGAGGTGCGGTTCCTGATCGATCGGCCCGAGCACCTGCGCTTGCGCGTGACGGCCGGTGCGGCCGCCTTCCTCTTTCTGGCCGACCAGTACTACCCGGGCTGGCGGGCGACGGTGAACGGTGTGGCGGCGGACATCCTCCGCGCGGACTACCTCTTCCGGGCCGTCCAGGTGCCCGCGGGGGAGTCGGTGGTGGATTTTCGCTACACGCCGATGTCTGTTCGGATCGGGGCGGCTGTCTCGGGACTCACGGTCCTCGCGCTGGCGATTGGTCTGCAGACGGTGCGGCGACGTGCGCGAAGAAGCCGTTGAGGTGTGGAGACTCGACCGGTGGGTACTCGGGCGGCCAGCATGTGTAAGATTCTCGCGCTCTCGACAGGGGCGATTCTGATGGCGTTCGCGCTGTGCGAGGAGGCAGCTCGCTTGCTGGCGGGATTGCCCTTGTTGGCACTGCGTCTCCCCCCGGAGCCGCTCTTCGCGGCGTCGTCTGCGCGGCGTCTGGAGCTCCCCGCGCTCCCGGCACCGCCGCCTGACGTCGACCCCGCGTGGTTCAGCGAGTCACCGCCCGCATTGCCGAATCGCGGTCCCGTTGATCCGGTGTTGGCGGCGCGAGTACAGCTCGCACCACGCGTCGGTATTCCCCCGTTCGATCTGCTGTACCTGTGGAATAGGCGCTTCGTCGAGGAAAATGGGTGCAGGCCGAGCAGCCCGTTTCGCAAGTACCCCCCGCCGCTGCTCGTCTTCGACCCACCCGAGCCGAGCGACCAGCCGGTGTTTCGGTACCCACCGAGTCGGACGCTGCCTGGCGGCCTCGTCACGAACCGATACGGCTGGCGAGGGCCGGATATTCCCTTCGACAAGCCGCCGGGAACGGTGCGAATCGCCTTCGTCGGGGCGTCGACGACGGTCGGCCTGTGGAACATCCCCTTCTCCTATCCCGAATTCGTGGTGTACTGGCTCAACCGTTGGGCGCAGCGCGCAGGTGTCCCGGTACACTTCGACGGCATCAACGCGGGCCGCGAGGGCATCACCTCGACCGCGATCGCCGCCATCGTGCGCCAGGAGGTGCTTCCCGCCGAGCCTGATCTGATCGTCTACTACGAGGGCGGCAATCAATCGCTCTGCACGCTGGGCCGGCCGAGGCCCGCGCCACCACTGCCTCCCTCGTCCCGGGTGATCGCGCTCGTGAACTCCGTGGTGAGCGCGACGCGCGACTACTCCGCGCTTGCGCGGCGGCTCGGGGTGGCGGCACGCATTGCCGCGGTCAACGGTGGCCGGGAGCCGGCGAAGCCGCCCGCGTCCCTGGGTTGGCCGGAGGACCTCGACGAGCGTGCGCCCGACATCACGCGCCCCGATCTTCCGATTCAGCTACCCGTCATCCTCGGAGACCTGGACTCGATCCGTACGGCGGTCGCAGCGGAAGGCGGAGAGCTGGCCGTCAGCTCGTACGTCTGGCTCGTGGCTCCCGGGCTGCAGCTCGATCCGCTGCGTGAGGTGCCGATCTATCGCGCGCTCAACGAGGGCTGCTGGCCGTATCGGTACGCGGATATTCGCCGGGCGATCGATCTTCACAACCGTGTCCTCGAACGCTACGCGGAGGCGCACCAGTTGCCCTTCCTGGACGTTGCTCGCGCGTTTCCCATGGAATCGGCACTCTTCTTCGACAGCGTGCACCTCAACGCAGAGGGGACGCGGGTTCACGGGTGGCTCGCCTTCGAGGCCATCCTGCCCATCGTTCGTGCGAAGCTCGCATCCGGCGAATGGCCGCGGCCCGACCGCGTGCCCGGGCAGTCGACAATCGGTCCCGGTCGCCCCGTGGCGCTGCCGTGCTTGGCCGCCGGCGGCTAGAGAAGTCGGCACGTCGTGCGAGGCAGGTCCCTACTTGCGCGCGCGGGTCACGTAGAAGACGCCCTCGCACGAGTGCCAGAGCCCGACGCTCTGGATGGCGCGGACGACGGCCGTGCCGACGCGCCCGAATTCGTACGGCGGCTTGTGCTCGAAGTGGACGAAGGAGCCCACGTCGCAGAGATCGACGAAAAGGCCCTTCGACCAGGGGAGGAAGAAGTCGTCGGGCTCGACGCGCAGCACCTCGAAGCCCGTGCGCGCGAGGAAGCCGTCGACCTCGGCCCGCGTGTAGCGGAACTCGGTGAAGCCGAGCCCCTTCCCGCGCAGCTTCCACAGCAGGTAGAAGGCGCGCAGCGTGGGGTTCACCACGAGGCGGCGGAAGGTGTTGTTGTAGGGAACCACCACGAAGAAGAGCCCTCCGGGCTTGAGCACGCGGTGGATCTCGCGAAAGAGCGCCTCCGGCCCCTCCTCGAAGTGCTCGGCGACGTAGGACGAGAAGACCGCGTCGAAGACGCCGTCGCGAAAGGGCTTGTGGAGCACGTTGGCGCGCACGAGGTTCATGGCGGGATCGTGCTCGCGCGCCACGCGCAGCGGCCCGGGGCTGTCGTCGATTCCGAACGCGCGGTTGCCGAGCTTCTCGAAGAAGGCCATCCAGCGTCCGGTGCCGCACCCCGATTCGAGCACCCGCATGCCGCCGCGCCCCAGGAACTCCCGGAAGAGCGACGCGGCCATTTCGTGCTTCTCGATCGTGGAGAGGTGGACGTCGAAGTACGCCTTGCCCGGGGCCTCCTTCGCCCAGTGCTCCTCCGTGTAGGTCTCGTCCAGGCCCTTGGTGATCTCGCTGCGGAGATACTGCTTGAAGCTCATGGGCGCCGGGGCCGGCTGCGAACCGAGGGAGGGGGCGCGGGCGGGCGCTAGCTGGCGGCGCCCTTCTTCGCGTCGCTCGCCGCGTACCGCGCCGAGAGCTCGGTTTTGGGCGCGCGAATGTAGTCCGCCGCCTTGATGGTCCAGGTCACGTGGGTGCCGTCGATCTTCGCCGTCGGCGTCGCGTTGATCACCTTGCCGGGCAGCGTGACAGAGAACACCATGTCGGGAAGCGTCGGCACCTTCCCTTCGGGCACCGGCTTGGGGTTCGCGAGCGTGACGTCGAGCACCTCGTCGTCGTCCTTGCGCGTGCGGGTGATGGTGGCGAGCTTGAAGCCTTCCGCGGTGTCGAGCTTCGTGACATCGTCGAACTTGCCCTTGAGCACCGCCGTCTTGTCCTTGAGGGTCAGGCTTTCGATGGTCAGATGCGGTGACGCGAAGCGCGCCTTCTCGGAAGCGGCGGTCGCGTCTGCGTCCGGCGTGTAGGTGTACTCGATCGTGCCCGAGCCGTCGGCCTTGAGCGTGGCATCGACGGTCACGCAGCCGGCCAGCAGGCCGAGCGCGACGAGACAGGGCAACAGCGGCCGGATTCTCATGAGGCGTGCTTATCGACGGCGTACGGCGCTTGTCAAGCCGAGCCCGATCCTCGGGTCCGACCACGACCGGCTCAAGCAAGATTGCCAGGCCCGAGCCGGGGGGGTTGAGGGCCTAAGGTGGCCCTGCGACAATGCCTGGCCGATGCGCCTCTCCGTCCTGGTGCCGGTCTACAACGAGGTTGCCACCGTGCGCACGCTGCTCGCGCGGGTGATGGCGGTGCCCATCGCGAAGGAGATCATCGTCGTCGACGACTGCTCCACGGACGGGACCCGCGCGGCGCTTGAGGAGGTCCGCCGCACGGTGCCCGACACGCCCGAGAACCGGCTCGTGCTGGCCTTCCACGACCGCAACCAGGGTAAGGGCGCGGCGGTGCGGACCGCGCTCGGGCACGTGACCGGGGACATCGTGCTCATTCAGGACGGCGATCTCGAGTACGACCCGGCGGAGTATCCGCGCCTGATCGGCCCCATCGCCGACGGCCACGCCGACGTCGTGTTCGGCTCGCGCTTCGCCGGCAGCCCGCGCCGCGTGCTGATGTTCTGGCACACGGTGGCCAACCGCCTCCTCACGCTGCTCTCGAACGTGTGCACGAACCTGAACCTCACGGACATGGAGACCTGCTACAAGGTCTTCCGGGCCGACGTGCTCCGCGGGCTCCCCATCCGCTCGAACCGTTTCGGCCTCGAGCCCGAGCTCACGGCGAAGGTCGCGCACCTGCGCTGCCGGGTCTACGAGGTCCCGATCTCGTACCACGGCCGCGGGTACGCCGAGGGGAAGAAGATCGGCTGGCGCGACGCGCTCGTGGCCGTGTGGACGATCCTGCGCTTCACGGCCGTGCCCGACATCGGGCGTGAGGACGAGGGCTACCACACGCTGCGCCGGATCGACGTCCTGCGGCGCTACACGGCGTTCCTCTGGGAGCTCATGCGGCCCTACGTCGGCCGCCGCGTCCTCGAGGTCGGGTCGGGCACGGGCGCCATGACCCGTCATCTCGCCACCCGCGAGCACGTGACCGCCACGGATCTCGATCCCCAGTACCTCCAGTTCCTGACGCGCACCTTCGCCTCCCAGCCCAACGTCGCCGTCCGCCGGCTCGACCTCGCGCACCTGGCCGAGGACGGCATCCGTCCCGCGAGCTTCGACACCGTGGTGTGCGCGAACGTCCTCGAGCACATCGCCGACGACGCCGCGGCGCTGCGGGCGATGCGGGCGGTGCTCGCGCCCGGCGGCCGGCTCGTGCTCGTCGTACCCGCGCTGCGTGCGCTGTACGGCTCGATCGACCGGGCGATCGGCCACCACCGCCGCTACGGCCGCCGCGAGCTGGTGGCGAAGCTCGAGGCGGCGGGCCTGGCCGTCGAGCACGTCCGCGCGTTCAACCTCCTGGGCGTGCCCGGGTGGTTCCTCAACGCGCGCCTGCTGCGCCGGCGCACGGTTCCCGGGATACAGGCCCGGATCAACGACCGCCTCGTGCCGCTGCTGCGGCTCGAGCAACGGCTGCGCCCGCCGATCGGGATGTCGCTGCTGGCGGTCGCCCGCGTGGCGGGATAGGCGCCGCCGTTGCGTCGGCTCGCCGCGGGCCGTTAGAGTCCGCGCGATGTCCCGCCTGTGGGGCTACCTCGCCCACTACCGCGCGCGCTATCTCGGCGGGATCCTCTGCCTGATCGGCGCCACCACCCTCACGATGGCGGTGCCGTGGCTCTACAAGCGCGCGGTCGACCAGATCACGGCGGGCGCGGGCATGGCGGCGCTGCTGCGGACGCTCGGGCTGATCGCCGGCATCGCCGCCGTCCAGGGCGTCGTGCGCACGTTCTCGCGCTTCGTCATCTTCAACGTCGGGCGCGACATCGAGTACGACCTGCGCAACGATCTCTTCGCCCACCTCGAGCGGCTCCCGCTCGCCTTCTACCAGCAGCGGCAGACGGGCGACCTGATGTCGCGCCTCGTGAACGACGTGAGCGCGGTGCGGATGCTCCTCGGGCCCGGAATCCTCAACTTCATCAACACGCCCGTCTACTACGTCTACGGGCTCGCGATCATGCTCTCGATCGACGCCCGTCTGACGCTGGCGGCGCTCGCGATCTACCCGGTCGCGCTCGGCGTCGTGAAGCGCACCAGCGCGCTGCTCATGGAGCGCAGCGTGCGCGTGCAGGAGGGGCTCGCCGACCTCTCGACCCGCGTGCAGGAGAACCTCTCGGGCATGCACGTGGTGAAGTCCTACGCCGCCGAGGAGCAGGAGATCGCCGCGTTCGGCCGGGTGAACGCGCGCTTCCAGGAGCAGAGCCTGCGGCTCGCGCGGGTGCGCGGCTTCATCGGCCCGGTGATGAACGTCGTGGGCGGCGTGGGGGCGCTCGTCGTGCTCTGGTACGGCGGCCGGCAGGTGGTCGCGGGACGGCTGTCGATCGGCGACCTCGTGGCCTTCATCGGCTACCTGCACCTGCTCTCGTGGCCCACGATGGCGCTGGGGTGGATGCTCTCGGTGCTCCAGCGCGGGCGCGCGGCGCTCGGGCGGCTCGACGAGCTGTTCGCGGTCGAGCCGGCGATCACGAGCCCGCCGGGGGCGACGGGGATCATGCCGTTGCGCGGCGAGGTCGCTTTCCGCGGCGTGGACTTCCGCTACCCGGGCCTGGCGGGCGGGTCGCCCGTGCTCGCGGGCGTCGATCTCACGATCGCCGCCGGCAGCACGGTCGCCATCGTCGGGCGCACGGGGGCGGGTAAGAGCGCGCTCGTCGAGCTGGTGCCGCGGCTGTTCGACGCCGAAGCGGGACGCGTGCTCCTCGACGGGCACGACGTGCGCACGCTGCCGCTCGGGTGGCTGCGCCGCCACGTCGGCCTCGTGCCCCAGGAGCCGTTCCTCTTCTCGCGCTCGCTCCGCGAGAACGTCGCTTTCGCCCTCGACGGCGGCGCCGACGGCCGGGCGGCGGGCCGGGTGGAGTGGGCGGTGGGCATGGCGGGGCTCGCGAGCGACTTGGCGGACATGCCCGCCGGCCTCGAGACGCTCGTCGGCGAGCGCGGCGTGACGCTCTCGGGCGGACAGAAGCAGCGCGCCACGCTGGCCCGGGTGCTCGCGGCCGCGCCGCGCGTCCTTCTCCTCGACGACGCGCTCTCGAGCGTCGACGCCGCGACCGAGCGGGAGATCCTCGAGCGGCTCCGGGGCTTCTTCCGCGAGCGGACCACGGTGCTGGTCGCCCATCGGATCACCACGGTCAAGGAGGCCGATCTCATCGTGGTGCTCGACGAGGGGCGCGTGGTCGAGGTGGGCGACCACGAGACGCTGCTCGCCCGGGGCGGGACCTACGCCGAGCTCTTCCGCGAGCAGGCCCTCGAGGTCGAGCTGGAGGCGATCTGAGCGAGGAGCCGGTCAGGGCCTACGACGGCCGCCTCGTCCGCCGGCTGTGGGCCTACGTGCGCCCCTACCGCGGCGTGTTCTGGACGGCGCTGCTCCTCTCGCCGATCAACCAGACATTCGCGCTCGTGCAGCCCTACCTGCTGAAGGTCGGCATCGATCGCTACATCCGCCGCGGCGACGCGGGCGGGCTCCGCGGGCTCGGGCTCGTCTTCGCGGCGGCGATCGTGGGCGAGCTCGTGTCGTCCTACGGGCAGCAGTACCTCACGATGGTCGTGGCGCAGCGCAGCCTCGGCGATCTTCGCGGCGCGCTGTTCGCGCACCTCCAGCGCCTGCCGATGCGCTTCTTCGACACGACGCCGGTGGGCAAGCTCGTGTCGCGGGTCACCACCGACGTCGACGTGCTCAACGAGATGTTCGCCGCCGGCGCCATGACCATCGTGCTCGACGGCCTCAAGCTCGCCGGGATCGTCGGGTTCATGCTGTGGATCAACTGGCGGCTCGCGCTCGTGAGCCTCGCGCTGCTGCCGGCGATGGCGGTGGGCGTCGACTACTTCCGCCGCGCCGCACGGCGCACCTACCGGGAGATCCGCGAGCGCGTGGCGCGCATCAACGGCTATCTCCAGGAGGCGATCTCGGGCATCAAGGTGATCGCGCTGTCGGCCCGCGAGGACGCGGCGTTCGTCGAGTTCCGGCGGCTCAACGCCGATCACCGTGACGCGAACCACCTCTCGAACAAGCTCGAGGCGACGCTGTTCTCGCTCGTCGAATCGGTGAGCACGGTCTCGATTGCGCTCATGCTCTGGCAGGGCGGGCGGCTCCGCGCCCGCGGGCTGGTCGAGATCGGCACGGTGGTCGCCTTCATCCAGTACATCCAGCAGTTTTTCGTCCCGATCCGCGACTTCAGCGCCAAGTACGCGGTCGTGCAGTCGTCGATGACCGCGGCCGAGCGCATCTTCGCACTGCTCGACGTGCCCGCGGCGCCGGTGCCCGCGCGGCCACGCGTCCCGGATGCGGTGCGGGGCGCGATCGCCTTCGAGGGGGTGTGGTTCGCCTATCGCGACGCGGAGTGGGTGCTGCGCGACGTCTCCTTCCGGATCGCGCCGGGCGAGCGGGTGGCGATCGTCGGCGCCACCGGCTCGGGAAAGACCACGCTCGTCAAGCTCCTCGGCCGGCTCTACGACGTGCAGCGCGGGCGCATCCTCGTCGACGGCGTCGACGTGCGCGAGTGGGATCCGGTGGCGCTCAGGCGCCGCATCGCGGTCGTGCTCCAGGACGTGTTCCTGTTCAGCGGGCCGGTCGCCGACAACATCCACCTCGGGCGGACCGACATCCCACCCGCGGCGGTGGCGGCAGCCGCGCGCCACGTGAACGCGGACGGCTTCATCCGCCGGCTCGGCGGCTACGAGGCGCAGGTGCGCGAGCGCGGCTCGAACCTCTCCGGGGGGCAGCGCCAGCTGCTCGCCTTCGCCCGCGCGCTGGCGCACGACCCGGCGATCCTGGTCTTGGACGAGGCCACCTCGAGCGTCGATCCGGAGACCGAATGGCTGGTCCAGGACGCGCTCACGAAGCTGCTCGCGGGGCGCACCGCGCTGGTGATCGCGCACCGGCTGTCGACCATCGAGGGAGCGGACCGGATCCTCGTGGTGCACAAGGGCGAGCTGCGCGAGCAGGGCACCCATCGCGAGCTGCTCGCCCGCGGCGGCATCTACGCGCGCCTCTACCGCATGCAGTACGCCCCCGCCGCGCGCGCGACGGCGCGCGCGGCCGGCGAGGGATGAGACGCGCGCTGCTCGCGGCCGCGCTCGCGCTCGGGCTCGGCGCGGGCTGCGCCACCCCGACGTACCTCGCGCGTCTCGGTTGGTCGGAGGCACGCATCCTCTGGCGGCGGCGGCCGATCCCCGCGCTGCTCGGGCAGCCCGACCTCGACCCGACGCTGCGCGCGCGCCTCGAGCTGGTGCTCGCCGTGCGCGCATTCGCGCGCGACCGGCTCGGGCTCCGCGTCGACGGGAGCTTCGCGAGCTTCGCCGAGGTCGGGGGCGACGCCACCGTCTGGGTGCTCTCGGCCGCGCGGCGCGACCGGCTCGAGGCGGTCACCTGGTGGTATCCGATCGTCGGCCGCGTTCCGTATCGGGGGTTCTTCGCCCCGGCGGCGGCCGAGGCGGCCGGGGCGGCGCTCGCAGGCCGGGACCTCGACGTCGAGGTCCGGCGCGCGCTCGCGTTCAGCACGCTCGGCTGGTTCGCGGACCCGCTCCTCTCGCCCACCGCCGCCGAGCCGCCGGTGGTGCTCGCCGACACGGTGATCCACGAGCTGTTCCACGCGACGCTCTACGTTCCGGGCGCCGCGGCTTTCGACGAGTCCGCGGCGACCTTCGTCGGAGGGCGCGGCGCGGCGGCGTTCTTCTGCACGGGCCCCACGCCCGACCCGGCCGCCTGCGAGCGGGCGCGCGCGCGCTGGGCGGCGGCGCGGGCCCGGGCGCGCGTGCTCGGTCGCCTCGCCGGCCAGCTCCGCCGGCTCTACGCGCGGACCCTCCCGCGCGCCGCGCGCGAGCGCGCGCGCGCGTGGCTCGCGGGGGCGGCGGCCGACGCGCTCGTCGCCCGCCGCCTCGGCCGGCGCGAGGAGCTGGTGCCGCCCAACAACGCGAGGCTGCTGGGCGAGCTGCTCTACGCGACGGACCTCGACCGCTTCGACGCGCTCGCCCCCGCCGACGCCGACCTTCCGGAAGCCATCCGGCGCCTCGTCGAGGCGGCGCGGGGCCATCGCGAGCCGTTCGCGGCGCTCGCTGCATTGCAAAACCATCCCGCCGCGTTAGACTGACGGCGATGTCCGACGCGCCCGCAGGCTCGCCCGGGGTGCGCTTCGCGGTCGACGTCATGCTCGGGCGCCTCGCCCGCTGGCTACGCATTCTCGGGCACGACGTGGTCTACCAGCCGCAGCTTCGCGGCCGCGCGCTGGCACGAGTGGCGCGGCGCGAGGGACGCTGGCTTCTCACGCGCGACACGCGGCTCCTGCGCGAGCGCGAGCTCCCGCCGCACCTCTTCGTCACCAGCGACCACTTCCGCGAGCAGCTCCGGCAGGTCGCCGCCGCGGTGCCGCTCGGCCGCACCGCGCCGCTCAGCCGCTGCCTCGACTGCAACCGCGCGCTCGAGGAGGCCGCTCGGGACGTTGTGCGGGAGCGGGTCCCGGCGTACGTGTGGACGACCCAGGAGCGGTTCCTGCGCTGCCCGCGCTGCGGCAAGCTCTACTGGGGAGCGACGCATCGGAGGCGGATGCTGGCCGAGCTGGCGGCGCTCGGCCTCGCGGCCGCGGAGCACGACGATGGACGGCCGGGCGCCTGAGGGCTTCCCGGTCGGCGCGTGCGCGCGCTGCGCGCGCGACGTGCTCGTGCACCTCGTGGTCGACGACGACGGGACCGAGCGCCGCCGCTGCGTGCACTGCGACGCCGAGCTCGATCCTGCGGCGCTCCGTTGGGTTGCCGAGGGGGCTCTGGAGAGCCTCGGCTACGCCGTCTACGGCGAGGGGTGCGGCCGGCCGGGCTGCGGCGGCGGGGGCTGCGGCCGGCGCCCGGCCTGAGGTGGCGGGCGTGCGGCGGGATTGCAGCGGCGCGCGACCGGCGCTAGGAAGCTCCGGCGGCCGGTCGGCGAGCCACGTGGCATCGGGCTTGCTGGTCCGCAGACGCCCGTGCAGGGGGGAGACTTGAAGCCATGAAGGAACGCGTCCGCGAGATTCTCGGCTGGTACCGGAGCGACAACCCGGGCACGCTGACCAACCTGGCGCGCCTGCTGAACCACGGGCGGCTCGGCGGGACCGGGCGCCTGGTGATCCTGCCCGTCGACCAGGGATTCGAGCACGGGCCGGCGCGCTCCTTCGCGCCCAACCCGGGCGGCTACGATCCGCGCTACCACTTCGACCTGGCGCTGGCGGCGGGCTGCAACGCCTATGCGGCGCCGCTCGGCTTCCTCGAGGCGGGGGCGGCCGAGTTCGCCGGCGAGGTGCCGCTCATCTTGAAGCTCAACAACTCCGACTCGCTCACCGCCGGCGGCGATCCCTGCCCGGCGGTCACGGGGAGCGTCGACGACGCGCTGCGGCTCGGCTGCGCGGCGATCGGCTTCACGATCTACCCCGCCTCCGCGGCGCGCAACGAGATGTACGGGCAGATCCGCGCGCTCGCCGAGGAGGCCAAGCGCAAGGGGCTCGCCGTGGTCGTGTGGTCCTATCCGCGGGGCTCGGGCATCTCGAAGGAGGGTGAGACCGCCATCGACGTCGTGGCCTACGCGGCGCAGATCGCCTGCCAGCTCGGGGCGCACGTGGTCAAGGTGAAGCCGCCGACCGCGCACGTCGAGCAGGCGGCCGCGAAGAAGGTCTACGAGAAGGAGCGTATCCCGATCGGCACGCTCGCCGAGCGCGTGCGTCACGTCGTGCAGAGCGCGTTCAACGGCCGGCGCATCGTGATCTTCTCGGGCGGCGAGGCGAAGGACACGGCGGCGGTCCTCGACGAAGTGCGGGCCATCCGCGACGGCGGCGGCTTCGGCTCGATCATCGGCCGCAACTCCTTCCAGCGGCCGCGCGCGGAGGCCCTCGACTTCCTGCGCACGGTCATGGACATCTACGCGGGGAAGGTCCAGTGACGCCGCCCGTGGACGAGCGTTTCGAGATCCTCTCGCGTGCCTTCCTGCGCGTGGCCGAGGATGCCGCGATCGCCTGCGCGCGTACGATGGGGCAGGGCGACCGCCGGCACTCCGACCACGTCGCCACCGAGTCGATGCGCAAGGCCATGGACGCGCTGCCGATGCGCGGCACCGTGGTGATCGGCGAGGGCGAGCGCGACGAGGCGCCGATGCTCTACGTCGGCGAGAAGGTCGGCCGCGGCGGCGAGGCCGATCTCGAGGTCGACATCGCCGTCGACCCGCTCGAGGGCACGAACCTCTGCGCCACGGGGGCCAACGGGGCCATCGCGGTCCTCGCCGCGTCGAACCGCGGCGGGCTGCTCAACGCCCCCGACTGCTACATGGACAAGATCATCGTCGGCCCGGCGGCCCGCGACCACATCGACATCGACGCCCCGGTCGAGACCAACCTGAGGGCCATCGCGCGCTCGATGAACCGCGACGTCGAGGACCTGGTCGTGATCGTGCTCGACCGGCCGCGGCACGAGAAGCTGATCGCCGATATCCGCACGGCCGGCGCGCGCATCAAGCTGATCGGCGACGGGGACCTGTCGGCGGGGATCTCGGCGGCGGTGCGCGGGACCAACGTGCACGCGGTGATGGGCATCGGCGGGGCGCCCGAGGGCGTGCTGGCGGCGGCGGCGCTGCGCTGTCTCAACGGTGGCATGCGGGCGCGGCTCGTGCCGGCGAAGCCGGGGCAGGAGGAGCGCATGCGCCGGATGGGGATCACGGACCTTCGTCGCGTGTACACGGAGACGCAGCTCGCGCCGGGGCCGGACATCATGTTCGTCGCTACCGGCGTGACCGACGGGGCGTTCATGCGCGGCGTGCGCTTCTTCGGCGGCGGCCTGCGCACCAGCTCGCTCCTGATGTCGCTGCGCGAGCGGCACGTGCGCTTCGTCGACACGGTGCGCATCGACGACGGGTCGGACGTCGTCGTCGAATTCTAGGGGACGCCGGCCCGGCCGCCCGCTCACTTGTACAGGTGCCAGCTCTCGCCCGGCTGGAGGACGACGATGCGCTCCTCGCCGATGCCCTGGGCCTTGCAGGCGGCCACGAAACGCGTCGTCGGGTTGCGCGCGTACCACCACCAGGGAAACGGCGTCGTCGCGCCGTAGGCGATCGGGACCAGGTGGTGCGCGCCGAGGAGCGCGGCGGCGCGGGCGGCCTCGTCGGGGCCCATCTCGCGCCGGAAGCCGAGCAGGCGCAGTCCGCCCACGGGGAGCATGGCGGCGTCGAGCGCGGGAAACGCGGTGGCGACGTCGACGAGCTGCGGAAACCAGCGCGTGTCCCCGGCGACGTAGGCGGATGCGCGCGGGGTCACGAGCACGTAGCCGTTCTCGCGCACGGCGTGGCGGGCCGGCACCGCGGTCACGGTCATCCCGTCGACCGCGACGTGATTCCACCACTCGAGGTCGTCGACCTGCCGGAACCCGAGCGGCGCCAGGCGTGCGTGCAGCGCCGGCGGCGCGATCACGCGTGGGACGGTGAGGGCGAGGGCGCGCAGCGCCTCGGGGTCGAAGTGGTCGGGGTGCGCGTGGGTGAGCAGCACCGCGGCCAGCGTCGGCAGGCCGGCGGGCACGAGCCCGAGCGGCTCGCGCTGGCGGGTGACGAGGCCCGAGTGGAACCAGGGATCGATCAGCACCCGCGTGCCGGACATCTCGACGATCAGCGAGCCGTGCACGATGCGCGTCACGCCGAGGTCGGCGTCGGACGGGTGATACGACGACGCCCGCGGGCGCGGCAGCGCGGCGCACGCCGCGACGAGCACGAGGAGCGCGAGCCGGGGCGCGGATCTCACGCGCCTTCCACCTGGCGCAGGGCCTCGTAGAGGACGATGGCGACGGCCGTGGCGAGGTTCAGGCTGCGCACGTGCGGGCTCCGGATCGGGATGCCGTAGCAGGCGTCCGCGTAGCGCTCGCGGATCGCCGACGGCAGGCCGCGGCTCTCGCCGCCGAAGACCAGGCAGTCGTCGGGGCGATAGGCGACGGACGTGTAGGGCGACGGGCTGCGCGCGGCGAAGCAGAGGATGCGCCCCGGCGCGCGCTGCGCGAAGGCCTCCCAGTCGGCGTGGCGCACGAGATCCACGTGCGGCCAGTAGTCGAGGCCTGCACGGCGCAGGTGGCGGTCCTCGAGGAGGAAGCCGAGCGGATCGACGAGGTGCAGCGTGGTCCGGGTGGCGACGCAGAGCCGACCGATGGAGCCCGTGTTCTGCGGGATCTCCGGGGCGACGAGCACGACATGCACGGCCGCCTCACGCTCCCGGCCCGCCGATCGGCACGCGACGACCCCGGACGGGAAGCACCGCCCGCCCCGCCGCGTCGGTCTCGACGTGGCGCATGAGCGCGTAGTAGGCGGGGCGGAGGAAGCGCGCGCGATGCCGGCCGCCCTTCACGCGGCAGTAGAGCACGTGGCCCGCGCCGACGGTGAGTGTCGTCGCGTCGAGCAGTTCGCGGCTGCCGTCGTTGAGCGCGACCGCAAAGCCGGTTTCCGGCGCTCCCTCGACGCCGGTCACCACCCAGGGCGTGTCCTCGAGCACGACCCGCGCGCGGTCCTCGCCCAGCTCGAGGCGGGCGCGCCCCTCGGAATCGACCTGGAGGCTGCGGCTGTAGAGCCGGCAGATGGCCGGATTCGTGATCGGTTCGCCGTCGCAGTACCAGCGGCCGTCCTTTCCGAACACGATCTGACCGGAGGCGATCGCGGTGAAGCCCGCGCGCGCCATCACGCCGGCGCTTCGAGCACGAGCGTCACGGGGCCGTCGTTGACCAGCGCGAGGGCCATGTGGGTCTGGAAGACGCCGGTCTCGACCGGGCTCGCCGCGGCGCGCGCCGCGGCGACGAAGCGTTCGTAGAGCACGCGTGCGCGCGGGGCCGGCGCGGCGCGGGTGAACGACGGCCGCCGCCCGTGCCGGCAGTCGGCGTAGAGCGTGTGCTGCGAGACGACGAGCAGCCCGCCGCCCACGTCGGCGAGCGAGCGCGCGAGGCGGCCGGCGTCGTCCTCGAAGACGCGCAGGCCCGTGACCCGCCGGGCGAGCGCGTCGGCGTCGGCTTCCGTGTCCGTCGTGGCGACGCCGACGAGCGCGCACAGGCCGCGCCCGATCGCGCCGACGATCCGACCGTCCACCGTGACGCGCGCCTCCGACACCCGCTGCACGACGGCTCGCACGGCGGCCTTAAAGCACGAAGCCGACGGGCGTGCGAGTGGCGCGCCCGCGTTCCCTCCGCTAAGATCACGGTGCTCCGCGCATGGTGCCCGACGTCCTTCACATCGGTCCGATCCCGATCCACATCTTCGGCATCATGCTGGCGCTCGGGTTTCTCGCCGCGGGCTGGGCCACGGGCGTCGAGTTCGAGCGCAAGGGGTATCAGCGCGAGCTCGCCTCCTCGGCGCTCGTGTGGGCGGCCGTGGGCGGCGTGATCGGGGCACGGCTGTGGATGATCCTCGAGGCGTGGCCCGACTTCGTGCGCGACCCGCTGCACGTGCTCTTCGCCGCCGGCGGCTTCGTGTTCTACGGAGGGCTCGCGGGTGGGGCGGTCGCCATGACGCTCTTCTTCCGCCGTCACGGCATGCCCTGGCTGATGGGCGCGGACTGCGCCGCCCCGGGCATCGTCCTCGGTCAGGCGATCGGCCGCTGGGGCTGCCAGCTCGCCGGCGACGGCGACTGGGGACGCGCGACGACGCTGCCCTGGGGCATGGCGTACCCGTACGCGGTGGTCGGCTGGAACGAGCCCCCCGGCGTTCGCGTGCACCCGGCCCCGATCTACGAGTCGATCGCGTACTTCGCGATCTTCGCCTTGCTCTGGCGTCTGCGCCACCGCCCGGCGCCCGACGGCACCATCTTCGCGTGGTACCTGGTGCTGAGCGGCACGGCACGCTTCCTGGTGGAGTTCGTGCGCATCAACCCGGTGGTGGCCCTCGGGCTCACCTCGGCCCAGCTCACCAGCTTGGCCCTCGTGCTCGCCGGGGGCACGGGGCTGCTCGCGCAGCGCGCATGGCGGACCGCCGCGGCCTGAGGGTCGCCGCCGGCGTCGCGGTGCTCGGCCTCGCCGCGGGAGCGGGGCTCTTCGGCCTGCGCCGCCACGCGCCCGCGCTCGCCGCCGACTTCGTGCTGCCGAACCTCGCCGGGCAGGCCGTGCGGCTTTCGGCGCTGCGCGGCAAGGTGGTGCTGCTCAACGTCTGGACCACGTGGTGTCCGCCGTGCCGCGAGGAGATGCCGTCGATGGAACGGCTCTATCAGCGTCTCCACGATCGGGACTTCCAGCTCCTCGCCGTGAGCCAGGACGAGGACGGGCCGCGGGTCGTGCGGCCGTTCGTCGAGCAACTGCAGCTCACCTTTCCGGTGCTCGTCGATCCCGAGCATCAGGTCGGGGACCGCTACGGGGTGTGGGGATACCCGGAGAGCTTCGTCATCGATCGGGCGGGGCGCGTCGTCGAGCGGGTGATCGGGCCGCGTGACTGGGCGTCGCCCGAGTCGGTCGCGTCGATCGAGGCGCTGCTCGACGCGACCGGGCCCGAGAGCGCGCGATGAGGGGCAGCGGCGGCCTTGCCCGGCCGTCGGCGGCGGATTACGCTGAGGCGGTTTTTCACTGGTCGCAGGCGCCCGTATAGTGGCGAAGCGAGGACATCATTGATGAGTGGCAAACGGCGCACCGGGTGGGTGACGGCGGCCGCGTCGGCGGCGTTGCTGGCGCTCCTCTTCTCCTGGGGGCGTGGCGTGGAGCGGGTCGGCGCCTCGCCGACCAAGGAGTCCTACGAGGGCCTCGAGACGCTCACCAACGTCATGTCGATCATCCAGAAGAACTACGTCGACGACGTGCCCACGAAGAAGCTGATCGAGGGGGCCATCAACGGCATGCTCGCCGCGCTCGATCCGCACAGCGCCTACCTGACGCCCGACCTCTACAAGGAGCTGCAGGTCGACACCAAGGGCAGCTTCGGCGGCCTCGGCATCGAGATCACGAACCGCAACAACATGCTCACGGTCGTCTCCCCGATCGAAGACACGCCGGCCTACCGGGCCGGCATCAAGTCCGGCGACCAGATCGTGAAGATCGACGGCGAGCTCACCAAGGACATGGGGCTGGTCGAGGCGGTGAAGAAGATGCGCGGGCCGCGCGACACCAAGGTGACGCTCACGCTGCGCCGCGAGGGACGGCCCGACCTCTTCGACGTGACCCTCACGCGCGAGATCATCAAGATCCAGAGCGTCAAGGCGAAGATGCTCGAGAAGGGCTACGGCTACGTGCGCGTGACCCAGTTCCAGGAGCGCACGGACGACGACCTCGAGCGGGCGCTCAAGCAGCTCGACAAGGAAGCCGGCGGGCTCCAGGGCATCGTGCTCGACCTGCGCAACAACCCCGGCGGGCTGCTCACCCAGGCGGTGCGGGTCTCCGACCTCTTCCTCGACTCGGGCCTGATCGTCTACACCGACGGACGGCTCGAGAACCAGAAGCAGAAGTACTTCGCGCACAAGGCCGGCACGTGGTCGGACTTCCCGATGGTCGTGCTGGTGAACGGCGGCAGTGCGAGCGCGTCGGAGATCGTGGCCGGCGCGCTCCAGGACCACAAGCGGGCCCTGGTGCTCGGTACGCAGACCTTCGGCAAGGGCTCGGTGCAGACCATCCTGCCGCTCGACGACAGCTCGGCGCTGCGGCTCACGACGGCGCGCTACTACACGCCGAGCGGCCGCTCGATCCAGGCCACGGGCATCGTGCCCGACATCATCATGGACCAGACCGGCCAGATCGCGAAGAACGACAAGTCGGGGCTCGGCGTGCGTGAGGCCGACCTGCCGCACCACCTGGCGCACCCGACGCCCGAGCGCGCGGCCGCGCCCGACGACGGCGACGGCGCCGAGCCCGACGCCAAGACGCCCGGCGCCGCGGCGCCCGGAGGGGACAAGCCCGAGATCGACCCGGCCAACGTCAAGGAGGGCGAGCTCGGCGCCGACCCGCAGCTCGACCACGCGCTCGAGCTGCTCAAGAGCTGGCAGGTGTTCAAGCCCTTCGTCGCCCGCAGCGACGGGTGACGGCCGGCGTGCCGCTGCCCGGACCCGCGCCGCGCGTCCTGACGGTGACGCAGCTCGCGCAGCGGCTGCGGGCCGCTCTCGACGCGCAGTTCCCGGCCGCCGTCTGGGTGGGGGGCGAGCTGTCGAACGTGCGCCGAGCGGCCTCGGGCCACCTCTACTTCACGCTGAAGGACGACGAGAGCCAGCTCGCCGCCGTCATGTTCCGCAGCGCAGCTCTGCTCCTCCCGTTCCGGCCGGCGGACGGGCTCGAGGTGCTGGTCGCGGCACGTCCGGGCCTCTATCCCGCCCGCGGGGCGCTCCAGCTCTACGTCGACGCCATGGAGCCGCGCGGGCAGGGGGCGCTGCGCCTCGCGTTCGAGCAGCTCAAGGCCCGGCTCGCCGCCGAGGGGCTCTTCGCGCTCGAGCGCAAGCGGCCGCTGCCGCGCTTTCCGGCGGCGGTGGGCATCGTCACCGCGCTCCGCGGCGCGGCGGTGCACGACCTGCGCACGGTGCTGCGCCGGCGCTGGCCCGCGGCACGCGTGATCGTGCGCCCCGTGCGCGTCCAGGGCGACGGCGCCGCTGCCGAGATCGCCGCGGCGATCGGGGACCTCAACCACGTGCCGGACGTGGAGGTCCTGATCGTCGGCCGCGGCGGCGGCTCGCTGGAGGACCTGTGGGCGTTCAACGAGGAGGTGGTGGCGCGGGCCATCGCGACCTCACGCCTCCCGGTGGTCTCGGCCGTCGGCCACGAGGTCGACTTCACGATCGCCGACTTCGTCGCCGACGCGCGCGCGCCGACGCCGACGGCGGCGGCGGCCCTCGTGGTGCCCGACCGGCGCGAGGTGGCTGCGCGGCTCGCGCGCGACGTCGCCGCGCTGCGCGCGGGGCTCGGCCGACGGACCGCGGTCGCGCGCGAGCGGCTCGTGCGGCTCGAGCGCGGCCTCGGGGATCCCCGCCGCCGCGTGCGCGACCTGGCGCAGCGGGTCGACGAGCTCGGGGCGCGCGCCCGCGCCGCGCTCGGGCGCCGGGTCGACTGGGACCGCCGCGAGGTCGCGACGCTGCAGGCGCGGCTCGTGCGCGGCGGGCCGGTGGCGCGCCTCGGCGTCGCGGCCGCGCGCGTCGCCGACGCGCGCGGCCGCCTCGAGCGGGCACTCGCGCGGCGCGTCGCGCAGGCGCGCGGGGTGCTCGCCGCGCGGGAGGCGACGCTCGCGGCGCTCTCGCCGCTCGCCTGCCTCGCGCGCGGGTACGCGATCGTGCGGCGCGGGGACGCCGCCGGCCCGGTGGTGCGCGACGCGGCCGCGCTCGCAGCGGGCGAGGCCGTCGCGGTGACCTTCGCGCGCGGGCGGGCGCGCGCGCGCATCGAGGCGACGGAGTGCGACGATGGCTGAGACGACCGCCCCGGCACGGTTCGAGGAGGCGCTGGCCGAGCTGGAGGCGCTCGTGCGCCGGCTCGAGCAGGGCGAGCTGCCCCTCGAGGAGTCGCTCGCGGCCTTCGAGCGCGGCATGGCGCTGGTGAAGGTGCTCGGCGAGCGGCTGGCCGACATCGAGCAGCGGGTCGAGGTGCTGCTGCGCTCGGAGGCGGGCAAGCTCGTCGTGCAGCCGCTCGCCGACGGCGAGGAATAGCGCCTGGACCTCGCGCGCTACCTCGCGCGCCGCCGGGCGTTGGTCGAGCGGGCGCTGCGCCGCCTCGTGCCCGCGGGCCGCGAGCGCCTGCGCGGCGCGGTGCGCTACAGCCTGCTCGCCGGCGGCAAGCGCGTGCGGCCGATCCTCGCCCTCGCCGCCGGGGAGGTCGCCGGCGCGCCGCCGCGCCTCGTGCTGCCGTTCGCCTGCGCGATCGAGATGATCCACACGTATTCGCTCGTCCACGACGACCTGCCGGCGATGGACGACGACGACGTGCGGCGGGGGCGGCCGACGTCGCACCGGGTCTACGGCGAGGGGACGGCGGTCCTCGTCGGCGACGCGCTGCTCACCGAGGCATTCGCGGTGATGGCCCGGGCGCGCGGCGTGCCGGCGGAGCGGGCGCTGGTGGCGATCGCCCAGGTGGCCGCGGCTGCCGGGGAGAGCGGGATGGTGGGCGGCCAGGCCCTCGACCTCGCCGCCACCGGCGCGCGGACGACGCTGCGCCGCGTGCGCGCGATCCATCGCCGCAAGACCGGCGCGCTCCTCGTCGCGGCGGCGCGCACGGGTGCGCTCGTGGCGGGCGCGCCGCCCGGCGTGCTCCGCCGGCTCACCGCCTATGCCGGGCACCTGGGCCTCGCCTTTCAGATCGCCGACGACGTCCTCGACGCGGACGAGGCCACGGCGGGCGACGGCCGCACCGACCGTGCGCTCGGCAAGGCGACGTATCCAGCGCTGCTCGGCCTCGCGGGCGCGCGGCGGCACGCCCGCCGCGAGCGCGACGCCGCGCTCGCGGCCCTGCGTCCGCTGGGTGCCCGGGCGGAGCCGCTGCGCGCGCTGGTGACGTGGGTGGTCGCGCGGGCGCTCGAGCCCGCCGGCGGGGCCCACGGTGGATGACGTCCGGCTCGACCGGCTCCTGGTCGAGCGCGGCCTCGCGCCGAGCCGCGAGCGGGCGCAGCGGCTGATCCTCGCCGGCAGCGTGCTGGTCGACGATCGGCCGGTCACCAAGCCCGGTGCCGCGGTCCCCGCCGAGGCGCGGCTGCGGCTGCGCGGGGCGGCGTCGCCGTACGTGAGCCGCGGCGGCGAGAAGCTCGCGGGCGCGCTCGACGCCTTCGCGCTCGACGTCGCGGGGCGCGTCGCGCTCGACGTGGGGGCGTCGACGGGCGGGTTCACCGACTGCCTGCTGCGCCGCGGGGCGCGCCGCGTGCTTGCGGTCGACGTGGGCTACGGGCAGCTCGCCTGGGCGCTGCGGCAGGATGCGCGGGTCACGGTCCTCGAGCGCGTGAACGCGCGCCGGCTGGCGGCCGCGGACCTGCCCGAGACGCCGGACCTGGCGACCATCGACGTGGCGTTCATCTCGCTCGCGCTCGTGCTGCCCGCGGTCGCGGGGGTGCTCGCGCCGGGGGCGCCCGTCGTGGCGCTGGTGAAGCCCCAGTTCGAGGTCGGCCGCGGCGAGGTCGGCAAGGGCGGCGTGGTGCGCGATCCCGCGCTGCGCGCCGCGGCCGTCGAGAAGGTGCGCGCGGCGGCCGCCGCCGCGGGCCTCGCGGCGCAGGCCGAGGCCGAGTCGGTGCTCCCGGGGCCGAAGGGGAACCGCGAGGTGTTCCTGCTCCTCGTCAAGCCCCTCAGTCGATCGCCTGCGGGTCGCTGCGCATGACCACGTGCTCGAGCACGGGGAGCTGGCCCTGGTCCTCCTGCTCGATGCGACGCAGCAGCTCCACCGCCTCGGGCTGCTCGGGGTCCCAGTGCGCGATCTGGTCGACGAGCCGCTTGCGCTTCTGCTGCGCGACGCGCAGCCCGGCCACCGCCCGCTCCCACTGGTTGCGGCCGGGCAGCGGCGGCGGCGCGAGCGGCGGGATGTCGCCGCCGAGCGCCACGATGCGCTCGCGCAGCCAGGCGGCGTGGCGGTCCTCGGCCTCGGCGAGCTGGCGCAGCGTCGCCGCGACCTGCGGGTAGCGCGCGCGCTCGGCCTGCTGGCGGAGGTGGATCGCCTGCTCGGCCTCCGCCCGGTACGCCTCGCCGAGATCGGCGACGAGATCGCGTCGGCCGTCGCCGATGCGGAGAAGCCGCGCGAGCTTGCCCATGCGCCGGTCGCTCGTATCGGGCGCTCCTGCGACTGTCAAGCCGAGGCCGGTCGCCAGGATTCCCTTGCGCGGTGTTTTCCGTTAGAAAATCCGCATCATGGCACGGATCACCGTCGAGGACTGCCTCGAGAACGTCGACAACCGCTTCGAGCTGGTGCTGCTCGCCGCACGGCGGGCGAAGCAGCTCCTCAAGGGCGCCCGTCCGCTGGTCGAGTCGGAGAACAAAGAGATCGTGACCGCGCTCCGCGAGGTGGCGGCCGCCAAGGTGCGACTGCACTACCCGCAGTGACGCGGCGCTGACCGGGCCGGGCGATGGCGAAGCAGAAGGACCTCTACGCCGTGCTCGGAGTGGCGCGGACGGCGACCGCCGACGACATCCGCAAGGCCTACCGGAAGCTCGCACGCCAGTACCACCCGGACGTGAACCCCGGGAACCGGCAGGCCGAGGAGCGGTTCAAGGAGGTGTCGTTCGCGTACGACGTGCTGAGCGACGCCGAGAAGCGCCGGCTCTACGACGAGTTCGGGCACGAGGGCCTGCAGGCGGGCTTCGACCCGGTGCGTGCCCGGGAGTACCGCCGCTGGAGCGAGAGCGGGCGGGGGTTCTCCTTCCGGCCGGAGGAGGGCGGGTTCGGGTTCGAGATGCCGCGCGGGCGGCGGCGCGCGTCCGAGCGCGGCTTCGCCGACATCCTGAGCGAGATGTTCGGCGGCGCCGCCGAGGCGCCCGCGGCGGGCGGGCAGGACGTCGAGCACCCGCTCGAGGTCGAGTTCCTCGACGCGCTGCGCGGCACGCAGACCGCGGTCACGATCCGCCGCCCTGCGCCGTGTGCCACCTGCGGCGGCAGCGGGCGCCACGGCCGGCGCGCCTGCACGACGTGCGGCGGGACGGGCACCGTCGAGCAGCGCGAGCGCCTCACCGTGAAGATCCCCCCCGGCGTCGGCGACGGCGCCCGCGTGCGCGTCGCCGGCAAAGGCGGGGTACCGGCGGGCGGCGGGCCGCCCGGCGACCTCTACTTCGTGATCAAGGTGCGGCCCCATCCGCAGCTCCGCCGCGAGGGCAGGGATCTCACGGTCGAGGTGCCGATCACGATCGGCGAGGCCATGCTCGGCGCCAGCATCACCGTGCCGACGCCCACCGGGCGCGTGCAGCTCAAGGTTCCGAAGGGCAGCCAGAGCGGCCAGCGGCTGCGGCTGCGCGGGCGGGGCGTCCCCGACCCGAAGGGCGGGGCCGCCGGCGACCTCTACGTGCGCCTCATGGTGCAGGTGCCGCCCAACGGGGGCGAGCAGCTCCGTGAGGCGGTCGCGGCCCTCGAGCGGGCCTACCGCGGCGACCCGCGCGCCCATCTCACCTTTTGACGCCTCCCATGGCGCAGGAGCACGACCGCGATCTGCCCGGTTCGGCGGCGGGTGGGCCGACGTCGGCCGGGGCGCTCGTCCCCGCCGATTCGCTGCAACGCTACCTCGCGGAGATTCGCCGCATCCCGGTGCTCTCCCGCGAGGAGGAGCACACGCTCGCGGTGCGCTGGCACGAGGAGGGCGACCGCCAGGCGGCCTGGCGGCTGGTGACGGCCAACCTGCGGCTGGTCGTCCTCATCGCCCGCGAGTACCAGCGGGCCGTGCACAACCTGCTCGACCTGGTGCAGGAGGGGAACGTCGGGCTCCTCGAGGCGATCAAGAACTTCGACCCCTATCGGGGCATCCGCTTCCCCTCGTACGCGGTGTGGTGGATCCGCGCCTACGTGATCCGCTACATCATGAACAACTGGCGGCTGGTCAAGGTCGGCACGACGCAAGCGCAGCGCAAGCTCTTCTTCAACCTGCAGAAGGAGCGCGAGCGCCTCGAGCGCGAGGGCTTCGTGGCGTCGCCCAAGCTCATCGCGCAGCACCTCGGCGTCAAGGAGAGGGACGTCGTCGAGATGGAGCAGCGGCTGGCGGCGCGCGACCTGTCGGTGAACGCGCCCATCGAGGACGGCGAGGACGCGACGCTCCTTGATTTTCTGCCGGGGCCCGCGCAGACTGCCGACGCCGTCGCCGACGAGGAGTATCACCGCCTCGTGCGGCGCAAGGCGGACGAGTTCAAGCGCACACTCAAGGGGAAGGACCTCGTCATCTACGAGCGACGGCTGGAAGCGCTGATGCACGACGAGGACCCGGTGACGCTGCAGGAGATCGGCGACCAGTACGGCATCAGCCGCGAGCGGGTGCGCCAGATCGAGGCGCGGCTCAAGAAGCGGCTCGGCGCCTACCTGCGCGAGCAGATTCCCGACATCAAGGACATCGAGTTCGGCGCCTGAGGGCCTATCCCAGGGGGTCGCATGGCAATCCACGGTGGTCGCATCGTCGCGCGCGCGCTCAAGCAGGAAGGCGTCCGCTACCTGTTCACGCTCTGCGGCGGACACGTGATGTCGATCTACGACGGCTGCCTCGACGAGGGCGTCGGGGTGATCGACGTGCGCCACGAGCAGTCGGCGGCGCACGCGGCCGACGGGTGGGCGCGGGTGACCGGCGAGCCCGGCGTGGCGGTGGTGACCGCAGGCCCCGGGCTCACCGACGCGGTCACGGGCGTCGCCACGGCGTGGCGGGCGAACATCCCGATGATCGTGATCGGCGGGCAGGCCCCGCGGCTCTTCCAGGACATGGGCGGGCTGCAGGACATGGATCACGTGAGCCTCATGCGGCCGATCACGAAGTGGGCCGTGTCGGTGCCGAGCGCACGCCGGCTCGGCGAGTACGTCGCCAACGCGTTTCGGGTCGCCACCACCAACGTCCCGGGCCCGGTGTTCCTCGAGATGCCGCTCGACCTGCTCTTCGACCAGGTCGAGGAGCGCGACGTCGTGGTGCCCGAGCGCTCGCGCACCGCGGCCGGGGTCGGCCCCGATCCGGCGTACGTCGAGCGCGCGTTCGAGCTGCTGCGCGGCGCGCAGCGCCCGGTGTGCCTGGTGGGCTCGCAGCTCTTCTGGTCGCGCCGGCGCGAGGCGTATCCCGAGTTCGTGCGCGCTTTCGACCTCCCGGTCTACGTCAACGGCCAGGCGCGCGGCAGCCTCGACCCCGACGACCCGCACTGGTTCCTCCAGACGCGCAAGGACGCGCTCAAGCGTGCCGACGTGGTGCTGATCTTCGGCACGCCGCTCGATTTCCGCCTGGGCTACGGCCGCAGCAGCCACATCAACGCCGAGGCGAAGCTCATCCACGTCGATCTCGACGGGCGGGAGCTCGGCAAGAACCGCGGCTGCGACGTCGGCATCATCGGGGACACGGGACTCGTGATGGAGGCGCTCACGGCGTGTGCGCGCGCGGCGCGCTACGTGCCGGAGCTCTCGCGCGCGTGGCTCGGCGAGCTGCGCGCGCAGGAGCGGGCGAAGTGGGAGGCGCTGCGCCCGCAGCTCGCAGCCGACGACGTCCCGATCAACCCGCTGCGGGTGTGCGCGGAGGTCGACCGCTTCGTCGGCGACAAGACGATTCTCATCGGCGACGGCGGCGACTTCGTCGGCTCGGCCGCCAACGTCCTGCGCCCGCGCGGCTTCGGGCACTGGCTCGACGCGGGGCCGCTCGGCACGCTCGGCGCGGGGCCGGGCTACGCCATGGCGGCCAAGCTCGCGTCGCCCGGGAGCGACGTCATCGTGATGTACGGCGACGGGGCGTTCGGCCTCAACATGATGGAGTTCGAGGCCTGCATCCGCCAGAAGATCAACATCGTCGGCGTGATCGGCAACGACGCCGCGTGGATGCAGATCCTCCGCGGGCAGGAGCAGATGTACGGCCCCGACCGCACCCCGGCCTGCAAGCTCGCCCACAGCCGCTACGACCTGATGATCGAGGCGCTCGGCGGCCACGGCGAGTGGGTGGAGCGGCCCGAGCAGCTCCGCCCGGCGCTCGAGCGGGCGCTCGGCGCGGGCAAGCCCGCGGTGGTCAACGTCAAGATCGGGCGCAGCGACTTCCGCAAGGACGCGATCTCGGTCTAGCGCATGGCCGCCGAGCGCACCGCCGGGCTCATCGTCGTCGGGAACGAGATCCTCTCCGGCAAGGTGGTCGACACCAACGCGCCGTTCCTCGCCCGCGAGCTGCGCGCGCTCGGCGTCGAGCTGCGCCGCATCCTCACCATCCCCGACGACCTCGACGAGATCGCGGCGGCAGTGCGGGAGTTCCACGTGCGCTACGACGTGGTCTTCACCTCCGGGGGCGTCGGCCCGACGCACGACGACGTGACGATCGCAGGCGTCGCCCGCGGGCTCGGGCGGGCGGTGGTGCGCCACCCGGCGATCGAGGGCCGCATCCGGGAGTTCTACAAGGAGAAGGTGAACGCGGCGCGCCTCAAGATGGCCGAGGTGCCCGAGGGCACCGAGCTGATCGTCGACGGACGGCTCGGGTTCCCCACCATCAAGTGCGAGAACCTCTACGTGCTCCCGGGCATCCCCGAGCTCTTCGAGCAGAAGTTCCTCGCGCTCCGCGACCGGTTCGCGGCGGCACCGTATCACCTGCGCGTCATCTACACGCGCGAGGGCGAGGGGACGATCGCCGAGCACCTGAACGCCACGCTCGCCGCCTTCCCGCACCTCCTCCTGGGATCCTATCCCAAGCTCGCCGACCCGGAGTACGCGGTGAAGCTGACCCTCGAGTCGAAGGACCGCGATTACGTGGAGCGGGCGCTCGCCCACCTCCTCGCGCTCCTCCCGGCCGAGTCGGTCGTGCGCACCGAGTAGCGCGCGGCGCGGCGATGCGCTAGAAGGCGGGCGGGGGCCGGGTGGCCTCGGGAGGAGGGCGTATGAAGGGCTGGAGGATGGGGATGGCGGCCGCCGGGCTGCTGGGCGTGCTCGCGGCGGCGACGCCCGCACGCGCCGACTCGGCCGGGTCGTGGGAGGATGCCGGCTGGGGCACGCTCGCGGTGCTCTCGAACGTCGTCTACATGCCGGCGAAGGTGGTCTACGCCACCCTGGGCGGCCTCACCGGCGGGCTCGCGTTCGCGTGCACCGGCGGCGACCTGCAGACGGCCGAGAACGTCTGGGTGCCGTCGCTCGGAGGCACGTACGTGATCACGCCGCGGATGCTGCGCGGCGAGGACGACATCCAGTTCGCCGGGTCGAGCGCGCCGGCTGCCGCCGACGGGGCGGCGAGCGCGCCGTCGGGTCTGCAGGAGCAGCAGCTCGGCTCCCGCTGATCGCCGCCGGCTCGCATTGACCCGTCCGCGCCCGGCGTGACATAGCTCGCTCCCGCTTGTCTGAGCGCACGTCCGCCGCCATCGTCACCGGCTGCGGGGTGGTGTCCCCGTTCGGCCCGGGCGTGGCTGCGCTCTGGGACGCGCTGGTCGCCGGCCGCTGCGCGATCGCGCCGATCGCGGGCTTCTCCGCCGGCGACCTCGTGCCCCACGCGGCCGCCGAGGTCCGGGGCATCGCCACGGAGGACCCGGACCGGGCCGGCGCGTTCGCCGTGCTGGCGGCCGGCGAGGCGCTGGCCGCGGCGGCGCTCGATCCGGGGACCGTCGATCCGACCCGGCTCGGCGTCGTGCTGGGAACCACCTGCGGTGGCATGCGTCTCTTCGAGGCGTGGGACGCTGCCGCGGCGGCGGGCGCGCCCGCGCCCGCCGGGCTCGCCCAGGTGCCGTACTTCGCGCCCGGCGTGCGCCTCGCCCGGGCGTTCGGCTGCCGCGGGCCGGTGGCGACGACGCAGCTTGCGTGCGCGTCGGGCACGGCCGCGATCGCGCTCGCCGCCGGCTGGGTGTCTGCGGGGCGCGCCGACGTCGTGCTCGCCGGCGGCACCGACCTGCTGACGCGCTTCCTCGTGGCGGGCTTCAACTGCCTGCGGGCGACGGCCGAGGAGGCGCGGCCGTTCGACCGCGACCGCCGCGGGCTCGTGCTGGGTGAGGGGGCGGCCGTGCTCGTGATCGAGGGCGCCGACCACGCGGCGCGCCGCGGCGCGCGGGCGCGGGCGGCCATCCTCGGTGCGGGGGCGGCCGGGGATGCGGTGCACATGACCGCCCCCGACCGCGAGGGGGGCGGCGCGGCGCGCGCGATGCTGGCGGCGCTCGCCGAGGCCGGGGTCACGCCCGCGGCCGTCGACTTCGTCTCGGCCCACGGCACGGGCACGCCGTACAACGACGCGATGGAGGCGGCGGCCCTCCGGCACGTCTTCGGCGCGACGGGGCCGCCCGTGCACTCCGTCAAGGGCGCGGTCGGACACACCCTCGGCGCCGCGGGCGCGCTCGAAGCGGTGGTGTGCGTGGAGGCGATGGCGACCGGCCTGATTCCGCCGACGGTCGGCCTCGTGACCGTCGATCCGGCCTGCGCGGGGCTCGACCTCGTCCGCGGCGAGCCGCGCCGACGGCGCGTGGGCGTCGCGCTCTCGACGTCGTCGGGGTTTGCGGGCGCGAACGCGGCCGTCGTGCTCGGGGCGGCATGAGCGCCGCGGTGGCGATCACCGGGGTCGGTGCGGTGACGTCGGCCGGCGGGTCCGGCGAGGCGCGGCTCGGCGACCTCCCGGCGCCGATCCGGGCACGCGCCGCGCGCGCCGAACGCGTCACCCAGCTCGCGCTCGCCGCCGGCGCGGCGGCGCTGGCGGCAGCCGGCCTCGCGGTTTTCGACGGCGCCCCCCGCCCCACCCTGGGCGTCGTGCTCGGCACGGCGTTCGGGTGCTTTCTCACCAACGCCGCCTACCAGCGCCGGCTCGCGCTCGCCGGGCCCGCCGGCGCGAGCCCGCGGCTCTTCGCGGCGACGGTCTCGAACGCGGCCGCGGGCGAGCTGGGCATCGCGTGCCGGCTCGGTGGGCCCACGGTGACGCTCAGCGCCGGCGCCGCCTCGGGCCTGGTCGCGCTCGGGCACGCCGCGGAGCTGGTCGCCGCGGGCGGGGCGACGGCGATCGCCGCGGGCGGGATGGATGCGGTCGGCGCGGCGCTGGCGGACTGGGCGCGTGACGGCGGGCTCGACCCCGGCCGGCCGCTGGCGGAGGCCGCCGCCGTGCTCGTGCTCGAGCCGCTCGCGGAGGCGCAGCGGCGCGGCGCGACGGCCCGGGGCGCGGTGCGCGGCTGGGCGAGCGGTTTCGCGCCCGACCTGGCGGCGGCCGACGCGGGCCGGGGGCTCACCGCTGCGGCGGCGCGGGCGCTTGCCGACGCCGGCGTAGCCGGGGACGCGGTGGCGCTCGTCGTCTCGTGCGCGCCGCCGGCGCTCGCCGAGATCGAGCGGCGGGCGCTCGACGCGGCGCTCGGTTCCCGCCCCCGGCGCACGCTCGTGCCGAAGGACAGGCTCGGCGAGACGCTCGGCGCGGGCGGACCGCTCGGCGTGCTCGCGGCGCTCGACGCGCTCGGGTCCGGCGATGTCGGCCTCGTGGTCGACATCTGCGCGAGCGGCCACGTGGCCGCGCTGGTGGTGGGCGGCGCGGAGGGGGCGCGATGAGCCTCGCCGGGCGTCGCGTGCTGGTGACGGGCGGCTCGCGCGGCATCGGCCGGGCGATCGCGCTCGCCTGCGCGCAGGAAGGCGCCGCGGTCGCGTTCTGCTCCCGCGAGGCGGGCGGCGCCGCCGGGGAGACACTGTCCGCGCTGCGGCGTACGGGCGTCCTCGCCGCGGCGGTGCAGGCCGACGTCGCGGATGCGGCCGCGGTCGCGACGCTGTTCACCACGGTGCGCGAGGCGCTCGGCGGGCCGCCCGACGTGCTCGTGAACAACGCAGCGGTCACGCACGACGCGCTCCTGATGCTCGCCCCGGAGCCGGCGTGGCGGGACGTGATCGAGACGAACCTGATCGGCGCGTACCGCTGCTGCCGGGCCGCCCTGCGGCCGATGATCGCCGGCCGCTGGGGCCGCATCGTCAACGTGGTGTCGCCGGCCGCCTTCCTCGGCAAGGAGGGCGCGTCGAGCTACGCGGCAGCCAAGGGGGGGCTGGTGGCGCTCACGAAGTCGCTCGCGCGCGAGGTCGCACGCTTCGGCGTCACGGTGAACGCGGTGTCGCCCGGTCTCGTGGAGACGCGCCTCGTCGCCGGCATGTCGGCCGACGCGCGCGCCGAGCTCGACGCGCGCATCCCGCTCGGGCGCCCCGGCACGCCCGAGGAGATCGCCGCAGCCGTCCTGTTCCTCGTCTCGCCCGCCGCCTCCTACGTGACCGGGACGACCCTGCACGTGGACGGGGGCCTCACGATGCTCTAATGGGAACCCGGTATGGACCGTGACGTGCTCCGCGCCGAGGTGAAGGCGCTGCTGGCCGAGGGCCTGCGCCTCGAGCTTGCCCCCGCGGACATCCCCGACGACTCGCCGATCTTCGGCGACGGCCTCGGCCTCGATTCGATCGACGCCCTCGAGCTGGTGGTCTTGGTCGAGGAGCGCTTCCAGGTCTCCATTCCCGACGAGGAGATCGGCAAGCGGGCGTTCGCGTCGGTGGCGGCGCTCGTCGAGTTCATCGCGGCGGAGCGGGGCACATAGCCCGTCCGGCGAGCCGATGCCGACGAGCGGTGCGCGGGAGGTCGCGATCACGGGCCTGGGAGCGGTGACGGCGCTCGGTCCCGACGTGCGCACGCTCGCGGCGGGCCTGATCGAGGGGCGCTGCGCGATCGGCCCGCTCACGCTGTTCTCGCACGCCGGACGGTGCCGCATCGCCGCCGAGGTGCCCGAGGCCATCGCGATGCCGCTCGCCACGATTGCGCCGGCGACCGCCCGGCGGCTCTCGCGCGCCGACCGCTTCGCGGTGGCGGCGTCGGCCGAGGCCTGCCGCGACGCGGGCCTCGACGAGGCGCTGCGGCGGGGCGCGGCGCTCGCGGTCGGCGCGACGACGGGCGGCATGCGCGAGACCGAGGAGGCGTATCGCCGCCGCCGCGCGGGGGAGGATCGCCGCTTTCGGCTGGGCCGCATGCTCGGCACGGCGCTCAGCACGAGCGCGGCGGCGGTGAGCCAGGCACTCGGCATCTTCGGGCCGCGGGCGACGTTCTCGACCGCATGCTCGTCGAGCGCGCTGGCGATCGCCGCCGCGGTCGAGACGATCCGGGCCGGGCGCACGCCGCTGGCGCTCGCCGTCGGGACCGATCAGCTCTGCCGGCTCACGTACGCGGGCTTCGACGCGCTCCAGGCGCTCGATCCCGAGCCGTGCCGTCCCTTCGACGGGCGCCGGCGCGGGCTCTCGCTCGGCGAGGGCGCGGCGGCGCTCGTGCTCGAGGACGCGGCGCACGCGCGGGCGCGCGGCGCCCGCGTCCACGCGCTCGTGCTCGGGCACGGCACCGCGACCGACGCCCATCACCCGACGGCGCCGCACCCCGCGGGGGCGGGCGCGGTCGCGGCGCTGCGCGCGGCGCTGGCCGACGCGGGCGTGTCCCCCGAGCGCATCGACTACGTGAACGCGCACGGCAGCGGCACGCCGCAGAACGACGCGGTCGAGGTCGCCGTGTTGCGCACGGTCCTCGGCCGACGGCTGCCGTGGGTGCCGGTGAGCTCGACCAAATCGCAGCTCGGGCACACGCTGGGGGCCGCGGGGGCGATCGAGGCGGTGGTCACCGTGCGCGCCCTCGCCGACGGGATCGTGCCGCCCACGGTGAACCTGCGGGCGCCCGACCCCGCCTGGGCCGACCTCGACCTGGCGACGACGCCCGGGCGGCGAGCGGCGCTCGAGGTGGCGGTGACCTCGTCCTACGGCTTCGGCGGCCACAACGTCACGCTCGTGCTCGCGCGCGCGGGGGTCCGCTGATGCCCGCGGTCGCGATCACGGGCCTCGGCGTGCTGAGCGCCCTCGGGCACGGGGTCGAGGCGTTCTGGGCGAACCTCCTCGAGGGGCGCCGGAACGCGGACGGCGCCGTGCCGCCGTTCGAGCGGCGTGCCTTCGCCCGCTCGCCGTTCGGGCGGCGGATCGACCGCACCTCGCTGCTCGCGCTGGCCGCCTGCCGCCTCGCGCTCGCCGACGCGGGGCTCGCCCCCGAGGCCGCCTCCGGCGACCGTGCGGGGCTCTGCCTCGGCACGGCGCTCGGCAACCTCGGCGAGACCGCCGGCTTCCTCGACCGGCTCTTCGCCCGCGGGACGGCGAACCCCCTCGTGTTCCCGAACCTCGTGCTCAACGCCCCGCTCGCCTACGCGACGATCGAGCTGGGGATCACCGGGCCGACGGCGATGGTGACCGAGCAGGAGGCGTCGGGCGAGGCGGCGATCGCGCACGGGGTCGACCTCGTCGCCGCGGAGCGCGCGGCGGTGTGCCTCGCCGGGGGCGCCGATGAGCTCGACCGCACGCTCGCGGCGGTGCTCGCCGAGGGCCGGCTTCTCACCCGCACCGTGCCGCGGCCCCTCGATCCCGCGGCGGACGGCCCGGCGCTCGGCGAAGGGGCCGCGGTCGCGGTCCTCGAGCCGCTCGCCGCCGCCCGCGCGCGTGGGGCGCGCGTCTATGCCTGCGTGCGAGCGCACCCGGGCTTCGCCGTGCCCGCGCCCGTGCACGGCTGGGCGGGCGACGCGCGACCGGTCGCGGTCGGGCTGCGCCCACTCCTGCGCGAGGTCGACGTCGTCTTCGCGGGGGCGAGCGGCAGCCCGCCGCGCGACGCGCTCGAGGCCGACGCCCTCGCGCTCGCGCTCGAGGGCCGCCCCGCGCTGGTCACCGCCGTGCGCGGCGCCACCGGCGACTTCGGCGCCGCGGGCGCCCTCGACGTGGCGGCGGCGGCGCTCGCGGTGGCCTCGGGCGTGGTCCCGCCGACGCTCGGCACCGGCCCGCGGCCGCGAGCCGGGCTCGCCGTGGTGCGGGAGGCGCCGCGCCGGACGGCGGTGCGGTGCGCGGTCGTGCCCGGGCTCGCGCGCGGGGGGGCGTGCCGGCCGCTCGTGATCGAGGCGGCGGCATGACGCTGCCGCGGGATCCGGTGCCCCGGCTGCCGCACGCAGTCCCGTTCCTCCTGATCGACCGCGTGCTCGAGATCGAGGAGCAGCGCGGCGCGTTCGTCAAGCTCGTGACCGCGACCGACCCCTGCGTGGCGCCCGACGGCACGTTGCCGGGGGCGTTCGTCCTCGAGGCCATGGCGCAGGGCGGCGGGGCGCTGCTCGGGGCGCTTGCGGACCGCTTGCCGCCGGCCGGCTATCTCGCCGGTATCGACGACTTCCGCCTCCTCGGGCCGGTGCGCGTCGGGGACCTTTTGCGCGTCGAGGTGAGCGTCGTGCGCCAGTTCGCGACCGCCACGCTGCTCCAGGGCCGCGCGCTCGTCGGCGAGGAGGTGCGTGCCGAGGCGCGCTTCACGCTCGCCGTGCCGCGCTGACGCCGGCGCGGCCCAGGCGACACACTTGTGGGCCCCCTGGCGCATCGGCTAAGCGAGCGCGATGGATCTCCGCCGGGCACGTGCCGCGCTGCGCTTCGACGGCGGCTTCTGGCGCCGCTTCGCCGAGCTCGGCTGCGTCTACGGCCCGGAGTGGTGGAAGCGCGGCTCGCCGCCGGTGATCGCCGCCATCATCTTCGCGATCGCTCGGCACAACCGCGCCATCGTGCTGCGCAACCAGCGTCAGGTACGGGGTCCCCGCGGCTGGTGGCGCGAGCGCTGGGACGCCTACCGGGTCTTCGCCGAGCTCGCGCGCTCGCTCACCGAGAGCATGGAGCAGTGGGGGCCGCGTCCGCGCCCGCTCGCGCTCACGGTCGTCGGCGACGCGCTCTTTCAGGCGGCGCTCGCCGAGGGCCGCGGTGTGGTGGTGCCCACCGGCCACTTCGGCTCCTGGGAGGCGGGGGCGCGTGCGCTCGCGGCGCTCGGCCGCCCGGTCCATCTCGTGATGGCGCACGAGCCGAACCCGACGGTCCGGTCGTTCGTCCATCGGCTGCGCACCCGCCACGGCGTGAGCGCGATCTACTCGGATCGCTCGCTGTTCGCCGGGTTGCCCATCCTGCGGGCGCTCAGGCGTGGCGAGATCGTGTGCATGCAGATCGAGCCGTGGGGCCGGCTGCGCGGGGGCGTCGCGGTCGAGTTCTGCGGCCGGCCCACCCGCTTCCAGCTCGGGCCGTTCGCGGTCGCGCGGCTCGCGCGCGCCCCGGTGGTGCCCGTCTTCGCGCTGCGCACGGGCATTCGCCGCTACGAGTTCCGCGTCGCCGCCCGCTTCGATCCGACCACGCCGGCGGAGAGCGAGGCCGCGCTGCGGGCGACGGTGCGCGCCTACGAGACCCTCGTGCGCGCGGTACCCGCGCAGTGGCTCATGTTCGACGACGTGTGGGAGGCGGCGGCCGTCGCCGCGGGCGAGGACGACTACGAGATGGTGCCCCAGGCGGCGGGGTTGCGCCGCAGGTAGTGGCGCACCTTGGCGTTGGCGACCAGCATGGCCAGCGTCTCGAGGAGATGCCCGCGCGGCGGCGGGAGGAAGCGGCGCAGCATGCTGCGCACGGAGTAGAAGCCGGAGTAGACGAGCCGGAAGCCGTCGAGCATCTGCTCGCTCGTCATGTGCAGCGGGCGCACGGTGGGGCTGCCGTAGTCGTAGTGGCCCCAGTCGTGGTCGGCGATGCGGCCCGCGGCGGCCATCTCGGCGTGGAAGGGGGTGCCCGGATAGGGGGCGGGCGTGAAGAGCTTCAAGAAGCTGATCTTGTTCTCGTCGAGCCAGCGCAGCGTGGCGGCGAAGGTCTCGGCGGTGTCGCCGTCGAGCCCCACCATGACGAGCGCGATCACCTGGATGCCGCGCGCGCGCAGCTTGCGGACGTCCTCGGCGAAGCGGCTCGGCCGGTTGAAGCCCTTGCGGACCGACGCGAGGCTCTCCTCCGACAGGCTCTCGAAGCCGATCGAGAGCACGCGGGCGCCGGAGCGGGCGGCCAGGTCGAGCAGCTCGTCGTCGCGGGCGATGTTGATCGTCGCCTGGCTCACCCACTCGACGCGGTAGGGGATGAGCCGCCGGAAGAGCTCCTTGGCCGCGTCGGGGCGGGCGATGGGGTTGTCGTCGAGCCAGAGGAGCCGGCGCGCGCCGAGGCTGCGCAGCTGGCGCACGTCCTCGATCACGTCGTCGACCGGGCGCGTGCGGTACGTGCGATCGTAGTAGGTCTGCACGGCGCAGTAGGAGCAGGGATGGGGGCAGCCGCGCGAGAAGAGCACCGGCCAGAAGAAGTACATGCGGTAGAGCCAGCTCGAGCGGAACGCGTCGGGTTTGAGCAGCGGCAGCGACCACCAGTCGATCGCCGGCAGGTTACGGAGGTCGTGCCAGCGCTCCGCCCGGTAGAGGCCGCGCGAGCGCCCCGCCTCCAGGTCGGCGAGCACGTCGGGCCAGACGTGCTCGGCCTCGCCGACGACGACCGCGTCGGCGTGCGCGAGCGACGCCTCGGGGGTGAGGGACACCCAGGTGCCGCCGAGCACCACCTTCTTGCCGCGCGCGCGGAAGCGGTCCGCCAGCTCGTAGGCGCGGCGGATCTGCGGCCCCATGGCGGTGAGGCCGACCACGTCGGCGCGGCGGTCGATGCGCGCGACGTCGAGGTCCTGCATCAGCTCGTCGGTGAAGTCCACCGTGTGCGGCCGCGGCGTGAGGGCCTTCAGGTACGGCAGCGTCGTCCCGCTCGTCCAGTAGCGCGTGGTCTTGTGCAGCGACCCGTCGGGCAGGTGGTGCGTCGGCGAGATCAGGTGGACGTGCATGCGCGCCCCTTATGGCCGGGGCGCCGCCGGCTCGTCAACGCGAGCTTGACTCCGGCGCGCCCGCCGACGCAGGCTGGCGCGCCGTGACCACGCCCGGCGTCCCGACGGCGTCGCCCGACGCGCTGCTGGCCGCGCTCGAGGCGACGGTGGCGCGCGCGCGCGCGAGCCGCCTGTACGCCGAGCGGCTCACGGGGGTGCGCTTGCGCTCGCTGGCGGACTTCGAGCGCCTGCCGCTCACGACCCGCCGTGACCTCCAGGAGGCCGGCCCCGACGGCACGCGCGCCGCGCCGCGCGAGCGCGTCTGCCACTACCAAGAGTCCTCGGGGACGAGCGGAGCGGTGAACTCGGCCTGGCTCACCGCGGGCGACCTGGAGCGCTCGGCGGCGGCGATCCGCGCGGCCCAGCCGGAGACCTTCGCGCCGGGTCGGGTGATCCTCAATCGCTTCCCGTTCATGGCCGCACCTGCGCACCTGATGCAGTTGATCGCCCAGCAGGGCGGCGGGATCGCGATCCCCGCCGGCAACATCAACTGGGACGTGCCCTTCCCGCGCGCGCTCGAGCTGGCTGAGCGTACCGGGGCGCAGGTGCTCGCCGGCCTCCCGCTCGAGCCGGTGGTGCTCGGCGAGATCGCGCGTGCCCGCGGGCTCGACCCGCGCGCCGGGCTCGCGGTCGATACGCTCTTTCTCGGCGGCGCCCCCCTGCCGCCCGCCCTCCAGGTACGCCTCGGGCGCACGTGGGGCGCGCGCGTGATCGAGCTGTACGGCTCGACCGAGACCATGCTGCTCGGCACCTCCTGCCGCGCGGGCATGCTGCACCTCGAGACGGGGCTCGCCCACTGCGAGGTGCTCGACCTCGCCACCGGCGCCGCCGTGGGCCCGGGGGGCGAGGGCCGCCTGGTGGTGACGACGCTTGCGCTCGAGGGCAGCCCGCTGGTGCGCCTCGACGTCGGTGACGTGGTGCGGCGCGCGGCGGGCCCGTGCGCCTGCGGCGATCTTCGCCCGGCGGTCACCGTGCTCGGGCGCGCCGAAGACGCCATCGAGCTGGCCGGGCGGCGGCTCCATGCGTCGGAGATCGTCGACGCGGCGGCGGCGGCGGCCGACGCGGTCGACAGCGCGGTGTTCTTCGTCGTCGTCCTGCCCGATCGGCTGCTCGTGCGCATCGAGACGCGCGGCGGGCGGGGCGACCCCGCGGCCGTGCTCGCGTCGCGGCTTCCCGGCGTGCCGAGCGAGGTCGAGCCGGTGGCGGCGGGCATGCTCCTCGACGTCGAGATGCTGTGCCGCAGCCCGCACGTCTACAAGCCGGTGGTGCTGAGCGACTGGCGGCGGCCCGGCCGCCGCATCCTCACGCTCGGCGAGGGGATGATCGAGTGGCCCCGCCTCACCTGGCAGGACGGGCGGCGCTGGCTCGGACGCGCGGTGCGCACGGCGCGCCGCCGGCGGCGGCTCGCGCGCGGGCTCCGGTTGGCCCCGGTCGGGACGCGCTGATATAAGCGCGCTTCGCATGGAGCCGTTCCGGTTGGACGTGGAGGCGGTGGCTGCCGGGCGGTCGCGCGCCGCACGGCAGGCGGAGGACGGGACGATCCTGGAGCTGGTCCGGCGGGCGTGGAGGGGGGAGCCGCTCGACGACGCGGCGCTGGGGGCGCTCTTCCTCTCCGCGCGGGTTTCGACCGAGGAGCTGCTGGCGATCGCGACGGCGGCGCGGCGCGCGCGCGCGGCGCGGCTCGAGACCTTTTCGCCCCTGTACATCACCAACGAATGCGACGCCGAGTGCCGCATGTGCGGCATGCGGCGCGACAACGACGAGCTCGTGCGCGAGACCGCCGACCAGCCGACGGTCGCCGCGCAGCTCGACGTCCTCTACCGCCGCGGGCTGCGGGGCGTCGCCGTGCTCACCGGGGAGTACCGCCACGGCGCCCGGCGGTCGGCGATGATCGCGGGCGCCGCCGAGGCTCTGCGCGCGGCGCTCGCCCGGGGCTTCACGCACGTGCTCGTCAACATCGGCTCGCTCGAGGCCGCGGAGTACCGGACGCTGCTCGCGGGCGTGCCTCGCGACGCAGACGGACGGGTCGTGCCGCAGCTCACCATGTGCACGTTCCAGGAGACGTACGATCCCGCGGCCTACGCGCGCTTCATGGGCACGACGCCCGAGAACCCGCGCAGCGACTTCGTGCGCCGGCTCACGAACTTCGATCGCGCGGCCGAGGCAGGCATGTGGGCCGCGAACCCCGGCGTGCTCCTCGGCTTGAATCCCGACCTCGCCTACGAGCTGCTCGCATTGCTCGCCCACCTCCGGCACCTCGCCCGCCGCGGGATGCGTCTCTACGTGAGCCTGCCGCGGCTGCGGCGCGCGAGCGGGACCGCGGCGCCGCGCGGCCCGAGTGACGACGCGCTGGCGCGGCTCGCCGCCGTCCTCGCCTTCGGCGTCTCGGCGGCGCAGGTCGTGATCTCGACGCGCGAGCCGCCGGCGGTGCAGCATCGCCTGCTGCCCGTGATCGGCGTGCTCACGCCGGGCTCGCCGGGCGTCGCACCGTACACGCCGACCGGCGCGCGGTTCGACCTCGAGGCGAGCCAGTTCGAGGTGCACGACCACCGGCCGATCGAGGCGATCCTGGGAGAGATCGTGGCCCAGGGCACGCCGATCGGCTGCTACGAGCCGGCCGAAGCCTGACGCCGCCGTGCGCCGCTCGGCGGTGGTGCTGGTCGTCAACGCCGCGCTGGGGACGGCCGCGCTCGGGTGGGTGCTCGCGCGTCTCGGCCGGCCGGCCCTCGCGGTCCTGGCGGCGCGCCCGTCGGCGACCGGGCTCGCCGGCTTCGCGGCGGCCCTGGCGGCGGGCTTCGGCGTCTACGCGCTGCGCTGGCGCATCCTGCTCGGCGGCGTCGACGCGCGGCCGGCGCTCGGCCGGCTCGCGGTCTTCCGCGCCGCGGGGCAGAGCGTGTCCTCGCTCATCCCAAGCGGCAAGCTCGGGGGCGAGCCGCTGCGAGCCTGGCTGCTGATCGCCGATGGGCTCGCCGTGGCGCCGGCGGTGGCGAGCGTCGCCGTCGATCGCGTGCTCGAGGTCGCGACCAGCACGACCTTCGCCTGCGTCTTCGCCGCCGTGCTGCTACGGGCCGGGGTGCCGCAGCTCGGCGGCGCGCTCGTCACCGTCGGGCTCGGGGCCGCGGGGCTCGCCGTGGGCGTGGGGCTCGCCGTCTACCGGCTGCGCCGCGGCCGCGGGATCACCACGGCCGTCGTGCGCGCCGCGGGCCTCGACCGCCTCCGGGCGGTGCGCGAGCGGCTGCCCACGCTTGCGGCCGTCGACGCCGCCACGGGGCGGCTGCTCGGTGAGCCCGCGCGGCTTGCCGGTGCGCTGTCGGTCGGCGCCGGCGCGAGCCTGCTCCTCCTCGTGGAGTACCACCTGCTGCTCGCCGCGCTCGGCCTGCCGGCCGATCCGGTCGCGGTGGTGGCGGCGGTGTTCGCCACCGGGGCCGCGCACTCCTTGCCCGTGCCGGCGGCCATCGGCGTGCTCGAGGGCGCGGAGCTGTGGCTGTTCACCGGCCTCGGCCATCCTGCACGTGTCGGGCTCGCCGTCGGCCTCGCAGCGCGTCTGCGGGAGCTGATGCTCGTGCTCCCCGGGCTCGTTTACCTGCTCGCGCGCGGCATCCTCCCGTGGCGCCGCGCGGCGGATCGCTGAGCCGCGCCCCGCGGACGCGGGAGGAGCGGTCGCGCGCTCCGCACGCCGCACGCCACTGCCACGCGCGGCGCGCGCGACCGCCGAAGGGTAGATCAGGCGGCGAGCCGGCGCAGGGTCGGACGCTCGCAGCGCGTGCGCGGATCGCCGACGGCCGTGCGGATCGAGGACCGCGCGACGAGGAGGACGATCCAGAGGACGGCACCGAACGCGAGCGGCGCGAGCCACGAGAACCCCACCGGCAGCGAGAGCCCGAACGGCACCGACGCGTCGGTGCCGACGATCGCACCGAGCGGAACGGTCATGATGGGCATCATCGCTTCACCCTCCCACCGAGGGGGAATGCAACCCGTATGCCAGAGCAGGGGCCGCCGAACGCTGGATGTCTTCGGGGCGTGTCTCGGGAATTCGCCTACCGCAGTAGGCAGCCCGGCCGCGGCGCCAACCGGAGTTGTCGGCCCCACGATGTCACCGCCGGGGGCGTTCCTGCTGGGTGGGAACCGTCGAGCGTTCGGCGCGCAAACCGTACTCCTTCATCTTCCGCTGGAGCATGAACCGTGACAGGCCGAGCGCCTCGGCCGAGCGCGTGACGTTGCCGCCGTGCTGCCGCAGCACGGCGGCGATGTGCCGGGCCTCGAAGGCGGCGCGGGCGGCGCGCAGCTCCGGGCCGCTCGGGAAGGGCCCGGGGACGGGGTCGGCCTCCGGGGCCTGGAGCCGGGGTGAGAGATGCGCGGGCGTGATCGCCTCGCCGGGGCGGGCGAGCGCCACCGCCCGCTCGATCTCGTTCTCGAGCTGGCGCACGTTGCCCGGCCAATCCGCGCGGGTGAGGAGCTCGAGGGCCGCCGGGGTGAAGCCCGCCACGGCCTTGGCATGGCGGCCGGCGGCTGCCTCGAGAAAGCGCGCGGCGAGGAGCGGAACGTCCTCGCGCCGCTCGCGCAGCGGCGGGAGGCGGATCGGAAAGGCCGAGAGGCGATAGTAGAGGTCGGCGCGGAAGGCCCCGCGCTCGACCGCGTCGAGGAGGTCACGGTTGGTCGCCGAGATCACCCGGGCGTCGATGCGCCGCGGCCGCCGGTCCCCGAGCGGCACAACCTCGCCGTCCTGGAGGACGCGCAGGAGCTTCATCTGCATCGCCGCCGGCATGTCGCCGATCTCGTCCAGGAGCACGGTTCCGCCCGCCGCCGCTTCGAAGAGCCCGACCTGGTCGGCGACCGCGCCCGTGAAGGACCCACGGCGATGGCCGAACAGCTCGCTCTCGAGCAACGCCTCGGGCAGGGCCGTGCAGTTGACGGCGACGAAGGGGGCGTCGGCGCGGGCGCTGCGGGCGTGGATGCCGCGCGCGACGAGCTCCTTGCCCGTCCCGGTCTCGCCTTCGACGAGCACCGCGATGGGAGACGCGGCGGCGCTCTCCATCAGCCGGAACACCTCGAGCATCGCCGGCGACTCGCCGACGAGCTCCGACGCGCCCCCGCGTCCCGCGAGATCGCGCCGCAGCGCACCGACCTGCGCCCGCAGGCGGTCCTCGGAAGCCTTCACGCGCGCGTAGAGTCGCGCGTTCTCGATCGCGATGGCGACGCTGCCGGAGAGGGCTTCGAGGAAGGCGAGGTCGGCGTCGTCGAACGGGCCGCCACCGTGACGGTTGATCACCTGGACGACGCCGATGGCGCCCTGGCGGCTGTGCAGGGGGACGGCGAGCAGGCTGCGCGTCTTCGCCCCCGTGCGGCGGTCGACGGCGGGATAGAAGCGCGGATCGGTTGCGACGTCGTCGACGCGGAGCGCCCGCCCGGTCCGCAACACCTCGCCCGCGATCCCGCGGTCGGCGGGAAAGCGCATCCCGGCGAGGCGCTCGGCCACCTCGGGGCTCTCCTCGGCGACGTAGGGGAAGTAGAGCTGGCGCCGCTCGGCGTCGAGCAGGAGCACCGCCGCGCCCTCGGCGTCGAGCACCTCACGGCACTTGCTGATGACGAGCGGGATCAGCTCGTCGAGCTCGGTGCGCGCGGCGAACGCGCAGCCGAGATCGTAGAGCAGCTTCAGCCGTGCGGGATCGGGCTCTGCCACGACGGTGGTACCCTGTTAGCGCAGGGGATGCGGGGGCGCAAAAAAGGAACCCCGATGGCCGCGTCTCCCGCCGGTGAGCGCGGGGGCCATCGGGGTCCGGTGGTGCCTGGGTCCCCGCGAGGGTGACCCAGCGACGTGAAGCGAGGGTCAGCCCTAGGAGGGCACCACCTCACAGATCACCGTAGGGGAACACGTCACTGGATCACCTCCTTTCCTGCGGCGAGAAGACCGGGCGAGCCCAAGCCTCGCCGCCGGGCGACGACCGCCGGTTGCCGCCGCCCGGCCCCGACCACCGGCCGCGCCGGCCCGGGGCCTGTGATCCGCCCCCGGTCGAGATGCCATGCAAACAGCCTAGACTTCCGCGGCGAGGGTGTCCAGCGCCGCGACCCCTACCCGAGCTGCGCCAGCAGGTGGCGGCGCACCTTGCCGGTCTCGGTGCGCGGCAGCGACGCGACGAACACGAAGCTGCGGGGGACCTCGTACCCCGCCAGGCGCTCGCGCCCGAAGCGGATGAGCTCCGCCGCGTCGGCGTGCATCCCCGGGCGCAGCACGACGTAGGCGCGACCGACCTCCCCCCAGTCGGCGTCGGCGACGCCGGCGACGGCGACCTCGGCGATCGCAGGATGCTCGTGGTACGCCGCCTCCACCTGCGCCGGATAGACGTTCTCGCCGCCCGAGATGTACATGTCGCGCCGCCGGCTCACGAGGGTGAGGAACCCCTCCGCGTCCCGGGTGGCGAGGTCGCCGGTGTGGAGCCAGCCGCCGCGGAAAACCTCGGCGGTCGCCTCCGGATCGCGCCAGTAGCCGAGCATCGTGATCGGCCCGCGGACCACGATCTCGCCGACCGTGCCGTCGGGGACGTCGGTCAGCGCCGCGTCCACCACGCGCACCTCGGCGTGGAACACGGGCCGCCCGACGCTGCCCGCCTTGCGGACCGCGTCGTCGGCGTCGAGGCAACACTGGATGGACGTCTCGGTCTGCCCGAAGCCCTGCTTCACGAGCACGCCGTGGGCGTGGTAGGCGTGGATCGTCTCCACCGGCATCGGCGCGCCGGCGGTGAACGCGAAGCGCAGCGCCTCGAGGCGCCGGCGGTCGAGCCCCTCCGCGAGCAGGCGGCGGAACATGGTGGGCACCGCGCCGAAGAAGGTCGCGCGCTCCCGCGCCGCGGTCTCGAGGAACGCCGACGGGTCGAAGGCGCGCGCGAGCACGACCGTGCCGCCGCGGTAGAGGACGGGCACGGCCAGGATGTTGAGCCCGAAGGAGTGAAAGAGCGGCAGGGCGATCAGCACGCGGTCGCGGGCGGAGAGATCGAAGAAGAGGTCGGCGTTGAGCGTGTTGAACAGGGTCTTGCGGTGGGGAAGGAGCGCGCCCTTGGGGCGGCCGGTGGTGCCCGAGGTGTAGAGGATCGTGTGCGCGGCCTCGCCGCCGGGCGCGGGCTCGACGGCGGCTGCGGCTCCACCGGCCACCGCGGCCTCGTAGTCGTCGAGCGCGGCCAAGGCGCCGGCGCGTCGCGTGGCCTCCAGGCGCGGCTGCAGCGCCGCGTCGGTCACCGTGAGCGCCGGGCCGGCGTCGCCGAGGATGTGCGCCAGCTCGGGCACCGCGAGACGGGTGTTGAGCGGCACGTCGATCGCGCCAAGGCGCGCGCAGGCGAAGTGCAGCTCGAGGTAGGGGGCGACGTTCGGAAGCGCGAGCGCGACCCGGTCGCCGCGGGCGACCCCGCGGCGGACGAGCCAGCCGGCCGCGCGAGCGACGCGGGCCTCGAGGTCGCGGTACGAGAAGCGCCGGCCGGACTCGACCTCGACGACCGCCTCGCGCTCGGGCGTGAGGAGCGCGCGGCGCGCCGTCCAGAGGCCGACGTTCCCGGACGCATCCATGAGCGGCGGGGCTTATACCATCCGCGGCCGGCGGCCGCGGGTCGGGCCGGCCGCGGCGTTGGGCCATGAACGGAGCGCGCCCGGCTACGGCTGGAGGTCGGCCCGGCGGTACATGGCGACGACCGCCGCGCCGCCGAGGCCGAGGTTGTGCTGCAACGCGACCTTGGCGCCCGGGACCTGGCGCTTCTCGGCGAGGCCGCGGAGCTGCCAGGTGAGCTCGGCGCACTGGGCGAGGCCGGTGGCACCGAGGGGATGGCCCTTCGAGATGAGGCCGCCCGAGGGGTTCACGACCCACTTTCCGCCGTAGGTGACGGCGCCCGAGTCGATCAGCTCGCCGCCCTTGCCCGGCGGGCAGAGGCCGAGCCCCTCGTAGGTGATGAGCTCGTTGGTCGAGAAGCAGTCGTGCAGCTCGATCACGTCGACGTCCTCGGGACCGAGCCCCGCCTGCTCGTAGACCCGCTCGGCCGCCCGGCGCGTCATGTCGGCGCCGACGAGCGTGATGCAGCTCCGGTCGGCGAAGGTGCTCTCGAAGTCGGTGGTCATGGCCATGCCGAGGATCTCCACCGCCTGCGCGCCGAGCGCATGCCGGTGTACGAAGTCGGCGCTGCACACGACCGCCGCGGCGGCGCCGTCGGAGGTCGGGCAGCACTGGAGCTTGGTGAGCGGGGCGAAGACCGTCGGCGCGGCGAGAATGTCCTCGAGCGCGTACTCGTCCTGGAACTGCGAGTAGGGGTTGTTCACGGAGTGCCGGTGGTTCTTGAGCGCGATGCGCGCGAACTGCTCGGGCCTGGTGCCGTAGCGCTCCATGTGCTCGCGGCCGGCGTTGCCGAACATCTGCGGCGCGGGCGGCGCCTCGGCCTTGCCGCGGAGCTGGAACATCGCCTTCATGTGCCGGTACATCGGCGGCGTGCGGTCGGTGTACTTGATGCCGAGCGAGCCCTTCTCCATCTTCTCGAAGCCGAGCGCGAGCACGCACTCGGCCTGCCCACCCTCGACGAGCTGCTTCGCCAGGAAGAGCGCCGTCGAGCCCGTCGAGCAGTTGTTGTTCACGTTGTAGACGGGAATGCCGGTGAGCCCGAGCTCGTAGACCGCCCGCTGCCCGGCGGTCGATTCGCCGTAGCAGTAGCCGACGCATGCCTGCTCGACGGCGGCGTAGGGGATGCGGGCGTCGGCCAGCGCCTTCGTGCCCGCTTCGCGCGCCATGTCCGGATAGTCCCACTCGCGCGAGAAGGGCTTCTCGAACTTGGTCATGCCGACGCCGACGACGTACGCCTTCTTGCCCATGGTCGCTCCCTCCGACGGGGCGCCAGCGTGACCGAAGCCGGGCGGCGATGCAACGGCCGGCTACCCGTCGCCGAGCGCGCGCTCGAGGGGCACCTCGCGCAGGGTGGTGAGCGCGAAGGCGAGGAGGGCGCCGCCGGGGTCGAGGAACCGCGTCTCGACGAACCTGAGGCGGCCGCGCTCGGTGACGAGCGTGCTCTCGATCACGAAGCGCGGCCCCACGACCGGGGCGAAGTAGTCGACCCGCATGTTGGTCGTGGCGAGCCAGCCGCCCGCCCACGCGTCCGGACCGCGGCCGGCGCGCACGGTGAACAGCGCGACGAGGTCGACGTAGGTGGGCGTGAAGCCCCCGAAGAGCTGGCCGCGCGGGTTCTTCACGTGGGCGGGGAGGTGGGCGTCGAGGCGGAGAAAGCCGTCGCGCTCCTCGAGCACCGTCCACGCGTAGGCTTCGAGGAAGTCGCCGGCCGGATGCCCCCGTCCGATCAGCCGGCTCGGGTCCGGCCGCCGCCAGGGCCGCAGCCGCAGCAGCTCGTCGGGCGCCGCCATGGTCAGCCGCCGAGCGCCTGGCCGAGGCGCAGCCGCGGGACGTAGCGCCAGAGGTCGCCCTTGAGCCCGCGCCCGCGCAGGTGCGCGAACAGCGCCTCCTCGTCGTTCACCCGCCGCCCGGGCAGCAGCCAGTTGCCGCGCGCGCGCGCGGCGGCGGCGACCGCGTCGGCGAGCCCGTCGCGCACCGCCGGCGCGACGTAGAAGTACGGGGTGTAGAGGGCTTCGACCGAGGGCACCTCGCCACGCGCGAGGAGGTGCTGCGCGAGCGGCGTCTCGGGGTAGACCCGCACGCCGCACATCGCCATCACCGCGGTCGGCCGGCAGGCGTCCATGACCGCAATCGTCTCGGCGACGGTCTCCCACGTCTCGCCCTCGCCGCCGAAGACCAGGCTGTGGCAGAAGGAGAGGCCGCGGCGGCGGCAGAGCGCCGAGGCGGCGAGCACGTCGTCGACGTTGAAGCTCTTGCGAAACGCGCGCAGCGTCGCCCCGGCGGCCGCGTCGGTGCCGAAGTCGACCGACTGGCAACCGGCCGCCAGCATCAGGTCGCACAGCTCGGGCGTGAAGTTGCCGGGCGCGACGAAGCACGACCAGCGGATGCGCCGGCCGAGCGGGACGAGGGCGGCGCACACCCGCTCGGCGTGGCCGCGGGGGGCGTTGAACACGCTGTCGACGACGAAGAACTGGTCGATTCCGTGCTCGTCGAGCAGCGTTCGCACCTCGGCGGCGATCGAGAGCGGGTCGCGCGTGCGCATGCCGCGGCCCTCGACCACCGGGTAGGCGCAGTAGGTGCACTTGTAGTGGCAGCCCCGCTTGGTCTGGAGGTTCGCCATGCCGCCGCGCTCGAAGTAGAGGCGGTTGTCGATCCAGCGCCGGTCGGCGCGTACGGCGTCGAGGTCGGGGAGCCAGGCGGGCGGGTTGACGCGCACCGCCCCGGAGCCCGGATCGAGCACGGCGACGCCGCGGAGATCGTCGGCCGCCGCGCCGGCCGCGAAACGCTCGAGCAGCGCAGGGAAGGCGACCTCGCCCTCGCCGACCACGCCGCAGCGGACGCCGAGCGCGCGCAGGTAGTGCGCGGGCATGGTCGTGAAGGCCGAGCCCCCGAGCACGATCGGCGCCGCGCTCGCCGCGCGGCACGCCGCGACGACCCGCCGGTAGTGCGGCAGGTAGTCGACGGTGTCGGGATAGGCGCAGTTGTCGACGTTGCGCAGCGAGAGGCCGATCGCGTCCGGCCGGAGCGCCGCAATCGCGGCACCGACCGCCGCATCGACGTCGCCGGCGAAGCAGAGGTCCACGACCCGCACCTCGTGCCCGGCGGCGGCCGTCGCGGTGGCGACGTAGGCCATGCCGAGCGGCGCCACGGGATCGGGGCTGCGCTCCTGGTTGGCCGAGACGAGGAGCACGCGCACCGGGGTCACCCGTCGTCGAGCAGCCGCTGGGTGCCGCGCACGCGCAGCAAGTCGGCGCCGGGCAGCGCCGCCGCGCGGCCCGCACGCGTCGCCTCGGCCCAGCGGTCCTGCTCCCGCTCGACCAGCGCGGGGATGGCCTCGCGGTCGCCGCCGCCGGAGACGAGGCGGACGAAGGCCGTACGCGCGTCGAGGTCGGGGGGGACGTGGGTGAGGATCCGGCGCGCGGTCCAGAAATAGGAGTCCGGGTCGGCGTTGTGGTCGTAGAAGAAGTAGAGGAAGCGGAGATAGCGCTCGAACGCGCCGCGGTAGCTCCGGTCGTACTCGGCCAGCGCCTCCTCCTCCCGACCGCCGGCGAGGACCGCGCGCACGGCCCGTGCGGCGAGGAAGCCGGCGAGGCAGGCGAGGTGCACGCCCGTGGAAAAAACCGGGTCGATGAAGCACGCGGCGTCGCCGGCCACGAGCCAGCCCGGGCCCCAGAAGCAGGCGCTGTCGTACGAGTAGTCGCGCACGATGCGTACCGGCGAGACCAGCGTCGCGGCCCGCAGCCGGTCGGCGATCGCCGGGCAGCGCGCGATCAGCTTACGGTACGTTCCCTCGGCGTCGGCGGCCGCCGCGCCCTCCCAGCGCCGCACGTCGACGACGGCGCCGACGCTCATCGTGCCGTCGTGCAGCGGGATGTACCAGAACCAGCCGTCGGCGAACGCCGCGGAGAGGATGTGGTTGCCGAGCTCGCCGGGCAGGCGCTCGGCGTCGCGGAAGTAGCCGAAGATCGCCAGGTTCTTGAAAAAGTCGTTGAAGCGCCGCAGCCCCTTCGCGCGGCCGATGAGCGCGCGCTGGCCGCTCGCGTCGACGAGAAAGCGCGGCGCGAAGCGGAACGGCCGCCCGTCGGCGCGCGTCCCTTCGACCAGCGGCGTCGGGCCGCTCGTGTCGACCGTGGTCACGGCGTGCTCCTCGCGGACGTCGGCGCCGTGGGCGCGGGCGTTGTCGAGCAGGAGCTGGTCGAACTCGGCGCGGACGACCTGGAAGGCGTAGGGCCGCCCGCCCGGGTCCTCCCGGAACCAGAAGCTCCACGGCTCGGCCTGCCGGCCCCAGACGAACGTGCCGCCGGGCTTGCGGAGGAAGCCGTGCCGCTCGAGCAGCGGCGTCACGCCGATGCGGTCGAGGATGGGCAGGGTCGCCGAGAGGAGCGACTCGCCGATGTGGTAGCGGGGAAAGCGCTCGCGCTCGAGCACGACGACGCGGCAGCCCGCCTGCGCGAGGCGCGTGGCCGCGACCGAGCCGGCGGGACCGCCGCCCACCACCACCACCTCGGGGCTCTCCGTCCGGCCGTCCATGGCGTGCCCGATTTAGTGAGCGGGTGCGGCGGCTGTCAAATCCGGCCCGGGGTCGAGGCCGAGCACCTGCGCGAGCGGCGCGGGGTGCAGACCACGCGCGGCGAGCGCAGGCACGAGCTGCCGCACGACGTCGGCGACGATCGGCCGGTCGACGCAGCGGCGCGCCGAGCGCTGGTAGGTGCGATCGCCGTCATGGAGCACGATCACGTCGCCGGCGCGGGCCTCGGCGAGGATCGCGGCGACCACGTCCTCCGCCGTGCGGTGCGGCCGCCAGTCCCCGACCGACACGGTCCACTCGACGACCAGCAGGCCGACGTCGTCCGCCGCCCGCGCCGACGGCTCGAGCAGGAAGCCGAACGGGGGGCGGAAGAAGCGCACCGGCACGGGTGGAAGACCGACGCGCGCCAGCGCGGCCGTGATCGCGTCGACGCTGTGGGCGAGGTCGGCGCCGGTGAGGTCGCGGAAGAAGAGGCGGCGCACGCCGTGCCAGTAGCCGTGCACGCCGAGTGCGTGCCCCTCGCGCACGATGCGCGCGAGCACGCGGTCGTTGCCGCCGGCATCGACGTTCGCACCCAGCACGAAGAACGTCGCCCGCGCGTGGGTGGCCGCGAGCGCGTCGAGCACCGCGGCGGTGCAGGCGCCGTTCGGCCCATCGTCGAAGGTGAGGGCGACGACCGGAACCGCCGGCGCGCCGCCGAAGCGCACGTCGCGTCCCACGTCCCGCTCGGGCACCAGCACCCCCGGCACCGCGCACCCCATCAGGCAGAGGGCGAGCGCGGCCGCCGCGCAGACGAGGGCGGTTCCCCCCCGTGCACCGGCCAGCGGCCCCCCTACTGCTGCACGCGGCTGACGCGATCGCCGTCGAAGTACACCACGAACTGGTGCCAGCGATTCTGCCAGTAGTGCCAATCCGAAGCGTCGAGCGACGGCGTGCGATGCGCCGGCGGGTAGCCGAGGGAGGTGAGCACCTCCTCCTTCGTCATTCCGGGCTCGACGCCCCCGGCCTCGATGAGCTTGAGACGGCTCGCCGGCGTCGCGGGCGCAGCGCTCGCGTGCGCCTTGCCCTTGCCCTTGCGCGCGGGCGCCGGGGTTGGACGCGCGGCGAAGCGCAGGCGCGGGTCGTCGGTGACGAACAGGCGGTCGAGGTAGGTCTCGAACGGGAGCCCGCCCTCGGCGTTGTACTCGTACTTGAGCGTGAGCGCCGGGTAGCCGGCGGGCTGGAACTTGACGCTGCGCTTGCGCACCTCGAGGATCTGCACGCGCGTGCCGAAGGGGATGAGCGTGCCGACCTGATAGCCCGCGTCGCTGATCTCGTCCTTCTCGAAGTGCAAATTGCAGCAGAGGTAACGGGACTGTCCGGTGAGCGGGCTCGGCAGGGCCGGACCCTTGCAGGCCGCGGCCAGCCCGAGCCCGAGCACGAGCGTGGCCATCCCGAGCGTCTGTCGTCGCATGCGCGTCCTCCTCCTCCCGTCGTCCAGGGACCGGCGGCACGCCTAGCAAGTTGCCGCCCGGGGATCAACGCCGCGGGGCCTTCGGCCGGCGCGCGCCATCGGGTATACGTGGGCGCGCGATGCCGTCCGACACCCCCGTCGTCCTCGCCCCGCCGGCGCCGCTCGCCCTCGAGGACCTGGGGCGCATCGCCGCCGGGGCGCCGGCGGCGCTCGGACCCGAGGTCGCGGCGCGCTGCGCGGCGAGCCAGCGGCAGGTCGAGACGCTGCTGCGCTCGGGCCGGGTCGTCTACGGCCTCAACACGGGCTGCGGCCCGCTCTGCGAGCGCGTCGTGCCGGCCGCCGACAACGCGGCGTTCCAGCAAAATCTCGTGCGCAGCCACGCGAGCGGCCTCGGTCCCGCGCACCCGCGCGCCGTGGTGCGCGCGACGATGGCGGCGCGCGCCTTCTCGCTCGCCCAGGGACGCTCGGGGGTGCGGCCGGCCGTGGTCGAGACGCTCGTCGCGGCCCTCAACGCGGGCGTGCACCCGGTGATCCCCGAGGTCGGCTCGGTCGGCGCCAGCGGCGACCTGGTCGAGCTGGCGCACCTGGCGTGCGCGCTCATGGGGGAGGGCGAGGTCGAGCACCGCGGCGTGCGGCGGCCGGCGCGCGAGGCGCTCGCGGCGGCCGGCCTCGCGCCGCTCGCCTACGCGGGGCGGGAGGCCCTCGCGCTCATGAACGGCACGGCGTGCGAGACCGCGCAGGCGGCGCTGCTGGTGCTGGGCGCCGAGACGCTCGTTGCCGCCGCGGAGGCGGCCGCGGCCCTCGGGGTCGAGGTCCTCGGCGGCAGCCCCGAGGCGTTCGACGCGCGCGTGCACGCCGTGCGGCCCCATCCGGGGCAGACGGCGTGCGCCGCGCGCCTGCGCGCGTTGCTCGCGGGCAGCCGCCGGCTGCGGCCCGACGTGCCGCCCGTCGCCGGCGAGCGCGTGCCGCCCGTGCAGGACGCCTACACGCTGCGCTGCGTGCCCCAGGTGCTGGGCGCGGTGCGCGCGACGGTCGCGCACGTCCGCGGCGTGGTCGAGGCCGAGCTCGCGAGCGTCACGGACAACCCGACGTTCTTTCCCGAGGAGAACGCCGTCCTGCACGCGGGCAACTTTCATGGGCAGCCGGTCGCGCTCGCGGTCGATCATCTCAAGGTCGCGCTCGCCGAGGTGGCGCTCTTCTCCGAGCGGCGGCTGGCGCGGCTCCTCGACCCCGCGCAGAACGGGGGGCTGCCGCCGTTCCTCATCCGCGACCGACCGGGGGTGCGCAGCGGGCTCATGGGGCTCCAGTACTGCGCCAGCTCGACGGTCGCGGACGACGCGGTGCTCGCGCATCCGGCCACGCTCGGCTCGGTGCCGACCAACGCCAACAACCAGGACGTCGTCGGCATGGGATCCGTCGGCGTGCGCCAGGCTCGCCGACTGCTCGAGAACGCCCGCCGCGTGGTCGCGATCGAGCTGGTGGCGGCGGCCGAGGCGGCGGACCTGATCGGCCTCGGCGCCTTCGCCCCCGGTACGCGCGCCGTGCACGCGGCGGTGCGCGAGCGGGTCGCGCCGCTGGTCGAGGACCGGCCGCTGGGCGCCGACGTCGAGCGGCTGGCGGCGGCGCTCGAGGACGTGGCGGCGGCCGAGGGGTGAGCGGCTTCCGCCGGGCCGCCCGCTTGGGCTATAGGGCGCGGATGCGCACGCAGACGGTCGTGTTCGTCGAGCCGCCCTACGTCTGCTGGGACCGGCAGATGGACCGCGTGCGCGAGGGCGAGGAGGAGATGCCGGGCGTCGGTACGCTCGTGCTGGCCGCGGTCGTGCGCGCCGCGGGCCACCGCTGCCACGTGGTCGACGGCAAGCGCACAGGCACGTCCGTCGACGAGGTGGCCCGCCGGGTGGCGGCGCTGGACCCCGACCACGTGGGCATCTCCGCGACGACCATCTCGATCCACAACGCGGCCCGGGTCGCCGCGCGCGTGAAGGCGCTCGTACCGCGCGCCGTCGTGACGGTCGGCGGGCCGCACGTGAGCGCGCTGCCCGAGCGGACGCTCGCCGCGTTCCCGGGGTTCGACTACGGCGTCGTCGGCGAGGGGGAGCGGTCGTACCCCGCGCTGATCGAGCACTGCGCGGCGGGTAGTGATCCGCGCGCGGTGCTCGGGCTCGTCTACCGCGCGGACGGCGCCGTGCGGGTGAACCCGCGCGCGCCCTACCTCGACGGCACCGAGCTCGACCGGCTGCCCGAGCCGGCGTGGGACCTCGTGCCCGACTTTCCGCTGCGCTTCCAGCCGAACGTGTTCAACTACCGGGCCACGCCGGTGGCGAGCGTGGTGACCTCGCGCGGCTGCCCCTTCTCGTGCACGTTCTGCGACCGCTCGACCTCGGGGCGCCGCGGCCGCTTCCACGGCGTCGACTACGTGATCGCGCTCTGCCGGCGGCTCGATCGGCTCGGGGTGCGCCACGTGCTGTTCTACGACGATCTGTTCACGGTGAACCGGCCGCGGGTCGTCGAGCTGTGCGAGCGCTTCCTCGGCGAGGGCTTCCGCTTCACCTGGAGCTGCAACAGCCATCCGAACCTCCTCGACCCGCCGACGCTGCGGCTGATGCGCCGCGCCGGATGCTGGCAGATCGCCTACGGCATCGAGTCGGGCTCGCAGCGCATCCTCGACGTGGTCAAGCGCGAGGTACGCCTCCCGCGGCTCCTCGAGACGCTGCGCCAGACGCGCGCGGCGGGCATCCGCGCCAAGGGCCTGCTGATGATGGCGCATCCGACCGAGGGCGAGGACAGCCTCCAGGAGACCGTCGCGTTCCTGCGCAGGGCCCCGCTCGATCTCGTGCAGGTGACCAAGTTCACGCCGTATCCCGGGACGCCGTCGTACTCGACCATCCGCGAGCACGGGGCCTTCGAAGAGGACTGGGAGCGGATGAACGCGATGAACTGGGTGTTCGTGCCCCGCGGGCTCACCGCCGAGGTGCTCGAGCGCCACTTCCGGCAGGCGTACCGGACCTTCTACCTCCGTCCCGACGTGCTCTGGGGGCTCGCGCGCACCATCGCCGGCGAGCCGCGCTATCTCGGCCGGCTCGCCACCTACGTGCGCGTCGGGTTGCGGGGCTGGTTGCGCGCGGCGCCCGAGCCCGTGCTCGCCGCGTAGGAGCCCGTGGGCGCCACCGCCGCCCTCATCCCGGCCTACGACGCGGCGGCGAGCGTCGGGGACGTCGTCGCCGGCACGCGGGCCGTCCTCGCGCCGGTCGTGGTTGTCGACGACGGCTCGCGCGACGAGACCGCGGCCGTGGCCGCGCGGGCGGGCGCGGAGGTGATCCGACACGACGCGAACCGCGGCAAGGGGGCGGCGCTCCTCACCGGGCTGCAAGCGCTGGCGGCGCGCGGGGTGGAGCGCGTGGTGACCCTCGACGCCGACGGGCAGCACCTGCCGGCGGAGATCCCGCGGCTGCTCGCCGCCGCCGACGCGGCGCCGGGGGCGATCGTCGTCGGCGTGCGCCAGAAGGCGGGCTTCGCGATCCGGCGGGCGGCGCGCTTCGGGAACTGGATCGCCGACCGCCTCCTGCGGGCGATCGCCGGCCGGCCGCTGCCCGACACGCAGTCGGGATTCCGGGTCTACCCGGTGGCGGCGACGCTCGCGCTCGGAGCGCACGGCACGCGGTTCGACTTCGAGACCGAGGTCCTGCTGCGCGCCGGGCGCCGCGGCATGGCGGTCGTCGGCGTGCCGGTCCGGGTACACTACCCGCCGCCGGCGGAGCGCGTGAGCCATTACCGGCCGTGGGTGGACACGCTGCGGGTCGTCGCGACGGTGCTGCGCGTGCTCGCCGACCGCGCCTAGCGAGCGGCCCTTGTGCTTCCCGACGGGCTTCCGCTAAGACCCGCGCATGAAGGCCATTCTCGCGATCGTCGTCGCGGTGGTGCTCGCCATCGTGCTCTACCTGGGCTACGCCCGCTGGAAGATCGAGCAGGCGCTCAGCGGCCCGGCGAAGGAGATCGTGTCCGAGAGCATGACCAAGACGGGCGACACCTGGCACGTGAGCTTCGTGAGCAAGTTCGCCGCGCCCGTGGATCGCGTCTACGAGGCCTTCACGCACCCCGAGCGGGCGCACGAGCTGGCACCGGAGAGCTTCCTCAAGTCCGACCTCGTCAAGGCCGAGGACGAGACGAAGCTCCTCGATCTGATCGTACGGCTCGACATCCTGCCGCCGGGCTTCAAGGTGCAGACGCTGAAGCTCGACTACCACTTCTTCCCCGCCGAGCATCGGATCACGAGCCAGACGATCGGGTCGAAGCTCGCCGACATCGACGCGACCTACCAGCTCGAGCCGACCTCCGACGGCAGCGGCACCGTGCTGCGCTTCACCGAGACCAGCAAGGACAAGGGCGGCATCCCGATCGAGGACGTGCAGAAGGGCGCGCTGCGCGAGATCTACCTGACCCAGGTGCGCATCGTGAACAAGGGGCTCGGCCTCGCTCCGGAGGAGGCGCCGCAGCCAGCGGCGGACTGAGCGAGGGTCCGTCGCGCCGCCATGCGCGTCACCACCGCGCGCTTCGTCACCGCGGCGGCGGTGCCGGGCGGCGAGCCGCCTCCGGGACCCCCGGAGGTCGCGATCGCCGGACGGTCGAACGTCGGCAAGTCGGCGCTCATCAATGCGCTCACTGCGCGCCGCGGCCTAGCCCGCACGAGCGGGACGCCCGGTCGCACGCGCCAGCTCAACTTCTTCCTCGTCAACGAACGCCTCCGCCTGGTCGACCTGCCCGGCTACGGCTTCGCGGTCGGGTCCGAGGAGGAACGGCGGGCGTGGGCGCCGCTGGTGGAGACCTATCTGCGCGCGCGGCCGACGCTGCGCGGCGTGCTCCTCGTCGTCGACGCGCGCCGCGGGGTGGAGGCCGAGGAGGAGGAGCTGCTCGCGTTCCTGGCGGCGGTGGGGCGGCCGTCCGCCGTGGTCGCCACCAAGCTCGACAAGCTCGCCCGCGGCGCGGCGACGGCGGCGCTGCGCGGGCTGCGCGCGCGGCTCGCGCCGGGCGTGCCGCTGGTCGGCTTCTCCGCGCGCAGCGGCGAGGGGCGCGACGCGGTCTGGCGCGTCGTGCTCGGGTGGGCGACCGGCCCGTGACCGCCCGCCGCCGGCGGGGTACAAGGCCGGGAGATGCGTAATCCGGACGGCGCCATCGGGATCTTCGACTCCGGGGTCGGCGGCCTCACGGTCGTGCACGCGATCGTGCAAGCGCTGCCCGCCGAGGACGTGATCTACCTCGGGGACACGGGGCGCTATCCCTACGGCACCAAGTCCCCCGAGACGATCACGCGCTACGCGGTCGAGAACGCGGAGTTCCTGGTCGAGCGTGACGTGAAGATGCTGGTGGTGGCCTGCAACACGATGTCGGCGGTGGCGCTCGAGGCGCTGCGGGCGCGCTACGACCTGCCCATCGCGGGCGTCATCGACCCCGGCGCGCGGGCGGCCGTGGCCCGCTCGCGCAACGGGCGGGTGGGCGTGATCGCCACCGACGCGACGATCGCGTCGGGCGCCTACACGCGGGCGCTGCGCGCGCTCGTCCCCGACCTCGAGATCTACACGCGCGCCTGTCCGCTGTTCGTGCCGCTCGCCGAGGAGGGGTGGACGGAGGGGCCGGTGCCCCGGACCGTGGCCGAGACCTACCTCGCGAGCCTGCGGCACAGCGGGATCGATACGCTCATCCTCGGCTGCACGCACTACCCGCTGCTGCGGCCGGTCATCGGCGCGCTGATGGGCGAGGGGGTGGCCCTCGTCGACTCCGCGGAGGAGACCGCGCGCGAGGTGGCGGCGCTCCTCGCCGAGCACGGGGTCGCGCGCACCGGGGGCACCGGCGGCACGAGCTTCTTCGTCACCGATGCGACCGAGCGCTTCATCGGCGTCGGCCAGCGTTTCCTCGGGGCGCGCGTCAAGTCGGCGGTGCGCATCGAGCGCTGAGCGGCTGCCGCGGCTTGACGGGCCCGGATGCCGCGGCGACAATGGCCCGTTCCCCATGGCGAGCTTCCTCACGCGCCTGTTCGGCAGCGCCAACGAGCGCACGCTCAAGCGCATCTGGCCGGTGGTCGAGGAGATCGCCGCGCTCGAGCCCGAGTACCAGGCGATGGCCCCCGAGGCGTTCCCGGAGCGCACGGCGGCGCTGCGCCGGCGGCTCGAGGACGGCGAGACCCTCGACGAGGTGCTCCCGCAGGCCTTTGCGGCGGTGCGCGAGGCGGCGCGGCGGACGATCGGGCTGCGCCACTACGACGTGCAGATGGTGGGCGGGATCGTGCTCCATCAGGGGAAGATCGCCGAGATGAAGACCGGCGAGGGCAAGACCCTGGTGGCGACGCTCCCCCTCTACCTCAACGCGCTGGCGGGCAAGGGCGCGCATCTGGTGACCGTCAACGACTACCTCGCCCGGCGCGACGTTCAGTGGATGGGACCCATCTACCACTACCTCGGGCTGAGCGTCGGCTCGATCATCCACGACGCGAGCTTCCACTTCGATCCGAGCTACATCCCCAAGGACTATCGCTTCCTCAACCTCCGCCCGGTGGAGCGGCGCGACGCGTACCGCTGCGACATCACGTACGGTACGAACAACGAGTTCGGGTTCGACTACCTGCGCGACAACATGAAGTTCAGCCTGGACGAGTACGTCCAGCGCGAGCTGCACTACGCGATCGTCGACGAGGTCGACAACATCCTGATCGACGAGGCGCGCACCCCGCTCATCATCTCCGGCCCCGCCGAGGAGTCGAGCGAGAAATACTACACGGTCAACCGCATCATCCCGCGTCTGCGGCGCGAGGTCGACTACACGATCGACGAGAAGCACCGCAGCGCGACGCTCACCGAGGAGGGCGTTGCCAAGTGCGAGCGCCTGCTCGGCGTCTCGAACCTCTACGACCCGAGCCAGATCGACACGCTCCATCACGTCACCCAGGCGCTCAAGGCGCACACGATCTTCAAACGCGACGTCGACTACGTGGTGAAGGACGGCGAGGTCATCATCGTCGACGAGTTCACCGGCCGGCTGATGCCCGGGCGGCGCTGGTCGGACGGGCTCCATCAGGCGGTCGAGGCGAAGGAAGGGGTGAAGATCGAGAGCGAGAACCTCACGCTCGCGACGATCACGATCCAGAACTACTTCCGCATGTACGCCAAGCTCGCGGGCATGACCGGCACCGCCGACACGGAGTCGGTCGAGTTCAAGAACATCTACAAGCTCGACGTGGTGGTGATCCCGCCGAACAAGCCGATGCGGCGCACGGACCACGCCGACGTGGTCTACAAGAGCGAGCGCGAGAAGTTCAACGCGGTCATCGAGGACATCCAGGCCTGCCACGAGCGCGGCCAACCCGTGCTCGTGGGCACGACCTCGGTGGAGAAGTCCGAGCGCGTCTCCAAGCTGCTTAAGAAGGCGGGCGTCAAGCACAACGTGCTCAACGCGATCAACCACGAGGCGGAGGCGAACATCATCGCCCAAGCCGGACGGTTCGCGCAGGTGACGATCGCCACCAACATGGCCGGCCGCGGCACCGACATCCTGCTCGGCGGGAACCCCGAGTTCCTGGCGCGCGCCGAGATGGAGAACGAGTGGATCCGCGGCGCGATCGGCACCGGCGACGGGGCCGGGGAGCAGCAGCGCTACGAGGACGCGCTGCGGGCGCTGCGCGAGCGGTACGACGAGGAGGTCGGGCGGCTGCGCGAGCGGCACGCGCGGGCCCTCGAGGCGCTCGAGGAGCAACGGTCGGAGGCGCTCAAGCGGCTCACGGAGGCGGACCGGCGGCTGCGCGAGCTGTCACCGTTGCGGGCGCTGCGCGAGCGGTACGAGCAGGCGAGCTCGGTGCATCTGATCGCCGCCGTGCGCGATCGCGATGTGATCCCCGAGCGCTATCGTCGCGCGAAGGAGGAGCTCGAAGCCGGGCTCCTCGCGGGCGCGGAGGGCGCCGCTGTCGTGAGCCAGCGGGCGGAGTTCGAGGGGCTGCGCGGGCGCTACGACGCGGCGCTCGCGGCGTGGGAGGAGCAGCGCAGCCACGAGGTCGGGCGCGAGCTCGACGAGCGGCGGGCGGAGTACGAGCGCGGTCTGGCGCTGCTCGAGCTGGCGTTGCTGGTCGACGGGCCGGCGGCGGGCGACGGGGAGATGAGCGAGTGGCGCGCGGCCTACCGCGCCGCCGACGCGGCGCACGCGGAGGCCGAGCGCCGCTACGAGGAGGAGCGCAGCCCCTACGAGGAGGGGCTGCGCGCGGCGGAGCGGCGCTACGAGGAGGCGCGGCGAGGATACGTGGAGAAGGTCGAGGAGATCCGCGAGGAGCTACAGAAGGCGCCGCAGGAGTACGAGGCGCGGTTCAGGGAGCTGGTGGAGAAGTACCGCGGCATCTGCGCGGCGGAGCGCGACAAGGTGGTCGCCGCGGGCGGGCTCCACATCATCGGCACCGAGCGCCACGAGGCGCGGCGCATCGACAACCAGCTCCGGGGCCGCGGGGGGCGCCAGGGCGATCCCGGCTCCTCGCGCTTCTTCCTCTCGCTCGAGGACGACCTGCTGCGCATCTTCGGCGCCGACCGCATGCAGGGGCTGATGGAACGCCTCGGCATGGAGGAGGGCATGCCGATCGAGCACCGCTTCGTGACGCGCGCCATCCGCAACGCGCAGGAGAAGGTGGAGGCCCACAACTTCGACATCCGCAAGCACCTCCTCGAGTACGACGACGTCCTCAACAAGCAGCGCGAGGTGATCTACGCCCGCCGGCGCGACGTTCTCGGGCGCGAGGACCTGCGCGAGGACGTGCTCGAGATGGCCGCAGGCCTCGCCGCCGAGCTCGCCACCGCCCATGCCGACGCGGAGACGCCGTCTGAGGAGTGGGACTGGAAGGCGATCGACGATGCGGTCTTCGCCCAGTTCAACTTCCGCCTCGGCTTGCCCGAGAGCGAGCGGGCGGGGCTACGGCCCGAGGGCCTGGAGGACCTCGTCGAGGAGCGGGTCCGCCGGGCCTACGAGGAGCGCGAGCGGCTCTTCGGGACCCCGGTGATGCGCCACCTCGAGCGTCTCATCATGCTCCAGACCCTCGACAGTCTCTGGCGCGAGCACCTGCTCGCGATGGAGCACCTCAAGGAGGGCATCGGGCTGCGCGGCTACGGCCAGCTCAACCCGCTCCAGGAGTACCAGAAGGAGGGCTTCGAGATCTTCGAGGAGATGGTGCGGCGCATGGAGGCCGACGTCGTCGAGAAGCTCCTGAGCGTGCAGGTGCAGATGCAGAGCACGGCGGCGGGCACCGCGGCGCGGGTCGCGATGGACGGGGCAGCCGCCGAGGACCTCGGGCTGCCGCCGGCGGTCGCCGATCTCGAGCGCCGCCAGCGCCGGGCGCAGCCGGCGCGCCTTCGCCTCTCGCACGCCGCCTCGCCGGAGGAGCCGCCGCCGAAGGTCGAGACCGTGCGCCGCGAGGGGGAGAAGGTGGGCCGCAACGACCCCTGCCCCTGCGGCAGCGGCAAGAAGTACAAGAAGTGCCACGGCGCCGCGTGAGCCGCGGGCGATGAGGCTCGGGCGGCGGGCGCACCGCGTGTCGGTCCCGGGCTTCCGCTTCGCGGGCGTACGCGCGGGGCTCAAGGCCCGGGGGCCCGACGTCGCGCTCATCGCCGCCGAGCGCCCGGTGGTGGCCGCGGGCGTGTTCACGGGCAACCGGGTGGTCGCCGCGCCGGTGACCGTCTCGCGCCGGCGGCTGCGCGCGGGGCGGGCGGCGGCCGTGCTGATCCACGCCGGCAACGCCAACGCCTGCACCGGGGCCGCGGGGCTCCGCGCCGTCGAGGCGTCGACCGCGCTCGCGGCGCGGCTGCTCGGCGTGCCGCCGCTGGCCGTGCTGGCGTGCGCGACGGGTCGCATCGGCGTGCCCGTGCCGCGCGCGCGGCTGCTCGCGGGCGTGCGCCGCGCGGTGGGCGCGCTCGCGCCCGACGCGCTGCCCGCCGCCGCGCGCGCGATCTGCACCACGGACGCGTTCCCGAAGACCGCCGTCCGCCGGCTGCGCGTCGGCGGCCGGCCGGTGACCGTCGCCGTCTTCGGCAAGGGGGCGGGCATGATCGCCCCCGCGATGGCGACGCTGCTCGTCTTCGTCGTGACCGATGCCGCGATCGCCCCACGGGCGGCGCAGGCGGCGCTGGCGGAAGCCGTCGACGGCTCGTTCAACGCCATCTCCGTCGACGGGGACATGAGCACGAACGACACGGTGCTCCTGCTGGCGAGCGGTGCCGCCGGCAATCGGCCGGTTTGCCCGGGCTCGCGCGACCATCGGCGGCTCACGCGCGCGCTCGGCGACGCGCTCGTCGAGATCGCTCGTCTCATGGTGCTCGACGGCGAGGGGGCCACGCGGCTCGTCGAGGTCACCGTACGCGGCGCGCGACGCGACGGCGACGCGCAGCGGATCGCGCGCGCGATCGCCACCTCGACGCTCTGCAAGTGCGCGTTCCACGGTGGCGATCCCAACTGGGGGCGCTTCGTCTGCGCCGCGGGCACCGCGGGCGTGCCGATCGACGCCGACCGGGTCGACGTGACGATTGGGGGCGTGCGCGTGGCCCGCCGCGGACGGCCGCTGCCCGGGGCGCTCGCGCGTGCGGCGGCGCGCATGCGCCGGCGCGAGGTACGCATCGAGCTCGACCTTCACCTCGGCCCAGGCGTGGGCCGGATGCTGACGTCGGACCTCTCGACGCGCTACGTCCACTTCAACGCGGCCTACACCACGTGAGGACGCTCGGGCTCGCCGGGCTCGTCGCCGGCGTGGTGGTGCTGGCGGCGGTGGTGAGCCCGTGGGTTGCGGCGGCCCTCGGCCCCCGCTTCGTCTTCGCGCGCGTCTACGACCGGGTGGTCGAGGCCTTGCTCGTCCTCGGCGTGGCGCTCGCGTGGCGGCGGCTCGACTTGGGCGACGCCCCGGCGCTCGGGCTCGTGCCGTGGCGCCCGTCCGAATTCGTGCGCGGGCTCGGGGCCGGGCTCGCCGGCCTCGGGATCGGCCTCGTGGCGTGCTGGCTCGGGGGCGGTCTCGTCCCGGCGCTGCGCTTCGCGCCGGGGAAGGTCGCGCGAAAGGCGCTGCTCGGCGCGGCCGCGGCGGCCGGCGTCGGCCTCGGCGAGGAGGTGCTCTTCCGCGGCATCGTGCTGCGGCGGCTCATGGCGGACCTCGGGCGCCCGGCCGGTATCTTCTGCACCACCCTCGTCTACGCGGCCGTGCACGCGATCCGTACCGGCGGGGGCCGCGTGGCGCCGGGCCCCTGGGCGGGGCTCGGGCGCACCGTCGGGCTGTTCGCCCCGCTCGCGCATGCCACGGCCGTTCCGGCTCTCGCCGGCCTCTTCGGCCTGGGGCTCCTGCTCGCCCTGGTCCGCCTGCGCGCGGGGACGCTGTGGACGGCGGTCGGCGTGCACGCCGCCTGGGTGGCAGGCTTTCGCGTGGGCCGCCTCTTTTTCGTCCTCGGGCCGACGCCGGTGTGGCTCGTCGGTGCCGGCTGGCCTCCGCTCGTGGCCGGCGCGGCCGGCTGGCTCGCGCTCGGAGTGACCGGGGGCCTGCTGCTGCCGCGGCCTTTCCGCTTCCGGGGCGGCCGGCGACCGTGTTAAGGGACCCGCGTGCCGATCCGGGGGCTCCTGGCGCTCGTCGCGGGGCTGATGTTGCCGGCGCTCGCGAACGCGGGCTTTCCGGCGGGCTTTCGCTGGGGCACGGCGGTGGCCGGCTTCCAGGCCGAGATGGGCGGCGGCCCCTCGTCACGCGACACGGGCTCGGACTGGTGGGTGTGGGTCCACGATCCCGCCAACGTGGCCGCGGGCCGCGTGAGCGGAGACCTGCCGGAGGACGGCCCCGACGAGTACGACCGCTACCCCGAGGACTTCCGCCGCGCCGCCCGGCTGCACACCGACACGCTGCGGCTTTCGATCGAGTGGAGCCGCATCTTCCCCGGCTCGACCGCAGGCGTGGACACGAGCGGCGGCATCACGCTCGCCACGCTCCAGCAGCTCGACGCGCTGGCCGACCAGGCCGCGGTGGCGCACTATCGTGCCGTCCTCGAGGCGTTGCGCGCGCGCGGGCTCGAGCCCTTCGTCACGGTCGACCACTTCACGCTGCCGCTGTGGATCCACGACCCGATCGCGGCGCGCGACGCTTTGGCCGGCGTCGATCCCAATGGCCCCCTCCCGAGCGGGTTCGGCCCGGCCGGCTGGCTCGACCCGGCGATCGTGCCGGAGCTCGCGAAGCTCGCGGCCTACCTCGGGTGGAAGTACGGCGACCTGGTCGACCTCTGGGCGCCGCTCAACGAGCCGCTGGTGGTGGCGACCAGCGGCTACGTCAACGTCCCCGGCCTCCTCGCCGGCAACTTCCCGCCGGGGGCCTTCACCTTCACCGGGGCCATCGCCGTGATCCGCAACGAGGCGGCGGCGCAGGCGGCGGCCTACGACGCCCTCAAGCAGTGGGACACCATCGACGCCGACGGCGACGGGGCGGCCGCCGTGGTGGGCACGGTGCACAACATGGTCGCCTTCCACCCCCAGGACCCGACCAAGGCGGCCGACGTGACCGCGGCCGCGCACGCGGACTACCTCTTCAACCGCCTCTGGCTGAACGCGGTCGTGCTCGGCGACCTCGACGCCAACGCGAACGGCACGATCGATCCGGGCGAGCATGATCCGGCGCTCGCCGGCAAGGCCGACTTCATCGGCGTCAACTACTACCTGCGGGCGACCGCCGCCGCGCTCGGCGTCTCGATCACGCCGGTCATCCCGCTGCTCGATTTTCTGCCGACGATCAGCTACCGGACCGCCCGCAACCCGAGCGCGCCGCCGTGCCCGAGCGTATGCTCGGACTTCGGCTGGGAAATCTATCCGGCCGGGCTCCGCGAGGTGCTTGCGACCGCGGGCGCCTACGGCCTGCCGGTCTACGTGACGGAGAACGGCATCGCGGATGCCGCGGACGACCGGCGCGCGGCCTACGTGGTGCAGCACCTCGCGGTCCTCGAGCAGGCGATCGCCGACGGGGTCGCCGACGTGCGTGGCTACTACCACTGGTCGCTGATCGACAACTTCGAATGGGCGAGCGGTTACTTCCCGAAGTTCGGCCTCCTGCGCTTCGACGCCGCGACCGAGCGCCGGCACCTGCGGCGGAGCGCCCGGGTGTTCGCCCGCATCGCACGCCTGGGCGACGTGCCCGCCGTGCTGCGCAGCCGCTACGGGCCGTGACGGCCGGGCCGTGTGACCGGCTGTATCGTCCCTGACACACGCGCCCGCCGGCGCGGCCGCGGTCGCGGAGCGGAGATCGGCTGCAAAATCCGGTGCTTGGCTCGATGCGGCAACCGGGAGTCGGGTGGTCCGGCGCTTGCTGCCCTCCACCGCATGGACCACGCACGCGACGACGAGAATGTCCCCTTCCTGCACCCGGTGCAGTTCTTCGGCGCACGCCGGGCACGGGGCGAGGGCGAGCGGCGGCTCATGGTGGCCCTGCTCGAGGACGCGGTCGGGTGCTATCAGCGTTACTGCGGGGCGCGCAGCCGTCACGGCCGCCGTCTCTTCCGCGAGGCCGAGCACTGGATCATGGACGAGCACGCGCGCGGCCCGCTCTCGTTCCGCGTCGTCTGCGAGCTGCTCGGGTTGCCGCCCGACCACCTGCGCCGCGGCCTGCGGCGCTGGCGGGCGGCGCACGCCGCGTCCGGCGAGGCGCCGGCGACCCACGCCACGCACGCCGCGGCCTGAAAGCCGCTGGCTAGGCGGCCGGCGCGGGCGCTGCCGACTCCCACGGCGGGGGCTGGCGGAGCGCGCGCAGCGTCCGTAGGACGGACTCCGGCGTCCCCCAGTCGCTCCACCCGGTGCCCACGGCCGGCTCGACGACGAGGTGGTCGGCCGCCTCGGCGAGGAAGTCGCGCGAGAAGTTCCACGGCGCGAGGGCGGCATACGTGGCGGCGAGCCGCTCGGCATCGTCGGCCGCGGACCAAAGCCTCTCGAAGTCGGCCGGGCGGGCTATCGCCAGCAGCTCGAGCAGACGGCCGATGCGGCCCACGAGCAGGAACGCGTTCCAGAGCCCGCCCCGGGCGATGATCCCGCGCGCGGTCGGGACGTCGGGCTTTTCCCAGAAGGCCGCGACGTGGAAGGCGGTCGCGCCGGCGCCCACCGGCATGCCGGGCTCGATGTAGCCGTACTCGGCGTCGGGCCGCTCGGGAGGAATCCCGAGCAAGGCCACCTTCGCCGGCAGGAGAGCCGCGGTGCGCGCCGCCGTCCGCACGTGCACCGCGAGGACCTCGGGCGCGGCCACGTAGTGGTCGCTCGGAAACACGGCGACCAGCGCGCGCGGATCGCGGCGCGCGAGCGCGAGCAGGCTCAAGAGGAGGCCGGGTCCCGTGTCGCGGTTGCGCGGCTGGACGAGGACGTTCTCCGCGGGGAGCGTGGCGAGCTGGCCGCGGGCGAGCGGCAGATGATCGCGGTTCACGATGGCGACGGTCCGCCCGGGCGGCGCGATCGCGCGGACGCGGTCGAGCGTCGCCTCGAGCAGCGTGCGGTCGCCGAGCAGACGGCAGTACTGCTTCGGGATCGGTGCGCCGGCGACACGGCGGGTGAGCCCCTGGAGCCGGGTGCCGTCGCCCCCGGCGAGCACGAGCGCCCAGAGCTCGGGTTCGCTCTCCACGGAACGAATGGGCAGCAACGGTCGTGCCGCCACGAAGCGGGGCGCCCGCAGACGCGGCCATCCGAGCGCTGCGACGCGCCCGCCGGTGTCCTTCCCGCGACCCGGAAAGCCGCGGCCGCCCGACGGGGACGAGCGGCGGCCGATCGCTTGCATCGGCGGAAGGCATGGACGAGACGGCGTTCCTGCAGGAGGTCGCCCGCCGCCTCGAGTGCGACGAGCGCCGGGCGGAGGGCATCGTGTTCAGCGTCTTCCAGGAGCTGCGCGCGAGACTCACGCCGGCGGAGGCGCACGACGTCGCGGCGCAGATGCCGCGGGCGCTCCAGCGCTTGTGGGGCGCCGAGGAGCGTCCCGATCGTCGCGTCGAGCGGACGCACCGGGCCGAGTTCGTCGGCCGTGTCCGCCGGCGCGCGGCGCTCCCGGACGACGCCGAGGCGGAGCGGGGCGTGCGCGCGGTCTTCGCGGCGCTCCAGCGCCTCCTCGGCAGCCCCCGGGGAGTCGAGGGCGAGGCGTGGGACGTGTTCAGCCAACTGCCGAAGGACCTGAAGGTGCTGTGGATCGAGGCGGGGCGGGCGGGCTGAAGGCCGCGGCTCAACCCCACCCGGCGAGCAGCACCGCCAACTCGACCACGATCAGCACGATGATCGTGAGCTCGAGCGCCTCGGCGCGCGCCGTCGTCACGCGCTCGACGAGGACGTTGTAGAGATCGCGAAGCACGTCGAGCTTGCCGGCGACGCTGTCCTCCCACGCGCGCAGGCTCAGCCGCTCGGCGGTCCGCGCGTAGACCTTGGCGAGGTAGAGGTCGCCGCTCAGCTTGAGGGCGTTGTGGATGCGCTCGAAGATCGTGGTGACGTCGAGGCGGATCGCGGCCAGCTCCTCGATCGTGCGGCGATAGGTCGTGTAGCGTCGCAGCCGCGGCGCCGGACCGGCCGTGCGGGCGTAGAACTCCGCCACCCGGGCGTCGAGCAAGGCGTCGTAGAACCGCAGCTCGAGGAGCTGGACGTTGAGGAACTCGAACACGTTGGCGGCGTCGGCGTAGTCCGCGTCGAGCACGAGCGCGACGTTCCAGTCCATCACCACGAGGTCCTCGGGGTAGTAGGAGAGGCGGGTGCGGAGCGCATCCTCGACCTCGGCGTCGGCGAGCGGGTTGGCCTCGCAGCGGAGCGCCGAGGCGAGAACCGGGCCGGCGCGCGCGAGCAGCGCCGGCACCGGCAGGGGCGGTTCGAGGCGATCGAGCTGGATCACGTAGTAGTCCTCGACGAAGGCGTTGAGGCCGGGCTTGGTCACCGCCGGACGCAGGCGGTCGGCGAGCGCCCGCAGCAGCTCGCGGGCGGCGTCCTCGAGCGGCCCCGCGCCGGTGAGCGTCGCGGTGAGCGCCGGGAGCGCCGCGACGTCGCAGGCGAGCGGGACGTCGAGCGCGATCGTCACCGCGCCGAAGTCGTGGACGATCCCGGTGACGGTCGCCTCCGCCCGCTGTTCGCCCACGACGACGGCCCGCGTCCCGAGCGGGATGCGCAGCGGCGGGGTCGTGTAGCCGAGGTAGGGTGGGGCGGCCCGCCGGTGGGCGAGCTCGCGCACCTCCCCTGCGGCGGCGAGCCGGCGCGCGTGCTCGAGGTCGACCTCGTAGCCGACGTCGAACGAGAAGAGGCCGATCAGCCGGCCCGTGGTCCGGATCCCGAGCGGGGCGAACGGGGGTGCCATCGCGCGTGCGGCCACCTTGCCGGCACGCACGGCGCGTTGGCAAGCCGCGACGGCGCGACGCACGCAGGTGCGTCACACCGTCACGCCCGCGTCGTCGCGGGCGGCAGCAGCCGCGGCGCTGCGCACGTCGCCCGGCATGGCGGCGGCCCGCCACCGCCCCGGCCGGCGGGCGCCCGGCGAGTGCCAGCTTGCTGGCACCGGGGTTGCACCCGCGTCGCACGCGTCCAACCCGTGCACGGCCGCCGCGGCCGCGTGACGGAGGAGACGACGCGATGCGACGACTGACGACGGCCATCCTGCTCGCAATCGCGGCGCTGGGGTTGCCCCGGGGCGCCACCGCCGGCTGCGGCTGCAACAAGCCGCCGCCCCCGTACGCGGCCGTGCGGCCATTCGTCGGCTACCGCGACGCGACCGTCACGCTCTTCGACCCGCGACTGGTCCCAGGGGCCGGGTACTGGGTGCAGTTCGTGGCCCGCGCGGACGGCTCGAGCGACATGAGCCGCGGGCACGCCGAGGTGCGGCGCGACCTCGCCGACGGACAGTACCGGACGCAGCTCCGCGTCGGGGTGGGCACCGTGGCGCTCGGCCCGTGCGCGATCGCCGTTTACGACGACACGGGCGCGCTCGTCTACGGGCTCGGCGACGACCAGCTCACGATCACCGCGCCGCCGATCGCGCTCCACGACTTCGCCGAGACGGTCGTCCGCGAAGGCTACCAGGCGGGCGTGGGCGCCGACGGGACGATCTACGTGGCGGTCGACGTGAGCACGGCGACCGCCGCGACCACCTTCACCGCCGCCGCCAACGGCCTGCCGCTCGTGTTCGAGGCGAGCCAGGTGGCGATGTACAACATGCAGGGGTTCCTCATGCAGCTCATGGACCCCACCGTGCCCGGGCTCTTTCAGATCGGGCCGGGGCTCCCGTTGACGAGCGGCGGCGGACCGGCGCCCGCCGCGGGCAGCACCCAAGGGATGCCCGCCGGGTTCGTTGCCGCGCTGCTGGCTCCCGTGCCCGGACAGGAGGGCAATGAGGAGAACGGCACGAGCGTCACCAGCGACGTCTTCGCGTACTGGCGACACGACTTCGCGCTCTACAAGCAGCAGCACCGCCAGCTCGACGCGTTCCGGCTCGACGACGATCCCGATTGGCACGCCGACGGGAGCTACCACGTCGACCACAACACGATCGTCGTGGCGGTGCGGGGCACGTTCGCCGACGGCACCACGCCCGCGCCCGGCGCAACCCCGCCGCTGCGGCTCGTGGTGACGTCGTCCTCGCCGCCGCTCCAGTAGGAGCGTGGGACGGTACGGCTTGCGCCGGCCGCGTGGTCGATGGCAGAACGCGGCGCATGATCCGGGTGCTGATCGAGCGTTGGCTCAGGCCGGGGGCTGAGGAGGCGTTCGACCGTGAGATGCGAGCGCTGCGCCGCGAGGCCGTCCACCGCGCCGGCTACATCTCCGGCGAGACCCTGCGCGATGCGGCCGACCGCCGGCACCTGCTCGTGCTCTCGACGTGGCGGTCGCGCGAGGACTGGGAGGCGTGGCGGGGCTCGAGCGCGCGCGCGGACATCGACGCGCGGATCATGCCGTGCCTCGCGCAGCCCGAGCGCTTCATCGTGCTCGACCCCGTGTAGCCGCGCGCTCGGACGGCGGCGTCGTCAGTGCTCCTGGATCGAGCGCAGGTAGTCGGTGATGAGCATGATCTTGCCCTGGACCTCGGCCCGCTGGTTGAGCGACCAGCCTGCCTGCTCCTGGAAGACCTCACCCCACACGGGCATGTCGGGGTCGCCGTGCGCGCGCAGCGTGTCGCGGCCGTCGATGAGGCGCATCACGCGCATCGCCGGGAACTCGCCGTGGTTCTTCTTGGCGATCTGGGTGAGATCCGGCGGCTTGGGCGTGAAGAAGCTCGCCGCCACCCCGTCCCCCTTGGCGGACGGCCCGTGGCAGGCGCCGCAGTACTTGAGATAGAGCCCTCTCCCGGCCGACTCCGGCGTGGCCTCCGTCTTGGCCGCAGCGGCGCCCGCGAAGGCGCAGGCGAGCGCCAGCGACCCGAGCAGCCTTCCTCGCATCCTCGTCACCTCCCCGACGCGAGCTCCGCCGCGCCGCGCGCGCCCTCGTGCGGGACCGCGAGCACCGGGCAATGGGCCCGGCGAAGCACGCGCTCGGCGACGCTGCCGAGGAGCACGTGAGCGAGCCCGCTGCGCCCGTGCGTGCCGAGGACGATGAGATCGGCTCGCTCCCGCTCCGCCAGCGCCACGATCTCGCCCGCGGGCTCGCCCGGAACCACGACGCCGCGTGCCGCCACCTGCTCGCGGGCGAGCTCCGCCACCACGTGGTCGATCTCACGCTCGGTCTGGGCCAGCTCCTCGGCCGCGAGGTCGCTGCCCGGCACGATGGCGAGCGGCTCGCTCACGTGGGCGACGAGCAGCTCGGCGCCGAGGCGCCGCGCGAGCATCCCCGCGTACGCGCGAGCCCGCTGTGAGCCCGGCGAGAAGTCGGTGGCGAGCAGGATGCGGCGGACGTCATTCATGCTGCGGAATGCATGTCACGTGCCCGGGCGGGCGTGCAAGCCGGACGCGGCATCTTCTCGCCCATGGGAAGACGCAGCCCGGGGCGCGTCATCACTGCAAAAATTCTCGGCCTCGGGCTACGATCCTCGCCGCTTTCTTCGGCACGTCTCCTGCTTTCCGGGGAGGGCGTGCGGGCCGCCGTGATGAGGAAAGCGGATGACCGGCTGGGGTGTGTGGAGCAGTTGCGTCACGAGCACGAGGTCGCCACTCGGGTGCTCGGGGCGCTCGAGGAGGCCGCCGAGCGCGCGGGCCGGGGGGAAGATGCGACCGCCGACCTGATCGTCTGCCTCGACTTCCTCACGACCTTCCTCGGCGGCGTGCACGAGCGGCGCGAGGAGGACGGGCTCTTCCCGGTGCTCGCCGGCCACGGGCTCGGACCCGACCGTAGCCCGATCAGCGTGCTACGCGCCGAGCACGAGCGCGGGCGGCATCTGCTGTGGGCGATCCGGGCGACGGTCGAGCGCGGTGGCGCGCCGCCGCTCGGGGCAGCGCGTGCCTACGCCGTGCAGATGCGGGCGCACTTCGCACGCGAGAACGCCGTTCTGTTGCCCTTTGCCGCGCAGGTTCTCTCGGCGGAGGACGAGGAGGCGGTCGCGCGCGCGGGGGCGGCGATCGAGGGTGAGACCGGCGGCGCGGCGGCGCTCGAGGCGCTCGAAGGCGTCGCCGCCGCGCTCGAGGGCGCGGCCCGGGCGCGCGGGGCGCGGTCGCAGACACCCGAGCCTTCCTGGTGCGCCCGCGACGTGATGCGGGCAGGAGTGCCCGCGGTCGGTCCGGGCGACAGCCTCGCGCGGGCGATCGGGCTCATGGAGAGCGTCGGCGTGCGCGAGCTCCCCGTGGTCGCCGAGGGGCGCGTGGTCGGGATCGTCACCCGCCGGGACCTCCAGCCGTACGTCGGGCACTTCGAGTGGACCGCCGTGCGCACCGCGATGTCGCACGATCCCCTCACGGTGGCGCCGGAGGCCAGCGTGCAGGCGGTGGCGCGGTCGCTGTTCGAGCGCGAGTACAACGCGCTGCCGGTCACCGACGAGCGCGGCGCGCTCCTCGGCATGGTGAGCCGGCGCGACCTGCTGCGGCTGCTCGCCGGCGGCCGCGGCCCCCGCCGCGGCGGCGCGCCGTGAGGCGCGCCGCCGGCCCGACGCTGCGGTTCCTCGGCGCGGCGGGCACGGTGACCGGCGCGAAGTTCCTGGTGACGACGCCGGAGACCCGGGTGCTGCTCGACTGCGGGCTGTTCCAGGGGCTCAAGCACCTGCGGTTGCGCAACTGGGCGCCGCAGCCCTTCGAGGTCTCGAGCCTCGACGCCGTCGTGCTCAGCCACGCCCACGTCGACCATTCGGGCGGCCTGCCGCTGCTCGCGCGCCAGGGGTTCCGCGGCGCGATCCACTGCACGGCCGCGACCGCCGAGCTGCTCCGGGTGATGCTGCTCGACGCGGCGCATCTCCAGGAGGAGGAGGCCGCGTTCGCCAACCGGCACGGGTACTCGAAGCACCATCCGGCGCTTCCGCTCTACACCACGACCGACGCGGAGGCGGCGCTCGGCCTGCTGGTGGCGCACGCCTACGGCGAGCCGTTCGTCGTCGGCGACGACGTGAGCGCACTCTTCCGCCGCGCCGGGCACATCCTCGGCTCGGCGACGGTCGAGCTGTGCGTCGGCGGCGGGACGGGCCGACGGCTCGTGTACTCGGGGGACCTCGGCCGCCGGGGCCGGCCGATCCTGCGCGAGCCCGATCCGGTCGTCGAGGCCGACGTGCTGCTCGTCGAGTCGACCTACGGCGATCGCCTGCACGCGCTCCACCCCGAGGAGATACTGGCCGGCCTCGTGCGCGAGGCGGCGGCCGGCCCGCGCACGTTGCTCGTGCCCGCGTTCGCCGTCGGGCGCACGCAGGAGCTCCTCTGGACGCTGCGCCACCTCGAGCACGCCGGGCGTATTCCCGAGCTCCCCGTGTTCGTCGACAGCCCGATGGCCATCGACGTCACCGACGTCTACCTGCGCCACCCGGAGGACCACGACGCGCTGATGGCGACGGAGCTCCGCAGCGGCGAGGCGCCGCTGCGGCCGGCGCGCTGCAGGTTCCTGCGCACGAGCGCCGAGTCGCGCCGCTTGAACGAGCAGCCGGCGCCCGCGATCATCATCTCGGCGAGCGGCATGGCCACCGGCGGCCGCGTGCTGCACCACCTGCGCCGCCTCCTGCCCGACGAGCGGACGACGGTGGTGCTCCCCGGCTTTCAGGCCGCGGGCACGCGCGGCCGGGCGCTCGCCGACGGGGCGCGCGAGGTCCGCCTGTTCGGCGAGGCGGTCGCGGTGCGGGCCCGCGTCGTGCCGCTCGACGGGTTCTCGGCACACGCCGACCGCGACGGCATCCTCGGCTGGCTCGACGGCTTCGAGCGCCCGCCACGGGCGGCCTGGGTCGTGCACGGCGAGCCACAGCCGGCCGACGCGCTCGCCGCGGCGCTGCGGCACCGGCGCGGGTGGAACGCCTTGGTGGCCGAGGACGGGGCGACCGTGGAGCTGGGTTGAAAGCCGATGGCGCCGTCGCGTTGGCAGCAGGAGCCGTTCCGTGCGTTCTTTCCGTTGGGCGTGCTGCTCGCCTGGGTCGGGGTGGGCCACTGGCTTCTCTACACGCTCGGCGTCACGTCGACCTACTCCTGCCTCGGGCACGGCTTCGTGCAGATCGAGGGCTTCCTCATGGCCTTCGCGGCCGGCTTCCTCATGACCGCGATCCCGCGACGCACGCAGGCCCCGCCGCCTGCGCGCGCGACGCTCTGGCTCGTCGGATCGGCGCTCGTCGCCGCCGCGGTCGCGGCCATCGACGAGCGCTGGGCCGCGGGGCAGGTCGCCTATCTCGTCGCCTTGGCCACGCTCCTCGGCTTCGCAGTCCGGCGGTTCGTCGGCGGCACGGCCGGGCGGCGGCCGCCGCCGAGCTTCGTGCTCGTCCCGCTGGGGGTGGCGGCGGGCGGGTGCGGGGCCGGGCTGGTGCTGGCGTGGGCGGCGTTCGGCGCCCCCGTGTGGACCCTCGGCCTGGGACGCCTCCTCGTCGAGCAGGGCCTCTTCCTCTGCCTGATCGTGGGCGTCGGCGGGTTGCTGCTGCCGCTCATGGGCGGCGCCCCGCCGCCCGGCGACCTCGGCGGGACGCCCGGGGCGGGACGGGCGGCGGCGGGGTACGCGATGGTCGGGCTCGCCATCCTCGGCAGCCTCGTCGCCGAGCAGCTCGGCTCGGTACGGGCGGCGCCGCTCGTGCGCGCCGCCGTGGTGGTCGTCGGCCTGCTCGCCGCGGGGGCGGCGTCGCCGCCGCGGCAGCCGGGGCTCAACCGGCGCCTCGCCTGGACCGCGGCGTGGCTCGTACCCGCTGGCCTCGTGGGCTCGGGGCTGTGGCCCGACTTCCGGGTGGCGGCGCTGCACGTCACGTTCATCGGCGGGTTCGCGCTGCTCGCGTTCGCCGTCGCCACGCACGTCACGCTCGGGCACCTGGGTCTCGAGGCGGTGCGCGACGGGCGGCCGCCTGCGGTGGTCGCCGTTGCGGCGGCCTTCGTGCTGGCGATGCTCGCGCGCGTCGCCGCCGACGCGAGCGGTGCCTACTTCGTTCACCTCGGCTGGGCCGCCGGCATCTGGCTCGTCGGCTCGGCTGCGTGGCTCGGGTTCCTCGGGCCGAAGCTGCTCCGGCGTTGAGCGCCGCGGGGAGGGACGCACGATGCAAGACGACTTCGAGCAATCGCCGCGGGTGGCGATCTGGGAGGTGACCCGCGCGTGCGACCTCGCCTGCCGGCACTGCCGCGCGTGCGCGATCCCGCGCCCGGACCCGGCGGAGCTGACCACGGCCGAGGGATTCGACCTGATCGAGCAGCTCGTCGAGCTGGCGCCCGGGGTGGTCGTGCTCACCGGCGGCGATCCGCTCAAGCGCCGCGACCTCTTCACGCTCATCCTCGCGGCAGTGCGCCGGGGCCTGACGGTGGCGATCACACCGAGCGTCACGCCGCTGCTCACCGCCGACGCCATCGCCCACCTCGCCCGCGCCGGAATCTCGCGCGTGGCGCTCAGCCTCGACGGCCCCGACGCCGCGACGCACGACACGCTGCGCGGAACGCCCGGCTCGTTCCTCGCCACCCACCGGGCGATCGCGGCGGTGCGGGCCGCGGGCCTGCCCCTCCAGGTCAACACGAGCCTCACGCGCGCGACCGCCGGCGCGCTGCCCGCGATGCTCGCGCACGTGGCGGCGATTGCGCCCGTGCTCTGGAGCGTGTTTTTCGTCGTGCCCGTGGGCCGAGCGACGGCGGCGCAGCAGCTCGACGCCGAGGAGTGCGAGCGGATCTTCGCCGTGCTCGCGGACTGGAGCGCGGCGACGGGACTGCCCGTCAAGACGACGGCCGCGCCGGCGTTCCGCCGGGTGCTCGCCGAGCGCGCGGCGGCGAGCGCGGCGGGACGCGCCGGGCGGCGCCCGCCGTTGCCGGCGGCGGTGACGGACGGCCGCGGGATCGTCTTCGTGTCGCACACGGGGGCGATCCAACCGAGCGGCTTCCTCCCGCTGGTGGCGGGCAACGTACGCTGGGACCGCCTGGCCGCGGTGTACCGCACGGGCGCGCTCTTCCGGGCGCTGCGGGACGACGGGCGCCTCGGGGGCAAGTGCGGGCGGTGCGCGTTTCGCCGGCTGTGCGGCGGGTCGCGCGCGCGGGCCTTCGCGGTCGCGGGCGACGCGTTCGCCGAGGACCCGGCCTGCGCCTACCAGCCCCCCGCACGCTAGGCGGCAAAGCGCGTCTCGACTGCCGCCGCCTCGTCGAAGAACTGCTGCAGGCTTTCCGCGTAGCGGTAGAACCGGTCGACGTCGAGCTGGCCCTCGCGCTCGTCGAGGGGCGCGAGCCGCAGCGGCCAGTCGGGGAGGGTGAGCGCGTTGAGCGTGTGGTTGAGGTCGGCGCCGCCGTGGCGGCGGATGCTCTCGATCATGTCGCGCCAAGCGGCGTAATCTCCTTCGATGACGACCGGATGCGGACCGCGCACGGCCGCGAGCGAGGCGGGCTGCTCCACGCTCGCGCAGGTGTGGCCGCGGAAGGCGAGCGCGTACAGCTCCACGTGCCCGTCCGGGAAGACGATCCGGGGCACCAGCGTCATGTCGATCGGGCCGAGCCGGCGGTACTTCTCGGGCTGCGCCGCCATGCGCTCGGCGAGGCGCTGGAACCAGGCCACCGACGGAAACTCGTCCATCGCGCGCCTCCCTACTGCGGCAGCTCGAGCGGGATCTTGCAGCGATCGCGGCGGTCGAGACCGGCGACCCGCAGCCGATGCAGGTACTCCTCGACCTGCTTGTGGTGCAGGAAGGCCGTGCGCAGCATGCCCTCCTGCATGCGGTCGACCCCCCCGCCGGCGAGGATGAGGCGCGGCTCGATGCTCGCCGGCTCGGCGCCGAGCCCGAAGATGGCCTCTTCGCCCCGGTCGAGGATGTCGTGGATCTCCGCGGTCCGCTCTGGGCACGCGCGCAGGAAGTGGCGCAGGTGGAGCGTGCCGTAGCCCACGTGGCGGGCCTCGTCCTGCATGCAGAGGCGGAAGATGCGCTTCTCGACCGGGGTGGGGGCGAGGAACTCGCCGTGGCGGAACAGCGTGAGCACGAAGCCCTCGGCGAGGATGTGCATGAGCGCGCTCGCCACCGTGTAGCTCGGCGCTTCGATGATGATGCGCAGCAGCTCCTCGGCGCCCGGGGAGGCCTGGAGCAGCCCGCCGCCGTTGGCGAGCGCCCGCTTGCGGAAGACGTCCATGTGCCGGGCCTCGTCGAAGATCTGGCTGGCGAGGAAGAGCTTCACCTCGTGGAAGTCGTGGTTGATCCGCCAGAGCCACTTCGCCGGCAGGTCGCCGGCGATGAACTCGACCTCGGTGAGCTGGGTGCAGAGCTGGCAGACCGCGCGCTCGATGTCGTCGGGCAGGGGCTCGAGGCGCTCCCAGGGGATGTCCCGCGCCGAGCTCCACTGGCGTGCGACGGCTTCCTCGTAGAGCTCGGCGGCGTTGTCGGCCCAGACCACCGCCCGCTCGTCCACGTCGTAGGAGCCGAGCGCCGGCGTCCCGGGAGGCACCTCGGAGCCGCGCGGCGCCATGCTCCCGTGGGCGGCACCGCGCGCGGGGATCTCGCCGTAGGGTCCGACGTTGATGTCGCTCAGCGTGAGCCCGAGAGGTGAGGGCTGCGCGCGCGTCCCCCAGCCCCCGGGGTTGGCGTGCATCCAGCTCAGGTCGAACTTCCCGTCGCGCATCATCGACAGGCGATCGAGGGCGCCCTCGATGGTCGGGCTCACGCGGCTCATCGTCGATACCCCCTCGCGGCTTCGTGCAAGGCCCGTACCGCCGACCCTGGCCGCGGCCGCCGCGCCGCGTTCCCAATTGCTCGAAGGCGACGGGCTCGAGGCTCTCGGCCGCGGGAAGGCCGGTCAGCTCGACGGGGGCTCGATGCGTGCGCGCGCTCGTAGCAGCGCCGCTTGGAGGAGGACGTGCGGATCGCGGCTGTGCCGCTCGGCGGCTTCCGCCACGGCCAGCGCATGCCCCTGGGGCGGACGTATGCTCGCGCCGTGATGGCTCACGACGAGCAGGAGTGCGCGCAGCGCCTCGAGCTCCGTCGATTCGAGGTCGAGGGCCGCGCCGAGCTGGACGTCGGCCCCGGCGCCGCTCAGCCGCTCGGCGGCGGCCAGCGCGTCGTCGGCACCGCGGACGGCCTCCTCCCAGCCCGTCACCTGCGTGCGCCAGCCCTCCACCGCCGGCAGGTCGGACTGGGCCTCGGTGAGCGAGCGGGCGTGCTCCTCCTCGTCGCGCGCGAGCCGCGTCCAGAGCGCGCACAGCTCCGGCCGGTCGCGCGCGCCCGCGGCCCAGCTCCGGTACAGCGCCGCCACCCGCGCCTCGAGCGCCGCGCAACGGCTGAGCATCGACGCGAGCTCCACGACGCCCGGCGCTGCAAGAGCCCTGCCAGCGTCAGGCGATCGGTAGCGCCACGCTGAAGACGGTGATTCCCGGGGTGCTCTCGAGCGCAATGCGCCCCCCCATGCGCTCGAGGGCGAGCTTGCAGAAGAAGAGCCCGAGGCCCGTGTCGGCCAACGGCTCCTCGGTGGGCGAGCGCGGGCGGCTGCGGAACTTCTCGAAGACGCGCCGCTGCTCGTCGGGTGAGATGCCGCGGCCGTGATCGACCACCTGCAGGCACACTTCCCGTTCGCCCGGCCCCGGGCCGCCTTCGATCCGCACCTCGCGGCTGCCGCTGTGACGAAGCGCGTTGACCACGAGGTTCACCAGCACCCGCCGGAGCAGCAGCCGATCGCCGAGCGCCGGCGGCAGGGTGGTCTCGACCCGGACCAGGAGACGCCGGCCCGCCTGCTCGGCCACCGGCGCATACTCGCGCGCCACCTCGTCCACCACCTCCGCCAGCACGAGCGGCTCGCGCGCCACGGGCATCTTGCCCTCCTCCATCTTGCTGATCTCGAGGAGGTTCTGGATCAGGCGCATCATCTCGCGGCAGGTGCGATCGATCTGCTGCAGGTAGTTGCGCTGGGCCTCGGGTAGGTCCTGCCCCTTGCGCAGCGCGAGCTGGACCATCATCGCGATGCCGTTGACGGGGTTCTTGAGGTCGTGGACCACCATGCTCGTGAGGTCGTCCTTGAGGCGCTCGACCTCGGCGCGCGCCGAAAGCGCCTCCTCCGCCGCGCGCGCGGCGCGCGCCAGCTCGGTCGCCACGTGGCGGTTGACGAAGCCTCCGTAGATGTACGTGTCGATGGCGAGCGAGACGTCGAGCATCACGACCTTGATCAGGGCCTCGATCGCCGGCAGGAGCGCAGCGCCCTCGCCGCGCTCGGCGACCAGCATGCGCAACGCGAGGCGGAGATAGCGGCTGAAGGCGCCGATGTACCATGCCGGGGTCACGCCGAGCCGCTGGTGGACGCCGCCCACCCGCAGCCGGCTCGCGAAGTATCGCTCGTCGAGGGCGCCCTGGGTCAGCCCGAGGAAGTACGAGCGCTGGAGGCCTTTCAGCCGCTCGATGCGCCCGGGCTCCGCGCGCAAAAACGCCTCGAGCTCCGGAAAGGCGAGCAGGTGCGCGTAGAATTCATCGACGAGGCGATCGACGTGCGCTTCGGCGAGGGGCCCGAGCGCGCGCAGCGTAACGGCGTCGTCGGGGCCGAGCTCGAAGAACGCGAGCCGCGCGGCGCGCCGGGCGGCGTCCAGGGTGAGGGGCTTCTCGGCCTGGTCGTCCGCCATGCCCGGGACTCCGCGCAGCTATGTCGCACACCGCGGGGCGTCAGTCGAGGGGGATGCCGAGCTCGCCGAGCTTGCGGTAAAGCGAGGAGAGCGAGACGCCGAGCAGGTCCGCCGCCTTGCGCTTGTCGTGGCCCGTGCGCCGGAGCACGGTCTCGATGTGGAGGCGCTCGTAGGTGCGGAGCGCCTCGCGCAGGTCGTCCCCCACCGGGGGCAGCGCGTCGCTCGCGTCGCGCAGCGTGCGCGGGAGGTCCTGAACCGTGATCCACTCCCCGTCGCCGAGGATCATCGCGTGCTCGACCACGTTGTCGAGCTCGCGGACGTTGCCCTTCCACGGCTGCGCCAGCAGCACCTTCATGGTGGCGTTGTCGACCCCGCGGTAGGCGCGCTTCATCTCGCGGTTGTGGCGGCGCACGAGGTACTCGACGAGGTGCGGGATGTCCTCGCGCCGCTCGCGCAGCGGCGGCAGGTGGATGTTGACGACGTTCAGCCGGTAGTAGAGGTCCTCGCGGAACGTGCCGTCGTCGACCATCGCGTGGAGATCGCGGTTGCTCGCGGCGATGATGCGGACGTCGACCGTGAGCGGCTGCGTGCTCCCGACGGGCAGGATCTCCTTCGACTCGATCGCCCGCAGCAGCTTCGACTGGAGGCCGAGCGGCATGTCGCCGATCTCGTCGAGAAAGATCGTCCCGCCGCGCGCCTTGCTGAACAGGCCCTCCTGGGCGGCGATCGCGCCGGTGAAGGCGCCGCGGACGTGGCCGAAGAGCTGGCTCTCGAGCAGGTTCTCGGGGATCGCGGCGCAGTTGACCGGGAGGAAGATGTGGCTCGCGACCGCGCTGAAGTGGTGGATCGCGCGCGCGACCACCTCCTTGCCGGTGCCGCTCTCGCCCGTGATCAGGACCGTCGTCTGGGTGGGCGCCACCTTGCGGATGAGGGTGAACACCTCCTGCATGGCTGCGCCCTTGCCGACGAGCTGCTCGAAGTCATACTCGCGCTCGACCTCGCGCCGCAGCATCTGCGCCTGCCACGCGAGCTGGCGGTACTCGCACAAGCGGGCGACCTTGGCGAGCAGGTCGTCGAAGAGGACCGGCTTGAGAAGGTAGTCGGCCGCACCGGCGCGCAGCGCGGCGACGGCGGACTCGACGCTCGCGTGCGCGGTCATGACGAGCACCGCGGTCTGGGGCGCGACCTCACGCGTGCGGCGGAGCACGGCGAGGCCGTCGGCGCCGGGCATGCGCAGGTCGGTGACGACCACGGCGTAGTCCTGGTGCTCCAAGGCTGCCAGCGCCCCATCGCCGTCGGCCGCCGTCTCGACACGGTAGCCCGCGTCGCGCAAAACCTCCGCCAGGCTCTCGCGGACGCCGGGCTCGTCGTCCGCGACCAGGATGGGCTCGCCGCCGGCGGAGGCCACGGGCTCAGCGCCGAGAGCCGGGGCGCGAGGCGCGGCGGGCGCGGGGCCGCGACGAGCGCGCCGGGCGGATGGTGAGGACCGGCACGGGGGCGTGGCGGACCACCTTCTCGGCGACGCTGCCGATCAGCAGGTGCGCGAGGCCGGTGCGGCCGGTGGTGGCCATGACGATCGAGTCGGCGTCGGCTGCTGCCTCGAGGATGCACTGGTAGGGGTCGCCGATCACCACCCGGCAGTCGACGCGCGGCGCGCGCGGCCCGGCGGCGAGCTTCTGGGCGAGCGTCTCCAGCCGCTTGCGCGCCTCGGCGATCAGCTCGGCCGGCGGGATCACCATCGCCATCTCCCCGGGCGGGATCGCGGCGATCGGCTCGAACGGGACGATCGCGTGCAGCACGATCACGCGCCCGCCCCGGTCGCGCGCCAGCTCGAGGGCGGTACGCAGCGCCTCCGTGGCGTGCTCGGAGAAGTCGTGAGGGACCAGGATGCGGCGGAAGAGCGGTGGCATGGCCGGGTTTTGCGCGATTTCGTCTCCGGCCGCAACCCCCGGCTCCTACGCGAAGGCCGTGGTCTCCGGCGGGAGCGCGACGCCGTACATCGCCTCGCCCTCGACGATCCGGCCGCCGGCCCCGAAGCGGAGCAGCTCGCAGGCGTGCGTCCGCTGGCCGTCGATCGCCGCCGCATAGACGATCACGAGCTGGCGGCGGTGGCCGTCCCAGACGACGTGGTCGAGCGTGAAGCGCAGCGTGCGGGCGCGGGCGAGCGCGCGCGTCCAGTAGTCGCGTAGCGCCGCCGTGCCCGCCACGGTCGCCTCGCCGACCAGCGCCGCGGCCTTGGGGCTCGTGAAGCGGGCGGCCTCGTCGAAAAAGCCGAGCACGGTCTCGAGATCGCGCGCGTTCCAGGCGTCGACCCACCGCTCGGCGAAGCGCAGCGCCTCCTCCCGCGTCATGGCGCCTCCTCGGCGAGCGCGGCGCGCAGCAGCTCCTGGACGAGCTGGGGGTTGGCCTTGCCTCCCGACGCGCGCATGACCTGCCCGACGAGGAAGCCGAGGACCTTCTCCTTGCCCGCGCGGTACTCGGCGACCTGGGCGGGATTGGCCGCGAGCGCCTCGGCGACGGCGCGCTCGAGCGCGCCGCGATCGCTCACCTGCGCGAGGCCCTCGCTGGCCACCAGCTCGGCAGGATCGCGGCCGGTGCCGCGCAGCCGCGGCAGGAGCCCCTTCGCCGTGCTGCGCGTGATGGTCCCCGCCTGGACGAGCCGGGCGAGGCTTGCGACCTGCGCCGCGGTGATCGGCCAGTCGCGGATGACCAGCGCGGCATCCAGCTTCTCCTCGCGCACCAGGCGGAGCACCTCGGTCGCGGTCCAGTTCGCCATCTCCTTGGGCGCGGCGCCCGCCTGCACGCCGGCCTCGAAGTAATCGGCGACGTCCTTGCGCTGGGTGAGGACGTCGGCGTCGTAGGAGGACAGGCCGTAGCTGCGCTCGAAGCGCTCGCGGCGGGGGCCGGGCAGCTCGGGCATCGTCGCGCGCACCTCCTCGACCCAGGCGGGGTCGACGACGAGCGGCGCCAGATCGGGTTCGGGGAAGTAGCGGTAGTCGTCGGCGTGCTCCTTGGCGCGCATCGACCGCGTCTCCTCGCGGTCCGCGTCCCACAGGCGGGTCTCCTGCCGCAGGCGCTCGCCGGCGGCCACCGCCTCGTTCTGGCGGGCGATCTCGAAGGCGAGCGCCTTCTCCACCGCGCGGAACGAGTTCATGTTCTTGACCTCGACCTTGACGCCGAACGCGGTCTCGCCGCGCGGGCGCACGGAGACGTTGGCGTCGCAGCGGAAGCTGCCTTCCTCCATGTTGCCGTCGCAGATCTCGAGGTACTGGAGGATCGAGCGCAGCGTCCGCAGGTAGACGCCCGCCTCGGCGGGCGTGCGGAGATCGGGCTCGCTCACGATCTCGAGGAGCGGCACGCCCGAGCGGTTGAAGTCGACCAGGCTCCCGCCGTCGTCCGCGTCGTGGACGCTCTTGCCCGTGTCCTCCTCCATGTGGATGCGGGTGAGGCCGATGCGCCGCGCAACGCCGTCGACGAGGACGTCGAGGTGCCCCCCGGTGCACAGCGGCAGCTCGTACATGCTGATCTGGTAGCCCTTCGGCAGATCGGGATAGAAGTAGTTCTTGCGCGCGAACACCGAGCGCGGGGCGATCCGGCAGTGGGTGGCGAGCCCGGCGCGGATCGCGAACTCGACCACGCGGCGGTTCAGGACCGGCAGGACGCCGGGCATGCCGAGGCACACGGGGCAGACGTTGGTGTCGGGCGGCGCGCCGAAGGCCGCCGAGCAGCCGCAGAAGATCTTCGAGCGCGTGAGCAGCTCGGCGTGCACCTCGAGGCCGATCACCGCCTCCATGCCGCCCGCCGTCATATCGGCGGCCTGGGCGCGTGCCAGTCGGTCGCGTGCTCGTAGGCCGCGGCGGCGCGCAGCACGGTGGCCTCGTCGAACGGCCGGCCGATCACCTGGAGCCCGATCGGGAGCCCGCCGCCGTCGACGCCGCAGGGGAGCACGAGCGCGGGGAGGCCGGCCAGGTTCACCGAGATCGTGAAGATGTCCGAGAGATACATCGTGAGCGGATCGGCGGTGCGCTCGCCGCGGCGGAACGCGGTGGTCGGGGCGACCGGCGTGACCAGCGCGTCGCAGCGGGCGAACACCGCGTCGAAGTCGTGCCGGATGAGCGTGCGCACCTGCTGCGCCTTCACGTACCAGGCGTCGTAGTATCCCTTCGAGAGCGCGTAGGTGCCGAGCATGATCCGCCGCTTCACCTCCGCGCCGAAGCCCGCCGCGCGCGTCGCCTCGTACATCTCGCCGAGCGACGCCGCGGGCGCCCGGAGCCCATAGCGCACGCCGTCGTAGCGGGCGAGGTTCGAGGACGCCTCGGCGGTCGCGATCAGGTAGTAGGTGGCGACGGCGTACTCGGTGTGCGGCAGCGAGACCGGCTCGACCGCCGCGCCGAGCCCCTCGAGCACGCGCACCGCCGCCCGCACGGCGGCGTCGACCGCGGGCTGCATGCCCTCGACGAAGTACTCGCGCGGCAGCCCGAGGCGCAGGCCCCCCACGCCGGCGGCGAGGTCGTCGAGCGGCGGCAGCGGGCGCGGCGCCGAGGTCGCGTCGCGCGGGTCGTGGCCGGCGATCGCCGCGAGCACGAGTGCGGCGTCGGCGACGTTGCGCGTGATCGGCCCCACCTGGTCGAGCGACGAGGCGTAGGCGATCACGCCCCAGCGCGAGACGCGGCCGTAGGTGGGCTTGAGGCCGACGACCCCGCAGAAGCCCGCGGGCAGGCGGATCGAGCCGCCGGTGTCGGTGCCGAGCGCGGCGTAACACTCTCGGGCGGCCACCGCGGCCGCCGACCCGCCCGACGAGCCGCCCGGCACGCGCTCCGGGTCCCAGGGGTTGCGCGTGACGCCGAGCGCCGAGTTCTCGGTCGACGAGCCCATCGCGAACTCGTCGCAGTTGCACTTGCCGACGAAAATCGCGCCTGCGGCGCGCAGCCGCGCCGCGACGGTCGCGTCGTATGCGGGGACGAAGCGCTCGAGGATGCGCGAGCCGGCGGTCGTGCGCACCCCGGCCGTGCAGATGTTGTCCTTGAGCGCGATCGGCACGCCGGCGAGCGGTCCCGGATCGGCACCCGCGGCGAGCGCGCGGTCGGTGGCGGCCGCCGCGGCGAGCGCCTCGGGCTCGCAGACCGTGAGGAACGCCCCGAGCCCCGGCTCGACGGCGGTGATGCGGGCGAGCGCGGCGCGGGTGAGCTCGGTCGCCGAGATCTCCCGGCGGCGCACGCGCGCCGCGGCCTCGCGCAGCGTGAGCTCGTGAAGCGCGATCATTCGATGATGCGCGGCACGCGGAAGCGGCGCTCGCGGCGGTCGGGTGCGCCGGCGAGGAGCGCTTCGTCGGCGGGCGGATTGACCACCTCGTCCGGCCGCAGCGGCAGGACGACGTCTTCGGCATGCGCCGTCGGCGCGATGCCCGTCGTGTCGAGCGTCTGGAGGCGCGTGAACGCGTCGAGGATGTGGCTCAAGTCGGCGGCGAGCCGCTCGATCTCCTCGGGCGCGAGCCGCAGCCGCGCCAGCGCGGCGACGCGGCGCACCTCCTCGTGGGTGATCGCCACGAAAGGTTCGTAGCGCAGGGGCCGAGGGGGCGCAACGCGCGCACCTTGCGACGGTTTGGGGGCGCCGCTAATCTCCCCCGGCGTGCATGCGCGCGGGGCACTCGGGCGGCGGGGCGAGGAGGTGGCGGCGGCGTTCCTGCGCGCCCGGCGCTACCGCATCCTCGCCCGCAACTTCCGCTGCCGCGCGGGCGAGATCGACCTCGTCGCCGAGGACGGCCGCGTGCTCGTCTTCGTCGAGGTGCGCAGCCGCCGCGGCTCGGGGCAGGGGACGCCGCTCGAGTCGGTCGACGGGCGCAAGCAGGCGCGGGTCGTGCGCGTCGCCCGCCAGTTCCTCGCCGCCCGCGGCTGGACCGAGCGTGACGCCCGCTTCGACGTGATCGGCGTGCGCTTCGACACGACCCCGCCGGCGGTCGAGCACGTCCCAGGCGCGTTCGAGGTGTCGGGCGCCGCATGATCGACGTGCGCCTGATTCGCGCCGAGCCGGACCGCGTGCAGGCCGAGCTGGTGAAGGTCGGCTACGCGGCCGCGGAATTCGAGGCGCTGCTGGCCGCCGACCGGCGCCGGCGCGAGGCGATCACAGCGCTCGAGCAGCTGCGCGCGGAGCGCACCCAGGCGTCGAACGCGATCCGCGGGATTGCGGACGCCGCCGAGCGCGAGCGCGCCATCGCCGCCACGCGGGCGCTCGGGGCGCGGATCGCCGCGGCCGAGCAGGCCGCCGAGGCCGCGGAGGCCGAGTTCTCGCGCCGCATGCTCGAGGTCCCCAACCTCCCGCACCCCGACGTGCCCGTCGGTCCCGACGCGTCGGCGAACGTGGTCGTGCGCACCGAGGGGACGCCGCGGGCGTTCGATTTCGCGCCCCTGCCGCACTGGGAGCTCGGCCCGCGGCTCGGGATCATCGACTTCGAGCGCGGCGTGAAGGTCTCCGGGACGCGCTTCTACGTGCTCACCGGCGCGGGTGCGCGCCTCCAGCGCGGGCTCATCGCCTTCATGATCGAGGTCCACACGCGGGAGCACGGCTATACCGAGGTGTACCCACCGGCGATGGTGAAGGCGGAGTGCCTGCGCGGCACGGGGCAACTGCCCAAGTTCGCCGACACGATGTATCGGGACGCCGAGGAGGACCTGTGGTTCGTGCCGACGGCCGAGGTCCCGGTGACCAACCTCTATCGCGAGGAGATCCTCGACGGCGCGCGGCTGCCGATCCGCCACGTCGCCTACACGCCCTGCTTCCGGCGCGAGAAGATGAGCGCCGGGCGCGACGTGCGCGGGATCAAGCGCGGGCATCAGTTCGACAAGGTCGAGCTGGTCAAGTTCGTGCGGCCGGAGACCTCGGACGCGGAGCTGCGGAGCCTGCTGGCCGATGCCGAGGACGTCTGCCGGCGGCTCGGGCTCGCCTGGCGCGTGGTCCAGATGTGCACCGGCGATCTGTCGTTCACGGCGGCGATCAAGTTCGACGTGGAGGTGTGGGCGCCGGGTTGCGGGGAGTGGCTCGAGGTGAGCTCCTGCTCGAGCTTCGGCGACTTCCAGGCGCGGCGCGCGAACATCCGCTTCCGGCCGGCGCCGGGGGCGAAGCCGGAGCTGGTGCACACGCTCAACGGGTCGGGGCTGGCGCTGCCGCGCGTCCTGATCGCCGTCCTCGAGACTTACCAGCGCGCCGACGGCAGCGTCGTGGTGCCCGAGGCGCTGCGGTCATACGTCGGCTGTGACGTCGTCGCCGCGCAGGACCCGCGGTAGTCGGCTCAGAACAGGTGGCGGAAGCGGGGCGGCCGCGTCGGCCGCGTCTCCTCCGCCTGGAGGACGTCATAGACGGTCCGGCCGCCGATCTGCGCCTCGGGGACGAGCACGCCCGTGATCTTCACCCAGTCGCCGATGGCGGCGGGCAGCGGCGTCGGCGCGCGCACGTAGATGCGCATGTCCTCCGGACCGACGAGCTCGATCAACGCCTCGCCGCCGAGCTCCTGCACGCGGCTGATCTGGCCGACGATCGTGACCTTGTGCTGGTAGTAGCGGCTCGGGCTGGCGTTGAGGTCGCGGATCGTCGGGCTGCCGCAGGCGGACAGCGCGAGCACCAGCGCGGCGCCCCAGGTGATCTGCGCGGCGCGCATCGACGGGAGCGGCGGGTACCACGGGGCCGAGCGAAAAGCAAAGGTCGCCGCGCCGGAGCCGGCGGTTGACGCCCGTCGCCCCAGCCCGTAGCTTCGCCCAGGTTTCAAGGAGGGCGGCATGCGCGCAATGGTCCTGATCGCACTCGGCCTCGGGCTCGGCCTGGTCCCGGCCGCGGGCGCCGAGCCCGTCGCCACGGTCGCCGGCCACGAGATCACGATGGCCGAGCTCGAGGCGAAGGTGAAGCCCAAGCTCGTCGAGATCGACAACGAGCGCTACGAGGCGCTGCGCGACGGGCTCGACGAGATGATCGCCGACGAGCTGATGAAGGCGGAGGCGAAGGCGCGCGGGGTCACGCCCGAGGCGCTCGAGAAGGCGGAGATCGCCGACAAGGTGCCCGCGCCGAGCGACGCGGACATCCAGAAGGTCTACGACGCCAACAAGCAGGCGCTGAAGGACCAGACGCTCGAGAGCGTCAAGCCGCGGATCGTCGAGTTCCTCAAGCAGCAGGGCGAGCAGGAGCGGCGGGAGAAGTTCATCGGCGAGCTGAAGGCCAAGTACAAGACGACGGTCGCGCTGCGGCCGCCGGTGGTGGACGTCGCCACCGCGGGGCGGCCCGAGACCGGGAACCCGAAGGCGGGGGTGACGATCATCGAGTTCTCGGACTACGAGTGCCCGTTCTGCAAGCGTGCCGAGCACACGGTGCAGGACGTGCTGAAGGCTTACGGCGACAAAGTCCGGCTCGTGTACCGCGACTACCCGCTGCCCTTCCACGCGCACGCGATGCCGGCGGCCAACGCCGCGAACTGCGCCAACGCGCAGGGCAAGTTCTGGCCGTACCACGACAAGCTGTTCGCCAGCCAGGACCTCTCGGACGAGAAGCTCAAGGCGTTCGCCGACGAGCTCCACCTCGACCGCAAGAAGTTCGACGAGTGCCTCGCCAAGCAGGAGTTCAAGGCCGCGATCGACAAGGACATCGCCGACGGCTCGCAGGCGGGCGTCAACGGCACCCCCGCCTTCTTCATCAACGGCCGGCTGCTCTCCGGCGCGCAGCCGATCGAGAAGTTCAAGGAAGTCATCGACGACGAGCTGGCGCACGGCGGCGCGCCGACGAAGGGATAGGCGGCCTCTGGGGACGCGCCGCCGGGGTTCGCACGGGAGGGGTGGCCGAGCCCGGTTGAAGGCAGCGGTCTTGAAAACCGCCAGGGCCCCAAAGGCTCTCGGGAGTTCGAATCTCCCCCCCTCCGCTACGTTCCGCCCGTATTATTCTGCGCTTCTCCGTTTTCGGACGCCTTTTGCGTTCGCGTCCTTCGCGTGATCGCGGTGCCGTACGTCGGCTTCCAACCGACAACGGTTCGGACGGACGACGTCCGGCGCGACCTCGGCGGCGGCTTTTCTCGGGCGCAGGAGACATTTTCGAGGCTGCGGTGCAATCGTGCGTGATCCTGTGGAGCGCAGCCGTCGCTGGTGACGAAGAAGAGGGCGCTCCTGCCCGTCGTCGTGTAGCGCATGCAGATCGTCGAGGTCTGGCGCGCCACCTCCTACCTGGCCAACGAGACGCCACGCTCAGAGTCGGACGCGCTGCGGCGGTGCGCTCGACGATCCCCAGCTCTTCGGCAGCCCCTTCAAGAACGCCGGGACGTGGATGGGTTGGTGGGCCTTCTCGGCCCGCGCCGGTCGTTCTTTCCACGCCGAGCCCGCTGCCGTCTTAGAGCGCCACACGGGGTCGCGAGTGGGCCGCCGGCGGTTCCGGCGCGGGAGGCCCAATGCGTCGTCGGTGGGCCCGCCCGCGTCCAGCAACGGTGGTTGACAGGGTCCCACATTCGCGGTGTGCAGGTCTTGAATGGTCGTGCTGTGTCGATCGGTGAGATCCGAGAGCCCAGTGCCTCTGGTTGCACTGTCCGCCGGGGTCGCGCTGTGCTGCCTGTCGGCGTGCGCTCCCCCGATCGGTGTCTCCCGCGTCGGGACCCGCGCCGTGTATCGTTCGTTCGCGGCGAACGCGCTCTCGGCGGATCGACCGAGTGAGTGGACCCGCAACACGGCCAACTCCTGGGGGCTTCTCACGCGCTTCGACGCCGATCCCGAAGGCGTGTTGCGCCAGCTTCGGGACATCGTCACGAGCGGCCGCGGCGGCAGGGCCGAGCTTTTCGCACTCGGCGAGCTCTCCTTCCTGCAAGGGGAGCGAACGGGGATGCGGCCGTACTACCTTGCCGCGGCCGTCTTCGCGTATGCATTTCTCTTTCCGAAAGAGCCCCAAGAGCAGCCGGGCGAATTCGATCCACGCGCCCGGATCGCGGCGGACGTGTACAATGAGGCGATCATCAAGGCGTTCCGCGCCGCCGGCGGGCGCACGGTGCGGCTGGCACCGGGGACGTATCCGCTGCCGTTCGGAGAGGTCGAGGTGGAGATGGATCCCAGCTGCCTCGCCTGGGGCGATCGCGAGCTGGTCGACTTCGTGCCGGTCGCAGAGCTCGCGGTGCACGGCCTGCGCAACCGCTACCGGCTCCCAGGGATCGGGGCGCCGCTGGCCGCCCGCACCGTGCCACGCCCCGGTGTTGACGTCGCCTGGAGCCTTGTCGGCCCCCGTACCAGGGTGGCGACTACGGCGCTGCTCCGGTTCTTCGAGGTCCACGAAGGCATCGTGTCGGGCCGGTTGCGCGGCACGCTCGAGATCTACAGCGCGAGCAACGCGGAGACGGCCACGGTGGAAGGCCGTACCGTTCCACTGGAGATCGAGGAGACGGCCACGATCGCCGCGCAGCTCGCCGACTCGCCGATGTGGAAGCGCGAGCTGTGGGGGTTCTTGGGTCGCGCCCCGACGGGCGACACGCTGCCGATCTTGGCGAGCACGATGCCGTACCAGCCCGGTCGGATTCCGGTCGTCTTCGTGCATGGGACGGCGTCGAGCCCGGGACGGTGGGCGGACATGGCGAACGACCTGCTCGCGGATCCCTGGATCCGCGAGCACTACCAGCTCTGGTTCTTCATGTACGACACCGGGAACCCGATCGCCTATTCCGGCCTTTTGTTGCGCGACAAGCTGACCGATGTCGTCGCGCGTCTGGATCCAAATGCGCGTGATTCTTGTCTGCGGCACATGGTGCTCATCGGCCATAGCCAGGGCGGCCTACTGGCGAAGCTCACGGCGATCGACACGGGGGACCGACTCTGGAACGCGATCAGCCGAGTGCCCCTAGCCGATGTTCCGGCCTCGGAGGAGTTCCGGATCCAGCTCGGCCGGGCGCTGTTCATCCAGCCCTTGCCATTCGTGCGGCGGGTGGTCTTCATCGCGACGCCGCACCGCGGGAGCTTCCGAACCGGGGCATGGCTGAACGGCTTCGTCCGCTTCCTCTTTCGGATGCCGGTGAATTTGGTCGAGATGTCGCGCGAGACGATAGCGGCGGGCACGGGCGTCTTCTACGCTGCCCGGACGACCGCGAGGCTCCCGACGGCGGCGGAGAACATGACCCCCGGCAACCCGTTCCTCGAGGGGCTGGCCGGCATTCCGGTCGCCGCCGGCGTGGCGTATCACTCGATCATCGCAGTGCAGGGCAGCGGGCCCGCCGACCAGGGCCACGACGGGGTCGTCGCCTACCGGAGCGCGCATCTCGACGGGGCCGCCTCGGAGCTGGTGGTCCGGTCCTCGCACTCGTGCCAGGCCGAGCCCGCAACGATCCAGGAGGTGCGCCGGATCCTGCACGTCCACGGGGACGCGCTGGAGGCCGCGGGCCTGCACTGTGTGTCCGGCGCGCGGTGAGCAACGATCGAGCCTCGATGAGCTCACCGGTCGCACGATGGCTAGGGATGACGCTCGCCGTTCCGATCGGGCTCGCCGGCGCGGGTGCCGTCGGGTGGGCCGGCCTCGCGCTCTGGTTCGACGGCCCGCGGTGGCGGCTGCTTGCCGGCGCGCTGGCCGTCGGCTTCGTGGTCGTCGCGCTGGGGGCACCCTTGGTGCTGCGGCCGAGGCGTCGGGGGGTCGCGGCGCTCGTCGTCCTGTGGTTGGTCGTGCTCGGGTGGTGGATGCGCATCCCCCCCCGCGCCGATCGCGACTGGCAGCCGGACGTCGCGCGGCTTCCCAGCGCCGAGATCCGGGGTGACCTCCTCACGGTGCACAACGTGCGCGACTTCGCGTATCGCTCCGAAGCGGACTTCCGCCAGCGCTGGGAGACGCGGACCTACGATCTCTCGCAGATCCGCGGGGTCGACTTGTTCCTGTGCTTCTGGGGGCCGACCCTCGTCGCGCACACCATCATGAGCTGGGAGTTCACCGACGGTCAGCACCTTGCCGTGTCGATCGAGACGCGCAAGGAGCGGGGCGAGGAGTATTCTGCGCTGCGCGGCTTCTTCCGGCAGTATGAGCTCTACTACGTCGTCGCCGACGAGCGGGACGTCGTCCGCCTGCGGACGAACCACCGCGGCGAGCGGGTGTTCCTATATCGCCTTCGGGGCTCCCCCGCGCTCGCCCGAGCATTGCTGGTCGCCTATCTCGAGGAGGTGAACCGCCTGGCCGCGCAGCCCCAGTGGTACAACGCGTTTACGCGCAACTGCACCACGAGCATTCGTCTCCATGTGTGGGAGGCGGGGATCCGCAACACCCTCGACTGGCGCGTCCTCGCGAACGGCAGGGGAGACGCGATGCTCTACGAGCGTGGGGACATCGATACGAGCCTGCCGTTCGCCGAGGTACGGGCGCGCAGCGACATCACGGCGCGAGCCAGGGCCACCGCCGCCGACGTGCGATTCTCGGACCGCATCCGAGAGAACCTGCCGCCTCGACCGGCACCCCCGCCGCCGTGAGGCTCCGGCCGTGCCGTCAGGTCGCCTGGCGCAGTTCGGCGAGCCGCGTTCGCAGGCGATCCGACCAGTAGTCGAAGGCGTTCTCCACGTCGGCCCAGGTGCTGGCGCCGCCGCGCAGCGCCTTCGTGCCGGCGCGGCGGTCGACGGCCGCGGCAAGGCGCTCTCCCGTGAGCCCGTCGAGGAGTTCGCCCTCGACGCCCGCCCGGCCGACGAGCACTTGGGTGTCGGTCGCGAGCCCGCCGACCGTCGTCAGCACCCGGAGCTGCGGCACGACCTTCGAGACGGTGTTGAGTACCACCTTCGCTCCCTTCGCATCCGTGATCGCCGCCCGCAGGCGGAGCGTGTTCGGCCCGGGCCGGTCGACGAGGGCGTAGTCCTGCCGCAGGCTGTTGCGCAGGGAGGCGTCGAGGTAATCCGCGAGCAGCTGGCGGTCCTCGTCGGGCACCTTGGCCACGGTCGAGTCGTCGCCCGACGTCCAGATCGTCACCGGGTCGATCAGGACCTCGGTATAGCGCGCCCAGACCACGCCCGGCTTGACGTAGACGAGCTGCGCTTCGCCCTGCCCGCCGGGGCGGAGCTGCGAGTAGTCGCCGAGAAAGCCGCTCGGCTCCACCGTCCGAGTCTGGCGCGTGGTCGGGCACCCCGTCATTACCGTGATGCCGAGGGTGAACACCATGGCAGCGGCCGTTGCGTTTGGCGATCGCCTCATCGCTCTGCCTCCTTCCGGTATGCTCAGCGGACGGTGTAGCCGCGCCCCTCCATGCAGGCGGCGAAGGCGCGGTCGTAGGCGCTCCGCGTGGCCTGCTGATGTGCCTGCTGCGCCGCCACTGATCGCCGTCGGCCCTGAACACCGCCGACGACTGCACCCGCCGCGGCGCCCTTCCCGGCGTTTCCGGCGATGGCGCCGACGGCTGCGCCGAGCGCAGCCCCCCGTGCCGCCCCACCCACGGCTCCTCCGGCGTGCTGGCCGGCGCGCGCGGGCGGCGGCGGTGCTCCTGGATCCACGCCGCTCTGCGACTTCGCCCAGCGATAGCACTCGTAGGAGTCCTTGTCCTGCTGCGCGGCTGACTGCCCGCGCTGCGGATACACGAAGAGGCCGGCCGCTGCGGCTCCACCGACCACCGTCAGCGTCACTCCGAACAGGACCAGCCATCGCATGGTGCGCCTCATATGTTCGAGCTCCTCACCTCGCGTCAACGCCGAAGGATCATCACGACCAGAGCGAGGATACCGAGCATCGCGACCCACGCCGCGACGACCGACGCCATCGAACGCGGGACGTCCGGCCCGCGTCGCCGCAGCGCCCGCCTTCCCTGCCGCTCCTCCCACGTCCCCAGAACGAGGGACCCGAGGCCGATCAGGACCAGCAGCAGCGCGAACTCGCGGGGTCCGATCAGACGGCCCGGAGGGCCGGGCGCCGGGTTCTCCAGCTGGAAGAACTTGTAGATGGTGAAGCCGAACGTGATCAGCGACGTTCCCGTTCGCACCCAGGACATCGTCGTGCGCTCGTAGGCGAGGCGCGTGCGCTCGGTGGCGAGCCACGTTGAGATGTCCACCGTCGCTTCGCCCTGCGCCTGCTCCGTCATCGGCCGAGGTCCGCCCCGGGGCGCGCCGGAAAGCGACCGAGCCAGGGACGCACCGCGCGGTTCGTCAGGCCGCGGATGAGCGCGTACGGGAGCAGTGCGAGCGTGACGGCCACGACGACCGCTTCACCCGGATAGAGCCAGCGCAGGACGGCGAGCTGGTAGATGCCGTCGATGCCGAGGGCGATCACGAAGACCTTGGCGATGTCGTCCCAGCCTTCCCGGGCGAGCGTTCCGCGGCGCAGCGGGTGGAGCACCATGGCCCAGAAGTAGGCAGGGCGGCAGGCGCGCGCATCGCGAAGGCCGGCGCGCACGGCGAGGACGACGGCGGCGATCGGCTGGAGAGCGATCCGCACCTTCATGGGCCCGTACGGGCGCGCCAAGAGATTCTCCCAGGCGCGAGCCAGGTGCTCTTGAACGCCGGTCATTCGGTCATCCGCGCCGATCCGCGGGTCGCTCGAGCAGAAACCCGACGACGGTTCCCTTCCCCATCGCCCGGTCGATCTCCTGCATCGTCAGGTAGGTCCCGACGACCAGGCTGAGCAGCAGCACCAGTCCGAGAAAGCGATGCGCGTCGGCGGTCGCCGTCACGTAACCGATGGCCGCGGTGACACTGCCTTCCCGGCGGTACGCCGTGAAAACGCGCTCGCCGATCCCAAGCAAGACCACGACCAGCGCATACACAAGGGTCTTGCCGCCGATCACGACGATGCGTCGCTGGCCCTCGAACCGGTACCCGGAGTCCGCCCAGTCGAGGAGCGGGATCACCTTCCCGAGGACCAGGGCGGCCACGGCGGCCTTGGCAAACGCCGAGTACTCGATCGCGTACTGTGCCACGAACAGCTTGAACAGTAGGAATAGGAACATGAAGGCCGCGAAGAAGAACGCGATCTTCGGCGCGATGTCCCGCCACAGCGCCATCGCCACTCGCCCGGTCGTGGCCGGGATGCTGCGCAGACGCTTCGCCAGCGTCGGCTTTCCGGCGGGATCGACGCCGCCCGCCGGCGCACGCTCGGCACGTCTACGCACCCTTCGGCGCCCCGTCCGCACCCCCGGACCGTCTCGCCAGCTCTTCGAGGAGAATCGGCACGCCCAGATTGCACGCCTGAACGCCTTGGCCGACGCAGAGCTTCAGGACCTCCATGATCTCCTCAGTCGTGGCTCCGGCCCGCAGCGCGGCCTTGATGTGGCGGCGTACGCCTGGCGCATACATGTGCGTGAAGGACGCATCGCAGGCTATGCTGAGGAGCTCGAGCTCCTTGGTCGACAGTACGCTGCTCTTGTAGATCGGGATGACAGTCGCGAAGAACTCGTCAGTCCACGTCGGGTCGAGGGCGAAGAAGGGGTCCCAGGCTGTATTCCGTCCCAAGGGCCGGTCGCGGTGGGTCGATCGGTGGCCGCCATCTCCGCCCTCACAGGATGCTGGTCGGGTTCGAGTGTCCTGGTGCTACCGCCTTGGGAATCCGCCCGTCGGTGTCATAGGTGAGGAACCCCCGCTGGCCTTCCGCACGATTCGGCGGCAACCCGAGGTTGAAGAGCGTCTCCTCCACCGTGTCGTACCAGGCCCCGACCTTCATGATCTGGCGCGCCTCGTCGGCCGTCGCCACCTTGCGGCCGAACTGCTCGCTGAGCTTCACCGCCCACTCGATCTGCTTCACCGAGTCCCAGCGCTGCCGCCTAGCGTCCCAGAGGTTGTCCTCGTTTCCGACCCGCACGTGCGCGCCGAGGATGAGCGCCAGGTTCTGGATCGCGATGTTGCCGCGCATGCTGCTCCAGAACGTCACGCTACTCGATCCGTGCGGCGTGCGGCGGAGCATCTCCATCCAGTCGAACGGATTGCGGCCCATCGACCCGCCCCCGTAGCCGCAGAGAGCCACGTTCAGCGGGCCCATGTACACTCCCGTCCGGATAAGGCGCTCGATGATCTCCAGCTGGTGGACGTGGCCCGGCACGAAGTAGGGCTGGATGCGATGCGCGCGCAGCCGCTTGAGGTGCTCGATGTAGAACGCCGGCGTCGAGTCCACGACCATGCCGCTCCAGGCGGCCTGCACCTTGGGGTCGTCCAAGTGCGTCCCTTTGACGTCGCCCGGCACGAACGCCATGGTGACGTCCCAGAGTGACGTGCCGGTGGTCACCGTGACGAACTCCGGCTTCGGGTTCAGCTCCGTGAGCATGTGGCGGGTGTCGTAATCGAGCCACTTCGCCTTGGCCTCGTCCGTATGGGGAGCGAAGGAGATCGATCCGCCTACCTGCAGGATCATCTTGGGCACGGCCTGCTTGAGCCGCCCGATGAGGTGGTTGTACTCGTTGAAGTTGGTTGAACCCTGGCCGGTCTTCGGATCGCGCACGTGCACGTGCAGCATCGTGGCGCCGGCGTTGTAGCAGTCCACGGCGCGCTGGACTTGTTCGTCCCAGGTGAGCGGGATGTCGCAGTCGCCCGGGAGCCATTCCGGACCGTACGGAGCGGCCGTGATGATCAGCGGCTGCATGTTCTCGGGGAACAACGAGTCGTCGGTGAAATACATGATCGCACTCCTCTTCTTCGGCCACGCGAGGCTTCGCTGAGCCTATAGCGTACCTGCCTTCTCGACCCTGACCGCGAGCGCTTCCGTGTAGGTGATCTCCACGACGTCGCCGACCGAGACCATGTCGAGCTTCGTCGGGTCTTTGGCCTTGACGACGACGACGTCCCCCCGCGGGCCTCGGAGCGTGGCCTCGGATGTCGCCTTGTCGATGGCGGCGATCGTCATCCTGACGGTCACGGTGTCGGTCGCGCTGCCCGCCGGCTTCTCGCCCTCCGGGGCTCGACTCACGTCGCTGCTCGCGGTGATCCCCGGGCCTGTGCTGCCGGGCTTCTTCACGTCGTAGGCGATGGATTCCCGATACGTGATGCGCACGACGTCACCCTTCTGGACCTGGGGGAGATTGCGCACCTCGGGACCAGCGACGATGGTGAACTTCGTGCCGTCGGGGCGCTTCAGCGTGACGTGCCGCGTCTTGCGGTCGATCCGCAGCACGGTCGCCGTGGCGACCAGGGTCTGGTCGCCGAGCTGACCCGACAGGACGGTGGACGGCGACTGCGCCGCCGGCGGTGCAAGTGCCGGTGGAGGCGGCGGCTTCGTGGTCGTGCAACCTACCAGGGTGCCGGCATAGAGGGCGACAACCATCGTGACGGATCGCATCTCACTCCTCCCCGAAGCTTCTCTCTTGAGCCCCTCACGGCGGCAACCGATCTCCGGCCGCACGCCATCGACGGCCATCGAGCAACGTGGCTTGCACTCCACTGCACAGGGAACGCGTACTAGCTCTTGGAGCCCACATGCTCTAGTCGACCTCGGCGTGGCTCTCCATGCTGCATGGGACGTGCCAGTCAGCGCTTTCGCGCTCCGTGCTCTCGTGTCCATGCAACGCGGCCTCAGACTCGGGACGATATGTCGCCCGAAGGGGGCGAGTGATCGTCCCAGGAAGCGAGCTCAGATCGCAGGACTTCGGTTGACAGCGGCGAGGTCGATGCGCCATGAGGGGCGCCGTGCGATCATTGGGGTCGTGGTTGCTCGGTACCCTCGCGATCCTTGCACTCGCCGGATGCTCGATCTCTGCGAGTTCGTGGAGCGTGTCGAAGTCCGTGCGCAGCAGCTCGCATTCCTCCGATTCGTCCTCGAGCTCGTCGCCTGGAGCCGCCGAGCGCGCCTATCGCGAGGACGTAAGCGACTACACGCGCGCGTTCGTCAAGTCGGGTGGCAGCGACTTCCGCGGCTTCCGATCCGACGTCGCCCGCCTCGCCGAGGAGCACGGGATTACCGACTGGGAGGCGAACGCGGCCACCTATACTGCCATCGGCGAAGGCCTGAAGAGCGCCGGTGTGTCCGGCGCGTCGCTGATGGCATACAAGCGGAACCTCGCCGGGGGGGACCCGGACAAGGCCGAGGCGATCCAGCGCGGGTACGACGCCGCGCGGTGATGACGCGGCGGTCCCTCGCGCTCGCCACCCTGCTCGTGTCGCAGGCGGCGGGGGCCGCCTCGCCCCGCTTCGTCGACTACATCTACGTCGAGGCCAATGAAGGGGGATCGAGCGGCGGGCACGCCGCCATCCGCTTCGGGGACGAGACCTACCATTTTCAGCACGAGCCCCCCGGCCTGCTGCGGCTGCGTCGCGACGACTCGCAGCACTTCCGCTGCACCTACGGCGCGCTCGAGAATCGCCCGATGCACGTGAGCCGGATCGGCGTGTCGGAGGCCGTGTATTCCCGGCTCCGGGGCGCGTTCGCCGAGCGGTACCTCGTGGAGCGCGAGACGTTCGAGCACCGGGAGGCGCTGCGCGACGATCGCGCGCTGCTCGAGGTGCTGGTGGCTCGGCGGCGGGGCGACCCCGTCGGCTCGGTGCCGCTGCGGGGCGCGGGGTTCTTTCTGCCCGACGATGGGGCGTCTCCCCCGTCCGCCTCCGCCCTCGAGGTCCGCCGGCGCATCGAGGAGGTGTATGGGAGAGACGCCATCCCGGCGCGGATCGCGGAGGTGTCCCACGAGCTCGATCGTCTCGTGCCGGCGCTGCCCGAGGTCAGTGGGCCCGCAAGCCTCTTCACGTACTCGTTCTCGGCTCGCTATCGGGACCTTCTGACGGCACTGGTCGCGCTGCGCGCGGTCGCGCACGCGCTGCCGCTGCGGCCCGAATCCCGCTGGCCGGCGGCGGCCGGCGAGCCGGCGCTCGACGACGCCGAGCGACGGACCCTGGGGGCGTTCGCGGATCGCCTCGTCGAGGCGCTGCCGAGGCTGCTGCACTCGGACCGCCCCGACTGGGGCTTCGCGCTGCTGGTCGGGCTGGCGCGGCTGGCGACGTTGCGGGAGAGCCAGCGGGTCGGCCGGCTCGTCCTGCTCGACGCGTTTCCGCCGGCATCCGACGTCGTTCCGCGCTCCTACGTCCGCCAGCATCGCGACGCCCTGTCGCATTTGCTCGCCGACGCTCGCGACGAGTTCACCCGCGCCCGCGCGTGCCTCCGCGCGGCAGGCGGGATCGGCGAGGTGGACTTCACGAACCTCGAGGACGCGGGCAATCGCCTGCTCGAGCTTCAAATGGCGCTTGCCCAGGGGCGGGACCTGCGTGTGTGGTCCGCGCGGCTGGTGCCGTCCCGGGTCGCCCCGGCGCCCGATGTCATCGTGCCCGATGTCCCCACGGACACGCTCGTGCGCGCCCTGTCGCGGGCAAGGGCCGCCGAGCGGGGCTTCGTGCGTCGGTTGGAGCGGGACTACCGCTACGACCTCGTGAGCCGAAACTGCGTCTCGGAGATCTTTCGCACGGTGGACGCTGCGGGCGCCGAGCCCGGCAGGCACGTCGACCTGGGATGGTCGCTGGACTTCATCCCCTTCGTGTCGGCGCGTGCCGTGAACGGCGCCTGGAACGTTGCCGAGCGGACGAGCGTGCCGTCGTATCGGTTGGCCCGTCTCGAGGGGATGTCCCGGGGTGGAGGCTTCGTTCGTGCCTGGCTCAGGGAGTGCAACGTCGTCACGTCGACGATTTACAGGCGGAACCCCGACGATTCGTTCTTCCTGCTCTTCACGGATGATGTGGTCGCGCTGCGGCCTGTCTTCGGGGTGGTGAATCTCATCGCCGGACTCGGAGCGGGGGCCCTGGGCCTCGCGCTGCTCCCGGTCGACGGCGGGCACATGGCGGTGGCAGGGTTGCGCGGCGTGGTATTCAGCCTGCCCGAGCTCGGCTTCGTAAACCTACGTAAGGGGTCGTTCGACTACGTTCGGAGAGACGAGTGTCCCGTCGAGGAGCTCGAGCGTCATTGACCGCTCAGATCAATTTGCGCCGCCGGAGCCACAATCCCGTGAGGATCACACAGCCGGCAGGCAGAGCTACCCCGAGAACTGCGAAGGCGGCCGCGCTGCCGAGGGTTTCGTTCATCCAGCCGAAATTCATGCCGAAGAAGCCGGTGATGAACGTGAGGGGAAGGAAGATCAGCGAGACCAGTGTCAGCCGATTGATCTGATCGCCCTGGCGCTGGGCGATGGCAGCCGCGTAATCTTGGAGGATGTTCGACGCCCACTGGCTGCGGTCGTGAAGGCGGCGCTCGATGTCCTCGACTTGCTCCGCGTAGTCGTTCAGCTCCACGGCGCCCCGTGGATCCATTCCGGGTACGGCCTCGACCCCGACGATCGCGAACCGCACCGCGCTGCTGTAGCGATCGAAATCTGCCCACCGGGACTGGAGTCTGTGAAGCTGGCCCGTGAGGGCGGGCAGGTCGGCACCGGCGGCCTCCTGCAGTCGCTCGCGTGCGGCCTGGAGTCTCACGTCGAGGGTGCTGATCGCCTGGTCGAGGCTCGCGAGCAGCAACTGGAGGACGATCGCCGCTGCGCGGAAATGGCTCTTCCCGAGTTCGGCGGCCCGATCGACGAAATGCTGCCGTGCCTCGTCCAGCGCCGCGGGATCTCCGCCCCAGACCGTGACGATGCATCGTCGCGAGCCGACGAGGTGGACCTCAGTCACCGTCCCGGGTGGCTCGGCCAGCCACGTCACGGCGCGCAGCCCGTGCTGGCCCATGACCAGGCGGAGGGCCTGGCCGAAGCGCAGCGCCCAGGGTATGTCGCTGGCATCGAGTCCCAGCTGGCCCAGCAGCTCCATCCGGACGGCGTCGTCGGTGGAAAAGATGTCGAGCCAGAAAAACCCGACGGAGCCGACGAGGTCGCGCAGCTCGGCGCCGGTTCGCAGCGCGCGGGTGCCGACGGACTCGGCCATCAGCATCGCGCTCGGAGCTGCCGATGTCATGGCGTCGCCTTCCGTCGCACCTGAGTGACCCTTGGGGACTCACCTTGCGACCGGGATCGTGAGGGCCGGGATCGTCTCCGGGGCGGCCTCGACGAGCCGCATGTTGATGAGCGTCTGGAGAAGGCGGAAGGCACGTTTGCTCGGTCCGTCCTCCCCGGCGATGTAGAACCAGTAGCCGCGATGGCGTGCTGCGACCAGTACGTCCTCGGACGGGCGGCTCGCGGAACTCCGGATTCGCATCGCGCCACGCAGCAGCGACGGCCCGTCCAGCGCCGGGTCCGACAGCCCCTGCGCGACGTGCTCTGCCGGCACATCGACGCAACTCGCGGCGATCTGAACGAGGTCGTACACCGAGCGGGTCTGCAGGTCGAGCTCCGGCTTCGTCCGCTCGCCGAACGCGAGCTTCACCGGCAGCGCGATGTCGCGACCCTGCCGAGCCAGAGACTCGGGCAGCCCCCATCGATGAAGGAGGTCGCGGACCGCGTCGCGGCTCCCGGGCGCGTAGTCATGGAGCACCAAGGCGAAAGACCCGTCCTTGGCCGAGGTCGACGTCCAGGTTGCCTGACCGGCGTTCTCCAGACGCGCCAGGAGGTCGATCGCGTCCTGGAAGGCGGCGCCCACTTCCGGCGGGCCGGACACCGGGTTCTGCAGCCCGTTCATCTGCTTGACGAGAATCGAGATGAACTGGTCCGAAGCGCGCTCCATTCCGAACAGGAGGACGAGCACGTCGAGCCCGACGGGCGAGAGGATACTCTTGGCATAGCGTTCTCCCTGCACGGGCGTGTAGGAGATCGTCGGGTTCTCCTCGTAGGCGAGGCCGAGGGCGAGGGGTACGATGTTGCCCTGGTAGTTCGCGGAGGGGCCGATGCCGATCTGGGCGTTCGTCGTCGCCGTGACGTGCAGGTTGGCCGTCACGCTCGCGACGGAGAGCAACCCCGAGGGCTCGCCGTACCGCGCGCGCACGATGAGCGCGAGCGTCTGCTCGTTGTTCGTGTCGCTGATCACCTCGTTGTAGAGTCCGCGCCCGCGGATGATCGCCCCGGGGCCGAGCGTCGCCTTCGGCCCCAGGAGGCCGCTGCAGCCGGAGAGCCAGAGCACGGCGGCGGCCCACGCCCGGTGCCGCGCGCCGCGGGTCGACCTGGGGAATGTCCGGCTCCATGGCATCGCGACGCTCCGGCCCCTATTGCTCGAGATGCGCGAGGGTGTAGCGCAAGGGGGCGCTCCGGATTTTCAACAGCCCCTCGAACGGGCGGTCGAGCTCGACGATCAGGTACATCGCGGCCGATACCGACAGTGCGCAGACGAGCAGGACGGCGATCACGGTCGCGTTCCGGGGGGCGAAGAGGCCGAAGCTCGCGAAGAGAACGGCCAGCCAGCCCACCAAGACTACCAGGAAGGGCATCGGAAGCGACCCTCCCACGCCTCCGAAGAGGAGCCAGCGCGTCTGCAACAGGTCACCAACGATCTGGACCGCCCGGGCCTGGAGCCCGCGCTGCACGTCGTCCTGCGGAGCGAGGGCACGGATGACGCGCTCGATACTCTCGATGGTCGGCGTCGTCCCGGCTTCGTCCACCTGGGCTAAAACCGCCGGTTCCTCAGGCCACATGATCGCCAGCCGAATGGCGAGCGCACGCCGGATCTGGTTCCGGATATCCCGCGTTGCGGGCCCGTACTGGGCGAGCACGTGGTCGAGCAGCAGGATGTTCGCGGCGGCTTGCTTGACCTCGGTGTTCTGGGTGTCGTACGAGCTTTTGGCCGACGCGATCAGCAGGCCGAGGACGAGCGCGGCCATGGTCCCGAGAAGCCCCATGCCGAGCTTCACGACGTCCCTCGAGTCCGGGCTCTGATGGTGCTCAGGCAGGACGGCGCGCAGCACCATTCCGAGCAACGCGCCACCGAAGACGCACGCGAAGACGAGCCATCCGATCGCCTGCGCACTCACGGTCCGACCCTCTCGGGCGTGCCTCCCGAGACGGAGGCGAGGATGATCAGCACTGGCATCATGTCATCGGGCCCATGTGCTATCGATTGCGCCAGAAATCGGGATACAGCAGTGTCAGGCCGAAAGTGATCCCATAGAGGGGTGCCGGCCCGTCGCGCGAGACGTTCCAGAACGGCTCGACGAAAGCGCTGACGATTTGCCGCCCGATCCGGAAGACGCGTCCAACTCCCACATCGAGGGGCACTTGCTGCATGCTGGTTTGCCAGTCGAAGATCATCTGCGGCTGGGACCGGACGAACCAGCCGTCGCCGAATTGATACGTGACGAAGGGTTGCAGGAAGAGGGCATTGGCGTCTGCGCGCTTGGAGAGTCCAGAGAAGGAGATGGGGTTCTGGGCGAGGACGCCGAGCAACCACCGGTCGGGCGAGAAGGCGACCGCTGCAGCAGGTCCGGCCTGCCACTTGCCCTGACCGGTCGTGGGCCGATCCGCGGTAGGGAATACGAACGTCGGTCCGATCCCCCAGAGGATACTGTGACCGGCGTTGAGCACGATCACGTCGAGGAATCGCACGTCGCCGAACCCGGTCGAGCCATCCGGAAGCGTGACGGCAGCCGGTACCGACAGGAGCGAGAGCTGCGGAAGGGGAAGAAGACGGTAGGCGGGAAGGGGCATCGTGACGTTGAGTGCGACCGTGTTGCCGCGTCCGTGAAGGTCTTCGAATTCCGGAAGATAAGAGTCTTGGAATCGCACCTGCAGGATGCTCGATATCGGGGCGTTGGCCTGCTTGACGAGGTTCGGCTGCCCTTCGATCGTCCCGTCGGCGGCCGACGCTGGGCTCACCGCGGCGAGCAGCAACGTCAGCAGCGCGAAGTTCATTCGACGCATCCGGTGCTTCCCGACGCGACGGCGGAGCAAAACGGATGCCACGCCTGATGCGGATTCTGGGCGCAGCGCTGCCGATAGGGCTGGTCGTTCTCCTCGCTGCCCCCAATGCTTTACAGGCGGCTGAGGCCATGGCATTCGTCGGCCGAGCGACGTGTGCTCGGTGTCATGCTGCACAGGACCAACAGTGGCGCGGCTCACACCACGCCCTTGCCATGCGGCTACCTGACCCGAAGACCGTCCTTGGAGCCTTCGATGGCGCAACGTTTATGCATGACGGCGTCACATCGACGTTCTTCCGGAATGGCGAGGCGTTGATCGTCCGTACGGATGGCTCCGACGGACAGTTGCACGATTACACGGTGGCGTACACCTTCGGGGTCGCGCCGCTCCAGCAGTACCTCATCGGATTTCCAGATGGGCGTTACCAGGCGCTCGGCATCGCGTGGGACGCCCGGCCGCGCGCGGCCGGTGGTCGACGATGGTTCGACCTCTACCCGGATGAACGGTTTCGTCCGGGCGATCCTCTTCACTGGACGGGGCGGCTGCAGAACTGGAACCACATGTGCGCAGAGTGCCACTCGACGGGGGTCGAGAAGAACTACAATCCGGCGGCCCGCAGCTACCACACGACGTGGAAGGAGATCGACGTCTCCTGCGAAGCCTGCCATGGCCCCGGGTCGCGCCACGTGACGTGGGCGGAGCGGCATGCCGGCGGCGATTCGAGCAAGGGCCTCGCGGTCCTGTTCGACGAACGCAGGGGGGTCCGCTGGCCGATCGACGGACTGTCGGGAAATGCTCGGCGTAGCATCGCTCGTACCACGGACAAGGAGATCGAGACCTGTGCCCGCTGTCACTCGCGCCGCACCGAGCTCTTCGAGGACTATCGCTGGGGGCGGCCGCTGATGGACACGCATTTGCCCGCCCTGCTCGAGGAGGGCCTGTATCACGCCGACGGCCAGATCGAGGGGGAAGTCTACGAGTATGGCTCGTTTCTGCAGAGCCGGATGCAGCAGCGGGGGGTCACCTGCAGCGACTGCCACGAGCCCCATGGCCTGACGCTCCGCGCGCCGGGGGACGGCGTCTGCCTGCAGTGTCACCTCTCGATCAAATACGCGACGGCGCAGCACCATTTTCACCGTCCCGGATCGGCGGGCTCGGCCTGCGTCGACTGTCACATGCCGGCCACGACGTACATGATCGTCGATCCGCGCCGCGACCACAGCTTCCGGATACCCCGGCCCGACCTCTCGGCGAGGCTCGGCACGCCGAACGCCTGCACCGGTTGTCACCGCGACGAGTCGGCCCAATGGGCGGCGAGCCGGATACGCGACTGGTACGGTCACGAACCGCACGGATACCAGCGCTACGCCGATGCACTCTCGGCGGCGCGCACCCAGGCCGCCGACGCCGAGGCGCTGCTCGCCGCGCTGGTGCGTGACGTGGAGCAGCCGGGGATTGCACGGGCGACGGCGGCCTCGGAGCTCGCGCGCTGGCCGAGCCCGACGTCCGTCGCAGTGCTTGCTGAGGCTCTCGGCGACCGGGATCCGCTCGTCCGGTACGGTGCGGTGAGCGGGCTCGAACCGCTGCCGGCCGAGGCGCGATGGCGGCTTGCCAGTGCGCTCCTCGGAGATCCCGTCCGCGCCGTCCGGATCGCCGTGGCGAGTCTCGTCGCCGATGTGCCGGTCAGCGACATTCAGGGCGACCAGCGGGCGGCCCTCGACCATGCAACCGAGGAGGACATCGCCGCGCAACGGCTGAATGCCGACCAGCCGGAGAGTCAGGTGAATCTCGGCAACCTCGCCGCGAAACGCGGCCAGGTGCTGGACGCCGAGCGGGCGTATCGTACCGCCCTCGAGATCGCCCCCGACTGCGTGTCGGCCTATGTCAACCTGGCCGACGTTCTGCGGCAGACGGGTCGGGACGACAAAGGGGGACGGCTCCTGCGCGCGGGCCTGGCGCGTCTGCCCGAGGCGGCCGCGCTGTACCACAGCCTCGGCCTGCTGCAGATCCGACAGAAGAATCTGACGGCGGCGCTCGTGTCGCTCAAGCGGGCGGTGGACCTCGCTCCCGACGACGCGCGTTTCACCTACGTCTATGCCGTTGCCCTGGAGAGCGCCGGACGGGAAGAGGAGGCGTTGGCCGTGATCGACGCGGGGCTCCGGCACGCGCCGGGCGATCGCACATTGCACGAGCTGCGCTCCCGGTTGCGGCCCGGCAGCACGAGATGACATGAGGACGCCACGGGTGAGTCCGACGTGAACCTGGAAGCGCTCTACCAAGGGAGCGAGGGGCTCATTGCCCTCGGCTTCGTCTGCATGCTGCTCGTGGCTGGGGAGGTCGGCTTCCAGCTCGGGCGCGCGACGGGGCAGGAGATGGACGCCATGGGGAAGTCGCAGCTCCCGAGCATCCAGGCGGCGTTGTTGGGGCTGCTCGCCCTTTTGCTGGGGTTCACGACCGCGATGGCTGTCTCTCGCTTCGAGACGCGCCAGCGTCTCGTCGTGGAGGAGGCGAACGCCATCGGAACCGCCGCACTCCGCGCCCGGCTCGTTCCCGGCGCCGCGGGGGCGGCGATCGTCGGCCTGCTTCGCGATTATGCGGACGCGCGCGCCGAGTCCTCCACGGAGGATTCAGCGGACCCGACGATGGCACGGCGCAGGACCGAGGAGCTGCAGGCGGGGCTCTGGTCGCAGGCCAGCGCCGCCGCTCAGCAGGACCCACGGGCCGTGACGAGCGGTCTTCTGCTCCAGGCGCTCAACGAGATGATCGACGTTCATGGTGCACGGCGGGCGGCGCTGCGAAACCACGTTCCCGTGACCGTGATGCTGATGATCGGCGTTGTCGCGATGATCACCCTCGGGGCGATCGGGTACGGCTACGGGATCGGCGAGGGCCGGCACGTCTTCGCGATCCTCACGCTGGCCGTAGCGATCACCCTGGTGGTGATGGTCATTCTCGACCTCGACCGGCCGCAGCGCGGATTCATCCGCGTGAGCGAGCGGAGCCTGATCGAGGTCCAGGAGAACCTGCGTGCGCCCTCTCCGTAGCCTTCGCCCGTTGTGAAGGTCAGAGGCCAAGGCGCCGCAGTAGGTTCCGGAGCGCCCCTGGAGCGAGCGACGAGAGCTTGACCGAGACGGTCGGGGCCGTCGGCGTTCCGCTCACGGCAAAGTCGAAGGCCTGCAGCCCCTGACCGCCGGTCACGAGACCACCGACCATCGGGATTCGGCTGGGCAGCTCGTTGAGACCGTAGTACGCCGGGATGAGCGTTCCCGCGAGCGCAAGCGTCCTTCGGTTCGTGTCGACGCTGCCCTCGACGAGAACCCGCAGCGACGGTCCACTCATCACGCCGTCGATGATCGTGACGGAGCCGTCGCGGTACGCGACGCGGCCCGTCACCCGGTCGAACCGGATGCCACCGCCCGCCAGCGCGCTCGCGGTTCCGGACAGCGACGCGAGCGTCGCCGCCTGCGCGAGCCACGGCATGCGCGTGATCGTCACGCCGTGGATCGCGAGTCGACCGTCGAACGGCGTACCCGGCGCCACGAGATCCGCTGTCGCGGCGTAGCGCATTCTGCCGCCGATCGCGTCGGCGTACGAGCCGGTCGCCCGCAGCACGGCCCCGACGTCGTTACTGCTGAGCGTGGCGGTCTGGCCACGAGCGGCCGGGCGCAGCGTGAGCGCCAGGTGCGCGGGCCTCGCGCCCGCGGCGCGCGGCGGCAGCGCGGCGTCCGCGTCGAGCGTCGTCGGGGTTCGACCGTCCGCCGCCAGCGTCGCGTGCCCTCGGACGCGGGTGTCGTCGAGACCGAGGTCGAACTCCTCCACGCGCCTCACGGAATCACCGTCGAGGACGAGCTCTGCCTGGATTCGGCCGGGTTGTCCCGGCGACTTCTGCGGAAGGAGCGGGAGGGCGACGAGTGCCGGGCGCAGATCGCCGCTGATGCTCGCGCAAACCCGGCCCCGCTCGTCCTGCGTGAGCTGGACACGCACGTCGGTTGGCCCCTGCACCCAGGGCCGGAGATCGAGCCCGAGCGCGGCGCGGCTCGCGTCGTCGAGCTGTCCGCTGACCCGGACGCTGCGGCGCGCGCCCGCCGTCGGTTCCGTCCACTCCGTCCAGTCGAGCACGACCGGGGTACCTGCCAGGCGGCCGTGCCCCGTGACGCGCACGGACGACGCATCCTGGACGACCGTGAGCGCTCCGCCCTCGAACCGTGCGCCCCGCAGTGGAGTCGGGACGGCCACGTCCGTCAGCTCGGCGGACGAGGTGATTTCGAGGCGCGTCGGGTCGCTCAACGGCAGCGCGAGCGTGAAGCGGGCGGCCATCGTCCCGGCGACCTGGTTCGGCGTCGTGCCGAGCGCCTTCGCATAGCCGAGCGGTAGCTGGCCGAGCACCCGCAGTGCTTCCGCGAGCGATCCACGCACGTGCCCGGTGACGGCGAGCCTTGTCGGTCCCCCCGCCTCACCGTCCGTTGGTGCGACGGTCGTGTGGGCGATCGTCAGGCCGTCGACGCGGCCGTGTGTCACGGTGAGGGTCCATTGCCCGATCGAGAAGTGTGCGCGCCCCGTCGCGGCGCGCGCAGGGGGCATGGAATCGAGGTATCGTACCTCCGAGGTCTCGAACGTCATGGCGCCATGGAGCGCTCGGAGTGCAAGGGTTCGAGCGTCGAGTCCGCCGAGCCCGGCCGACAGCGCGACGTGCGCCTCGGGAATTCGTCCGCCGGCGACGTGGGTCGTGATCCACTGGCGGACGTTGGCAGCAAGGTGTGGCGGCCAGTAGCCTGCGAACGCGTCGGTTGTCAGCCCGGAGACGATCACTTCCGCGCGTAGCGTCCCCGGACCCGACAGACCAGAGGCTCGGCCATGCATTCGCAGCCGGTCGAAGCCGGGGGCGTCGAGCGCGAGCTTCAGGTCGACGGCGTCGGCGGCGCGGTCGAAGCGGGCGGCCAGACGGCCGTGCTCGACGGATAGTGCACCGGCGGAAAGCTCGGGCAGCGCCACGGTGCCGGCAGTGCCGCGCAGGAAGCCGCGAGCGTGGGTCAACCGCAGGGCAGGGTCGAGCGCGAAGCCGACGGAGCCCCGGAGCGGTACGCGCAGCCGACGCAAGGCGTCCGCAGTGCTGCTCCCGGATGCGAAAAGATCTGCGATGTCGATCGGCGCGACGGCACCGAAGGTCATGGTGCCGTCGAGGGCACCCGTTGGAAAAGCGTGCAGGGTACCGATCAGGGGAACCGGAGTGGTCCCTAGAGTGACCGTAACTGTGAGCTCACCCCGAATGTCGTCCGGCCTGCGCCCCAGTGCGAACTCGTCGATGATCGCGGCGACATGTGTTCCGCGCGACTCGTCGACGAATTTCAAAGCGCCGCCCTCCACGCGGACGCTGCGGAGCGCGGCGAATGGCGAGTGCGGTGGTGCAGCGCCGCGCAGGCCTTCGAGCATCGGGATGAACGCGGCCTGCCCCCCAACGGTCTTCCCCTCGCCGATGCCGAGGTCGAAGCCGCCGTCCGCGTGGCGACGGAGTGTGAGGCGCGGTTTGCGGAGTCCGACGGCCACCGGTGCGACCGCTCCGCGCAGCAGGGCGCGCAAGCTGAGTCGCACGGAAAGTACCGGAACCGTCGCGACCTCCTCGCCGCTCGGCGCGAGCAGACGCAGGTCGCGCAGGCGGAGGTCGATGCCGCGCCCGAAGCCGTTCCAGCCGAGTTCGACCCGGTCGAACTCGGCGCGCAGGGAGGCGCCGGGCGTGTTCACGGCGGCTCGCAGATACGGCGCGACGAAGGGGATCCCGAGCGGCCCCCGCGCGAGCCGCCACCCGATCCAGGTGGCCGTCAGGGCGAAAGCTACGAGGAGTGTGCCGCCCGCCCGTGACGCAAGATGCCGCGGGCGTGATCGGTGTCGGGCCGGCACAGCCCCCACCGTCTACCGCCGGACGACGTCGGCGAGCAGTGTGTTCAGCGTCCGGGACACCTCGGCGCTGGCGAGGATCCCGACGTGGCTCGTGTCGAAGCCGTAGACCTTCCTCGCGGCCCACTGCGCGGGCGGCGCAAGCTCGCTCGAGAGCGCGACGACGCCGTCGTTGGGCTCGTCGAGGAAGAGCGAGTGGCCGTTGTAGCTGAAGAGGAGATAGTACGGGCACGATTCAGGGAGCGGCGTGCGGAAGAGATTGCCGAGGAAGTCGCTGCCCGGCGCCATGTCTCGCCACATCGGGATGACCGCCGGCGCATGTTCTACCCCTTGTGCCGCCGCCGCATAGCCGTTCCACGGCGAAGAGAGCGTGACGAGGATGGCGGGTAGGGCCCCGTTGCCGTTCGCCGCCATCCGATTGATGGCGGCCCGTGTCACAAGGCCGCCCATGCTGTGGGCAACGAAGGCGATCCGCGTGAGGTGGTAGTGCGTGGTGAGGACCGTCAGCCAGCGCTCGAGCCCGCGGGCGGTGGTGTCGAGGTCGAGCCCGGAAGGATAGTAGCCGAGCCAGGGCTGGAGCTTCGTTCGATCGATGTGCCCGACGAGGTAGCGCCAGTCCGCCGGCGTGCCCCCGGCGCCGTGGACGAACAGCACGGGCATCTTCCTCGGATCAAACGGCTCGAGGAAGTAGATCCCGGCGCCGACCTCGAACAGAAAATCTACGGGTTGCCACAGGCCGCGTTTGCCGTTCTCGTCCGCGAAGCGCGGATCGTCGAAGGTCACCACCGTGCCGACGTCGATCGGCGGAAGGTCCCGCGTACCCCGTCGCCCGAGCTCCGTCGCGGCGATCGAGATTCCGAGCGGCGCATGCGAGTCCGCGTCGATCGCGATGTCCAGCTTGGTGATGCGCTGCCCGGGGCCGACACGGACGTCAGTCGGCGCGCCGTAGTAGGCGGCGGGCTCCGTGACGGGGTCGTAGACGGCGTTGCGGTCGAGGTCGACGAACGCGGCGATGCGATACGTGCCGGCTGGCAAGACGAAGAAGTAGGCCCCGGGCTGCTCGAGCATGAAGGAATCCACGACCGTCGTGGGCGTCCCCGTCAGGAGCGCGACCACGATCGGTGCGTCCCCGCCGCCCGTCCGCGTCACGTGCCCCGCGACCGACGCCAGCTCCTCGAGGCGCGCGACGTCCCGGTGCAACGCCCAGAACGAACATCCCTCGAGCCCGAGCAGAAGAGCGGCGGCGGCGGTACATTGGAGGATCGGCCTCATGAGCAAGAAGACCATACCCATCGCGAGCAACCGTCGTGCCCCAGGCCCAGGGACCGGAGATCGTACGCTCGGGAGAACATAGGGAAGCGGCATTGCCAAGTTTGGGAAGGGCATGTTGATTTCGCTCATGATCGGCCTTGCTCCCAAGGGCACAGCACGTGCTTATTGCGGCCGTGCCACCATTACCCGAGCAACTTGCAGCCGGCGACGTCTGCGGGGAGGCGGGAGATGGCGAGGGTGGGCAGGCGCTCCGGAAGGCACTGAGGCGGACGCGGGCCGAGCTGGAGCGCGCCCAGGCTGAGATCGCCAGACTGAGGGCTTGCCTCGCGGCGGAGAGCGGCCACCTCCCCGACCGGCGTCCGGGCGATGGGGAGGAGCTCGTCGGGACGAGCGGCCCCATCCAGCGGGTCTTATGGCGCATCGCGCAGGTCGGTCCTACCGATGTCACGGTGTTGATCACCGGCGAGACGGGCACAGGGAAGGAACTCGTGGCTTCCGCCCTCTGGGCGAGCAGCCCGCGACAGAACCGTCCACTGATCCGGGTGAACTGCGCGGCGCTCGCATCGACCCTCATCGAGAGCGAACTCTTCGGCCATGAAAAGGGCGCGTTCACGGGGGCGCTCAGCCGGCGGGTCGGTCGCTTCGAGCTGGCCGATGGTGGGACGATCTTTCTCGACGAGATCGGTGATCTGCCGCCCGAACTGCAGCCCAAGCTTCTGCGGGTGCTGGAGACGAGAGAGTTCGAGCGGATCGGCTCGTCGAAGACCCAACAGGTCGACGTTCGGATCGTGGCGGCCACCAACCGAGATCTGGGGCAGGCCGTTGCGGAAGGTCGATTCCGTGCGGACCTCTACTACCGGCTGAGGGTCTTCCCGATCGAGATCCCGCCGCTGCGCGAGCGCCGCGAGGACATCCCTCTGCTGATCCAGTACTTTCTCGCCCGCAGCCGGCGGCGTCTTGGGAAACTCGTCACCACTGTTCCGCCGGACGTGATGAAATCGCTGGAGGCGCACGACTGGCCCGGGAACGTGCGCGAGCTCGGGAACACGATCGAGCAGGCAGTCATCCTTTCAGACGAAGGAACGTTGGCGCTGGGTGATCCGGTCGGGTGGAACGAGAACTCGCGGATCAAGGGGGAAGCATTGGCGGATGTGGACCGCCTACACATCTTCCGGGTGCTCGATCGCTGTGGCTGGCGGCTCAAGGGGGAGGGGAACGCCGCGCAACGGCTGGGGCTCAAGCCGAGCACGCTGCGCTCGCGGATGAAGAAGCTGGGGATAGAGCGGCGGGAGGGCGGAACGCGGCCACGCAATCAGTGCAAGGCCCAACTTCACGAGCGCGATAACGTGTAGGGCGGCCACGAGGAGCATCGCCAGGCCGGCTTCCAGAACGAGGTCGTCTACCGATAGCATCTCGAGCCCCCCTTGTGGGACAAGCCCCCGTTTTCACCCGTCTACCGAAACCTCTTCGGCAGGGGCGACATGTCGTCCCCGGGGAGGACATGTCGCCCTTCGATTCATGGTTTCTCGTCGAGGCGCATCCGCAGGTACGGCGAGGCGCCGGCAATGGCCGCACCCATGTCGCTCAGAACGCGGAGGGCCGCGAGACCCGCATCGTCGGCGATCGTCACGTTGGCGAGATCGAGACACATCGGGCCGGTGATGGCCTTACAGACGCGGTCCAGCTCGGGGACGACCTCGCGACGAAGGGCCCCTTCGATTGCGACCACTGTGATGACTCCTGTCCGTTTCGTTGTGATTCGAACGGACATTCCCTCGCCTCGCGATTCCTGAGTGCACCTATCATGCCATCGAATCCGCCGCCCATGGGTGGCGACATGGCACGGAGCGTGCTGGCGATCGAGCAGAGGAGGATGTCATGAAGAGGAGAGCCATCCTGCTTGGTTGTCTATCCGTGGCGTTGGTCGCGTGCAGTCTAACGCAACAGGCGCCGCTCAAGTCGCCGTCGACGCACTCCGGGTTGGTGGACTACGCGATCCTCAGCCCCGGCGCCGAAGGCCAGGCGCAGCTTCGCTACATCAATCCCGCCGCACGGTGGACGCAGTACCACAAGCTCATCATCGAGCCCGTGACCTACTGGGCTGACGAAAACTCGACGAACATCTCGGCACAGGATCAGCGGGCTCTGTGTGACTTTTTCTCGCAGGCCCTCCAGCAGCAGTTCAGTCAGAAGTTCGAGATCGTCTCGGCGCCCGGGCCGGGCGTGATGCGGCTGCAGGTGGCGCTCATCGACGCCGAGGCGGCCACGCCAGTTCTCCGAACCGTCTCCATGTTGGTGCCGCAGGTACGGGTGCTCGCGACCTTGAAGTACGTGGCCGTGGGAACGTACCCGTTCATCGGCGGGGCCCAGGTCGAGGCGAAGCTGACCGACTCCCAGACGGGCACGATCCTCGGGGAGTGGGCCGATCGGCGGCTCGGTGGGGGATCGCCGCAGGCAGCGGTGCAGTGGCAGTGGGGGGATGCGGAGAACGCGATCACGCAATGGGCCACGGCCTCCGCCACGAGGCTGGCGTCGTGGACGTCGGGCAACGCGACGCCCTGAAACGTCCTGAACTAGAGAAGGAGTTTTCCCATGGCGTGGAATCGGACGGCACTGAGCGTCGCGTGCGCACTGGCGATGGGCTCGGCGGCGCACGCGCTTCCGATCGAGCTGAAGGACCAGAACGGCACCACCTATCACGTCAACACGCAGGTCACGCCGCTCCTTCAGCTCTCGGAGGCATCGGGGGCGCTGACCAACGCAACCTATGTCGAGCCGGTGACCGTAACCAGCACGGTCGTCGGCTTCTCGACGTTCTTCGGGTTCAGCACGGTCTACACCGTGCAGCGCCAGGTGAACGTCCCGCTTCGCAACGCCTTCTCGGGGTTCAACGGGCTCGCCATCGTCGGGTTCAACGGCCAGAAGCTGCCGGCCCCGGTGATCTACAATCCCGCGGCCGCGCTGGCCGGGCAGGACTGCCCGATGAACGGCAAGGACCGCGAGCTCGTGTTCGCGACGCAGACGCTGCCCCAACTCAACCTGCAGGTGACGCGCAAGGTGTTCGTGCCGGACAACGCCGCCTTCGTGCGCTGGCTCAACATCGTGACGAACACGGGCTCGGCGGCGACGCAGGTAGGCATCGGACTGCGCGGGCTCCTCGGATCGGGCTCCCAGACCAAGATCGTCGCCACGTCGAGCGGGGACTCGACGCTCACCGCTGGCGACCTCTGGTTTACGACCGCGCAAGCGGTGGCGAAGGGGACCCCGTCGGACCAGCCCCGGCTGGGCTTCGTTGTCCAAGGGGCCGGCGCGAGCGTCCCGGCGCACTCCGCCAGCATCAACTCCCTCGGACAGGCGGTGCTGGTCTACGCGCCGACGATCCCGGCGGGAGGTACGGCGATCGTCATGACGTTCGTCACCGTACAGGGGAACAACAAGGACGCCAAGAAGACGGTCGAGGACGTGGCGACGCTGCCCTCCACGGCCCTCAACTGTCTGAGCGAAGCCGAGCTCAAGGAAATCGTGAACTTCGCCCCGATCACGCCGCCCCAGCTCAAAAGCGCGACGGTTACGCTGAACTTCAAAAAGGCGGCGGCCGACACCGTGCAGTGGAAAGGCAAGATCGCGATCGGTGCCGGAATCTCTTTGCAGGGCTTGCCCGTCAGCGTCGACGTCGGGGGCGCAACGCAAGTCTTTCTCCTGAACAAGAGCGGGAAGGGCAACGACGGTGGCGGCAACAAGTTCAGCCTCAACGCCACCCTCAAGAACGGGGTGACGAAGCAGGGCACGGTCGGCTTCTCGTTCCAGCTCAAGGGGGACTTCAAGAGTCTCTTTGCGCCCTACGGGATGGTCGACGCCACCGTCCAGAACGTCCCCGTCTCGCTGCCGGTGACGTTCACGGCGGGGCCGGGTGTCTACGGCGCCGCGCAGGCCTTCACGTACAAGGCCAAGGCCGGAAAGTCGGGCACCGGGAAGACGTGAGCCGATGGCGATACGGCTCGTGCTGTCGACGCTGGTGGTCATGGCGGCGGTCATCCCTGCGGTGGCGGGTGCCGAGGTCACTTGCGTCGAGTGCGACGTCGGCTTCGCGCAGTGCGAGGCGAGTTGCCTCGACCCGCACGCCGCCGAGGGCTGTCTGGCCGTCTGCAGTGACGCGTACGAGCAGTGCCTGGACCTTTGTCGGTGATGCGGCTCCTGCGCACGAGTGGCTTCGGGCTGGCTGTCCTGGTTGTCTTCGGGGCGGTGAGCGGCGCGTGGCATGCCCGCCTGCGGCCCAACGTGCTCCTCGTCACGATCGACACCCTGCGGGCGGACCGGCTCGGCTGCTACGGATTCGGGCTCGCGCACACCCCAGCGGTCGATGGGCTCGCGCGCGAGGGCGTCCGCTGCGCCGACGTGGCCACGTCCGCGCCCATCACGCTCCCCGCGCACAGCTCGATCATGACCGGCCTGTACCCGCCGGCCCATGGGGTCCGCGACAACGGCAACTATGCGCTGGGACCGGAGGCGGTCACGCTCGCGGAGCGGCTGCAGGCAGCCGGCTATCGCACGGCCGCATTCGTGTCGGCAGCCGTGCTCGCACGCCGCTACGGCCTCGATCAGGGATTCGAAGTGTACGACGACGATCTGTGGGCCGAGGACGAGCCGGCGCTGTTCATGATCCGCAAGCGCCCGGCCGCGCGCACGGCCGCGCGTGCGCTGACGTGGCTCGATCGCTGGAAGAAGGATGCTCGGGAGCCGTTCTTCCTCTGGGTGCACTTCTACGACCCCCACGAGCCCTACGAGCTGCGGTCGGTCGACCTCGCGGCCCTCGCGCCGACACCCTACGACGCAGAAATCGCCGAAGCCGACCGCGGGGTGGGACGGCTGATCGACTGGTTGCGCCAGCGCGGGGTGCTCGACGACACGCTGGTGGTGCTCACCGCCGATCACGGGGAGAGCCTCGGCGAGCACGGGGAGCCGACGCACGGTATCTTCATCTACGACTCGACGATCCGCGTGCCCCTGATCTGGCGGCTGCCACGCCTCCTCCGGGGCGGGGTCACCTATCCCGGGCCGGTGCGGCACGTCGACATCGTGCCGACGATCCTCGCGGCGCTCGGCCTCCCGGGCGGCGGGACGACGCAGGGCGTGAATCTCCTTCCCGCCCTGCAAGGACTCACCCGCCCGCCGGACCTCGCGCAGTACTCGGAGGCTCGGCTCGCCGAGGAGGGCTTCGGGATGGCGCCGCTCTCCGGGGTGCGGCACGCCGGGCGCAAGTGGATCCGCGCGCCGCGCCCGGAGCTGTACGACCTCCGCGCCGATCCCGGCGAGCACACGAACCGCTACCCCCTCGAGCCCGCCGCGGCGCATGCGCTCGCGGAGGAAGAGGACGCGGTGCTCGCCGACAGCGCCAGGCGGAAGCTGACGGCGCCCACGCGCCCGATCGACCGCGAGACCGAGGACATGCTGCGCGCGCTCGGCTATCTCGCCGCCCCGGAGCAGCGCGCCGAGATGGCGGGGATGGATCCGAAGGACGGCATGCCCCTGTACGCCGAGCTGCAGGAGGCGCGGCAGCTTGCGCAGGAGGGGCACTGGGACCGTGCCGAGACGTTGCTCAGGCAGCTCCTCGCCGTCGCGCCCGAGAACGTCACCGCCCGCAACGTGCTCGCGCTCGCCGCCCTGCGGCGGGGGGACGCCGCGGAGGCCGAGCGGCAGTACGAGGCGTCCCTTGCCTTCCAACCGCGGCAGCACCGCGTGCTCGGCGCGCTGGGCGCGCTGGCGCTCCAACGCGGTGATCTCGACCAGGCGGAGCGACGCTTCCGCGAGGCGCTCGCACTCGCTCCCACCTACGTGGAGGCCATGAGCAACCTCGGGTTCGTGGACGTGCAGCGCGGCGACGAGGTAGCCGCGCAGGGGTGGTACGAGCAAGCGATCGCCCTGGACCCGAGCTATCCGCACGTCTACCGGCGGCTCGCCGACCTCTACTACGACCGGGGAGACCACGCACGCGCGCTCGCGTACTACCGGCGCGTGCTCGCGGTGCTCCCGCAGCACTTCGAGGTGCTCGTCCAGGCGGGCAACAGCGCGCGCTTCCTCGGCGACGCGGAGGCTGCGGCCGCGTACTACGCGGAGGCTGGGCGCATTCGGCCGGATTCGTGGATCCCCCTCTACAATCTCGCCTGTCTGCGGGCCCTGGGCGGCGATCTTCAGGAAGCCGTCGCGTCGCTCGACCGCGCGGTGGCCCTCGGGTTCGGCATCCCGACGCTGCTCGAGCAGAACGAGGACTTCGCTCGCGTGCGCGTGCTCCCCGCATGGAAGGGACTGCTGGAGCGGGCGCAGACGGCGGCGCGCATGTCCGTGCCTGGCGCGGGGTAGTCGGAGGCGCTGCCATGGAGGCAGACATGACGAGAGCATGGACCTGTGCGGCACTTCTCGCGATCGCCGCTGCGACGGCGGGCTGCCCCAACCAGAGCCAGGTGCTCGCCAGCAGACAGGAGGGGGCGGTGCAGACGGCGCTGCGCCGGGCGCGGTTCGACCTCAACTGCCCCTCGGCGACGGCGACCGTCCTGTCGCGGGACTACATCCAGCCGGCGATGAACGGCCCGTGGGTGAGCGGGCTCACGCGGGTCGAGTATACCGTCGGCGTCGTCGGGTGCGACAAGCGCACCACGTACATCGTCATCTGTCAGGAGGGGACGGACACGTGCTTCGCCGCCAATCCCGACGCACGGTTCCGGGGGCAGTGACGATGCGGCACGTCGGGATGCTCGCTCGTGGTGTGGGCCTGCTGCTCCTGTCGCTGGTCCATGCGTCGGCCGGCGGAGCCGAGATGCGGTGGTCGCTCTTGCCGGCGGTGACTGCGGATCTCCTGCCGCCCGGGACGGATAGCACGTCGAAGGTGCCGGCGGCCGAGGCAGACGCCGGCGCGGTGGTGCCGGAGGATCAGGAGAAGGCGTCGCTCACCGAGATCAACCGGCAGCTCACCAACCCGGTCACGAGCTTCTGGTCTCTGACGTTCCAGTTCAACAACTACGTGCTGGACCAGGGACAGCTGAACAGCAACATGATCTTCCAGCCGGTGCTGCCCGTGAGCCTGACCGAGGACTGGAACCTCATCAATCGCCCGGTCATCCCCTTGTACCAGAGCGCCCCGCGCCCAGTGGGGCCGCAGCTTCAGCAGTTCCGCCAGACGACGACGTTCGGGGACCTGGGCGACGTGGAAATGCTCTCGCCCGCTCACGCCGGGCCTTGGCTGCTCGGCCTGGGGCCCACCTTCATCTTCCCGACGGCGGGGTCCGTCTGGACCGGGCAGGGCAAGTATCAGGTCGGGCCCGCCGCGGTCGTGGGCTACCTGACGAAGCAGTACATCGTCGGGGTCTTCCCCCAGCAGTGGTGGTCGGTTTCGGGCGGGAGCCGCCCGGCCGTGAGCCAGCTCAACGTACAGCCCTTCGCCTCGTACTTTTTCGGCGAGGGCTGGAGCGTCGGCTACTCGGGCAACATCCTGGCCAACTGGGAGGCGCCGCGGAGCCAACGGTGGACGGTCCCCGTCGGCCTCGCGCTCAGCAAGGTGGTGAAGCTCGGCCCGCTGCCCGTGCGAATCGCGCTCGCCGGACAGTACATGCCAGAACGCCCGGCGACCGTCGGACAGCAGTGGAACGTCCAGCTCGTCGTGGCCCCGGTGATCCCGAAGCTCTTCAAAGGCACGGTCTTTTGACTACGTCGGCGCAGGGAGGAGTCATGAGAACGGTTCGAACGTGCGTGGCGATTGCGGTCCTCCTCGGCGCCGCCGCTCCCGCGGCGGCGCAGCAGATCAACGGCGAACCGGGCTCGCCCGACGCCACGGTGACGATCGAGGGCAAGCAATTGCCGGCGCCCGATCTGCCGTTCGGCGGCACGATCGAGCGGAACGCGCTCCAGTCGAAGCCGTGGTGGCCACCGCGGGTCGTACCGCCCAAGGGCGCGCCGAACATCCTGCTGATCATGACCGACGACACCGGCTTCGGCGCCGCGAGCACCTTCGGCGGCGTGATCCCGACGCCGACGCTCGACCGGCTCGCGAAGATGGGGCTCCGCTACACGAACATGAACTCGACCGCCCTCTGCTCGCCGAGCCGCGCCGCGCTCATCTCGGGTCGCAACCATCACTCGATGGGGTTCGGCGTCATCTCCGAGCAGGCGACGGGCTTCCCTGGCTACGACAGCATCATCCCGAAGGACAAGGCGACCATCGGGGCGATCCTGCGGGACAATGGCTATGCGACCTCCTGGTTTGGCAAGGACCACAACACGCCGGCTTTCGCGGCGAGCCAGGCGGGACCCTTCGACCAGTGGCCGATCGGGATGGGGTTCGAGTACTTCTTCGGCTTCGTCGGCGGCGATACGAACCAGTGGCAGCCGAACCTCTTCCGCAACACGACCGCGATCTATCCCTACGTCGGCAAGCCGGGGTGGAACCTCAACGTCGCGATGGCCGACGACGCCATCCATTGGCTGAACCAGATGAACGCCATCGAGCCCGACAAGCCATTCTTCCTGTACTACGTCCCCGGGGCGACACACGCCCCGCATCACCCTACACCGGACTGGATCAAGAAGATCAGCGACATGCATCTTTTCGACAAGGGCTGGAACGCGCTTCGCGACGAGATCTTCGCGAACCAACAGAAGCTCGGGGTGATCCCGCAGGACGCCAAGATGACGCCCTGGCCCGACGACCTCCTGAAGAAGTGGGACCAGCTCGGCTTCGTCGAGAAGAAGCTGTTCATCCGTCAGGCGAACGTCTACGCGGCATACCTCGCCCAGACCGATTACGAGATCGGCCGCGTGATCCAGGCCGTCGAGGACATGGGCAAGCTCGACGACACGCTCATCATTTACATCGTCGGGGACAACGGCAGCAGCGCCGAGGGCGGGACCGAGGGCACCCCGAACGAGGTCGCGGCGTTGAACGGGGTGCAACTTCCGCTGTTGGCCTCGCTCAAGTTCTACGAGGCCTGGGGTTCCGACCGGACCTATCCGCATATGGCCATTGGCTGGACGTGGGCGTTCGACACCCCCTTCTCGTGGACGAAGCAGATCGCCTCCCACTTCGGCGGTGTGCGGCAGGGCACGGTCATCGCCTGGCCCCACCACATCAAGGATGCGGGCGGCATCCGTAACCAGTTCTGCCACTTCATCGACGTTGTCCCGACCCTCCTGGAGGTGACGGGCATCCCAGCCCCGGAGACGGTCGACGGCATTCCGCAGAAGCCGATCGAAGGCACGAGCTTCGCCTACACGTTCGACAAGGCGAACGCCGCCGCGCCCTCGAAGCACACGACGCAGTACTTCGAGATGTTCGCGGACCGGGCGATTTACCACGACGGCTGGATCGCGAGCACGAAGGTCATCCGCCCGCCATGGGATGTCGCCGGCGCCGTCAACTCCGACCCGGCGAACAACGTGACCTGGGAGCTGTACGACCTGACCAAGGACTGGACCCAGCACGACGACGTGGCCGCCGCCAATCCCGCGAAGCTGAAGGAGCTGCAGGATCTCTTCTGGACCGAGGCCCAGAAGTACCAGGTGTTGCCGCTGGACGCGTCGGTCGGACCCCGTGTCGTGATCCCGAAGCCGAGCCTTGCAGCGGGGAGGAGCACGTTTACCTATGCGGGCGAGCTCACCGGCATTCCGCCGGGCGATGCGCCGAGCCTGCTCAATACATCCTACACGATCACGGCAGACATCGACGTTCCGCGTGATGCGCACGGCATGATCAACACGAACGGAGGGCGCTTCGGCGGCTACGGGCTCTACCTGCTCAAGGGGAAGCCGGTCTTCGTGTGGAACCTATTCAATCTGAAGCGGATCCGGTGGGAAGGGCCAAAGCTCTCGCCCGGCAAGCACACGCTCGAGTTCGACTTCAAGTACAACGGCCTCGGGATCGGGACGCTCGCCTTCAACAACGTGAGCGGTATCGGGCAGGGGGGAACCGGCACGCTCAAGGTCGACGGCAAGGTCGTGAGCACCCAGAAGATGGAGCACACGATCCCGATCATTCTCCAGTGGGACGAAACCTTCGACGTCGGCGCCGACACCGGCACCCCGGTCGACGACAAGGACTACAAGGTCCCGTTCGAGTTCACCGGCAAGCTCATTAAGCTCACGCTGGCCATCGACCGGCCGAAGCTGACCCCCGAGGACGAGAAGCGCCTCATGGAGGATGGACAGCGAAACAACCGGGCGAGCGAGTGACGCGATGACTGGAAACGGGAGAGCACGGATGCTTCGGACAATCGCTGTACGCGTCGTGCCGGTGATGGGACTAGTGCTCCTGCTTTCGTCCTGCGCGGCGATGCAGGAGACGTACGAGAACAATCCGAAGGCGGTCCTCGGCGCGTTGATCGGCACGGCGGCGGGCGCCGGGATCGCGGCGGTTGCCGGCGGCGGTCCGGGCGCCATCGTCGGGGCGGGACTCGGCGGCGCCTTGATCGGCGGCTTCGTCGGCAACCGTCTCGACGACCGCGACAAGCGGCTCGCCGCCCAGGCCGCGCAGCAAGCGTTCGAGCAGAACCATGCGGGACAGGCGTCCGTGTGGCGGAATCCAGACAGCGGCAACTACGGCTCGGTGACGCCGACCCGCACCTACGAGCTCGCCAACGGGCGGTACTGCCGCGAGTACAAGCAGACGATCGTAATCGGCGGCGAACCGAGCCAGGCATACGGAACGGCGTGCCGGCAATCCGACGGCACCTGGCAGATCCAGACCTGAGGAGATCGTGATGCGCACGAGTATCTTGCTTCTAGTCGCGACCCTCGGGTTCGCCGTCGTTCCGGCCCGCGCGGGCGATGCGACGAAGCAGCCCGATCCCTACGTGGCGTTCGCGGAGGCCGACATGAATCACGACGGCGTGATCGACCACGAGGAGTTTCAGCTCCGCATGGTGGAGATCTTCTACGCCGCGGACACCAACAAGGACGGCTTTCTCGATCCCCGAGAGCTGAAGCAGCTCACGTTTCCCGACGACTTCACGCAGGACGACAAGGACCGGGACGGCCGCGTGTCCCTGCGGGAGTTCCTTCGCGTCCGCTTCCACGACTACGACGTGGCAGACACCGACGGTGACGGCGTGCTCTCACTCGAGGAGGTCGTTGCGGCATTCGAGGGGAGGAAGCCCCGATGAGGGCTCTGTTCGCCCTTTTCGCGGCCTGCCTTCTCGCGGCGGGGTGTCCATCTGCGTACCAGCGGACCTACGAGCAGACGACCGAGCGCCTCCAGATGGAGCAGCATGCCGCAGATGAGCGGGAGGCGGCCGCGCATGCCCAGGCGAGCCGGTATGCGGCCGTGATCTACTTCGACGTGGGGAGCGCCGACATCGGGCCTGAGGGCCAGCGTGAGCTCCGCTGGTTCATCCAGCAGATGCAGCCATACCCAAAGGCGGTCTTCCTGATCCAGGGGTTCGCGGACAGCACGGGAACCGAGGGGGCGAACCAGACCCTGTCCGAGGACCGTGCGGGGGCCGTCGCGAGCTACCTGAGGGCGCAAGGAATCGATTCGTCACGGCTGATCGTCCAAGGCTACGGAGCGCGGTCGACAGCCGCGCCCAATGCCACGGCCCACGGTCGAGGTCGGAACCGCCGGGTCGAGGTGACCGTCCAGTGAAGGGAGAGCCCATGAGCCTGGTACGAACACTCGGCGTGGGCGCGTCGATCGCCCTCTGTTCGTTGCTCGGTTGTGCGCAGACCACGATACGGGCGGAAGAGGAGACCGCCCGCACGAACCTGCCGCCGCCGGGGATCGTGCTGGTCTATCCGTTCGGCGTGAACCTGAACGAGGTCGTCGAGAACCAGGCGATCTTCCAGAAGGTCATCGACGCGTCGCAGGGCACGACGCAGACGGAGCGCAGCGAGCAGATCGCGCATGCCGTCGCGGATCGCATGGCCGACGAGCTCGTTGCCAGAATCACCGACATGGGCCTTCCGGCACAGCGAGCCACACGAGACATTTACATCCCGCCGAACGCGCTCGCGATCACCGGCCATTTCATCGACGTCAACGAGGGCAACCGTCTCCGGCGCCTCGTGATCGGATTCGGTGCGGGCCAGTCCACCGTGGACACGCAGGTGAGAGTGCTCGAGCGGTCGACGGGGGTTTGGCACACGGTGCTCGAGTTCACGACGCACGCGGACAGCGGCGCCATGCCCGGCGCGGCCGTGACCATGGGAGCCGGCGCCGCGGCGCAGGGGGGGGCCACCATCGGCCTGGCGGCGGCCAACGTCGCCGCGAGCGGTGTCAAGGGATACCGGTCGCAGGTCGATCGCATGGCGGTACGGAGCGCCGACCGCGCGGCCCAGTACTTGTCCGAGTTCTTCGTTCGGGAGGAGTGGATATCGCCGGACAAGGTGCAGAAGCCGCTCCTGCCGGGCGGGTGATATCCGGGCTACGGAATTCCACGATGACGCTCAAGCCCCGTGTCCTGATCCTCATCGCAGGGATCGCTCTCGCTGGCGTGCCACCGTTCGCGCGCCCGCAGCCGTCGCCGGAGGATCTCGACAAGCTCGTCGCTCCCATCGCGCTGTACCCCGATCCGCTCGTAGCGCAGATTCTTCCCGCGGCGACCCGGCCGCTCCAGGTCGTCGAGGCCTCACGGGCCGTGGCGGCGGGAAGGCGGCCGGACGAGGCGGAGGCATCGCAGTGGGATCCGAGCGTTCAGGCGCTGCTGTCCTTCCCGACGGTCCTCAAGATGATGAACGACAAGCTGGAGTGGACGACCCGGCTCGGGCAGGCGGTCGCGACCTCGCAATCGGACGTGATGGCCGCAATCCAGCGCGTGCGCGCCGCGGCGCAGGCGGCGGGCAACCTCCGATCGAACGACAAGCAGGCCGTCACGGTGCAAGGGAGCGGCGACTCGACGACCATCATCATCCAGCCCGCCAATCCGCAGGTCATCTACGTGCCGCAGTACAACCCGTCGCTGATCCTCGCCCCGGCGCCCGCGTACTATGGATACGGTGCCGCGGCCCCGGCCTCCTACGGGCTCGTGACGTTCGGCATCGGCTTCGCCGCGGGTGCGGCGACCGCCTATGGCTGCAACTGGGGCAGTTCCGGAAGCTCCGGCAACATCACCGTGAATAACAACTACCACTACAGCGCGACCAACAACTATGGCGCATACAATCCTGCGCGGGTGACCCACTACAGCGGCTTTGGTGGCTCGGGTGCGTACACCGGGTACAACCCCAACACGGGCACGTACGGTGCGTACAATCCGAACACGGGGAAGTACGCGACCTACAATCCCAGCACCGGGGCCTACAACAAGGACGGCACGACGGGGACCTACGAGCGTCCGCCGACGAGCGGCCGGAACCAGCAGCCCAAGACCGGCTACGACGCCAAGACGGGGACGTACGGCTACTACAACCCGCAGACGGGAAAGTACGGCACGTACAATCCCACGACGGGCGCCTACAACAAGAACGGATCGACCGGGACGTACCAGCGGTCGGGCGCGTACCATCCTTGGTCATCGCAGGGAGGGTCCACCACCTATCACCCGCCGCCACCCTCGGACGTTCAACATTGGACCGACGCCTACCGCTCGGCCTACCACGGGAATCCCGGGGGCGGAGGGAACAGCTGGGGCTCGCACGGCGAGGGGTTCAATCCGGGCGGCTTCGATGGCGGGGCGTTCCGCGGTCTGGGCGGCGGCGGCTGGGGTGCGCGCGAGGCGAGCGCGCGAGGCGCCCGCAGCTTCGGTGATTACGGAGGTTACGGGGGCTTCGGTGGCTGGGGTGGACGCTTCCGCCGTTGACGAGGCGCGAAGAGATGGGCGGATGAAGCAGCTTCCCAATAAACGGCTCCTCATCGGTGCGCTGGTGCTTCCCCTCGCCGCTTGTGCCGCACGCGTCCCGAGGTCCGCCCCCGTGCGCCCGGCGAGCTCGGAGCGACGCTTCTCCGATCCGACAGCGGCGGTCGACGCGTTCCTCGCGGCGTGCCGGAACGACGACGCTGCGGCGCTCATCGGCATCTTCGGCGACGAGGCGCGCGCGCTCGTCAGCACGGGCGACGCCGGCGCCGATCGCGAGCGATGCCGAAAGTTCGTCGCCGCGGCGGGCGAGATGATGCGGCTCGATCCGAAGGGCACCGACCGGCTCGAGCTCGTGGTCGGTCTGGACGACTGGCCGTTCCCCATCCCCCTCGTACGGGACGATACGGGTTGGCACTTCGACACCGCGCAGGGGAAGCAGGAGATACTGCGGCGGCGGGTCGGCGCCGACGAGTTGGAGGCCATCGCCGCATGCCGGTCGTATGTTCATGCGCAGGAGGAGTACGCACGGGTGCCGCGCGAGGGGGGAACGAAGGCGTACGCCCAGAAGATCGCCAGCACCCCGGGACGGAAGGACGGCCTCTACTGGCAATCCAGCGGGCCGGGGGACGAGAGCCCGCTGGGTCCCATGATCGCCGCCGCAAGCGACTATGCCCACGGAAGGCGGCCGGCCGGCTCCTGGTGGGGGTACTACTACCGCATCCTCTCCGCGCAAGGGCCGTCTGCTCCCGGCGGGGCGCGCAGCTATCTCGCCAACGGCCTCATGACGGGGGGGTTCGCGCTCGTCGCCTACCCCGTGACGTACGGGGAGACCGGTATCATGACGTTTCAGGTGAGTCGCGATGGGCGGCTGTACCAGAAGGATCTCGGGTCGGACACCGCCGCGATCGTGGAGCGCATGCAAGCATACGATCCTGGCCAGGGGTGGGTGCCGGTCACCGACTGACGGACGGTCGTCTTCGGCATCCCCTACGCATCGACGATGGTTCGTCCGGGTGTCGCCATGATTCTCGAACGGAGAGCGTGGCCGTTGCTGCTTCCGTTGCTCGTCCTTGTTGGCGGTGCTCGGAGCACGGAGGCGAGGACGTGCGTGCTTCCGGGCGTAGCCGTCGTGTCTGGGAGCACACCGGCCCGACCCTGCACCGATCCGTGCCTCGAGGCCGCGCGGGATGCTTTCCACGAGTGCAACTCCAGTGCGACGGGCGCCCTTCTCGATACGCTTGCCGGCTGTGTCCCACACGATCAGGGGTGCGTCGCCTCCTGCCGCTTCGTGCGGCAGGAATGTCGCGACGAGACGGGGCTCGGCGAGCATCTCGCACTGTGCCGGATCGAGCAGGACGCTGCCGAGGCACGGTGCCGAAACAGGTTCCGCCCCCTGTCGATCCTACGCGTCGCGTGCCTCTTCCAGGCTCAGGTGAACGGCTTCCAATGTCACAATCGCGCGCGCCGCCGCGCCCGACGGGTATTGCGCGCCTGCCGCACGGGATTCATCCAGTGCGCAAGCGCGTGCGGCCCGGGCGCGCCGCCGAACGGCGTCGGGTCGTGCAGGGCAGATGGAAGGACCGCCTTCCGGGCTGTGGTCGCGGGCTGCTCGCTCGCCTTCACGGTGACGGCGAATGCGTGCCTCGACAAGAACCTCACCTGCCTGCAGGGTTGTACCGATGCGCGCGGCGCCTGCGCCGCACCGACGCAGGCAACGCTCGGCGCTGCCATCGCCGCCTGCACCGCGCAGGCGAAGACGGCCGTCTCGGCCTGCCGGGCCACCAACCCGGGTGGCGGCACCGGATTCGACCAGTGCGTCATCACGGCGCAGGCGGAAGCCTCCGCGTGTCTCGATGCGGCGGGTGCCGTGGCACAGCCAGACCTGGTAAACTGTGCGAAGCAGTACCTCCGGTGCGTCAGGAGCTGCCCGCCGGCGAAGGGGGACGGCGCATGACCGGACGGCCATCGGCCGGTCGATGGTCGCTGTGGCTCGGCGTGTTGGTCGCCGCCATCTTCTGCGCGGCGCCGATCCGGGCCGAGGACGCTACGGCGCCGCTCCCGCAGCCGCCCGCGACCGCCACCGCGACGGCGAAGCCGTCACCCTGGGAGTTCGAGGCCGAGCCCTACGGATGGCTGTTCGGGAACTACGGGTCCGTGACGGTGAAGGGACGCAGCGCACAGTTCAGTGTCTCGCCGATCGACTTCTACCAGCTCCTGGAGGACGGGAACGCGTTCGCGGGCGCGGGCTATTTCTCGGTCGGCTACGATCGCTTCAGTCTCTTCGCCGATTCCGCGGGCGGCTATGCCCAGGAGAGCGTCAACGAGACGATTCCCACCCAGCTGTGCGCTCTCTCGCTCCGGGCCCGGGACAAAGTCAAGTTCGTGATCACCGACGTCGGCCTCGGATACCGGGTGGGACAGTGGTCGCTGCCGGGCAGGCAGCGGCCCCTCACGCTCGGCGTGTACGCCGGGACGCGCTACATGTTCTTCCGCAACGAGCTCCACGCGACCGCCGGGGTGATCGGGGCGGCGCAGCACAGCGCCGACGTCTCGGAAAGCTTCGACTGGGCCGATCCGCTGCTCGGCATCCGGTGGTCGGTGCCGGTGCTCGACTCGGTGTCTTTCGACTTCCGCGGTGACATCGGCGGCTTCGGGGCGAGCTCGGATCTGATCTGGGGCATCGTCGGGAGCGTCCGATACTGGATTCCCTGGACCCCCATGGCGACCCACCCCTATCTTGCCGCTGGCTACCGGGTGGTGGATTTCGAACGCTCTGGCAGTGTCGGCAACATCGGGCTGCAGTTCCGGGGTCCAGCTGCCGGACTCGGGTTCGTGTTCTGAACTGAACAGTGCCACGTTTTCGCTTCGGGCCGAGTGTCGGGAAGGTTCTGCAGCTCGGTGCGGACCTGCGGGTCAACTTCGAAAACCAGGTCCTGTAAAGCCCTGTGCATGCCCAATCGGACGGGCAGATCCTCCGAGGGCCTGCGGTTGAGCGGCTCGTGATCCGAGCCGCGGGACAATCAGCGGGACTGCTGTCGGGAGTACAGCTCCATGGAGACGAGCCGCGCGAGCAGGATAGCCGGAAAGAGCTGGCCGGTGAGCCCTTCGAGGCCGGCGAGCGAGCGCGCCACGGGATTGACGGGCGTGATGTCGCCATAGCCGGTGGTCGTCAGCGTGATCGTGCTGAAGTACAGGAGCTGGGCGCGAAGCGGTTGCGGATACAGACCCGTGATCGGCATGTTGAAAGCCGCGGAGTCGGCCAGGGCGACCAGCTCGTAGGCGAACCCCCAGGTGAACGCGAGCAGCAGGTAGACGGCGATTGCCCCCTGGATGCGGTGTGCCGTGATCGGTCCCTGGCGGAACACCTGGGCGAGGACCACGCGAATGAGCAAAACGCAGAACAGAAGCGCCGCACCCTCCGCGTAGGCAACCGTGAAGCTCGGGTGGATGTGATGGACCCACTGCAGGACGACGTTGGCGATCGCTGTCGCAGCAATGGGCACAACGGCGGTGCGATGTTGGAACGCCAGGCTGATGCCCGAGAGAAGAAACAGCAAGAAGAGCACCGTGCGAGAGGGCGCCAGCATCGGCAGCGCCTCGGTGAGCGTGCCGAGGACGAAGGCGTCAACCACGAGCACGGCGAGCAGGATGGTCAGGCTCCAGTCGCGCTGATATTCGCTTCCGAGGCGCCGGTATCCTTCGGTCATGTCGCCCCCCTGGCTGGGACCGCCTCGCGGCGGCCTGCGGAGTATGCCTTACCGTCCGGCCCGAAGCACGCTATAGGGCCGCGTTCATGAGGCCCAACGAGCCCTTCCCGGACCGCTCCATCGTGGCGTGTCTCCACTGCGACCTGCTGCAGCGGCTGCCCGATCTCCCGCCGGGGGCTTCTGCGCGCTGCCCCCGCTGCGATCGTGAGCTATGGCGCCGTCGGGAGGATTCGCTCGATCGCACGCTCGCGCTGACGCTGGCCGCCCTGGTGCTGTACGTGATCGCGAACAGCGTTCCGATGCTCGGGCTTACGGTGGTCGGGCGTGCGGCCTCCACCACGGTGCTCGGGGGGGCCGAGGAGTTGTGGAACGACGGCCGAGAGTCGGTCGCGGCCCTCGTGCTCTTCACCGCGGTCGTCGCCCCAGCCCTCCAGATCGGGTTCATGCTGGCGATCGTGCTCGGCGCCCGCCGCCAACGGGCACCCCGTTGGGTCGGAACATTGATCCGTCACTACCGGACCACCTGCACGTGGAGCATGATCGAGGTGATGATGCTCGGTGTGCTGGTCGCCCTCATCAAGATCGCGGATTACGCGACGGTTGTTCCGGGGACGGCGCTTTTTACGCTCGGGGCCCTCGTCTTCGTGCTCGCCGCGATCCAGGCCAGTTTCGATCCCCGGGAGGTGTGGGAGAAGATCGAATGGGCCGAGGCCTCGGCGTGAACCTGGCTCTTCCAACCGCGATGCAGCAGGGCCTGCAGAGCTGCGAAGCCTGCGGACTTCTCTCGCGGCCGCCCCCCGGTGCCGAGGCTGGGCGCTGTCCACGCTGCGACGGCGAGCTGTCCTTCCGCAAGGCCGCGAGCCTGCAGCGCACCTGGGCGTTCCTGATCGCGGCGGCCATTTGCTACGTTCCGGCGAACGTCCTGCCGGTCCTGACCACGGTCACGGCCTCGGGTCGCGATTCCGACACCATCATGCAAGGTGTCGTGCTGCTCTGGTCACCCACCGGGTGGCCGCTCTCGCTCATCGTGCTCGTTGCGAGCATCCTGATTCCGAGCGCGAAGATCGTCGCGCTGGCCTACCTGCTCATTACCGTGCAACGTGGGTCGGTCGCGAGTGCTGACCAGCGCATCCAGCTCTACCGGATGGTCGAGCTCATCGGACGCTGGTCGATGGTCGATGTGTTCGTCGACACCTTTACCGCCGCGCTCGTGCAGCTTCAGCCGCTCATGTCGGTGGAGCCGGCGGTGGGTCTGTTTTTCTTCGCCGCGGTCGTCGTGCTCACGATGCTCGCCGTCGAGTCCTTCGACCCTCGGCTGATCTGGGATCCCGTGAGCACGACAGGGGGCGAGTATGCCTGACCACGACGACATGCACGTGGCCGTATCGAGAGCCGTTCCGAGAAAGCGGACACGGCCCTCCCTGGTTTGGCTCGTCCCAATCGCGGCCGGACTCGTCGGCGTCTGGGTCGGTGTCGCGAGGATCAGGAGCGAGGGGCCGAAGATTACGATCGTCTTTCGGTCTGCGGAGGGGCTCGAAGCCGGCAAGACCAAGATCCGGTATAACGGCGTCGACATCGGCAGCATCGTCACGATTCGCCTCGCGGAGGATCATCGACACGTGATCACCACCGCGCAGATGGCTCCCAGGACGGAGAGCTTTCTCGTCGCGGACACCAGGTTCTGGGTCGTGCGGCCGCGCGTCTCGGGAGCCACCGTGACAGGGCTGGGTACCCTCATCTCCGGGGCGTACATCGGCATGGATATCGGCGCGTCGAAGGAGAACAAGCGCGATTTCGTCGGGCTGGAAAACCCGCCGATCGTAACCGCAGAGGTGCCCGGCCGCTACTTCGTGTTGAAGACTCCGGATCTGGGTTCGCTCGACAACGGGACACCAATCTACTTTCGGCGGCTCCAGGTCGGCGAGGTCTCGTCGTATCAGCTCGATCCCGATGGGCGCTCGATCACGGTGAAGGTGTTCGTGAACGCGCCCTACGATCAGTACGTCACGCCGAACACGCGCTTCTGGCACGCGAGCGGAATCGATCTGTCCCTCTCTGCAAACGGCCTGAACGTCGAGACCCAGTCGCTCCTGTCCATCCTGGTCGGCGGCATTGCGTTCGAGACGCCGGCCACGGGTCCGGTCCTCTCGCCGGCCGAGGCCGACACCGTGTTCACCCTGTTCAGCGACCGGGCCGAAGCCTTCCGCCTGTCCGCCCAGAATCCCCAGACCTATCTGCTTGTATTCAAGCAGTCCGTCCGAGGGCTCACCGCCGGTGCTCCGGTAGAGTTCCGGGGCATTCCCGTCGGCGAGGTCGCGACCATCGGCGCCCAGATCGACGCGAAGACCTTCGAGTTCTCCGCGCCGGTGACCATTCGGCTCGATCCGACCAGGTTCGGCGTCAAGATTCTCGATCTCGAACCCGGCGCGGACCTAGCCACCCTCCGGCGGGAGTTCATCGACGCCCTGGTGTCCCACGGCGTCCGCGCGCAGTTACGTTCGGGAAACCTCGTGACGGGCGCGCTGTACGTCGCATTTGACTTCTTCCCCGATGCGCCGCCGGCGACCGTCGACTGGTCGCAGACGCCCGTGCAGCTGCCCACCGTGGGGGGGCAGTTCGAGGCCGTCGAGGCGAGCGTCGTCGACATCATCAAGAAGCTCGATCAGGTACCGTTCAAGGGGATCGGCGACAACCTGCAGAAGGCGCTCGCCGAGCTCGACCGGACGCTCGTGAGCGCGCGGGGCACGCTCGATGACGCCAGCCGGATGATCGAGCCGAACTCGGGGCTCGGCGCGGAGGTCGGCAGGACGCTGCAAGAGGTCAGCCGCGCCGCTCAGGGGCTGCGCGGGCTGGCGGACTACCTCGAGCGCCACCCCGAGGCGCTCCTTCGCGGCAAGACCGGGGGGGCACAGCGATGAGGAACCAGTTGGGGCCCCTCGTGGCGATGGGGCTCGTGGCGGCCGCTGCGACGGGCTGTGGGAGATCGGCGCCGTCGCGGTTCTACACGCTGGACTCCACGGCGACGTCGGACGATATGCCCACGGCAGCCTGCGCCGTGGTCGTCGGGCCGGTCTCCGTCCCTGCGTCGGTCGACCGGCCCGAGTTCGTGGTGCAGGTTGGACCGAATCGCGTGGAGCCCGACGAGTTCAACCGCTGGGCTGCGCCGCTCGATGACGCCATCGCGCGTGCCGTGGCCGGCGACCTCGCTGTGCTGCTTGGGACCCCCCGCGTGACGACCGCGCCGCTGGCGAACGTGGAGGGAGCGTACCGGGTGGTGATCGACGTGCAGCGGTTCGACTCGATCCCGGGCAAGGCTGCGGTCGTCGAGGCGGCGTGGGTCGTACGCGCCGCGCGAGGCGTGACCCGTTCGGGTCGAACGGTCGCCCATGAGGCCGTGTCGGGTGCGGGGTTCGACGCCTTGGCGGCCGCCCACAGCCGCGCGCTCGCGAAGCTGAGCGGAGACATCGCCGCGGCGATACGAGCGGGGACCGACCGCTGAGCGGCGCCGCGGGGGGGACACCGCGACGAAGCCGGCCGGGCAGTACCTGGGCGCACGTCGCCTGGACGTAGGGATCCGACATGCCCATCGCGATCGCCTCGATCTTCGCGCGCTGGGTCTCGGTCAGCCGCTCGACCGTCCACGGCGCCTCCACCCCAAGATCGTCGCGTAGAGCTCGTGGTCCCGCATTTTCCCCGCCTCCTCTGCCGTTTGGGAGGCCGGACGATAACATGGGACCGGGCTCAGCCCCTTACGCTACCCACACGAAACGCGGAAGAGCCGCGATTCGAATCCCCCTCCGCTTTCGCCCGCTCGCGGCATCGTCGACCAGACCAAGCCGCAGGGGCGGCCTACGCGCCGGGGACGACGATCCCACCGGGGATGTGCTGAGCTCAAGGGCGTCACCGAGCCGTCGTTCGGCTGGGGGCGGTGAACATTCGCGGGCTGTGGTCGTCCAATGGGGCGTTTGATCGGACCTCTCGACGAGTGGAAGCACGCATGACGCGGTCACACGGCCCACTGCTGGGCCGGATGATCCTGGTGCTCGGCATGATCGGCTCCCTCTTCTCCCCAGCCCCGACGAGCATTCGCGCGAGCACTCGTCCGCCACGTACGCGCAACTCCGCGCACGGCTCCCCGTCGCCGCACTCTCCAGCCGCCGCCGCGGCCGCCCTGTCGCACACGACCGTCCGCGCGCGAATCGAGCCGCGCATCCGGCATCTCGTCGCCGACCAGCTCGCCGTGAGTCCCGACGAGCTGGTGCCGGCGGTCTCGCTCACGGACGAGCTTGCCGCCGACTCGCTCGACATGCTCGAGCTGGTCCTCGCCCTCGAGTCCGCCTTCGCGATCGTCGTGCCGGAGCCGGCGATTGCGGAGATGCGGAGCTACAAGGACGTCGTCGATGTCGTGATGGGGTGCGTGCTGGACGCCGGGCGCGACGGGTTGGCGAGCCGCTGGGATCTCCAGCTGCGGTCGCGCGTCACCTCGGGCCGGGATGGAGCGCCGGGCGAGTTCGTGCGCGTCGACGGTTGCACCCCATACGCGATCCAGAGCATCGAGGACGACGCTCTGCGGGCCGGGCGCGGCGCTCGGCTGGAGGTGGCCGTTTCCGCGAACGCACCGGATATCGAGAACCGAGCGGTGACGTACGTGCGAGACCAGCTCGCGTGGCTGGAGGAGCGAGGCATCGCCGTCGCCGTGTACAGAGCGTGAGGTGTGGGTCGCGTGCCTGGCCGCCGCGTCACGCCGCCCGCGGCGGCGAGAGCAGCTTTTCGACCGTCTGCACGAACAGCGCCGACTCGAAGGGCTTGGCGAACGTGTACGCGGCGCCGAGCGCGCGCGCGGCGTCGAGGTACTGCTGGCCGCGGGCGCTGATGGCGATCACGGGCACGCCGGGGCAGGCGCGCCGGAGGTCTTGGATCGTCTCCATGCCTTCGTGGTTCGGCATGAGGATGTCGGTGACGACGAGCGCGATCCCCTGGCGCTCGACGGTCTCGACGACGCCGCGGCCGTCCGGCGCCTCGAGCACGGCGTACCCCGCGCCCTCGAGCTGCCAGCGCACGCTGCAACGGACCGCGAATTCGTCGTCCACGACGAGGATGCGTGCCTTGGGACGCGTGTCGCCGGCCGGTGTAGGGGACATGGAGATCGTCGCTGAGCAACTTTCGCGCCACGCCCCCGGGCACGCGTTCGCGCGGGGCCGGGACGGCCGCAGCCCGGACGCTTTCCTGACGGTGGGTCAAATTTCGCCGGTCGGCGGTCGCGGCCGGTTCGACCGGCTCAAGTCGATGGGCCGGATGCCGACATTCCGTATGCATGCAGAATGCGAGCCCCGGCGTGGGGCGCCGCGGCACGCCGGCGGCCTGGCTGGCCGACCTGCCGGCCGAGATGCGCGCGCCGCTTCGCAAGCGCAGCGAGATCGAGCTCATGCGGCGCTCGAGGGCGGGGGTCGCCGTGTATCTCCTCGTCCTGCTCGTGCTCGCGTCGAGCACGCCGTTCCCCTACGAGCATCCCCGGGTGTTCGGCGGCTTCGCCGCGGGCTTCCTCGTCGCCGCCGCGTACCGGGTGTGGTTCTTCGCGCGTATGGAATCCCGCTACGACGGCGCCCCGGCCTTCTGGCAGCGGCACATCCGCATCGGGACGATGTCGACCGTGACGCTCGCCGCTGCGCTCGGGGTCGTCACTCTCGCCGTGTACGCCTGGCGGTGGACGGCGATGCTCTACCTGCTGGTCATGTCCGCCGTCGGCTCGGGCGCGACCGCCTCGCTCGCTCCGGACCTTCGGCTGCTACGGCGGTTCGAGCTGGTGCTGCTGGGGCCGACGATCGCGTGGTGCCTGCTCGACGGCCGTTCCCAGAGCGTGGCGCTCGCCGTCCTGCTCGTCGGCGACCTCGGGTGGCAGTTGGTCCAGGGTGCCAAGCAACATCAATGGTACTGGGAGGCCGCGCGGGACAACGCTCTCCTCGAGGTGAAAACGGCGCAGCTCGAGGAGGCGCGCCGGGCGGCCGAGTCGGCGAACGCGGCCAAGAGCGAGTTCCTGGCCAACATGAGCCACGAGATCCGCACGCCCATGAACGCCGTGATCGGCATGTCGGGCCTGCTGCTCGACACGACGCTGACGGACGAGCAGCGGGAGTTCGTCGAGACCATCCGCGTGAGCGGCGACGCGCTGCTCTCCCTGATCAACGACATCCTCGACTTCTCCAAGGTCGAGTCCGGCCGCCTCGAGCTCGAGCAGCAGCCCTTCGAAGTGCGGGTCTGCACCGAGGAGGCGCTCGACCTCGTCGCCCCGCGGGCCGCCGAGCGCGGGCTCGAGCTGACCTACTTCTGCGCCGGGGACGTCCCGGCCGTGCTCGTCGGCGACGTCACCCGCCTGCGCCAGGTGCTGGTCAACCTGCTGGCGAACGCCGTCAAGTTCACCGAGCGCGGCGAGGTCGTGGTCAGCGTCGAGTCGGCGCCGCTGCGCGACGGCCGCCACGAGCTCCACGTGGCCGTGCGCGACACCGGCGTCGGGATCCCGCCGGAGCGGATGGGCCGCCTCTTCCGGTCCTTCAGCCAGGTGGATGCCTCGACCACCCGCAAGTACGGCGGCACGGGCCTCGGTCTCGCGATCTCGAAACGGCTCACGGAGCTGATGGGCGGGCGGATGTGGGTGGAGAGCACGCCCGGCGTGGGCTCGACGTTCCACTTCACGATCGTCGCGCCGGCTGCGGAGGGCGACGCACGGGCAGCTCGCGGCGAAGGCGAGGCGCGGCTACGGGGCAGGCGGGTGCTGGTCGTCGAGGACAACGACACCAACCGCCGCATCCTCGCGCTGCAGCTTCTCGCGGCGGGCGTGGAGTTCACCGCGGTCGCGTCGGGGCCCGAGGCGCTGGCGTCGCTCGATCGCGGAGAGCGCTACGACGCCGCCGTCCTCGACATGCAGATGCCGGAGATGGACGGGCTGCGCCTCGCCGGCGAGATGCGCCGGCATCCCGCCGGCGTCGCGCTTCCGCTCGTCATGCTCAGCTCGATCGGCCGGGCGGAGCTGTCGGCGATGGTCGGCGAGCAGCGGCTCGCCCTCGGGGACCTGTTCGCCGCGGTCCTCACCAAGCCCGTCAAGCCCGCCCAGCTCCTCGACGCGCTCGGTCGCGTCTGCGGGACCGTACGGCCCGCCGATCCGCCGGCTCGGCCCGCTGCCGGATCGACGGGGCTGGCCGCGCGGCTCCCGCTGCGGATCCTGCTCGCCGAGGACAACGCGGTCAATCAGAAGGTGGCGGTGCACATGCTCGAACGCCTCGGCTACCGGGCCGACGTCGCCGGCAACGGCCTCGAGGTGCTCGAGGCGGTGCACCGGCAGGCGTACGACGTCATCCTGATGGACGTCCAGATGCCCGAGATGGACGGTCTCGAGGCCAGTCGCGAGATCCGCGTCCGGTTCCCCGGCACGTCCCGTCCGTGGATCATCGCCATGACGGCCAACGCCATGCAGGGCGACCGGGAGGCATGCCTGGCCGCCGGTATGAACGACTACATCGCGAAGCCGGTGCGCTCGGACCGCCTCGCCGCGGCGCTCGAGCGCAGCGCGCAGGCGGCGTGCGGCGCCGTGGCGACGATGCCCTCCGCGCCCGCGGGCGGCACGGCCTAAGAGTCGCCTGCCGGTGCCGGCCGGCGTCCACCGTCGGTTTCCGTGGGCGCCGTCAGGGGCAGATAGACGCGGAACTCGGTGCCGTGCGGTCCCGAGCTGCCCGCCTCCACGCGCCCGCCGTGCATCTGCACCAGGCGTCGGACGATCGTGAGGCCGATGCCGAGGCCTCCCTGTGCGAGCGCGTGCGCCGCGTCGCCGCGCACGAAGGGATCGAAGAGCTGCGGGAGCAGCTCGGGCGCGAGGCCGATGCCCGTGTCCGTGATCCGGACCACCACGTCGTGGTCCTGCTGCTCCGCCCCGAGGGAGATGACGCCGCCCGGCGCGGTGTACCTGGCGGCGTTGCTCAGCAGGTTACCGAAGACCTGCGCCAGCCGGTCGGGATCCGCCTCGAGCCGCAGCGGCGCCGGCGGCAGCGACACGGTGCAGGTGTGGCGGCGAGCCTCGATCAACGGGCGCACCGTCTCGAGCGCGCGTGCCACCACCTCGCCGAGGAGGATCGGCTGGCGCCGCAGCGTCATCTTTCCCGCGGTGATCCTCGAGACGTCGAGCAGATCGTCGACCAGGCGCAGGAGGAGCTTGACCTGTCGCTCCGCCTGATCGGCGAATCGCTTCCGCTCGTCGCCGCGCTTGCCGAGGAGGTGGACCGCGATGTCGAGCGCCGCGAGCGGGTTGCGCAGCTCGTGCGCGAGCATCGCGATGAACTCGTCTTTGCGGCGGTCGGCATCCCCGAGCTCCCGCGCCCGCCGCTCCTCGGAGGCGTCGCGCTCGAGCATCGCGGCCCCGAGGAGCAGGCCGGTCACGCCGACCACCGCCATGAAGAGCTGGAGCAGCACGAGCCCCTCGTCCGCGGTGGACGACACGAACGGGCCGCGGCCGCTCGCCGTGCCCCAGATCGCCACGGCCGAGGCGAGCAGCGTCGTCGTCGCCGTCCCGCGCTGGCGGAGCCGGAGCGCCGCCCAGATCACGCACGGAAACACGAGGTAGTGCAGGGGATACCTCGCCAGCGGCGCCGCCGGGCGCCCGCCGAACACGAGCGCGCTCACGAGGAGAACCGTGCCGAAGAGGAGCGCGACGTGCGGTATTCGCTCCCGCCGGCCGGCTCCCGGCGGCGAAGCCCAGACGAGGATCGCGGAGCCGACGACGAGATCCCCCATGGCGTCACCGACCCACCACAGCCCCCACAGCGGTCCGAACGCCCTCCACGGATGCACGTGCCCCAGCGCGAGGCTCGTCACGCCGACCGTGGCGGCGACCGTCGTGCTCGCCAGCGCGGCGAGCCCGACGAACGCGACCACGTCGCGCACGCGGGCGAGCGAGGTCTGGAAGCCCGCGCGCCGCAGGAGCCACGCGCCGGCCAGCGCCTCGAGCGTGTTGCCGCAGGCGATGCCGACCGCCGTCGCGACGGGCTCGTGCGCCGTCACGTTGGCGAGAAACGCCCCGAGCGCGATGCCCGGCCAGACATGGTCCCCGAGGAGCAAGACCGCGGCGAGGGCGATCCCGGTCGGTGGCCAGACGGCCGTCACCTGCGGGGCGACGACCGCCATGCTCAGCCCGAGCTTGGCCGCGGCGAGGTAGAGCACGGCGGTCAGCGGTATCTGCGCGCGCGTCGTCACCTGCCTCCCGCCGGTGGTGCTCGGAAACCCGATCGGACGTCGCTCGCTCGACTTCTACCCCAGCCCGGCCGAATCTGCCAAGGGATTTCGCGGGCGGCGAAGCGGGTTGGGGCGCGTTCGGGGCTGCGGCCGCGCGCATCCGAGCTCGACGGGCGGGAGCCAGGTCGCCTACATCCCGCACTACGCCTGATTCCCGTACTACGAGCCGGGGGCTCGTCCTCGACCCGAGCACCGGGGCGCCGGCTGATCCTGCGCGCTAACGCCGCGCGCCGGGACCCGCGCTCCGGCGCGCGGCATGCAGGTGGCGCAGGCCGAGCAGGACGAGCGGCGCCGCGTCGTACACCTGCGCGGGCTCGCCCTCCACAACGAAGCGCCCGTCGGGCAGGAGCTGCGTCGCGATGCCGAGGCGCTGCAGGTAGACGCGCGTCTGCTCGACCTCCGTCGGGCTGACCCACGTGTCCCGCTCCACGGCCCAGCGGTACATGATCGCGTCAGCGATCGCCTCGAAGCCTCGCGTCACGGCGCTGTGTCCGCCCGGCGCGGCCGTCGTCTCCCGCATACGTGCCCCATAGCCGGGGTGGGCCGCGCCGTGCAAGCGAAACGTACGGGGCGGGAACGACGGCACAGCGCATGGCGAGTGCGCCACCGGCGATACCGCTGCGCGCCGCGACCGCGGTATGCTCGCCGCTGGTGACGCACGCCGAGCTCCGCACGCTCGTGGCCGGCTACGCCGCCGGGACGCTCGAAGGCCCGGCGGCCGAGACGGTGCGCGTGCATCTGGCGAGCGGATGCTCCGACTGTCTCGGCGATCTCTACGCGCGGCCGGTGGGCCTGCCCCGTGCGGCGAGGCCGCGCGCGCGGCTGCCGTGGCGCGCGCTGGCGGTCGTCGGCGCGCTTGCGCTCGCGGCGGTGGCGGCGTCGGCCGCCTACGACCTGCGGCGGCGGGTGGCGGCGGCCCGGGGCGAGGCGACGGTCCTCGCTACGCGGCTCGCCGCGATCGAGGGCGAGCGCGCCACGCTTGCCGCGCGGCTGGCTGCGCAGGAGGCGGCCCGCGAGTCCGTTCGGGCCGCGCTCGACAGGAGCGAGGCCGCGCTCGCGGCCGGAGCCGAGGAGCGCGAGGCGCTCGCGCGCCAGCTCGCGATTGCCGAGGCGAGGGTCGCCTCCCTCGCGCGCGGCGTGCGGCGGCGCGACGCCGAGGTGCAACGGCTCCTCGCCCGGGCCGACGTCGCGGAGGACGTCCGCGCTCTCGCGGCGCGCCCCGGCCTCCAGCTCCTCGCGCTCGCGCCCGTGGCGCCCTTCCGCGAGCCGAGCGGTCACGTGCTCTGGCGCCCGGGCGGCGACACCCTCGCGCTCTTCGCCTTCGGCCTTCCGCGCCTGCCCCCGGGGACGGGCTACGCGCTGCGGGTGGCCTCGGACGGCCGTCCGCCGGCGGCGCAACCCTTGGCCCCCGGTCCCGACGGGGCCGCCGCCCTGGTCGTCCACCTCGCCGGCGGCGTGCGCGGGGTGCTCGACGTCGAGGTCGTGCGCGAGCCGCCGGCCGACGCCGTCCTCGCGGGCCGCGCCGCGGCGGGCGGCTAGCTAGCTCAGGGCGCCCGCAGCCCCTGGGTCCGGGTCGTGCGGAAGCTCTGCGTCACCGTGGAGCACTGACTCGTACTGGGTGCGCTCGGGTCGCGCAGCACGACCGCGACCGTGAGGTCGCCGCCGGACGGCGTCGCAAACTCCACCTTGCGGCCGAAGACGTGCAGCTTGACGCCGCCGGCCTTGCGCAGCCTGAAGGCGACGTCGTCGACGTGCTTCGCGCTCGCCACGTGGTGCTTGTAGTCCCAGAAGCCGATCACGCGACCGCGGTGCATCTTCATGAGCTTGGCGGCCGGCACCTCGGCGCACAGCAGCTCGGCGTCGCCGCGGCGGAGCTGGATCAGGACGTCGTCGTGGTGCGGCGTGGGGCGGAAGCCGCTCTGCACGAGCAGCGAATGGAGGTCGAGGCGCGTGCCCTTGCCGCGTCGACCCATGGCGCCGCGGCGGATCGTCATGGAGACCTGCTGCAGGCAGCAGGCGGGGTTTTGGAAATCGGCGCAGGTCTCGCAGCGCGGCGGCGGCGGAATCACGGGCTCCGTCGGCTCGCAGGTGCAGGACGCGTTGCAGCGCGCGCCCGACGGGCACTGGTCGACGACGCTGCCGCTCGCCGAGTCGCACTGCTCGCCGCAGCCGGGGCTCGCGTTGACGATCCCGTCGCCGCAGCGGCACGGCAGCGTCGTCGAGGTCGTGCTGGTGGACGGCGTCGTGGTCGTGGTCGTGGTGGATGGGACGCACCGGCAGTCGACGCACGCCTCGCCGCCCGGGCAGGGGACGCCGAGAATGCCCTCGCCGGGCGAGCCCAGGTCGCACTGCTCGAAGCAGCCGGTGGCCGAATCGACGATCCCGTCGCCGCAGACGCAGCTCGGCAGCGTCGTGCTGGTCGTGGTGGTGGTCGTCACGGTGATGCTCGTCGAGGTGGTGGAGGAGGACGTCGCGGTGGTGGTCGTGACGGTCGTCGAGCTGGTGGACGTGGTGGTGGTCGTCGTGGGCGGCGGCCCCGGGATGCCGTGTACGACGGCGCGGTCCGTGCTGACGACCAGCGCCGCGAGCCCGCCGAAAGCCTCCGCCCCGGCAGCCATCGACAGGACGCCGTTCGGGGCGCAGACGTGCCCGGTGAGGCGCGTGCGGCGCGAGAGGTGCGCGCGCCCGCCCGCGACCAGGAAACGGATGTCGCCTGGGGCCGGCGGGTGCGGGCTCGCCGGATCCGGCCCGACGATCGTGTCCTGGTTGAGCTCGAGGTCGCCGCTGACGAACACCTGGGCCGCGCTGCCGACCAGGAGCTGCGCGCGGCTCGCGATCCGCAGCCCGCAGAAGACGTAGCTCCCGCCGTCGAGCACCAGCGTACCCGGCGTGGGGGCGCCCAGGACGAGCGCCGTCCCGTAGGCGCGCGGGGCGCCCGGGGTCCCGCCCGCCAGGTGCACGACCCCGCCATGGCCGACGGTCACCCCGCTGCCGAAGCACGGCGGCGGCGGGCTCGGGAACCCGCAGGCGGCGGCGAGCGGCTCTTCGAGGATGGGGCCGGTGAAGGCGGCGACGGGCGAGGACGAGCAGTTGACGCCGGTCACGCGCGCGGGGTCCGTGAACAGGCGAGCGCACTGGGAGCCCGGCCGCAGCCGCACGGCGTTGCCGGGCCCGGCGTTGGTGATTACGTCGAGGTGGCCCGCAGCGAGCGGGCCGTGGGTCAGCAGGCTCCCGGCGTTCACCCCGATCGGCGCCCCGTCGACCGTGAGCGGCCCCTTGGTCCGCAGCAGGTGATCGGCGAGGACGGCGTAGCCGTCGACGGTGCGGGGGATCGGCTGCGCGGCGGCGAACGGGACGGCGAGCAGAAGGGTCGCGAGGCAGCACGGGAGACGGCGCATGTCGCGAGTCCTCTACCAAAATTCCGGCGCTCGCGTCATCTGGAAACGCAGGCGCGCGCCCGCGCCGCCCCGCAGCGGCCGTGCGCTCGGCTGCGGCGCGGCGCTTGCCCCGCGCCGCGGCGGCGGCGTAGAAGCGTCGGCGAGGCCGCGGATGGGAGGATCGATGGCACAGCGGAAGGCACGGACGGGGCGGGCGCGGGCGAAAACCAAGCCGGCGCGATCTCGGGCGGCGAAGAAGCCGGCGGGCGGGAAGGCGCCCCGGGGCGCCGCGGCGGAGCGGCGCATGCTCGAGGCGCTGCGGGCGGAGAACCGCCGCCTGCGCGAGGAGATCGAGGCGCTGCGGGCGCAGCACGCGGCGCCGGCCGCGGCCGAGGGGGTGCCGAGGTTGCCGCTCGGCGCTCCATCGCCCGATCGCGTCTAGCGACCGGCCCGGTCGCCCTCACGCCGCGGGCGACACGAGGTGCTCGCGCAGGCAGCGCGCGGTGTGCGAGCCGCTGGCGGCGGCGAGGGCGGCCGGCGGCCCGCACGCGACCACCCGGCCGCCTGCGGCGCCGCCCTCGGGCCCGAGATCGACGATCCAGTCGGCCTCCTTCACGATGTCGAGGTTGTGCTCGATGGTGACCACGGTGTTTCCGCGGTCGACGAGGCGATGGAGCACGCCGATGAGCCGCTCGATGTCGGCGAAGTGGAGCCCCGTGGTCGGCTCGTCGAGCACGTAGAGCGTGCGCCCGCGCGACTCCTTGGCGAGCTCGTAGGCGAGCTTGATCCGCTGCGCCTCTCCGCCCGAGAGCGTGTTGCTCGGCTGACCCAGGGTGAGGTAGCCGAGGCCGATGTCGGCGAGCACCGCGAGCGCGCGCGCCACGGGCGCGTGCGCGGCGAAGAACCCCGCGGCCTCCTCGACGGTCATGGCGAGCACCTCGGCGATCGTGCGTCCGTTCCAGCGGATCCCGAGCGTCTCGTCGGTGAAGCGCCGCCCGCCGCAGGCGTCGCAGTCGACGTAGACGTCGGGCAGGAAGCTCATCTCCATGCGCAGCCGGCCTTGCCCCCCGCAGGTCTCGCAGCGCCCGCCCGGCACGTTGAAGGAGAAGCGGCTCGCGTCCCAGCCGCGCAGACGCGCGTCGGGGACGAGCGCGAAGAGGCGGCGGACGTCGTCGAAGAATCCCACGTACGACGCCGGCGTCGACCGCGGCGTGCGGCCGATCGGCGTCTGGTCGACCTCGACGGCGCGCGCGAGATGCTCGACGCCCTCGATGCCGCGGTGTGCCCCGACGCGCCCGGCGGGCAGGCCGAGCGCGCGCCGCACGCCGCGGTAGAGCACGTCGCGCACGAGCGTCGACTTGCCCGACCCGGACACCCCGGTGACGCACGTCCACGCGCCGAGCGGGATCGCCACGTCGACGGCGCACAGGTTGTGCTCGGTGGCGCCCCGGACCACGAGCCGCGGCCGCCCGTCGAGCGGTCGCGCGGGGCCGAGCCGCGGGCGAGGGCCCGCCAGGTGCCGGCCGGTGGGAGAGGCGGGATTGGCGGCGAGCGCGGCGGGCGACCCGATGGCCACGACGCGGCCGCCGTGGATGCCCGCCCCGGGGCCGAGATCGATCACGAGGTCGGCACGGCGGATCGTGGCCTCGTCGTGCTCGACGACGATCACCGTGTTGCCGCGGGCGCGCAGCGCCTCCAGGGCGTCGAGGAGCATCGCGTTGTCGCGCGGGTGCAGCCCGATCGTCGGCTCGTCGAGGACGTAGCACACGCCGCGCAGGTTCGACCCGAGCTGGGCGGCCAGCCGGATGCGCTGCGCCTCGCCGCCCGAGAGCGTGTCCGCGCGGCGGTCGAGCGCCAGGTAGCCGAGCCCGACCTGCTCGAGAAAGCGCAGCCGCGGCACGATCTCGCGCAGCGGCCCCTCGGCCACCGGCGCCTCGCGCGCGCCGAAGCGCAGCCGCCCGAGCGCCTGCTCGGCCTCGCGCACCGCCAGCTCGGTGAATGTCGTGATGGGCTCGCCCTGGAGGCGCACCGCGCAGGCACGGGCGTTGAGCCGCCGGCCGCCGCAGGCTTCGCACGGACGCTCGGCGACGAACTCGTCCAGGTCCGTCGGGTCGGCGGCCAGCGCCGAGCGCAGCGTGGCGAGCGCGCCGTGCTCGCCCTCGAGGGCGAGGCGGCGCTGCCGGGCGCCGAGACGCCCGAACGGCCGGTCGACGGGCACACCGGCCGCGGCGAGCGCGCGCAGGAGCCGGCGCTTCTCCTGCCGGCGCTCGGGCCGCTCCCACGGGCGCAGCGCCCCGCCCTCGAGCGTGCGCTCCGGGTCGACGATGGCCGCGGGGTCGGGCTCGACGCGCACGCCGCTGCCGGCGCAGGCGGGGCAGGCACCCTGACGGCTGTTGAACGAGAAGAGCTTCGGATCGAGCGGCGGGAAGCCGGTGCCGCAGCCGGCGCAGAAGAGGCGCTCGGAGTAGAGCCGCTCGACGCCGTCGGCGAGGACGGCAACGGCGCCGCCGCCGAGGCGGAGCGCGCGGGCGAGGAGATCCTCGAGCTCGGACGAACCGGCGGCCGCGCTTCCGACCACCAGGTCGACGTCGTGCTCGCGGTAGCGGTCGAGGAGAGGGACGTCGGCGAGCGCGAGCCGCCGCCCGTCGATGCGCGCCTCGCGCAGCTTGAGCTTGCGCGCGGCGGCGAGCACCTCCTTGTGGTAGCCCTTGCGGCCGCGGACGACCGGGGCGAGCAGCGTGAGCCGGCCGCCGCGCCACTCGCGGCGCAGGCGCTCGAGGATCTGCCGGCGGGTCTGCGGCCGGATGGGCTCGTCGCACCGCGGGCAGTGCTGCACGCCGAGCTTGGCATAGAGGAGGCGCAGGTAGTGGGCGACCTCCGTCACGGTGGCCACGGTGGACGTGCGGCCACCCCGGGAGAGGCGCTGCTCGATGGCGACCGTGGGCGGCAGGCCCGTGAGCACGTCGACGTCGGGCTTGGCCATCACGTGGAGGAACTGGCGCGCGTAGGTGGAGAGGCTGTCGATGTAGCGCCGCTGGCCCTCGGCATAGAGCACGTCGAAGGCGAGCGACGACTTGCCCGAGCCCGAGAGCCCGGTGAGCACGATCAGGCGGTCGCGCGGCAGCTCGACGGTCACGTCGCGCAGGTTGTGCTCGCGGGCGCCGACGATGCGGATCGTGGGGCTCGCCGCCGCCGGCCGCCGGTGTGGCTCGACGTCGGCGTCAGCGACGGCGCCGGCGGTCGCCCCGAGCAGCGTGCGCAGGAAGCGGCCGGTGTGCGAGCCGGGCGTCGCGGCGATCACCTCCGGCGGGCCCGCGGCCACCAGGCGCCCGCCGCCCTCGCCGCCCTCGGGGCCGAGGTCGATCACCCAATCGGCGGCCTTCACGACCTCGAGGTTGTGCTCGATGACGAGCAGCGAGTGCCCGCGCTCGACCAGGCGGGCGAAGCAGGCGAGCAGCCGCTCGATGTCGGCGAGGTGCAGGCCCGTCGTCGGCTCGTCGAAGACGAAGAGCGTGTGCGCCTTGCCTTCGCGGCCGAGCTGGGCGGCCAGCTTCACGCGCTGCGCCTCGCCGCCCGAGAGGGTGGAGAGCGGCTGGCCCAGGCGGAGGTAGTCGAGGCCGACGTCGGCGAGCGGACGCAGCCGCGCCACCACCTCGGGGACGTCGGTGAAGACCTCGATCGCCTCGGCGACCGTGAGGTCGAGCACCTCGCCGATCGTCCGCCCGCGCCAGCGCACCTGGAGCACCTCGGGCTGGAAGCGCGCCCCGCCGCACTCCGCGCACGGCACGTAGACGTCGGAGAGGAACTGCATCTCGACGTGCTCGAAGCCCTCGCCCGCGCACGTCTCGCAGCGCCCGCCGGGCACGTTGAAGGAGAACGTGGCGGCCGTGTAGCCGCGCAGCCGGGCCTCCTCGGTCCGCGCGAACGCCTGGCGGATGCCGTCGAAGGCGCGCAGGTAGGTCGCGGCGTTGGCGCGCGGGGTCGAGCCGATGCGGGCCTGGTCGACGAGGACGACCTCGCTGATGCGGTCCGCGCCCTCGAGCGCCCGGCAGTCGCCGGGCACGCCCACGGGGCGGCCGCGCCGCTTCATGAGCGTCCGGTAGAGGACGTCCTCCACGAGGGTCGATTTTCCCGAGCCCGACACGCCGGTGATCGCCACGAAGCAGGCGAGCGGGACGTCGACGTCGAGGTCGCGCAGGTTGTGGGCGCGGGCCCCGCGCACGTGCAGCGCAAGCCCGGGGATCGGCCGCCGCCGCCGCCCCGGCCGCGGGATACCGCGCCGGCCGGTGAGGTAGTCCGCGGTGAGCGATCCGCGCGCGCGCGCGAGGGCCGCGGGCGGGCCCGTGAAGACGACCTGGCCGCCGCGCTCGCCGGCCCCGGGGCCGAGGTCGACGACGTGATCGGCCGCGCGGATGATCGCCGGGTCGTGCTCGACGACGACGACCGTGTTGCCCTGGTCGCGCAGGCGGTGCAGCAGCCGCACGAGCCGCTCCGTGTCGCGCGGGTGCAGCCCGATCGACGGCTCGTCGAGCACGTAGAGCGTGTTCACGAGCGAGGAGCCGAGCGCGGTGGTGAGGTCGACGCGCTCGAGCTCGCCGCCGGAGAGCGTGCGCGACTGGCGGTCGAGCGTGAGGTACTCGAGACCCACCTCGACGAGGTAGCGCAGCCGGCTGCGGACCTCCTCGAGGACGAGGGCGGCGACGGCCTCGGCCGGCCCGCTGCCCGGGGCGAACGCGGCGAAGAAGCGTTCGGCCTCGCCGATCGCGAGCCGATTCACGTCGGCGATGGTGAGGCCGCCCAGGCGGAAGTCGAGCGCCTCGGGGCGCACGCGCGCCCCCGCGCAGGCGGGGCAGAGCGTGTAGCTGCGGTAGCGCGAGAGGAGCACGCGCACGTGCATGCGGTAGGTGCGCCCCTCGAGCCAGCGGAACCAGCCGCGCACCCCGGGATAGTGGCCTCGGCCGTCCCCGTCGAGGACGAGGCGGCGCTGCGTCTCGTCGAGGTCGCGCCAGGGGACGTCCACGGGGATGGTACGGCGGCGGCAGAGCTTCAGCAGCTCGCCTCGCTCCCACGACGTGGCCTTGGTCGTCCACGGCTTGATGGCGCCGTCGGCGATGGAGCGGGAGGGGTCGGGGATCACGAGGTCGATGTCGAGGTCGATGACGCGGCCGAAGCCGCGGCACGTCTCGCAGGCGCCGAGCGGGCTGTTGAACGAGAACAGGTTGGGGACGGGGTCGCGCACGCCGACGCCGCAGTCGGCGCACTCGAGCGCGGTCGAGAGGCGCTCGACGCGTCCGCCCGCGTCGGGGAGCACGACGGCCGCCCGGCCCCGCCCGTGCCGCAGTGCCTGCTCGAGCGACTCGACCAGCCGTGCCCGCTCGGCCGCCCGCAGCCGCAGCCGGTCCTGGACCACGGTCACGCCGCCCTCCTCGGGCGCCGCCGCGGTCTCGGCGATCTCGACCGTGCCCGCGGGCGTGAGCGCCCGCACGAAGCCCGCGCCGAGCAGGCCCTCGCGCACCTGCGGCCACGGCAGCCCCGCGGGGACCGCGGCGGTGAACGTGATCAGCGCGCGCGCCTCGGGGTGCGCCGCGAGCAGGCGCTCGGCGGCGCTCTCGGGGGAGTCCCGGCGAACCGGCCGGCCGCAGCAGCGGCAGTGCGGCACCGCGGCCTTGGCGAAGAGCAGCTTGAGGTAATCGTGCAGCTCGGTCATCGTGCCGACCGTCGAGCGGGAGGTCTTGACCGGCCGGCTCTGGTCGATGGCGATCGCCGGCAGGATGCCCTCGATGCGCTCGACGCGGGGCCGGTCCATCCGGTCGAGGAACTGCCGCGCGTAGGTCGAGAAGCTCTCCACGTAGCGCCGTTGCCCCTCGGCGTAGAGGATGTCGAAGGCGAGGCTCGACTTGCCCGAGCCCGAGACGCCGGTGACGACCGTGAGGCGGCCGAGCGGCACCTGCACGTCGATCCCCTTGAGGTTGTGCTCGCGGGCTCCGACGATCGAGATCGCGGCGATGTCCATGTGCGGCGGAGGGGAAAAGCCGACGACTACACCGCCGTCCCCGCGAAAAAAAGGGGGCGGACCGCCGCCCCGATGCACCCGGGCGCCCCGCGCGATCAGCGCGTGGCCGGCGGCACGACGGTGAGGCCCGAGCGCAGCACCCGCCGCGGCGCGATCGCGGCCCCGCCGTAGCCGATCTCCTCGTCGTCGTCGATGACGGCGCCCGCGCCGATGAGCGCCCGCCGCACGCGGGCGCCGCGGCCGATCCGGCAGCCGTCGAGCAGGATCGAATCCTCGACCTCGGCGCCGCTCTCGACGACGACGCCGTGGCCGAGGACCGACTTGATGACGACGCCGCCGCGGATCACCGAGCCGTCGGAGACCAGCGAATCGAGCGCCTGCCCGGCGCGTCCCGCGGCGTCGGTCACGACCTTCGCGGGGGCGAGGCCGCCCACCGCGGCGGGCAGGGGCCACGCCGGGTTGTAGAGGTCGAGCGGCGGCCGCTGCGTGCACAGCTCCATCTGCGCGCCGTAGTACGCCTCGAGCGTCATCGGCTCGTGCCAGTAGGCACCCATCGCGGCGGCGTCGGGCGCACGGCTCGCGAGGACGTCGTAGGCATCGATGCGCAGCGCGGCGGCACGCGCGCGGAGCGCGGCGTCCTCCGCGGGCAGCCGCTCGTCGAGCACCACCGCTGCGACGTCCCCGCGGACGACCACGTCGCCCGCCCAGGTGAGCGCGAAGGGGGCCTGCACCGCCGTCGCCCCGGTGCCGAGGTCGACGCGCCCAGCGGCGTCGGCGCGCAGCGTGACCCGCCCGTCGGCCTCGCTCGACGGCAGCGGGAACGCCGGCAGGGTCACGTCGGCCGCACGGGCCGCGTGGGCGGCGAGCAGCGGACGGAGGTCGAGCAGGAGGATGTGGTCGGCGAGGAGGACCACGACCGCCTCGGGAGCGACGGTTCGCAGGATGGGGGATGCCGCGCGCAGCGCCTGGAGGAGGCGCGCCGCACGGCGCGGGGCGCCCGGGGGCAGGGGCAGGACGCGCGGACGGCGGAGGCGCAGCGCGCGCTCGAGGTGCGCGCGCAGGCATGCCGCAGGGACCGGGGCGACCACGCACACTTCGGTGACGCCCGAGTTGCGCAGCGTCGCCAGCGCGAAGTCGATGAAGCGGTACTTGCCCGCGAACGGCGTCAGCGCCGGTCCGCCCGGGCCGCCGATCGGCCCGAGCGGCGAGTCGTCGCCGCCGGCCACGATGATCCCCAGGACCCGTCCCCGTCGCCCCATCGCCCACTCCGAATCACGCCGAGGTGATCAGCCGCTCCTCGATTCGCCGGATCGTTCCCGCGAGCTGCGGGTCGCTGTCGAGCTGCGCGGCCACCGCCGCGCAGGCGTGATGCACGGTCGTACGGTCGCGATGGAAGGCGCGCGCGATCTCCGCGAGCGGCCGCCGCAGGAGCCGGTGGCTCAGGAACATCGCGACCCGCCGCGGCACCACCAGCTCGCTCCGGCGGCGGCGCCCGCGCAGGAGGCGGGCGGGGAGCCCGAAGGCGACCGCGGTCTCGCCGACGATGCGGCCGAGCGACGGGCCTCCGCGAGCAAGCAAGACGGGCGCCGGTAGGACCTCCTCGACGAGGGCGCGATCGATGGGCCGCCCGGACAGGCGCACGTGGGCGAGCAGCCGGGTGAGCGCGCCCTCGAGCCTGCGCACGCTGCCCGCCAGCCGCTGCGCGATGACGGACGCGAGGTCGTCATCGAGATCGAGCCCCAGGCGCCTCGCCTTGTGGTGCAAAATGGCGGTGCGCAGCGCGGGCTCCGGGGCCGGCAGGTGGACCACCGTCGCCTCGCCGAAGCGCTGGCGCCATCGACCGGCGAGCTCGGGGACGTCCTCCGGCGCGCGGTCGGCGGTGAGCGCCAGCGCCCGGCCGCCCTCGACCCAGGCGATGAGACCCTCGGCGAGGTGGCCTTGGACCTGCTCGTGGCCGGCGAGCGAGTGCACGTCGTCGAGCAGGATCGCGTCCAGCACGCCGAGGTCGCGCCAGAGCTCCCGGTGCCGGTTGGCGCGGTAGGCCGCGAGGAGCGCCTGCGTGAGTTCGGCGGCGGGCAGGCAGGCGACGGCACGGCCGCGCTCGGCGAGCGCGGCATGGGTCGCGTGCAGGAGATGCGTCTTGCCGACGCCGCTCGGCCCGTGGAGCACGAGCGGTACGCGGTCGCCGCCGCGGGCCAGCAGCGTTGCGGCGCGGTGGGCGGGCGCGTTGCTCTCGCCGACGACGAACGAGGCGAAGCTGTGCTCCGGCGGCGGCGGGAGCGCGCGCACGGGCAGGCCGGCGGGCGGGCCGCCGGCGGCGAAGGCTACCGCCGGCAGGCTCACGGCGGGTCCACAGGTGTGGAGCATCGAGGTAGCGCGGCCGATCGCCACCGTTTTTTCCGCTGCGGCACAGCAGCGGTGCCCGGCCGGAAGCGGCGTCGCGGCGTCGAGGGCCCCACCGTCACCGCCGGGCATCCCGCCGGCACCGATCCTGCCCGCATCCGAGTCGTGCGCTCCCCCCCACTGGGCTCGACAGCTCGGGCGAGCACATAGACGATGGATCGATCCATTGCAAGAAAAAATCACCATTGGGTCAAGAAAAAATCATGCGCGTCGGACGCCCGGGCGGGGGCGCGCGTCGGCTACTGGTAGGCGACCTTGCGGGTGCTGAGAACCTGCAGATCGGCGATCAGCTCGCGGACCGCGGCGCGGGTCTCGTGGCCGTTGCGCCGCAGCGCGCGCTCGAGCTGGAGGCGGCGCGAGTCACGCAGCGGACGGCTGCGGAGCTGGAGGAGGGCGCGCTGCATCTCGCCCCGCCGATCGAGGAGTCGATCCACCTTGGCGAGCGCGAACAGGCGGACGCGCTGCTGGGGCAGCTCGTCGGCGACCGAGAGCAGGCGCGAGAGAACACCGACGTGGTGGCGGGCGATCTGCTCGACGAGCCGCGGCTCGCTGCGGACGGTCTGAAGGCAGAACGCTCCTTCGAGCTCGCGCAGCGCCGCCTCGATCTGCCCGGCGTGGAGGTGCGCGTCCCCGCGGGCCGCCCGCGCGAGGCAGCGCTGGAAGCGGCCGCGCTCGAGCGCCGCCAGGGCGGGGCGCAGGAGCGGGCGAACGAGCAGGAGCAGCAGGCCCGCGACCAGCACGAGCGCCAGCGGCAGGAGCACGAGCGCAACTACCACGGTCGACATGCGTGCATGGGCACAGTAGGGCAAGCGACGGAGGCAGACAAGAGGTCCGACGGCTTGCAAAAGCTCGCGAAGCTGGGAATTGTCGCGCGGTGCCGCACGCTGCCCCCCGCGCCCTCGTGCTCATGCGAGTCCCGCGAGGTGCCTCGCCGCCTCCGCCGACCGGCGTCCGCGAGGCGCTCGGCGCCGACCGTAAGCGGCTGCGTCTGCCGCCGCTGGACGACGGCGCCGACTACCGCATCGCCGGGCCTTACCCCGTCGACGTCGACGGTCAGCGGTTCGACGAGTACGTCGCCTGGGAGATCTGAGCGCGCCTACGGTACGGCGCCGCGGAGGTCGGCGTGGAGCGCGGCGAGGACTCGCGCGGGATCGGCGGCGCGCAGCAGCGCGCGGCGCAGCGCGCTCGAGCGCAGGCGAGTGGCGATGCTGGCGAGGATGCGCAGGTGCTCGTCGGCGGCGCTCGGCGGCGAGAGCACCAACGCCACGATGCGGATCGGGACCGTCGGGACGGCCTCGTAGAGGCCCGCCGGGCCGACCGCGAGGGCCACGACCTCGCGGTCGAGGCCCGGCAGGCGCGCGTGCGGCACGCCGACGCCGATGTCGAGCAGCGCGGTCGAGGCCTCGGCCTCGCGCGCCGTCACGGCCGCCACCGCATCCCCGCGGCGCGACGGTGGCAGGGCGCCGTCGGCGATCAGGAGGTCGACGAGGCCGGCGACGGTCTCGGGGAAGGTCGTCCACGAAGGCGCGACGGCGATCCGCGCGGGCTCCAGGCGCTCGACGAACGTCACCCCCGCGTCACCGGCGCGGCGGCGCGCAGGGGGAGCGGGCGAGGGCGGTCGGGACGGTGGCGATCGGCGCGCCGTGGCACGCGCCCTGGATAGCGTACGGCCCGGGACCTTTCCAGGGCGCCGCGCTTGCGAAGCGGCGCGCTCTCGGATGCTATGGAAGCGGCATGCGCCGCATCGGGATTCTCACGAGCGGCGGCGACGCGCCCGGGATGAACGCCGCCATCCGTGCCGCCGTGCGGCACGCGGCCGGCCGCGGCCTCGAGGTGATGGGGATTCGCCGGGGCTACGCCGGCCTCCTCGACGGCGAGATCGAGCCGCTCACCCGTGCCGGCGTGGCGAACGTGATCCAGCGCGGGGGAACGGTGCTCGGCACCTCCCGCTGCCGCGAGTTCCTCGAGCCGGCCGCGCGGGCGCGCGCCGCGGAGATCGTGCGTCAGGTGGGCGTCGACGGCCTGATCGTGATCGGCGGCGAGGGGACGATGCACGGCGCGACCCTGCTCGCGGCCGAGCACGGCCTGCCGGCGGCGGGCGTGCCCGGCACGATCGACAACGACGTCTACGGCACGGATTTCACCATCGGCTTCGACACCGCCGTGAATACCGCGCTCGAGGCGATCGACCGCATCCGCGACACCGCCCACTCGCAGGCGCGTCTGTTCCTCGTCGAGGTGATGGGGCGGACGTGCCCCGATATCGCGCTCGCGGTGGGCGTGGCCGGCGGCGCCGAGGAGGTGCTGATCGCGAGCAAGGCGAACGACGTGCTCGCGCTCGCGGCCGAGCTGCGGCGCAGCTGGGAGCGCGGCAAGCGGTCGAGCATCGTCATCGTCACGGAGGGGACCGAGCAGGGGCAGGCGTTCCGCGTCGCGCGCGAGCTCTCGGAGGCGCGCGGTCTCGAGTCGCGCGTGTGCGTGCTCGGGCACATCCAGCGCGGCGGTGCGCCCACGGCGCGGGACCGCATCCTCGGTAGCCGGCTCGGCGCTGCCGCGGTCGACGCGCTGCTCGACGGCGGCGGGGTGATGGTCGGGGAGGTGGGCGGCGCGCTCGCGCGCGTGCCGCTCGCCGACGCCTGGGAGCGGCGGCGGCCCGTGCCCGCCGACCTGCTCGCGCTGGTGCGGGACCTCGCGTGACGCCCCCCGAGGGCGAGTATCCGAAGACCGTGGTGCTGCGCGACGGGGCGCATCTCGTGCTGCGGCCGTGGACGTCCGCGGATGCGGCGGCGCTGCACGCGTGTGCCGCGGGCATCGAGCCCGTGCCCGGGGGCATCGTCGTGGTCGCCTGGGACGGCGACCGGGCGGCGGGTGCGGCCCGCCTCTCGCCCGCCGGCGCCGGCGCGGTCGCGGTGGCCGTGGTGCTCGAGCCGGCGTACGCCGGGCGGCGGCTCGGAACTTGGCTGCTGCTCGACGCGGTGCACCTCGCCGCCGGACTCGGGCTCACGCGTCTGGTCGTCGAGCCGCCGCCCGCCGCCGCAGACTATCGCGCGGCACTCGACCGCCTCGACTTCATGCCGGCGGGCGGAACCACGGAAGCCCCGGCACGGCTGGTGAAGACGCTCCACCACGGCTGGACGGACTTCTGAGCCGCTCGCGACTCTGCTATCGGGGCCACCCGTGATCCGCCGGCTCCTCGCCATCGCCGCGGCCCTCGTGCTGCCGCTGACCTGGTTCGTGATCCACTTCCGCGGGCTGATCGAGAGCCCGCAGTGGGTGGCGCTGAGCGCGGGGGCCGGTATCCTCGGCGCCGCCTTCCTGCTCTCGTGGGCGTCGGAGGTGGCGCAACTCGACGTCCCTCAGGCGCTCGCCCTCCTCTTCCTGGCGCTGGTCGCGGTGCTCCCCGAGTACGCCGTCGACGTGTACTTCGCGTGGCGCGCGGGTCGGGATCCCACCTACACGGCGTTCGCCACCGCCAACATGACGGGCGGCAATCGGCTCCTCCTCGGCGTCGGCTGGGCGGTTCCGGTGCTGGCCGCGTGGGCGCGGTCGGGCCGACGCGAGGTCGTGCTGCCCCGCGAGCAGGCGATCGAGATCAACTACCTGGCTCTGGCGACGCTCTACTCGTTCGTGATCCCTCTCAAGGGGACGCTCTCGATCACCGACACGGCGATCCTGTTCGGGATATTCCTGCTCTACGTGCGGGCGGCGAGCCGCTCGCATCATGCCGAGCCGGACATCGAGGGCCCGGCGGCCGCGGTGGCGGCCCTTCCGGTGACCGCCCGACGCCTCGCGGTCGCCGCGCTGTTCGCAGTCGCCGCGGCCGCGATATTCACCGCCGCCGAGCCGTTCGCCGAAGGGCTGATCGCCACCGGGCGGCGCTTCGGCATCGAGGAGTTCCTCCTCGTGCAGTGGCTCGCGCCGCTCGCCTCGGAGTCCCCGGAGTTCGTGGTGGCCGTCCTCTTCGCCGTCAAGGGCGCGGCGGCGGCGGGCATCGGGACGATGGTGTCTTCGAAGGTGAACCAGTGGACGCTGCTCGTGGGCGCGCTGCCGGCGGCGTACGCGCTCTCGCACGGCAGCCTCCATCCGATGATCCTCGACGCGCGCCAGCGGGAGGAGATCTTCCTCACGTCGGCGCAATCGGTGTTCGGGCTGTTCGTGATCGCGAACTTCCGCTTCGGCGTGAGCGAGGCCCTCACGCTGCTGGTCCTCTTCGCCGTGCAGCTCGCATTCACCTCGCCGGCGGCGCGCTGGCTGTACGCCGCCGGATACCTGGCGCTCGCCGCCGGCATGCTGCTCTCGAGCCGCGACACCCGCCGCGGGGTGCTCCACCTGCTCCCGGGAACGGGCGCCTGACTCGAAGGTCGGCTACACCAGCACCTGCGCCGCGCGCAGGCGCGCGATGGCAGCCCCGTCGTACCCGCAGACCTCGCGCAGGACCTCGTCGGTGTGCGCGCCGAGGCAGGGCGCCGGCGCCCGCACGCGGCAGTCGCCCGCGCCCATGCGCCAGGGGACGCCGAGGTGCGTGCGCGCGCCGACCTCGGGGTGCTCGAGCGCGACGAGGAAGCCGCGGGCGGCGAGGTGGGGATCGCCGGCGAGGTCGCGGTTGGTGGCGGCGGTGAAGGCCGGGATGCCGGCGGCCTGGAGGAGGGCCGTCGCCTCCTCGGGCGGGCGCTGCGCCGTCCATTCGGAGACGATCGCCTCGAGCGCGTCCTCGTGCCGCTTGCGGGCGACGAGCGTGGCGAAGCGCGGATCGGCGGCGAGCTCGGGCCGGCCGAGGAGCGCGGCGCAGCGCGCCCAGGCGGCGTCGTCCTCGATGGCGAGCGCCACCCAGCGGTCGTCGCCCGCGGCGCGGAACACGCCGCACGGCGCGCAGTACGGGTCGCGGTTGCCGTCGCGGGGCGGCTGCCGCCCGCACATCGTCCACTCGAGGACCGCCTCGGGCAGGACGGCGATCGACGTCTCCCACTGCGAGAGATCGATGAACTGCCCGCGGCCCGTGCGCGCCCGGTGGAGCAGGGCCGCGAGGATCGCGACGGCGCCGTGGAGGCCGCCGGTCGGGTCGCCGTAGGAGACCCCGACGTGCATCGGCGGGTGTCCGCGGTAGCCGGTGACCGAGGACATCCCCGAGAGCGGCACCTGGGCGGGACCGTAGGAGACCTTGTCGGCGTCGGGGCCCGTCGCGCCGTAGCCGGAGAGCGCGATCATGACGACGTCGGGGCGTAGCGCCCGGAGCACGTCGTACCCGAGCCCCATGCGATCCATCACGCCCGCGGCGAAGTTCTCGACCACGACGTCGCTCGCCGCGCACAGCCGCCGGGCGACCTCGAGCGCCTCGGGGCGCTTCAAGTCGAGCGTGATGCTCTTCTTGCCCTGGTTGTACTGGTTGAAGTAGCCGCTGGCGTTGGGCGTGGGCCGGGTGCCGCGCGGAAAGGGGGGCAGGAGCCGCGTGACGCACAGCCGCGTGGCGGTCTCCACCCGGATCACCTCCGCACCGAGGTGCGCGAGCTGCAACGTGCAGTGCGGCCCTGCCCACACCCAGGTGAAGTCGGCGACCCGGACGCCGGCCAGCGGGGGACGCGCCACCTAGACGACGCCCTCCCGGGCGAGGGCCGCGGCGTCGAGCCCGGCCTCCGCGAGCACCTCGGCGGTGTGCTGGCCGAGGCACGGCGCGGGCGTGCGCAGCGCCCAGGGGGTGGCGGAGAGCGCGTAGGGCGCGCCGGGCATCGTGACCGCGCCGGCCACCGGGTGGGCGAGCGTGACGAAGAAGCCGCGGGCCTTGAGATGGGGAGCGGCGAGCAGGTCACCCATGGTCGACACCGGCGCGAACGGGACGCGGCGCGCCTGGGCCGCGGCGTATAGCTCGTGCACCGATTGCGTCGCGCACCACTCCTGGAGGAGGGCCTGGAGCGCATCGAAGTTGCGCCCGCGGGCGAGCCGATCGGCGAAGAGCTCCATCTCCGCCCACTCGGGGTTGCCCATCAGCTCAACGAACCGTCGCCACTGGTGCTCTTCGACGCAGCAGACGAAGATCCAGCCGTCGCGACACTCCATGAAGCAGAGCGGCTGGATCGGCTTCGCCCCGAGGCGCGACGCGACCAGCCCCGCGTAGGGCCACCAGGCGAAGGTCAGCTCGAGGATCGAGGCCACGCACTCCTGCGTCGACACCTCGACATGGTCGCCGCGCCCGGTGGAGAGGCGTGCGAACAGCGCGCCGAGGGAGCCGATGGCCGCGTTGAGCCCGGCCTGGAAACCCGCCTGCTGGCCGAAGGCCTTGAGCGGGGGGAGATCGGGACGGGCCGGGTCGCCGTTGAGCGCCGCGAGCCCGCCGGCGCTCCAGGCGACGACCTCCGTGGCCCGGTAGCTCGCGTGCGGCCCGCTGAGCCCGAAGGGGGCGATCGAGGTCATCACCAGCCGCGGGTTGGCGGCGGCGAGCCGGTCCCAGTCGAGCCCGTGCGCCGCCATCTCGGTCGGGTGCACCTCGTGCACCAGGAGGTCGGCGTCCGCGGCGAGGCGCGCGAGCACCTCCTGCCCGCGCGGCCGGCGCAGGTCGAGGGTGATGCCCCGCTTGTTCGCGTTGAGGTAGAGGAACAGGCCGCTCGTCTCGAGGTGCGGCGTCCCCCCCGGGAAGGGCCCGCGGCGGCGCGCCTGGTCTCCCGTCGCCGGACGCTCGATCTTGACGACGTCGGCGCCGAGGTCGGCGAGCAGCTTGGTCGCGTACGCCGCGCCCACGAGGTCGCCGACCTCGAGGACTTTGAGCCCCTCGAGCGCGCCGGCCATCGGCCGCTCAGGCTCCGAGCGCGAGGCGCGCCAGCTCGTCGACGGTCGGAGGCTCGTCCACGGCGCCGAGCCGCGCCATGACCTCCGTGTGCGAGCGCTCGGCCATCGGCCAGTCCCGGTGGACCCGCCACGTGCTCCCGGCGCGTTCGAGGAGATGCACGCGCTGCTGGTCGTCGGTGACGCCGATCGCCGCGCGCTCGCTCGGCGTCATGCAGAAGAGCGCATAGCCCGCGCGCTTGGTGGTCACGAAGTACACCGCAGGCGACTCCTACCAGAGGCCCTCGAGCCGCGCTACCGCTGCGGGCACGCGCCGAGCGTCCCGAACTTGACCGCGGGCGAGTAGGCGACCACGTGCAGCCCCTCGGGACCGAGCTCGCCGACGGCGACGTACCCGCCGTCGGCGCTGGCGCTGCGCGACCAGTCCCAGGCGTCCGCCAGCAGACGCTCGCCATGGGCGCGCTGCCAGCAGAGCACGTCGAAGGCCGCCTCGACGGCGCTGCGGCGGCGGGGGCGGGCGGGAGCCGCGGGCGCCAGCGCGGAGAGCGCCCGGTCCTGCTCGCGGTATCCGCGGTTGAGAGTGGCGGGCAGCGGCGTGCGGCGGACGAGCCACCACCCGGCCGCGCAGGTCTCCTCGGCGGCGAACGGCTGCCCGTCGATCGTCCATTCGTCGCGCAGCAGGTAGCCGACGCCCCGGTGCGCCCGCGGCTCGAGCCCGCCGTGGAGCCGGGCTGCGAGACGCAGCATGGTGAGCGGTCCCTGCGGATCGCGGGGCAGGCGGAGCACGAGCAGCTCGCCGTCCGCGCGCGCGCGCTCGAGGTCGGCGGCGGTGAAGGGGAGGCGTGCGACCCCTTGGCGCTCGGCCGGCGTGAGGACGGCGAGCGGGTCGAAGTCGAGCGCCGCGGCCAGCTCGCGCGGGCCGAGCACCGCGCCGGCGAGGGTCCGAGAGGCGTCTGCGAGGCCGGGAATGTCCATGGTCAGCCGCCTATCTGGAACATCTGACGCTCCCTTGTCGAGCGGCCGAGGTCGAGGTGGTGGCCGGTCGGCTTGTGGGCCACGGCGCGCAGCAGGATGCGCGCCACGGCCTCGGGTCCGCCGCCGCCGCGCAGCGCCGCGCGCACGTCGCACTCGTCGTCGTTCAGCAGGCAGAGGTGGAAGCGGCCGTCGGCGGTGAGGCGCATGCGGTTGCACGTTCCGCAGTACGGCACGCTCACCGGGCTGATGAAGCCGACCACCCCACGCGCCCCCGGGAGACGGTAATTGCGTGCCTCGTCGGCGCGGTGCGCGGCCGGCATCGCGGCGAGCGCACCGAGGGCCCCCTCGATGCGCGCCTGCGTCTCGGCGTTCGGCACCAGGCGCGCGCGGGCGACGGCCGCGGCCTCGTCGGTGCCGAGCGGCATGGTCTCGATGAAGCGCACGTGCCAGTCACGGCCGAGCGTGAGGGCGGCGAGCGGCACGACGTCCTCCTCGTTGAAGCCGCGGGCAACCACCGTGTTGAGCTTCATCGGCCGCAGGCCGGCCGCCTCGGCGGCCTCGATGCCCGCCCAGATCTCCGCCAGCGATCCCCAGCGCATCACGCGCGCGAGGCGCACGGGGTCGAGGCTGTCGAGGTGGACGTTGACGCGGGTGAGGCCGGCGCGCGCGAGGGGCTGCGCGAGCGGCGGCAGCAACACCCCGTTGGTGGTCATGGCAAGGTCGCCGACGCCGGGCACGCGGGCCAGGCGCTCGACGATCTCGACGAGGTCGGCGCGCAGCGTCGGCTCGCCGCCGGTGAGGCGGAACTTGCGAAAGCCGATGCCGACCGCCGCGCGCGCCACCGTCTCCACCTCGGCGGCGGTGAGCAGCTCGGCCGGCGGCGTGAACGTGAGCCCCGTGAGCGGCATGCAGTAGACGCAGCGCAGGTTGCAGCGGTCGGTGAGCGAGATGCGCAGGTAGTCGATCTCCCGACCGTAGCCGTCGCGGGGCACGCGCGGATCTTGGCGGCGCGCCGCCGCCCGAGTCAACGACGCGGCGTTCAGGCGGCGCGGACGCCGAGGCCGGTGGCGAGCGTCTCGAGCGCGTCGCGGTGGCCCGACGGCCGCAGGTGCCCGATCTCGGCGAGCGCGGCCCGCACGTGCTCGCGGACCCGCTCGGCGACCGGGCCGAGCACCCCCGTGTGCCCGATGCGCGCGAGGCCCGCCTCGATCTCGGCGGGCGCCAGACCGTCGCGGGCGAAGAACTCCGCGAGGCTCGGGTCGGCCCGCAGCGCGAGCACGATCGGGAGCGAGGGGTTCCCGTCGCGCAGGTCGATGCCGCGCGGCTTGCCGGTGACCGCCGGGTTGCCGGCGACGTCGAGCAGGTCGTCGCTCACCTGGAAGGCGAGGCCGACGTGGTGCCCGCAGGCCGCCATCGCCGCGACGACCTCGGGGCGGGCGCCGGCGAGGTGTGCGGCGGTGCGCGCGCCCGCCTCGAAGAGCGCGGCGGTCTTGCGCCGGATGATCTCGAGGTAGTCGGCGAGCGTCACCGCCGGGTTGCGGCGGAAGCGGCTCTGGAGGACCTCGCCCTCGGTGAGGCTCACGCACGCGTCGGCGGCCCAGCGGATCACCTCGGCCTCGAAGCGGGCGCACAGCGCGAAGGCGCGGCTGAAGAGGAAGTCGCCGGCGACGAGCGTGTCGGCGACGCCGAACGTGCGCAGCGCCGAGGGCCGCCCGCGGCGCGTCTCGCCGCCGTCGATGATGTCGTCGTGCAGGAGCGTCGCCGAGTGAATCAGCTCGAGCGCGACCGCCGCCTCGATGGCGTCGTCGCGACGCGCGAGCCCGCGCTCGGCGGCGGCGTGGAAGACGAGCAGCACGACGGTGGGTCGCACGCGTTTGCCGCCGGCGCGGACGAGGTGGGCCGCCACGGCGGAGAGCCGCTCCTCGCGCGACGCCAGCTCGGCGGCGAGGCGCTCCTCGACGCGGGCGAGGTCCTCGGCCACGGCCGCCGGGATGCGCGGGGCTGAGCGGGCGGCGTGCGCCTCCACGCCGGGACACAACGCAAACCGGGGCGGTGTTGTCAAGGACGCGTGCGCCCGCGCGTTGCCTTTTCCCGAGCGCGCGGCTAGATCTCGCCGCCATGACCGCCCCGTCGCCGGAGCGGCTGCGCGAGGCGCTGCGCGCCGTGCTGTTCCCGAACTTCCGGCGCGACGTCGTCACGCTCGGCATGGTGACCGACGTGCGCGTCGAGGGCGGCACCGCGCACGTGCACCTGCGCCCGGGGACCGACCGGGCGGAGGTCGTCGCGCAGCTCGTGCAGCGCGTGCGCGCGGCACTGGCGGCCGAGCCCGGCGTCGCGGCGGTGGAGGTGCACGTGGCGGCCGCGGCCGAAGGCCGCGGGCGCGATCCGTTCGCCGAGCGCGCGGCGCTGCCGGGCGTGGAGCACGTCGTGGCGGTGGCGAGCGCCAAGGGCGGCGTGGGCAAGTCGACGGTCGCGGCCAACCTCGCGGTGGCGCTCGCCGAGGTGGCGGGCAGCGCGGGGCTGCTGGACGCGGACGTCTACGGCCCGAGCGTGCCGCTGATGTTCGGAACGGGCGCGCGCCCGAGCGCGACGGCGAGCCGGCGGATCCAGCCGGTCGAGCGCCACGGCGTGAAGCTCATGTCGATGGGCTTCTTCCTCGACGAGCGGTCGCCGGTGATCTGGCGCGGCCCGATCGTCATGGGCATCGTGCGCCAGTTCCTGCGCGACGTGGACTGGGGCCCGACGCGCTTCCTGGTCGTCGACCTTCCGCCCGGGACCGGCGACGCCGTGCTCACGCTCGTGCAGCAGGTGCCGGTCAGCGCGGGGGTGATCGTGACCACGCCGCAGGACGTGGCGCTCCTCGACGTCGCGCGTGGGATGGCGATGTTCGCCCAGGTGCACACTCCGGTGGCGGGCGTGGTGGAGAACATGAGCGGCTACGTCTGCCCGCGCTGCGGCACCGTGGATGCGATCTTCGGCGAAGGCGGCGCGCGTGGCCTCGCGGAGCGCTTCGGCGTCCCGTTGCTCGCGCGGATCCCGCTCGAGCCCGCCGTGCGGGCCGCGGGCGACGCCGGGCGGCCGGTCGTGCTCGCCGAGCCGGACCATCCCGCGAGCCGGGCGTTCCGCGACCTCGCCCGGCGGGTGGCCGCGGAGGCGGGCCGCCTCGCCGCCGCGCCGCTCGCGGGCGCCGGCCGGTGACGGCGTTTGTCATCGGCGGGAAGGCGCGATAGGGTCGCGGGCGCACCGCCGCCGTGGGAGCCGTGACATGTCGACCATGATCACCGAGGAATGCATCAACTGCGGGGCCTGCGAGCCGGAGTGCCCCAACACCGCCATCTACGAGGGCGGCGCAGCGTACGAGCTGGACGGGCAGAAGGACGATGCTCTGGCGCAGGACGTGTACTACATCGTCCCCGCGAAGTGCACGGAGTGCGTCGGCTTCTTCGACCAGGAGCAGTGCGCCGCGGTGTGCCCGGTCGATTGCTGCGTGCCCAATCCGGACGATCCGGAGACCGAGGGGCAGCTTCTCGAGAAGGCCCGCGCGCTGCACCCGGAGCAGACCTTCGGCGACGACTTCCCGTCGCGCTTCCGCAAGAAGTGAGCTGCCGGGCACGCACGCTACGTTTACAGGCCCGCCCGCGTTGAGTATACGAGGCGGCGCGGCCCGCGCACACGACGAGCATGGGTAGGATTCCGGTCGGCATCGTGGGGGTGGGGAACTGCGCGAGCAGCCTGCTCCAGGGCATCGAATTCTACCGCGTGCGGGACCGTGGGGACGCGGCGGTCGGCCTCATGCACGAGGAGATCGGCGGCTACCGGCCGAGCGACATCGAGGTCGTCTGCGCCTTCGACGTCGATCGGCGCAAGGTGGACAAGCCGCTCGAGGTGGCGGCGATGGCGCCGCCCAACAACACGCGCGCGCTCTACCCGAAGCTGCCGCGCTCGAACGTCGTGGTGCAGATGGGCCCGCTGCTCGACGGCGTCGCCGAGCACATGCGCGAGTATCCGGCCGACGAGACCTTTCTACCGGCGGGGGGACGGCCGGTCGACGCCGTCCGGGTGCTGCGTGAGAGCGGCGCGCAGATCCTGGTCAACTACCTGCCGGTCGGCAGCCAGGTCGCCACCGAGCACTACGCGCGCGCGTGTCTCGACGCGGGGGTCGCCTTCATCAACTGCATCCCGGTGTTCATCGCCTCCGATCCGCAGTGGGCGGGAGAGTTCGAGCGCCGGCGGCTGCCGGTGGTCGGCGACGACGTGAAGTCGCAGCTCGGTGCCACGATCGTCCATCGTGCCCTGGCGCGGCTGTTCGCGGATCGCGGCATGATCCTCGACCGCACCTACCAGCTCAACGTGGGCGGCAACACCGACTTCCTCAACATGTTGAGCCATGCCCGCACGGACTCCAAGCGGCGCTCGAAGACCGAGGCGGTGCAGAGCGTGCTGGCCGAACCGCTCGGCCGATCGGACATTCACGTCGGGCCGAGCGACCACGTGCCGTGGCTGCGCGACAACAAGGTGTGCTTCATGCGTCTCGAGGGCCGCGGCTTCGCCAACGCGCCGGTCGAGCTCGAGGTGCGGCTCTCGGTCGAGGACAGCCCGAACTCCGCGGGGGTCGTGATCGACGCCGTCCGCTGCTGCCGCGTCGCCCTCGACCGGGGCGTCGGCGGCCCGCTCACGAGCGTCTGCGCCTATCTGATGAAGCATCCGCCGCGCCAGGTGCGCGACGACCTCGGCCGCGAGGAGCTCGAGCGCTTCCTGCGCGGGGAGATCGAGCGCTAGGGCGTGGCGACCTGCCGCCCGGGGACCGCTGCGGCGGCGGCGCTGGTCATCGTCGCGACGGTCGGGCTGGCGCTGCGCGGGTTCGCCCGGACGGCGGCGCCGGCGCCGGATCCGGCCGCGGGGGGCCCGTTGCTCGGTCCGCGCCTGCGGGCCTGGTACCGCGGGCTCCTCGAGCCGTTCGCCGCGACGCTCGTCGCCGCGGGCGTTTCGCCCGACGCGCTCACGTGGGCGCAGCTCGGCGTGAGCGTGCTCGCGGGGGCCGCGTTCGCCACCGGGTGCGTCTTCCTCGCCGGTTGGCTCACGATTCTCGCCGGGACGCTCGACATCCTCGATGGCGCGGTCGCGCGCGGCCGCCAGGCGGCGAGCGCGCGCGGCGCGTTCGTCGATTCGGTGGTCGATCGCTGGGCCGAGTTCGCGACGTTCCTCGGGCTCGGCCTCTTCTTCCGGACGAGCTGGGTGTGCCTGGTGGTGGTGCTCGCCGCTTTCGCCAGCTTGATGGTGAGCTATGCGCGCGCGCGCGCCGAGGGCCTCGGTCTCCCGCTGACGCTGGGGCGCGCGCAGCGCCCGGAGCGCTACGTGCTGCTCGGCTTCGGTGCGTGGTCGTCGGGGCTCGTCGCGCACCTCGCCTGCCCGCTGCTCGGTCGGCCGACGCACGCGGTGCTCGCCGCGGCGGTCGTGATGCTCGCGGCCGTGTCGCTTGCCACGGCCCTGGAGCGTGCCCGCCACGCGGCCCGCGCGCTGCGCACGGAGGCGCCCCGGTGAGGCGCGGGGGCGCCCGGCTGCGGCCGCTCGGCTTCTTCGTGCTGATGTGCGGCTTCGGGCTGCGTCTCGACTCGAGCTGGCAGCGCCTGGCGGCCGCCGTGCTGGTCGCCGGCGGCGCGCTGGCTGCCGCCGGGCTGGTGGCGCTCGGGCGCGACCGGGCGGCGGCGGGATGCTTTCGTCCCGCCGCCGGGCCAGGGATAATGCCCCGTCGGACGGAGGACCCCCGCTGCGCAACGCACTCAGACTGACCCTCGGCCTGGCCGTGTCCTTCGGCTGCCTCTACCTGGCGACGCGGGGCACGGACTGGGCGGCCGTCGGTGCGGTGCTGACCGGCACGCGGCCGGGGTGGGTCTTCGGGATGATCGGGGTCGGCCTGCTGACCCTGGGGATCCGCGCGCAGCGCTGGCGCGTGCTCCTGCGGCCTGTGGGCGACGTCGGGTTCGAGCCGTCGCTCTCGGCGACGGCGATCGGGTTCGGCGCGAGCGCCGTGCTGCCGCTGCGCCTGGGCGAGTTCGTGCGTCCGGCGCTGCTCGGCCGCCGGGCGGGCATCGGGCTCAGCCCTGCGCTGTCGAGCGTCGTGGTCGAGCGGCTCTTCGACATGCTCGTGGTGATCGGCTGTGCGCTCGCCACCGGGCTCGTCTACCCGCTGCCGGGGTCGCTGCGACGGGTGGCGGCGGCGCTCGGGGTGCTCTCGGTGGCGGGTCTGGTCGTCCTCCTGATCATGCTGCGCAACCGCGCGCGGACGGAGCTGCTGATCGCGCGCCGGCTGCCCCGGCGGCTCGCGGCTACCGTCGGGCCGCTCCTGCATGGTTTCCTCGCGGGCCTCGGCAGCCTCGCCGACGCCGGAACGGTGGTGGCGGCGCTCGGCTACTCCGCGCTGCTCTGGGGGGTGATCGCGCTCACGTGGATGTGCGGCCTGCTGGCGCTCGCGCTGCCGGTGCCGCCGCTCGCCGCGTCGCTCACCGTGATGGTCACGGTCGCGGCATTCGTGTTCCTGCCCCAGGGGCCGGGCTTCGTGGGTACCTGGCAGGCGGGGTGCGTCCTCGCCCTCGCCCTCTTCGACACGCCGCGGGAGACGGCGATCGGCTATTCGTTGCTCACCTGGCTCGGGATGATGGGCACGAACCTCCTCGCCGGCGGCCTCTTCCTCGCCCGCGAAGACGTCTCGCTGCGGCAGTTGCTGCGCGTCGCGGGACCGGAGGGTCCGCCCGCGCCGGCGGAGGGTTGACGTGGGGCTGGAGGGCCGGCGAGCCGTGGTCGGGCTGACCGGGGGGATCGCGTGCTACAAGGCGTGCGAGGTGGTGCGCCTGCTCGTGCGCGAGGGGGCGCGCGTGTCGGTGGTGATGACCGCCGCGGCGCGCGAGTTCGTCGCGCCGCTCACGCTGCAGACGCTCAGCGGCGAGCCGGTCTCGACCGACACTTTCGACCTCGGGCAGGAGGCGCAGATCGGGCACATCCGGCTCGCCGACGGCGCCGACGTCGTCGCGATCGTACCAGCCACGGCCAACGTGATCGCCAAGGCCGCCGCGGGCGTCGCCGACGACCTGCTCACGACCGTCCTGCTGGCCACGCGGGCGCCCCTGGTGGTGGCGCCGGCCATGAACGTCAACATGTGGAACCACGCGGCGACGCAGGAGAACGTCGCCAGGCTCGTCGCGCGCGGCGCGCGGATCGTCGGGCCGGCCACCGGCGCGCTCGCTTGCGGCTGGGAGGGCGAGGGGCGGCTGGCGGAGCCGGCGGCGGTGGTCGAGGAGATCGTGCGGGCGCTCACGCCGCAGGATCTCGCCGGCGAGCGCGTCCTCGTGTCGGCCGGCCCGACACAGGAGGCGATCGACCCCGTGCGCTATCTCTCGAACCGCTCGAGCGGGAAGATGGGCTGGGCGGTGGCCGAGGCGGCGCGGCGCCGCGGGGCCGAGGTGACGCTCGTCGCCGGACCGACGGCGCTGCCGCCGCCGGCGGGCGTGCGGCTGCTGCCGGTCGTGAGCGCGCGCGAGATGGCGCGGGCGCTCGAGGCCGAGTTCACGCAGGCCACGGTGCTGGTCATGGCGGCCGCGGTGGCGGACTACCGCCCGCGCGAGGTCGCGGGGCGCAAGCTCAAGAAGACCGCGCAGGCGCTCGCGCTGGCGCTCGAGCGCACGCCCGACATCCTCGCGGGACTCGCGGCCCGCAAGGGGAGACGGCTCGTGATCGGGTTCGCGGCAGAGACCCACGACGTGGTCGCGGAGGCGCGCCGGAAGCTGCGCGCGAAGCGCTTGGACCTCATCGTCGCCAACGACGTGACCGCGGCCGGCGCCGGCTTCGGCGGCGACACGAACGTCGTGCGCCTCCTCGATGCCGCGGGGCTCGACGAGGCGCTGCCCGTCCTGCCCAAGGTCGCTGTGGCCGGCCGCATCCTCGACTGGGTCGTGGCCCGGCGGACGGCGGCGGCGCGCCCGCGCCGCCTGCGGCGCGTGTGACCGCGGCGGTGCTAGGCCGCCTGCAGCGCTTTCAGCTCGGCGGCGATCGCCGGAGTCACCTGCCCGCGGCCGCGGAGCGCGCGCAGCCGCCGCCGCAGGCGCTCGGCGCGCTCGAGGGCCTCTCGGCCGGTGGGGTCGGCCTGCTGGCAGGCCGCCTCCTTCCCGCGCACCAGCAGATCCTCGATCGCCCCCACGCAGAGCGCGTTGAAGCGCTCGATCTCGGCGGCCGCGAGCGGATACCGGGAGCGCGCTCCCAGGTGGCGAATCATCGCCTGCCACTGATCGAGCCGCTGGAGCGCCATCACCGAATCGAAGATGCGCTTGTTGGTGCGGAAGGAGAACAGGGTGCGCTCGACGACCCGCTCGACGAGCCGATCGCAGTCGGCGAAGCGAGCATCGAGCACCGCGCGCAGCAGGCGCCAGCGGTCCCGCTCCTGGGCGGCGTCGAAGCGCGCCTCCCAGTAGATGTGCCGCAGCGTGCGGGCGGGGTAGCTGACGATCAGCTGCACGGGTACGAAGTGGTTGTGGGAATAGACGTCGCCGGCGAGGTGGGAGAGATAGCCCCAAGCGAAGGCCTGCTCCCGCTCGGTCGTGGCCGCCGCGGCGATCTGCCAGCCCACGGGCCAGCAGTGGCAGTGCGTGTAGAGGTTGCGGGTGTACTTCTTGGCCTGCACGATGTCGGCGGCCACGCAGCCGTAGAGGTACGGCTTGCGATGCTCGCGCAGGATTTCTTGAAGGGCCGGGGCGAGGATGCTAAGGTTCCCGAGGATCTGCGAGCCGTGGACCAGGTGCGTCACCGGCCCCCACGCGTGCGCCTCGCCAGGCCAGAGGACGAGCAGTAGCGCCACGATCCCGGCGAACACCATCGAGAGACGACCTTACAATGGGTGACCGGGGCTCACAAGGCCGGCTCGCGGCGCTCGCGACGGCGTTGCGGGCGCACGTCGAGTACCAGGCGGAGCTCGGGGAGCTCGGCGTGCTCCGACCGGCGCCGCCGGCTCCGACGCCGGGCGCCTGCGCCGGGGCGGCGCCGCGCGACCTGTTCGCCGAGCCGGCGGTGGCGCAGGCGGCGACGCTCGAAGCGCTGCGGGCGGCGATCGGGGACTGCCGGCGCTGCAAGCTCGCCCCGCACCGCACGCGCCTCGTGTTCGGCGTCGGCAACCCGGGCGCGCGGCTGGCCTTCGTCGGCGAGGGACCCGGATACGACGAGGACCTCCAGGGCGAGCCCTTCGTCGGCCGCGCGGGCCAGCTCCTCACGGAGATCATCACGCGAGGGATGCGGCTGCGCCGCGAGGACGTCTACATCTGCAACGTCGTCAAGTGCCGTCCGCCCGGCAACCGTAACCCGGAGCCCGACGAGGTGGCCGCCTGCGAGCCCTTCCTGCGACGCCAGATCGAGCTGATCGGACCCGAGGTGATCGTGGCGCTCGGCAAGTTCGCCGCCCAGACCCTCCTTGAGACCAAGACGCCGATCACGAAGCTGCGCGGTTGCTGGGCCGACTATCACGGCATCCGGCTGATGCCGACGTTCCATCCCGCCTACCTGCTGCGCAATCCGGGCGACAAGCGGCTCGTCTGGGAGGACATCCAGAAGGTGATGCGCGTGCTCGGCCTCGAGCCCGGGCGGCGATGAGGGGGCTCTGGACGGTGCTCGCGCTCGGCGCGCTCGCCGGAGGCGGGCGCGCCGCACCGCCGCCGGCGCTCGCACGCATCGTCGTCGACGGCATGATCAACCCCGCGGTGGCCGACTTCGTCCACGGCGCCATCGGCCGTGCGCAGGCGGCTGCGGCGCCCGCGCTCGTGATCGAGCTGGACACGCCCGGCGGGCTGCTGCCCTCGACGCGGGCGATCGTGAAGGACATCCTCGCCGCCCCACTGCCGGTGATCGTGTACGTGGCGCCGAGCGGGGCGGGCGCCGGCTCGGCGGGGACGTTCATCACGCTCGCGGGGCACGTGGCGGCGATGGCCCCCGGCACGAGCATCGGCGCCGCCCATCCGGTGGGCGGGGGGGGCGAGGAGATCAAGGGGACGCTCGGTAAGAAGATCGAGAACTTCACCGCGTCGTTCAGCCAGAGCATCGCGCAGCAGCGCGGTCGCAACGTCGACTGGGCGGCGAAGGCGGTGCGCGAGAGCCTGTCGATCACCGCGGAGGAGGCGGTCCGCATCCACGTGGTCGACTTCGTCGCCCGCGACCTCGACGATCTGGTGGACAAGGCGGAGGGGCGCACGGTCGAGGTGGCGGGCGGCCGCCGCGCGCTCCACTTCGCCGCGGTGCGCGGCGGCGACGGGCACGTGCGCGTGCGCACGTACGAGATGCGGCTGGCCGATCGCGTGCTCGACGTGCTCGCCGACCCGAACATCGCCTATCTGCTCATGATGGCCGGGCTGCTCGGCCTCTACCTGGAGTTCACGCATCCGGGGCTGTCCTTTCCCGGCATCGCGGGCGCGATCTGCCTGCTGCTCGCGCTGGCGGCGCTGCACGTGCTGCCGGTGAACACCTCGGGCCTCGCGCTTCTTCTGCTCGGGGTCGCGCTGCTCGTCGCGGAGGCGTTCCTCCCCACCTTCGGGCTCGTCGGGGCGGGCGGCGTCGTGGCGTTCCTGCTCGGCTCGCTGTTCTTGTTCGACACGGCCGAGACGGGCGTCGCGGTGGCGCGCAGCCTCGTCTTCGGGGTCGGCGGGACGCTCGCGGCGTTCATCCTGATCGTGGGCACGCTGGTCGCGCGCTCACAGCGCCGGCAGGCGATGCTCGGGCGCGAGGGGATGATCGGCGCGGTCGGGGTCGCCCGCGAGCGGCTTGCGCCGCAAGGGACGGTGGTGGTGCGGGGCGAGTACTGGGCCGCGGAGAGCGACGAGGCGATCGACGCCGGGGCGCCGGTCGAGGTGACGGCGGTCGACGGCTTGCGCCTCAAGGTACGCCGGGCGCGGGCGAGGTCGTAGCGAAAGCGAGGTGAGTCATGCCGGGAGCGTTCGGAATCGTGGTGGTCGTGGTCGTGCTCGTGGTGAGCGGGCTCAAGGTCGTGCGCGAGTACGAGCGCATGGTGGTCTTTCGCCTCGGACGCCTGGTGGGGGCGCGCGGTCCGGGCATCATCTACGTGATCCCCGGGATCGAGAAGGCCCTGCGCGTCGACCTGCGCACGGTGACGATGGACATCCCCTCGCAGGACGTCATCACCAAGGACAACGTCTCGGTGAAGGTGAACGCGGTCCTCTACTTTCGGGTGCTCGAGCCGACCCGCGCGGTCGTCGAGGTGGAGAACTACCTCTTCGCCACCTCGCAGAACGCTCAGACGACGCTGCGCAGCGTCTGCGGTGAGGTCGAGCTGGACGATCTGCTCGCCGAGCGGGAGAAGATCAACACGCAGCTGCAGACCATCATCGACCAGCACACCGAGCCCTGGGGAATCAAGGTCGTGCAGGTCGCGATCAAGCAGATCGACCTGCCCGAGGAGATGCGCCGCGCGATGGCGCGGCAGGCGGAAGCCGACCGCGAGCGCCGGGCGAAGGTCATCGCCGCCGAGGGCGAGTTCCAGGCGGCGCAGCGGCTCTCCGACGCCGCCACGATCATGGCGAAGGACCCGATCACGCTACAGCTCCGCTACCTGCAGACCCTCGCCGAGATCGCAACCGAGAACAACTCGACGACGATCTTCCCGGTGCCGATCGACATCCTGCGACCCTTCCTTACGCCGGGCACCGGGAGAACCCCGTAGACGGCCCGGATGCGGCTCGCCGACCTCGACTACGCGCTGCCGCCGGAGCTGATCGCCCAGGAGCCGGCGGCCGAGCGCACGGCGGCCCGGCTCCTGGTGCTGGCGCGCGACGCAACGCCGCCGCGGCACGCGCGCGTGGGCGACCTGCCCCGGCTGCTGCGGCCGGGCGACCTGCTCGTGCTCAACGACGCGCGGGTGATCCCGGCGCGGGTGCGCGCCCGCCGCCCGAGCGGCGGGCGGCTCGAGATCCTGCTCGTGCGGCCGCTCGGATCGGACGGCGAGTGGGAAGCGCTCGTGCGCGGGAGCCCGCGGCCGGGCGAGCGCGTGCACCTCGCCGATGCCGAGGGCCAGTGGGTGGCGCCGCTCGGGCGCGGGCGCTGGCGACTGGAGCTGCGCGTGGAGGGGTCGGTCCTCGCCTGGCTCGAGCGCGTCGGCGAGGTGCCGCTCCCGCCGTACATCCGCCGGCCCGGCGGGCCGACCGCGGCCGACGCCGAGCGCTACCAGACCGTGTTCGCCCGCGTCCCGGGCGCGGTCGCGGCCCCGACCGCGGGCCTCCACTTCACCACCGCGCTCCTCGAGGCGCTCGCCCGCGACGGCGTCGGGCACGTGGCGCTCAGCCTCGACGTCGGGCCGGGCACCTTCCTGCCGCTGCGGCCGGAGGAGGAGGGCGAGGGCGCGGTGCTCCCCGAGCGGTACGACGTGCCGGCGGCGACCGCCGAGCGCATCGCCGCGGTGCGGGCGGGGGGCGGCCGCGTCGTGGCCGTGGGGACGACGGTCGTTCGCGCGCTCGAGTCCGCCGCCGGGGAGAACGGCCTGCGCGCGGGCCCGGGCGAGGCGACGCTCTTCGTTCGCCCGGGCCACCGCTTCCGGGTCGTGGACGGCCTGCTCACGAACTTCCACCTCCCGCGCACGCCGCTGCTCGCGCTCGTCGCCGCGTTCGCGGGCTGGGAGCGCGTGCGCGATGCCTACGCCGAGGCGGTTCGCCACCGCTACCGCTTCTACAGCTACGGCGACGCGATGCTCATCCTGTGATCGGCCCGCGCTTCGCGGTGCTCTCGACCGTGGCGGGCGGCGCGCGGCGGGGGCGGCTCACGACGGCGCACGGCGTGGTGGAGACGCCCGCCTTCATGCCCGTGGCGACCCACGGCGCGGTGAGGGGCCTGACCCCGCGGCAGCTGCACGAGGCGGGCGCGACCCTCGTGCTCGCGAACGCGTACCACCTGGCGCAGCGCCCCGGCGTCGAGGTCGTGTGCGCCCTCGGCGGCCTCCACGCTCTCATGGGGTGGGACGGGCCGATTCTCACGGACAGCGGGGGGTTCCAGGTGATGAGCCTCGGCGCGCTCGTGCGTGTCGACGACGACGGGGTCTCCTACCGTTCGCACGTGGACGGCCACGCCGGGCGCCTGCGGCCGGAGGACGCGATCGCGGACCAGGAGGCGCTCGGGGTCGACGTCGCGATGGCGCTCGACCAGTGCGTGCCGGCGACCGCGTCGCCCGCCGCGGTGGCGGCGGCGGTCGCGCGCACGACGGCCTGGGCGGCGCGGGGCCTGCGCGCGCGACGGCGACCGGAGACGGCGCTTTTCGGGATCGTGCAGGGCGGTCTCGACGTCGGGCAGCGCGCGGCGAGCGCCGCCGACCTGGTCGCGCTCGGGTTCGACGGCTACGCCGTGGGCGGGCTCTCGGTCGGCGAGCCGCCCGCGGAGACGGCGCGCGTCGCTGCGCAGACCGTGGCCCTGCTGCCGGCGGACAAGCCGCGTTATCTCATGGGCATGGGAACGCCGGCCGATTTGCTTCGTTTCGTCGCGATGGGATATGACCTCTTCGATTGTGTCCTGCCCACCCGCAACGGGCGGAACGGGATGCTGTTCACCCGGGAAGGCAAGCTCATGATCCGCAACGCGCGGTACGCACGGGACGCACGGCCGGTGGAGGAGGGGTGCCAGTGCTACACCTGCGTCCACTTCAGCCGCGGGACGTTGCGGCACCTGGCGCTCGCGCGCGAGATGCTCGGCGCGCAGCTCGCGACGATCCACAACTTGCACTTCTATCTGCGGCTGATGGCCGAGATGCGCGCCGCGATCGCGGAGGGGACCTTCCCCGGGCGGGCCGCGGCGGCCGCCGGGGCCTGGGCGGTCTGACGTGGGCACGGCCTGGGCGCAAGCGACGGCCGACGGGAGCGGGCCGCCGGCGATCTACAACATCGGCTTTCTGCTGGTGCTCGTCGGCATCTTCTACGTGCTCCTCCTGCGCCCCGAGCAGAAGCGGCGGCGCGAGCACGAGCAGCTCCTGGCGGGGCTCAAGCGCAACGACCACGTGGTGCTCTCGTGCGGGACGCACGGGCGCGTGGTGGCCCTCGCCGAGAAGCTGCTGACCGTCGAGATCGCACCTAAGCTGCAGGTCCAGGTCGACCGGGCGGCGATCCAGCGGGTCGAGCAGCCGGCGGTTGCCGAGGGACGGGAGCGCGAGAGGTCGTGAGCTCGGTGCAGTATCGCCTGGCGCTGATGGGAGCGCTCGTGGTGGCGGCCGTGGTGGTCCTGGTGCCGACCTTCACCGCGCGGCCGCCGGCGTGGTGGCCGTGGAGGGAGCCGGTGAAGCTCGGCCTCGACCTTCAGGGGGGGACGCACCTCCTCTACCAGGTCGACGTCGACCAGGCGATCGAGAACACCCTCGACCGCCAGCGGCAGGACCTCGAGCGCGAGCTGCACGACGCGCAGGTCGGCGCGGTCACCGTCGACCGCCAGGGCCGCACGCTCGAGGTCCGGCTCGCCAACAAGGACAAGCGGCAGCAGGCCGCCGACCTCGTGAAGGAGCGCTTCCCCGGCCTCACCAGCGCGGGGGCGACCGCCGGCGAGGGCGCGGACCTCGCCTACACGCTCGCCGACAAGGACGTCCAGCGCCTGCAGGACAACGTCGTCGAGCAGGCGCTCAAGATCATCCGCAACCGCATCGACCAGTTCGGGGTCGCCGAGGCGACCGTCCAGGCGCAGGGCGCCGACGAGATCGTCGTACAGCTCCCCGGCATCCAAGACCCGCAGCGCGCCAAGGAGCTGATCGGCCGCACGGCGCAGCTCGAGTTCAAGCTGCTCGCCCAGGGCCCGCAGGCGGGGACGGTGGAGCACCCCGGCCCCGGCGTGCAGGTGCTCTACGGCAAGGGCGAGCGGGGCGGGCGGACGGCCTACCTGGTCGAGCGACGGACGCTCATGACCGGCGATGCGATCACCGACGCGAGCGTGCGGCCGGGAAGCGCCACCGAAGGCATGGCGGTCGACTTCCAGCTCGACGCGCGCGGGGGCAAGCTGTTCGGCGACATCAGCACGAAGAACGTAGGTCGCAACCTCGCCATCGTGCTCGACAACACGGTCGAGTCGGCACCAGTGATTCGCGAGCCGATCACCGGCGGCCGGGGCCAGATCACCGGACGCTTCGACGTCGCCGAGGCGCAGGATCTCGCCAACGTGCTGCGCAACGGCGCGCTGCCCGCCCCGCTCAAGCTGATCGAGGAGCGCACGGTCGGCCCCTCGCTCGGGCAGGACTCCATCCATCGGGGCGTGGTGTCGTTCGTGGTCGGGAGCATCCTGGTCGTGCTCTTCATGCTCGGCTACTATCGTGGCGGGGGCGCGATCGCCGACGGGGCGCTCGTGCTGAACGTCCTCTTCCTGGTCGCGATCTTCGCGGTCGGGGGGTTCACGTTGACGCTGCCGGGCATCGCGGGCATCGTGCTCACCGTCGGCATGGCGGTCGACGCGAACGTGCTCATCCTCGAGCGCATCCGCGAGGAGCTGCGCCTCGGCAAGAGCGTGCGCGCGGCGATCGAGGCGGGTTACCAGCGGGCGTGGGACGCCATCCGCGATTCCAACGTCACGACGTTCGCCTGCGGCGTGATCCTCTTCCAGTTCGGGACCGGCCCCGTGAGGGGATTCGCCGTCACGCTCTGCGTCGGCATCGTCACGAGCCTGCTCACGGGCGTGTTCGGAACCCGCATCGTCTACGACTTGGTGACGCAGCGGCGGCGGCTCGCGACGGTGAGCGTGTGAAGGGCAGCGGCGGCTCCATGGCGGCGAAGGAACCCACCCGACGCGCGGAGAAGGCCGCGACGCCGGTCGAGCATCGGTTCTTCGAGCTGATCCCCCCGGACCTGCGTATCGATTTCGTCGGCCTGCGCTTCAAGATGCTGTTGATGTCCTGGGTGCTCATCATGATCGGGCTCGGCTCGATCTGGTGGCACGGCGGGCTCAACTACGGCATCGACTTCGCCGGCGGCAGCGTGGTGCAGGTCCGTTTCACGCAGCCCACCGCGATCGCCGACATCCGCGCCGCGCTCGCGCGGCCCGAGCTGAAGGAGGTCATCGTCCAGGACGTCGGCAAGGGTGGCACGGAGTTCCAGATCCGCGTGCTCGGCTTCGAGCTGGGCGGGAGCAGCGGGGTCGCTGACGCGATCAAGGGGGGCCTCAAGGAACGCTTCGGCGAGGGGACCTACGACATTCTGCGGGTCGAGACCGTGGGGCCGAAGGTGGGCCGCGACCTCTGGCGGCAGGCGACGCTGGCGGTGCTGTTCGCGACGTTGGTGATGGGTGCGTACATCGCGGTCCGCTTCGACCTGCGCTTCGGGGTGGGCGCGGCGGTCGCGCTCGTGCACGACGTGCTGATCACCCTCGGAGCGCTGTCGATCGCCAACATGGAGTTCGATCTCACCACGGTCGCCGCCCTGCTCACCGTCGTGGGCTACTCGGTGCACGACACGGTCATCGTGTCCGACCGGATCCGCGAGAACATGCGCAAGATGCGCCGGGAGAACCTCGCCACGATCATGAACCTGTCGATCAACGAGACGCTGTCGCGGACGCTGATCACGAGCGGCACCGCGATTTTGGTGACTGCGGCGCTCTTCGTGCTCGGCGGGGCGGTGATCCACAGCTTCGCGTTCACGTTGCTGGTGGGCTTCGTGGTGGGGACCTACTCGTCGATCTACGTGGCCAGCCCGATCGTCCTCTATCTCGAGCGCGACCGGGGTCGACGGCGCTGACGGGCGCACCAGCCGGGGCGGGGCGGGGTGGTGGAGCGGGAATGGGCGTGGCGGGCGGCGGACGCCGAGGTCCCGCGGGATCTGCGCGACGCGATCGCCGATCGGACGCACGCGGGGTTGCTCGGGCGGCTCCTGTGGAACCGTGGCATCCGCGACGCCGAGACTGCCCTGGCGTTCCTCCGGCCGACGCTCGCCACCGGCCTGCGCGCACCGCGGTTGATGAAGGATCTCGACCGCGCGGCCGCGCGGCTCGCCGACGCGCTCGGCCGCGGCGAGCGCATCGCGATCTACGGGGACTACGACGTGGACGGCATGAGCGGTGCCGCACAGCTAGTCCTCTTCCTGCGCGAGCTCGGAGCCGAGCCGCTGCTCCACGTGTCGCACCGGGGGCGCGAGGGCTACGGCCTCGCCGCCGACGCCCTGCGACGGCTGTGCGCGGAGGGCGCGCGGGTTGTCGTCACCGCCGACCTCGGGACGGCGAGCAGCGCGGAGCTCGGCCTCGCGGCCGACCTCGGCCTCGACGTGATCGTCTGTGATCATCATCACGCGCCGTCCACCCGACCCCCGGCGTTCGCGCTCCTCAACCCGCTCCAGCCGGGATGTGGGTTCCCGTTCAAGGGGCTCTCGGGGGCCGGCGTCGTCTTCTATCTCCTGATGGGGCTGCGCGCGGAGCTGCGGGCGCGCGGTCATGGGCCGCTGCCCGACCTCCGACGCTATCTCGATCTGGTCGCGCTCGGCACGGTGGCGGACGTGGTCCCGCTGCGCGAGGAGAACCGCGTCCTGGTGACGCACGGGCTACGCGCGCTCGAGCAGACCGGCCGCCCGGGGCTGCGGGCGCTCAAGGAGGCGGCCCTCGTCGACCGGGCGACCGTGCGGGCGATCGGCTTTCGCCTCGGTCCGCGGCTGAACGCGGGCGGGCGGCTGGCGGACGCACGGCTCGGCGTCGACGTGCTGACCACCGACAGCCCCGAGCGAGCGCGCGAGCTGGCGGCGGAGCTCGAGCTGCACAACGCCGCCCGACGAGCCGTCGAGGAGCGCATGGTGGCGGAGGCGGTCGCGGCCGTCGAGGCCGGTCAACGTGACGCTCCTGCGCTGGTCGTGGCGGCGGAGGGATGGCACCACGGCGTCGTGGGCATCGTCGCGGCGCGCCTGGTCGACCGCTATCATCGGCCGGCGCTGGTGGTCGCGATCGAAGACGCGACGGGCCGCGGCTCCGGGCGCAGTCCGGGCGACGTGCACCTCCTCGACGCGCTCGGCGCGTGCGGCGACGTGCTGGAGCGCTTCGGCGGTCACCGTCAGGCGGTCGGCTTCGTAGTACGGGCGGAGCGCGTTGCGGAGCTGCGCGCGCGCTTCGCCGCCGCCGTGCGCGGCCAGGGGGGTATGCGCGTGGGACCGCGCCTCGAGATGGACGCCGAGGTCTCGCTCGGCCTGGTGACCCCGCGCCTCGCCGAGGCGCTCGCCGCGCTCGAGCCGCACGGCGCCGGCAATCCCGAGCCGCGCCTCCTCGCCCGCGGAGTGCGGATCGAAGGCGCGCGTCTCGTGGGCGATCCCATGCGCCCGCACCTCAAGCTGCGCCTTCGCCAGGACGGGCGCACCGTCGCGGCGATCGGTTTCGGCCTCGGGCACACGGTGGTGCGCGCGGGAGACCGCGTCGACGTGGTTTTCACACCTCGTCTCGACCGATGGCAGGGTGTCGACCGGCTCGAGGTCGAGGTCGTCGCGCTGCGCCCCGCACGGACCTCGGAGGCGAGCCAACTGGCGGAGATATCAGGAGAAACGGCTCTTCCTTGACGGTGCGGACGGTCCCTGGTACCAGAACGACGTACCGGCACCGGCTGACCGCGCCATGCTCGATCGGGACGACATCCTGCTCAACAGCAAAGAGGTTGCGGAGATCCTCGATCTGAGCCCGGACACGGTGAACGAGCTGGCCCGCAAGAGCGTGCTGCCCGCCTTCAAGCGCGGGCGGCAGTGGCGCTTCCGCAAGCGCGACATCGCCTCCTTCAAGCGACAGCTGCGCGGCACGACGGCGGCATGAGGGGGGGCGCGGCGGACGCGGTGGCGCTGCTGGGGGAGGTTCGTCCGCAGCTCGGTTGGACAACGGCGCCTCGACCGAGCGCGCAGGGAGGCGTATGGCCCTAGCAAACGCACAGCCGCACGAGAGCCCGCTGTACTACGAGTTCTCCCATCTCTACGAGCCGATCTTCCGACGTTTCTTCTATCCTCGCATCGCGATGGTCATCCGCACGCTCGACATTCCGCCCGGCGCGCGCGTGCTCGAGCTCGGCGTGGGTACCGGGCTCTCGCTCGACGCCTACCCGGCGCACTGCCAGGTGACCGGGATCGATCTCGCGCCGCACATGCTCGATCGGGCACAGGACAAGGTGAACCGCAACGGCTGGCGGCACATCACGCTCGAGCAGGGCGACGCCCTCGACCTCAAGTTCGCGAGCGACACCTTCGACTACGCGATGGCCTTTCACGTCGTGAGCGTGGTGCCCGACCCACGGCGCATGATGGCCGAGGCGCAGCGGGTCTGTCGTCCCGGAGGGCTGCTCACGATCATCAACCACTTCCGCAGCCCCAATCGCGCGCTCGCGCGCTTCGCACGCACCATCGACCCCGTGACCCGGCGGCTGGGCTGGACCACCTTGCGGCTACCCGAGGTGCTCGACCGCCGGACCCTGCACGTCGAGCGGCAGTGGAAGACGTCGCCGCGTTCGCTCTTCACGATCGTGATCGCGCGCAACGCGAAAGCCCTCCCCGCGCCGCCGAGAGCTGAAGCGCCGCGCTCGGACGGCGCGCGCCCCTGACCGCCGCGGCTCAGTGCCGCAGCGAGGATCGTGAGGCGACCGGGATGATCCCCCGGCGCACCAGCAGGTCGGCCTCGCGCTGACCGCCGGTGTGGAGCCAGCGCTTGTAGAGCCGCAGCGTGTCCTGCTCGCGGCGGAAGATGTCGCGCTCGCTCACCTCCATCAGGACGCGCACGAAGTCGAGGAAGCGGCCGGCGAGGTCCTCGAAGGGGGCCGCCTGCGCGGCGCGGCCGGGCTCCGCCGAGAGCCGCGCGTAGGCGTTGCGGCCGAGCGCCGTGTAGTAATCGACGCCGACGACCGTGCGGTCGAGGCTGTCCACGAACAGTCCGGTGACGAACAGCGCCGTGTCGGCGACGCGCTTGAGCTTCGCGTAACGCTGCGAGGCGGGCAGGTGCCCGGCCGCGAGATAGTCAAGGGCGAGCGGCGGGTCGAGCAGGTCGGTGCGTCCGGGTCGAGTGAACTGCTCGAGCAGGCGCACGAGGTAGAACTCCGTAGCCTCGGAGGCCTCCACCTGCTGGGTGGCGAGCGCCGTGCGGATGAGGTGACGGAAGAGTCCCGTGAGCGTGTCGGTCTCGAGCATGGCTCACCCTCGCGACTCCGATAGATTGTGGAGGCAAACGTCCAGATTCGCAAACGTTCGTGGTTTGAAGCCGGCCGGGCGGCTCTGCTACTAGTGACCGTTCGTCCTGCCGCCATGCCGAGGCCAGCCACGATCGCCGCGGTCAAGGGGTTCCGCGACATCCTGCCGGCGGAGAGCCAGCGCTGGCGCGCCTTCGAGCGGGCGGCCGGTGACCTCTTCGGCGCCTACGGCTTCGGGGAGATTCGGCTGGCGGTGCTCGAGCGCACCGAGCTGTTCGCGCGCTCGCTCGGCGAGACCACCGACGTCGTCGAGAAGGAGATGTACTCGTTCGCCGACCGCGACGGCACGTCGCTCACGTTGCGGCCGGAGGCGACGGCCGGCGTGGTGCGGGCGTATCTCGAGAGCGGGCTCGTGCACCGGGACCCGGCGGCGCGGCTGTGGTACGCGGGGCCGATGTTCCGGCGCGAGCGGCCGCAGAAGGGCCGCTATCGGCAGTTTTACCAGATCGGGGCCGAGGTATTGGGCCGCGACGACCCGCTCGCCGACGCGGAGCTGCTCCTGATGCTCGTGCGCTATCTCGCCGTGGTCGGTGCGAGCGAGGTGCGGCTATCGCTCAACTCCCTCGGCGACGCGGCCTGCCGGCCGGCGTACCGCGAGCGCGTGCGCGCCTTCGGCGAGGCTCATCGCGAGGCGCTGTGCCCCGACTGCCACCGTCGCCTCGAGCGGAACCCGCTGCGTCTTCTCGACTGCAAGGTCGAGGGTTGCCGCGCCGTCATGGCCCGGGCCCCGGTCATGCTGCAGAGCCTGTGCGCGGCGTGCCGGGCGCACTTCGACGCCGTGTGCGCGCTCCTCGATCAGGAGCGGGTGGCGTACGTGATCGACCCGCGCATCGTGCGCGGGCTCGACTACTACTGCCGGACGGCCTTCGAGGTGCTCGCCTCGGGGCTCGGCGCGCAGAACGCGGTCGCCGGCGGCGGTCGCTACGACGGGCTGGTGGCGGCCCTCGGCGGTCCGGACGTGGCCGGCGTGGGCTTCGCGGTCGGCCTCGACCGCCTGGCGGCGGCTGTCGAAATCGACGGGACGGGGTCGGAGGGACCGGCGGCGGTGATTCTGCCGCTGGAGGAGCGTGCGGTCGGCCCGGGCCTCGCGCTGGCGACGAGGCTGCGCCACGCGGGCGTGCACGTGGGGCTCGAGCCCGCCGGGCGAAGCCTCAAGGCGCTCTTGCGCACCGCCGACCGGCAGCGCGCCAGGCTCGCCGTGATCCTCGGGGGTGACGAGCTGGCCGCCGGACGGGCGACCGTGCGGGACCTCGCGCGCCGCGAGGACGAACCGCTCGCCCTCGCGCTCGACGCGCCGGAGGCGGAGCTGCTGCGCCGCGTGCGCCGCGGAGCGACGGTGTGAGCGCCGCGGTCGAGCCCCTCGGCGATTGGCGGCGGACCGACCTCTGCGGCGCGCTGCGGGACGGGGACATCGGGCGCGAGGTGACGGTTTTCGGCTGGGTCCACGGCCGGCGCGACCACGGCGGCGTCATCTTCATCGACCTGCGCGACCACGACGGTATCCTCCAGATCGTGTGCAACCCGAGCGCGAGCCCGACGGCGCACGCGCGCGCCGGCGACCTGCGCCTCGAGTACGTCGTGGCCGTGCGCGGCACGGTGCGTGCCCGCCCGCCGGAGACGGTGAACCCGGACATGCCGACGGGCGCGGTCGAGGTGATGGCGGCGGAGGTGCGCGTGCTCAACACGGCGCGGCCGACGCCGTTTCCGGTGGACGAGCACGCCGAGGTGAGCGAGGCGAACCGGCTGCGCTACCGCTACCTCGACCTGCGCCGTCCGGCGATGCAGCGGCGGCTGCGGCTGCGCCACGACGTGACCCGTCGCGTGCGCGCGTACCTCGACGCGGCGGGATTCGTCGAGGTGGAGACCCCGGTCCTCACGCGCTCGACCCCCGAAGGCGCCCGCGACTACCTGGTGCCGAGCCGCGTGCAGCGCGGCAGCTTCTACGCGTTGCCGCAGTCGCCGCAGCTCTTCAAGCAGATTCTCATGGTGGGCGGGCTCGACCGCTACTACCAGATCGTGCGCTGCTTCCGTGACGAGGACCTGCGCGCCGACCGCCAGCCGGAGTTCACGCAGATCGACCTCGAGATGTCCTTTGTGCGGCCGGCCGACGTGATGGGCGTCGTCGAGCCGATGATCGCGGGTCTGTACGCCGCCGTCCGCGAGCGCCCCGCAGCGGAGCGGTTCCCGGTGATGACCCACGCCGACGCGATGCTGCGCTACGGCGTCGACCGCCCCGACCTCCGCGTTGACCTCGAGCTCGCCGACTTCTCGGGCTGCTTCGCCGGCACGGGCTTTCGCGTGTTCGCGGAGGCGCTGGCGGCGGGTTACCGCGTCCGCGGCCTCGCGGCGCCGGGCGGCGCCGGGCTCTCGCGCAAGGAGCTGGACGACCTGGTCGGCTTCGCGGTGGGGGAGGGGGCGCGCGGTCTCACGTGGATCCGGATCGGGGCCGACGGCTGGCAGTCGCCCGCGGTGAAGTTCCTCTCCGACGCCGAGCGCGAGCGGCTCACCGCCGCCGCCGGGCTCGGCGCGGGCGACCTGCTCCTGCTGCTGGCCGAGCCGGAGGAGCGGGCGGCGCCGATTCTCGCCCAGCTCCGGCTGCGGCTCGGCGAGCGCCTGGGGCGTCTCGCCCGCGGCGAAGACCGCTTTCTCTGGGTGGTCGACTTCCCTCTGCTCGAGCGGGATGCGGAGAGCGGCCGCTACGCGGCGGTGCACCACCCGTTCACGGCACCGCGCGAGGACGACCTCGACCGGCTCGAGAGCACGCCGCTCGCCGTGCGCTCGCAGGCCTACGACCTCGTGCTCAACGGGATCGAGCTCGGCGGCGGCAGCATCCGCATCCACCGGCCGGACGTCCAGCTGCGCGTGCTCGCGCTGCTCGGCATGTCGGAGTCGGAAGCGCAGGCGCGGTTCGGCTTCCTGCTCGAAGCGTTGTCCTACGGCGCGCCGCCCCACGGCGGGATCGCCCTCGGTCTCGACCGCTTGGTGATGCTGCTCACCGGTGCCGACTCGATCCGGGAGGTGATCGCCTTCCCGAAGACGCAGCGGGCGGTCTGTCCGCTCACCGAGGCGCCGACGCCCGTCGACCCCGCGCAGCTGCGCGAGCTCGGCCTGCGCGTGATCGGCGGGAGCTAGGAGCCCTGCTCCTAGAGCAGGGCCTCGGGGGCGACCGCCGTCGTTCCGATGGCGGTCGCGACGCCCGCGTGGGTCACGTGCCCGTCGAGAACGTTGCAGGCGCGCCGCAGTGGGGGCTGCACCCGCAGGGCCTCCGCGAATCCGAGGTCGGCGAGCGCGAGCGCGTATGACAGCGTGACGTTGGTGAGGGCGAAGGTGGAGGTATGGGGCACGATCCCGGGCATGTTACTCACGCAGTAGTGCACGACGCCCTCGGCGACGAACGTGGGACGGGCATGCGTGGTGGGTCGCGCGGTCTCGGAGCAGCCGCCCTGATCGATGGCGACGTCGACCAGCGCCGAGCCCGGGCGCATCGCACGCACGAGCGCGCGCGGGAGGAGTTGCGGAGCGCGGGCACCGGGAATGAGCACCGCGCCGATCACGAGGTCGGCCGCCGTGACCTCCTCCTCGACGTTGGCCCGGTTCGACATGACGGTCGTCACGTGGCCGCCGACGATGTCGTGGACGTAGCGAAGCTTCGCCGGGTCGACGTCGAGGATGGATACGTGCGCCCCCACGCCGACCGCGACCTGACACGCGTTGGTGCCGACGATGCCCGAGCCGAGGATCACGACCTTCGCCGGACGGACCCCCGAGGCGCCCGAGAGAAGCACGCCGCGGCCGCCGTTGCCCGCCTGGAGGCACCAGGCCCCCACCTGCACGGCGAGGCGGCCCGCCACCTCGCTCATCGGTGCGAGCAGCGGCAGGCCGCCGCCGTCGAGCTGAAGGGTCTCGTAGGCGAGGGCCCGCACCCGCCGCTCGATCAGGACGCGCGTCAAATCGGGGTTGGCGGCGAGGTGGAGGTACGTGAACAGCACCAGGCCGGGGCGCAGGAAGGGATACTCCGCCGGCAGCGGCTCCTTCACTTTGAGGACGAGCTCCGCCTGCGACCACACCCTCGGCGCATCGGCGAGCGTCGCGCCGGCGTCGGCGTAGAGCCGATCGGGCAGGCTCGATCCGGCGCCGGCGCCGCGCTCGACGAGCACGGTGTGACCGTGCGCCACGAACGCGCCCGCCCCGCTCGGGGTGAGCGCCACCCGGTTCTCCTCCTCCTTGATCTCGCGCGGAATGCCCACGATCATGCGCACACCCTAGCAGACGCGCCGGCGACTTGCCTCCATCCCGGCCGCGTCTATAAAGGAGCGCGACCGGAGGCGATGGGCGCTCTGCCGTGGGGCGAACGATAGATGGCAAGGCCGTGGCGGCGGCGGTACGTGACGAGGTCCGGGCCCGCGTGCGGCGGCTCGCGGCGCGCGGGACGGTGCCCGGCCTCGCCACGGTGCTGGTCGGTGACGACCCGGCGTCTTGCCTCTACGTGGGGAACAAGGAACGGGCGTGCGAGGACGTGGGGATGCGTTCCTTCGGCCACCGCCTGCCCGCGAGCACGGCACAGGCCGAGCTGCTCGCCTGCGTCCGCGCCCTCGGCGACGACCCGCGCGTGCACGGCATCCTCGTGCAGCTCCCGTTGCCGGCACCGCTCGAGGCGCGCGCCGTGATCGAAGCGGTCGCGCCCGAGAAGGACGTCGACGGCCTCCATCCGCTCAACCAGGGACGGCTCATGGCGGGCGAGCCCGGGCTGCGGCCGTGCACGCCGCTGGGGGTGCTGCGCCTGCTCGACGAGGTCGGCGCCGAGCTGCGTGGCGCGCGCGCCGTGGTGATCGGACGCAGCGCGCTGGTCGGCAAGCCGGTCGCGCTCCTGCTCCTCGAGCGCCATGCCACGGTCACGCTCTGCCACTCGCGCACCGTCGATCTCGCGGCCGAGGTGTCGCGCGCCGATGTGGTGATCGCGGCTGCCGGCAAGGCCGGCCTGGTGCGGGGCGAGTGGATACGGCCGGGCGCCGTCGTCATCGACGTCGGCATGAATCGCGGGCCCGACGGGAAGCTCTGCGGCGACGTGGACTTCGCCGCCGCGCGCGACCGCGCCGGTCACATCACCCCGGTGCCGGGCGGCGTCGGTCCGATGACCGTGGCCATGCTGCTCGCGAACACCGTCACCGCGGCCGAGCGCGCGGCCGGCGCGGGGACGGCGTGACCGAGGCGCGCCGCCCGCCGCTGCACGACGCCCACCGCGCGCTCGGCGCGCGGTTCGTCGAGTTCGCCGGCTGGGCGATGCCGCTCTCGTATGCGGGCGTCGTCGAGGAGCATCTCGCCGTGCGGCGGTGCTGCGGCCTCTTCGACGTGAGCCACATGGGCGAGATCGAGCTGCGCGGGCCGACGGCCGGGGCGCTCTGCCAGCGGCTGACGGTGAACGACGTGAGCCGGCTGCGCATCGGCGACGCGCAGTACACGATCCTCTGCAATCCCGAGGGGGGCGTTCTCGACGATCTCATCGTGTCCCGTCTCGGGCGCGAGCGCTTCCTGCTCGTGGTCAACGCGGCCAACACCGCGGCCGACGTCGCCTGGATCCGGGAGCACGCGGGACGCGACGTCGAGGTGGTGGACCGCAGCGCCGAGCTCGGGCTTCTCGCCCTGCAGGGGCCCGAGGCCGAGTTCGTGTTGCGACCGCTCACCGGGGCGGCACTGGCGGGAATGCGGCCGTTCACCGTGTTGCAGACCGCGGTCGCGGGACAGGACGTCGTCCTTTCGCGCACCGGGTACACCGGCGAGGACGGCTTCGAAATCCTGGCCGACGCGGCGCTTCTGCCCGTGCTCTGGCAGGCGCTGCTCGAGGCCGTGCGCCGGCGCGGCGGACTTCCCGCCGGGCTCGGGGCCCGGGACACGCTGCGGCTCGAGGCGGGTCTCCCGCTCTGCGGGACGGACATGGATGAGAGCACCACGCCGCTCGAGGCGGGCCTCGGCTGGGTGGTCAAGCTGCACAAAGACGACTTCGTCGGTCGGGCCGCGCTCGTGGCACAGGAAGCCGCCGGCGTCGGGCGGCGGCTGGTCGGGATCGAGCTCGACGAGCCCGGCGTTCCCCGGCACGGACACGCCGTGTGCCGTGACGGCGAGCCGATCGGCACGGTCACCAGCGGGATCAGGTCGCCGACGCTGGGAACGTACATCGGGCTTGCCTACGTCGCCGCCGCGTCGGCGGTTCCGGGCACGCCCGTGACGGTCGCGATCCGCGATCGGCGGCTGCCGGCCCGGGTGGTGGCGCGTCCGTTCTATCGCCGCGTGCGGCAGGAGGGTTGAGATGCGGGTGCCCGAGGAGCTCCGCTACACGAAGGACCACGAGTGGTTGCGGATGGAGGGGGGCGAGGGGGTCGTCGGGATCACCGACTTCGCCCAGGACGCGCTCGGCGACGTGGTGTTCGTCGAGCTGCCGGCCGTCGGCAGCGCGCTCACTCGGGGGCAGGCGTTCGGGGTGGTCGAGTCGAACAAGAGCGTCTCGGATCTCTTCGCGCCGCTCGGCGGGCGGGTGGTGGCGGTGAACGCGGCGCTGCGCGACGAGCCCGAGCTCGTCAACAAGGACCCCTACGGGGCCGGCTGGATGATCCGGCTCGCGGTGGCGGCAGGCGAGAGCGCGGGCACGTTGCTCGACGCGGCCGCCTACCGTGCGCACGTGGAGGCGGAGCAGGCGAAGTGAGCGGGTACGCTCCGCACACCGCGGCCGACGTTGCCGCCATGCTCGGGGCGATCGGCGTCGACTCGGTCGACGCGCTGTTCGCCCAGGTGCCCACGAGCCTGCGGGCGCGCGCCCGCCTCGAGCTGCCGCCGGGGCTCACCGAACCCGAGCTTCGCCAGCGGATGGCGGCGCTCGCCGCGCGCAACGGCGGCCCCGGTGCCCCGGTCGCCTTCCTCGGCGCGGGTGCGTATCCCCACGTCGTGCCGGCGCTCGTCGACCAGATCCTCATGCGCTCCGAGTTCGCCACCGCCTACACGCCGTACCAGCCCGAGGTGAGCCAGGGTACGCTCCAGGCGGTCTTCGAGTTCCAGACCTTCGTGGCGACGCTGCTCGGCCTCGACGTCGCCAACGCCAGCATGTACGACGGCGCGTCGGCGACCGCGGAAGCCGTGCTGATGGCGCGTCGCATGCTGCCCGGGCGGCGCGTCGTGTGGATGGCCCGCGCGCTCCACCCGCAGTACCGGGCGGTGGTGGCCACCTACGTGCGCAGCTTGGGAGACGTGGAGCTGCGGGAGATTCCGGTCGCCGCCGACGGACGCACCGACGTCGCGGCCGTGACGGATCGGATCGGGAGCGACGCGCTCTGCGTCGTGCTCGGCTACCCGAACGTCTTCGGCGTGATCGACGACGTGGCCGCCGCGGCGGCGTGCGCCCGTGCGGCGGGGGCGCTCACCATCACCGTCAGCACCGAGCCGCTCGCGCTGGCGCTGGTGCGGTCGCCGGGCGCGCTGGGAGCCGACATCGCGGTGGCCGAGGGGCAGAGCTTCGGCCTGCCGGTGTCCTACGGCGGTCCGGGCGTCGGCCTGTTCGCGACTCGCGACCGGCACGTCCGCAACATGCCGGGGCGCATCGTCGGCGAGACCGTCGACGCGCAGGGACGCCGCGGGTTCGTGCTCACGCTGGCGACGCGCGAGCAGCACATTCGCCGCGAGCGGGCGACGTCGAACATCTGCACCAACCAGGGCCTGTGCGCGCTCGCGGTGACGGCGTACCTCTCGCTGCTCGGCCGCAACGGCCTGCGCGAGCTCGCCGAGGTGAACTACCGCACGGCGCACGCCGTCGCGGCGCGGCTCGAGGCGGCGGGCGTGCCGCGGCGGTGGCGCGCGCCGTTCTTCAACGAGTTCGTGGTGCGCGCGCCGGACGCGGCGGCTCGCTGGGAGGCGATCGCCGGCGAGCGCGGGGTGATCGCGGGCTTCCCGCTCGGCCGCTGGTACCCGGAGCTCCCCGACGCGCTCCTCGTGTGCGCCACCGAGGTGCACGGCCCCGAGCAGATCGATCGGCTCGTGGGTGCGCTCGCGTGCGGTGGGCGCCGGCGGCGGGCGGCAGAGGGCTGAGGGGGCCGTGTTGCTGGACGAGCCGTTGATCTTCGAGCGCGGGTCGCCGGGACGGACGGGCTGGCGGCCGCCTCCGGCACCGGATGGAGCCCCGGATGGAGCCGTAGAGGAGCTGCCTGCCGCGCTGCGACGGGAAGACGCGTTGGCCGGCCTGCCGGAGGTGAGCGAGCTCGAGGTGCTGCGGCATTTCGTGCGGCTCTCGCAATGGAACTACAGCGCCGCGACGACGTTCTACCCCCTCGGGTCGTGCACCATGAAGTACAACCCGGTGGTGAACGAGGAGATCGCGCGGCTGCCGGGCTTCGCGGGCCTGCATCCGCTCGTCCCCGAGGCGTTCGCTCAGGGGGCGCTCGAGCTGCTCGCCGGCCTTGAGGCGGCGCTGGCGGCGATCAGCGGTCTCGACGCCGTGTGCCTCCAGCCGGCGGCGGGCGCGCAAGGGGAGCTGCTCGGCATGCAGGTGATCCGCGCCCACCACGTCGCGCAGGGCAACCCGCGCCGGCGGGTGCTCATCCCGGCGAGCGCGCACGGGACGAACCCCGCGAGCGCGGCGCTGTGTGGCTACGAGGTCGTCGAGGTTCCGGTGAGCGCGCGCGGGCTGCTCGAGGCGGCGGCGGTCGCCACGGTCGCCGACGAGTCCGTGGCTGCGCTCATGATCACGAATCCGAACACGCTCGGCCTCTTCGAGGAGGAGATCGAGGCGGTGGCGGCGACCGTTCACGCCCGCGGCGGGCTCGTCTACATGGACGGCGCCAACATGAACGCGCTCATGGGCATCGCCAAGCCGGGCGACATGGGCGTCGACGTCATGCAGTTCAACCTGCACAAGACCTTCTCCACTCCGCACGGGGGCGGCGGTCCCGGCGCCGGGCCGATCGCGGTCCGCGCCGTGCTCGCCGACTACCTGCCCGTGCCACGCCTCGCGCGCCGCGACGGCCGGCTCGCCTGGCTCGAGGAGGCCCCGCGCAGCGTGGGTCGGGTCCGGTCGTTCTACGGCAACTTCGCCATCCTGGTGCGGGCCTTCGCCTACATCGCGCGGCTGGGCGGGCCCGGCCTCGAGGAGGTGACCCGCCTCGCGGTCCTCAACGCGAACTACCTGCGCGCGCGGCTCGCGGGGGTCTACCACCTGGCGTACGACACCCCGTCGCTGCACGAGTGCGTGTTTTCCGACCGGCTGCTCCAGGAGCACGACGTGCACACGCTCGACGTGGCCAAGCGCCTGCTCGACTACGGATTCTACGCCCCCACCATCTACTTTCCCTTGGTCGTGAAGGGGGCGCTCATGATCGAGCCGACCGAAACCGAGACCAAGGAGACGCTGGACGAGTTCGTCGCGGCGCTCCGCGCGATCGCCGAGGAGGCGCGGACCGACCCGGCGCGCGTGCGCAACGCTCCGCACCGCACGCGGCTCGCCCGGCTCGACGAGACGCGTGCGGCGCGGCGGCCGGTGCTGCGTTGGCGGCCGTCGGTGCGCTAGAAAATTGACAGCTTCACAACCGGCGTGTAGCGTGCTCGGCTCCGGCGCCATGTCCGTCCTCAACACCAAGGTCCTGGTCCTCAACCGCTCGTACCTCCCGGTGCACATCACGTCGGTGCGGCGCGCGCTGTCGCTGCTCTACCAGGACATCGCGCGGGCGGTGGACGCGCAGTACCGCACGTTCGACTTCGCGAGCTGGGCGGACCTCGCCGCCGAGGAGGATTCGATCGGGCTGGTCAACCGCGCAATCCGCGTCCCACGCGTGATCCTCCTGCTCGCCTACGACCGGCTACCGCGTCGCTACGTCCGGTTCAGCCGCTTCAACATCTTCGCGCGCGATCAGAACCGTTGTCAGTACTGCGGGCACGTCTTCGCGCGGGCCGGGCTCAACCTCGATCACGTGGTGCCGCGGTCGAAGGGCGGGCGGTCGACGTGGGAGAACGTCGTGTGCTCGTGCCACCGTTGCAACCGGCTCAAGGGCGGGCTGACGCCGGCCGAGGCCGGGATGCGGCTCGTCCGCCAGCCCTTCCGGCCGCAGTGGACGCCGTTCATGACCGAAACGTTCAGCCTGCGTCGCTACAAGGAGTGGATGCCATTCCTCAGCGCGGTCGACGCGGCCTACTGGAACACGGAGCTGGAGCAGGACTGACGCGGTGGAGCCGGGAGGGGGTGGGGGATGCGGATCAGGCAGATCGAGCTGAACGGATTCAAGTCCTTCATGGACCGGACGGTGCTCGAGCTGCCGCTCGGCGTGAGCGCCGTCGTGGGACCCAACGGATGCGGGAAGTCGAACATCGTCGACGCGCTCCGTTGGGTCATCGGCGAGCAGAGCCCGAAGCATCTGCGCGGCGACGTCATGGAGGACGTCATCTGCAACGGCAACGCGGACAACGGGCCGCTCGGCATGGCGGAGGTCTCGCTGCTCCTCGAGCGCGACGAGGCCGACCTCCTGCAGGCGCGCTCCGACGGATCGGACGAGGAGACCGGGGACGCGTTGCCGGCCGAGCTCGCCCGGGCGAGCGAAGTGCTGGTCACCCGCCGCTATTTCCGCTCGGGGGAGTCGGAGTACTTCATCAACCGGGTGCCGTGCCGGCTGAAGGACATCACGGAGCTCTTCCTCGGCACGGGGGTCGGAGCGCGGGCTTACGCGATCATCGAGCAGGGCCAGATCGAGAAGATCGTCAACGCCAAGCCCGAGGAGCTGCGCCTGTTCATCGAGGAGGCGGCCGGCGTGACGCGCTTCCGGCACCGCAAGCTCGCCGCCGAGCGGAAGATGGAGCGGACGCGGGAGAACCTCGTGCGCGTGCAGGACGTCCTGCGCGAGCTCGAGCGGCAGCGGGCGTCGCTTGAGCGTCAGGCCCGGCGGGCGGAGCAGTACCACCGCCTCAGGGAGGAGCTGCGGGTGCTCGATCTCCAGGTGCTCGCCGCGCGGGAGCGCGCCTGGGTTGCCGAGCTCGGGCGCCTTCAGGAGCGCCTCGGTGCCATTCAGGGCGAGGAGGCGGCGTTGCAGGAGGACGTGCGCAGGGCGGAAACGGAGAGCAGCGCGGCGCGGGCCCGCCGGCTCGCCGACGAGGAACGCCTGCGGGCGATCGAAGCGGAGCTCGGCGAGCAGCGCGTCGCAGCGGGCGAGGCGCAGGTGCGAGCGGCGGCGCTCGCAGCGCGGCGGGCGGAGCTGGCGGAGCGTGCCGCGCAAGCGCGCGTGGAGGCGGGCGCGCTCGCCGGGCGGCGGGCCGCGCTCGGCGGGGAGCTCGCCCGGCTGTCGGCCGACCTCGAGGGGCTGGCCGCGGCGCAGGCGGAGGCTGAGGCCGCGCGCGCCGCGGCCGAGGGCCGGCTCGCCGAGCTGGCCGCGGCCGGCGCACCGCTCGAGGGCGAGGCGGAGGCGGCGAAGGACGCGCTCGTCGATGCGCTCGCCGAGGCGGCGCGGCTGCGCAACCTCGGCGATGCGCTGCGCCGGCGGCGCGACGAGCTCGAGGGGCGCAGGCGCAAGCTCGACGAGGAGCGCCGGCGGCTCGGCGAGCGCCTCCACGGCAACGAGCTCGCGGCCGAGGCCGCCCGCGCGGAATCGGCGCGGTTGGAAGGCGAGCGGGCGGAGATCACGCGCCGGCGAGCGGCGCTCGCCGACGAGCAGGCGGCGCTCGAAGGGGAAGCGATGGCCGCCGCGGCGAGCCTCGAGGCGGCGCGTGCCGCGTACACGCAGCTTCGCTCGCGCGCCGATTCGCTGCGGGAGCTCCAGGCCCGCCACGAGGGCTGCACGCGAGGCGTTTCCTCGTTGCTCGGGCGGCGCGAGCCGGGCGTCACCCTGCTCGCCGGCGTGCTGCGCGTCCCAGCCGCCCTCGAGCGCGCCGTGGCGGCGGCGCTCGGTGCGCGGCTGCGCCAAGTGGTCGTTCCCGACACGGCGGCGGCCGTGGCCGCCGTGCGCTGGCTCCGCGACGCGGCGGCGGGCAGCGCAAGCGTGCTCCCTCGGGAGGCCGTGCGCCGGGCACCGGCAATCGTGCCGACCGGACGCCGGCTGCTCGATCAGATCGAGGTGGACACCGACCACTGGGCGCTGGCCGAGGCGGTGCTGGGCCAGGTCCTGCTGGCGGACGATCTCGACGAGGCGCTGCGGCTGTGGCGTGAGGCGAGCCACGGCGTCACCGTGGTCACGCTCGCCGGCGAGGCGCTCGATCCCCTGGGGGCGGTCACCGGCGGCAGCGAGCCGCCGCTGGAGGAGCTGCTGCTGGCGAGGGCGCGCGAGCTGCGTGAGCTCGAAACGGCGCTGGCGGCGGGTGAGCGCGAGGTGAACCAGGCGAGCGTGGCCGCGGAGGCGGTTCGGGCGCGCGCGGCCGCCGCCGCGGCGGCGCTCGCGACCTGCGAGGACCGGCTGCAGGCCCTGCGCCTGGCGCAGGTGGCGGCCGAGAAGGACCGCGAGCGGCTCGACGAGGAGCGCGCGCGGGTGACCGCCGAGCTCGAGGCATGGGCCCTCGAGGCGGGCGGGATCGCCGGTGCCGACGACCAGGCGGCCGAGGAGCTGACGGCCGTCGAGCAGCGGCTTGCGCAGGCCGAGGCGTCGGAGGCGCAACGGCGAGCGGAGCTCGCGGCGCGGCAGGAGGTGCTGGCGCACTGGCGGGAGGACTGCGTCCGCGCCGAGCGGGAGCGCACCGCTGCGGCGGTCGCGGCGGCGGCAGCCGGCGAGCGCCGTCGGGCGGCGGTCGCGGCGGTCGAGCGGTGCCGGACCGATCTGGGGGAGATCGAGGCGCGGGAACACGCGGCGGCGGACGAGGCGGCGGTGGCGGCCGCGGGCGCCGCGGCGGCGGATGCCGAAGCGGCGACCGCGCTCGTGGCCCGGGCGGCGGCCGAGGAGCGCGGGGCGGACCTGGTCCTCGAAAGGGACCGGGTGCGCGCGGGGATCATGGACGCCGACGCCGCCCTCTCCACCGACGACCGGGCCGAGCGGGAGGCGCGGACGCGACTCACGACGCTGCGCGACGAGCGCGGCGCGCTCGAGGTCGCTGCCGCCGAGCGGCGGATGGCGCTCGAGCACCTTGCGACCCAGCTCGCCGAGCGTTACGAGCTCGGCCTCGACGCGCTCGCCGCGGTCGTCGTGGAGGAGGGCGATCCCGAGGAGCGGGCGACCCGAGTCGAGGGACTTCGGAGCCGGCTCGCCCATCTCGGTGACGTCAACCCCGCGGCGGTTCGGGAGCTCGAGGAGGTGGTGGCACGCTACGGCTTCCTCGGCGCGCAGCGCGACGATCTCGAGCGTTCGCTCGACGACCTCCGCCGCACCATCACCAAGCTCACTCGTGCATCCCGGGAGCGCTTCGAGGAGACCTTTGCTGCCGCCAACGCCAAGCTCGGCGAGGTGTTCCCCAAGCTCTTCCCCGGGGGCGCCGCGCGGCTCGAGCTGACCGAAGCCGAGGAGGACGGTGAGCCCGGCGTGGAGGTCGCCGTCCAGCCGGCGGGCAAGCAGCTTAGCCGACTCAGCCTGCTGTCGGGGGGTGAGAAGGCGCTGACCGCGGCGGCGCTCGTGCTCTCGCTCTTCCTGATCCGCCCCACGCCGTTCTGCGTCCTCGACGAGGTGGACGCACCGCTCGACGAGGCCAACATCGGCCGGTTCAACCAGCTGATCCGCGACATGGCCGAGCGCACGCAGTTCATCGTGATCACGCACAACCGGCGGACCATGGAGGTGGCCGACACGCTCTACGGCATCACGATGGAGCAGCCGGGGGTGTCGAAGGTCGTGGCGGTGCGGCTGCGCGAGGCGGCATAGCGGCTCGCGATGGGCGCCGGAGCCGTCGCGCTGCTCGCGGCGGGGCTCGCCGGAGCTGCCGGCGTGGCGGTCTTGCTGTGGCGGCGTCGCCGGCTCCGGCCGCCGTCGTCGCCGGCGACCGGGGCCCCGGCAGGGAGGCCGCGGCCCATCGGCGAGCTGCTGCGGGCGACCAGCGGGCGCCTCACGGGGCAGCTCGACGCCGCGCTTAAGCGCGGCGTGCGCCCGCTCGACGCGATCCTCGCCGAGGTCGAGGAGGCGCTGGTGGCCGCCGACGTCGGGACGGCCACGGCGACCATGCTGCTCCGACAGGTCCGATCCCGGCTCGGCCAACGGGCCGATGCCGCTGCCATCCGGGCGGCGCTCGCCGCCGAGATGGAGGTGCTCCTCGCCGCCGAGCCGCCACCGGAGCCGACCGCTCGCCCCTGGGTCATCCTGGTGACCGGCGTCAACGGCGTGGGCAAGACCACGACGGTCGGAAAGCTCGCGGCCCTGCACTCGGCGGCCGGGCGCCGCGTGCTGATCGTGGCGGCGGACACGTTCCGGGCCGCGGCGGCCGAGCAGCTCGCCGTGTGGGCCGAGCGAACCGGCGCGGATCTGGTCCGGCACGCGGCCGGCGCCTCGCCGTCGGCGGTGATCTTCGACGGCATGCGAGCGGCGGTGGCCCGCAGCCGGGACGTCGTGCTGGTCGATACGGCCGGGCGGCTCCACACGCGCGAGAACCTCATGGAGGAGCTGGGGAAGGTGCGGCGCATCATCGCGCGCGAGGTCGTCGGCGCTCCCCACGAGACACTGCTCGTCCTGGACGCCACCACGGGTCAGAATGCCCTCAACCAGGCGCGTGCGTTCGGCGAGATCGTGCGGCCCACCGGGGTCGTGCTGACGAAGCTCGACGGCACCGCGCGCGGCGGGGTCGTTCTCGCTGTGCGCCAGCAGCTCGGCGTGCCCGTCCGGTACCTGGGCGTCGGGGAGGGGCCACACGACCTGCGGGCGTTCGACGCCAGGGAGTTCGTCGAGGCGTTGCTCGCGCCGGCGCCGCGGGAGGCCGACGGCGCGGCGTTGCAGAATCGTCGGTAGGAGCATACAGTGCGGCGGTCCGACGCTTGCATGTCATACGAGGGCATGAGCGCAGGGCCGTGGAGGATCTAGGCCGATTCGAGAAGACCATACGAACCTCGTCCGGGCGCTCGAGACCGAGCCTGCCCGGCGGGGATGCCGATATCTGGGAGACGACGAGGCGGGGTGGGTGCGAGTGGAACCGGTCGCCGACACGCGGCGTGACCTGAGTGGATGCGCATGAGCTCTCCGGGCTTGTACCCGTATTGTCTGGCGCCGCCCGCGAACGGCACGCCCAGGCACCACTAGACGATCCTCCCCGACTCGTCGCTCTCCCCGTGACGGCGCTTCCATCGCATGGGGGGAGACCTCGAGCACACGAAGAACCTGCTGCGGCAGCGGCTGCTGCGCTCCCGGGCGATGCTGCCGGCTGATACCGCGGCTCGTCTGGCGGCGGCGGCCTGTGCGCGGGTGACGGCCCTCAGCCCCGTGGCGTCCGCCGGGACCGTTGTCGCCTATCGGCCTCTCGCAGGCGAGGCCGACCCGGCGCCGGTGGTGTCTTGGGCCAGTCGCCTCGGCAAGCGCGTGTACTACCCGGCCGACCCGGCATCTCGGCCGGCGTTCGTGTCGGGGTATCCGGGCGGGACGGCTTTGGAGGACGACGCCCCCGACGTGGTCTTCGTGGTGCCGGGCGTGGCCTTCGACGCGCGCGGGGCTCGGCTCGGTCGGGGGCGCGGGTGGTACGACCGCGCCCTCGTCCGACATCCGCGCGCGCTCCGGGTCGGTTTGGCGTTCGAGCTGCAGGTGGTGGAGGCCGTACCCGAGGAGGCCTGGGACGTCCGCATGGACGCGGTGGCCACGGAGGCTCGCCTGCTCGTTTCCTCTGGAAAGGAGCTGCCAACATGACCACGCTGCTCTGGATCGTCCTCGGTGCCGCGTGCGGTGCGGCGACCGTGGCCCTGTTCGACCGCGGCCGCCGGCGGCGGACGGCCGAGCTCGAGGCGAGCTCGCAGGAGACTGCGGCACGGATCGTCGAGGAGGCGCGCAAGGAGGCCGAGGTCATCCGCAAGGAGGCCCAGCTCCAGGCCAAGGACCTGGTGATCCAGGCACGGGCCGAGTGGGAGCGGGAGGCGCGCGATCAGCGCCGGGAGATCGTGAGCCTCGAGAAGCGCGTGGCGCAGAAAGAGGAGAGCATCGACCACAAGCTCGAGAACCTGGCGCAGCGCGAAGGGGAGCTTGCGCGGCGCGAGGAGGGGCTCAAGCAGCAGGAGCAGGGCTTGGCGGATCGTCGGGCGGAGTACGACCGCCTCGTCGACGGTGTCCGACGCAAGCTCGAGGAGGCGGCCGGGCTCACCCGGGAGGAGGCCAAGCGGGAGCTGCTCGATCAGATGGTCGACGAGGCCCGGCACGACGCCGCGAAAGTCATCCGGCAGATCGAGAGCGAGGCGCGAGAGGAGGCCGACCGCCGGGCGAAGAAGATCGTCTCGATCGCCATCGAACGGCTGGCCGGGGAGTTCGTCGCGGAACGGACGGTGTCCGTGGTCGCCCTGCCGAGCGACGATATGAAGGGGCGGATCATCGGGCGCGAAGGCCGCAACATCCGGGCCATCGAGGCGGCGACGGGCGTCGACCTGATCATCGACGACACCCCGGAGGCCGTGGTGATCTCGTGCCACAACCCGATCCGCCGCGAGTTGGCGCGGCTCGCCCTCGAGCGGCTCGTCTCCGACGGGCGGATCCATCCCACGCGCATCGAGGAGGTGGTGCGCAAGGCCGAGCAGGAGCTCGATGACGCGATCCGCGAGGCGGGCCAGCGCGCCGTGCTCGAAGTCGGTGTCCATGGCATCCATCCCGAGCTGGTGCGCCTGGTGGGCATGCTCAAGTATCGCTACAGCTATGCTCAGAACGTGCTCACGCATTCGATCGAGGCTGCGTTCATCGCGGGCGCGTTGGCCGCGGAGCTGGGACTCAACGAGCGGCAGGCCCGGCGGGCGGCCCTTCTGCACGACATCGGCAAGGCGCTCACGCACGAGGTCGAAGGGTCGCACGCGATCATCGGCGGGGAGATCGCGCGGAAATACGGGGAGTCGGCAAAGATCGTGAACGCAATCGCGGCGCACCACGAGGAGGTGAAGGCCGAGACCATCCTCGCCCCGCTGGTCGATGCGGCCGACGCGCTCTCGGGGGCCCGTCCTGGGGCGCGCCGGGAGGTGCTCGAAAGCTACGCGAAGCGGCTGGAGGATCTCGAGCGGATCAGCAACTCCTTCCGCGGCGTCGAGAAGTCCTTCGCCATCCAGGCTGGACGGGAGGTGCGCATCATCGTCGATCCGGGGACGATTCCCGACGATCAGGCTGGGCTGCTCGCCCGGGACATTGCGCGCAAGATCGAGCAGGAGCTGACCTATCCTGGCCAGATCAAGGTGACCGTGATCCGCGAGACGCGCGCGAGCGACGTGGCGCGCTGAGGGGGACGTGCGGGTCCTCTTCCTCGGCGACGTGGTCGGCCGCCCGGGGCGGCGTGCTCTGGGGGAGGTGGTGCGGCGGCTGGTCGCTACGGCGGGCGTGCAGTTCGTCGTCGCCAACGGCGAGAACGCCTCGGCGGGGAAGGGGATCGACCCGCGCTGCGCGGAAGAGCTGCTCGACGCAGGCGTCGACGTGATCACGACCGGGAACCACGTGTGGCGGAGCCGGGAGCTGCTGCCCTATCTGCGCGAGAACGGTCGCGTGCTGCGTCCGCTCAACTTCCCGCCCGGCGTGCCCGGTCGGGGCTGGACCGTGCGCCGGCCGCACCGCGGCGGCGCGGCGGTGGGCGTCGTCAACCTGATCGGCCGGGTCTTCATGGGGCCGGCAGACTGCCCGTTTCGGTGCGTGGAGGAAGCACTCCCCCTGGTGCGGCAGGAGGCCACGGTGGTGATCGTCGACATGCACGGCGAGGCCACTTCGGAGAAGGTTGCGATGGGGCGGTTTCTCGCCGGCCGGGTCACGGCGGTCGTCGGCAGCCACACGCACGTGCAGACCGCCGACCCGGCGGTGCTGCCCGGGGGGACGGCCTACCTCACCGACGCCGGTATGTGCGGACCCGAGGACTCGATCCTCGGGGTGCGGGCGGATCGGGTGATCGAACGGTTTCTCACCCAGATGCCGGTGCGCTTCGACGTGGCGTCGGGACCGGTGGTGGTGCAGGGCGCCCTGATCGACGTCGATGACGCGAGTGGGCGGGCCACGGCGATCGAGCGCGTCCAGGAGCGGGTGGCTGCGTGACGATCGAGGAGCAGCTTGCGATCATCCGCCGGGGGCTCGTCGCGGTGATCCCGGACGAGGAGCTGGCGAGCCGCCTGCAGCTGGGTCGCCCGCTGCGGGTGAAGCTCGGGGTCGATCCGACCGCGCCCGACATCCACCTGGGGCATACGGTTCCGTTGACGAAGCTGCGCCAGATGCAGGACCTCGGGCACACGGGCGTGCTGATCGTCGGGGACTTCACCGCCCGCATCGGTGACCCGAGCGGGCGCAACGCCACGCGGCCGCCGCTTTCCCCGGCCGAGATCGAGGCCAACGCCCGGACCTACGAGGCACAGGTCTTCAAGGTCCTCGACCGGGCGCGGACCGAGGTCCGGCGCAACAGCGAGTGGCTCGCCAGGCTCGGCCTCGACGGCGTGATCCACCTCGCCGCGCAGGCGACCGTGGCGCGCATGCTCGAGCGTGACGATTTCCGGCGCCGCTACCAGGGGGGCACGCCGATCGGGCTGCACGAGCTCCTCTATCCGCTCCTGCAGGGCTACGACTCGGTGGCCGTGGAGGCCGACCTGGAGCTCGGCGGCACCGATCAGACGTTCAACCTGCTCGTCGGCCGCGACCTCCAGCGCGGCGCGGGAGGGGTCGGACAGGTGGCCCTCGTCCTCCCGTTGCTCGAAGGGCTCGACGGCGTCAACAAGATGTCGAAGAGTCTCGGAAATCACGTGGGAATCGCCGAACCGCCGGAGACGATGTACGGTAAGCTGATGTCGATCAGCGACCCGCTGATGCTCCGCTACTACGAGCTGCTGAGCGGTGTGGGGGAGGCGCGGCTGGCGGTCGTGCGGGCGGGCGGCGTGCACCCGATGGAGGCGAAGAAGGCCCTGGCGCACGAGCTGGTCGCACGCTTCCATGGTCCGGAGGCTGCCGACCGGGCGG